>NZ_JAJJMN010000001.1:1339745-2679490 GCF_020905335.1 Flavobacterium lipolyticum | reverse complement strand
GTGTACGCATAATTCACGGCACTATTCGATTGCTCGTCTACGTAATCTGCCACTTCATAATCGTGACGTTCTACCTGATTGTACGATTGTGAAAAGGTGAAGTTTTCAACGTCATAAACATGCGGCTTCTGTTCCGGTGCTCTGTCTTTTCTTACGCCGATAAAGTTAATACTTCTTCTTTTGGTATAGTCAACAGCTCTGGTTCTGATGTTTTCTTTCTCTGCCTCATCGGTCGTTTCTTTAATCAGCTGTTTTAATTTTATATCCTGATTGAACGGGTCGTATTCTGGTGTGATAACTTCTTCTCCAATTGCGTAATTAAACGGCAAATTGATTCCCCATCTTTGTGGTAATAATTTTCCTAAATTCAAATTGGTAACAATATTATACTGCTGAAGATCTTCACGGCTTCTCTCATTTGCTCCTTGTTCTAAAGATCCAAAACCAATGGTACTCTTTTTACCGGTAGCCGATACGGTAGCAAAATCTGCCATATTGGTATCGATATTTAAAATTGCCGCCATACCACCTTTGTTCTCCAGATCGGCCATTCGAAGTTCGTTGAACCAAATCTCTCCTTTGATGGTTTTATGATCTGCCCTACTCTTAACACCTACCATCAATGTTCGGACTAAACCAAAATTAGGGTTTCCTTTGATTCCTAATCTTAATCTGCCGTCTCCATCACCTCCGCCAATACTCAGATCGTCATCCGGATAATAAATCCCGTTAACATCTCTTTTATCAGAATTAATATCAACAGTCATCCCCTTAATTTTCATTCGGGTCAATAACTCCAGTGCTAAATCAATATTATTCTCTTCCAGCCAAACCTGATCCGGACTTATGCTACAGGACCCTCCGGTTCTGGTCACTTTTAAAGGAACCTCGACCTGATAGAAATTTTGTGTAAAGTCATTTCCAAAACGGATAAAACCTACCATTTCATCATCGAGTAACGTGTTTTCGTTTGGCAATGATTCAGCATGTAAAAACATTTTCAGTTTTTTGTACTGACGCATGTCTACACTTACGTTCTTAAAAACCGCTCTTGAATCCTGATATTGTAATCCTGAACCGCCAACTCTAACCGCTAAGGCTTGCTCATTTTGATTGATAATGGTATTGTTATTATACAGCTGCTCTCTACGAACGCCCGGTGGCACCACGTAATTCACAGGACATTTTGTACCATTCTCCTGAATGTTTACTGCCGCAACATCAAACTCTGTTCCGTCGTCAGCCGGATTTGTATCATTGGCATCAAGTGTACCGGTATATCTTCTCCATTCTCCTCTCACTAAATCCAAAGCTCCAAAACGAACAGTCATCTGATCACTAAAGCCGGTCATAAACATACGCATGAAACGAATCGATCTGAAATCGGTAATATTTCCGATAGTATTTTGCGGTTGAGCAACCGGAATTTTAAACTGTATCCATCTTGCTGTTGTCGTTGATCCGTTTGGCAATTCAACATTACTTACTTCACGAATGTCTGTAACGAAGTTCTGTCCCACCTGCATTCCCGGTTTTACATCGATGCTATATTCATAATAGGCATTGATGGTACTCATGGTGTTATCACGGTTGATATCTTCAACATCCGGTAAAGTTGTTGATCCACGGTTTGGGGAATCGATACTTACAGGAGAGTTCCCTTCTGTACCATTGTAATTTTTATAGCGGTCTAAAACGCCTCCATCAGTATTCAAATAATAGGTATAATCGTCCCCGGCCGGATCTGTTTCTCCACCGTAATTTGTATATACTGAAGCTTCTTTCGAATTGGGTAAACCGTCTAAACCAACATCCTGATTGCTACGATTACCTGCGTTATTATCAAAGGCATAAATTAAAGATTGTGATGCCGGAACATCTCCCCAAAGCGGTCTGGGATTTACCATGATCTGATCCGGGCCTAATCCGTTTTCGTATTGTTTTCTTCCGTCTTTTAAAACGTCTTCCGAAATTTCTCCTAAGTTGAAATAAATTTTTCCGGTATTATTAATTGCTGCTTCTCCATTACCTACATAAGGATCCATTACCCAAAACTGGATATACTCGACATTCCCCTGTTCGAAGTTGGTCGAATTCAAAGCACGCATGATTCCTCCAAAATTAGAACCGGCGGGACTTGCACCAAAATTCGGATTGTTGTTATAAGGTCCGCGGTTAGAAGGGTAATACGTTAAGTCCAATGTATTCACTACCTGAATCTGTCCCTGAGCAATATCTGTATTTGGATATAATTCCCGGCTATAAATACGTCTCGTGGTATTTAATGACAGATCATCATTTGAAATACCCGATGGTTTTGAAGCGTAAAAGACAGGGTCGATAGTATACCAGGACAATTTTGCACGTTTAAAGCCATATTCTAATGTAGTTGAATTGGCATTAAAAGTATTGTCATTGATAGAATTTACAAATGGCGTCGAAGCCAGACTCCACGCATACGCTGATCGCATGTCGATGGTAGACTGAGAACCTTCGAAGTCATCAATATAAATGGTTGCCTCACCTTCAAAATCACTGGCTTTTGGAGCATCCGGTTTTAAGAAAGCTACTTCTCCTCTAATCGAAAGATTGGAAGGAACATCTGTATCTATGTTTGGTAATTTGTTAACTAATCTGGTGAAGAAAGGAACTTCGGTAGAGTAATTTCCGTTGAATCCAAAGATTGTATTGTTTACAGATTCCTGACCGTAACTTGATTTTTGAGTAAACGGTCTTTCGTTCATTTTCAAATAAGTTCCTCCTACAATAAATTTATCTGAAATTTTATGTTCAACATTGAAACCTATAAATCTTCGAGTCTGTTGTCCGAAAATTGAGTTATTCTCCAATGACACCTCAATTGGTGTATTAGAAGCCTGAAGCGAAGGATCTAAAATCTGAACACGTCCTAATTGGTAATCTACGCTATAATCGATCCCTTCCACCAGTCTTCTTCCGGCTGCCATAACCACAACAGATCCCTGCGGAACATTAAACGCTCCGATTGGAATACCATTGCTTCCTGATGATTTGTATTTTCCTCTTAATAAAAATTTATTCTTATCACTGTCCTGCAAAGCTCCGGACTGTGTGTTTCGGTACATGTTTCTGAACACATATCTTTTCTGATTGGCATTATAGGTCGTTGGATCGTCGTAGTTCTCACCCGAACCTGTATTTTGTAACTTTTTAAATAACAATTCTCCAAAAGGCTCTTTGGTACTAAAAATAATTCGAGCATTCTGAACGTCTACTGTAATTCCCGGAATATAATCAAAGAAACCATCTCCTCCGGCTTGCGGATCATTGTTATAATTCAATCGGTCCAGATTAAAGACATTCAATAAAGGGGTAAGCTCTACTTTATTATCTGCGGTAGGATTTGCAGGGAATGTTGTTCCCGGTACCGGTGAAATATAGTTGATTGGGGAAGGATCTGTATACAGTATGTTTAGTCTGAAATCGTCTTGTTTGATTTGATACGCCTGAGGAATTTGGTACACGTTTTTCATCATCAGATTCCAAACCGGATTCTGAACGTTCGTCAAATTACTCTTCAGCATTTTTAACACTAAACTTTGAGTAATAATCGCTTTATTGGCATTGTTGTTTCCGGTCACTACAGTTCCGTCAACCCCGTCACTTCCAAACTCCCCTACCTGATAGACTTTTCCTCCAACAGTATACTCAAATGCTACTGCTAAAATTTCGTCATTGGCCAGACGCTGCTGTAAGGAAATGTATCCCAATTGCGGATTGAAAGTAAATTCGTTTGCGGTTAATTTTCTGGCGTTTTCTAATACAGAATAATCTGTTCCTTCGCTGGTATTTGCGTTATTAAATCCAGATTTTGCCGTTACGATTTCTCTAATATTAGAATTTAGGTAGGCTCCTGGTTTTCCAATAGTAGCCGGATCGTATTTATTGTTGGTGTTGTTTGTTGGTGTATCGATAGGGTTATTAAAAAATCCAACCGGATTGCTTATCACCACCACCTGATTGTCCGGAACTCCCGTAACCTGTCCTTCTCCTAAATCCTGAAGCGCGATAATGTTACGTAAGTTATTGTTGTTGGTTGCGACCCTATTTTGTTTATTAGTTACCCAAACTTCTATTCTGGTAACCTGAACACGGCTATCGATAAAAGGATAGCTTTTTAATGATGTATCGTATTTATTTCTGAAATACTGAGATAAGAAGAAATGTCGGTCGTTATCGTAATCCAGCGCATACAAATCAAAGTTCTGTACGGTACCGCCACCTTCTGCAACTATACTCTTGGTTTGTGACTTCTGTTCTGAGAAAACTCCGGTAACGGTTGTCTTACCAAATTGCAAGACTGTTTTAACCCCGAACAAACTTTGGGCGCCTCGAATCAGGGTACTGTTTAAAGGCATACTCACGTTACCCACTTCCACTTTCTGAACAATATCATCTTCTGAAGGCGTGTAAGCAAGTTTAAATAAATTTTGAAAGGCAAAAGTAGACTGGGTATCATAATTAGCATTTACCTCTAATCTGGTCCCTACTTTCCCCAGCAAACTCATACTGATTCGCTGATCGAAATCAAACGTTAGACTGGATCTGTTTCTTGGTGAAAAAGCTGGATTGTCCTGTTTGGTATACCGGATCCCCAAGTCCATTTCTACTGATCCTGTTGGCTTTACGTCTATAGTATTACTTCCGAAGATGCTTTCGAAAAGTCCTGAATTGATATAATATCGCGGTAGTAAATTCTTTTTAGCCGCCTCACTTCCTGATTTTTTACCATCAATAGCGTCTGATTTTTTTCTGAAATAATCTCTTCTGGATTCTTTCAAAACTAAATCTTCGTATTCTTTTGGCGTTAATACAATTGGATAATTGATATTAAAACCGTCTACTGAACTGGTGTAAATGTAGCGGTCGGTTATAGGATCATACCGATAGGCTGAAAGTATACTTGGCGGATTTCCTATTTCTACTTTACCAACGGAGAATTGTGTTTTAGTTGTATCTTGAACTGTTGGGTTTACTTGCGCACGCAAAACATTACCGCAAAATAAAAACAGTAAAAAAATACAAATTTTACGCATACTCTTGGTTTAAATAAATTGGTTTTATAGGCTTTTTAGTGCTTTCTTGATAATGGTTTCTACAGTAGCTTCCGGATCTTCTTTTACGATTTTCTCTACTACTTTTTCAGAAGTTTTACGAACAAAACCTAAAACCTCCAAAGCAGATAACGCTTCATCTCGATTTGTATTGTTCTGTACGATAGAAACTTCGTCCAAATCGTACAATTTTAACACTTTTTCTTTTAAATCTAGTATAACTCTTTGTGCTGTTTTGTTCCCAATTCCTTTTATGGACTGGATTATACCTACGTCTCCTGAGGCGATAGCATTGATGATTTGTCTTGGCTCTATGGATGACAACATGGTTCTGGCAATGTTTGCACCAATTCCTGAAACCGACAATAACATTCTGAATATTTCGCGTTCTGATTTTTCTACAAAACCAAATAATGTATGCGCATCTTCTTTGATTTGAAGATGCGTATACAATTTTATATTTTCTACATTGGGAATTAATGAAAAGGTATGTAAAGAGATGTTTACCTGATATCCTACTCCACCACACTCAATGATGACTTCTGTTGGATTTTTCTCTACTAATTTCCCCTGTAAATGTGCTATCATAGTATAATTTATTAAGGTCAAATATAACAAAAATGCATTAAAAATACGACATTATTATTTGACCCTAATTATTTCTACTATTTTGCTAATTTAATCTTTTTACTTTCTTTTTCCTGAGCGTCAATAACTGCAATTGCAGCCATATTTACCATTTCCTCAACGCTTGCTCCTAATTGAAAAATGTGAACCGGTTTACCCATTCCCATCATAATTGGTCCAATAGAATTTACTTTGTAAAGTTCTTTTAACAATTTATAAGTAATGTTAGCCGAATCTAAATTAGGGAAAATCAAGGTATTCACTTTTTTACCTGCTAATTTTGAGAAAGGGAATTTTTCTGCAAGCATTTCCTGATTCAAGGCAAAATCTGCCTGAATTTCTCCGTCAACAATCATTTCCGGATGGTTTTTATGCAAATAAGCTACTGCTTCTCTCACTTTTGAAGCACTTGGACTTGTTGAAGACCCGAAGTTTGAATACGAAACCATTGCAATAACAGGCTCTACACCAAACATTTTAGCCGTTTTAGCCGTCATGATCGCAATGTTAATCAAATCTTCTGTTGAAGGATTAATGTTGATTGCTGTGTCTGACAAGAACATTGGTCCACGAGAAGTCAACATCATATTGGCTGTAGCCACTAATGAGGCTCCCGGTGCTTTTTCAATCAATTGTAACATTGGTTTCACAACAGTTGGATAACTTCTTGTATGACCTGTTACCAAAGCATCTGCTTCTCCTTCGTTCACCATCATCGCAGCAAAATAGTTTCTTTCGCGCATGAATTTTTGTGAATCTAATAACGAAACTCCTCTTCTTCCTCTTGTTTCCCAATAAGAATTAGCAAATCGGTTACGTCTTGCTTCTTCTTCATTAGTTTTAGGGTCGATGATCTCTAGTTCAGCATCAAAACCTAATTCTTCTTTAAGTTCTAAAATGACTTCTTTATTTCCTAGTAAGATTGGAAAACCAATTCCGTCTTCGTGTACAATCTGTGCTGCTTTAAGTACGTTTAACTGATCTGCTTCTGCAAAAACAATTCTTTTTGGACTTACTTTAGCACGGTTGGTAATCAAACGTACCATTTTATTGTCGTTCCCCATACGCTCGCGAAGCACATCTTCGTATGCTGCCCAGTCTGTAATAGGATTTTTTGCTACTCCGGATTCCATTGCTGCTCTTGCAACTGCAGGCGCAACCACAGTAATCAATCTAGGATCAAATGGTTTAGGAATGATATACTCTTGTCCGAAACCTAATTTTGTTGCTCCGTATGCTACGTTAACCTGCTCCGGTACC
This sequence comes from Flavobacterium lipolyticum, assembly GCF_020905335.1. Taxonomy (NCBI): domain Bacteria; kingdom Pseudomonadati; phylum Bacteroidota; class Flavobacteriia; order Flavobacteriales; family Flavobacteriaceae; genus Flavobacterium; species Flavobacterium lipolyticum. The sequence continues at coordinate 2,672,510 of NZ_JAJJMN010000001.1, read as the reverse complement.
GGCTCTTTTGCCAAAATAGCTAATGCTTTTACGGCAGCCATTTTCATCGCTTCGTTAATTTTTGTAGCACGTACGTCTAATGCTCCTCTAAAAATATAAGGGAATCCAAGAACGTTATTTACCTGATTAGGAAAATCTGAACGTCCCGTAGCCATAATAATATCTTTACGGGTTTCTGTTGCTAAGTTATAATCGATTTCCGGATTTGGATTTGCCATTGCAAAAACAATTGGATTCTCGTTCATTGTCAATAACATTTCAGGTGACAAAATACCTCCTGAAGATAATCCGATGAAAACATCTGCTCCTTTCACTGCTTCTGCTAAATCAATTTTAGCTCCGTCAACTGCATATTTCAACTGCAATTCTGATAGTGAAGAATTATCTTTTGTTAAAAGTCCTTTACTGTTAAACATCTTAATGTTCTTAACCTGAACTCCTAACAAAACATATAAATCAGTACAAGCAATCGCTGCAGAACCTGCACCCGAAACTACGACTTTTACATCTTCTGCTTTTTTCCCTGCCAATTCAAGGGCATTAATTAAAGCTGCTGACGAGATAATTGCAGTACCGTGCTGATCGTCGTGCATTACCGGAATGTCTAATTCTTCTACCAATCGTCTTTCGATTTCAAAAGATTCCGGTGCTTTAATGTCTTCCAGATTTATCCCTCCAAAAGTTGGAGCAATATTTTTTACGGTCTGAATGAATTCTTCGATATCTTTTGTCCCGATTTCGATATCAAAAACATCAATATCAGAGAATATTTTAAACAACAATCCTTTTCCTTCCATTACTGGCTTAGAAGCCTCAGGACCAATGTCCCCAAGACCTAAAACTGCTGTACCGTTTGAGATCACGGCAACTAAATTTCCTTTTGCTGTATATTTGTAAACGTCTTCTACGTTTGCTGCAATGTCTAAACATGGCTCTGCAACTCCTGGCGAATAAGCCAAAGATAAATCTCTTTGGGTTGCATATTTTTTTGTTGGAACTACCTGAATTTTTCCTGGAGTTGGTTCTGAATGGTACAGTAACGCTTCTCTTCTTTTACTCTCTTTGTTCATTTATTTTTAGCTTTTATTCTAGCTTACAAAGATATAAGTCTTGTTTTAAAATGGCCTATTTTTACTGCTTTCTTTTCCTAAAAATAAAATTCGGAGCGAAAAAAAAATAGCCCAAATTAATTTGGACTATTTTTTTGATATGTTTTATTTTTTTCTTGTTTTATTGCGAAATATAAGAGTTTAAATGATTAATAGTATCTTTCTGAATTTCTATAATAGCCTTAACCACATCACTTATAGATATTATTCCTACTACAATTCCATCTTCCAGAACCGGTAAATGTCTGATTCTTTTGGTACTCATTAGTTCCATACAATCTTCAATCTTATTTGAAAGTTTTACCGAGAAAACATTGCTTTCCATAATTTCATGCACAAACGTTTCTTTTGATGATTTATCTTTCAAAACAATTTTTCGAGCATAATCCCTCTCAGACAATATTCCTTTTAAATCGGAACCATCAATAACCAGAATAGCACCTATGTTTTTCTCTCCCATTACCTTTAAGGCTTCATAAACCGTTGTGGTTGAAAGAACTGAATAAACATTTTTCCCTTTTGCGTTTAATATTTGTTCTACAGTCATAGCTGAAAAATTTTAGATTTATAAAGTTAGAAAAAAATGTAGATACACCACAATGAAAAACGGTTTTTTAAAACCATAAAACATTCATTTTAAGCAAAATAACTAATATTTTGTATTTTATAAATTTTAGTTTAAAAAAGCACTCGAATTCTAATCCTTTTTTACGAAAAGAGCAGTGTTTTTTTGGTCATTTGATTTATTCTAAATAAAAGAGAATTCTGCTGAAAATTTGCTTTTGCCCTTTCAGGGCGATACTCATTGTCTATTTAATCGCACTACGCTAATTTCATAGCGCTACGCACTATGCTAATGCTTTTGGGCCTTCAGCCCATTTTTACAGACTTTAAGTACTCATCATTATAAATCTATGGTTATGAATAAATCAATTAAATGTGTTTTGTTTTATAATAAGCGAGGCTTAGTAACAGCGCAATGTACCATTACGAATAAAAAATGACTCCTACCTTAAGCCCTGAAAGCTAATGTTTTTTTTGGCTTTCAGTCCTGTTTTTTAAAGGCTTTGAGTACTTATTATTATAAATCTATCATTATGAATAATCAATTAAATATATTTTGTTTTTATAATAAAGGAACTTCAAATCATAAACGTTCCAAACATGCTCTGAAAGAGCCTTAGCAATAGCCATAGTGCACCGCACTATGAACAAAAAACGATTCCTAACCTAAGCCCTGAAAGGGCAAAAGCACTAATCCCATAGAAAACGCTCATCATAAACTACCTGATATTTATTTAAAAATGCCACCAACTCTTCTTTGAAGGTACGCTTTCTATGATGTTCTTCCTGATTCTTAATATATTGTATTACTCTCTCTAGCTCTGATGGATTGACAGAAAATATACCATAACCATCCTGCCAATAGAATTTCGCGTAACAATCGTCTATTGTTTTTATCCATTTTGAGGATTGCTTTTTTACTTCTTCGACCAATTTCATTTGGGTGACTTTTTTAGATAGTAAACACAGTACATGTACATGATCTTTATATCCTCCTATCTGAATTGGATTGCATTCTAATCCTTTACAAATTCCGCCAAGATATTCCCATAAACGCTCTTGTATGACATTGTCAATAAAGGGATAACGTCTTTTAGTACTAAATACCAAATGAACATATACTTTTGATAATGATTGCGGCATGTTTTTCTTGCTGTTTTTTTAGTTGCTTTTGCCCTTTCAGGGCGATTGTTATCATCTATCTAATTCGTAGTGCGTTGCACTACGCTTTTGCTTTTGGGCTTTCAGCCCTTTTCTAAAACTTCTAACTATTTATTATTGCAAATCTAGCTATTATTTTATAAGAAAAAACCTAAATAATAATAACCCCAACTTACTTAAAATTAGAAAGAATACAACATTTTATTAACACGACATAAATGTCGTGCTATTTATGCCAATAGTTTAATAGATTTAATTTCTAAAAAAAGAATAGAAATTAATACATCAAAAATGCTATCATGGAAACAAATAAATTTAAAAATCTGGAACAACTACAAAAAATAACCGCCCGATATTTCCACAATTCAAAATCGGCCAATGACAATGTAGAAGCCAATACGACTCAAATTAAGTTTGCCAATTATTCTGAGTTAGGCAATGTGATTACCGACATGCTTAAATTATGCGTTCTCGCGTTGAATCAGAATCGATATGAAAATTCAGAGACTGGTATTAATGTAGGTCTCATTTTAGAAACGGTACTCCAGATATTTCCCGTGGATGAATTTGAGTTTTTAAGTGAAATTAGCCAAATCGTTGCTACTAGTTCTCACCCTGTCAATGAATGAATAAATCACTATTTTTTTTGCTCGCAAAGACGCTAAGGCGCAAAGTTTTTGTTGTGGGCTGTTGATGCCAATGTGTATTTTACGCATCGTTTTGTCCTTTTGACGAAGGAAACTTTATTCCCAATATCGTCAATCTTTGTCGAATTATTAGTGTGATCCCTCATTCCTCGGGATGACAAGATTGCGAATAATTTGATAACAACGAAAAAAGCCCTTTTCTAAAATTTAGAAAAGAGCTTTAAACTATTATTTTTTATTTACAAATTGGTGATTACAAATTCGCTTCTTCGGTTCCGTTCATGTTCTTCATCTGTACATTTTACGCCATCAGAACATTGGTTTACCAATTGTGTTTCGCCGTATCCTTTTGCCGTTAATCGGGCTGGGTCTACTCCTTTTTGAATCAGCCAGTTTCGGGTTGATTTAGCTCTCTTGTCGGATAAAACCTGATTGTACTGTTGGGTTTGTCGGCTGTCTGTATGGGAACGGATATCCAATTTTAAGGCTGGGTATTGTTTTAGAATTTCGACAATTTTCTCTAACTGATAAGCGGATTCTTTTTTAATAGTGGCTTTGTCGAGATCAAAATAGATGATCGGAATATCGAGCGTTTTTGCCAGATCTGTTCCCACTTCAATGGGTTTAATTCTTTTTTCCAGCTGAATCAATAAAGTCGTTTTTCCGGAATTTCTTTTAATTGCTACCGGTACCTCTTTGCTTTCATAATCTGTTTTCGACGCTCGTACGAAATAGTTTTTTCCACATTTTACATTCGGAAAAACATAATTCCCCTTCTCATCAGTGATGACTTCTGCAACGGCTTGGAAATTTTCATCCAACAATGCCACATTCGCATTTGAAAGAATGACATTGGTTTCTGAATCGGTGACAGTACCTGTTAATTGTTGTTCGCAATTTAGTTTTCGTCTTTCGGTAAATCGATAAACATCGTCAAATCCATGTCCTTTATCTCTGTTGGAAGAAAAAAATCCGTTTCTGTCTTTACTATTGATTATAAAAGCAAAATCGTCCTGCGGACTGTTAATTGGTTCTCCAATATTTTGTATTTCTTCAAAGGTGCCCTGATCATTTATTTTTGTCACAAATACATCAAGTCCGCCCAATCCTGGTCTTCCGTCTGTTGCGAAATAAAGTTCGTTATCATCGGAAATAAAAGGAAATGTTTCTCGTCCTTCAGTATTGATTGCTGCTCCCAAATTTTGAGGTTTCCCAAAGGTTCCATCTTCCTTTATGGCTACTTTAAACAAGTCGGATTGCCCTAAAGTTCCCGGCATATCTGAAGCAAAATAGAGCGTTTTTTCGTCTACACTTAAGGTGGGATGCGCTACGCTATACTGATCACTGTTAAACGGAAGTGCTTCGATATTTTTCCATTCTCCTTCTATTAAATTTGCTTTGTACAACTTTAATAAGGTAACTTTATTCTCGTCTCTGCCTCTTTTACCGTTTAAGAAATTGTTTCTTGTAAAATACATTGTTCGGCCGTCTTTTGTAAAAACGGGTGTCGATTCGTTGAATTTTGTATTTACTTTCTTCTGAAAACGCTGCGGTGTTCCTAAACTTCCATCCGGTAACAATTCGGAGGTGTATAAATTGGTAAAGGAGCTGTTGGTCCACTTGAAATTTTTCTTTGCGACTCCGCCAGTATCTCGTGCAGATGTAAAAACTAGTTTATTATCAAAAATAGTACTCCCATAATCTGAATACTTAGAGTTTATTCCGGCATCGGCAATTTCAAATCGTCCTGAATTTGCTTTTATCTCGTTCAAATAATTCTTATTGGATTCGAATAAGATCCCTCTTTTATCTGTTGCCTGTTTTTGATTGAATTTTTCTAAGATTACATCTGCTTTAGCGTAATTTCCAGCAGCTTTAAGGCATTGTGTGTATCGGTACAAATACTCAGACTCTTGTTCTTTATTCATAGCAAACAATTCATCGTACCATTTTAAAGCTTTTACCAATTCTCCATTAAAATAATAGGAATTCCCCAGACGCTGGAACATTTTTTCGTCTTTGTATCCTTTCTCAGCTACATTTTCATAGATTTTTATAGCATCGATATAGGCATACTTCTCGTATTTGGTATCGGCATACTTTATACTACCGGTTTGTGCAATTGCATTAAAAAAGAGGAATAAAAAGGATAGGGTATAGTATAGTTTTTGGCTTTTCATGTAGGGCTTTTTTAGAAGAATCTTGGTGAGGTAATTCTATTGTAATTATTAAGAAACTCAAAACGCAGGAAGACTTCATGTGACCCCGAATTGTATCTTCTTAAATTAGTAGTTTCATGATCGTAACCATACCCCACATATAAACCATCTGTAATCTGAAAACCTGCCATTGCGCTAACCGACGCGCTCCAACGATAAGCCAGTCCGATTACAAATTTATCATTGAACATAAAATTCCCCGAAACATCAACCTGTAAAGGGGCTCCCTGAACCATCTTGGTCAACAATGCCGGTTTGAATTTGAGGTAATAATCCAGATCAAAAACGTAACCTGCCATTAAATAATAGTTGATTTTATCCTTAAAAATAGCGGTATCATCATCATTGAATCGATTGGTTTCGATAAAATTCGGAATTGACAATCCCAAATATGCTTTGTCAGAATGCCAATAAACCCCGGCTCCAATATTGGGTGTGATTCGATTGTTTAAATTCTGAAACTGCGGGTCTCCCTGATTTTCAGGATTCAATTTATTGATATCCAGATTAAAAAGATTTGCTGTGGCTTTTATTCCAAAGGAAAGTTTAAAGGTTTCTGAGGTTGGAACACTATACGACAAATCGGCTGATAAAGTGTTCTCGTTGGTTGGACCAATTTTATCGTTTACCAAAGAAACTCCCAATCCTAAGTTACTGTTGTTTAAGGGGGTATTTATAGCGAAGGTGCTGGTTTCGGGTGCTCCGTCCAGTCCGACCCATTGTGTACGGTACAATCCGAAAACACTTAGCGCACCACGGGAACCCGCATAAGCCGGATTTATTGCCATGGTGTTATACATGTATTGTGTGTATTGTGCATCTTGTTGCGCCGAACACACCACTGTAAAAAACAGGAACATTACAATTATCTTTTTCATTTGAATGGCTTTTAATAAGCGACCCGGGATTACCAGGCCGCCGTAGTTTTTACTTGTTGATATATAAATAACCCGATTGTTCATGCGAATTAGATTCGTTGTCTTTGTATTTTAAGATGTAGAAGTAAGTTCCTACCGGTAATCCTTCGGATTGTTTTATAGTAGTACGTCCTTCTGAGAAACCTTTAAAAACACGATCTTCGTTATTGTAGTTATCTTTTTCGAAAACCAGAACTCCCCAACGATTGTATATTTCAACTGTATTGCTTGGATAACATTCTAAGCCCTGAATATAGAATCTGCTATTTTTGTCATCTCCATTTGGTGAAAACGCATTAAAGACTTTTATAACACAACCGGCTAAAGGCAATACCGTAGGTTTATCTTCCAGAATACTTTCATCATCTGAAATATCATCTACAACAACTCCTTTATTGCTTCGTCCCTGAACACTTGCCTGATTGCTTACACTTCCTTTATTGATATCACTTTGCGTGATTTTATAAATGGCTTTAAAGTTATATTCGTCAGATTCGTTGACACCTAAATCAATTGCCTGTCCTGAAACGACAACTCCCGGTAATGGATCTGAAATGGTGATTCCTTTTAATGGAACGTTTCCGGTATTGGTAACTTTAAATCTGTACGTAATGGTTTCGCCTGCATTGGCAAATCCGCTTCCGTTTTCGTCATTAAATACTGCTGTTTTAATTACTGCAATAGCAGGAACTTCAACAAAAACAGTTAATGTCGCAGTACCACAATTGGTTGGATGGGCCTTTTCACAAAGCTGGTAGTTTAAGGCATAAGTTCCACCCGGTGTGTTTGGTTTCACATTTACGGTTCCGTCTGAATTAAACTCAAAATAAGGGCTTTTTGACAGATCGGTAAATATAACTTCCGAAGGATTAATTGGTAAACCTTTCAGTAAATCATTGTTGAAAATATTTATGAATTCAAGAGAACCATTTATACCGTCTACATTTACAATTCCATCATTTGTAACTACAATTTTCACTAAAGGTACTGGCGGATCCGGGTCTATTACATTGATTACCGTAATCTTCGCCACTGCCTGACTGCAATTAGACGGATTTAAAGCTTCACATATTTGATACGTTAATTCATAAGTTCCAGAAGGCGTTCCCGATTTTACTTCAATTCTACCATCAGATTTTAAAGTTAAATTCGGATTTGGCACAATCGTCGTTAAGATAACGCTTGAAGGAGTCAGTAATACTCCGTTTAAAGTATCATTCTGGAAAATACTTGTTGGAGAACTTTGTCCTTTACTACTGTCAACAGTTCCGGCATTATCATTATTCGCTTTTATAACCGCTCCTGTTACCGGAACATAACTTTTTACAGTAGAACAATTCGTAGGATTCAGATATTCACAAATACTGTATTCAACTTCGTATCTTCCTATCGGTGTTCCGGCTTTTACCGTTACCGTTCCGTCCGCATTTAAAGTCAATCCTGTTGGAACATTTATTGCTTTTAAGATTACTCCTCCAACACTATTTTTGATTACTGCCGGATTTCCATTCAAAGTATCATTCGTTATTAATGAAGCTGTAGTTCCGCCAATACTTCCGTTTATCGAAAGGGTCTCTTCTGTCACTGCATTAATAATTGCTTTTCCAACTTCAACGGTGGTTGTAGCACTTGCACAGTTGGCAGGGGTTGCTCCTTCTTCACAGATTTCATATGTGATTTGGTACGTTCCTGTTACAGTGTTTGGATCTAAGGTCAATACTCCGTTGGCGTCAATGCTCAATGGTCCTGTTTTGATTGGGGTTACATTGGTATTGGCTGCGGTTACCGGCTGTCCGTTTAAGGTATCGTTTGCTGTTACGTTTCCAATTGTGGTTGCTGTTGTTGTACCTGGTGTTTGTACTGGGTAACTGTTGTCAACGTTGGCTACGATTGGGTTTTTAACTTCAACGGTAGCTGTAGCTGTAGCACAGTTGGCAGGGGTTGCTCCTTCTTCACAGATTTCATAGGTGATTTGGTAAGTTCCTGTTACAGTGTTTGGATCTAGAGTCAATACTCCGTTGGCGTCAATGCTCAATGGACCTGTTTTAATTGGGGTTACATTGGTATTGGCTACGGTTACCGGCTGGCCGTTTAAGGTATCGTTGATTGTTACGTTTCCAATTGTAGTAGCCGTTGTTGTACCCGGTGTTTGAACTGGGTAGCTGTTGTCAACGTTGGCTACGATTGGTTTTTTAACTTCAACAGTTGCCGTAGCTGTAGCACAGTTGGCAGGGGTTGCTCCTTCTTCACAGATTTCGTATGTGATTTGGTACGTGCCCGATACGGTATTTGGATCTAAGGTCAATACTCCGTTGGCGCCAATGCTCAATGGACCTGTTTTGATTGGAGTTACATTGGTATTGGCTGCGGTTACCGGCTGTCCGTTTAGGGTATCGTTGATTGTTACGTTTCCAACTGTGGTTGCTGTTGTTGTACCCGGTGTTTGTACTGGGTAGGTATTGTCAACGTTGGCTACGATTGGGTTTTTAACTTCAACAGTAGCTGTAGCTGTAGCACAGTTGGCAGGGGTTGCTCCTTCTTCACAGATTTCATAGGTGATTTGGTAAGTTCCTGTTACAGTGTTTGGATCTAGAGTCAATACTCCGTTGGCGTCAATGCTCAATGGTCCTGTTTTGATTGGGGTTACATTGGTATTGGCTACGGTTACCGGCTGGCCGTTTAAGGTATCGTTGATTGTTACGTTTCCAATTGTAGTTGCCGTTGCTGTACCTGGTGTTTGAACTGGGTAGCTGTTGTCAACGTTGGCTACGATTGAGTTTTTAACTTCAACGGTAGCAGTAGCTGTTGCACAGTTGGCAGGGGTTGCTCCTTCTTCACAGATTTCATAAGTGATTTGGTAAGTTCCTGTTGCAGTGTTTGGATCTAGGGTCAATACTCCGTTGGCGTCAATGCTCAATGGACCTGTTTTGATTGGGGTTACATTGGTATTGGCTGCGGTTACTGGCTGGCCGTTTAAGGTATCGTTTGCTGTTACGTTTCCAATTGTAGTGGCCGTTGTTGTACCCGGTGTTTGAACTGGGTAGGTATTGTCAACGTTGGCTACGATTGGGTTTTTAACTTCAACGGTGGCCGTAGCGGTAGCACAGTTGGCAGGGGTTGCTCCTTCTTCACAGATTTCATAAGTGATTTGGTACGTGCCCGATACGGTATTTGGATCTAAGGTCAATACTCCGTTGGCGTCAATGCTCAATGGACCTGTTTTAATTGGGGTTACATTGGTATTGGCTGCGGTTACCGGCTGGCCGTTTAGGGTGTCGTTTGCTGTTACGTTTCCAATTGTAGTGGCCGTTGTTGTACCCGGTGTTTGAACTGGGTAACTGTTGTCAACGTTGGCTACGATTGGGTTTTTAACTTCAACGGTAGCTGTAGCTGTAGCACAGTTGGCAGGGGTTGCTCCTTCTTCACAGATTTCATAAGTGATTTGGTAGGTTCCTGTTACAGTGTTTGGATCTAAAGTCAATACTCCGTTGGCGTCAATGCTCAATGGTCCTGTTTTAATTGGGGTTACATTGGTATTGGCTGCGGTTACTGGCTGGCCGTTTAAGGTATCGTTTGCTGTTACGTTTCCAACTGTAGTGGCCGTTGTTGTACCCGGTGTTTGAACTGGGTAGCTGTTGTCAACGCTGGCTACGATTGGGTTTTTAACTTCAACAGTAGCAGTAGCTGTAGCACAGTTGGCAGGGGTTGCTCCTTCTTCACAGATTTCATAAGTGATTTGGTAAGTTCCTGTTACGGTATTTGGATCTAAGGTCAATACTCCGTTGGCATCAATGCTCAATGGACCTGTTTTGATTGGGGTTACATTGGTATTGGCTGCGGTTACCGGCTGTCCGTTTAAGGTATCGTTTGCTGTTACGTTTCCAATTGTAGTAGCCGTTGTTGTACCCGGTGTTTGAACTGGGTAGCTGTTGTCAACGTTGGCTACGATTGGTTTTTTAACTTCAACAGTTGCAGTAGTACTTGCACAGTTGGCAGGGGTTGCTCCTTCTTCACAGATTTCGTATGTAATTTGGTAAGTTCCTGTTACGGTGTTTGGATCTAAGGTCAATACTCCGTTGGCGTCAATGCTCAATGGACCTGTTTTGATTGGGGTTACATTGGTATTGGCTGCGGTTACCGGCTGTCCGTTTAGGGTATCGTTGATTGTTACGTTTCCAATTGTAGTGGCCGTTGTTGTACCCGGTGTTTGAACTGGGTAACTGTTGTCAACGTTGGCTACGATTGGGTTTTTAACTTCAACAGTCGCAGTAGCTGTAGCACAGTTGGCAGGGGTTGCTCCTTCTTCACAGATTTCATAAGTGATTTGGTAGGTTCCTGTTACAGTGTTTGGATCTAAGGTCAATACTCCGTTGGCGTCAATGCTCAATGGTCCTGTTTTGATTGGGGTTACATTGGTATTGGCTGCGGTTACCGGCTGGCCGTTTAAGGTATCGTTGATTGTTACGTTTCCAATTGTAGTAGCCGTTGTTGTACCCGGTGTTTGAACTGGGTAGCTGTTGTCAACGTTGGCTACGATTGGGTTTTTAACTTCAACAGTTGCCGTAGCTGTAGCACAGTTGGCAGGGGTTGCTCCTTCTTCACAGATTTCGTATGTGATTTGGTACGTGCCCGATACGGTATTTGGATCTAAGGTCAATACTCCGTTGGCGCCAATGCTCAATGGACCTGTTTTGATTGGAGTTACATTGGTATTGGCTGCGGTTACCGGCTGTCCGTTTAGGGTATCGTTGATTGTTACGTTTCCAACTGTGGTTGCTGTTGTTGTACCCGGTGTTTGTACTGGGTAGGTATTGTCAACGTTGGCTACGATTGGGTTTTTAACTTCAACAGTCGCAGTAGCTGTAGCACAGTTGGCAGGGGTTGCTCCTTCTTCACAGATTTCATAAGTGATTTGGTAGGTTCCTGTTACGGTATTTGGATCTAAGGTCAATACTCCGTTGGCGTCAATGCTCAATGGTCCTGTTTTGATTGGGGTTACATTGGTATTGGCTGCGGTTACTGGCTGTCCGTTTAAGGTGTCGTTTGCTGTTACGTTTCCAATTGTAGTGGCCGTTGTTGTACCCGGTGTTTGAACTGGGTAGCTGTTGTCAACGTTGGCTACGATTGGGTTTTTAACTTCAACAGTAGCAGTAGCTGTAGCACAGTTGGCAGGGGTTGCTCCTTCTTCACAGATTTCATAAGTGATTTGGTACGTGCCCGATACGGTATTTGGATCTAAGGTCAATACTCCGTTGGCGTCAATGCTCAATGGACCTGTTTTAATTGGGGTTACATTGGTATTGGCTGCGGTTACCGGCTGTCCGTTTAAGGTATCGTTTGCTGTTACGTTTCCAATTGTAGTGGCCGTTGTTGTACCCGGTGTTTGAACTGGGTAGCTGTTGTCAACGTTGGCTACGATTGGGTTTTTAACTTCAACAGTAGCAGTAGCTGTTGCACAGTTGGCAGGGGTTGCTCCTTCTTCACAGATTTCATAAGTAATTTGGTACGTGCCCGATACTGTGTTTGGATCTAAGGTCAATACTCCATTGGCGTCAATGCTCAATGGACCTGTTTTGATTGGAGTTACATTGGTATTGGCTGCGGTTACCGGCTGTCCGTTTAAGGTATCGTTTGCTGTTACGTTTCCAATTGTAGTAGCCGTTGTTGTACCCGGTGTTTGAACTGGGTAGCTGTTGTCAACGTTGGCTACGATTGGGTTTTGCACAATAATAGTAACTGTAGCTGTTGCACAGTTTGCTATTGGATTTGCAACCTCACAAATTTGATAATCAAAAGTGTAAGTTCCAGTTGGCGTATTTGGCTGAACTGTAACGGCTCCTGTATTAGTGTCAAAATTTAAATTTGAAGGTAAAGTTGTAGTCGAAGTAATTATAACTTCATTGCTAACTACATTTTTACAGTTCAAAGAGTCATTATCCAGAACACTTGGAACTGCGATTCCACCCAGAACTCCATTAAAGGATGTTACACGATCTTCGATAGCTTTGATTGGTCCTATTACTTTCACCGTTTGCGTACACGTCTGAGTATTTCCGGCAGCATCAGTAGCGGTCCAGGTTACCGTAGTGATTCCGATTGGGAAGCTTGATGGCGCATCGTTAGTTACCGTTACTGTTCCTGAGCAATTGTCTGAAGTTACTGGAGTTCCTAAAACAACTCCGGTTGCAGCGCATGAATTAGTATCAGCCACAGCAGTTACATTTGAAGGACAAGTAATTGTTGGTTTCTGCGTATCGTTTACGGTTACGGTTTGCGTACACGTCTGCGTATTTCCGGCAGCATCAGTAGCGGTCCAGATTACCGTAGTGATTCCGATTGGGAAGCTTGATGGTGCGTCGTTAGTTACCGTTATTGTTCCTGAGCAGTTATCACTTGTCGTTGGAGTGCCTAAAACAACTCCGGTTGCAGCGCATGAATTGACATCGGCTACAGCAGTTACATTCGAAGGACAAGTGATGGTTGGTTTCTGCGTATCGTTTACGGTTACAGTTTGCGTACAAGTCTGCGTATTTCCGGCAGCATCAGTAGCGGTCCAGGTTACCGTAGTGATTCCAATTGGGAAGCTTGATGGCGCGTCGTTAGTTACCGTTACTGTTCCTGAGCAATTGTCTGAAGTTACTGGAGTTCCTAAAACAACGCCTGTTGCAGCGCATGAATTAACATCAGCTACAGCAGTAACATTTGAAGGACAAGTGATGGTTGGTTTCTGCGTATCGTTTACGGTTACGGTTTGCGTACACGTCTGAGTGTTACCTGCAGCATCAGTAGCCGTCCAGGTTACCGTAGTGGTTCCGATTGGGAAGCTTGATGGTGCGTCGTTAGTTACCGTTACTGTTCCTGAGCAATTATCGCTTGTCGTTGGAGTGCCTAAAACAACTCCGGTTGCTGTACATGAATTGACATCAGCTACAGCAGTAACATTTGAAGGACAAGTGATGGTTGGTTTCTGCGTATCGCTAACTGTTACGGTTTGCGTACAAGTCTGCGTATTTCCGGCAGCATCAGTAGCGGTCCAGGTTACCGTAGTGGTTCCGATTGGGAAGCTTGATGGCGCATCGTTTGTTACTGTTACTGTTACTGTTCCTGAGCAATTGTCTGAAGTTACTGGAGTTCCTAAAACAACGCCTGTTGCAGCGCATGAATTAGTATCAGCCACAGCAGTAACATTTGAAGGACAAGTGATGGTTGGTTTCTGCGTATCGCTAACTGTTACGGTTTGCGTACAAGTCTGCGTATTTCCGGCAGCATCAGTAGCGGTCCAGGTTACCGTAGTGGTTCCGATTGGGAAGCTTGATGGCGCGTCGTTAGTTACCGTTACTGTTCCTGAGCAATTATCGCTTGTCGTTGGAGTGCCTAAAACAACTCCTGTTGCAGCACATGAATTAGTATCAGCCACAGCAGTTACATTTGAAGGACAAGTGATGGTTGGTTTCTGCGTATCGTTTACGGTTACGGTTTGCGTACACGTCTGCGTATTTCCGGCAGCATCAGTAGCGGTCCAGGTTACCGTAGTGATTCCGATTGGGAAGCTTGATGGTGCGTCGTTAGTTACCGTTACTGTTCCTGAGCAATTGTCTGAAGTTACTGGAGTTCCTAAAACAACGCCTGTTGCAGCGCATGAATTAGTATCAGCCACAGCAGTAACATTTGAAGGACAAGTGATGGTTGGCTGAGTTAAATCTTTTAAAATGACCTTTTGTATCGCTGTTTCGATATTACCATTCCCATCATCAAAACTCCAAGTAATACTATGTGTTCCCTGAGTATTATATATTAGCGGATCTGTAGTCGTTCCAGTAATAGTTCCAGAACAATTGTCTGTTGTGGTAGGTGCTATAACTGTAGCATTACATTCTCCCGTTATATCTGCTAAAACTGGTTTCGTTGGTTTTTGAGTATCACTTACTTTTACAGTTGATACTGCTGAAGTTTGTTCACAGCCAGTCAAAGTGTTTATTACTTTTACTTTATAATCACCGTCTTGAGTGACCGTTAATGTTTGATTGGTCTGACCAGAAATTACTGTATTATCCTTATACCAAACAAACGTAGCTGAACTTGCGTCTGTAACAGCTGATAATGTTGTAGTTAAACAAGCTGTTAAAGCACCTGTTATGCTTGCAGTTGGTAATGGACTTACCGTGAAGGTAACATCTGAACTGCTAGCAGCACAACTTCCGTTAGAAGCAACCGTGTATCTTATCGTTACCGCTGTATCTGCTGTAACATCAGCTGGCGTATAAACCGATCCTGTGATGCTTCCGCCTCCTGAAACAATGCTCCACGTACCTCCTGCCGGTGTAGCGGTTAAGGTTTTGGTAGCAGTCTCACAAATAGCAGTAGTTGGAGTGGTATTATTGGCAGTGCCTGCAAAAGCATTAACCGTGAAGGTAACATCTGAACTGCTAGCAGCACAACTTCCGTTAGAAGCAACTGTGTATCTTATCGTTACCGCTGTATCTGCTGTAACATTAGCTGGCGTGTAAACCGATCCTGTGATGCTTCCGCCTCCTGAAACAATGCTCCAGGTACCTCCTGCTGGTGTAGCAGTTAAGGTTTTAGTTGCAGTTTCACAAATGGCTGTAGTTGGAGTGGTATTAGTCGCTGTACCTGCAAAAGCATTCACCGTGAAGGTAACATCTGAACTGCTAGCAGCACAACTTCCGTTAGAAGCAACCGTGTATCTTATCGTTACCGCTGTATCTGCTGTAACATCAGCTGGCGTATAAACCGATCCTGTGATGCTTCCGCCTCCTGAAACAATGCTCCACGTACCTCCTGCCGGTGTAGCGGTTAAGGTTTTGGTAGCAGTCTCACAAATAGCAGTAGTTGGAGTGGTATTATTGGCAGTGCCTGCAAAAGCATTAACCGTGAAGGTAACATCTGAACTGCTAGCAGCACAACTTCCGTTAGAAGCAACTGTGTATCTTATCGTTACCGCTGTATCTGCTGTAACATCAGCTGGGGTGTAAACCGATCCTGTGATGCTTCCGCCTCCTGAAACAATGCTCCACGTACCTCCTGCAGGTGTAGCAGTTAAGGTTTTGGTAGCAGTCTCACAAATAGCGGTCGTTGGAGTGGTATTATTGGCAGTGCCTGCAAAAGCATTAACCGTGAAGGTAACATCTGAACTGCTAGCAGCACAACTTCCGTTAGAAGCAACCGTGTATCTTATCGTTACCGCTGTATCTGCTGTAACATCAGCCGGAGTATAAACTGAACCGGTGATGCTTCCGCCTCCTGAAACAATGCTCCACGTACCTCCCGCAGGTGTAGCAGTTAAGGTTTTGGTAGCCGTTTCGCAAATAGCAGTAGTTGGAGTGGTATTATTGGCAGTGCCTGCAAACGCATTCACCGTGAAGGTTACATCTGAACTTGTAGCAGCACAACTTCCGTTAGAAGCAACCGTGTATCTTATCGTTACCGCTGTATCTGCTGTAACATCTGCCGGGGTATAAACTGAACCAGTGATACTTCCGCCTCCTGAAACAATGCTCCAGGTACCTCCTGCTGGTGTAGCAGTTAAGGTTTTGGTTGCAGTTTCACAAATAGCAGTAGTTGGAGTGGTATTAGTCGCTGTACCTGCAAAAGCATTCACCGTGAAGGTAACATCTGAACTGCTAGCAGCACAACTTCCGTTAGAAGCAACCGTGTATCTTATCGTTACCGCTGTATCTGCTGTAACATCAGCTGGCGTATAAACCGATCCTGTGATGCTTCCGCCTCCTGAAACAATGCTCCAGGTACCTCCTGCCGGTGTAGCAGTTAAGGTTTTGGTAGCAGTCTCACAAATAGCAGTAGTTGGAGTGGTATTATTGGCAGTGCCTGCAAAAGCATTTACCGTGAAGGTAACATCTGAACTGCTAGCAGCACAACTTCCGTTAGAAGCAACTGTGTATCTTATCGTTACCGCTGTATCTGCTGTAACATCAGCTGGAGTATAAACCGATCCTGTGATGCTTCCGCCTCCTGAAACAATGCTCCAGGTACCTCCTGCCGGTGTAGCAGTTAAGGTTTTGGTAGCGGTCTCACAAATAGCAGTAGTTGGAGTGGTATTATTGGCGGTGCCTGCAAAAGCATTCACCGTGAAGGTAACATCTGAACTGCTAGCAGCACAACTTCCGTTAGAAGCAACCGTGTATCTTATCGTTACCGCTGTATCTGCTGTAACATCAGCTGGGGTATAAACCGATCCTGTGATACTTCCGCCTCCTGAAACAATGCTCCAGGTACCTCCTGCCGGTGTAGCAGTTAAGGTTTTGGTAGCAGTCTCACAAATAGCAGTAGTTGGAGTGGTATTATTGGCGGTGCCTGCAAAAGCATTCACCGTGAAGGTAACATCTGAACTGCTAGCAGCACAACTTCCGTTAGAAGCAACCGTGTATCTTATCGTTACCGCTGTATTTGCTGTAACATCAGCCGGAGTATAAACTGAACCGGTGATGCTTCCGCCTCCTGAAATAATGCTCCAGATACCTCCTGCAGGTGTAGCAGTTAAGGTTTTGGTAGCCGTTTCACAAATAGCGGTAGTTGGAGTGGTATTATTGGCGGTGCCTGCAAATGCATTCACCGTGAAGGTAACATCTGAACTGCTAGCAGCACAACTTCCGTTAGAAGCAACCGTGTATCTTATCGTTACCGCTGTATCCGCAGTAACATCAGCTGGCGTATAAACCGATCCTGTGATACTTCCGCCTCCTGAAACAATGCTCCAGGTACCTCCTGCCGGTGTAGCAGTTAAGGTTTTGG
Organism: Flavobacterium lipolyticum; assembly: GCF_020905335.1. Taxonomy (NCBI): domain Bacteria; kingdom Pseudomonadati; phylum Bacteroidota; class Flavobacteriia; order Flavobacteriales; family Flavobacteriaceae; genus Flavobacterium; species Flavobacterium lipolyticum. Next base: position 2,655,123 of record NZ_JAJJMN010000001.1, on the reverse strand, counting down.
TAGCCGTTTCACAAATAGCGGTCGTTGGAGTGGTATTATTGGCGGTGCCGGCAAACGCATTCACCGTGAAGGTAACATCTGAACTGCTAGCAGCACAACTTCCGTTGGATGCCACAGTGTATCTTATCGTTACATTTGTGTTTGTGCTCACATCTGCCGGAGTATAAACTGAACCGGTGATGCTTCCGCCTCCTGAAACAATGCTCCAGGTACCTCCTGCAGGTGTAGCAGTTAAGGTTTTGGTAGCCGTTTCGCAAATAGCAGTAGTTGGAGTGGTATTGGTCGCTGTACCTGCAAATGCATTCACCGTGAAGGTTACATCTGAACTGCTAGCGGCACAACTTCCGTTGGAGGCAACCGTGTATCTTATCGTTACCGCTGTATCTGCTGTAACATCAGCTGGCGTATAAACTGAACCGGTGATGCTTCCGCCTCCTGAAACAATACTCCACGTACCTCCTGCTGGTGTAGCAGTTAAGGTTTTGGTAGCCGTTTCGCAAATAGCGGTCGTTGGAGTGGTATTATTGGCGGTACCTGCAAACGCATTCACCGTGAAGGTAACATCTGAACTGCTAGCGGCACAACTTCCGTTAGAAGCAACCGTGTATCTTATCGTTACCGCTGTATCTGCTGTAACATCAGCTGGTGTATAAACTGAACCAGTGATGCTTCCGCCTCCTGAAACAATGCTCCAGGTACCTCCTGCCGGTGTAGCAGTTAAGGTTTTGGTAGCAGTCTCACAAATGGCTGTAGTTGGAGTGGTATTATTAGCGGTGCCTGCAAACGCATTCACCGTGAAGGTAACATCTGAACTGCTAGCAGCACAACTTCCGTTAGAAGCAACCGTGTATCTTATCGTTACCGCTGTATCTGCTGTAACATCAGCTGGGGTGTAAACCGATCCTGTAATACTTCCGCCTCCTGAAACAATGCTCCAGGTACCTCCCGCAGGTGTAGCAGTTAAGGTTTTGGTAGCCGTTTCGCAAATAGCAGTAGTTGGAGTGGTATTATTGGCAGTGCCTGCAAACGCATTCACCGTAACTACATGAGTGGTGGTTACAGGGCCATTACAGCCTGCTGCACTTGCAGTGATTGTAGTTGTGCCCGACCATGTTGCTGCATAAGTAACTGTTCCGGTTACCGCATCTATTGTATTTCCTCCTGCAAGACTTCCTGCATCGAGGCTATATGTGATTCCTGTTGCATTAGTAGCTGTAGTCGTTCTTGTTACTGTTCCGGCTCCCTGACAACGACTAGATGTTGTGGGTGAGAATGGCGCTATAGAAACCGCCGGATTTAAAGTAACCTGAATTACATTAGAAACAACACCTGTTGTACAACTATTGTAGGACCAAACTCTGTAAAAATAAGTTCCGGGAGCTAATCCTGTAACGCTGTATGAAGTAGCAGTATTCCCCAAATCCCTGCCATCTAAATTAGTGCTGACATGAGAACTAAAATTACTATTGTTAGAGACTGACAATCCATATGAAGTCGCCCCCGCAGCAGCATTCCAATTAGCGGTAAAGCTGTTACAAGTTATCACAGTTGCAGCAGTCGCTACCGGAGCTACCGGAGCAACTGGCTGTGCATTAATTACGACATTCGATGAAGCTGCTGAAGAACATCCATCTGCATTGGTCACTCTAAAAGTATAGGTTCCCGAAGCCGGAAGACCTGTGATAGTTGTACTTGCTCCTGTTCCTGTAGTCGTTACATTTCCAGGCGATCTTGTAATCGTCCAATTTCCAGTCGGTAATCCGCTTAAGACAACACTTCCGGTTGAAACCGTACACGTTGGTTGTGTTATGGTTCCAATAGTTGGTGCTGCCGGCAACGGAGCTACCGTTAATGTTGCATTAGGCGATGCGCTAAAACAAACATTATCCGGATGTTTAACAATTACAGTATATATTTTTCCATTTAATCCGGATACATTTGAAATTCCTAAATTAGCTGTAGTGGTTCCACTATATACCCCGGTATTCGTTAAGTTAACTCCATTTTCCTGCCATTGATATGTTATAGAACCCGAAACATCCGTAGCTGGCGGAACTGTATAATTTGGTACTCCATTTGTATAAGATATAGCATTAGCGGCATTTGCTACCACCGAGAAAGTTGCTGATTTACAAATCGCTACCGTTTGATTAGCCGGAGGAGTTGTTACAGTAACTTTTGTTGCTTTTGTAACATTTGTGTAACTACCGGTATAGGATGCTGCAGTTACTTTCCCGTTAAGATCAACTGCCGGCTTTCCGACACCATAGGCACCTCCATCACCTCCGTCTGCAGTTGTATTATTATAGTATTCGTTTGCATCAGTACAGCCATCATTATCACTATCTGTTTCTAATGAATTAGGAATACCATCTCCGTCTGTATCTGCACAAGACTCATTAATCGTTATTTTTATATCATCCAGAAAATTTCCTACAGATGAAGCACCACTCGACCCATTTGATGAAATAGATTTAAAAGCAATTACAAGTACCGTTTTTCCCGGTGCGATGGTATACGTCCCTGAGTAGGATCCCCACGACGAATTACCATCTGACATTCTAACTTGTTCGGTTGCTGTTGCTACAGTTTCTCCCATGTTAACACTTGCAATGTCAGTGCCTTCCCTTCCTCTGTGCTTTAAAGACCAGGTAACAGTACCTCCGGCTCCATTTAAACAAAACTCTTGATAAAGAGTAGAAACCTGATTGGCATTAAGTTCTACAAATTGATTTCCTTCAGCAGCAGGAACCCCCATAAATCCAGATTTCCAAATTTCGATATGGCCATCAGTAGCAGTAGTATTCCAACCGGGAACAGCCGTTTGGTTTAACAAAGTATAGGTACTACCCGCAATTACCGGATCTTCAAATCCTCCATTTGCAAACTTAACAGAGCAGCCTAAACATTCAACGGTATCGAGAATACCATCATTATCATCATCTAAATCTTTCCAATCCGGTACTCCATCAGCATCTGTATCAACTGTAAAATTTGGATCTATAACGCATGTTGTAGTGACTACCGAAGCATCGATAGAACTCAACGTTACATTTCCACTAAAATTACTCCCTCTTTTGACCTCTATGTATCTCCAATTAATAGGAGATGAAAAAGTATAATCTAATGATAAATCGGTTCCAACAGAGGTCCATGCACCAGTAGTACCTGCCCTAACACGTAAATCAAGTTTCCCCCCATCGCCTCCATTAACTTTTACAGAAGTACCGCTATTAATAGTAGTGCCCATATCAAGAACAAGCACATCACTACTACTGTCAAAAGTGGCCACAGTATTATCGTCACTTCCTATTGCATTCGTTCCATTAGCGACACCTGTATTTGACGTTACGCTTGCAGCATATACATGAGTGGTAGTACTGGAAGGCATTTGCCCTGGGAGACATTGCCCAGAAATTGTATTTACAGATAATAATAAAAAAGAAAATGTTATAAAAACATTCTTTATAAAAGTAAAGTTACACATAAACAACTGGGTTTTTAGAAATAGAAATACCAGATACTGAAAAAACAATAGTGGTTTTCAGCACATTGGATAAATACGAGAAAAAAACAGGAATGGTTTTTTGAAGTCTTAAAAAGTGCTTTTTAAAAGCTTTATCAAAAAAGGGTAGCGTTTGGACCATAGGTATATAGGTTCAAGACACAAAATGTCTTTTGGTTAAATTAGTAGTTTTTGGAGGCGCGAAAATATGCAAACAACTGGTTATCAGCTATATTTTTCGACAAACTACCCGAATTAACGATGAATGACATTTTTTATAAACCCTAATACTCTTTTGACTACAAAAAAAATGACTATTTGATAACGAAGCGGTAAAAATGAGGAGCTATATTATGTATATATTACACTTTTAAAGAATATAATGACAAAATTGCAATAAAAAAAAGCGCAACATTGTTGCGCTTTTTTTTATTGCAAGATACTGTTTTTCAGTATTTTATATTATTTAGAAAAATACAAATACCCCATTAAACTTACCGGTTCGTTTAAATACGTTTTATACGTAATCACGTAAAAATAAGTACCAACCGGTAATCCTTTTTGTTTATTCACAGTTGCCCTTCCTTCTGAAATTCCTCTAAAGGCAACTGACGTATTATTATAACCATGAGCATCATAAACCAGAACTCCCCAACGGTCATAAATTTCTACCGTTACATCAGGATAACATTCGACCCCATCAATTTTAAAAACTTCATTGATCCCATCATTGTTAGGTGAAAATGCATTGTGAACTGTAATTTTACAAGCATCTAATGGCAGTACGGTAGGATTGTCTCCTAAAATAGAATTTCCATCAGACAAGTCTTTTGCAATTTGCCCGTCCGGGCTGACGGCACTCACCTCAGCCTGATTTTCTACAGACCCTGCCTCGAGATCAGCAGCTGTTAAAACATAGGTTCCAACAAAGTTATTAGAATTTGTCTCTCCTTGTTTTAAAATCACCGGATCACCGGTAATAATTACTCCAGGTTTAGGATCTTTAACGACAACATTTACGAGTATAATATTTCCGGTATTGGTTATGCTAAAGCGATACGTAACTGTTTCCCCTACCTCAGCATATCCATTTTTGTTTTCATCATTAAAAGTAGCCGTTTTGATCAGTGCAATAGAAGGTTTAAGGCTTAAATTAACAACCGTTGGATCATCATCACCGATTAAAGTGGGATCATCGCTATCGGAGATATCGGTAACTGGATTCCCCTGAGGGTCATCTCCAATTGCAAGTGCCGAATTGATTACTACTCCTTTGGCAACGTCTGCAATATTTACGGTATACGATGCTGTGGCTGTTCCTGTTGCTCCCGGTGCGAGTACATTAGGAGAAACAGCAATGGTTGTCGCTGTTAACATCGGATCGGTTACCACCACATTGGTGAGTACTACATTTCCGGTATTCTTAACCGTAAAACTATAATTGATGATTGAACCTACTCCGCCATTTCCGGTTAATTTTCCACCTTTTATTAAAGTTAGTTCTTTATGTTGAGGCACCGGAGTAATTGTAGGGTCATTAGGTCCAATTAAGGTAAGATCATTACTGTCGGACAAATCCTGAATGGCTGATCCGCTAGTCGGCTGTGCTGTAACCAAAGCTTGATTTTCGACATAGCCCAGATTAATATCTGCCTGAGTCAACACATAAGTGCCTTTATAACTTGTTGTATTGGATTGCCCCACTCCCAAAACTGCGATTGGTGTACCTGTAATATTTGCCTTTGGATCGGTTACCACCACATTGTTTAAATCTAAAGTTCCCGTATTGGTAATAACGAAGGAATAACGAATTTGCTCTCCCGGCTGTGCATACCCATCACCATTGGAGTCAACGAAAACACCTTGTTTAAGCAATTGAATGGAAGGTTGTGCTACCGTTATTTTGATAACCGCTTCATCGCAATTTGACGGATTTAATTTGTCACAAATTTTATATACAATAGAGTATATTCCCGCAGCCGTACCCGCAGGAACATCTACAGCACCGGTAAGAATATTTAAAACAGGAACTGCAGCTCCGTTTATGGAGTTTGCCGCGGTAATAAGCGTACTATTAATATTGGTCTGCAGAATTGTTGTTCCGTTTAAAGTATCGTTGGCGTACGCATTTAAAACATTACTTGCTCCGGTTAATCCATTGATATTGTCAGCGGCATCATCATTCGCAACAATTGTCGGAACTGCTACTACAATAGTAATAATGGCATCGTCGCAATTTGCCGGGTTTAATTTGTCGCAGATTCTATATCTAATCTGATAAGTTCCCACCGGTGTACCTGCCGGAATGCTAACAAAACCAGTCGCCAGATCTAAGACAGGAACCAGTCCACCATTGATAGAAGTTGCCCCACTGATTATTGTTGGGTTAATTAAACTCACATCTGTTAGAAGAACTCCGTTGTACGTATCATTGTTTGTAAAAGCATTCAGTACATTATTTATTCCTGATAAGCCGTTTGCGTTTGTGATGGTATCATCTTCGGCAACTATCGGAGGTGCGTTTACAATTATGATAATCGTTGCCTGATCACAATTCGTCGGATTAAGTTTTTCGCAAATTTGATATTGAATGAAATAAGTCCCTGCGGAGGTTCCTGGCGGTACATTTACATTTCCTGTAGTGGTATTCAATACCGGAACAATTCCATTTGTTGATGTTGGCGGTGGCGTAGTACTCAAAACACTGATATTAACCAGAGTGGCTTGTGCTGTTACTCCATTAAGGGCATCATTAGTTAGCGTATTTACTACATTGTTTGCACCAACATAGCCGTTAATGTTACTTGCAAAATCATTATTAGCATCAATAATTGGGGCAATAACGTTTACGGTTATATCTGCCTCACTGCAATTGGACGGATTTAGTTTTTCGCAAATACGATAGTGAATAACGTAAATTCCTGCTGAAGTTCCTGCCGGTACATCGACATTTCCTGTCGCAGTATTCAATACCGGAACCGGGTTGCCGGAAACATATCCTGTTGGAGTTATTCCACTTACAGATGTAATATCAATGTTAACCAATTGAATATCCGAACCGTTCAGTCTGTCATTTGTAATGGCATTTATGATGTTTGTTCCGCCTGTATACCCATTAATCGTACCTGCGTTATCTGCATTGGCGACGATCGTTGGCGCTATAACATCAATAGTTATAGTTGCCGTATCAAAATTGGCAGGATTTAAGTTTTCGTTCAAGCGATATTGAATGGTGTAAGTTCCCGCTGCGGTTCCTGCCGGTACATTTACATTTCCGTTTGAAGGATTTAGAACTGGTACCGCTCCGCCATTAATTGGTGTTGCCGGAACTACATTACTGATGGTTACCTGAGAAGGAATAACGGCCGCTCCGTTTAGAGTATCGTTCGTTAGTGCATTTAGTACATTAACTGCTCCTGTAAAACCATTGATATTGGCCACGGCATCATTCACGGCATCTATTTGAGCTCCTGTTACATTAATGAAAACTGTAGCATTGTCACAATTCAGCGGATTTATCTTTTCGCAAATATGGTATTTAATCTCATAATCGCCAGCCGGAGTTCCTGCCGGAATACGAACAAATCCTGTTAGCGGTTCTAATACCGGAACCGGGCCTCCGTTTATTGGTGTTGCGGGAACGTCAACTGTAATGTTTACTTTCGAAATATTAGCTGCAGTTCCGTTAAGAGTATCATTTAGTAAAACATCAATTGCATTGTTGGTCGTTACATATCCGTTGACATTAGCAATGGTATCATCATTTGCGACAATTAACGGAGCCGAAACCTCAACGGTTATAATAGCAGCATCGTTATTTGACAAGTTTAGTTTTTCATTCAGCTGATAACCTATAAAGTAAATTCCCGCTGCAGTGCCCGGTGGTACGCTTACGTTTCCTGTTGTTGCGTTTAATACCGGAACGAGACCTCCATTAATAGGTGTTGCCGGAATAATATTAGTAATCGTTACTTCCGAAGGAATTACTGCCAAACCATTTAAGGTATCGTTGTTTAAAGCATTTAAAGCATTCGGATCACCAACAAACCCATTAATTGGGGCAAAATTAGCATCATCTACGGCATCAATTGGCGCAGGAACAACTATAATGGTAACGACTGCCTGATCACAATTCGTCGGATTTAGATTCTCACATATTTTATACACAAACTTATATTCTCCTGCCGGTGTGCCCGGGGGAACGTCTACTAAACCGGTAACGCTGTCAAGTGTCGGAACCGGACCGCCATTTATAGCCGCTGGAGTTGATATAACGGTTGTCGTAATATCCGGAAGGTCCAGCATGCCTCCATTCAGTAAATCGTTATCATAAATATTGATAATATCGTCTGCTCCATCATAACCATTCACATTTAAAACGGTATCATCAATGGCTTCAATAATTGGTGCAACTACATTAATGATTACAATTGCATCATCACAATTGCCGGGATTAAGGTCTTCACAGATCTGATATTTAATTTGATATTGCCCTGCCGGAGTTCCCGGTGGAACAGTCACAAAACCTAACGAAACATCCAATTCCGGAACCGGAGCTCCCGGAACTTTAGGCTGGGCAGGTGTTAAAATGGATGGGGTCAATAAATTGGCCAAATTGATATTAATGACTTGCCCGTCAAAAGTATCAGCGCCTGCTGCATTGGTATAAACATTAATCACATCTACCCCGCCTTCGTAACCGTTTACATTGTTTACCTGATCGTCATTTACAATTAGCGGAGCAGCTTTTACGACAACTGCAATACTAGCGTCTGCACAATTGGTTGGGTTTAATTTTTCGCAAATAGTATAAGTGATAAAATAAGTATTGGCCGGAGTTCCTGCAGGAATGCTAATACTTCCTGTCGCAGAACTAAAGACAGGCACATTAGCACCAGGATACAAAGGTGTAGCAGCTATATTTTGTGTTATTGTTATTTCATCAAAATTTGCTGCTGTAATTGGAACTCCGTTTAAACTATCATTGGTTAAAGCGTTTGCGGCGTTCATTTGCCCTAAATAACCATTTATATTTTCTACTTTATCATCATTCGCTACAATTAATGCATTTCCAACAGGAACCAAAATAAATGCAGTATCACAATTTGTAGGGACTCCAATTTCGCAAATCTTATATTCAATTTCATATAGCCCTTTTACAGTTCCCGGCGGAACATTTACATTTCCGGTGGTAATATCCAGATACGGAACTGTTGTAACCAAAGGGTCAATCGGCAAGGCCGGATTTACTACAGAAAGTGTCACATTAGATAATGTTGCCTGTGCACTGGCCAATCTGTCATTCGTCAGGGCATTGATTACATTGTTAGCTCCCGTGTATCCATTTACGAGATACCTAACAATATCGATTTTGGCATCAATTCCGGCAGTGGTTACACTAATTACCTCTGTTGCTGTAGAACAATTTTTAAAATTGGAAGGATCTGACGGATTTCCCGGGTTTACAATTTCACATATCGTGTAAGTTAAGGTGTAATCTCCCGCTGGTGTTCCCGGTGCCACAGAAATGGTTCTGGATAGCGGATTAAAATCATAGGTTAAATAACTTGAAATAGAGTTTATGGTCACATTAACCGATGAAGGATTCAAAATCACTCCGTTTATGGTATCGCTGTCTAATATAGAATGTGGTGCGGTACTTCCACCTGTGTCTCCGGAGATTGAGGCAAAATTTTCTGGAACTGCACAAATTCTGTTAAAAATAGTAAAGATAGTCCCTGACGAAATACAAGTATTCAGCCCTACCCGTCTGACATAAATCGTTACGTTTCCGGAAGGTAAACCTGTAAAAACGTTACTGGCCTGAAAAATTGTTCCATCACTGCTATATTCATAACCGGTACCCAGATCCGGATTCGTGATATTAACAGTACCTGTAGCAATGGTACAGGAAGGCTGTTCTGTTACTGCACCAACTGGGGCGGTCGGAAGATTAAAAACTTGTAAGGTTACCTGATTGGAAAAGGTACGACAACCGGATTCAGCCTGAGAGATCATAACTCTAAAATAACGGTTTCCTGCGGTCGCATAAGCAGGTGTTGTATAAGAAGCTGTTGTACCACCAACTCCAGCTGTTACATCTGTATAAGGTCCTGCCAAAGCAGCAGCACTTTGCCATTGATACAATATTGGGCTTCCGGAAATATTTCCTGCTGCCACAACGGTAAAAGTATGAGTCTCATTAATACAGGCTTCCCCATCTTTGGGTTGTGTGCTGATTATTGGAATCTCAAAAACATCTACTTTCGCCGGATTAGAATTTATAGTTCCGCATCCAACACCTGAATCTGTTACATTTAATCTGTAATACGCATCGGCATTTACAAAACCGGTGGTATAAGTTGTTGTATTGGCTCCTGAACCATCCGTTACGTTTGCCCAGCCTGTTGTTCCATCCAACGATTTTTGCCACTGATAGGTAAAGTTTCCAGAACCATTTTGGGCAGTTGATGTCATCGTAAACACACCTCCTTCACAAATATTTCCGCTCACGGGCTGTATGCCTATCGTTGGATCCGGAATAACACTTGCTACTACAACATTGGTAATAAGAGTACAGTTTGGATTTGACGAAGTGATTACACAACGATAATAAGTTGTAACTGAAAGTGGTCCTGTCAAATAATTCGGATTTTGTGCTCTGATTTCTCCGGTAATATCAGCCCAACCATTAACCCCGTCAGGAGAACGCTGCCATTGATAGGTAAACGAAGCCGACCCATTGTTAGCAGAAGCCGCTGTTGACATCAACACTGTTCCTCCCACACAAACGGTATTCGGATTAACAGGCTGAGTCGTAATACTTGGAATAATTACGGAAGCAATACTCGATAAAATTGGTATACATCCCTGAGTAGGATCAGAAATGGCCACCTGATAAAAAGTAGTCACCGTTAAGTTTGGAGTCGTATAAGATGCCGAATTTGCACCCGAAATATCAGTAAACGGACCCGCTAAAGCAGCAGAGCTTTTCCATTGGTACACATAATTTCCGGAACCTCCTGCCACTACTACATTTAAGGTGGCGTTTGAACCACTGCAGATGTTTGTTTTAAACACCGGCTGTGTCACTATGGTAATGGCCGACAAAACCGTTACGGTCGCTACGTTCGAAGTAATGGTATTACATCCGTTTCCACTGGCCGAAACCTCAACTTTATAATAAGTAGTTTGTGTTAAAGCAGGAGTTGCATAAGTTGCTGCCGTTGCCCCGCTTATGGCTGTAAAAGTCGCATTATTTGTACTGCTATACCATTGATAAGTTAAGGTCGGAGTTCCATTCGCTCCGGTTACCGATAAAGTATGATTTCCTCCCGAACAAATTGTCGCTCCTGTTGGCTGAACGGTAATAGATGGATCCGGAACCACTGTTGCTGTAACGGTATTGGAGGTTAAAGTACAATTGGTAGTCGATGAGGTCACTAAACATCTGAATTGGGTTGTTGCATTCAATATATCTGAAGTAAAATTAGCCGTAGTTGCCGTTGCATTGGTTTCATTCACAAAACCTGAACCCGAATTACTTTGCCATTGATAACTAAGTGATCCCGTACCTCCATTTAAAGAAGCCGAAATACTAATATTTACAATTCCTCCCACACATATAGCCACTGGAGTTACTGGCTGGGTAGCAATAGTTGCCACAAATACTGCTACGGCGTCTGAATAAACTTCGCAGCCATTTGCAGCTTGTCTCACTCTTACTCTGTAATAAAAAGTAGAAGTTAACGCTCCGGTGGTGTAAGCGGCTGTTGTGGCACCACTTCCTCCGGTTGTATTGGCCCAGCCTGTTGTACCGTTTGCCGATCTTTCCCATTGATAAATCAAAGTTCCTCCCAAAGGATCTCCCGAAGCTACTACTGTCATGGTATGTGTCGCACCGGAACAGATTGTATTTCCAATAGGCTGCTGGTTCACAACCGGATCAGGAATTACATCCACTAATACGCTATTGGAAGATACCAGACCACAACCGTTTCCGGTAGCCGAAACATCTACACGATAATAAGTATCCTGTGTTAATGCCGGAGTGGTATAGGTGCTGGAAGTCGCACCAGATATTTGCGCAAAACTTATATTATCCGAACTGCTGTACCATTGATAATTTAAAGACGGAGTTCCGCCTGTTCCTGTAACCGATAAGGTAAATGCTCCGCCTGAGCAGACAATTCTGCCTGTTGGCGGAACTGATATGGCAGGATCAGCGACTACAGTTGCTGTAACCGTATTTGAAGTCAATACACAATTGGTTGTTGATGAAGTTATCAGACATCTGAACTGGGTGGTAACATTTAAAACATCAGACGTAAAATTAGCGGTTGTTGCCGTCCCATTGGTTTCATTTACAAAACCCGCACCTGAATTACTTTGCCATTGATAACTAAGCGTTCCCGCACCTCCATCTAGTGTGGCAGCAATAGTAATGCTTACAATTCCACCTACGCAAATAGCCGCCGGAGTTGCAGGTTGCGTTGTAATTCGTGCAACATTGACCAATGCCGCATTGGAGAAGGTTTCACAGCCGCTTCCCGATTGTGTAATTTGTGCCCTAAAATACAAATTCGATGTTAAGGCCGCTGTAGTATAAGTTGCGGTATTGGCTCCACTTCCTCCTGAAACATTGGTCCAGCCCGAAGTTCCATTCACCGAACTTTGCCATTGATACCCAATCGTTCCTGCAGCGGTATTGGTAGTTGTCGCAGCGACCGTCATCGTATGTGTATCTCCCGAACAAATTGTACTTCCTGTTGGCTGAATTGTGACAACGGGGTCCGCAATAATCGTAAGTTTTGCCACATTACTCGTAACCTGTGTACAAGTACTCGAAACCATTACTCTATAATAATAATCTCCGGTTGTTAAAGCATTATTAGTGGAAAAAGAAGCATTCGTTTGCCCTGAAATATTGGCCCAGCCCGTTACGCCATTGGCAGAAGTTTGCCATTGATAGGTATAAGGAGCTATACTTCCGGTTGGGCTAGCCGTAAAAGTTGTGGTACCTCCTTCGCAAATGGTGGTGTCACTTGTTAATGCCGGAAGAACTAAGTCAGAAGGCCGTACTATATTGACTTCATCTGTATAAGAATTACAAGAACCATTACTGATCGTCCATTTTAATCGCGTTGTTCCTACTGATATATTCGTTACCGTAGTATTAAAAGCATTGGCATTGGTGATTACTGCCGTACCTCCGGGATTCGTGACAAAAGTCCACACACCTGTTCCCGTTACCGGATTGTTTCCATTTAAGGTTGCGGTTCCCGTATTACAAATCGTCTGATCGGCTCCTGCATTTGCTAAAGGCGGCAATGCATTTACGGTTACTGAAACAGTACTGGAACTTGATGCACACACTCCGCTTGTAATCGTCCATCTAAAAACATAATTACCTGCCTGTGTCCCCAGAACCGTTGTTGTTGGAGAAGTGGCATCTGTAAAACTTACCGTTACCGGCCCTGAAACTTGTGTCCATAAACCCGTTCCGATTATTGGTGTATTTGCTGCCAGAGTAAGTGTTTGAAATTCACAGATACTAATTGGAGTTCCCGCATTTGAAGTGGATGGCAGAGGGTTAACCGTTAAAGTCAGCTCATCAAAAAATTGACAGCTCAGATTTGTGGCTGTCCATCTCAAAACATAAGTTCCCGAAGCACTTGGCGTAAATGTAGAAGTCGGACTCGAAGCAGCAGAAAAAATTCCTGCCGGTCCACTACTTATTGACCATTGGCCAGTTCCAACTGCAATGACATTGGCGGCTAAAGTTGCACTATCAGATTCACAAATCGTCTGATCAGGTCCGGCATTAGGAACTGTTAAATCTGCAGTCACCGTAATTTGAACTGAATCTGTTGTAGACGGACAAAGCGCTCCATTGCTAACGGTCCAGCTAAAAACATATACCCCTCCTGTTTGTGTCAGATTGCTAACCGTTGTAGTAGGCATAATATCAGAACTAAATACCGCTGTAGTTGGTCCGGAAACCTGAGCCCATTTTCCCACTCCTGCCAGTGGTGGAATTGCCGTTAGATCTGTCACAGATCCACAAATACTTTTATCCCCACCCGCAATGGCCTGTGAAGGCGGTTCTGAATTCTCAATCCTAATTTGATCCGACTCACTACAGGTTCCTGAACTAACGGTCCAGTTAAACACATAAAAGCCATAACCCGGATTTATAAACATCGTATTAGGATTGGTATCGTTTACAAAAGATCCCGTTCCCGGGCCAAATAATAGGGTCCATTTTCCTGTTGTTCCGGGATCAGGTACCGACGCTGCCAGCTGAAATCCTCCTGCACCTACATCACAAAATTCCTGATCAGGCCCCGCATTTGGAGGTGTTGTAATCTGACCGTTTACCGTTACCTGAATATCATCTGACGTTTCAGGACAAAGGCCTTGTGCCGCGATAGTATATCGAAACACATAAACACCCGGTATTAAATTAGTTACTGCCGCGCTATTGTTACTGGTTGTTGTAATGGTTGGCACTCCTGCTCCTCCGGAAACATAAGTCCAGGTTCCTGTACTGTTGGGATTACCCGTTAAATATAAAGGTCCCTCTAAGCAGGTGGCATAATCAGACCCCGCAGCTGCAACTTCCGTTACTTTTACAGTCATCTGATCTTGGTTTGTCGGACAATTTATTCCTGTAGAGGTTGTCCATTCTAAAATATATTCTCCCGTTATAAGTCCGGATAAAGTTGAATTAGCCGCTCTAGCATCTGAAAACACAGGCGAATTGGGTCCGCTGACTAACGACCATATTCCATTGCCGATCACCGGAGGAGTTGCCCCGAGCGTAACCGAATTTTGATTACAAACCGTTTGATCAGGTCCTGCGATTGCCGGTGAAGGACCTTCATCAACATTAAGCTGTACCGTAGCTGATGTACTCACACAGAATCCTCTTGAGATGGTCCATTTGAACACCCAAGAACCTGAAGTTAGTCCCGTGATTGTAGTAGTGGGACTAGTCGGATTTGTAATAACAGGTCCGTCTCCTCCACTAACCAATTCCCATAGGCCGCTTTCTCCGGAAGCTGGTGCATTTCCGGTTACTGTTGTATTATTGGCACATAGTCTTTGACCAGGACCTGCCTGAGCTACAGTAATATCAGGTGCTATAGTTATACCTACACTATCTTCACCATCAGCACAGCCCACATTACTAACGGTCCACTTGAAAGTATAATCTCCGTCACTTAATCCTGTTACCGTAGTGTTATATTGCGTTGGATTTGTAATGGTTACCGGTGTTCCCGTTGTTTGAGTCCAAATACCGGTTCCGGGAGCAGGATCATTTCCGTTTAAGGTAATCGTGCTGGTACCGGTTGGAAAACATTGAGCAGCTCCTGCATCGGCATCCGCTCCTTCTGTTCCATTGGTAACAACATCAACTGTATCTGCCGACGTACCGCAGCCGTTTACAATAGTCCAGGTAAAAGTATACGTTGTATTGGCAGCCAATCCGCTTACTTTGGTATTTGGATCACCCGGATCGCTAATAATTACACCGGCACTGGGAGAAACTGTCCAGGTACCATTTTCGCTGTTCTGTATGGCATTTCCCTGTAGTTGAACTTTTGCCCCGAAACAAACTGCCTGATCAGGTCCCGCATTAGCAGCTGTAGGGGCAACACTGGATACCAAAACCTCAGAAGTGCTTTGAGATACCTCACAAGCTTCTCCACCGGAAATGGTCCATCTAAATTTATATGCCCCGTTAATTAAGGGAGACACTGTTGTAGTGGGACTATTGACATCAGAAAAGGTCACACTGCTAGGGCCCGAAATCTGTGACCATTTTCCTTTCCCCCGAACGACCAGATTTCCTGCCAATGTTCCGGAAGTTGAATTACAAGGTACTATCTGCATCGTTCCAGCACTCGAAGTGGTAGGAGTTGCAGATACCACCAATGTCACATTATCATTAACAGTTTCACACTGACTCCCCTGATTTGGCGCTTTAATTAACCGAACAACATAAGTTCCTGAAAAAGTCAATTGACTAATCGTAAGACTGTTTCCTGAAAAATTCACCGGAGGTGTCGGGAACGAAGGATAGGGCGGATTCAGAATGGGGTTGATACTTGGGCCTGATACGATCTGCCAGCTCATTTGCCCATTACCTGCAAAAGTTACCGGAATTGTTGCCTCAGACTCATTACAGCCCAGAACCTGATCCGGACCTCCTGAAATGGATATTATATCTTCTAAGACGACGACATAGTTAGCCGTCGTCACGCAATTTGTTACACTATTAGTCAGGGTGTACAAAAAAGTATAGATTCCTAATGTGGTCATTCCTGACACTGCTGTGGAAGGGGAAGTCGGATTTTGAATTACAGCTGTCGGGCCTCCGGTTTGTGTCCACTGCACACTTTCATTTACGTATCGGGGTATTGTTCCCTGAAGGATTGTTGAGGTTCGGCCATCACAAAAATAAGCGGTTGAACCACTCACATTGGTAACATCTGCTGTTGGAGGCGGAACCACTACTGTTACTTCATCCATTCCATTGGCACAGGTTCCGGCAACAGTCCATCTAAAAACATAAGTACCTTCAAGCAGACCTGTTACGGTTGTATTGTTTTGATTGGCATTCGTAAAAGTTGGAATACCAGGTCCTGAAACAACTGTCCAGGTACCTTGCTGCTGTCCTGGTGTACTTCCGCCAAAACTCCCATTAAGAGTAACGGTCTGAGTAGCAGAATAACAGTTTGAAAGCGTGATGTCAGCTCCTGCGGTAACAGGCATTCTTCCGCCCAAGCTTGAAATAACTACGTCATCCGTTGAAGTACAGGATGCATTTGTTATCGTCCATCTTAAAGTGGTCGAACCGGAACTATTTCCGGAAACCGAAATGGTACTAGTGGGAGAATTTGGATTGTTGATTGTAACTCCGGCATTATTATTTCCTACAATACTCCAGGTTCCTGTTTCTGTTCCTCCAACTGTATTTCCGTTAAGTGGATATGTCCCCTGACAATAGGTTTGATCTGGTCCTGCATTTGCACGTGTAAGTGGCGAAACCGTCACTACAACATCATCAAATATGGTTGAATCGTCGCCACATTTAGCCGTTAATCTAAAAGTATAACTATTTCCTGGAATCGCTCCCTTAATTAAGGTTTGCAATGCGTTCGGATCATCGATTTGTACCGCTGGCCCTCCTATCTGACTCCATTTCGGAGCATCCATAAAATTAGTCCCCGGTGCCGTATTGGCTGTCCCCAGTAAATAAAACTGATCCGGCGGTAAAGCTGTTGCTCCACCCGGACAAATTGTTCTGTCTGCATTTGCATTTACAGTACAATTCTGTGAAAAAGTATAAACGGGAAGTACAAATAAAAAAAAGAAAAGCGTTTTATTTAGTCCTTTATGTAATTTATCAGAGTAATTTAATTTCATAAATTTAAATTTTTGAATTAAAAACAAAGAAATAACAGTAAAAACATTGGGGCGGCTTAACACAAATTTAATAAAAAAAAGCTTATCTCCTTAATAAACATATTGATTATTAGATAGTTACAGAATCAAAACGATTTGAAGTCTTATTTTACTGATTATCAATAAGTTACAAGTGTTAAGGGGTTTTATTTGTATAAAAAAACGAAATAAGAACTCCTAAAATCATTAAAAAAACAAAAAAACAAGACAAACTACATCCTGTTTTTAGTTTTATTCAAGAAAGAGAATATTGCGTTTTAAGCCATCAAATTTGGTTCTTTTGATAGGAGAATTTTTAAAAACTAACCGAAAAGTCTCTTCGGTAATTTCGATCCAATCCTTTTTAGAAAAAGAAAGCAGTTCCGGATTGGGATTGAATAAAGGTTCGGAATGCGGCTTTGAGAACCGATTCCACGGACAAACATCCTGACAGGTATCACAGCCAAACATCCATTCATCAAACTTTCCCTTCATTTCATGAGGTATGTTTTCTTTGAGTTCGATCGTGTAATACGAGATACATTTACTGCCGTCGACTACATGAGGAGCCACTATTGCCTGTGTGGGACAGGCATCAATACAGGCGGTACACGATCCGCAATGATCTGTTGTAGCATGGTCGTACTCTAAATCTAAATCCAGAATAAGTTCGGCTATGAAATAAAAAGATCCTACTTTTTGAGTCAGCAGGTTACCGCTTTTACCAATCCAGCCCAGTCCGCTTTTTGCTGCCCAGGCCCGATCTAAAACGGGTGCCGAATCTACAAAAGCACGGCCTGATACTTCTCCTATATTCTCCTGAATCGAGTGTAAAAATTCTTTTAATTTTTCTTTAATCACAAAATGATAATCCTGACCGTAGGCATATTTCGAAATTTTAAAACTTTCGTCGGTCTGAGTTTCTGTTGGGTAGTAATTTAGTAAAAGCGACACTACACTCTTAGCATCATCTACTAATAAAGTAGGATCCAGACGTTTGTCAAAATAGTTCTCCATATACCCCATCTGCCCATGATGGTTGTTGTTTAACCATTTTTCAAGACGCGGCGCCTCCTCTTCCAGAAATCCTGCTTTGGATATTCCACAAGAAAGAAAACCAAGCCTTTTGGCTTCAGCTTTTATGAATTTTGAATAGGTCTCTTTAGAATTGATTGTCATCTTTTAGAGAATAAAACTTCTATTCCAACAGGTTTTAAAGTAATTAACGGATTGAATTGAACCGTATCAGTCTCCGATTTAATTACATATTTTTTCACAATATGAGCCACAGTAAGGCACATTTCATAGATCGCAAATCCCGCTCCGATACACATTCTTGGTCCGGCTCCGAAAGGATAAAAATATTGCATCGAGTGTTTCTTTTGTTCCCCAAGAAAACGCTCGGGAATAAACTCTTCGGGATTTTCCCAGTATTTAGGATTTCGATGCAACTCATAAAAAGAAACTCCAATTAATGTTCCTTTTTTTAAATGATACGGTCCTATAGTATCGTCTTCAACATTTTGCCGGTCTGTAATCCAGGCTGGCGGATACAGGCGCATCGCTTCATTGATAACGGCATTCAAATAGGTCATCTTCTGCAATTGTTCTACTACATTCTCTGTCTGTGTTTCGATTTCCAGAATTTCATCCAATACTTTCTGCTGTATCTCCGGATTTCTTCCCAAAAGATATAGTGTAAAAGTTAAAGCGTTGGCACTGGTTTCATGTCCGGCAATAAAAAGAATCTTAATTTCATCGATCAGTTGTTTGACCGACATTCCTTCACCGGTATCTTCGTAACGGGTTTCTAAAAGCAGCTGAAGCAAATCGTTTACGGGCTCTCCCGAAGTGGTTCGCTCGTCGATAATTTCCTGAATGATTCGGTTGTTTTCTTCGGCCAGTTCCAAATGTTTTGCCACCTGACCACTCACCGAAAACCACCATGCTTTATGGGGAAGCCGAATTTCTTTGATCAAAAAATGCTGAACTTCTTCGATGATGTATTTGATCCGATTTAATTTCTCTTCCGAAATCGAAAGATGAAACAGTGACTTCGCCACTACATTAAATGCGAGCTCACTCATAACAGGAAAGAGGTCAATGCACTTTTCTTCCTCCAATTCCTTTAATTCTGAAACGATTGTCTCATTCATATTCTCAACCAGCTGATTCATCTTCTGTTTATGAAACGCGGGCTGAATGAGTCGTCTTTGTTTCAGCCAAAAATCGCCATCAACGGTCAAAAGTCCTTTTCCTAAGTATTTTGAAAGATAAACGGACTGAAATTTAGATTTGTGATAGTTCTTTTGATTTTTCTGTAAAATATGCTGGGCAATCTCATTATCACGCGATAAAATCAAGTGTTTCGAACGTCCTATCTGAAGCGAAAAAGAATCCCCAAACTGATCAAAATATCTTTTATGATAAGGAATAGGGTTTCTACGCACTCCTTCGGCATCTAAAAAGAACCTTACGATCGAAAGCTTATTCGGGTACTTGTATTTTTTATTTTCAGACATGCTTAACAGGATTAAAACAATCCGCCCTGAATGTTGGTATTTATTTTTCCTAAATGTTTGTAGGCCTTATCCGTAACCTCACGTCCGCGTGGTGTACGCATAATAAAACCTTCCTGAATCAAAAAGGGTTCGTAAACTTCTTCAATGGTTTCACTGCTTTCTGATACAGCAGTTGCCAAAGTCGAAAGTCCTACGGGGCCACCTTTGAATTTGTTAATAATGGTCAGTAAAATTTTATTATCCATTTCATCCAATCCATGCGCGTCTACATTTAGTGCTTTTAAGGCATAACGTGCAATTTCGATATCGATGGTTCCATTTCCTTTAATCTGTGCAAAATCGCGAACTCTTCTCAGCAATGCATTGGCAATACGAGGTGTTCCACGGCTTCTACCGGCTATTTCGATAGCGGCATCCAATGAAATTGGCATTTTAAGTATAGAAGAACTTCTTTCTACAATGGTGGTCAAAAGTTCAGTAGTATAGTATTGCAAACGGGAGGAGATTCCAAAACGAGCTCTCATCGGGGCTGTCAATAATCCGGAACGCGTTGTAGCTCCTATCAGCGTAAAAGGATTCAGATTGATTTGTACCGTTCTGGCATTTGGTCCGGATTCAATCATAATATCGATTTTGAAATCCTCCATAGCCGAATACAAATATTCTTCGACAATAGGACTCAAACGGTGAATCTCATCAATGAATAAAACGTCTCTTTCGTCAAGATTGGTCAATAAACCTGCCAAATCTCCCGGTTTGTCCAAAACAGGGCCTGAAGTAATTTTGATCCCCACTTCAAGCTCATTGGCCAAAATGTTCGCCAAAGTAGTTTTACCCAATCCCGGAGGTCCGTGAAAAAGAGCGTGATCAAGTGCTTCACCACGCTGATTAGCGGCAGCAACGAAAATCTTTAGGTTCTCTAAAACCTGATCTTGTCCTGCAAAATCATCAAATGACAGTGGACGCAATCTTTTTTCAAGATCTAATTCTTCCGGATTGTACCCTTTTGTAGTGGGATCTAAGTTTTCATTCATTTTACAAAGATAGACAAAGAAATCAGTTTGTAAAACAGTTACATTTCAAATTCGAAGTTTCAGGTTTCAGCTTTCAGGTTTCAAGTTTCAAGTTTCAAGTTTCAGGTTTCAAGTTCTAAATCATTCCTTTGCCGGACTAATGACGAACACCTCTTCGTTATCCGCCATTTGAATTCCGATACTCTTTTTAGGAAATGTCTTTTAAGAAATCCAGGAGCTTTACTTCCCTCTTAATGATTCTTACCAACATAACTCCAAAAAACAGTAAAAAACCAAATCCGCTAACAAGGATATAGAGATAAAAACCTCTGGAGAAATTTTCTTTAAAAACGGGTAAAAGCAAGGTAAAGCCGGCAACATAAGTCATATAAATTATGGGCGTAAAAATGTAATGGATTTTTTTTCTCCATTGATAAAAGTGTTGAGCCTGCTTGCTGTATTCGATTAAAGGAACGTCTGTTTTTAAATTCTCGAATTTTCTTGCGCTCCTCCACTCCAGAGCGATGCGGACCACCAGCATGGTAATCATAATTCCCAATCCGAAACTGAATACAGTTTGTTTATAGGCTCCCACCCAAATGTAATAGACGATCAGTATGATTGCCGTCAGACTCAGAATTATTCTGGTCCAAAGATGATTGCGTTTTATTTTTTTAGTATGTGCTTCTGCCTTTTCAATGACATCATTGGCGGCTGGTTTTATATTGGATGCTGCTTGCTGATCCCAAATGTTTTGTAAATCTTCAAATGTTTTCATTTTGTACACATTGCGTTAAACTTTTTTTAATTCGATGGATTCTAACCCGAAGTGTTTCTTCAGTGATTCCAATTACTTCTGATATTTCGGGATATTCGACACCATCTAAGATCATCAGAATGATCATTTTATTGGTTTCTTCGAGCTTTTGTATGCACTGATACATTTGCTGAAGCTGTTCTTCTTTTTCATCCGAATACGTTTCCGAAGCAACCTTAGGCGGTATATCTGTTCTGATTTCTTTTCGCGTAGATGATTTTCGTAAAAAAAGAAGACAGGTATTAACGGTGATCCTGTAAATCCAGGTACTGATGCTCGATTCATTCCGAAAGGTATCTAAATGCTCCCAAACCTTGATGAAAACTTCCTGAGCTGCATCAGAAGCTAATGCAATATCTCCACAAAAATAACCTTTGCACAAACGAAACACTTTATTGTAATGTTTGTTATATATCTCGTTAAATTGTTCTTTTTTATTCACCTTAACGTATTTCTGATTTTACTTTTTCCATGAACCACTCCGGTTGATCGTACATTACAAAATGTGCCGAATTTGCTGCATAATAAATTTTCACCGATGGCAGATTTTCATACTGTGCTTTATAAGTGTTTTGTACAGTAGCAAGATCGGGATTTGTGGCCGCTAAAATTACTACCGGAATTTTAATTTTGGCAATTTCTTTGCGTAAATCTAAATTAAGCATATCGATATAACCGTATACATAGGTTTTCCTGTCGGCCGCATTCATCCATTCGTTGATTGTTTTTTGCTTTTCTTTGTTCAGACACATATAAGAAGTCGTCTGGGAATTCATGGCATTGAAAGCCTTTTGGTCCATAGCCAGCATCATTTTGCTTTGTGGATTGTCATAAGGAATAACTTCTCCTTTGTAATTAGGAATCATTAGTGCTGCACTTGCCGGTAAAGCATCAACGATGATTACTTTTTTGAACAAATTCGTTTCTTCGGCTGCCAGCCACAAACTTAGAGTTCCTCCCAAACTGTGACCCATTAATGTGGCTTTCTTTAGTTTCTTCGTTTTGACATAAGAGACAACCTGATTTTTTATTGTAGACAACCAAGGGCCTTCAATTGGAGGAACATTTCCAAACCCGGCAAAAGTAAAAATATGGCATTCGTAATTTTTAGAAAGTTCGGCTACGGTTTCGTTCCACACTTCTCCTGTACAGCCAAAACCCGGAAATAATAAAACAGGTGCTCCTTTTCCTTTTACATCAACCTTAAAAGCGGTTTGCGAAAAAACAGATTTTGAAATAAGAAGCATCAATGCGATCAGTAAAATTGATTTAGTTTTCATAATGTTATTTTTTAAAGTTTCTCTTTTGATGCAGTGCTATGCTATTTGTTACCTCAAAAAATACTTTTTTTTAAAATAAATTACAATCCCTTAATCTGCGGCACTTCACGTGTGCTTTTGTTCCGCAAAAAACTGAATAATCCAGCTACTTTAATTATTTAATCTCTTTCAGAATACTCTCGACTATTTTATTATAGTCATTGTTGTAGTGATGTGACCCGGGCAAAGCAATAGTTTTGATTCCGGCTGCTGAGAAACGATTGCGGGTTGCGGCGTCTTCTTCATCTCCGAAAAAACAAATTGGATTATAGGACTTGATTTTTTTTATTTCGGAAATCACATCAAAAGTGTCCTTCGAACTTTCCATACTCAGCATGTCTGCAATATGAATTTCAAAATCAGCTTTTACATCCGGAGACAACAAATACAATCCTTTTAATTTTTCTTTTAGGGGTTCCGGAAAATTACCTGCTACAAACGGAATTACAGAAGCACCAAATGAATAACCGGCAAGTATAAATGTTTTTCGATTCCATTGCTGTAAATAATGTTCAACTGCTTTGGCTATTGCATTCGAAGTCTCGGCAGGAGTTTTGGCATTCCAAAAATATTTCTGGGAATCCAATCCTATTACGGCAATTCCTTTCTCTGCCAAAGTTTCCCCGACAGATTGATCAAAACTTGTCCATCCTCCATCACCTGAAATTAAAAAAGCGACCGGCAAAGATTCCTCTTTACTTTTTGTTGGAATTAAGATTAAAGGCATTTCAAAAGGCAAAGGTGCAAGGTGCTGTTCTTTCAGCAAAAGGTTTTGTTCTGATTTCTGTTGACTATAATTCGGGGTGTTCAAAATCTCCCTGAAGGCAGTTGTAAATTGAGGCAGCCAGTTTTTAGTAACAGAAAAACCATGTCCCACTTTGGGCAGTGTGATTAGTTTTCCCTGATTCATGCCTTCCATGTATTTTTGGGTGTCGGCATAATTACAAACCTGATCGGTGGTTCCTTGCAAGACGATAAAAGGAGCCGATAATTTTACGGTTTTTTCCAGAAAATAAGCTTTTCCTTCTTTCAAGACATGTGACGTCAGTCCGGAACCGTCACATAAAGTCCTGTCGGTTTCTATATCGGGACAAAACCCTAAAGCAATGGCTCCGCCAAAAGTATTCGCGGGAGCCTGAGCCAGCATACCATAGACCAAGGTTGCTCCCGAAGAATATCCGGCCAATATTGGCTTTAGATATTGCTTCATCTTTATCTTTTTTTGCAGCATCAGACTAAGCTCTTCAAAGTCTCCGGCAGGATAATAACATTTGGATTTTTCTTTTTTGATTTCCTTAAAATAATACTGAATATCAATCCCCGCAACCACAGCTCCCTGGTCGACAATATTTTTAGCCATATCGACGACACCGCTGTTCCATCCACCATCACCTGACACAAACAAAACAACCGCTGTTGGTGTTGTTTTAGGTTTGTATATCATAATTTTTCCAAATGCTCCAACCCTTAAAGTATCTGTTGTTACGGCATAAACATTAGTCCCAAAAATAAAAACCGACAGAAGAAGTGTTACGACTTTGTTCATCTTGATTGTTTTTTAACATTACGAAATCTTAAACTATAAACCTGTTGGGTGTAATTAATTTAACTCATAGAAACATAGGCTTTGACTAACAAAAAAAGGCGTTTCACTTCATTTTAATACACAAAGTATTTACTATGTGAGAGAAATTTGTTTCTTTTTGTATTCCTTTCCAGTTGAAAAATCAATGTTTCTATGTGTTTAACTAAAAATTTAGTAATTACGCCCAACGAGTTAAACTGGAATTTTCCTATTATACATTATGACTGAAATTGCAATAAAATAAACATACAGATTGAGCAGAAAAAGCCTTTGCCATAATCCTTTGCATGAAGCAATTAAATCACCTGCCTCAGAAGGAAAACGAATCCCAAAGCACAACAGCGTAATACTGCCAATGATAAAAACAATCCATGAAAAACAGTAAAACGGTGAATTGTCTTCTTTTGAAATCACGCTGCACATTACTAAAGGCAACAATACTGCAGCAATAATTCCGATACCCCCTACAATATCATGCAAAAGAAACGAGAATGTCCTTTTACCGTTTATGCTATCCGCTTTAAACAAACCGGAGCCTATCCCTTCTCCTAATCCATACATCACAATCAACAAAGAAGCAAGTTTTACATATCTCCCATCTTTCTCAAAAGCTTTTCTGAAAAAGACTCCAAAAAAAACAAATACGATTCCAATTAAAATCCACCAGGCAGAAATTAATTTGGATACCGGACTAATAGTGGCTCCCAACGAACTAATGGTGTTCCGCAGCTGACTATACCCTTGATAACAACTCCCCAAAACAAATAGCACTACAAAATCAGAAATACAGGTAATTATACACATTACTGCTGCTGCTCTAACCCAATTGAATGGTACTGTTTTCCCGGTCTTCATCTTCTCCATTATGGTTTTACGACTTTATTTAAAACTAGCGGAGCCTGCAGCAAATCATAATCATGCGTATACACTAAGTATTTATTGTACCAAACCGGAGAAAATCTTTCCTTAAAATCACGCAATCCTTTATAATGCGAAAAATACTTAATTCTTTCATAAGCAAACTTCATTGACTTTTCCGGAAAAGTGTCCGGGTCTTCAATTCCACTCATCGCAGCTAATCCTAAATTGACTGACGTACAGCCCTGAGTTTTCAAATAAGCAAAAAGTTCTAAAAGGATAAAATCGATGATGCCATTCGGCGCATCATTGGTTTTCCGAATCAAATCGTAGGTTCCTTCTCCTTTAGCATAATCCGGAATCACATTTAAAAAAGCCACAATTTTCTCTTCTGCATTTTCAACTGTTATGATGGTTTGCTGTTTGAGTTCTTCCCAATCAAATTTACCCTGCGAAAAAACGATTTCAGTTCTTCCGGTACCTGCAAGCCATTCATCACTTACCGCTTTAACTTTTTGCAGCAATCCGTCTTTAACCGGTGCGGTATGAATCGTAGTCTTAAACCCCTTTTCTTTGACTTTGCTTATCGCATTACGCAATGATTTTTTAGCCCCTCCTTCCATAGTAAATACCGATAAATCTACGACAGCTTCCTGTCCTATAAACAAATTCTTTTTGTGTAGTGAGGCAAAGAGTTCTAAATTTTCTTCGGGTACACGATAATAAATACTTCGCAAGCCATTCTCGTAACAATACGAGTCAAACTCGACAATACACTGTTTAAATTCATCCTCCGATGCTGCGACGGGGTTTTCTAAAACCACCGCAAAACTATCCCCCACACGATAAGCTAAAAAAGACTTTTTACTTGTCGCTAAAAAAATATTTTTATCGTCATACGTTTTAAAATAATCCAAAGCAGAAGTTCCATAAAGAGTCAGAAGATCTTTAGCAGATAAAAAATCATCTTCTACTGCCTCTTTCTTTATGGTGTAGGGACGAATTAAGGCAAAGATCAAAAAGCCAATGGATAAAAAACCACTAATGTTGATGGAAAGTAAAAAGCGCCTTGCAAATCTGTCGAGGGGAACCAAATCAGAGCTCCCCACCAAAAAGTAATTCTGAAATCCATATCTAATAGATTGCTGCCAATGAAAATCGATACCAAAATGTTTCTTATCCAAAAAATAGAATCCCAGAATGCTGTATATTAAAACAGCTGCCATAGTAATTAAAACTGTTTTTAATCCGATACTCTGCAAGTGCGAATTGCTCTTGATATAATATTCTTTTCTGGTAATAATTAAACTGATAAAAACAATCAAAGCGATTACTGCTTCTTCATAATCAATGGCCTTTGTGAGGTGTCCGATCACAGAAATACCGCTTAAGAAAATGGCAGACCACCAGGCATTTCGCAAACCTTTGAGCATAAATGTCGCATTTACCAACATGAATAAACCCGCAGTTATCACAAAATCATTTGATGCTTTAATAGCCGAGACAGGAATAATGTTTCTGAGAATGTGCAGTCGTTCTGA
Organism: Flavobacterium lipolyticum; assembly: GCF_020905335.1. Taxonomy (NCBI): domain Bacteria; kingdom Pseudomonadati; phylum Bacteroidota; class Flavobacteriia; order Flavobacteriales; family Flavobacteriaceae; genus Flavobacterium; species Flavobacterium lipolyticum. The sequence continues at coordinate 2,628,511 of NZ_JAJJMN010000001.1, read as the reverse complement.
AATAGCCGGAGTTAATACAGACACTATATTTATTAACCCCAGAACAAAAAGTAAAAACGATGGCACCACCCGCATCAATAAGGTATTCGCATGAAACAAAAAAACTAGTGCCCCTGCAACTAATGGAATCCAAAATTCGAAGAAACGATACAAAAAAGTGATGGCAATAGCACTAACATTATCAAACCCGAATTGTATTAATATAAAACTCATCGAGATTTCTATAGCCCCTAACCCTCTCAAAAAAGGAGAAACGATTAAAAAAACAACCGAAACAATGTATCCTATTACAGCGGCAGGCAACGACGGTTCAAACCCCAAAGCAATCATCGCAATATACAAATGAGCTATTCCGGCAAACTCGATGAGTACGGAATACAAAACAACTTGCAGAAATTTCTTTTTTAAGATTCTGTTTTGTTGCAAATCATCTAAAAAGACAACTGCAGAAGGAAGAAGTTTTATAACGAGACGGTACAGAGACCCTTTTTTTAATATCGAATCATAAATCAGAAAAACAAACAAAGCTAAGATCACAACCGCTCCCAGAGCATATCCTACACCAGACCCCGCAGTTCCCTCAAATAAAGAGTAAATTAACGCCGGTATTGCCACAATAATAACCGAGAGTATCCCGACAAAACCATAAACTACAGAAGCAAAATGAATTTGAGTTGGTTTTACACCGCTCTTTTCAATAGATTTTGTAAAAAAAGCTAAAGAAGAAATTCCTCCCGCCGGCAAAAAAACGCTTACAAAATTTCGCTTGAGAAATAAAACAATGGCCTGTTTAAAAGAGATCCCACTTTGAACAGCTTTAAAAGAAGCAAAATACATTAACGCCTGAAGAGATACATACAAGAAAGCAAGAGCAATTCCGCACGAAACCCAAAAAAAGCTGGCATTGGTAATTACTGTATTAACTTCTACTAATTCCGAACGTTCGTGTTTGATAAACCAGATTCCGATTCCAATAAAAAAAATAGTAAATACAAACTGTCTGATAATTTTATCATTCTCACGTAAAAAAGAGACTCCCTTTCTGTCTTTAAAAAAACTAAAAATGCTATTGGAAATCACTTGTGTCTTCATATTACAGCGATTAATTTACTTATGAAAAATGAAACCTGTTTCTATATAAATATACAATAATTATCTACCTGTCAATCATTTAACCTGCTATTTTTCTCACTTTTACAAACCATAAAAAGCTAAGGCTAATTATGACTACAACTAATTAACTTTTTCGAACCAAGAACAAAAGTTGGCAAAAAGGACTGAAAGCCAGAAAAGCGCGAGCATAGTGCAAAGCGCTACAACTTCGATTAAGGTGTAGAATTATCCTGAAAGGGCAAAAGCAATTTTCAACTCCAACAAATCCCAATAAAAAAAGCATTCTTAGAGAATCAAGTACTAAATATACCGGATGCTTTTCTTTGCGGACAGGCTTTTGCCCTTTCAGGGCGTAACCCACAATTGCCATCATCATTCATAGTACTGCGCACCATGCTTTTGCCATAGTTCCTTCACAGCAAATCCAAATTTCAATAGTGCTCCTGTCACAATTGAAATTTGGATTCAAATCTTTTCCTACGCAAATCAAATAATCAGATTCGCATTCTATGCGGCTTATAAAAACAAAAAAGACTGTCTTCTCAGACAGTCTTTTAAAATATTTTTAGTGGTGTAGAACTTCTTCACCTTCTTTCATCGGTACATTTTGCGGTACAAAATCTACATCGTGATTCGGGTTACTGTAGTCATACGGCCAACGGTATACGTGAGGAATTTCACCTGGCCAGTTACCGTGGATATGTTCTACAGGAGTAGTCCACTCTAATGTTGTTGATTTCCATGGATTCTGAACTGCTTTCTTACCGTAGAAAATACTAACGAAGAAATTGTATAAGAATACTAATTGGAACGCACCTCCTACAAGAGCAAATGTTGTAATTAAAACATTCACATTTTGTAAATCATCAAATAATGGGAAGTTTGTGTTTGTATAGTAACGTCTTGGTAAACCAGCTAATCCGATAAAGTGCATTGGGAAGAATACTCCGTAAGCACAAACTGCTGTGATCCAAAAGTGAATGTAACCTAAATTTTTATTCAACATTCTTCCGTACATTTTAGGGAACCAGTGGTAAATACCAGCAAACATTCCATAAAGTGCAGAAATACCCATTACTAAGTGAAAGTGAGCAATTACGAAGTAAGTATCGTGAACGTTAATATCCAGCGTACTATCTCCTAAAATGATTCCTGTTAAACCTCCAGTGATGAAAGTAGAAACCATTCCGATAGAGAATAACATTGCAGGGTTGAATTGTAAGTTACCTTTCCATAAAGTTGTGATCCAGTTGAACGCTTTTACAGCAGATGGAATTGCAATCAATAAAGTAGTAAAGGTAAATACAGATCCTAAGAAAGGATTCATACCTGAAATAAACATATGGTGACCCCAAACAATTGTAGATAAAAATGCAATTGCAAGAACTGACATAATCATCGCTCTGTAACCAAAGATTGGTTTACGAGAGTTTGTAGCCATAATTTCAGAAACAAGACCCATTGCTGGTAAGATTACGATGTAAACCTCAGGGTGTCCTAAAAACCAGAATAAGTGTTCGAACAATACAGGAGAACCACCTTGGTAGTGTAAAACCTCTCCGGCAATATAGATATCAGATAAGAAGAATGAAGTACCAAAACTTCTGTCAAAGATCAATAATAAAGCAGCTGACAATAATACAGGGAACGAAATAACACCAATGATAGCTGTTACGAAAAATGTCCAGATAGTCAATGGAAGTCTTGTCATAGACATTCCTTTTGTTCTAAGGTTGATAACCGTTACAATGTAGTTCAAAGATCCCATTAAAGAAGATGCGATAAAGATAGCCATTGAAACTAACCACAAAGTCATACCTGTTCCAGAACCTGGGATTGCTTGTGGTAAAGCACTTAATGGCGGGTAAATTGTCCAACCTGCAGATGCTGGTCCAGCTTCAACAAATAAGGAACATAACATTACTACAGCAGATAAGAAGAACAACCAGTATGAAATCATATTCATAAATCCGGAAGCCATATCTCGCGCTCCAATTTGAAGTGGAATCAATAAGTTACTAAAGGTTCCGCTCAAACCGGCCGTCAGTACAAAGAATACCATGATGGTACCGTGAATGGTAACCAAAGCCAGATAAATATCATTTGCCATTACACCATCAGGTGCAAATTTATCTCCTAATAAAACATTAAAAATTTTAAAAGACTCTTCTGGCCAAGCCAATTGCATTCTGAAAAGCAACGACATTGCAATACCAATTACTCCCATTACAATACCTGTAAGTAAGTATTGCTTAGCAATCATTTTGTGATCAATACTAAAGATGTATTTAGTAATGAAGGTGTCTTTATGATGATGTTCGTGCTCGTGATCGTGTCCGTGATCGTGACCGTGCGCTTCTGCTGACATATATGTGTACTTTAAATTTTCTTAATAAATATTATTTCATAGCCACTTTAGCTACAACTGCTTTAACCGTATCAATAACTGCTTTCACAGTATCTTTAGCAGTACTATCAGTGCTCGCTTTTGCTTCTTCACCAGCCTTTTTTTCAGCATCTGCAGCAGCAGCGGCTTTAATATCCTGAGCTAATGTAGTTTTTTCGCTTAACCATTTTTTATAATCTTCCGGAGTATCCACAACTACTTTCATTTGCATGTTGTAGTGAGAAGATCCACAGATTTTATTACATAATAATAAATAGTCAAATGTATAAGGATCTAAAGCTGTTCCACCTTTAGCCACTAACTCAACGCTTTTTTCAGCTCTAAGTTTATTGATGTGTGCAACTTTCTCCACCATAAAAGGTAACTCTCTGTATTCAGAAGTAGTGTACGTTGGAATAAAAGCAAATTCAGTAACCATACCCGGAACACAGTTCATCTGCGCTCTAAAGTGAGGCATGTAAGCCGAGTGCAATACGTCTTGAGAACGCATTTTGAAATGTACTTTTTTACCTTTTGGAATATGCAATTCAGTAACTACAATATCATCCTGAGCATTAGGATCAGACATGTCAACTCCTAAAGTATTAACACCTTCGATTAAACGAACGTTTGCTTTTCCTAAAACATTGTCCTGACCAGCATATCTTGCTGTCCATTTAAATTGTTGAGCGTATAATTCAATTTCGATTACATCCTCGTCTTTATCAACAAACATAATGTTGTTCCAAGCGTATAATCCGTAAAGAATTAAACAAGCCAAAACTACAGATGGAATAATACTCCAAATTGCTTCTAATTTATTACTATCAGCAAAGAATAAAGCTTTTTTATCTTTATGTCCTCTGTTTTTAAAAGAGAACCAGTATAATAAACCTTGTGTAATAAACTGAACTACAAAAATTAAAACCCAGGTAATATTCATTAAATTATCTACCAAAAGTCCGTGCTCTGAAGCCGGAGTATGAAGTGCTAAACCACCCCATTTTAGTAAACCGTAAATCGTAAAGATATAAATGAAAGCCAAAAAGCCAAACATAACATATCCCTGAACATTATTATCATTATCAGATGCTACTTGCGAATCGTCCGAAGAAGAGGATCCCACCTGCGTAAGATCGAATATCTTGGTCAATTGCCACAATGCAACTGCTAATAAAACTAAAACTATAATTACCAACAAACTTGTCATCTGTTTACTTCTTTAAATATTAATAATGAAAATGTTTACTTTCTTCAATGAAAGGATTTCTTTTTGCTAACAAAGGAGCTTTAGTTAATGCAGTAAATACGACAAAAATAAACAAACCTAAGAAGAAAAGAATAGATGCAATTTCAGAAACTCCAATAAACCATTTATCTCCAACTGTACCAGGCATAATCATATTAAAGAAATCAACATAGTGTCCTAACAAGATCACTACACCAGCCATTACGATAACCCAGTTAAGACGTTTGAAGTCTGTATTGATCAATATTAATAATGGGAACAAAAAGTTCATAACTACAGCTCCAAAAAATGGTAAGTTGTATAATTGAATTCTAGTTACGAAATACGTAACCTCTTCAGGAATATTAGCGTACCAGATCAACATGAATTGTGAGAACCATAAGTATGTCCAGAATACACTGATACCAAACATGAATTTAGCTAAATCATGAATATGGCTTGTGTTTACATATTCTAAATATCCTTTAGATTTTAAGTAGATCGTTACTAATGCGATTGTAGTAATACCACTTACAAAGAAAGAAGCAAAAACATACCATCCGAACAATGTACTGAACCAGTGTGGATCAAATGACATAATCCAGTCCCAAGACATAATAGACTCAGATACGATAAAGAAAACTAAGAATCCTGCAGATAACTTAAAGTTCTTTTTGTAGTATAGATCATCTTTAGCTTCGTCCTGAGCCAAACAGTTTTTTCTGGAATAGTGACGGTATAAGTTCCATCCTATTAAAAAGATTGCTGCTCTGATGATCCAAAATGGAAAGTTAAGGTAACCTGCTTTTCCAGCAATGATAGCATCATAATTAGCATGTTTTGGATCTGTAACTCCTTCTCCTAACCAAACGAAAATGTGGTTAAAATGCAATCCGCAAAGTACTAAAATAATAAAGAATATAACAGAACCAGCTGGTAAATAACCTGTGATTCCCTGCATTACTCTAAACAATACCGGAGACCAACCTGCCTGAGCAACTTGTTGAATAGCATAAAATGCTAAAACTCCCATAGAAAGTAGTAAAAAGAAAATACAAGCAACATATAATGCTGACCATGGTTTGTTTTGCAATTGGTGCAATACATGCTCCAAATGTTTTTCATGTTCACCTGCGGCATCAACTTTCGCATGCTCTCCACCTTCGTGTGAGTCATGTGAAACTTTTGCAGCTTCATGAGAAACTGCTGGAGTTTCTGCGTGCGCTGCACCTTTAAGTGAATCATGTGAAGCTTCTGCTGTATCATGTGAAGCTGCCGGAGCTTCTGCATGTGCAGCACCTTCATGTGAAGCTTCTGTAGCTTCATGACCTGCAGTTTCATGAGAAGCTTCCGCAGCTTCACCATGCGCAGCACCATGAGAACCATGAGCATCTGCAGCTAGTATTTTTTCAACTTCTTGAATATCTTTAGGTGCATTTAAAAAACCATACCCAATTCCTAATAGGCCAAGAACCATTAGGACGATAGAAAAAGTTTTTAATTTACTTGAAAATGTATACATATCTATTACGATCAGTTTGTTCAACAATTATAATTGGCTTTTTAGTTTTAGAACATAGTCAGCAACTAACCAACGTTCGTGGGCACTTAATTGATTTGCATGTGAACCCATTGCATTTAAACCATAAGTCTCAACGTGAAAGATACTCCCTTCAGTGATTACTCTGTCTTTGTAGCTAGGTACTCCAAGAAATTTTTCTCTTTCAACCAATTTACCTTTACCGTTTCCAGTTGCACCATGGCAGCTGATACAATAAATTTCAAAAAGTTCTTTTCCTTTTTCAGAACTTTTTTCAGCTTCAGTCAAAGGTGATTTTAAATTTGCTTTCGCTAATTCATAACCAGCAGTTGAATTCTCATACTCATAAGGTTCAAAACCTCTGTTGATAGTTCCTTCTACAGGAAGCTGTCCTTCTTTTCCTCCTTTAAATACTTTTGCTTCTGTATAGGGCTCGTAAGCAACAGATTCATACATATTTGGGAAATACTGATAGTTTGGTGCCGAATTATTGTGGCAAGATGAAACTAAAATAGTTATACCAACTAAAAGTGTTATTTTATATATCCTTTTCATAGCTACAATTAATTCTTTTCGATTACTTTAACTTCAACAGCTCCTGTTCCTTCGAAAAAAGAAACTAATTCTGCTTCGTTATCATTTACAGCAACTTCCATTAAGAAATGGTCGTCTGTTGTTCTTACATCAGGATTTTCAGCTTGTTTGAATGGCCACAATCTACTTCTCATGTAAAAAGTGATTACCATTAAGTGGGCAGCAAAAAATACAGTCATCTCAAACATAATTGGCACAAAAGAAGGCATATTCTGAATGAAACTAAAACTTGGTTTTCCACCAATATCCTGAGGCCAGTCATGAATCATGATATAACTCATCATGAATGTTGCAACAGAAATACCAACACATCCGTATAAAAATGCACAAATTGCTAATCTTGTTGGTGCTAAGCCCATAGCTTTATCCAATCCGTGAACTGGGAATGGAGTAAAAACTTCTTCAATATGATGATGAGCAGCTCTGGTTTTCTTTACTGCATCCATCAAAATATCATCGTCATTATAAATGGCGTATATTACTTTATTACTCATGGTGTGAATCTTTATTTGCTGCTCTTTCTCTAATATAATTATCTCCTGTTCCTTTCAAAATTGTTTTCACCTCCGCCTGAGCAATTACAGGGAATGTTCTGGAGTATAATAAAAACAATACGAAGAAGAAACCAATTGTTCCAATGAAAATTCCAATATCAACGAATGTTGGTGAGAACATTGTCCAAGAAGATGGAAGGTAATCTCTATGTAAAGAAGTAACAATAATTACGAATCTTTCAAACCACATTCCGATGTTTACTACAATCGAAATAATGAAGGAGAACATGATACTTGTTCTTAGTTTTTTGAACCACATGAACTGTGGAGAGAAAACGTTACAAGTCATCATCGACCAATATGCCCACCAGTAAGGTCCGGTAGCTCTGTTTAAGAAAGCATATTGCTCATACTCTACACCTGAATACCAGGCTACGAATAACTCAGTGATGTAAGCGACACCTACGATAGAACCGGTGATCATGATAATGATGTTCATCAATTCGATATGTTGTAGTGTAATGTAAGCTTCAAGATTTGAAACTTTTCTCATAACGATCAACAAGGTGTTTACCATCGCAAATCCTGAGAATACCGCTCCTGCAACGAAGTAAGGAGGGAAAATCGTGGTATGCCATCCTGGGATTACAGAAGTAGCAAAGTCCATCGATACAATGGTGTGTACAGAAAGTACAAGTGGAGTAGCTAAACCTGCAAGTACTAAAGATACTTCTTCAAAACGCTGCCAGTCTTTTGCTCTACCGCTCCATCCAAAACTTAGGATAGAATATACTCTTTTATTGAAAGGTGTTATTGCTCTATCACGTAGCATTGCAAAGTCAGGCAATAAACCAGTCCACCAGAAAACTAATGATACCGAAAGATACGTTGAAATTGCAAATACGTCCCAAAGTAATGGCGAGTTAAAGTTTACCCATAAAGATCCAAATTGATTTGGAATAGGTAAAACCCAGTAAGCCAACCATGGACGACCCATGTGAATAATTGGAAATAAACCTGCCTGAACTACTGAGAAGATAGTCATCGCTTCAGCAGAACGGTTAATAGCCATTCTCCAACGCTGACGGAAAAGTAATAATACCGCAGAAATTAATGTTCCGGCGTGACCAATACCAACCCACCAAACGAAGTTCGTGATATCCCAAGCCCAACCAACTGTTTTATTTAATCCCCATGTTCCGATACCTGTAGATACAGTGTAAATTATACAACCTAATCCCCAAAGGAAGGCTATTAATGCGATTGAAAATACAATCCACCATTGTTTGTTTGCAGGCCCTTCAACAGGTGCAGCTACATCTACTGTTACATCGTGATAAGATTTATCACCTATAACTAAAGGTTTTCTAATGGGTGCTTCGTAGTGAGACGACATAATCCTTTATATTGTTTCTAATTAATAATTTTACTAAGTATTTCTAACTTTTACATGATAGAAAACGTTCGGTTTTGTACCAACATGCTCTAATAAATGATACATTCTTTCGCTTTCTGCTAACTTAGCAACTTCGCTTTCTTTATCATTTACATCTCCAAACACCATAGCTCCAGAAGAACAAGCTGCAGAACAAGCGCAAGCATTGTTGAATTCATCTTTCGCCACAACTCTTCCTTCACGTTTTGCCTGAAGAATAACAGCTTGTGTACTTTGAATACAGAATGAACATTTTTCCATAACTCCACGAGAACGAACGTTTACGTCTGGGTTTAATACCATACGACCTAAATCATCATTCATGTGATAGTCGAATTCACTGTTTTTGTTGTACAAGAACCAGTTGAAACGACGTACTTTGTATGGACAGTTGTTTGCACAGTAACGAGTACCAACACATCTGTTGTATGCCATGTGGTTTTGACCTTGACGACCGTGAGATGTTGCTGCAACCGGACAAACTGTTTCACAAGGAGCGTGGTTACAGTGTTGACACATTACTGGCTGGAATGCAACCTGTGGATTGTCTCCTGGTTTTTCCATTTCATTAAATGTAGATAATGAACTTGATAAACCTGCAATTCCTTCTTTTCTTTCGTTATCACCTTCAAAAGTGCTTTCAGAAGAATAGTATCTGTCGATACGCAACCAGTGCATATCACGGCTTCTTCTTACCTCTGCTTTACCAACAACAGGAACGTTGTTCTCAGCGTGACAAGCAATTACACAAGCTCCACAACCTGTACAAGCATTTAAGTCGATAGAAAGGTTAAAGTGATGTCCTGTAGAACGATCAAATGATTCCCATAAATCTACTGTTGTAGCTTTAACTTCCTGGTGATCTAAAGATACCATTGGCTGTGGATTCCAATGTTCAGCATTTTCTTTGTTAAATACATCAAGGGTAGTTTCTTTAATGATATCTCCTCTACCCATTAATGTTTTTTGTCCCTGAACACAAGCAAACTCATGCTCTCCATTTGCTTTCGCAATAGAAACAGACTGAACACTATTGAAATTTTTATATAAAGCGTAAGCATTTAAACCTACCTGCATTTCTTCTTTTAACGCTGCCTTACGACCGTAACCAACTGCTAAACCAACTGTACCAACAGCTTGTCCTGGCTGAACAATTACCGGAACGTTTTCTAATTTAGCCCCGTCAGCAGTAGTAATAGTAGCATAACTTCCGTTCAAACCACCATTAGCAACGATTTCATTTGATAATCCTAATTTTTTAGCATCAGCATTAGAAACAGTAACATAGTTATCCCATGAAACTCTGGTAATTGGATCCGGGAACTCTTGTAACCAAGGGTTATTAGCATGTTGTCCATCTCCTAATCCTGTTTTAGTATATAATACCAATTCGAAATCACCGGCAGCTTTAGATTTTGCAAGTGCATTTGCAGCGGTAGCAGCATCAACAGCACCACCAGACAATGCAGAAGATCCAACTACTGCAACACCATCATGTAATACTTTGTTCCAAGAAGATCCTGCAGTAAATGCTGAAGAATTAACTTTTAAATAATCATAAAAAGTACCTCCGGCACCATTTAATGACAATAAAACATCCTGAAATTGTTTGGTATTAAAAATAGGGCGAATCGTTGGTTGCGTTAAGCTATAAGTTCCGCTTGTTATTTCTAAATCTCCCCAAGACTCTAAATAATGAGGAGCCGGAGCAGCAACAGTAACAATTGAAGCAGTTTCATCTTCTTTTAATGAAAAAGCAACAGATGTTTTAACTTTTTTCAATCCTGAAACAAAAGCAGCTGAATCAGCTAAAGTGTAAACAGGATTAACTCCACTCATAATTAAAGTATGAACACTTCCAGCATTCAAATCTTTAATTAATTGAGAAACAACAGCATTCGATCCTTTTCTAATTTGTCTTGCTCCTGCAGTAGTATAAGCTTCACTCGCTAATATTTGATTGATAGCTAAAACTAATAACTGAGCATTTTTATCTTCGATTCCGGATACCAGAACCCCTTTAGATCCGGCAGCTTTTAATTGCTGAGCAGCTTTCACTACCTCTGCTTTATAAGCAGCATCTAAAGTAACAGGAACAGAAGCACCTGCAATAATGTTATATATTTGAACTAAAGCCTGTTTTTGAACAGCAGTAGTCATTGGAACACGCTTATCAGCAGCGGCTCCGGATAATGTCATATTTGATTCGAATTGGAAATGACGGGACATTTTTCCGTTTTGAGGAATACGTCCTTTTGCATATCCACTATCGTATCCACCACCTTGCCAGTCTCCTAAGAAATCAGCTCCAACAGATACAATTAAGTTAGATTTTGAAAAATCGTAATCAACTAAAGCTCTTTGACCATATACAGCCTGAAAAGCATCTAAAGCCTCAGATGAAGAAACTGCATCATAAACAACATGCTTAGCATTTGGATTTTTAGCAATAAATTCAGCGATTAATTTTTCAGTAGATGGACTTGCAAGTGTATTTGTTAATAATACCACCTGTTGGTTTTTAGCTTTTGCTTCAGCTAAACTTGATTTAATTTTCAAATCAACAGCCGACCAAGTAGTTTGTTTACCATCTGCTTTTGGCTCTTTTAAACGAGCGCTATCATACAATCCTAAGATAGATGCGTGAATTCTCGCATTGGCTGCAAATTTAGCACCAGCGATTGCATTGTTTTCAATTTTAATTGGACGACCCTCACGAGTTTTTACCAAAAGATTAGCAAAATCAAAACCATCAAATACAGTAGTTGCATAATAATCTGCAACACCAGGAATGATTTGCTCTGGTTGTAAAACATAAGGGATAGACTTGTGCACAGGACCTTCACATGCAGCAAGTGTAACTGCCGCAGTACTAAATCCTACGTACTTTAAAAAGTCACGACGTGAAGTTCCAGATGAAGCTAAAGCATCTGCATTCCCTAAGAATTCATCTGTAGGAATCTCTTCAACAAACTCGTTATTTCTAAGCGCCTCAACAATAGAACTATTTTCTAGTTCTTCAACACTTTTCCAGTATTTTTTGTTTGATGACATTGTATATAAATATTAAAATCTTAATAATTCGATTAATAGTGGCATTTACCGCATTCTAAACCTCCCATTTGCGCTGCAGTTAATTTCTCTACACCGTATTTTTTAGAAAGTTCAGCATGAATTTTATCATAGTATGCATTTCCTTCCATCTTAACATCAGTTTTTCTATGGCAATCAACACACCATCCCATTGTTAATTTAGAGTATTGCTTCATGATTTCAAATTCTTCCACAGGACCGTGACACGTTTGACATTCGATACCTCCAACAGTAACGTGTTGAGAGTGGTTGAAGTAAACAAAATCAGGTAAGTTGTGAATACGAACCCATTTTACTGGTTGCGTTTTTCCGGTATAAGCTTGCTTTGCCTTATCCCAACCAACTGCATCGTATAATTTTTGGATCTGAGCATCGTAAAATGCTTTGCTGTACTCAGGAGTAGCAGTAGTTTCAGCAACTTCAGAGATGTTTTTATGACAGTTCATACAAACATTCAAAGACGGAATACCAGCAGTCTTACTTACACGAGCAGCAGAGTGACAATATTTACAATTGATTTCGTTATCACCAGCGTGAATTTTATGAGAATAGTGAATTGGCTGAATTGGCTCATAATTTTGATCCACACCCACTTGCATTAAGTATCCGTACACAAAATATCCACTTGCCAATAGCAAGAATATTGCAGTAACTAATACCAAGAACTGGTTTCTAGCGAATGCTTTCCAGATAGGAGTCGTAGCTTCTTTAGGAGCAACTACAATTCCATTATTACTAGCTACTTTAGTCAATACTTTGTTCACCATGAACAACATTACCACCAAGATAGCCATTACAAGTGCAAGTGCACCTAAAATAATATTGTTTGAAATACCACCACCGTCAACGTTTGTTCCCGGAGGAGTTGCAGCTCCACCACCAGCAACAGCTGGTTCAGCTTTTACTTCAGAAGTATAGGCGATAATATTATCAATATCCCCCTCAGATAATTGAGGAAAAGAAGTCATTACTGACTTGTTGTTTTCTTCAAAAAGCTTCACAGCCACAGCGTCACCTGACTTAATCATGTCAGAACTGTTGTGAATCCATTTATAAAGCCAAGCTTTATCATGCTTTTCAGCAACTCCCCTTAAAGCAGGACCAGTTGATTTGGCATCTAATTTGTGACATGCAGCGCAATTTGCATTAAAAAGTTCTTTCCCTTTTACCGGATCACCACCAGCAGTTGCAGCCGGAGCAGCAGCAGCTTCAGTCGCCGCAGGAGCAGCTGGATCTTGAGCAAATGAAGTTAGGGAGAAAATCAGCGTTAGCGATAAGCTAAGCAGCAATTTTCTTGAGATCGAATTATGGTTACCCACCTTTTTCATATAGTATAATAATTATCTACTAATTTTTGGTATGATTTTTTCTGTAGTAAATCAACAAAAAACTAATACCTTCTTTTAAAACTTGCACAAAAATACGACTTATGTGTTATTCTCAAAACCTTAAAATAGTCTTAAATATCAATTTATATCAATTCTAAATAATATCAAATTTTCACATACAATTTTTAAATAGTATTTTTGCTCAAAAACCACCACATTATGAGAATTTTAACCCCATCTAAAAGAGTTTTCTTCACGCTAACAATGATCACTTTAGCTTACAACATTCAGGCTCAGGATCAAAATTTAACACTAAATCAGGATCCAAAATTTGAGCAATTATTGAATGATAAACGCAAAATTAACACATCAATAAGTACAAACGATACCTATAAAATTCAAATCTTCAGCGGCAAAAGCGAAGAAGCAAAGAAAACGTTATCGGATTTCAAAAGAGAATACAGCAACATCGACGGAACCATAATTTTCAACACCCCAAATTACAAGGTTATTGTTGGAAATTTCAAGACCAGAATAGAAGCAGAAAGAAACCTGGCAGACATCAAAAAGAGATACAAAAGTGTTTTTCTACTAAAGCCAGGGAAGTAAATTCTCAATTAAAACAGAACAATCAAAAAAAAGGGCAGCTTCACAATCGAAGTTGCCCTTTTTCGTATGATTTACATCCAACTGCAAGAACATAAGTTTCACCAGCAAACTACATTCCTTCACAACAAACATCACCCATTAGTTTTCATTGATTTCAACACCTGAAATACCTCTTCCTTAACCTGCAATAAATCAGTATTGAAAGCGGTATTCACACGAAGACAATCCACAGTAGCCTTTCCCATTTCCCTACCTTTCACTACGTCACTATGCCAATGCACATTACAAATCAACCGACTTTCACCAAAGTCAAGTCCCCGCTCAAGAATTACCTTCTCCTTATCCGGAAAGATTTCACTAAACACCAAAGCCCATGCCCAGCCTACAGCAGCATGTCCTGACGGAAAACAGCCTACTTTACGCAGTACCTCTTCCAGCTCGGGAGTACAAGTTTTTTGCTTGTTAACCACAAAGGGCCGTTCGCGATTGTAAAAATTCTTCGCCGTATACGTCGACAATCTTGCATCCGTCATCACCCGACGCATAAGCGAATACAACTTAGGCGTAAGCACCTCATTAATATCAATTCCCAAAGTAGCCTCAAACGATCTAACCGCATGCGGAAAAGACAAATTGGCATCACTAACAGCCTGCAAAAAACGAATCTGGTCTTTAGATTTTGACACTCTCCTGGCATACTCCAAGTCGAATTCAAAAACAGCAGAAGCAGGTTCAGGAGGCGGAGCCAACAACACCAAACTATTTGGCATTTCACCATCAGAAAGATACCCATACAACAAGTCAGGCATTTCAACTCTCATCTCTTCCACATTTGCAAACTTATACTCAGCCTCGTCAGACTTGCCCCTTTTGTCAAAAAGACGGGTGATACTATTAAATAATTTAAGTCCCATACAAAATACGCAATCAATTCAGATTTATCTCTTTTTGCAAAACTAAAAAAAATCTTACAAATAAACCAATTCCACCTCTCACAAAACCAATAAACATTCCAACTTTCTCTTCCATATTATAAATGGAAACACGATAATCTGAAATTTGTTCCAATAAAAAAGTCCCAACTTTCGCTGGAACTCTAGAATATAAACATGGGACAGTACATCAAAAAAAACTTCTAATTCACCACCTTAATTCCATCTGCCATAAACCGTATTTCTTCTTTCGGCATCTTGATCGCATCAATTTCGACCTTTGATTTTTTAGCATCTTTAGCATAATGCTTCAACTCATCAACGGAGGTGATTTTCTTCTCGGCCGTACCTTCCAAAACAACATTTTTACCTTTTAAGGCGGTTGGCACAAAAAAAGCATAGTCCTTCATTTTCACAAAGAAGGAAGATCCATCTTCTGTTTTAACAGTAACCCAGCATCCTTTCTTCGGACAAACATCGGTCACAACTCCTTTTACTGATATATTTTCAGCTTTATTAGCAGTTTTTAAGTCGTTTTTCAACTTCTCAACCGTGATCGCTTTGCTTTCTGAAATTTTCGAAACATCGGCACCGTAATGATCTCCCACTACAGCATTTCCTGCCGGAGGAGCACTTTTTTCAACTGCTTCCTGCGAAAAAGACACTGAAGAAAAACTCGCAGAAAGAACGATTGCAAATATAAATTTTCTCATAATTAAATATTTTTTAATCAAAAATAGCATTAAAATTGAAATAAACGAAAATATTAATGACACCTCATTTTTTTAAACACTACAAACTTCGTTTAAATATTCCCACAAAAAAAGTCCCAACTCTCATTGGGACTTTTGATATAAGTATTGACTATTATTTCAATTTCTTTTTGATTGCTACCTCGTGGTAAGCTTCAATAACATCTCTTTCTTCGATATCATTGTATCCTTTGATCTGAATACCACAATCGTATCCTTTAGTAACTTCTTTAACATCGTCTTTGAAACGTTTCAACGCCACAAGCTCACCTGTGTGCACCACTACTCCATCTCTGATTACTCTAATTTTAGAAGTTCTCATAATCTTACCATCCATCACCATACAACCAGCGATTGAACCCACTTTAGAAATTTTGAAAATCTCACGAATTTCAGCAGTTCCTAAAATTTCTTCTTTCATCTCAGGAGCTAACATTCCTTCCATTGCATCTTTTAAGTCATCGATTGCAGCGTAGATAATAGAATAGTAACGGATATCAATTTCTTCTTTATCAGCAAGCTGTCTCGCATTTCCTGCAGGACGAACGTTAAATCCGATAATGATTGCATCAGATGCAGAAGCCAACATAACGTCAGTTTCAGTAATTGCTCCAACACCTTTATGAATGATACTAATCTGAATTTCTTCTGTAGACAATTTAGAGAAC
This sequence comes from Flavobacterium lipolyticum, assembly GCF_020905335.1. Classification (NCBI taxonomy): domain Bacteria; kingdom Pseudomonadati; phylum Bacteroidota; class Flavobacteriia; order Flavobacteriales; family Flavobacteriaceae; genus Flavobacterium; species Flavobacterium lipolyticum. Next base: position 2,612,339 of record NZ_JAJJMN010000001.1, on the reverse strand, counting down.
GAATCTGATAATGCTTCAACAGATCCATCCACGTCTCCTTTAAGGATTACGTTCAATTCTTTAAACTGACCAAGTGCGATACGACGTCCAATCTCATCTAATGTAATATGACGTTGTGTACGTACTGATTGTTCACGCATTAATTGAGAACGTTTCGAAGCAATTTGTTTTGCTTCTTTTTCGTCTTCAAAAACGTTAAACTTATCACCGGCAGTTGCAGCTCCGTCAAGACCTAAAACAGATACCGGAGTCGAAGGCCCTGCTTCTTTAACAATATGTCCGCGTTCATCATGCATAGCTTTAATTTTACCATGATGCTTACCTGCCAACATATAATCCCCTACTTTTAAAGTTCCATGTTGAACTAAAATGGTAGACACATATCCTTTTCCTTTATCTAAGAACGCCTCAACAACTGTTCCTTGAGCCGCTTTGTTTGGATTCGATTTTAAATCTAAGATCTCCGCTTCTAATAAAACTTTCTCTAATAATTCTTTTACACCTGTTCCAACTTTTGCAGAAATATCATGCGATTGAATTTTTCCACCCCAATCTTCAACAAGTAAGTTCATACTAGCCAAGCGCTCTTTGATTTTCTCAACATTAGCATTTGGTTTATCAATTTTATTGATTGCAAATATAATTGGAACTCCCGCCGCTTGTGCGTGAGAAATTGCTTCTTTTGTTTGTGGCATGATATCATCATCCGCAGCAACAACAATAATAGCGATATCGGTAACTTGAGCTCCACGTGCACGCATCGCGGTAAACGCCTCGTGACCCGGAGTATCTAAGAATGCTATTTTCTGACCGTTATCTAAAGTTACGCCATAGGCTCCAATGTGCTGTGTAATACCTCCAGACTCTCCGGCAATAACATTTTCTTTACGGATATAATCCAATAAAGAGGTTTTACCATGATCGACGTGACCCATTACTGTAACAATTGGCGCTCTAACCACTAAGTCTTCTTCTTTATCTTCAACTACCTCGATAGCTTCTTCGATATCAACCGTGATAAACTCTACTTCGTAACCAAACTCATCCGCTACGATTGTTAGAGTTTCAGCATCCAGACGTTGGTTCATGGTAACCATGATACCAAGAGACATACACGTTCCAATTACTTTTGTAATCGGCACATCCATCATGATTGCAATTTCACCTACCGTAACAAACTCGGTAACTTTAATTGTTTTACTTCCTTCGTCAAGTGCTCTTTGCTCATCATCTGATTTTTGACGGTGCGTTTCTCTTTTATCTCTTCTGTATTTAGCAGCTTTAGATTTTCCACCTTTACCCTGAAGTTTTTCAAGAGTCTCTCTAATTTGGTTTTTTACTTCCTCTTCAGTTGGCTCCACTTTTGCTACAATTGCAGGACGGTTTCCTTTTACAAAACCTGGTCTTGCACTTCTGTTTGCATTAAAACCTCCTCCACCAGTATTTGGTGTAATTTTATTAGGGTTTGGAGTTCCCGGCGCATTACCTGTTGCAGGTTTTGGCGCACCCGGAGTTCCCGGTTTAGGAGCGATTCTTTTACGCTTATTTTTATTAGCGTTATTTCCGGCTCCCGGAGCTCCTGGTTTATTAGGAGTTATCTTTGGATCTTCTTTCTTTTTCTTAGGCTTATTGAATTGAGACAAGTCAATTGTCTGCCCGGTAAGAGTAGTTCCAGATAATTTTTGATATTGTGTAGTAATTATTTCCTCAGCAGTGTTAGGATCAGTTGAAACAACCGGTTCCTGCGCTACTTTTGGAGACTCTACTTTTACTTCTTTCTTCTCTGTAATAATAGGTTTTTCCACCTTTTTCTCTTCAGAAACTACAGGAGCAACTACCGGCTCTGGCTGTACAATTTCTTTTTGAACAGGTTTTTCTGGTTGAGTTGGAGTAACAACTGCTTTTGGCTCTTCGGTTTTCACTGGTTCCTCAACAGGAGTAGAAACAATTGCAGGTTTCTTCGGGTTTAAATCAATTTTACCTACTTGAACAGGTCCTGTTACAACAGCTCTCGCTTTTATAACCTCCTGTTGTTTTTGGCGCTCTTCGTCTTGTCTGCGTTTGTCCTCAATTTCTTTCTCACGTTCAACACGTAATGCTTCTTTCTCTTTTCTTTTCTCTTCTCCTACCTCCTTAGAAGCTTCCTTATTCCCCTTATCGCCCGCAAATTGGCTTTGTAGGATATTAAATTCGCTATCAGAAATTTTTGCATTTGGATTTGCATCAATAGCAATTCCCTTATCTTTTAGATAATCAACAGCTCTTTCTAACGAAATATTTAATTCCCTTAAAACCTTGTTTATTCTTATTACTCTCTCTTCAGACATATAACCTTTTTATTATTACCTTTTTCGTTGTGTTGTTAGAGCAGACAACTAACTGTCAAACTCTTCTTTTAGTATTTTCATAACATCAAGAATAGTTTCCTCTTCTAAATCTGTTCTTCTTACTAAATCTTCTACTTCCTGCTTTAGAATACTTTTTGCTGTATCCAAACCAATTTTAGCAAATTCTTCAATTACCCAGCCTTCGATTTCATCTGAGAATTCTGTTAATTCAACATCATCCTCATCCGCCGTTGCTCCTGCAACATCTCCTTCACGAATTACATCTAACTCGTAACCTGTTAACTGACCTGCTAATTTAATATTGTGACCTCCTCTACCAATTGCTTTAGAAACTTCTTCTAATTTCAAGAAAACTTCAGCTCTTTTATTTTCTTCGTCAATTTTGATAGACGAAACTTTTGCAGGGCTTAAAGCTCTTGTAATAAACAATTGAATATTGTTTGTATAATTAATTACATCGATATTCTCGTTTCCTAACTCACGAACGATTCCGTGAATACGAGATCCTTTCATCCCCACACAAGCTCCAACAGGATCAATTCTATCATCATAAGAATCTACCGCTACTTTTGCTTTTTCTCCAGGAATACGCACTACATTTTTAACTGTAATCAAACCGTCGAATACCTCAGGAATTTCCTGCTCAAACAATTTCTCCAAAAACTTCTCAGAAGTTCTGGACATAATGATTTGAGGTTTGTTTCCTTTTAATTCAACGCTTTCAATAATTCCGCGTACATTATCTCCTTTACGGAAAAAGTCAGATGGAATTTGTTTTTCTTTTGGAAGTACAATTTCATTTCCTTCATCATCGACCAAAATTACAACTCTTGGACGTACGTGGTGCACTTCGGCAGTATAAATATCACCAATAATATCTTTAAATTGCTTGTAAAGATTTGTATTATCGTGTTCGTGAATTTTAGATATTAAGTTTTGACGCAAAGCCAAAATAGCCCTTCTTCCTAAATCAATCAATTTCACCTCTTCAGAAACCTCTTCACCGATTTCAAAATCAGCTTCAATCATTCTTGCTTCAGTCAAAGTAATCTCTTCGTTTTCGAAATCCAGATCTTCATCAGCAACAATTACTCTTCTTCTCCAGATCTCCATATCTCCTTTATCAGGATTTATAATGATGTCAAAGTTATCATCAGAACCGTATTTTTTCTTTAATGCATTTCTAAACACGTCCTCTAAAATTGCCATAAGCGTTACACGATCAATAAGTTTATTATCCTTAAACTCTGAGAATGAATCGATTAATGCTAAATTTTCCATGCGAATTCTTTAATTAAAATGTTACTGTAACAATTGCCTCCTTAATATCTGTATAAGGTATTTGTTGCTCTTTTTGAACTGTTTCTTTTCCTTTTCCTACTTTTTTCGGTTCTCTTGCTTTCCAAGACAAAATTATAAAAACATCGTTAGCTTCCACCAATTCTGCCTCAATTTTTTCAGTATTTGTAGTAACAATCAACGTTCTACCAATATTTTTAATGTATTGTCTTGTCATTTTCAAAGGCGATCCTACTCCAACAGATGCTACTTCAAGCGAAAAATCCTGCTCTTCACGATCCAGATTATTCTCGATTGCACGACTTATGTCAATACAATCCTGCAGCGCCACTCCATTATCACCATCTAAACCAACACTAATTTTAAAAGAGTCTGACACAGCCAGATCAATCAAAAAGATCGATGGCTTCTCCAGAAGAGCTTCTGTAATTAATCCGTTTACTTTTTCTTTAAATGTCATAATTTTATAAAAAGAGGGGACACTTAGTCCCCTCATTATTTAGATTTTAATAAATAACGGTGCAAATATAGTGTTTTTTTTATAAATCAAAATAAATAGATTAACCTAAAAATATTTCTTATCTTTATAATAATCGATTTTTTAACTATTCAAGCCCTAAAACACCATGAAAAGAATCCTAGTACCTACCGATTTCTCCGAACACGCAGAAAACGCTTTAAAAGTTGCTTCACAAATTGCAAAGAAGAATAATTCTGAGATAATCATTTTACACATGCTCGAATTACCAAGTCAAATGAACGATGCCGTTTTAGGCGGAGCAAGTATTCCCGAAACAATGCTTTTCATGAAAAAAGCCAACGAAATGTTGGATCAGGTTTCATCAAGACCGTACCTGGACGGAATCCCAATTACAGAAATTGTAAAAATAGACAAACCCATTCACGGCATCACTCAGGTAAGCAAAGAATACGAAATCGACCTGATCGTAATGGGATCACACGGATCATCCGGCATAGAAGAACTCTTAATTGGTTCAAACACCGAAAAAGCAGTCCGAAATTCCGAAATCCCGGTCCTGATAATCAAAAAAGACACTGCCAACTTCAATGCCTCCAACATTGTTTTCGCCTCAGACTTTTCAGAAGAAGCCAAAAAACCCTTCAAAAAATTCCTGAAATTCGCCAATGTCTTTGACTCTAAGATACACTTAGTCACCATTTGCACTCCGAACAGCTTCAAACCAACTCATGAATTACAGAAAACAATAGATGCCTTTGTAACCGAATTTAACCTGACCAATTACTCTGCTCATATCTACAACGACACCAACATCGAAAAAGGAATCATCAACTTCTCCAACAGCATCAATGCCGATATTATAGGAATGTGCACACACGGAAGAACCGGCTTTGCTCATTTTTTCAACGGCAGTATCAGCGAAGGACTTGTAAATCATGCCATCAGACCGATACTTACTTTTAAAATTTAAAAAAAATAAACACATAAAAAAAGCCTCTCGATTGAGAGGCTTTTTACGTTGGTCTACTAGGACTCGAACCTAGAAAGACTGCACCAAAAACAGTTGTGTTACCATTACACCATAGACCAGCAGTGCGATTAAGCGAGTGCAAAATTAAAACTTTTTTTAGTTTACGCAAACTTTTTTCAATAAAAATATAAATATCCCAGAATTAATAAATCGTAACATCACTCCACTTCCTACCCTCAAACCTTTCCTCCAACCCTAAAACACCACACAAGCCTCACAAAACCAGTTATTAACTCCAAAAAAAAAAAAAAAAAACGAAGTACAAAATTTTTGCTTTTTTTCACATCCCCTCAATATTTTTTTTCTCAACAGACACCCCATTTTCAACAATATCCACTCATAAAGACCAAAAATCAAAAAAAATCACAAATGAAACTTCAAAAACTTCAGCCACATTGCCCCCTTTTTCCGATAAGTAAATACAACAATTAAAACACTCGAAACACTACTAACAAAAACAACAAACACTCATTTTAAACATCATACACATAAAAAAAGAGAAAGTTTCACAACGCAAAACTTTCTCTTTTTATTTTCAAACATTTTTGAACTTAAAAATTCAACAACGTTTCTTTTTTTTTCACAAAACTAGACAAGTACGGCAAGTAATTGCTGAACAGTTACACCTAGAATTCGTGCTACCTCCCATATTGTCTTACCCTCATTCAGCAAGGCCAAAGCATCACTCAAAAGACCTCCGCCTTTTACTTGTTTCATTTGAGTAGAATCTAACTCTGTAAAATTCATTTCTTTAATAGTTTTCATAATTTTAATTTTTTAGAATTATTAATTAGCTAAAACAAAAACTTATTCTACCATCAAATATACACAAAAACCTACAAATAACACTCAGTAAGTACTATATTTTTTACCTTTACACCTAAAATACACTTAACCAACCACTCCCTGGTCAACCCAAAAAATCTTAAAACCTATTAAAACCGGATCAAGAACAAAACCTGGGGAGGAATGTCAAAATAAAATTAGAAATTTGTAATCTAAGAATTAGATATGACACCTATAGAGCTTTTAAAATTTATGCTTCCTGATTTTTTAATAGAATACTTTGAAGTAGTTTCTACCACTAACACAGAAGAAGTATTGCATCTGTATTTTGAAGAAAAAATAAAACCTCCACAAGAGTTTAATTCTTTTGAATTGATTTCTAAGGGGTTTCTTGATGAGATTACTATTCAGGATTTTCCATTAAGAGGTAAATTTGTGTATTTACACATCAAAAGACGCCGTTGGACTAATAAAACCAATGGAGAAATCATCAAAAGAGATTGGACTTTAGTTGCTAAAGGAACTCGCATGACTCAGGAGTTTGCGACTTTTTTAAAAGAAATTAATAGATAAGAGTGCCACAGATTGTCATACCATTGGAGGCTTTTTCGGGGTTAACGGAAAGAGACTCCAAAGACAATACAAAAAACATTTAAGCTCATTTAATACATGGGCTCCACGCGAACATGCGCACCAATGGATGATTTACCCTGAAAACATGGGCACTCATTTATCCATTGACGAGGTGGCTTTGTCTCAGGGGGAACTTTACACTATCCTGACCAACAAGAAATTCAAAGGCAAAAAAGGTTGCTTGGTAGCTATTGTTGCCGGAACTAAAGCAGACCAGGTTATAGAACACATCAGAAAGATTGATTACAAGAAAAGATCTTTTGTCAAAGAGATAACGCTCGATATGGCTAATTCCATGAAGCTAATCTCTAAGAAATGTTTTCCTAAAGCCATACAGGTTACAGATCGGTTCCATGTTCAAAAATTAGCGCTCGAAGCAGTACAAGAGATTAGAATCAAACATCGCTGGGAAGCTATGGACTTTGAGAATCAATCGATACTACAAGCCAAATTAGAAAACAAAACATACATTCCCCAGCTTTTACCTAACGGAGATTCTGTTAAACAGTTATTAGCCAGAAGCAGGTATCTACTTTATAAGTCTCGCGAAAAATGGACTCGGAGCCAAGAAGAAAGAGCACAAATGGTATTTGAACTATATCCTGACATTAAAACAGCTTACAATTTAAACCAACAGCTTCGAGGAATTTACAATAACTACAATGACAAACATATTGCCATGACCAAACTGGCACATTGGTATAGAAATGTAGAAGAATCAGGTTTTAAAAACTTTAATATTCTACTCAATACCATAACTATTAATTATCAGTCAATCTTAAACTATTTTGATAATAGAAGCACAAATGCTTCGGCAGAATCTTTCAATGCTAAAATAAAAGCTTTTAGAAGTCAATTTAGAGGAGTGAGCAATATAGATTTTTTCTTGTTCAGATTATCTAATCTTTTTGCTTAATCCCCAACTTTTGAACCTGATCCCTTAAAACCCTAACAAAATCTTATGTTAACCGAAACATTACCGCATAAAAAAAGCCTCTCGATTGAGAGGCTTCTTATGTTGGTCTACTAGGACTCGAACCTAGAAAGACTGCACCAAAAACAGTTGTGTTACCATTACACCATAGACCAGCAGTGCTGTTAAGCGAGTGCAAATTTAGAGCTTTATTTAGTTTGTGCAAACTTTTTGAGCAAAAAAAATCATTTTTTACTGTTTTTTTTTGCTCAAAATCCGTAACACTTTTACAAGTATTTCACAAACAACACCTTACTTCAACCAAATACTTTTACAGATTTTTTTGTTAATGCTCGTTTCTTTAAACAAAAAAACATTTTCTTTGTACGATAGAAAAATTACAAAATTTTAACACCTAAATATGGCACAATTCAATTTCAATAAATGGAATACTATTATTGGTTGGTTTGCATTTGCAATCGCTTTAATTACTTACACCTTAACTGTTGAACCCACGATGAGTTTCTGGGATTGCGGAGAATATATTGCCACTGCCGCAAAACTGGAAGTGGGACACCCGCCGGGAGCTCCTTTATTTCAAATGATGGGTGCTTTTTTCGCAATGTTTGCGACAGATGCACAACATGTAGCGGTAATGGTTAATATGATGTCGGTTTTTTCAAGTGCCTTTACTATTCTATTTATGTTTTGGTCTTCTTCTATGATTTTGAAAAAAATTGTAGCCCGTTTTGCCGAAATCGACCAAAACAATTCAATTGTTATTTTAGGAAGTTCTTTTGTTGGAGCCCTTGCCTACACTTTCTCAGACAGCTTCTGGTTTAATGCTGTTGAAGCGGAAGTTTACGCGATGGCCTCCCTTTTAATTGCCTTGCTTTTCTGGCTTGGTTTACGTTGGGAACAAGATATGGACCAACCAAAAGGAAACAAATGGTTATTGATCATTTCTCTTGTTATCGGACTATCGTTTGGAGTTCACTTTATGGCTTTGTTAACCATTCCTTCTATTGGTTTTCTGTATTACTTCAAACATTACGAAAAAGTTACCATCAAAAACTTTCTTATTGCCAATATTGTTGTAATTGGTGTTCTTCTCTTTATCTTCAAATTGCTTTTACCTTTAACAATGGAGGCCTTTGCTGACACTGAAGTTTTTATGGTAAATAGTTTTGGATTGCCTTTTAACTCGGGAACAATTTTCGTAACGCTGATCCTAATCGCCTTCTTCTATTTTGGGTTAAGATTTACCAAACAAAAAGGATTAATTTTTTACAACACTATTATTCTTTGTGTTCTTTTTATACTTATTGGATTCTCTACCTGGATAATGCTGCCTGTTCGCGCTAATGCCAACACCGTAATCAACGAAAATAAACCTTCGGATGCCGCGGAAGTACTGGCGTACTACAATCGTGAACAATATGGAGTAAATCCTCTTTTTTACGGACCTCAGTACACGGAATATTTCGCAGGCCTTGATGCCAAAAATCCTTATTCAGACAAGGCTCCTAACTACGAAAGAGATTACAAAACAGGTAAATACATCATTACCAATAATTTCAAAAACGCTCAGCAAAACTCTGACGACAACCAAAAAACGATTCTTCCAAGAATGTGGAGCACTGAAATGGGGCACATTCAAAACTATATTAACTTTACAACCCCGCCTAACTTCCGAATAAACCCAAATTATGACTACGAGCAGGATTTAGGAAAATACGGAATTGACGCCAGTCAGTTAACTGAAGAAGAATACAGCAAAGCTACAGCTCAATTGCGAAATGAAGTTGAAAAAACAATTTCAGAATTCAGAAAAGCTTATGCTCAAAAACAAATTGATAACGAAGGTTATGTGAAATTCTTAAAAAGCTATGGCGATTACCTGATTATCGAAAAACCATCTGCTGTCGACAATTTCAGTTTCATGTTTGAATACCAATTTGGATATATGTACTGGAGATATTTGATGTGGAACTTCGTTGGACGTCAAAGCGACAATCAGGGGAAATACGATAATATTGACGGAAACTGGATTAGCGGAATCAAAGCACTTGACTCTTTACATCTTGGCTCACAAGACAATTTACCTTCTGATGTTACCAACAATAAAGGAAGAAATGTTTATTACTTCCTGCCATTTATTTTGGGACTTATCGGATTAATGTACCATGCCAACAAGGACTTAAAAAGTTTTTACGTACTATTGGCTCTATTCTTATTTACCGGAATTGCTTTAAAAATATACCTGAACGAAAGACCTTTTGAGCCTCGCGAAAGAGATTATGCATTAGTAGGATCTTTTTATGTGTTTGCGATCTGGATTGGTTTTGGTGTTTATTCACTTTACGAAAGCATTCAAAAATATGTCGCCCCTAAAATTGCCGGCCCAATTATTATTGCCGGAAGTTTGTTAGCTGCACCGATTTTAATGGCTTCTCAAAACTGGGACGATCACGACAGATCCGGAAGATATACTGCAGTTGCAATGGCTAAAGCGTATTTAACTTCTTGCGATAAAGACGCTATTTTATTTACTATTGGAGATAATGACACCTTCCCGCTTTGGTATGCCCAGGAGATCGAAGGCATCAGAACCGATGTTAAGATAGTAAACACCAGCTTATTTATGACCGACTGGTACATTGATCAAATGAAAGCGAAAGCTTACGAATCTGATCCGTTACCAATATCCTTTACCCATGATGAATATGTAGGTGACAAATTGGACTATGTAGCTCATATTCCTAAAATTGACACGCGTTGGAACATCAAAGATTTTATTGATTTTATTAAAAATCCAAAATCGACAGTAGGTTTACAAAACGGACAAACGATCCATTTTTACCCTACGAACAAAATCAGAGTTCCTATTGACAAAAATGTGATTATCAAAAACAAAGTCGTTAATCCGAAATACAACGACTCTATTGTTCCTTACATGGATATCGACATCAAAGGAAGTGCTTTATATAAAAATCGCTTAATGATGCTGGACATTTTGGCCAACAACAACTGGAAAAGACCTATTTATTTTAGCGGAGGAGCTTTTGACGACGAAGATTACTTATGGCTGAAAAACTATCTGCAATTGGACGGAATGGTTTACAAATTAGTACCTATTAAAAATATCCCTTCAAAAGACGGAGGCCCTATGGATATGGGGCAAATGGATGCTGATAAATCGTACGATATCGTAATGAAATGGGACTGGGGCAATAGCAATGGGACTATTTATCACGATCCCGAAACCAGAAGAAACAGTATTACCTACCGTACTAATTTATCCCGTTTGATGGATCAATTGATTACTGAAGGCAAAACAGATAAAGCCAAAAAAGTGATCGAACTGGCAATGACAAAAATGCCGGTAGATAAGTTTGGTTATTATTCGTTAGTTGAACCTTTTGCAGGAGGATATTACAAAGTAGGAGAAACTGCCAAAGCACACAATTTACTCAACCAACTGGTTCAGAAATACAAAGAGGAACTAAACTATTACGCCACTCTGACTCCTGGTGACCAAACTGACTTAGCGATTGACATCATTACTGACATTGAACGCTACAGAAGTCTATTACAAGTGATGAAAGAAAACAACGATCTTACTTTCTATGAGAAGCACAAAGTAACATTTAATACTTATGTAAATGTTTTCGAACGTTTTGGAAGAGAAAAAGAATAATAAGATACGAAAAACATAGTAATTAAAAAAATGCAGCGCAGCTTGATTAGTAGCGCTGCATTTTTTAATTTTACATATCTGTAAACCAAAACAAAATGAGCTTTTATTGGGTAAAAACAAATTCATTCATCAAGAAGGTATTTTCTAAATATTGTTGGGACATTCCAAACAACGAAAAGAAAATATATCTCACCTTTGACGATGGCCCAACTCCCGAGATTACAGACTGGGTTTTATCTGAATTGAAAAAATTTGACGCAAAAGCCACTTTCTTTTGTATTGGAAAAAACATAAAAGCAAACCTTTCTTTGTTTGAAAAACTAATCAAAGAAGGACATTCTATTGGCAATCATACCATGAACCATGTCAATGGCTGGAAAAGCCACACCGATGATTACATTAAAAATGTACAAAATTGTGCCGCTGTTCTGGAAGAGGAAAAAACACGCAATCTTATCTTTCGTCCGCCTTATGGAAAAATCAAAAAGGCACAGTCCAGAATCCTTCGAAAATTAGGATATAAAATCATCATGTGGGACGTTTTAAGCGCTGATTTTGACCAGAGCATCACACCTGAGAAATGTCTTGAAAACGTAACAAAAAATGTGAAATCAGGAAGCGTAATTGTATTTCACGACAGCATAAAAGCCTCGCCAAATTTAAAATTTGCCTTACCTAAAACCTTACACTTTTTAAAAGAAAATGGGTATACATTTGATATTATTCACTAGATAATATCTTTAAGAAGTAGTATTCTATAAATTAAATTGTTCCTGAACAATTCCTATAATTGTATTCGCATCCAGTTCACCGGATTGCCTCCAAATCATCTGCCCTTCTTTATAAATCATTAAAGTAGGAAGTCCCTTAATACGCAGTGCTTCTGCTAATTCCTGATTTTTATCCACATCAATTTTGATCACCTTGGCTTTATCGCCAAGTGCAGCCGCAACATCCTTAATTACAGGATGCATTGATACAGATGATTCGTTCCAATCGGTGTAAAAATCAATCAACACTGGAACTTGAGCATTTATAAGTTCTCCAAATTTTGACATAAAACCAAAAATTTAATTCTTTTTTAATCTTTTAAAAAGAGGTAATTATATACAAATGTAGCATTTTTAACGAATTAAGCCACATTGTTCCCCTTTTTTAGTTCAATCACGGTTATTTCGGGCATAATCCCTACACGCCCCGGATATGCGTGAAAACCAAATCCACGATTTACATAAACGTATCGACTTACATTTTCATATAAGCCTGCCCATTGTTTATAAATATACTGAGCCAGACTCCATTTAAAATAACCCGGAATTTCTATCCCAAATTGCATGCCATGTGTGTGACCTGACAAGGTTAAATGAAAATTTTTCGGATGCTCTTTAATTACGTATTCCCAGTGTGTCGGATCATGGCTCATGACCACTTTAAAATCGCCCTGAGACACATTCTGAGAGGCTTTATCTATATCTCCATACTTCGCAAAATTCTTTCCCCAGTTTTCTACGCCAATCAGTGCAATTTTGTCATCTCCTTTTTGAATGTATCGGTGCTCGTTTAACAAAAGCTCAAATCCAATTTGCCCATAAAGGCTCTTAATTTCTTCAAAATTTTCCTTTTTATCCTTTTCAGAAGGCCAGGTTACATATTCCCCATAGTCATGGTTACCTAAAACAGAAAACTTCCCGTATTTATAGTTTTTTATTCTCTTAAAAGTTTCCAGCCAGGGATGCATTTCTTTAGCATGTGTATTGACAATATCTCCTGTAAACAAAATCAGATCAGCTTCCTGAGCATTAATCAGATCAATAGCATAATTTATTTTATCCGGATTATCAAAACTTCCACTGTGAACATCAGAAATCTGAGTGATTTTAAAACCATCAAAAGCATCCGGAAGATCCGGAAAAAAGACAGTTTGCTTGATTACCTTAAAATTGTATTTTCCTTCAAATATCCCATAAATCAAAGAAAGAAAAGGAACTGCTGCCAATCCTAAGGCGATCTGACTGATAAATTTTCTCCTCTCAGGCATCATTTCCTTTTTTGGAACATTATACACGAAGTAATTGACGATGCTAACCCCTATTCTAAAAATATCCTCACCAAACATAAAAAGCGTAAGAACAATTTTTGGCACATAAACCAATAACATTAACCCTGTTGTAAACATAAATTGTTTCGTTTGTCCAACAGACCGGTCAATTTGCGAAAAAGAATAAATGATAAAAATTAGAATTAGTAAACTTATAACCTGATAACTAATCAAAACCCATCTTAACTTGATTAAGGCTCGAAATGCCTGGTAAGAATAGTACTCAATAAATAATAGAAGAGCACAAAGAATTAGAAACTTAAGGATCATTATTTTTTAGTTTTGAACAAAGTAACAAAGAATGAAAATCTTATGGCTTTTTATTATCAAAATTTTAACGCTGATAATAACAAAAAGCTGACAGATTACTCTATCAGCTTTTTCTCTACCAAATTTTTAAAACCTTTTAAAATCCACAACATGTGTTTACCGAAATAAACTATACCTTTTTATTTTTGTGTTTTTGCTGCTTCCGGTTTAGCGGCTGCTTCTTTTTTCGCTTTTTTATCTGCTTTTTTCTCTTTTTTAGGAGCTTTTGCTTCTTTTACAGGGGCTGATTTTACTGGAGCTGTTTGAGCGTTCACCATCGCAACTGTTCCTAAAACAGCTACTGCCAACATTACTAATTTTCTCATGATTTTAGTTTTTATGATTATTATTATCTTCATTTATTATACCCCAAAGATATTCTCACAAAATGAAGATAAAATGAAGATTAGGCCTGTCTGAAAAAATTAACTTTTAATTGTGTTTTTGCCCTCCCGGAAACAATAATGTAAAGGTGGTTCCTTTATCAATCTCAGACGTAACTTTTAATTCGATATGATGAAAAGAAGCAATACTCTCCGCAATAGCAAGCCCTAACCCCTGCCCTTCCTGATCTGAACTAAGTCTGGCAAACCTGTTGAATATCTGTTCTATTTGAAAATCATTCATCCCAACACCGGAATCGGCAATAGAAATAAAATAGTAATGATCCTGAAAACCATCCGCAACACTTATGCTGCCCTGAGGTTTATTGTATTTTATGGCATTGGTAACCAAATTATAAATAAGAATATGAATCAGCGTTTTGTTTCCTGTAAAAACATAATGATGGTTCATTTTATTCCAAAACTGAATTTCTCTGTCGTCGATACGATCCTGTAAATCTTCCTGCAAATCGGCGACTATTTCATGAAAATTTATATTCTCGTTGGCTTCATACTGATTGTTTTCGATTCTGGAAATCAACAATAAATTATTAATGATTTTTTTGAGCATATCTAATGTTTTCAATGCTCCTGCAATTTTATCAATAGCATTATCATCTAAAGATTCATTTTGCAATAAGTTCTCAAACTTACTTTTGAGCAATGCAATTGGCGTTAGCAGCTCGTGGGAAACATTTGATATGAACTGTTTTTCTTTTTTAAAAAGCTCCGCAATACGGTCCATCATTTGGTTTAAAACAGAATCGAGTTCTCTAAAATCATGAGACCTGACTTTGATTGGGGTATGATCAAAAGCTTCAGGCTCATTGACCCGCCTTATCTTGGTATCAATAATTTTATAAAAAGGCTTTAATAAGTATTCGATATAAAAAGTATCTGCCAAAAAAGTAATCAATAATATCACTACAAAAACGATAATAATAAAAAATCGGATGATAAAAGTAAGGTCTTTTACTTCTCCCAAACTGCTTCCAATTTCGAGCTGGTATCCCTGATTTCCGAAGGTAAAATGATACTGCAAGATTCTGTATTCGTTTTCTTCTCCTTCAATAATTCGGTAGTCATTACTAAAAACAGGTTTTTTCTGGTCGTGTTTTAGAGAAGATTTTGAGAGCACCAAAAACTCGCTGTGAAGGGTTGAAAACTGTGAATAGGTTTCGGTCGAATCACCTGAATTTTCAATAAAGTCATCGATTTCATTCTGATTCAGATGTTCAATAAACTTCTGTTTCTTTTCGAGCAGCCCGTTATTGATATGTCTGTACACCACATTTTCTACCAAAATAGGCAGCATCAGCCATAAAATAAAAATAACCAACAGTCTTGTCAGCGCATTAAAAATAGCCAATTGATGTTTTATCTTCACAACCTGTATTCTTTATTCGTTTATACGATACCCTACATTTCTAACGGTTTCAAACCAATCAATTTCTGTATGCTTGTCTAATTTTTTTCGAAGGTTTCTAACATGGACGTCAATAAAATTAGAGTCGGAATTGACTTCGAGAATGTCTCCCCAAATATGTTCTGTCAATTGCAACCTCGTAATTACTCTGTTTTTATTAAGGACTAAATACTGAAAAATATCAAATTCCTTTTTGGTCAAATTAATGGGCGTTTCATCATAACTCACTTTATAATCCTGAAGCTGCAATAAAAAACCATGAATGCTTAAATTATTCATAGTAAAACCATGCATCCTGCGAATAACCGCAAACAATCGCGCACTAAGCTCTGTGAGGGCAAAAGGTTTGGTCAGATAATCATCGGCGCCCAGATGCAAACCATTTATCCTGTCATCCAGTTCTCCACGGGCTGTAAGTACAATAACGGCCATTTTCGATTTCGTTTTACGAACTGTTTTCAGTACTTCAAATCCATCTCCGTCAGGCAGACCAAGGTCCAGCAGCATAGCATCATAATCATTACTGTTTACCTCCTCCAGAGCATCACTGCAGTTGTGAACTATTTTACAGATGTAGCCTGCATTACACAGAAAATCGTAAACTTCTGCCGCAAGTTCTTTCGTATCTTCAACAATCAAAATATTCATAATTCGACTTTTAAATGCAACTAAATTTAAGCAATTATAAAAAGCATTGTTACGCATTATTAAAAAAATTAACGAATAAAAAAAAGCCAGTAAATTTCTTTACCGGCTCTCTTCAACCGCATTCTCATAATCATTACTTCTGTTTTGCCTCGTATACAATTCTTCGTAAGCAAAACGAAAACAATTTTTCCTACTTCATTTTGGTTGTTTCTGCTTTTGGAGCTTCGCTTTTTTGCGATTTCATTTTTTTATCGGCTTTGTTTTTGTGATGTTTAGTTGCTTTCACTTCTTTTGCAGGAGCTGTCTGTGCCGGAGCTGTTTGTGCGCTAACCATTACACTTGTTCCTAAAACTGCCACGAGTAACATTACTAGATTTTTCATAATTTTTAATTTAAATTGATTTATCTTTTTTATCCTTTTATAGTCTTATTTTTTTGCTTTTGGAGCTTCTGTTTTTGGAGCTGCCATTTTTGGTGATTTTACTTTTTTATCCGCTTTGTGTTTAGGATGTTTGGTCGCTTTTACTTCTTTGACCGGAGCCGGTTTAACATCTTTAGCCGGAAATGCATGTACCATAACGCTTGTTCCCAAAACTGCTACTAATAACATCAATAAATTTCTCATGATTTCTACATTTTTATATTAATACCTTTTATTTTACAGATCAAATTTACCCTCGTAATATGAAGACAAAATGAAGAAATCATGTCCCATTAAAATTTTAACTTTAATTTATAAAAAAAGCGACCGGAATATCCTGTCGCTTTATCGCATGTATATTTAATGCTGTCTTTTTTAAAAGCCCAATCCTAAAGTCATCGAAGTAACTGCCGGAGAAAAATCAACTGTTTTTGTTGCTGTACCAGTAGTTAGGTTAATCTTATAAACAGACTGCACACCACTAACTGTTAATACTGCAAAGGCTTCATTACTGTTACCTCCTATATCAAAACCATTCATTCCTGTGGCTGTCACTCCAAGACTACCTACTAATACTAAAGTTCCGTTGTTTGGAGGATTTTGCAGATATAAGCTACTAGTACCGGAATCGATAACAAATAACTGTGTAGTCGAAGCTTGTGCAAAATTATTCGTGTAAGCAGCAGCTGTAACGGATGGCGTCCCCGGATTAAGACTGAGATCTGTAGCGGCAACAACCCCTGTATCCGGATGCAATCGGAGATTTTGTCCTGTATTGCTTACTACACGTATTCTGTCAACCGTGGGATTAAAATCAAACCCAAAATTTTGTCCGGATAATGTTGGAGACAATCCAGCACCAACGGCGGTCACCTGTCCGTTTGAAGAATTAATCGTTAACAATCTGCTTTGATTGGTCAGGGCATAAAGCGTTCCGTTTGCAGGCCTGAAATCTAAACCAACCACCTGCTCGCTTGTATTCATCCCCATCAGAGCAACTGAATTTGAAGTTCCTGTAACCGGATTAAATCGATACAAAATGTTTGTTTCGGATGTTGCGAAGGCGATAGGTTTTGTTTTAAAGGCTACTTCAACAATCTGCTGTGTAAAAACCCCGACCCAGGTTGCTTCTCCATTCGTTAAATTAATCGTATACAATCTTGATTGGCTATTTTTATTGTTTACCGCTATTCCCAAATTCGAATCGGGCTGTATATCAAAACCTCCAACTCCCGAAAAATCAACTTTTAAACTTCCTACTTCCTGAAGAGCTCCATCATTTGGGGGATTTTGCAGGTACAATTTATCCGTAGCATAATCAATATCGAAAAGCTGTGTCGTCGTACTTCCTGAAAGACTATTGGTATAGGCAATTGCTCCTACCTGAGCATTCGCTACCCCGTTAATATTTCCGTCGGTTGCAGCTACAGTTCCGAGTTCGGGATGCAATCTCAGATTTTTTCCGTTATTAGACACCAGACGTACCCTGTCAACTGTGGGGTTAAAATCTATAGAAGACGATGTTCCTTCAATTGCCGGAGAGAAAGATGCCGTTCCTAAAGGTGTCGCCAATCCCGAACTTTCATTTATGGTATATAATCTGCTGGTAGAGCCCAATCCATACAATTGACCTGTAGCAGGTCTGTAGTCAATACTAATGATATTCTCGCCTGATTGTAATCCTGTTATCGAATAAGAACGAACAGGAGTTTTTAAATCTTTGGCATTAAAGTAAAAAACTTTGTTATCATTGCTTAATGCGGTGAAGTCTACCGGAGGGGCAGTACTAGGCATTGGTTCAGGTTCTGGCTGAGGAATTGGAGTTCTGTCGTCATCATTAGAACATGCACCTAAAAATGACATTAATCCCATCAAAAAAAGTGATCTTGGTGTAAATAAATTTTCTCTCATAACGCATTGTTTTTTATTTACTTACGGCAAAAAAAATCTTTTGGTTTGCAATTTTTCAAAGTTTTCAGAAAATAGTTATCAAATCTTCTGTTATTTCTGAAAAACAAATAACAAAGCATTTTCTTCCCTAATATTATAGTGATATTCGTAACTTTGAAAATTGAATTGATAAATTGTACTTATGTCGTCACAAAAACGCCTTTTTCTACTTGATGCTTACGCTTTAATATTTCGTGGCTATTACGCCTTCATAAAAAATCCAAGAATTAACTCTAAAGGAATGGATACCTCGGCGATCATGGGATTCATGAATTCGCTTTTGGATGTTATCAAACGTGAAAAACCGGATCATCTGGCTGTAGCTTTTGATAAAGGCGGAAGTGCCTTGCGTAACGAAATATTCCCGGAATACAAAGCCAATCGTGATGTAACACCGGAAGCCATAAAAATTGCGGTTCCTTATATATGTGAATTATTAAAAGCCATGCACATTCCGATTATTGAAGTGTCAGGTTTTGAAGCTGACGATTTAATTGGAACGATTGCCAAACAAGCTGAGAAAGAAAATTATAAAGTTTTTATGGTAACTCCGGATAAGGATTTTGCCCAATTGGTTTCTGAGAATATCTTTATGTACAAACCTGCCCGTATGGGGAATGGGATTGAGATTTGGGGAGTTCCTGAAGTTTTAGCCAAATTCGAAATCGAACGTCCGGAACAGGTCATCGATTTCCTTGGGATGATGGGTGACGCTGCCGATAATATTCCGGGACTTCCGGGAGTTGGTGAGGTAACTGCCAAGAAGCTTCTTAAGGAATTTGGAACAATGGAAAACCTATTAGCGAATACAGACAAGCTGAAAGGAAAAATGAAGGAGAATATTGAGGCTAATAAAGAGAAAGGATTGTTATCTAAAAAACTGGCTACCATCTTATTAGACTGCCCGGTAACTTTTGATGAAAACGATTATGAGTTAACACGTCCTGATATTGAAAAAACCGAAGCTATCTTTCAGGAATTGGAATTCAGACGAATGGCCGAACAATTTGATAATTTGTTTAAAACAGGAGGCGAGAATGAAACAACTTCAGCTCCGGTTTCTGATGCTAAATTGTATAAAAAACCACAGCCTAAAAACGAAGATCAGTTTGACCTTTTTGGAGGAGGCTCTACCGAAGAAAATACAGAAGCAACCCGAACTTCTTTTTACAATACTTTAGAAAACACCCCTCACTCCTATCAGGCAATTCAAGGGGATCTGGGAATAAAATTACTTTTACAGAACCTGCAAAACCAGACTTCTGTTTGTTTTGATACCGAAACTACCGGTTTAGATGCTTTGCACGCCGAACTGGTTGGTATTGCATTCTCTTACGAAAAAGGAAAAGCTTTTTATGTTCCTTTTCCGGAAAGTCAGGAAGAAGCTCAGGTTTTAATTGAAAAATTCAGACCTTTCTTTGAGAATGAAAACATTGAAAAAATAGGTCAGAATTTAAAATACGATTTAAAAATCCTTTCTAATTATGGTGTTACCGTGAAAGGAAAACTTTTTGACACTATGATTGCGCACTACCTGATCAATCCGGATATGCGTCATAACATGGACATTTTATCGGAAACTTACCTGAAATATGCTCCAAAACCAATTGAGGAATTGATTGGCAAAAAAGGAAAAAATCAAATTTCAATGCGCGATGTAGCTCTTGAAGATATCAAGGAATATGCCGCCGAAGATGCTGATATCACTTTACAGCTTAAAGAAATCTTCACTACAGAATTAGACAAAACCGAAACGAAGAAATTATTTGACGAAATTGAGATTCCGCTAGTAAGCGTTTTAGCGGCCATGGAAACGGAAGGAATTCGTCTGGATGTGGAGTTTTTAAAGGCGATGTCAAAAGAAATGGATGTTGAAATCAAATCTCTAGAACAGAAGATATACGAAACTGCCGGAGAGAAATTCAACCTGGCTTCTCCTAAACAGCTGGGCGACATTTTGTTTGACAAACTTAAAATTGGCGGAGCAAAGCAGAAGAAAACCAAAACCGGTCAATATGCAACCGGCGAGGAAGTTTTAACTTATTTGGCCAACGACAATCCAATCGTAAAAGAAATTCTGGATTGGCGTCAAATGGTGAAATTACAGAGTACTTATATTCTGGCTTTACCGGAACAGGTGGACAAAAAGACACAACGTGTTCATACGGATTATATGCAGACTGTTGCCGCAACAGGACGTTTGAGTTCTAACAATCCGAATTTACAGAATATCCCGATTCGTACCGAAAGAGGGCGTCAGATTCGTAAGGCTTTTGTTGCGCGCGATGAAAACTATACTTTAATCTCTGCCGATTACTCGCAGATAGAATTAAGAATTATTGCCGCTTTAAGTGGTGAAGAAAATATGATTGCCGCTTTTAAAAACGGAGAAGACATTCACAGAGCAACCGCAGCCAAAGTTTTTGATGTGCCTTTAGAGGAAGTTTCGCGCGAGCAAAGAAGTAATGCAAAAACAGTTAACTTTGGAATTATCTATGGGGTTTCTGCTTTCGGACTGAGCAATCAGACTTCGTTATCCCGCAGTGAAAGCGCCGCTTTGATTGAAGCTTACTACAAAACATACCCGAGACTGAAATCTTATATTTCTGAACAAATTGAATTTGCGCGTGAAAAAGGATATGTGCAGACCATTTTAGGCCGTCGCCGTTATTTAAAAGACATCAACTCGGCAAATGCGGTGGTTAGAAGTGCTGCTGAGCGAAATGCTGTAAATGCCCCAATTCAGGGAAGCGCTGCCGATGTGATCAAAATTGCCATGATCAACATTCATAAAAAATTGAAAGACGAAAACTGGAAATCTAAAATGCTGCTTCAGGTTCATGATGAGCTTGTATTCGATGTTCACAACGACGAACTCGAAAAAATCCAGCCTATGATCAAACACGAAATGGAAAATGCCTTTACTATGGCAGTTCCTTTGGAAGTTGAACTTGGAATGGGTAAAGACTGGCTCGCTGCACATTAATTTTACATCCGTTTTTTGCTAAATTCTGTTGGGCACACTCAGGACTAAAAAACCTGTTATCATCAGTGGTTTTAATCCCATTATTTCTGAACACCCCCGTTTTTAGGTATTTTCACTAAAAAACGGGGGATTTCATTTTTTTGAAGAGTAATTTGATTTTAAAATGCTAAAATCTTAGGTTTAAATCAATACTAAAAAAAGGAAAAAATCCAATGTTCCGTGAGAAATAGTTGAAGTTTGAAAAAACAATTCCCAGAAAGTAGTTTGTTTATTTCTGAATTTGCCTTTTTGAATTTTCTGTGTTGATTTTTCATAACACATCGGTTGGAATTTTCCATTTGTTGAATGATATTATGAAAAGCCGTATTCTTGTGCTGGAAATAGCTTTCTACACAAGAAAAGCCATCAAAAAAAGCTTTTTTTTGCCCCCTTTGCTGATGTTGAGAATGATCTTATCCATGACTTGATCTGATGAAAAAAGAGTGCCAAAAGAAATTTTCTATTAATACTACCCTATGGCAATGGATGAATATTAAAGAAAGTAATCCTTACAAAACCTTAAAAAAGTAGTTATCTCTTTTTAATCGGCTTTTACCCCTTTCCACAAAAACCAGACTGATACGTCATATTGTAATTTACCGAATATCGGAGGTTTATGATATATAAAGCGATTCTAAAACCAAAATAGATACCAACTCTTCCATATATTTGTTTCTGAATTTTTTAACATACTCATTTGCATTATGTATTATTTCCAAAGCTTCTTTAGGATTATTTAAATAAAAATCTAACTTTTCATCTAAATCCGAATAATCATCTGCAATTTCTATATAATGCTCCCCTCCTCGTAATTTCCCCTCCATAAACCATGTTTCAAATTTTAGTTTTGGAGATACAGCAATAGAATTGCTACTCATTATCCATTTAAGATTAGTTGCCACATCGTATCCCTCCAAACTCAAAATATATTTATAATTCAGGTGCTCTTTATATGAGAGTCTATCTTTAAACCATTGGGCATTTTCCCCATTTTTTTTCACATGCCCTATGTCAACATTTGGATTATTAAAATGTTTTTTAAAGAACTCTATTCTGTGTTGTTTACGAATGGATAATCTTCCAATAAGTATATCATTTTTTTGAGCATACGCTATATCATTTTTGATGAATTTGAAATGGCGCTGTCTGTCTAAATTTAAGAGTATTCCTTTCCCGTTGTCATTACCAATAGGCCGACTTTTAACTATTGCATGTTCTTTGGGGACGAAATCTACATCACCAAACACGAAACGAATTGGGTAATTTTTATCAAAATATCTAGCGTATTCAAATGTGTCAATATAATAAGATGTTGGACTTTTAATATTTCGCAGATCATCAATTGTATATTCGGAACTAATATCTCGAAAAGAAAAATTATCTTTATTATAATATTGTTTTCGATCATAACACATACTTATCTCTTCATCACTGAGCTTGGAAAGCAAATATTCTTTTTTAGAGAGATACTCTTTGTAATTTGCAAAAATAGAATTATAATACCCCCTTAAATATAAAAAAAACTTGTACTCTTTTTCAACTTTCATTATTGTAAATTTTCACTATGCAATTCGGTGTCCTACCCCCATTACCTTTAATCTTAATATTTTCTCATCACACAACGCTACGCTAATTTGGATATCCGAAACGTCATTACGTTCCTCAACTATCCACAGATAGTTCTGGCGTTAGCGTTATTCTGTATTTTATCAGAAAAATAAATATGAAAAGAACAAAGTCCTAATTATTTCTTTCGAAAAAATATACTTATACCCTTTCACCTATCAACACTTTTTACCACATTGCATAAATGTTATCTGACAGAATCAGTAAATTAATTTGTTTTTTGATCTATATAAACTATAGTGAGTATATTTGGCACACCCTATTTTTTATGTAGTAAAAAACTTTCATTATCGGCAAATATAAATAACTTTATGAAATTTCAAATCAATTTATAAGAATTTTAATGTTAATTAAAATAAATTTATAAGTAAATATCTTGCATCTATTGAATGATATCCTAAAAAATCGTGTTCTTGTGTTGGGAGCGGCTTATATTATAAGAAAATACATCAAAATAACACCGATTTTATTTTACTTTTAGTTCAATGTTTCTTTTTGGCATAACTTACTGATTGCTTTTTCCTTATAGCAGGAATCGTTCTTTTCATGATATAATGGATGAGGATATGCGACTCCCTGAAGCTCTTTCTTCTGGAAGAGGAGATTTGTTTGATATATATTTACCCCCAAAGGAATTCATCCTAACTTTTTATCTGTTACAACCTTTACCGGTTCACTAATACTGCACGAAAACAGAGATCGGAAATTGGGACGAACAAAATCATCGATGCTTTGATACAAATACATTTTAGCTGCTGTTTTGGATTAAGCGCTCCCCTTCAACTGCTTCGTTTTTTTTCTATGTCATAACTTCTTTCTTTCCTCTATACCTCTACTATAAACTCATCCGCAGAGTCAGTTCACACATCGGGTATTGCAAACTATTTTTCATTACTTACCCTACTTTGGGCATAAAAGCCACACTATAAGTCAGCAGATTCCCTAACTAGAACTCACCTGCATGCCCGACATTCCTTTTCTGTTAACCGGTACAAATTACGATCTGAAGTACTTTCTGCAAGTCGAACCTTACTCATAAGGCAATGCGTCTGTCATTGGGCTTTGTGCGCGGTTGCCCTCACAACAATACTCGTTACACACTGCTTTTTACACCCCAAAGCACATCTGTATTTCTCATATAAAAGACTGTCTTTCCGTTTAAGATCTGCCGAACAGGCTGCACCTGCCCGATCATCCAGGAAAACTTTTCAAAAATCTATGATGATTTGTCCTTTAAAGTTTTACATTGCCCCGAATTACAGTGATTATTACACAGGATACATCTGGATAAATTAAAAAATTTTCAAATCAAAATAAAAAAACCATCAGTTGCGGCTGATGGTTTTTTGTTTATTAAGCTTTTCTTGTAGACTCTCGTTCTTTCAGTTTTGTTTTGATAACGATTGTTTCATAGTCTGATGTTTCTCCTTCCGGCTCTTCTAATCTTTGAATTAGTCTTTTGGCAGCGACCTCTCCAATCTCAATTCCGTGCTGACTTACTGTTGTTAAACTTGGCGACAAACGTCTTGAAGCTAAAATTCCATCGGCAAAACCTATAATTGAAATATCTTCAGGAACCTTATATCCTTTTTTCAGACTTACCCGTAATGCGGCCACTGAATCATTTTCATCCAAAGCAAAAATTGCATCTATTTTATGTTCAAAAATGCCATCAATTTTACTCTTCATATCTTCTTCAGAATCGGTACGAAGAATTATATTCTCGTTTACCGGAATATTATTGTCTGCTAATGCTTTTAAGTAACCGTCGGCTCTTAATTTTCCAACACTTAAATTGTCTACGGATGAAATCAGAGCAATATTTTTACATCCCAAATCAATTAAATGCTGTGTTGAATTTAAAGCAGAATCAAAATCGTCGACTATTACTTTGTCACATTCTACTCCATCAGCTATTCTGTCAAACATCACAATAGGTGTTCCATCAGCAATGATCGCCGAAAAATGACCATAATCTTCTAATTTTTGCGCTTCTTCAGATACTGACAATATAAATCCGTCAATCGTTCCGTTGCTTAACATTTCAAGCGTATGAACTTCTTTTTCCAGAGATTCGTTCGAAATACAAGTAATTACATTATATCCTTTTTTATCGGCTACTTTTTCAATACCACTAAAAACCTTTGCAAAAAAGGAGTTTAGTATATTAGGTATAATTACACCTATTGTTTTAGTTTTACGATTCTTTAAATTCAAACCAATAACATTCGGTTTATAATTTTTGAGTTTGGCATACTCCTTAATCTTCACCTTTGTTTGCTCACTAATCTCCGGGCTATCATTTAATGCCTTAGAAACAGTAGATACAGAAACACCGAGTTCCTTCGCAATTTGCTTTAGAGTTGCTTTAGCTTTCATTTAAAAATAAATTTTATGTAATTAATACAAATATAGTAGAATTACCTAAAATAAAACAAAAAACACGTTATCCTATTTAAAATTTCAGAGTGTTTTTTAAAATTAACTTCTTTTTCAAAACCGTAAGCCTTAAAATTTCGTTAATACCTGAATACATGCTTTTAACCTTTTAAAATCCTTGATTATGAAAAACGAAGTTAAAATTCATGAAGTTGACCCTTCATTGAACAACAGAAGGAGCTTTCTAAAGCTCAGCGGCCTTACATTAGTTGGCGCAGGCCTTCTTATGGCCGGGTGTAGCGATAATGACAATGACGATGATATGGAAGACACTACATTGCCCGGAATCAGAAACGGAGTTTTTGATTTAGGGTCCGGTGATTTTGGAGTACTGACCTATGCGTATGCTCTGGAACAGCTGGAAGCCGATTTTTATACTAAAGTCGTAAACTCAACAAGCTTTAATGTCACTTTTAATCCTATCGAACGCCAGGTATTAACAGATTTGTATCATCATGAAGTAATTCATAGGGATTTTTTCAAGGCTGCTTTAACCGGAGCGCTTCCTGACCCAAGTTCGCAACTGCTTCCCTCCTTGGCTTTTAATTATGGCTCTTTAAATTTCAACAGCCGTACTGAGGTTCTTGCCACAGCAAAAGCTCTTGAAGATACCGGAGTTGCTGCTTATAACGGAGCAGGAAAACTAATCAAAAGTGCTGATTATTTACTTTTAGCCGGAAAAATTGTTTCGGTAGAAGCCAGACATGCCTCAGCCATCAGAAGCTTAATCAATCCTAACTCTAAGGATTTTGCCGGAGATGATATTGTAAACGCAAGCACCGGTTTGGATGTTGCTCAGGATCCTTCAAAAATTCTACCAATTGCAGGAGGCTTCATTACCACAAAATTCACAGCCAAATATTTACCTTAATCTTAACAAGCTAAAACTTAGAAATTATGAATATTTTAAAATTTATAGAAACGTTTACTGATGATAGCTTGATGAGAAGCACTGGTTCAAGAAGAGACAGTTTTAATCAGTTTGGAAGTATTGGAAAAACACTGGCTTATGCATCAATCCCTTTCGGATTATCCGCAATGGCCAATAAAGCATTAGCAAAAGACATTACCGCAACTCCTGCAACTCCTATTGGAGCCTTGCAATTTGCCTTAACTTTAGAATATCTGGAAAACGAATTTTATGCTATGGCATTAGATTCCGGAGTAATTCCGGCATCAGAAAATGGAGGAAGAGATCGAAAAGTTTTTGAACAAATAGCTGCGCATGAATCTGACCACGTTAAGTTTTTGATTGCGGGACTGGGCGGACCAGCAAGTGCAAACTTTGTGGCTAAACCAACTTTTGACTTTACCGTTGGAGGAGCTTTTGACCCGTTTCATGACTACCCAACCTTTTTAGCATTAGCACAAGCCTTTGAAGACACGGGCGTTAGAGCCTACAAAGGTCAGGCAGCAAATTTAATCACTACACCTGATTTATTGACTGCCGCATTACAAATTCACTCTGTAGAAGCCCGTCATGCTTCTGAAGTACGACGCTTAAGAGGATTAAAAGGATGGATTTCTAACAGTGAGAGAGGTGCAGGAATGCCCGCCGCAACACAAGCGGTCTATGATGGCGAAGGCGTTACTGTACAGGCAAGATTCAATACCGCAGCTGCTTTTGGAGCTTCTGCAGGATCAGAAGCTTATGATGAACCACTTACCACACAACAGGTCGTTGATATTGCAAATATATTTATTGTTTAGTACAAATAATTCTAAATATTGAACCATCTTTACACTACTTGTGAAGGTGGTTTTTTTTTATAGTTTAAAATTGAAAACTGATGCGCTGATTTTCAGCAGATAAAATATTCTTTTCAGGTATTTGGTTTTAAAATAATTAATTGTACTTTTGCATCCCCTTTATTGGGGATGGAATGTTTAATTAAAATAATATTATGGACGCATTAAGCTACAAAACGGTTTCAGCTAACAAAGCCACTGTAACTAAAGAGTGGATTGTTGTTGACGCTGAAGGTCATAACTTAGGACGTCTTGCTTCAAAGGTTGCAATGATCTTAAGAGGTAAGTACAAACCAAGTTACACACCGCACGTTGACTGTGGAGATAACGTAATTGTTATCAACTCAGAAAAAATTAACCTTACAGGTACAAAAATGAATGACAAAATTTACATGCGTCATACAGGTTACCCAGGAGGACAAAGAACTTTAACTGCTAAAGTATTGCAATCTAAAAATCCTGCATTATTAGTAGAAAAAGCTGTAAAAGGAATGTTACCTAAAAACAAATTAGGAGCTGAACTTTTTAGAAATCTAAATGTTGTTGTAGGTGCTGAGCATACTCACGGAGCTCAAAAACCTAGAACTGTTAACCTAAACGATCTTAAGTAATGGGAGTTATTCACAAAATCGGTAGAAGAAAAACCGCTGTTGCACGTGTATATGTTTCTGAAGGAACAGGAAAAATCACTGTAAACAAAAAAGAATTCGCAACTTACTTTCCAACTGCAACTTTACAATACAAAGTTTTACAACCATTATCTATGACAGAAAATGCTAGTAACTTTGATGTAAAAGTAAACGTTTACGGAGGTGGTTCAACTGGTCAGGCAGAAGCTGTAAGAATGGCATTAGCACGTGTAATGTGTGAAGTAAACATCGAAAACAGAGCTATCTTGAAACCAGAAGGTTTATTAACAAGAGATCCAAGAATGGTTGAACGTAAGAAATTCGGTCAGAAGAAAGCTCGTAAGAGATTCCAATTCTCTAAACGTTAATATTACCTGTCTTGTACATTTGGTACAGGACACTATCAATTATTTATTGAAATTAAAAAACACAGTTGTTGTTGCTCTCCTATCGAGGTAGGAAATAGTTTAGCATCTAAATGGGTTAAGCGATTATAAAGATTGAAAGATTAAAAAGGTTGAAAGATTGAAAAATCTAAAAATCTAAAATCTAAAATCTAAAATCCAAAAAGACACATTGCTAATCAACAGAACGTAAACTAGTACAAAAATGGCAAACAAAATAGAAGTAAAAGAATTACTAGAAGCAGGTGTTCACTTCGGACACATGACTAGAAAATGGGATCCAAACATGGCTCCTTACATTTATATGGAGCGTAATGGTATTCACATTATCAATCTATATAAAACTGCAGCTAAAATTGAAGAAGCTAATGAAGCTTTGAAAAAAATCGCTGCATCAGGTAGAAAAATCTTATTCGTAGCTACCAAAAAACAAGCAAAAGACATCGTTGCTGATAAAGCAAAAGCTGCAAACATGCCTTACATCACTGAAAGATGGCCAGGTGGAATGCTAACGAACTTCGTAACTATCAGAAAGGCAGTTAAAAAAATGTCTTCTATCGATAAAATGAAGAAAGATGGTACTTTCATGACGTTATCTAAAAAAGAGCGTTTGCAAGTTGATCGTTTACGTGCTAAATTAGAGAAAAACTTAGGTTCAATCGCTGATATGTCTAGACTACCTGCAGCATTGTTCGTAGTAGATATCAAAGCTGAACATATCGCAATAAAAGAAGCACAAAAATTAAACATTCCAGTTTTCGCAATGGTTGATACGAATTCTGACCCAAGAGAGGTTGATTACGTAATTCCAGCAAATGATGATGCTTCTAAATCAATTGACAAAATTTTATCTTTAGTGACTACTGCAGTAATCGAAGGTCTTTCTGACAGAGGTTCTGAAAAAGAAGTTGAAGTAGCTGAAGAAGCTGCTCCTGCTGCTGAGGCTGAGGCTGCTCCTGCAACTGAAGAATAAATCAAATTTTAAATTCCAAATTTTAAATTCCAAATTCCAAATACAAAATTAAAAACGTTATGTTGATAATTTAATAAAATTGGAGTTTGGGATTTAGAAGATGGAATTTTTACTTTTAACATTAAAATTCAAAATATTATGGCAACAATTACTGCTGCAGACGTAAATAAATTAAGACAATCTACAGGTGCCGGAATGATGGACTGTAAAAAAGCTTTAGTTGAAGCTGAAGGAGATTTCGATAAAGCTATACAAATCCTTAGAGAAAAAGGACAAAAAGTTGCTGCTAACCGTTCTGACCGTGAGTCTTCTGAAGGAGCTGCTGTTTCTTTTATTAATGCAGACAACACTAAAGGAGCTATCATCACTTTAAACTGTGAAACTGACTTCGTAGGTAAAAATGAAGCTTTCGTAACTTTAGCTAAAGATTTAGTTGAAAAAGCGATCAACTTCTCTTCTAAAGAAGAATTTTTAGCTTCAGATTTCAATGGAATTACTGTTGCTGAAAAATTAATCGAGCAAACTGGTGTTATCGGTGAGAAAATCGAAATCGGTGGTTTTGAAATTTTAGAAGGTGCTTTCGTTGGATCTTATGTTCACGTTAACAAAATTGCTGCATTAACTGCAATTTCTACTGCAATTCCTAACGCTGACGTTTTAACTAAAGATGTTTCTATGCAAGTTGCTTCTATGGGAGCTGATACATTATCTTACAAAGATTTTGATCCTGCTTTCGTTGAATCTGAACTTGCTGCTCGTATTGCTGTAATCGAAAAAGATAATGAAGAAGCAAAACGTTTAGGAAAAACTTTAAAAAATGTTCCTAAATACATCTCTTTCTCTCAATTAACTGAAGAAGTTTTAAAACAAGCTGAAGAAGATGCTAAAGCTGAATTAAAAGCTGAAGGTAAACCAGAGCAAATTTGGGACAAAATTATCCCTGGAAAAGTTCAACGTTTCATTTCTGACAACACTACTTTAGATCAAGAAAAAGCATTACTAGATCAAAACTTCATCAAAGATGACAGTAAAAAAGTTGGTGATTACGTTAAAGGATTCAACGTTGAGATCACAGGTTTCAAAAGAGTTACTTTAGGTTAATATATTATTTCAATATTTAAAAAGCCCGAATATTAATTTATTCGGGCTTTTTTTTATGCGAAATGTTTATTTGTGAGATGTGAGATGTAAAAGGTGAGAAAGTTAGAATAGTGCCCTGAATCTATTTCATCTTCAGAGCAACTCGATTATTTCGTAAACCTCAAGTTTTCCTCTAATTCCATCGCACCTTT
The DNA here is from genome assembly GCF_020905335.1 of Flavobacterium lipolyticum. Classification (NCBI taxonomy): domain Bacteria; kingdom Pseudomonadati; phylum Bacteroidota; class Flavobacteriia; order Flavobacteriales; family Flavobacteriaceae; genus Flavobacterium; species Flavobacterium lipolyticum. Next base: position 2,581,777 of record NZ_JAJJMN010000001.1, on the reverse strand, counting down.
TACATTTCACATTCCAAATCTAACTATTTACTTCTTGATCGGAAAATTTCTGGCTCTCATCAAAGCATCTGATTTCGGAGCTCTTCCTCTAAAGTTTTCATAGGCTTTCTCCTGATCAATCGTGTTTCCAACACTAAAAACACTTTCGTAAAGACGTTTTGCTACTGCTTTATCATAAGCCCCTTTTCCTTCTGTAAAAGCTTCCCAGGCATCAGCATTGATCACGTCTGCCCATAAATAACTGTAATATCCTGCTGAATAACCATCTCCTGAAAAGATATGTCCAAATTGCGGAATTCTATGACGCATTACAATTTCTGACGGCATATGAAGTGCATCTAAAGTCTCTTTTTCAAATTTATGAGGATCAATAGTAGTGGTAGCCAAATGAAGCTTCATATCAATCAAGGAGCTCGAAATGGTTTCTACAGTTGAAAAACCTTCCCCAAAATTAGCTGCTCTTTCAATTCTGTCAACCAAAGCTTTCGGTAATGGCTCACCCGTTTTGTAATGTAATGCAAACTTGTTTAGTACTTCCGGAGTCGCTAACCAATGCTCTAATAATTGAGAAGGGAACTCAACATAATCACGAGCTACAGAAGTTCCTGCTAAACTTGGATAAGTTACATTTGAACACAATCCGTGAAGCGCGTGTCCAAACTCATGAAACAAAGTTGAAGCATCTTCCCAGGAGATTAAAATAGGCTCGTTTGGAGCTCCTTTTACAAAGTTACAGTTGTTAGACACAATCGTCAACACCTCTCCATCCATTCGCTCCTGATTGCGATAAGCGTTCATCCAGGCTCCTGAACGCTTGCCTGCACGTGCATAAGGGTCAAAATACCATAAACCAACTGTTTTACCTGTCAATTTATTACTTACTTCCCAAACACGAACGTCAGGATGATAAACCGGCACATTTGTGATTTGCTTAAAATTCAAATTAAACAATTCGCCCGCTACCCAAAACATTCCTTCTCTTAATTTTTCCAACTGTAAATACGGTTTAACTTCATTCTGATCTAAATCGTACTTCGCTTTTCTAACTTTTTCAGCATAATAACGGTAATCCCATGGCTGAATTTTGAATTTACCTCCTTCTGCATCTACAATCTTTTGCATTTCTGCTACATCTTCACGCACTTTTTCAACTGCAGGTTCCCATACAGAAAGCATTAAATCTAAAGTTTTCTGAGGATCCTTTGCCATTTTGTTCGATAAACTCCAATGGGCAAAAGTAGGGAAACCTAATAATTTAGCTTTTTTCGTTCGTAATTCTAAAATAGAAACCAATGTCGAATTGTTATCATTCGCATTTCCATTATCACCACGTTTTACAAAAATATCAAATGCTTTTTCCCTTAAATCTCTGCGTGTCGAGAAAGTCAGGAAAGGCTCAATTGATGAACGTGTATTAGCAATACACCCCATAACATTCAGTTTTCTGTCTTTAGCTTCAGCAATAGCTGCTTTCTTAACCTCTTCAGGCAGTCCGTCAAAATCACTTTCTGTTTTCAATTCCACATATTGATTTTGTTCTTCCGCCAATAAGTTCTGACTAAAACGGGTAAAAAGTGACGCCAGCTCTTTATTTATCGCGGCCACTTTCTCTTTATCCGCTTCATTTAACTTTGCTCCCTGACGAACAAAATTTGTATAATACAACCAGATCAGACGCTGTTGTTCCTTGGTTAGTTTTTTACTCTCTTTAGAATTATAGAGCGTTTCAACTCTTGTAAAAAGCTTTTTATTCTGATTGATTTTATCACTAAACTCAGAGAACTTAGGAGACATTTCTCTGTCAATAGCGCTAAATTCAGGACTGCTTAAATTAGATCTGTAAATTCCGTAAACAGTAGAAATTCTGTCCATTGTTTCTCCTGAACGCTCCATAGCAGCAATCGTATTATCAAAAGTTGGCGCTTTTGGATTGTTAGCAATAGCCTCTATTTGGTTTAGTTTTTCCTGAATCGCAAATTCAATTGCCGGTTTAAACTGCGAAACTTTATACTCATTAAAAGCAGGGACACCGCCGTAGGGACCTGTCCATTTTTGAACCAGCGGATTGTCCGGGATGGTCTGTGCGTTAGCCGCAAATAAGGTTGTTCCCATGAGAAAAATTGTCATTAATTTTTTCATTATCGTTGATTTGTTTTAAAATTAGGTTATCATTCCAAATGTAACTAAAAATCAGTATTCATTTGGAAATTTTAACTTTGGAATCCTCTAAAAACTACCCTTTAATTTAAATATTCCGCTAAAAAGTTATAGAGAAATAGTTTAAATTTGAAACATCATTAACCGAACCACATGTTTAAAACCCGTAGAGAAATTGTTTTTGTAATTCTGGCTGGCATCTTTATAACCAATGCTGTTGTAGCCGAACTTATTGGAGGAAAATTAATCCAGATTGGACCATTTGTAATGAGCATTGGTATTTTACCCTGGCCGATTGTCTTTCTAACAACCGATTTAATCAATGAATATTTTGGTGAAAAAGGAGTCAAAAAACTGTCCTTTATAACAGCCTGTTTAATTGCTTATGCTTTTCTGATCTTATTTATGGCTATTGTGATACCCGCCGCCAAAGGAATCAGCCCTGTTAATGACGAACAATTTAAGGCGGTTTTTGGACAAAGTATGTGGATCATCGTAGGTAGTTTAATTGCCTTTATGGCTTCTCAGTTGATCGATGTCTGGATCTTTTGGTTTTTCAAAAGACGTACCGGAGAGCGAAAAATATGGCTCAGAACCACAGGATCAACTGTAATCTCACAATTGTTTGATTCTTTTATCGTACTTGGAATTGCCTTTTGGTTACCCGGAAAAATTGATTTCGATACTTTTATTTCATCAGGATTAACAGGTTACATTTTCAAACTATCCGTAGCGGTTTTACTGACACCGGCTATTTATGCAGGACATCACCTGATTAAGAAATATTTAGACAAAGATCCTGAACACGAAAAATCCAAACACTTAAACAATGGAGAGTAAAAATCTAGTACGCTGCGGCTGGTGTTCTTCCAGTGATTTATATAAAAAATATCATGATGAAGAATGGGGTGTTCCTATTTATGATGATCCGTCTATATTCGAATTTTTAATTTTAGAAACCTTTCAGGCAGGTTTAAGCTGGATTACCATTTTAAATAAAAGAGAGAATTTCAGAGCCGCTTTTGATCATTTCGATTATAAAAAAATTGCCCAATATCCGGAAGAAAAAATAGAGTCTTTGCTACAGGATACGGGAATTGTTCGCAACAAACTTAAAATTCGTGCTACTGTTTCAAACGCACAGGCATTCCTGAAAGTACAGGAAGAATTTGGCACTTTCTCTGACTATATTTGGAAATTTGTCAACGGAAAACCGATCGACAACAATCCAAGAACATTAAAAGACGTCCCTGCTACTACTCCAATTTCGGACGAAATTAGTAAAGATTTAAAAAAAAGAGGCTTCAAGTTTGTCGGATCAACCGTGATTTACGCTCATATGCAGGCTACAGGAATGGTTAACGATCATGTTGAAGACTGCTTTGTCCGAAAGGGGAAATAGTTTTAGTCACGATCTCAGTCGCAGTCGCAGTTTTCAGTTTATAAAACCTAATGTTTTTAAGTGAAAGACTGAAAACTGCGACTGAAAACTGAAAACTTTAAAAAAAACATTATATTTGCTTCACACTTTAGGGGTGTCTGCAATTTTGCAGGCTGAGATTTTACCCTCTGAACCTGATCTAGCTCACACTAGCGTAGGGAAAAGTAAGATGACTTCTGCGCGCATTTCTATGCGCGATTGTAGCCATTCCTAAAGTATAACTACATACTAAACTTAAAGGAATGGAACTAAAAATCAACCAACAAATCAAAAAATTCGATGCTGAATCGTTAAGCATTCAGTCATTGCTCAATCTCGAAATTCCCAACAAACAAAACGGAATCGCCGTTGCTATCAACAATACTGTTGTTCCAAAATCCAACTGGAACCAACAACTCGTATCCGAAACTGACGAAATTCTAATTATTTCTGCTACACAAGGGGGATGAAATTTCAATTTTTTCAAATCCCAAAAACCCAAATTCCAATTGTCAAGTAAGAAGTAGACGCACTGCTGTGCCCCTCTACAATCGACAATTACATTTTCACCTCTTACATTTCACATCTCACAAAATACAACTACAAGCTATGACTACAGAAGAACAAATTTCCAGAACCCCGTTTCCTAATTCTAAAAAAGTTTACATCAACGGAGAAATACACCCCATCAAAGTGGCCATGCGCGAGATTCATCTAAGTGACACCAAACTTTCAAATGGCGGAATTGAAAAAAATCCTCCCGTAACGGTTTATGATACCTCAGGTCCCTATACTGATCCTAATATTGAAATCGATATTAGAAAAGGTCTTCCAAGACTAAGAGAACAATGGATTTTAGATCGAAATGATGTCGAAATTCTGAATGAAATCACTTCAGATTACGGACAAAGCCGATTGAAAGACGAAAGTTTAAATCATCTTCGATTTGAGTATTTACATCAGCCTAAAAGAGCTAAAAAGGGCGCTAATGTTTCACAATTATATTACGCCAAACAAGGCATTATCACTCCTGAGATGGAATATATTGCTATTCGTGAGAACCAACGAATAGAGCTTTTAAACGAACAAACCAAAGCGATGCAATGTCAGCACGGCGGTCATAGTTTTGGGGCTAACACCCCTAAAAGTAAAATCACTCCCGAATTTGTTCGCAGCGAAGTAGCTTGCGGAAGAGCCATTATCCCCAACAACATTAATCATCCTGAAAGTGAGCCTATGATCGTTGGCCGCAACTTTTTGGTTAAGATAAACGCTAACATTGGCAATAGCGCCGTGACTTCGAGTATTGAAGAAGAAGTAGAAAAAGCAGTCTGGGCCTGCCGTTGGGGTGCAGATACGATTATGGACTTATCAACGGGTAAAAACATTCACGAAACCCGAGAGTGGATTATCCGTAACTCTCCTGTTCCAATCGGTACCGTTCCGATTTATCAGGCTTTAGAAAAAGTAAAAGGAATTGCCGAAGATTTAACCTGGGAAGTTTTTCGTGACACTTTAATTGAACAGGCTGAGCAAGGTGTTTCTTATTTTACGATTCATGCCGGAGTACTGTTACGTTATATTCATTTGACTGCCGATCGCGTTACCGGAATTGTTTCGCGTGGCGGATCTATCATGGCCAAATGGTGCTTGTTTCACCATAAAGAAAACTTTTTGTACACTCATTTTGAGGAAATCTGCGAAATCATGAAACAATATGACGTGGCTTTTTCTCTTGGAGATGGTTTACGTCCGGGTTCTATTGCAGATGCCAACGATGCAGCGCAATTTGCAGAGCTGGAAACCCTCGGAGAATTGACTAAAATTGCCTGGAAACACGATGTTCAGGTTTTCATTGAAGGTCCCGGTCACGTTCCGATGCACATGATTAAAGAAAATATGGACAAACAACTGGAACATTGTCATGAAGCACCTTTTTATACTTTAGGCCCACTAACGACAGACATTGCACCGGGTTACGACCACATTACCTCTGCCATTGGAGCCGCAATGATTGGCTGGTACGGCTGCGCGATGTTGTGTTATGTTACTCCAAAGGAACACCTTGGTTTACCTAACAAAAAAGATGTGAAAGATGGTGTAATCACCTATAAAATTTCAGCACATGCTGCCGATCTTGCCAAAGGTCATCCGGGAGCACAATACCGCGACAATGCTTTAAGTAAGGCCCGTTTTGAATTCCGTTGGGAAGACCAGTTCAATTTAGCCCTTGACCCTGATACGGCCCGAGAGTTTCACGATGAAACCCTTCCTGCCGATGGTGCAAAAGTCGCTCATTTTTGTTCAATGTGTGGTCCTAAATTCTGCTCTATGAAGATCTCTCAGGAAATTCGTGATGTAGCCGCGGCCGAAAAAGGCATGCAAGAGAAATCAGAAGAGTTTATTGAACAGGGGAAAGAGATTTACATATAAGCACACATATTGGTCTTTAGTGATTAGTTACTAGTCCTTAGCCTTACTCTACCGAATAAAATCGAAAAACAACTAATAACTAATAACTAATAACTAATAACTAATAACTAATAACTAATAACTAATAACTAATAACTAATAACTAATAACTAATAACTCCTCTATGATCGTAATTACCAATCCTTCTGCTATAGCAAATGAAATCAGCATTCTGGATTCTTTATTTGAAGAAGGATTGGCTTTGCTTCATATCAGGAAACCTGATTTTTCCGAAATTGAAATGGCAACATTTATTCATCAAATAAAATTAGAGAACAGAAACAAATTGGTTCTGCACAACCATCCTATTCTGGCAGAAGATTTTGGAATTAACAGAATTCATTTTTCGGAAAAGGAAAGAAAAGACAACACTTTAATTTCTTCAGAAGGAAAATCATTTTCGACAGCAACGCATTCAATTGAAGATTTCAATTCCTTATCATCCGCATTCAACTATGCTTTCTTAAGTCCTGTATTTAAAAGTATTTCTAAAGAAGATTATCATCCAAAGACAAACCTGTTTGAAGCTTTAAACTCAAGAACAAATCACAGGACTAAAGTTATTGCTTTAGGAGGAATTGATGCTAAAAACATCCAAAAGACACTCGAAAATGGCTTTGATGATGTGGCTCTTTTAGGAAGTATTTGGAAAAATGAAAACCCTATAAAACAATTCAAATTATGTCAGCAAATCGTCCAATCGCACTTTCGATAGCAGGTTTTGATCCCTCGGGAGGTGCCGGTGTTTTGGCAGATGTCAAAACATTTGAACAGCATCATGTTACTGGATTTGGCATTTTAACCTCCAATACCATTCAAACGGAAGATCAATTTATTGAAATTCAATGGACTGATTTGAGTTTTGTGATTCGTTCTATTGAAACCTTTTTTGATCGTTATAAAATTAGTGCGGTCAAAATTGGAATTATTCCGTCTTTGAATTATCTGAACCACATTCTTTCAACCATAAAAAGAATATCCCCTGGCACTTTAATAGTTTGGGACCCGGTTTTAAAATCGTCAACACAATTTGAATTTATGAGTATTGAAGATCTTTTAGAATTGAATCCTACGTTGTCAAAAATTGATTTAATTACTCCTAACTACAACGAAATTGAAATATTGTTTCCGGGTTTTATTATCAATCAACTTGAGTTTCAGAATAAAATTCCAACAAACATTCTATTAAAAGGCGGACATCATCCTTCGGCAACCGGAACTGATCGTTTGTTTCTGAAAGACGAAATCATCGATCTTCTGCCTTCTGATAAAAAATGCTTCGCAAAACATGGTTCAGGCTGTGTATTATCGGCTGCAATAGCTGCAAATCTTACACGGAATCAATCTCTGGAAGGATCTTGCAGGAATGCGAAAACCTACATAGAAAAATACCTGAATTCCACTCCAACCTTAATCGGACATCATTATGTATCATAAATTACAATATATCTCGCAGGGAAGAACAATAGAAGAACAGCTGTATAATATCCATGAGGCTTTAGATGCCGGCTGCGATTGGGTACAGCTCCGTTTTAAAAATCAAACTGAAAAAGACACTTTTACTCTGGCGGAAGCAGTAAAATTTTTATGTGAAGAGTATCTCGCTAATTTTATTGTAAACGACAATCTGTATCTCACTCAGCAAATCGCCGCAGACGGAGTTCATCTCGGACTATCAGACATGAAAATTGATGAAGCAAGGGCAATACTCGGAAATACTAAAATCATAGGAGCAACAGCCAACACTTATGAAGACATTGAAAATCACATCAAAAACGGCTGCGATTATATTGGTTTGGGGCCCTTTCGTTTTACAACAACCAAAGAAAAACTAAGTCCAATTCTGGGATTGTCAGGTTATTTTAAAATTATTCAGAATCTAAAACGCAATAAACTGGAGATTCCTGTTTATGCCATTGGAGGAATCACTCTGAACGATGTCGCTCCTTTAATGGAAACAGGGATTCATGGAATTGCGATCTCCGGAATGCTTACAGAAAGTAATCAAAAAGAAAAACTCATTCAACAATTAAACGAAAAGTTATATGCAAACGTCATTGTTTAACATAGGAGATAAAACCTTAACCTCCCGTCTATTTTTAGGAACAGGAAAATTTGGTTCGAATCTGGAAATGGAGAATGCTATTTTGGCATCAGAAAGTGAGTTGGTCACTGTAGCACTGAAACGTATCGATCTCGAAACCGAAACGGATGCTATTTTAACACACTTAAATCATCCAAACATTCATTTATTACCCAATACATCGGGAGCACGAAACGCTAAAGAGGCCGTTTTCGCTGCACAATTAGCGAGAGAAGCACTAGAAACAAACTGGCTGAAACTTGAAATTCATCCGGATCCGAAATATCTGATGCCCGATCCGATAGAAACTTTAAAAGCGACAGAAGAACTCGCTAAACTTGGTTTTTTTATCCTGCCATACATCCATGCCGATCCCGTTTTATGCAAACATTTGGAGAGTGCCGGAACAACCGCTGTTATGCCCTTAGGCTCCCCGATTGGAAGTAATAAGGGTTTAAAAACGATTGATTTTTTAGAGATTATTATCGAACAAAGTAATGTTCCCGTAATCGTCGATGCCGGAATCGGATCTCCGTCTGATGCTGCAAAAGCAATGGAAATGGGTGCAGATGCTGTTTTGGTTAATACCGCAATAGCAGTTGCCGGAAATCCGACATTAATGGCCGAAGCCTTTAAAGAAGCGGTAATCGCGGGCCGGAAAGCCTTTGAAGCTAAAATTGCTCCTCAACAGAATTATGCCATGGCTTCAAGTCCTTTGACCTCTTTTTTATATGAGTAGACTAAACAATTTAACCGCAAAGTTCGCAAAGAAAAGCGCTAAGAACGCAAAGCTTTGCAAACCTTGCGTAAAACTCCGCGCTCTTTGCGGTTAAAAACTATGAAAACATTCAAATCGGTTTTTGAGAATTATGATTGGAATACTATTCAATCTAAAATATATCAAACCACATCAAAAGATGTAGAACACTCTTTGTTTAAAACCAAACGAAATCTCGATGATTTTTTAGCTCTGATTTCTCCTGCCGCACAAAACTATCTGGAGCAGATGGCACAAAAATGCCATGAAATTACCAAAAAACGTTTTGGCAAAACCATACAAATGTATGCTCCTTTATATCTCAGCAACGAATGCCAAAACATTTGCACCTATTGCGGATTTAGTTTAGACAATAAAATCAAACGAAAAACCCTCTCTGATGCTGAGATAAAAATTGAAGTAGAAGCTTTAAAAGAGATTGGTTTTGACCATGTTTTATTGGTGACTGGTGAGGCTAATTATACCGTAAACATTAATTACTTCCTAAATGCAATTGCCTTAATACGTAAAGAATTCTCTATTATTTCTGTGGAAGTCCAACCGCTTTCAACCGAAGATTATGAACGTTTGCATCAGGCTGGTGTTTATTCGGTTTTGGTATATCAGGAGACCTACCATCAGGAAGTATATAAAAAATACCATACGAAAGGCAAAAAATCAAATTTTGATTATAGACTCGAAACACCTGACCGTATTGGTACAGCCGGAATTCATAAAATGGGATTGGGGGTTTTACTGGGGCTGGAAGACTGGCGAACCGACAGCTTTTTTAATGCGTTACATCTGGATTATCTTCAAAAAAAATACTGGCAGACTAAATATTCGGTTTCCTTTCCGAGACTCCGCCCGGCAGAAGGCATTATTGAACCTAATTTTATTATGGACGATAAAGATCTGACACAACTCATTTGTGCCTATCGTTTGTGGAATGAGGATTTGGAAATTTCAATCTCGACACGTGAGAATGAGAAATTCAGAAACCATATTATCCCTATCGGTGTGACCAGTATGAGTGCAGGCTCTAAAACCAATCCCGGTGGTTATGTTGTTGATCCGCAATCTCTCGAGCAATTCGAAATCAGCGACGAACGTTCTGCCAAAGAAATTGCACAAATTATAACGAATTCAGGCTATGAACCTGTCTGGAAAGACTGGGACAAAAGCTACTGTTAAAAAAATTCCAAAATTTAAATTCCAAATTCCAACAATCTAAAATCTAAAATCTAAAATCAACAATCTAAAATTAGAAAATGAGCATTATACAGGAATTTTTACGCTACAACAGGCAAACCATTCTTCCCGAAATTGGTGACGAAGGTCAGGAGAAACTTAAAAAGGCCAAAGTTTTAGTAATTGGTGCCGGCGGTTTAGGCTGTCCCATTTTACAATATATTGCTACAGCGGGAGTTGGTTTTATTGGTATTATGGACTTTGACACTATCGAGATCCATAATCTTCACCGACAAATTTTATATACCGAGAAAGAAATTGGTCAACTTAAAGCTGTTGTTGCAAAAGAAGTGGTTTCTAAACTCAATCCATTAATAAAAGTCGAAGCCATAGTTGAAAAATTAACTCCGGAAAATGCCAGACAGATTATTGAACAATACGATATTGTAGTCGATGGTTCGGATAATTTTACCACACGCTATTTGGTTAACGATACCTGTGTGGCACTGCAAAAAACTTTGGTCTATGGTAGTATCTTAAAATTTGAAGGACAAATTGCCGTTTTTAACCATAAGGGCAGTAAAAATTTACGCGATTTATTTCCTGAAATGCCGGATCCGAAGGATGTTCCGAATTGCAATCTCAATGGTGTTTTAGGAACATTACCCGGAATTATTGGCACGATGATGGCGCATGAAACGCTCAAAATAATTTTGGAATTACCCACTTTAAACAATGAACTGGTACTCTTTAATACGATACACTGGAATTTTACCAAACTTAATTTCTAACCAACCATCTCGTCCTCATAAAATCCTTTACACAAGTTGAAGTAGATTCTTTCATTCCTTTTTTAAGATAGCTATAAACTCCTCGCGATCAATCTCACGACAGCCTAAACTTTCTAAATGGGAATTGTAAACCTGACAATCCAAGAGTTGGTAGTTCCCTTCTTTTAAATAATTTACCAAAGCTATGAAAGCTACTTTTGATGCATTCGAGACTTTCGAAAACATACTTTCACCACAAAAAACATGCCCCAAATCGATCCCATACAAACCTCCAACGAGAACGTCATCCTGCCAAACCTCGACAGATTTTGCGATTCCCTGCTTGTTAAGTTCACAATAGGCATCAATCATTTCGTTTGAAATCCAGGTTCCGTCTTGTCCTTCCCGTTTTATTTTTTGACAATTCGAAATCACCTCTCTAAAACTTTCATTAAAAGTAACCGTGAATTGTTTTCTATTCAGAACATTACGCATGCTTTTTGACACAATCAATTCCTCTAAAAACAAAACCATTCTGGGATCCGGTGACCACCAAAGAATAGGCTCTCCTTCATTAAACCAGGGAAAAATCCCGCTTTGATAAGCCAATTTCAGTCTTTCCGGATCTAAGTCTCCGCCAATAGCAAGAATTCCTTCTTCATCGGCTTCTGAAACGGGTGGAAAGAACAACTCGTTAAATACGTAATACATTTAAAAAAAATCAATTATAAAATTCCAAATTCCAGGATTGTGTTTCAACCTTTCCTTTTTCAGAGTTGACAAACTACTGCACTAAATTTTCATACAAAAACAAATTCCAAATCCCAATTACACCTTTTATGAATTGGAATTTGGAATTTATTTTTGAAGTTTAAACGATCTTAGAACGGTAAATCGTCCGGTTCGTCTTCGTTTAAATTAGTTGCAGGTGCAAAAGCTTCTGCAGCTGGCATTGGAGGCGTTTGTCCAGGACCTTCTGGTGCCAGTCTTTCGATTCTCCAACCTTGAATACTATTGAAATATCTGGTTTCTCCTTGTGGATTAACCCATTCTCTTCCTCTTAAATTGATAGAAACTTTTACTGCCTCACCTTGTTTGTAGCTACTTAATAAATCGCATTTATCTTGCGTAAATTCGATCAAAATATGCTGTGGATACTGCTCATCTGTGGTAACAACCAACTCTCTTTTTTTGAATGCAGCACTAACTTGTTGCTCTGGGTTCACCACTTTTACTTTACCTGTAACTTCCATCTTCTTTCTATATTAATTATTGTTTCTATTCTTATTGTTTTGCTAAAAGTACTTTCCAGGCCGATGAAATATCATCTTTATTGAGATATTTTTTGGCTTCCAAATGTACTTTTTCGAGATCGTCCGAGCTTAAAACTCCTTTTACCGAAAAATTTTCTTTCACAAATATACTAACTTCTTCTGTGGTAGGCAAGGCTTCAATGTTCCCTAATTTTCCAAGATCATTCCCATCAAAAACAGGACTTTCTTTAATAAAATCAGGAATTACATCTACTCCTACCCCAAGAGTTGTCAAGGGTTTAGGCACTTCAAAAAGCCCCTGATTCGATCGGGAATACCAATTACTGCCCAATCTTGAAACCAAGTCTATTTTATGCTGATCGATGGCTCCGTTTTCATCTAAAACAGCTTCGCTGATATGAAGCTTAACCACTTCACAAAGAATCAGATTTCCCGCGCCTCCCTGATCTCCCAACGGAATAATCTGAGTGACTTTACATTCAAACTGTACCGGAGACTCTTTTACACGATAAGGTTTTACAAAATCGGACGGGACTTGTGTCAATCCGGCTTTTATAAATTCATTTACACCATCACCATATTCGGTACTGGCTAATGATGTCTGTTGTACCAAATCATAATTCACAACATTTATAACTACTTCGCGGGTTTCCTCAGCGTTAATTAAAGTATGCTTTATGGTATTGTCGCGTACACGTCGTGCCGGTGAAAAAACCAAAATTGGCGGATTGGCACTGAACACATTAAAGAAACTAAATGGGGACAAATTGGGTATTCCCTTAGCACTAATTGTACTAGCAAATGCAATTGGCCTAGGTCCCACAGCACTTTGTAAATAGCCTTGCAATTTGGCCGTTGGTATTTCTTTTGGATCAATACTAATCATATTTTTCTTTTTAAAGGAATCTCATTTCCGTAGCTACAAAAATAGAAAAATCGTTTAATCCAAAGAAATAGTTTCAGACTTTAAAACAAAAAAATCTTTATCGTTACACAAAATATTAAATGTGTATATTTCGTTATATTTATACCACAAAAAAATATTTATGTCTTTTTCCGAGAGAAGAAATACAACCCGTTGGATCATTATTACCATTTCCTTTTTAATCATTTCCCTGATTCTCTGGAACACTTATACTTTTTTCCAAATCTTTAAAAACGAAGAACGCTTAAAAATGAATCTTTGGGCCAATGCACAAAAGACACTGGTCAATGCAGATGAAAATACAGATTTAGATTTACCGCTTGAAATCATCAACAACAATACCTCAGTTCCAGTTATGCTTATCATGTATGACAAGGTGATTAGTTCTGTGAATGTTCCTGAAGAAGTCCTGCAAAATAACGAAAGCACCTTATCTTATCTCAAAAATCTGAAAAATGAGAATGAGCCTATCGTTATTGAATATGCGCCCGGAAAACATCAGGAATTGTATTATGGGAATTCGGCATTGATTAATAAACTGAAATATTACCCCATCGCCTTATTGCTGATTATCTTTTTATTTGGGGCTTTGATTTATAATTTTTACAGAAGTACCAAAATGGCTACCCAAAATAAACTCTGGGCAGGAATGGCAAAAGAAACGGCACATCAAATCGGAACACCTTTATCCTCTTTAATTGGCTGGGTAGAGATTTTAAAGACAGAAGAAATCGATTCGTCTATAACTTTTGAAATTGAAAAAGATATTGAACGTTTACAGACGATCACAGACCGCTTTTCTAAAATTGGGTCGGTTCCTGTTTTAGAGGAGAGAGATATTGTTACCGAAACTTTGAATACTTATCAATACCTGCAATCCCGTTTTTCAAAGCAGGTTACTTTCTCTTATCGGACACCTCAACAAAGTATACCGGCAATGATAAACCCTACGCTGCACAGCTGGACTATTGAAAATTTAGTAAAGAATGCTATTGATGCGATGAAAGGAAAAGGAACGCTGGACCTTCAAATTGAAGAAGATGCACATCATGTAAAAATTAATGTAAAAGACTCCGGAACAGGAATTTCTAAAAAGCAGTTTAAAACTATTTTCGAACCCGGTTTTACAACTAAAAAACGCGGCTGGGGACTTGGACTTTCTTTAACCAAAAGGATCGTTGAAGAATATCATAACGGAAAAATAAAAGTTTTACAGTCTGAAATTGGAAAAGGAACTACTTTTCAGATTTCATTAAATAAAAAAGCGCCCTAAAAGACTTCGACTTCGCTCAGTCTGACATAGTGTTTCATAAATCCAACTGATTTCGTTAAATAAAAAAGTGCAGCAAATTACTTTACTACACTTTATCTTTTTTATTTCAACTGTCAAATCGAGCGAAGTCGAGATTCTTTTATCCTTGAAACGAGAGACTTCGACTTCGCTCAGTCTGACGTTTCGACTTCGCTTAGTCTGACGTATCCGGCTTCGCTCAGTCTGACATAGTGTTTTATAAATCCAACTGATTTCGTTAAATAAAAAAGTGCAGCAAATTACTTTACTACACTTTATCTTTTTTATTTCAACTGTCAAATCGAGCGGAGTCGAGATTCTTTTATCCTTGAAACGAGAGACTTCGACTTCGCTCAGTCTGACGTGGTGTTTTATAGATTCATCGGATTTAGTTAAATAAAAAAGTGCAGCAAATTACTTTACTACACTTTAATCTATTTTATTTCGACTGTCAAATCGAGCGGAGTCGAGATTCTTTTATGCTTGAAACGAGAGACTTCGACTTCGCTCAGTCTGACATTTCGACTTCGCTCAGTCTGACGTTTCGACTTGGCTCAGTCTAATATATCCGGCTTCGCTCAGTCTGACGTGGTGTTTTATAGATTCGACTGATTTCGTTAAATAAAAAAGTGCAGCAAAAATTTACTTTTACTACACTTTAATCTATTTTATTTCGACTGTCAAATCGAGCGGAGTCGAGATTCTTTTATGCTTGAAACGAGAGACTTCGACTTCGCTCAGTCTGACGTTTCGACTTCGCTCAGTCTGACATGGTGTTTTATAAATTAGCCTGAATATCTTTGGCCAAAGCCTCAAATTCTTCTTTAGAAAGTGAAACTTTATTTTGAAAACGCATTTCATCCATTTCGTTTAACGGAATCAAGTGCACGTGTGCGTGAGGCACTTCAAGACCAACAACTGCCACTCCAACTCTTTTGCAAGGAACCGTTTTTTCCAGTGCTGCTGCAATTCTCTTAGAAAACTTCATTAATCCTAAATACAACTCCTCTTCCATATCAAAAATCTTGTCGATTTCTTGTTTCGGAATACAAAGCGTATGTCCTTTTGCATTTGGGTTTACATCTAAAAAAGCCAGATAATTATCATCCTCAGCAATTTTATAAGCAGGAATTTCTCCGTTTACTATTTTGGTAAATATTGATGGCATTATTTCTTTGTTTATTGGGTGAATCGTCTAACCGACTTAACGATTAAACGCAAAAAATTAGTCTCTGGTGATTTCAAGGATTTCAAATTTCAAAACTCCATTTGGAACCGTAATTTCAGCTACTTCTCCAACAGATTTTCCCAGTAACCCTTTTCCAATAGGAGACGTTACAGAGATTTTTCCTGTTTTTAAATCTGCTTCACTTTCAGCAACAAGTGTATATTTCATTTCCATTCCATTGCTTTGATTCTTAATTTTCACATTAGAAAGAACCAATGCCTTCGAAACATCTAATTGTGATTCGTCAATTAATCTTGCATTAGAATACACTTCTTCCAGTTTAGCAATTCTCATTTCTAATAAACCTTGTGCTTCTTTTGCAGCATCATACTCCGCATTTTCAGACAAATCTCCTTTATCTCTTGCTTCTGCTATATCTTGAGATGCCTTTGGACGCATTACACTTTTTAAATGTTCCAACTCATCTTTTAATTTTTTTAATCCTTCTGCTGTATAATAAGATACTTTACTCATAACTTCGTCGTTTATATAAATACAAAAAATCCCATCGGGACGGGATTTCTTAATTACAAATATACTATTATTTTTAATAGTACATAATTATATGTTAATCATATAGAATCCAAATGTAAATAATTTATTTTTGTTTCACTAATTCTTATTAAAATAATGAAAAAATTCTGGTGCTTAATCGTCTTTGTCTCTGTGCTTTTCTCCTGCAGTGAAAATAGTAGACGCGACAAAAACCCTTACATTCCTAGTTATGCAGTTAACCTGTCTATTGATACTAATCTGCCTGCTTATTCCAATCTTAAATTTGTAAGTAATGGCGTGATTATTCCAAATTACGGAGCAAAAGGAGTTATCATTTTTAATACCGGAAGTGGTTACAATGCGTTTGATGCCGCCTGTCCAAATCAGCCCGTAACTTCCTGCACCGCCATGACAATTGACGGCATAAATGCAGTTTGTTCCTGCGATAAAACAGCTTATAGTTTATTTACCGGATTGGGAGGTAAAGATTATCCCTTAAAACAATATCGCGTAGAATTTACCGGAACAATAATTCACGTTTACAATTAAAAAAACAAAAGCCTGAAAAGTTATTTTTTCAGGCTTTTTACATTTTACGTTTGACTTCTTACTTTTTTAGAATTTCAATGTCAATCCGGCTAAGAAATTAATTCCTGCCTGAGGATAATAGGAAGGATAAACATCCCACATTGCTCCGTTTGAAACATATTTTTTATCCAGAAAATTGTTCACCAGACCAGTAATCAAAATTGATTTGAATACTGATTTTGGTTTGATTTCATAAGACACATTCAAATCATTTACAAAATAGTCTGCCAATTTTGCTGCCGGTAATTCAATATTGTTCATGTATTGTTCTCCTACAAACTTCTGCAATAACGAAATGTGCAGATTTTGGATCGGACTGTATACAATAATATTTCCCGCAATTACTGATGGTGAATAAGCGATATTGGTTGTTCCGTAATGTGTACCTTCAACAGCTAAATCAATATTTTTATTACTGCTTAAAGTAAAATTCGGTCTAAGGATAAACTTTTCAGAAAGTTGTATGGTGGCATCAACTTCTAGACCTAAACGGTAGCTTTTCTCAGTGTTAGCACGAATTGGAGCTCCAACATCGTCCAATCTTCCAGTCAAAATCAACTGATCTTTGTAGGCCATATAATACACATTCGAATTCAATTGAAATTTATCTGAATTGAATCTCCAGCCCAGTTCAAAATCATTTAGTTTTTCAGGTTTTACATTTCCACCTTCATAATCGGTTCTGTTAGGCTCACGATTGGCTCTTGCGTATGAAAAGTAAAGGGTGTTTTTTGAATTGATTGCGTAATTTAAACCTGCTTTCGGATTAAAGAAATTAAAACTGTCATCAACCAATCCTGTATCTTTTCCGTTGGCTTTGTACGTTACATTTCTATATTGCAAATCGCCATAAAAACTAAGTTTTTCTGTTAACTGATAATTGGCTTTCGCGAAGATATTTCCATCTGTTTTGGTTGAAAAATCATCATAGTAATGATCTCCCGGCAGCGCCTGAGCAGAATTTCTGGCCCAGATTACTTTACCAAAATGAGCTCCCTCATATTTATTCCAGCCACCGCCTACGATTACGTCTAATTTTTCTTCTTTATATTTTACAGAAAAAGTGGTCCCGTAAAAATCATTGTCTAACCATTTCTGACGAATTAAATCAGTTCCCGGAACTAATTCTCCAAGGTCATTTTCTACCATTTTAGTAGGCTGAATCGGCCCATACCCTTTAATTGGCTCGTTATATTTGAAGTTTTCGTAGTATCCTTGCCCTTTAGTGTAATGAAGAGCTAAGTTGCTGCTCCATTTATCAGAAATTGATTCACTCCAATGCAATTGATAATGGTTTTGTTTGTAATTATCAGTTTCATTATCATAAAAATGAACATTTCCGGCTTCATCTTTATATTTTCCGGCTGAATTATAAGTACGATCTGAATTTAGTTTTTCAGCATCAATTCCGTTCCAGGACTGGTATGTTCTTTCGGTTCCACCAAAAACCAGCGCCTTAATTAAAGTTGTTTTACCAATATAAGTTCCCTGAAGAAAATACGATTTTAAATCTGAACTTGCACGATCTACGTATCCATCTGATTTAATGGTAGACAAACGCCCTGCGAGCTCAAAATGATCATTTAGTAAGCCTGTACTGAATTTTACGGTATTTTTATTTGAATTGAAACTTCCGTAAGAGCTTGAAATTTCTCCGGTTGCTTTCGTAGCATAATTATCCGTCAGCATATTCAAACTCGCTCCAAAAGCAGAAGAACCATTAGTAGAAGTTCCAACACCTCTTTGCAATTGTAAACTCTCCACAGAAGAAGCAAAATCAGGCATATTTACCCAAAAGGTTCCCTGACTTTCAGCATCATTATATGGAATTCCGTTAATGGTCACATTTACTCTTGTAGCATCACTACCACGCACCCTGATTCCGGTGTATCCTATACCTCCTCCTGCATCAGAAGTAGTTACCACCGATGGCAAATAATTCATTAGAATTGGAATATCCTGTCCCAGGTTTCTAAATTTAATGTCCTTTTTATCAAGATTACTAAAACTTACCGGAGTTTTAGCAGTAACACGAACTGCCGAAACTAAAACATCATCCAGTTTGTTCACTTTAGTAGAGTCCTGCCCTTGCGCGAAAGAAAATTGAGAAAAGAAAATAGAAAAAAGAAGTAAGAAAATAGATTTGGTTCTGCTCGACTTTTGAATCTTAGAACCTTTGTAACTTAGCACCTCAGCACCTTTAAAAATAGTTTTCATCCGTAAAAAATTTACGAATAAAAGGGGGAATTATTCTTTTTGTTAAATTAATAAAAGTTTCACGACAAAATATAGTGTGCACGCTAAAATTTGTCGTTTTTCCCTTAGCAACATTACTCGCTCAGGTTCTTTGGGTATGATCTCAGCTCGTTATTTAGAGCACCCCTTTGAGACGATGCAAATGTAATGTTAAAAATTTCAAAAATCAATAGTAATATCAAAATTCAAAATCTCAAATTCCATTTTAAACTGATCTTTTTTTTCAGGAATTTGGAATTTGAGATTTGGAATTTCTACTTAATCGATATTTGGTTTCTTTCTGGATTGTTTGATTTCCGAAACGTTCTTTTTATCCTTGATACGCTTTTTAATTACCGATTTAGGAATTTTAGTGGCTTTACGAACTTTAGGAACATACAGCCCTTTTTTAATTACCTCTAAAAAGCGTTTTATAACAATATCTTTGTTTTTTAGCTGACTTCTATCTTCATCGCAATTTAAAATCAGGATATTTTCTGTGGTTAAACGCGCTGCTATATTCTTTTGCAAAAGCAGCTTTTCTTCTTCAGACAGTGCCTGAGACACATTCAAATCAAAAGTCAACACCACTTTTGATGACACTTTGTTTACATTTTGTCCGCCCGCACCACTGCTTCGTACGGCTTTAAAACGCAACTCTGATATGATTTTTTCGATATCCATTATTGTGGCTGATGCGCAGCTTTTAATAAATCGTTTACTGTTTTCACTGGATTAAAGGTAATTAAGGGTACTGCCACAAAAATAGTAAGCCAATTGGCCATTGCTCCGTTCCAAAGTCCCGGAAGCTCATAACTCTTTACCAATTTCCCATCCACACTTTTTTCGACAATAAAACCAGTGTTTTGATCTACAAATTGCAGTAAATCAAATTTTTCGTTTTTATAATTTTTGATTCCGCAAACTAAATCAACAGGATTAAAATGAGTGGCCGAAGCCAAGATTTCCTGTTGTTTTTTGTTTGTCAGATCGATTTGCGAAGCCTCTACAATCTGCAACGAAACTGATCCTTTGGGGCTCACTACCCAAAACGGACCTCCTCCGGGCTCTCCTTCATTTTTCACCATTCCACAAACACGAATTGGCCTGTCTAATAAGCTTTTTATCTTATTGATTTTATTTTCGAAAGTAAACTTACTATAGTCACTATTCAACTCAACATTAAGTTCTTTTGATAAAAAGATCACGATTTCTTCAAGATCTTTCTCTCGTATCTCTCCTTTTTCAATTGCATTTAAATAACTAAAAACTTTTTGCTGTATCTTAATTAAAGTCCCTGCTAATGCTTTTTTATACAATGCAATCTGATCCATATGATTTTGAATTACATTGTCAATGTTTTTGACAAAAATAACATCCGCATCAAGTTCATTTAAATTCTCAATTAGCGCACCATGTCCTCCGGGTCTAAAAACTAATTTATTGTTTTTATCCCGAATTGGATTATTTTTAACGTCTACACAAATAGAATCGGTACTTTTATTTTGATAGGAATAAGAGATGTCTATTTTAACTCCCGAATCTTTTTCTATTTTTTCTTTAAGAACCTTTATTTGATTCTCAAACAAACTTTGATGTGCTTCTGAAACGGTAAAATGCAAATTAGAAATCTGATTGGATGAAGCATAGCGAATACATTCGTTCAAATGTTCTTCGATTGGATTTGCAATATGTCTTTTGTATTGATGAAAAGGTAAAACTGCCTTTGGTTTATTTGCAAAATCAAAGTAATCAACAGACAACAATGTTTTTATAAAATAATAATTTTTATGATCCCGATCCAGCATTTCAAACTCTGGGTAGATTTCTTTTAACTTTTTATCAACCGCTTTAAAAAATGCAAATTTCTCCATAGCCACTATAAAAATAGACAGCTCTTTATCGTTTTTACGGTTGATATAAGCGTTGATAGTTTCTTTTTGAATGTCAAACTCATTCAGAAAAGCGCTTAAAAATTTAAACATTCTGCTGGCTGCACCCGAAGCCGGAACAAACTTTTTCAGCTTAATTTCTGATTTTTTAAGATCAAAAAAAGCTGCTTTTTCTTCAAATTCTGCTTCTGATAAACTTAATACACCACTGTCAATTGTGGCCGGACTAATCAAATTAGACTTGTTTATTCCGTTCTTAAAATTTTGCAGCTGCTGTAAAATCTTTTCAAAAGAAATTCCATGTTCGTATATCTGAACAAAATCTTCAGATGAAATACCGTGCTGTTTTGCGACAGCTAATTGCTCTATGATCGCTATCGCTTTAGTCAAACGGCTTTCTTTATCTCCGGAAAGAGTAATAAAAGGTTTTTTAGTATCAATAAGAGTCTGTTTGAAAACTGAAAATACGGTTTCACGACCTTCAGGAGTATCTCTAATGTCATCTTTTTCCCAGGGGATATCAATATCAGTCAGGAAAAATAAATCGTATTCATGCTCTAATGCTGCTTCGTTTAAAAGCGGATCACAAAATCCATAATACATTTCAGAGAAAACCTTTGTCACCATTAAATTGGTATCACAAAACAGATACTTACTTGACAAAGCCTGCTTTTGATTTTCAAGAGCTACTTGCCCGTATGCAATAGGCATCATATCATCGGCTACACAAATGTGCTGGTTCTCTTCCCATTTTTCCTGCAAATAATCGCGTGCGAACTCAGGAACCCATTCGGTTTCATAATATTCTGCAAGTTGTTTTGCCAAGGTAGTTTTTCCTGTGCTTTCAGGACCAAATAAAGCAATTTTTATGATAGCTGTTATTTGCTGTCTAAGATTTTTCTCCATTCTAAATAAGCTGAAATAGCCAAAATTGTAAAAATTAAATACTGCAGTGATAACATCCCTAAACCGCGATAAGCGTAAAGAGGCACCACAATAATATCACCAATGATCCAAAGCGTCCAGTTCTCGATCTTTTTCTTCGCCATGTACCACATTCCTGCAAAAAATATTCCAGATGAAATCATATCGACATAATTGTCGTTTCTAATTTCGTAATCAAAGTATTTATAGATGCCGAAAACTACAAAAACAGTTATAAAAAACAATACTATTCCAATTATTTTTTCATTGGCATTTGTTCGTGTTATAGGCAAATTGTCTTCAACCGTTCCTCCTTTGCTCCATACATACCATCCATATATACTCATAATCGAAAAATAGCCATTGATGATCATATCTCCGATATAACCCGCAACATATAACAGATAAACCGAAATAACGGTAGCAATCAAACCGGTTGGATAAACCCAGATATTTTCTTTTTTCGCAAACCACACACTCAAAATTCCACAGATAAAAACTAAAAACTCCAGGGCAATATGCCATAAAGGAGTGTTTTTATAACTGTCCAGAAAAAAATCAATCATACTTGAGCAGGTTAGTTTAGGTTGGGTTTTTATTTATGATTCAAAAAAATGGCTGTCATTTTCAAAAGCGGTTCCAATAACTACTAAATCAGCACCGGCATTATATGCCTTTTGAATTCCATGCAAATCTACAATTCCTCCACCAACAATTACAGGAATCTCAACATTTTGAGCAATTAGCCGTATCATTTCTAGGGGCACTGCTTTTTTTGCACCACTTCCCGCCTCCAGATAAATCAATTGGCTTCCTAACATTTCTCCTGCCTGCGCTGTTGCCAAAACCAGATCAAAATTATCCCTTTCCAGTGGTTTTGTTTTGCTTACACGGGCTACAGCAGTTTCATTGCCACTTTCAATCAGAATATAACCTGTCGAAATAACTTCTAAATTTGTCTTTTTTAAAATTGGAGCTGCCTGAACCTGATACTCTATTAAATAATCAGGGTTTCGGCCTGATAATAAAGATAAGAACAAAATCGCGTCTGCCTGAGGTGAAATCTGCGAAGGATCACCCGGAAATATAACAACGGGTAAATTGGTTTCTTGTTTTAATTTAGATATTAAATCTTCTAAAATTGTTGCCTGCACAATACTTCCTCCTACAAAAATATGTGTTGCGGGAGATTGATTTATTTTAAGCAATAAATGATCTAAATTTTCCCAAACAATTTTATCCGGATCTAATAATATGGCCAGTAATTTTTGTCCTTTACTTTTAGCCTCTAAAATTTCCTGTCGTAAACTGAGTAATTTTTGTATCATAGTGGGCGTAAAAGTAAAAGTTTTTTGATGTAGAAGAACTATTTTGAATGAATTATATTTGTGTTATAGTTAAACAAAATTATGATTGCAATTGATCTGCTGCAGAAATATGGTGCTTTGAGAAAGTCTTTCGCTAAAAATGAAATTATTTTTGAAGAAAACAATCTGCCCGCGTACTATTATCAGATTGTTTCCGGAGAAGTAAAAATGAGTAATTATAACGATGACGGACGTGAATTTATTCAGGGTATTTTTTACAAAGAACAGCCTTTTGGAGAACCTCCTTTATTTTTAAATCAAAAATATCCGGCAAATGCCATTACTGTTGAAGATTCGGAAATCCTTCTTCTTAACAGAAATAGTTTCATGAAACTGCTAGGGGAAAATCCGGACATCAGTCTTAAAATAATCGAAAATCTGGCGCAGCGACTGTACTATAAATCGGTTATGGCGGCAGAGATGTCTACTCAGGAGCCGGAGCATCGCATTTTAAAACTAATCGATCATGGAATTGTCTATTTCAATTTTAAAAAAGACGCAAATGGATACCTCATCAATTTTGCAAGACAACAGATTGGAGATCTGACCGGTTTGCGTGTTGAAACGGTCATCAGAACCATAAAAACTCTGGAGAAAAAAGGTTTTTTAAAAATCATAAACAGAAAAGTATACCGATAAAATAGTTCAGTTTATATGATTTAAATCATAAAATGCATCCCTATAGTGCCTGTACCTTTGTAGTATAAAAATCTCAATATCATGACACTATATCAAACAACATTCGAAAATTTCAATAAAAACTATATGGGTTCAGCTGCAATGGCGGTAATTGGTCAAAGCTGCTTAGGTGGTGCTGCGGCCATGTACGTTCTTGCTAACGGAACCTCAATACCACAAATGATACAATTGGCCATTATTGTTTTGGCCTGTGTCTTTGCCAACACTTCTATATTGGCACAAATGAAGCACAAAACGGTTTTTAACCTTATTATTGTAAGTGCACTTTTAAGTGTGTTTTTTATTCTCTTAAATAGTTTTATTCTATGAAAAAACAAATAGAGAATCGAGAAGATGTCGAATTTTTAGTCCATCAGTTTTATGCTAAAATAAGAGCCGATAATGAAATCGGCTTTTATTTCAATTCTATGATCAAAGATTGGGATACGCATTTAGAGAAGCTCACCGATTTTTGGGAAAGTAACTTATTTGCCGTAAGGAAATATAATGGTAATCCGCTTGCCGTGCACAATGAAGTCGATTCGCATTTTGAAGGAAGAATCACCTCTAATGAGTTTGGAATCTGGCTGAATCATTGGTTTCAGACTTTAGAAGAACATTTTGAAGGCGAAAATGTCGAAACGTTAAAACGACGCGCCCGTAAAATGGGAACTTTTTTGTTTCTGAGTATGTTTGAAAATCGAAAGAAAATAGCAGAAGCTAGCGCTGAATAAATTGCTTTTTTTTGTGATTACGAGACTCTAGAGAAATGACAAAACTGTAAAAAACTGAAAACTGAGACTGAAAACTACTTATCAAAAGCATAAACCAAAGTAAAGTTCTGCCCTGAAGTATTCGATTTAATTTCTTTATAGTACACGTCAAAATCTACTGCGAGATCATTAAAATGAAGACTGGCTTTGGTTTGATTTTTATCTAACGAAAACGTATTTACACTAATATGATCTTTAAAACTGATTCCTTTTTCGTTTCTGATTTTAAAAATAGCTTCTTTGGCTCCCCAAATTACTGTCAATTCCCTGATATAATCGGGAGTATTTTGAGTGTTTAGATAACTGTTTTCGGTCTCTACAAATTTGTCTGCTATTCGAAGGATTTTGTCGCGTTGCAGCTCCATGTCGATTCCTACTGTTTTATCACTAATTATAATCGCTGCAAAATCATGTGAATGCGTGATGGAGATATGATTTTCGCAATTGAAATAGGGCTTCCCAAATTCGTCGTAGTGCAAGTCCTGATCTGTAAAACCCATTTCCTGGATCAGCATACGGACGCTCAAAAAGGCGCGTTGATGCATTACAGATTTCATCCCGTTCAACCTCAACTGTGTTTTCTCTTTTAATACTACATTGCTCACTAACTCCTCAAATGATTCTGTTATGTGCCAAACTAAGATTTTAGTCGTTTCGTTGAATTGTATGGTTTCAAATAAAGGCATTCTTTTTTAATTATGAGTTATGAGTTTTTAGCTATGAGTTGTTTTCCTGATTTGAAAACGAAGTTTCTTATTTAATGTCTCGTCTTTTAGCCCTGATGGGAACGGCATCCTTTTGCAGTCTCGTTTTTTTTTACGAGACTGCAAAAGATATAGTGGACAGCAGGATTAGCTTCTTATTTCGACTACGCTCTATATAACAGCCATAGTAATCAACTAATATTCTAAAGATTAAGAAATTAAACATTTCACAATTCTGACAGAAAGTAGTCTAAATTAAAAACCTATTCCGTAAATTTGCAAAAATTTTACAATTACAAATATACTATAAATGAGTACTACAACTACGCCTTTTGTGGCTTTCAAAGTAAAAGACATCTCTCTAGCGGCTTGGGGAAGAAAAGAAATTGAATTGGCTGAAGCTGAAATGCCAGGTTTAATGGCGCTTCGTGCTGAATATAAAGACGAACAACCTTTAAAGGGTGCTCGTATTGCAGGATGTTTACACATGACGATTCAAACTGCTGTTTTGATCGAAACTTTAATTGCTCTTGGTGCTGAAGTTACCTGGTCTTCTTGTAACATTTTCTCCACTCAGGATCAGGCTGCTGCTGCTATTGCTGCTGCAGGAATTCAGGTTTATGCCTGGAAAGGTCTTGATGAGCAATCATTTGACTGGTGTATTGAACAAACTTTATTCTTTGGTGAAGACAGAAAACCATTGAACATGATCCTTGATGATGGTGGAGATTTAACAAATATGGTTATTGACCGTTTCCCTGAATTGGTTCCTGGAATTAAAGGTTTATCTGAAGAAACTACTACTGGTGTTCACAGACTTTACGAAAGAGTAAAAGCCGGAACTTTACCAATGCCTGCAATTAACATTAACGACTCTGTTACTAAATCTAAATTTGATAACAAATACGGTTGTAAAGAATCTGCTGTTGATGCTGTTCGTCGTGCAACTGACTTAATGTTGGCTGGAAAAAGAGTTGTAGTTTGTGGATATGGTGATGTTGGAAAAGGAACTGCTGCTTCTTTCAGAGGTGCAGGATCTATTGTAACGGTTACCGAAATTGATCCAATTTGTGCTTTACAAGCTGCAATGGACGGTTATGAAGTTAAAAAATTAAACACTGTAATTGCTAATGCTGATATCATCATTACTACTACAGGAAATAAAGATATCGTTCTTGGAGAGCACTTCGAGCAAATGAAAGACAAAACTGTTGTTTGTAACATCGGACACTTTGATAATGAAATCGATATGGCTTGGTTGAACAAAAACCACGGTGCTTCTAAAATCGAAATCAAACCACAAGTTGACAAATATACTATCGCCGGAAAAGACATCATCATTTTGGCTGAAGGGCGTTTAGTAAACCTAGGTTGTGCTACAGGTCACCCAAGTTTTGTGATGAGTAATTCATTCACCAACCAGACTTTGGCTCAAATCGAATTATGGAACAACAGTGCTGCTTACAACAATGACGTTTATATGTTACCAAAACATTTAGATGAAAAAGTAGCGGCCCTACACTTAGCTAAATTAGGAGTTGAGTTGGAAGTTCTTCGCGAAGATCAGGCTGCTTATATTGGTGTTGAAGTTCAAGGTCCATTCAAACCAGAATACTACAGATACTAAATAATTTTAGATTGAAGATTTCTAATTTTAGATTCCTTCAATTGCCTATTAAAACCCGACAGATTTAAAAATCTGTCGGGTTTTGTTTTTAAAAACCTTAGAAGACAAAAGATCTTTTTATATTTGAACAAAACATTTTCTTAAAACTTTACTTTTTAAAAATAAGCCCTTAATTTTAACCACAAAATAAGCCTTAGTTTCTCAACTACTTAAACAACGTAATTTTGAAAAAAACACCTTATTTCTTTATCTTATTTTTTTTACTTACAATCTCTCAGATTGGTCTTTCGCAGGAAAAGAAACCTAAAGTCGTTTTAGTATTAAGTGGTGGTGGAGCAAAGGGAATTGCACATATTCCGCTTTTACAAAAACTGGATTCTCTACACATTGTGCCTGATCTTATTGTTGGAAATAGTATGGGAAGTATCATTGGCGGTTTATATGCCATGGGATATTCCGGCGATAGTATCGAAAAAATCACCAAGAATATTTATTGGGACAAACTCCTTGGCGGAGGTCAATCATTACAATCTGTAAGTGCAGAAGAAAAAAGAGAATTCCAAAGATACTTGGTCGGAATAGGGATTAAAGATGGAAAACTCAATAGTGTTGGTTCACTTTTAAATGATCAAAACCTAAGAGAATCCCTTTCTGAATTGACCTTTCCTGTATATAATGTCAGAGATTTTGATAGCCTCCCGATACCTTTTAGAGCTATGGCTACCGACTTAGTTGAAGGCAAGGAAGTTATTTTAAGCAAAGGCAGTTTAGCTTATGCCATGCGAGCCAGCATGTCTTTGCCTGCTATTTTCAAACCAGTGCCTTACGAAAAAACCATATTAGTAGACGGAGGAGTATTAAATAATTTCCCGACAGATGTGGCCAAACAAATGGGTGCCGACATTATTATTGGCAGTGATGTTGGTGGAGGAATGCAGCCAATGGGGAAACTGAACAATATTATGATGATATTAATGCAGACGAGTATGTTTCCGAGTAATGTTAAAAACCCGGCAAATCGCGATCTGTGTACCATATTAATCGATCACATGCCCAACCTGCGTTTCTCGACAGCTGACTTTGCAGCTAGTAACGAAATTTATAAAGACGGTAAAATAGCCGCAAATCAAAATCTTCCGGCTTTAATTGCTTTAGCAGAAAAGTTAAAAGGATTCCAGCAACGAACGCACAAATTGCCCTATATGCCCAAAGAATTTGTTCTTGACACCATAATTTATAAAAAAATAAGTCCGGAAAATCTCCCTCTGGTAGTGGGAAGAGCAAATCTTAAACCCCATGTAAAATATACCTCCAAAGATTTAATTTCAGGCATCAACAGAGCTATGGGTACAAATCTTTTTGATGAAATTGGATATAGCTATTTCATCAAAGATGGTGATAAACCCGGAGTTACATTATTTGGATCTGAGCGTGCTAAAAACCAGCTAAACACCTCCGTACACTACGACACTTATAGAGGTGTTGGTGTTATTTTTAACTACACCGCCAGAAACGTTCTTGCCGATGCTTCCCGTCTTTTGGTTACTGCCGATATAGCAGAACAACCAAAAGGCAGAATCAATTTTCAGAAAAATTTTGGAGGACGCAGAGAATGGTGGTGGGGAACGGAACTTTACGGAGCTTTTCTAAAACAGGAAATTTATCTTAATGGCAAAGCCTCAGATAATATCCTTTACAATACATTTGAATTTAACAATGAAGTAAACAGAAATTTAAATTCGCTGAAAAGCTATTTTGGTTTTGGTTTAAACTATCACTACACCTACTTCAAACCAAAATATGAACGGGAATACAATCCGAACGTAGTTTCACTAAACAACTACAGCTCTAATAATATCGAATTCAACATGCATTATTCCTATAATGATATGGATAAAGTTTTCTTTGCTACAAACGGAACCATTATAAAATCAAATATAACGCGATCATTCCTTAGCGATATCAACGCCTCAATTTCCTCCCCAGATGTCATGCGTCTTTCCGGTTCAACAAATAATTACACAAAATTTGGTTTAAGCTTTGAAAAGAGGTTGCCCCTAAAAAAGAAAATTACAGGAATCGTAGGATTTGATGCTTGTTTTATTTTTCAAGATCAACTCAAAGACAATCAAATTTCGTTTTTCGATTTTGGTTATGCAACAAGATATTTTCTCGGTGGTATTATCCCAAGTTCCGGCAGTAATCGCTTTTCATTCCCGGGTTTACATGAAGACGAACTCAATGTTACACAATATATGGGGCTTAAACTCGCCTCGCAAATAAATATTACCGGAAAAATCTATCTGACCCCTCACATTAATATTGCCGCTGTAGGTTTTGACACTTTTGGTAATTTCATTGACCATGCCTTTAAACCAAAAGGAAATTGGGATCATAATTTCGAAACCAGCCTTGTGCTATCGGGAGGAGCTGCTATTTCCTATCAGTCCATTTTAGGTCCAATTCACTTTGATACTTCATGGATCAATAATATCGACAAAGTCCGATTGTTTTTCAGTGTCGGATTATCACTTAATCCATAACACACCAATAATCTCAAATAGCTTTCAAATCCGACAGGTTTTTAAAACCTGTCGGATTTTGTTTTTAATACTACTTCTTATTCATAGACAAAAATTCGCTCAACAAAATTGGCTTCTGGTTTTTCTGAACCCAGTCCGCCCTCAAAAAACATTTCGGTCCAGTTTTTTTGATTATCGATTTTAAGATACTCTAATTTTGTATCCAACTTAATTTTACCATCCCCAAAAAAAGAATCGGAACTTGATTCTTCAATTCTTCTATTATCGGAGTTGTATTTTCTATAAATTACCATTTCATTCAAATACACAGAATCCTCTTTATTATTCTTCAAATGTTCTTCTATAAGATTTCCTCTTTCATCGTACACCAATACATCCTCAGACTCCGTAATTTGTGCCTCTCCTCCCTGATAATCATAAGAAAAACTTGTTTTTATAATTTGATTTTTATCGTATTTATATTTCACCAAACTCCTTAAAGTATCATTCTCCGAAAAATAACTTTTCTCTTCTACTAATTTTTTATCCGGTCCGTAGCTGTAAATTGTTCTTCCGGTAATCTTTTCATCATCGTCGTAACCTATCGATTCTATCTTTTGTTTTAAGCTATTATACTTGTTCTCCGGATAATCAGACTTTTTGGGAAATAATTTATCTTCGACAAACTCCCCATTAGAATTCTTTTTATAAGTGGTATAATTTTGCATTTTACCTTTTACATACTTGCCATTCTTTTTTGTTGCATAGTAAACGTTCTCGGTGTATTCTTTAATGTTTCCGAATAGTTTTTCATTCCAATCTGCAGATAATTGTGGGGCATTGTAATCTTCTTTCCTCATTTTTTTAGGCTCAGGCTCTTTCAGATTCGGAATCATCTCAAAAGACCTGTTTATACCATAAACAGGTTCATAAAGAATGAAATCATTTTTAATTGGAGCAATAGTCTGAATAAAGATGTACTTTCTTTTTTCATTTATTACCTCATCGATCGTAAATGTTTTTTTAAATTCTTCAAAACTCATCGTAGGAGTGGCTTTAAAAGCCTCAAAAACAGGTTTACTTATATTACCTCTTATATCACTAAGACCTGCTCTTTCATCATTGATTTTTTTATTTTTCTTCTTTAGATCTTCCATCTCCTTTTGACCGTAAGTAATCAATACATTGCCCAACTCATCATAATTCACCAAGCGCATATTAATTTCCTGATCACTATTCGGATCGACAGCCTCAATCAAAATCACATTGTTTATAACATCCACTAACTTGTACTCGTTATTATTCAGTTTAAATGTGCTTCCTATATCTTTTTTAGAAAGCTTTACCTGGGAATAATCTGTAATGAATTTAATATTGTAAACTACACTTCCATTAATCTCAGAAAGTTCGTTATTGTTTTTAAAATTTACAGCATTGTTTATCTGATCCTGCTTCCGCAGCGTAGTAAAATTTAAATTAATCTCTTTTCCGTTCTTGTATTTGTACAAAACCTCCATTCCAAAAGAAGTCCCACCAATATGCTGAATTTCAATCAACTCTTTTTTCGAATTAAACAGCTTACTTGTTACGGGGTGAAAATCTACAATAGTAGTTTCATCATTTTCTTTAAAATAAGAAGGAAAACGAGAAGTAAACAACAGGTCGTATCCATATTCAGATTTCTCCAATTTCAACACTCCTCTTGAAATAATTGTATCTATAGAAGAGTTTATCACCTCCATCGATTGAATTGCTTTTTTTTGAATTTCATCCATTTTTCGATTTACTTTTTTAAACGGAAAGTCAGGAGTCTTAAAAATTTCTTTATTTATGTTATAAGTCATTTCATAAATCATGTCTTTCTCCTCTTTACTGGGTTGTTTTTTTTGAGAAAACACTGAAAGACTAAAGCTCAACAAAATCAATACAATTCTATTCATCTATTTTTTCTCGAAAAGTACTGCTTTTCCTCTCAACTATCCAAGGTCTATTTTTAGAAAATGTTATTCTTATCTTTACTGGAAATTTGTCTTTATGAAACGATTTCTTGTTTTTTGCCTATACTTTTTTACTAATTGTGTTATACTCGCACAAAAAAAAGACCTTTGGGTTTCATTTTGGGATAAAGACACTACCCATATTGGATTTAAAGACGCAAACGGAACTATCAAAATACCACCAAAGTTTATGGGATTCACTACTGCCCGTAAATTTGACAAAATTATTGCCGTAACCGAAGAAACCGGTGAAAGCTGGAAGAGCTATTATCTGACCAAATCCGGTAAAATAGTGGGACGTGACAGTCTCTATATTTTTGACAATGGTCCTGATTGTGAAAATGAAGGTTACATCAGATTTACAGACCGAAAAACAGATAAAACCGGAATATTTAATAGTGAAGGCAAAATTGCAATTCCTGCTGATTATAGTGCTTTATCAAAAGTTCAAAATGGGATGATTGTAGCCTTAAAAGGTGCCCTAAAAAAACAGGACGGTGAACATTTTTTCTGGAGTGGAGGAAAAAGATACCTGATAGACCATAACAACAAAATCTTAATTGAGGATTTCAAAGACAATACTGATCTTAACTTTTATTCTTTACAAAAATCAAAAGTCCCTAATAAAGAAGAAACAAGAGAGAATTTTGCCGGCGTTGGCGGTGCGTATTATTCTTTTATTAATTGCGATAAGGAATTTAAGTGGTGGTTAAAAAACAATTTACTTTCTGATTTATCCAAAGAAAATTTAATGAAGAGCTCCTTTGATAAAATCACTTACTGGAAAGAACCAAATGGATGGAAAAGCGAATCAAAGACAAAATTTATTGAAGAAAATTATGCTCTTTTAAAATCAAAACTTCAACAGCTTAAAGCTTCCGGAACGGATTATTTTATTTCGTCTGATGGGCTGAATCCCTTTATTTTTGAAACGAGCGAATATGGTGAGTACTTTAATAATTGTAATGAGCCTAAAGAATGGATCTATCCCGTTAAGAACATTATTATTAATTCAAGCGATACAGCCGATTTTAAACAGGATCATTTTGAATTTCTCCGAACCGAAAAGGGTTACAAACTGATAAGTGTTTCTGTTGCGAAAGAGGAGCTGAAATAACTTAAAATTTTCAAATCTAAAATAGCTGAAATACCTTTTTATTTTGCAGGTTAATTCTGAAATATATCAATACATTTGCCGCAGAATAAAACGAATAACCAAACCTAAAAAAATAAGATTTTAAAATGAAAATACAATTACTTACTACTAGTTTGCTCCTACTTATTACAACAGTTTCTTTCTCTCAAAAAATATCCGTTAGTGAGATCAATGAAAAAAGATCTACATCAGATAATTCATTTAGCAACGAATGTGAAATTGAACTAAAAATATCCGGGGATGAAGTACGAAAATACAAGTTTGTAAAAATTAGTAAGATCACTAAAGCAATAGACGATCAAGGTATAGATTTATTAAATGAAGATGAAAAAAGTAATGATTATAGTAAAATAGATCAAACGGCTAAAATTAAACTAGAAATTAAAATCCCTGCCAGAAAAGCTAAAACTATCAAGGAACTGAGCGGCGAAGTGAGTCTATATAACCCAAATCAGGCCAATGGAAGTGAAATAAAAATTACCAATTATCAAAACAAAACGAATGTCAATCTTTTACCTGGCAAATCCGGAATAGAGATTATTTACTTAACAAAAGAATCTTATACAAAATATGTTCAGGAAAATAAGAACAAAAAAGAAGAAGAACTAAAAAAACTTCCTGAAGCTGCAAGGCTAATGGCTCAGGGACTTTTAGGTGCCTTCGATGGTCTTTTTAGCTCTGGCGACACTGATGATAATCAAGTGTACTTCTATGTAAATGGAGATAAATCTAAATTTGTCGATTTATATTTCGAAGATACAGCTGGAAAAAAAATAGAACGAAATGGAAGTATGAGCAGTAACAGTTTGTTTACTTATTATTTTGAAGAAAAACCAAACCCTAACTGGAAATTAGTCATTAATATCGAAAGCGATAAATCCATAAAAAAGATCCCTTTTAAACTAGTTGATATTGAATTGCCGTAATTTAAAAATATAATTAGTTTTTCTATACTATTCCGTAAATTCATCTTTTCACGTCAATACAAAGGTTAACTTTACAAAAAAACGAGATATGAAAAACTTTTTCTTTTTAGGCATTGCTATTCTCTTTGAAATCATAGCTACTTCGGCCCTAAAAAAGTCTGAAGAATTTACAAAACTGATTCCAAGTATTGTAACCATAATTGGTTACTGTGGTGCATTTTATTTTTTAAGTTTTGCCATCAGAACCATTCCGGTCGGAATTGCTTATGCCATCTGGTCGGGAGTTGGGATTGTACTGATCACGATTATCGGTGCTGTTTTCTTCAAACAAATCCCTGATTTACCAGCGATAATTGGATTAACATTGATTATGGCAGGTGTTATTGTCATTAATGTTTTTTCTAAAACTACCGCGCATTAAGGTATTTTAAATCAATCATTGATACTATCAAATGACATTATAAAAACACTCCTTACACTATAAATCAAAAATTTAATGAATTTCAGAAAAGCAACAATTTCAGACTTAATGGAAATGCAGCAATTGTATACCGAAACCATACAATCGGTCTGTAAAAACGATTACGATCCAAAGCAAATTGAAGTATGGATTTCGGGTGTACAAAATACCGAGCGTTGGTTAGACGTTATTCAAACACAATTTGTTTTGCTGGCCATCATTGAAACTAAAATAGTTGGTTTTGGAACTTTGAAGAACGGCAATTATATTGATTTCTTTTATATCCACAAAGACTATCAAAAACAGGGAATTGCCCATAAGCTTTTAAATGAATTACTACTTGAAGCCCAAAAGCAACATCCAGAAACCATTACCTCCGACATTAGTATTACAGCCAGACCTTTTTTTGAAAAAAGCGGTTTTGTTGTAAAAGCCGAGCAGGTAAACATTCGATCCGGTGTTGAGCTGATTAATTACAAAATGGAAAAAGAATTGTAACGGTAATTGTTTCAGGTTTCAGGTTTCAAGTTTCAGGTTTCAGGTTTCAAGTTTCAGGTTTCAAGTTTCAGGTTTCAGGTTTCAGGTTTGAGCAGAACGTGAAACTTGAAACAAAGTCAACAAAAGTTACTTCCGCAAGTTTCGGATTTTATACCCGCAAAAACGTGTCGATATTTGCCTTATAAAATGAAACGAAGATGAACACACAGGAAAACATTAATTATAATCGAATTGCTGAAGCGATTGATTATATCAAAGCCAATTTTAAAGCGCAGCCCAATCTTGATGAAGTTGCCGAAAAAGTGCATTTAAGTCCTTTTCACTTTCAACGTTTGTTTACCGAATGGGCAGGCACAAGTCCGAAGAAGTTTTTGCAATACATAAGTGTTGAACATGCCAAGAAAATACTTCAGGAAGACCACCAGGCTACTTTATTTGATGCTGCTTTTGACACCGGTCTTTCGGGAACCAGCCGTTTGCATGACTTGTTTGTAAACATCGAAGGTATGACACCAGCCGAATATAAAAATGGAGGAAAGAACTTAGAAATTAACTTCAGTTTCGCCGAAAGTCCGTTTGGAAATATCATTGTAGCCTCAACACTTAAAGGAGTTTGTTTTATGGCTTTTGCCGAAAACGAAGGAATGGGTTTTGAGAATTTAAAACATAGATTCCCCAACGCCACATTCTGCAGAAAGCTGGATCTGATACAACAAAATGCACTGTTTATTTTTCAAAATGACTGGAGCAAATTATCCGAAATTAAACTGCACTTAAAAGGCACCCATTTTCAATTGAAAGTTTGGGAAACTCTTTTAAAAATCCCATTGGGACAACTTTCTACTTATGGTTCAATCGCACAGCAAATTGAGAAGCCCAATGCTTCCCGTGCCGTTGGTACCGCTATCGGAAGCAACCCTGTCGCTTTTTTAATTCCTTGCCACCGTGTAATCCAATCCACAGGAACCTTCGGGGGATATATGTGGGGAAACACCCGTAAAACGGCCATTATTGGATGGGAAGGCGCACAGATAAATCCATAAATACCTTATTATTTTTCCGCCACAATTCACGAATCATTCTTTTACATTTAAAAAAAATCTATACTGTAGAATAAGTTTAATTCGTGAATTACTTCGTCCGGTCGCTATCGCTCGGGCCGTGGCAAAAAACAACCTCAACTTAAAATCATGATGCAAAACATATCCACAAAAATTGCTTCCCTTCATTGGGACAGCATCACCGAATCTATGCACGAAAACGGATTCGCCATTATTTCAAATCTGTTAGATAACGAACAATGTGAAGCTCTAAAAGCCGATTATTCAAAGTCCGAATTATACCGAAAAACGGTCGTCATGGAACGCTATCGTTTTGGTCTGGGAGAGTACAAATACTTCACTTATCCCTTACCCGATCTGATTCAGAACATTCGTACTTCCATTTACCCTAAACTCGCTCCTATCGCAAACGCCTGGATGAAAGCACTTACTATTCAGACCGTTTTTCCGGATACGCATCAGGAATTACTGGAACAATGCCATGCCAATCATCAATTAAAGGCAACTGTTTTAATCTTAAAATATGGCAAAAGCGGTTTCAATACACTGCATCAGGATTTGTACGGAGATGTTTATTTTCCAATTCAGATTGTTCTTTTCCTGAACGAACCCGATGAAGATTTTACAGGCGGAGAATTTGTACTGACACAGCAAACACCAAGAGCACAATCCAAAGCTATTGTACTGAAACCTAAAAAAGGAGACGTTTTAGTTTTTACCACCAATTTCAGACCTGCGAAAGGTTCCAAAGGATACTATCGCGTAAACATGAAACATGGTGTAAGCGAGATTCATTCTGGCGAACGACATACGTTGGGAATTATTTTTCATGATGCGCTATCGTGAGTATTTTTTTCTGCCACGACCCGAGCGATAGCGACCGGACGAAGTAATTCACGAATTATGTTTTTTAAATCTGTGCGTTTATTTATTCGAATTCATTCAAATAATATCAGATAAAGCATGTAAAAGAATAATTCGTGAATTCGTGGCTAAAAAACAAAACACAAAACAATATGCTTAAACATAACAAAATTCAAGATTCAGATCTTCGAAATAAAATTAAAAAAGGCGAAATTTGCTTTGGTGGCAACCAAAAACTAAAAATCTACGGAACGCTAAAATGCAAATCCGGAAAAAGAATGAAACGCGAAAACAGGGTTTTCTTTTCAACCGAGGACGAAGCCGTAGAAAACAATTTTCGCCCTTGTGGACATTGCATGAAAACCGAATATCAAAACTGGAAAAATGGACTTATTTAATCCGCATACAGACGAAACAACGAATCTGCTTCCTAAAGACGGAACGGTTAATTATTATGGAAAATTGTTTTCGAGAGAAGACTCCAATCATTATCTGGAGGTTCTTTTAAATACTATTGAATGGAAAAATGATGAGGCTGTTATCTTTGGTAAATTGATTTTAACCAAGCGAAAAGTGGCCTGGTATGGTGATTCAGGTTTTGAATATACGTATTCCAATACCACCAAAAAAGCGCTTGCATGGACTCCGGAATTACTAGTACTAAAAGCGGTGATGGAAGAAAAAACGGGAGAGACCTTTAATTCCTGTTTGCTCAATTTATATCATTCCGGTGAGGAAGGAATG
Organism: Flavobacterium lipolyticum; assembly: GCF_020905335.1. Classification (NCBI taxonomy): domain Bacteria; kingdom Pseudomonadati; phylum Bacteroidota; class Flavobacteriia; order Flavobacteriales; family Flavobacteriaceae; genus Flavobacterium; species Flavobacterium lipolyticum. Next base: position 2,544,698 of record NZ_JAJJMN010000001.1, on the reverse strand, counting down.
GCCTGGCACAGTGATGCTGAAAAAGATTTAAAAAAGAACGGTGCCATTGCCTCCGTAAGCTTTGGCGCTGAACGAAAATTTGCCTTCAAACACAAGGAAACCAAAGAAACTGTTTCTTTAATTTTAGAACACGGAAGTTTACTGGTTATGAAAGATGCTACTCAAACGAATTGGCTGCACCGTTTACCCCCCACAAAAACCACTTCAAAACCAAGAGTAAATCTGACGTTCAGAACTATTGTAACTTAACAGTACATTCTCACTTCTCACTTTTTCTTAAAAGCTACATTTTGATAAGAAAGAATCAAAGCGTCTTCAAACATTTCCGGTCTTGCTTTTGAAAGCTCTACAACGGTCCAGCCTTGTTTACCCCACTTATTGGGAACCGGATAAAAAATCAATTCACTTGAAGCGCAAAAAACGGACTGATCGATTTCGTTCAATTTTAAAACGGCTGTATTGTTCTTTTCTTCAAAAGTGGCGAATATTTTTTTGTTGATTCGAAAAGAAGTTTTCTCAAAATGAGGCTCTTCTGTGGCGTCCGGAAATGACAGCGCAAGGGTTCTGAATGTTTCAATTGTGACCATATTTCACTCTTTTTTTAAAATACTATTGCTCAAAATTGGTAAAGTCTTGCCTCTTACCACCCCTGATTCAGTCCGTTTTTAAGAACCTCTTTGTATTTATCTGTATCAAAAGTATATAAGTTTGGGGCTTTGTGCGCCACATTGCTTTTCTTTTCGTCCAGTTTATTCAGAATTCCGATATTGGTAATTTTACGCAGAAAGTTTCGTCTGTCTAATTTTCGATCCAAAATCGTTTCATACAGCTTTTGCAGCTGTGGAATTGTAAATTTTTCGGGCAACAAATTGTAACCCACCGGCATTAAATTCAACTCGATTCTAAGAGTATTCAGGGCTTTATCCAGAATTTCTCTATGATCCAGGATAAGTTCGGGAACTTCTTTATGATCGATCCATTCTATAATCTCCTGACTGTTTTCTTTTTGCGGAACTGCTTTTAAAAAATCGATTAAGGCATAATATCCAATGGTTATAAAACGCTGAGTAAACCATTTTCCGTCTTCTCTGGAAATATCATAGTGATCCAGTACGGCATTCCCAAAATCCAGATCGTTTCGTTTGACGCGGCCAAAAGTAGCAAACTGTCTTAAAAAAATCCCCTGCATTCCGGTACGTTCCTTTAAAACGGTCACGGCTGCGGTGTCAATATCTTCTTCAATGGGTATAAATCCTCCGGGCAAGGACCATTTTTCATCAAATGGAGTTTTAATGAGTAAAACTTTTAGCTGATTGTCATGAAATCCAAAAATGACACAGTCAATTGAAAGTCCGGGCTGGTAATTTTCGCTATTTTCTATTATCTTTTTTGGCATTTAACGTTTCTTAAATCAGCATGCTGTCCTTTAATATACCTGCAATTTAATGCATTTTTATAAATCCGGAACATTTTTGCAAAAATGAGCTTCTGTTTTGATAAGAATTCTTAAAAAAACTCCCAGGTTAACTATCACAATTTTTACTTAAAATGAAAATCGAATTAAAAAAATAATTACATTGCGTCATAATAACACATTTGAAAAACGTTTTGTTATTTTCACAACAAAAACACACTGTAAATCAGCATACTATTTACCGTTTTTAATCCAACAGGAACGCAGAACTTTAATGCAGGAGATATGATTACCAATCCGTTAAAAGACATCAATAAAAAAATAAGAAATAAAATCTGGACTTCTTTCGGGTTTGTTTCTAAGACTTATCTTCTTGAAGCTTCTTTAAAATATAGTGAAGAGCAGGAAAGAATTTTTAACGAAATGATTGTTGAAACGGAATCCAAAGATAAAAAAGCAAAAAGCGAAGCTTATGACAAGGCGTTATATGCTTCTTACAAAGGAATTGGCGCAATGGATTTTATCAACACTGTTTTAAAATAATTCTCCTTCAATTATTTGACTATTTAAGTTCAATACAAAAGTTTCCTTTATTTTATTCTTCGCAATAAAAACGAGGTGGTTTATCCCTTAATTTCTCTTATTACTTTTGGAATTCATTTTCCTAATTTCCTTAATTCTTTCAGACCTTTTTTAAATTATTTAAGGTGATATTTCTTCAAAATCAAATAATAAATTTATTTATTGTAAGAAAACTGAACTTATCCTAATAATACATTCGGTCCCTTTAGATATAGACAAAAAGCTATATTTTTGTTATAAACCGAAGATTTTACCTACTTCATTTAAAAGCCTTATTATGGAACAAGATATCCAGTCAGAAATTTACAAAATTCAAAAGCCTGAACCGTGGGCTAGTGACCTTAATGACAACCAGCTTATAGATTATATCAAAGAATCTGAATTCTCTCAAAAACAAGCAGACGAGGGACGTGACTATTGTTATTTTTTAGATAAAATTTATTATACCAATGATAACGAAAGCAGCGAATATGCTTGTGTGGCCTATACTTTAAATGAGCCTGCCAATTTGGAGAAAGCTTCTGCTGTGGATGTTGTGTTGGAAGAAAGTGAAACTTATGTGATACACCGAATCAGTGTTTTAAGAGACGGTGTTTTAGTCGACAAAATCCCCGATACTAAAGTTAAAATACTGGACAGCGAAAACCAAAGCGGTGGCGGTGTTTTAAGCAGCAACAAAAAGATTAATATTACGATAAAGGATCTTCGTTTGTATGATATTTTGATTATGGAAGATTCCAGAATTAAAATTTTTACCGAGCGTGATTTTCTCCGCAAAGAATTCTCCAGATATGTTTGGGTAGGTCCTGACAGTTACTGGGCGTACGGAAAATACAAATTCACTTTTATCAACGATCGCGAAAAGGCAGTTGCTTACAAAAAATCGTTCTTTAGAGATGAAGACGGAAATGTACTGGAACCACAGACAGCTTATTTGCAAAAGGGGGAAAAATATGTAAGAGAAGAAGAGAATTACATCAATTTTGTAGATTCAAACCGTGAGGTTTCTTCGTTTATAGATTTTGCCACGGCTGCCGACTGGAAAGAATTATCCAATTACATCTCTCCTATTTATGAGACTATTTTCGAAAAATCTTCTTTGGCAGAATTTGCTCCGGAACTGGTTGAAAAACTGGACAAAATAGGTTCTAAAGACGATCAGTTGCAATTTGCTATAGAATATGTTCAAAACCATATCAATTATATTTACAATGCCGATGAAATGAATGGCCACAAGCCACAGGAGCCTGCTGTAACGTTTACTAACAAACAAGGCGACTGCAAGGCTAAATCGGTTTTACTAAAAGTTATTTTAGATTATATTGGTATTGATTCTTCGATTATTCTGGTCAATTTCGGTACTGATTTTTATATCAAACATTACTTACCGTCGTTACTGACTTTTAATCACGTAATTGTAAAGATCAATTACAAGGGTGAAAGCTACTTTGTTGATGCCACATTGCGTGATGAATTTGGACTGATTGAAAATCGTGGTTTTATTTTCTTCCTGCATTATCTGGAAGTGAAGCCTAATTTGGAATTACAACATAAACCTCCTCATCGTCTCCCTTATTATGCACTTGATGAAAAATCAGAGCTTGTTGCCGAGAACAATGTTGGTAAACTGAAACTAACGACCGTATACAAAGGAAATCGTGCCAACAGCATGCGCAGGTATTTCAAAAACACTAATAAAAGAGAGATCATTGACAGCTGGAACAATTTCTTTTTTTATACCTTAAATTATACGAATGACAGAAACGGAACTGATCTTCGAAAGATTTTTAAAGATGCCGTAATCGAAATTGTCAGTGATGATAAAAAACTGAATGAATTTAAAATTGAATATCAGACTACTATTGAAAACCCTTATTTCTCAGACGGGAAAAACAATCGTTTCCTGATGTATTTTGACTCCAATATTGTGAAAAACAGAGCAAGGGATTTTATACATAAAGACATCTCTTTCTGGCACAATTTTGATAATGAGCGATATGAAATCACTCTTGTAACGGATCAAAAAATTGATGTTAGCGAGAAGTTTACGATACAGGAAAGTACGATCAACAATGCTTACTTTGATTATGTGAGCCGTAAAAAGATCAACAAAAACGGAGGAACTATTTACATCGACTATAAACCGCTGATTAATTTAGAAATTCCTGAAAAAGATTTTGAAGATTTCAGGGAGGCCCATAACGAGGTCGCCGACAGTAATTTTGGAATTGGGGTCGACATTATAGAAGACGGTTTATTGAACAAGCTGAAATTCAATTTCAAAAAATTAGTAAAATAATCATACAAAAGGAGGTTAATTGTAGCCTACTGTCTCAACACAAATTACACGAATTTGCACAAATTTTAATCTGTTAACCTTGTTTGTGGAATTAATTACACCAACAAATTAGTGATAATTCGTGCAATTCGTGTTATTTTTTATACTTGTGTCGACACGGTAAGCTGTAATCTATGTTTTGATGATTGGAATGCTCAAATTTTAAACACATAGAAACATAGATTTCTATTGCTAAAAGAGGATGCAAAAAAGAAATAAATTTCTTTCATCCCGATACATCGGGACGTTTTATTTAAAGTGAAACGCCTTTTTTAGGGATGCAACACCTATGTTACTATGTGTTAAAATAAATGACACCAAAAAAAGGAGGAATTGTAGACCATATCTAAACACAAATTACACGAATTTGCACAAATTTTAATACGTTAACCTTGTTTGTGGAATTAATTACACCAACAAATTAGTGATAATTCGTGCAATTCGTGTTATTTTTTATACTTGTGTCGACACGGTAAGCTGTAATCTATGTTTTGATGATTGGAATGCTCAAATTTTAAACACATAGAAACATAGATTTCTATTGCTAAAAGAGGATGCAAAAAAGAAATAAATTTCTTTCATCCCGATACATCGGGACGTTTTATTTAAAGTGAAACGCCTTTTTTAGGGATGCAACACCTATGTTACTATGTGTTAAAATAAATGACACCAAAAAAAGGAGGAATTGTAGACCATATCTAAACACAAATTACACGAATTTGCACAAATTTAATACGTTAACCTTGTTTGTATAATTAATTCCACAAACAAATTAGTGATAATTCGTGCAATTCGTGTTATTTTTTATACTTGTGTCGACACGGTAAGCTGTAATCTATGTTTTGATGATTGGAATGCTCAAATTTTAAACACATAGAAACATAGATTTCTATTGCTAAAATGAGGATGCAAAAAAGAAATAAATTTCTTTCATCCCGATACATCGGGACGTTTTATTTAAAGTGAAACGCCTTTTTTAGGGATGCAACACCTATGTTACTATGTGTTAAAATAAATGACACCAAAAAAAGGAGGAATTGTAGACCATATCTAAACACAAATTACACGAATTTGCACAAATTTTAATACGTTAACCTTGTTTGTGAAATTAATTACACCAACAAATTAGTGAAAATTCGTGCAATTCGTGTTACTTTTTATAACAGTAATCTATACTTCTTTTTGGTTAAAAAAGTTAAAGCAATTCAAAATCTGCTTTTAATTTGATGTCAGCTGATGAAGCTCCAATCATGACTTCGAAGTCTCCCGGTTCTGCTGTCCATTCTAATTTAGTATTGTAGAAAGAAAGTTTCTCTTTGTCAATAGTAAATTCAATTGTTTTAGATTCTCCTGCATTTAGTTTTACTTTTTGAAAATCTCTCAATTCTAAAACGGGTCTTACCACCGATCCGAATTTGTCTTTTAAATACAATTGCACCACTTCTTCTCCTGCTGCTTTTCCAACATTTGATAATTGAAAAGAAACTTTAATAGTTTCGTTGTTTTTCATTTTTACTGCTGACAATTTCAAATCGGAATAATTGAATTTGGTATAACTCAACCCGTATCCAAAAGGAAATTTAGGAGAGTTTTTCAGATCAATGTAGGCCGAAACATAGTTTTTGGCATCTTCATCTTTAGCGGGTCTTCCGGTACTGAAATGATTGTAATAAATTGGGATCTGCCCCACCTCTCTCGGGAAAGTCATGGGCAATTTCCCCGATGGATTGTAATCTCCAAATAAAACATCGGCGATAGCATTACCCGCTTCGGTTCCCAGCCACCAGGTGTAAACAATTGCCGGAACATGATCTGCTGTCCAGTTAAATATAAGAGGTCTTCCGGCGTTTACCAGAACTATTACCGGTTTTCCTGTTGCCTGAATTGCTTTTACCAAATCTTCCTGCACCCCCGGCAAATGAAGATCGCTTCGACTTTTTGCTTCACCGCTCATGTCACGTCTTTCACCAATACTCAAAATCACCACATCTGCCTGTTGGGCCGTTGCCACTGCTTCTGCAAAACCGTCTTTGTTATCTCCGTCTACTTCACAGCCTTTGGCATAAAGCAGTTTTGTGTTTTTACCCACTTTGCTCTGCAAACCATCCCATTGTGAGACGATCCATTTATTGTAATCAACCTCGGGTAATTCTACAGACCAAAACCCCATATTTTCTTTGTACTCTTTCACCATTGGACCAATGAATGCAATTGTTTTCAGGTTTTTAGACAGCGGTAATGTTTCGTTGTCGTTCTTTAATAAAACGATACTTTTCTTAGCTACTTCAAGAGCTGCTTTTCTGTTTTCAGGGTTGTTTAAAGCTTTATCAGCTCTTTTTTGATCTGAATATCGATAAGGATCATCAAATAAACCCAATTCAAATTTCTTGCGTAAAATACGTTTCACGGCATCATCAATCAAGTCTACAGCTACTTTCCCTTCTTTTACTAATTCTGCCAAATGATATCGATACGCATTACTTTCCATATCCATATCACTTCCCGCTGTAATCGCGGCAAGCGCTGCAGCTTTTAAATCTTTAGAATATCCGTGTGCTACCATTTCCCCAATCGATCCCCAGTCTGAAACTACGAATCCCTGAAAGTTCCATTTTCCTTTTAAGATATCACGCTGCAAATGCATATTTGCGGTAGCCGGAATTCCGTTTAAGTCGTTAAAAGAATTCATAAAAGTGGCTGCGCCGGCATCTAGAGCTGCTTTAAAAGGAGGCAGATAGGTTTCTAAAAGCATTCGTTCACTCATATCTACGGAGTTGTAATCTCTGCCGCCCACAGCTGCGCCATAAGCGGCAAAATGTTTTACACAGGCCATAACCGAGTTCAGATCTCCGAGTTTATTTCCCTGAAAACCTTTAACTCTGGCATAGGCAATTTTAGAACCCAGCCAGGTATCTTCTCCTGCTCCTTCCATCACTCTCCCCCAACGCGGATCACGGCCAATGTCGACCATTGGAGCAAATGTCCAGTGAATTCCACTTGCTGAAGCCTCTGTAGCTGCAACTCTTGCTGCCAATTCAATAGCTGCTAAGTCCCAACTCGCTGCTTCGGCTAACGGAATTGGAAAGGTAGTTTTGTACCCATGAATGACATCCTGACCAAATAACAACGGAATTTTTAAACGGGACTGCATGGCCAGTTCCTGATATTGTCGGGTGTATTTTGTTCCGGTTACGTTTAACATCGAACCTATTAATCCTGCCTTTATTTCGGCTTGTTTGTTGGCATTTATGGTAATAGGCCCCGTTGCTGCATTGTCGCCCGTATACTGATTTAACTGACCGATTTTTTCCTCAAGAGTCATTTTTTTCAACAGAGCATTTACTTTTTGATCTATTGTTTCCTGCTGAGCGGTCGCAAAAAACGATACCATCAACAGGGTAAATGTGGTTATTTTTTTCATAATTAATTTATTTGGATCAAAACAGGCAAATGATCAGATGGATATTTTAAATCTTTTGAATCACTTAAGACTGCATGTTTTTGAATTTTTAATCCGCTGTTTTTAGATACAAAAATATAATCCAGTAACAAATTCACAGGTTCATTGTGTTTGAATTCATTAAAGGTTCCCAAAGGACCAAAAGGTTTTTCTATCGAAATATCCCTGGTATCGTCCATCATCTTTTTGATCTCGACAATTTGTTTCGTGTCCGGTACTGAATTGAAGTCTCCCATTAAAAACACGGGATCATTTTTAGTGTTGATTTCCTTTATTTTTGAGAGAACCAGCTCGACTCCTTTTACGCGGGCTAACTCTCCAACATGATCCAGGTGAAGGTTAAAAACCCAAAACATTTTTTTTGTTTTTAAATCTTTAAACAATCCATAAGTACAAACTCTGTTACAGGCAGCATCCCAGCCCCTTGATACTTTTTCCGGTGTTTCAGACAGCCAAAATGTGTTTGTATGTTCTACCTGAAAACGGTCTTTTTTATAGTAAATCGTACAGGCTTCTCCGGTTCCTTTTTCTTCTCTGCCTATCCCAAATTTATGGTACTCCGGTAAGGCCGAAGCAATCTCAGCTACCTGATTAGGCAATGCCTCCTGAATTCCAAGAATATCCGGACTGTAAAATCTGATTTGAGAATTAAAAAAGTCTTTCCGGTTGGACCAGGCATTTTCTCCGTCAGAAGCAACATCTAAACGAATGTTATACGTCATCATTTTTACACTCTGAGCATAAAATGGAGCACTGACAAAAATCAGAAACATTACGAGAACAATTGTGTTTGTCTTTTTCATAGTAAAAAAAATTGAATTCGTAAAGCTACCATTTCATTAGGCTCAAAGAAAAAAACAATTGTAAAAAGAATGTTAATTTAACCCGTTGCATTTATTTAAACACATAGAAAGTTTGCAGTCGCAATTTACAGTCACAGTTTACATCTAACATTTCACACCTACTCTCTTTCTTATAAATACCTCTTTAAGCCTTTATTTTTTCTGATCTGAAAAATCTAGATAGTTCAAATTGAAACCTCCTTTTTCGAAAACAACTTTAATTTTTTGCATTCCTTTATTTAGTAACACTCCGGACAGTACAACCGTTTTCCATTTGTCATTTCCTCCCGTTGCAGGTAATGTAACGATCTGGGATCTTTTTCCATTTTCTGCTTCGAGATGTATTTTTCCTTCTGAATTTTCAGCCGAATATCGAATCGCTACTTTGTATGTATTTTGCTTCTTTACTTCAGCTGTAAACTGTAACCATTCTCCATCCTCAATAAATGAAACCTGATATCCGTTTGATCCGGCATCTTTGCAGGGTAAAATATCCACGCCATCATTTCGCATCGTATTTCCTTTGTTCCACTCGTCAAATTTTCCGGTTTCGACTCTGTAGTTTATAAAATCTTTGTCTGAATAAGCCTTTTCATTGGTTCCCAAATCATACTCTGTTGCTGCAATTTTTCCGGGAATCAAATGTCGTTTATAAGGTTTGGTATCGTTGGTCTGCACTTGTCGGAACATGGCATCGATCACGTCCGGTTTTACGGTTACGTTTTCCATTTTGTAATTGTCGGCGATTTTCATTAAAGTTTTTTTGGCAAAATCAGGCTTTGGTTTCTCACCGCCGTCTTTCCAGTACTTTAATAAAACATCGTATTCGGGAATCTTTGTAACGGAGGTCACTCCCGCAATATTCTCGATTTTTTTCATGGGCCAGAATGCCCAGCCTATATTGTTGTTTTCGACCAATGTCAATGCCTCTTTGAACCATACGTTCGAATTTTCTCCGCTTTCACCCAACCAGATCGGCACATTGTATTGTGTTCTGTAATCCAGCATTTTCTGAATGGAGGCTGTGGTATTGTAGTTCCAGTATTTGTGAAAACTCAATGCCATATTTTCATCCCATAAAGGAAAAATTCCGTTGTAATTGTTTCCCCAACAGTTTCCTTCAATAAAAATCAAGTGGTTGGTATCGACTTCCCGAATGGCTTTTGTAACCCGAACCATCAGCTCTCTTAAAGGACCGTTTGAGTTTTCATCACAGCCATTTTTATTGGTTCCGGTAAAATTCCAATTGGGTTCATTGATAATGTCATAGGCTCCAATCCACGGATTATCCCGGTAACGTGACGCCAGTTTTTGCCATAAGGCAATCATTTTTTTCTGATTGGCTTCGCTCTCCCACAAGGAGGGTTTTGTGGTATCATAATCCGAAATTGCGGCATCATTGCCTTGGCCTCCCGGAGCGGCATGCAAGTCTAAAATCAGATACATTTTATTTTCGGCACACCATTTCAGCAAATTATCGGTCATGGTAAAGCCTTCTTCAATCCAGGAGATTTCATCCTTTTTTTCTGCTTCGATCGGTGGTGTGTATAAATTGTAATGCATCGGCAGGCGGATCGAATTGAATCCCCAGGCGGCTAATGAATCTACATCTCTTTTAGTGATTCCGTTTGCTTTGTAGGCAGCGTAAAATTCCTTGGTCGCTTCTTCTCCAATAACATCCTGAATCTTCTGCCTGATAACATACTGTGGACTTGCGAAAGGCTGTGTCTGTAACATATAGCCTTCCTGAACCATCCAGCCTCCTGTTCCGAGACCTCTTAAAATGATATTCTTTCCGGTTCCGTCTACAATTTTTTGTCCTTCTCTGTGTAAAAAACCCTGAGCGAAAGTGGCAAAGGAAAGTAATAACGGTAGGGTAATAATTATTTTTTTCATGTCTCTATAATATGAAATAGCTAATTTTCTTTTGACATTCCAACACCAAATATCTTTGCGGAAATAACGATGTTTATTTTCTTTGCTTTAACCCGTTGGGTGAAATTGAACAAAATTTAATTTTAACACATAGAAACATAGGTAGTACTACCCCAAAAAAGAAGGCAAAGTAGAAATATCTTTCTTCCACATAGTTATGTGCTTTTTAACTAGTGAAACGCCTTTTTTAAGTCTACAAAGACTATGACTCTATGTGTTAAAACAATCTCTCCCAACGGGTTACTTTAATAAAAAGTCCTTTTTAAGATTTGCGATCTGAATTGTAAAAGTTCCTTTTTCGGAAATCCATTTCAGATCTTCGTTTACGAATTGCAAATCTTTTTGGTTTAAAGTAAATTTCACCGTTCTGGTTTCGTTAGGCTCTAAACTAATCTTTTCGAATCTTTTTAGCGCTTTTACTTCAGGAGTTATAGAAGCATAATGATCTGACAGGTACAATAAAACCGATTCTTTTCCGGCTCTTTTTCCGGAATTGGTAACCTCAACTGTTATTTTTACTTCATCGGTATTCGTAATTTCTACTTTGTCGATTTTTAAATTCGAATACGTAAAGGTGGTATAAGATAATCCTGTTCCAAATTCAAACTGAGGGGAATAACTTTTCTCGTATTTAGCATCATTATTTTGTTCTTCATCTGCTAAACTTTCTGTATGTTTTCTGTTGTATTTTTCTAATGAATTAGGGTATCTCGGATAGTTGTAAGGCAATCTCCCACTTGGATTTACCTCTCCGTACAGTATATCAACCAAGGCTCTTCCTCCTTCATTTCCCGGCAAATAACATTGTACAACGGCACTCATTTTATCTTCGAAATCACTGATTAATCTTGGTCTTCCTTCGTTTAAAACCAGAATAATTGGTTTGTTTACTTTGGCTAAGGCGAGGGCTAATTTTACCTGAGATTTACTCATATAAAGATTACTGATATCTCCCGGAGTTTCGGTGTAGTTTTTCTCTCCCAGACACAATACAATTTTCGATGCCTTTTGAGCCAGTTCAACCGCTTTTTGAATTTCGGCATCATCTTCTTTTTCAATATCTGCTCCGGCAGTATAGAGTACATTCTCTTTTCCTAATTTAGCCTGAAAAGCTTCCAGAATAGTTAATTTGTCAGCAGCATAAGTATCTGCATTTTCACCCTGCCAGGTGTACGACCAACCTCCGTTCAGGTTTTTCATACTGTTTGCCGTTGCTCCGGTTACCAGGATTTTTTCCTCTTTGTTTAAAGGTAAAATGGCCCCGTTATTTTTTAACAATGTAATGGATTCTGCAGCCGTTTTATAAGCTTCCTGAATGTGTTCGGCTGAACCAAATTTTGGATAATCCTTTAGATTCGCAACTGTATTCTGGAACAGGTTTAACTCGAATTTCATTCTCAGAATTCTGGTTACCGCATCATCAATACGGGACATTGGCACTTCTCCTTTTTGAACTAAATCTACAAGGTCTGTGTAAAAAGTAAATTCTTCGGGTACCATGCTCATGTCTATTCCGGCCATAACCGCGATACGAACCGCATCTCTTTTGGTTGCTGCAATTTTATGTCTGGTATTCAAATAAATAATATCCTTCCAATCCGTTACTACTACTCCTTCAAAGCCTAATTCTTTTTTAAGAATGTCCGTAATCAGATGTTTGCTGGAGTGCACCGGAGTTCCATTGATTTCTCCGGAACTTACCATTACGCTTTTTGCTCCGGCTTTTATGGCAGCCTGATATATGGTTAAATCATATTGTCTTAGAATGCGCTCGGGAATAATACTTGGTGTTCTGTCTTTTCCGGTTGTAGTGCTGCCATAACCAATATAATGTTTCATACAGGAGGCTACGCTATATTTTGATCCTACATTGCTTCCTTCAAAGCCATCTACCAAAGCGACGGCCATTTTGGAAGACAAATAGGCATCTTCTCCAAAGGATTCCCACATTCTGGACCAGGCCGGGTTTCTCGGAAAATCTAAATCCGGAGAGAATACCCATGGAATGGAGGAGGCTCTGGTTTCGTAAGCCGAGATTTCAGCACCGCGTTTTACCAGCTCTGTATTAAACGTTGCGGCCAGACCAATTTGTTGTGGAAACAAGGTGGCTCCGGCGGTATAACTCGCTCCGTGTATGGCATCTATACCATACAATACCGGAATTTTAAGTCTCGATTTGTTGGCTTCATTGGTAATGGCGGTCATAGTCTCCTGCCATCTCTGAAGTGTTGGTGCTCCCGGATTGGGCACATTCAGAATGGAACCGATATGGTACTCCTGAATTCCTTTTTTTAGTTTGGCGGCATCAAAATAACCCGGTTTTTGAGCATCTTCAAAAACAGTAACTGTTATCTGCGTCATTTGCCCTACTTTTTCTTCCAATGTCATCTTTGATAACAACTCTGAAACCTTGGCATCTATATCTGCTCTCGTTTTCCTGGCTTCCTGACTCCATACTGCTCCACAAAAAAATAGAGCAACTACTATAAACTTCGTGTTTTTCATTGTATTTCTTTAAATTAATATGCTGCTACAAGAGGCTAATACACTAGCGTTTGCATGGCATGAGCCGGTATAGTAAGCGTTTTTTTCACCGCATTGATTGCTATTTCGTATACCACTGCTTTGTCTGACTGATTCATTACAACAGTGGCAATTTTTCCGTTTGTATTTAGAAAAGAAGTGCTTAATACACTTTTGTTGCTTATTACATTTCCAATTCTCTTCGCTCCCGGTTGGATGAATTTTGAAAAATGTCCAATATAATAGTACATCGGTGTGTAGATCAGTTCATCTTTTGTAGTGTCAGCATGAATTGGGGCAAAACAAAAATTACCAACATGATTGGGGCCTCCGTTTTGATCCAGCAAAATGTTCCAGTCCGTCCAGCCTGTCGTTCCGTTGTTAAAATCATGGATCATATTGATTCCGTATCGTTCGGCATTTCCCCAAAACTGGAATTTCGAAGCGTCAAATTTTTCGATACAGCCTTCGGTAAACAGCAGGTTTTTGTTTGGAAAAGCTTCATGTACTTTCCCTACAGATTCAAATTTCGGACTGCCTCCGTTCCAGGTTTCGTACCAATGGAATCCAATTCCCCAGGCGTATTTGGAAACTTCAGGATCAGAAAAAACTAAATTAGCTCTTTTCTCGAGCATCTCTCCGCGGTTGTGATCCCAAATAATGATCTTTTTAGATCCCAATCCTTCTTTTTCTAAAGTAGGCCCCAGAAAGTTTTTCAGAAAATCTCTTTCGGCTTCCGGACTGTAAATACAAGATTCCCATCTCTGACTTGCCATTGGTTCGTTCTGAATCGTCAGTCCCCAGACCGGAATTCCTTCTTTTTCGTATGCTTTTATAAATTTAGCATAATAATTGGCCCATGATTGTGCAAACTCCGGCAATAAAACGCCTCCATGTAAAATATCATTATTGTCTTTCATGAAAGCCGGAGGACTCCACGGACTAACAAATAAAGTTAATTTCCCACCGGTTGTTGCAATTGCTTTTTTGAGTAATGGGATTCGGTATTTTTTATCGTGATCAATAGTAAAGGTTTTTAGCTCTTTGTCGCCTTCCTGAATATAGGTATAACTTTCGCTGCTAAAATCACAGCTATGCATATTGGTTCTGGCCAAAGAATACCCTATTCCTTTATTTTTATCGTAGTAAGCGGTTAGAAATTCCTGTTGCTTTTTGGGTGACAGTTTAGCAAAAACTTCTGCGCTGGCATCGGTAATGGCGCCACCGATCCCCAAAAAAGTCTGATCTGTTTTTGAAGGATCAATCGTAATTGAAACCGTTGATTTTGTTTGTTGTGAAACTGAATTTAAAATGAAATTATTGGATAATGACAATCTTAATTGGGTGTTTTCGGCAGTAGTATATACTTGTATTTTTGGGTTTGATTTAAATGAGGGTACTACAGACTGCGCTCCAACTTTTGAAGAAGAAACGAATTGCAGCACTAGTAATGGGGCGATTAAAACTCTATTTATGGCTTTCATGGTACACTCAAAGCGATTTCATTATTATTAAAAGGCAAGGGGCGAAACGGACGAATCAGATTGCCCCTCTAACTAACTCACAAAATTTCAATAGACCAGCGTTTGTATCGCGTGTGCAGGAATTTTTACAATGGTCTGTTCTGTTGCAATAATAAAATTATAGGTAATAGCATTGTCGGTATTGTTCATCACTACAGTCGCCATTTTTCCGTCAGTATTCAAAAAAGAGGTACTTGACAAATAACTGCGGCTTACCGAAGTACTTACCCGAACGGCATTTGGACGAATGAATTTTGAAAAATGTCCGATATAATAATACGATGGGGTGTAAATGAGTTCCCCTGTAGTGGTATCTGCATGTATAGGTGCGAAGCAAAAATTGCCTACGTGGTTCGGTCCTCCAAATTGGTCCAAAAGTATGTTCCAGTCTGTCCAGCCTACAGTTCCATTATTAAAATCATTGATCATAGAAGTGCCGTATCGTTCTGCGTTGGGCCAGAATTGGTATTTTGCAGCGTCAAATTTCTCGACACAGCCTTCTGTAAAAATGAGTTTTTTGTCCGGATATGCTTCATGTACTCTCGCAACATTGTCAAACATTGGCTGAGCTCCTGTCCAGGTTTCGTACCAATGAAAACCCATTCCCCAAACATATTTGGAAGCTTCCGGGTCTGAGAAAATAACATTGGCTCTCTGTACCATTAAATCACGATTGTGATCCCAGGCAATAATTTTCACCTTCTCCAGACCTTCTTTTTTTAAGGTTGGTCCAAGGTAATTCTTCAAAAAATCTCTTTCCTGTTCGGCGGTGTACAAACAGGATTCCCAGGTTTGGGTGGCCATGGGTTCGTTCTGAACGGATGTTGCCCAAATTGGAATTCCTTCTTTTTCGTATGCTTTTATAAATTTTGCATAGAAATTTGCCCACGGTTGATAAAATTCCGGGAGTAATGTTCCCCCTTTGAGCACATTCTTATTGCTTTTCATAAAAGCATTGGGTGACCACGGAGTAGCATAAGTAATCATTTTTCCGCCAGCCGTTTTTATAGCCGCTTTAATCATGGGTAAACGGTATTTGCGGTCATGATCAATCGAAAATGTTTTTAAATCTTTGTCACCTTCTTCGATATAAGAATAACTTCCGCTGCTAAAATCAGAACTTTGAATCGTTGTTCTTAGCAATGAATATCCGATTCCTTTTTGGGTATCGTAGTAGGCATTTAAAAATTCTGTCTGTTTTTCTTTTGATAATTGGGCAAAAATTTCGGCACTTGCATCGGTAATGGCACCGCCAATGCCCAGAAAACTCTGGAAACGTTTGGAGGGTTCAACAAAAACGGACAACTCTGTTTCTATAGGCTGTCTGGATGCCGTAAAATTTAAATGATCTGTTGGTGTTAATCTTAATTGTGTATTCGCTGCTGTGGTATAAACCGTTATTTTTTTATTGGTAGTGGTAAATTTTTGTTGCTGTTTTTGGTTTTTCTGTTGTGGAAAAACAGATAAAGAAAAACATAAACAAGTAATAATATAGCCAATCTTTCTCATTGAGTATGTTTTAATAATTGAGACTTTGATCAAATTTCTTAGTCAAATGATTTCCGGTTTGATTTAAAAATAGCCCATACTCATAATGATCATGGGCTATTTACAACCAACCTTAAACTTAAACTTAACTTACTTCATTATTGTGGATATCCCTGATTTTGAACCATTTTAGTATTATTGAATTCACTATATGGAATTGGGAATGCTTCATTTTTATTGGCCTGAAATCCTTTGAAAGCAAGTTTGGCAGCAGCCTGACCTGTTCTCACCAAATCAAACCAACGATGACCTTCACCTGCAAGTTCTAATCTTCTTTCGGCTAAAATAGCCGGAATAGAAACCGGTACTGATGTTAATCCGGCTCTTAATCTAACAGCATCTAGTAGTGCCTGAGCTCTTGCTCCTGTTCCCCCTAAAGCTTCAGCCTCTAATAAATAAGTATCTGCCAAACGAATAACGTAGGTATTGATTCCAAAATTTAAGAAAGGGTTACTTGCTTTGATATCGGCATTAACCGGTGCATATTTAATAAAATGATATCCAGTCTCCTGATAACTGTCTTTGTACGTAATCAAAGTGTTCGGATCTTTATCCGGATCTCCAGTAGCTCTTGCGGTCTTTGCATCAAAAATAGTAGATGCAAAACGTGGATCGCTTTTCATCGTATTTGCCAGATCAGCGGTAACAACACAAAAACCCCATCCATTAATATAATCCGGCAAAAGTGCTGCTTTTCCATATTTTGTTCTGGAATAATCTCTGATTCCCATCAACTGAGCGGCAACGTTTCCTTCATCGTCACCTCTTTCAAAATTCCCCCAATCTGCATTGGATTTATCGGTGTAGGTAATTTCAAAGATAGATTCTGAATTGAATTTTTTGGTATGATCCCATAAAGAAGCGAAAGTATCCATCAACTTATAACCAAAACTACTTGTTCCTCCGGGAGTTCCGTTTACTTTTGCCAATTCAACCGCCGCCTGTGGCTTTTTGTTATCGTATAAATATACCTTTCCTAAAAGTGCTGTTGCAGCTCCTTTAGAGAATCTTCCCAACTCCGGTGCAGGTAAGCTCATTGGCAAATCAGGAATTGCTTCGTTTAAATCTTTTTCGATTTGTGCATAAACCTCGTCAGGTTTAGCCTGCATAACTAAAGGGATTTCGTTTTTCGTTAGTGGTTTCAGGATCAAAGGAATATTCTTAAACATTCTCACCAGATCAAAATAGTAATAAGCACGTAATGCTTTTACTTCTGCGGCAAATCTTGCTTTCTTAGCGGCATCCATAGGAACATCCGGAAGTTTTACCAGCATGACGTTACATCTTGCTACGCCTTTGTAATAATCTGCCCAAATTGCCGGTGGAATATTCGCCGGACTAACAGAATAGTTCGATGCCACCTGAAGTCCTGGCTGGTCGTCTGAACCACCCCCACCTGCATAGAAGTCATCGGATGCAGAGTTTAAGAATAATAAAGGCGCATTTTCCATTGCTCCTGCAAACTTTCCTAATTTATCGTAAGCTGCTACCAGACCTGAATAAGCCTCGGTTTCGTTTCTGTAAAAATTATCTTCCAGCACTACTCCATCTCCTTTTACCTCCAATTTTTCATCGGTATCGCACGATCCAAGTGTCAGTAACACCCCAAAAGCGAATAATGATTGTTTAAAACTTATAAGTTTCATAATATCTTTTTTTTAAATTTAAAATTGCAAATTAACTCCTAACATATACGATTTTGCCTGAGGGTAATATCCTCTGTCAACACCCTGTACGTTGTTCATTCCGGCTGTAGTAGGACCTCCAATCTCAGGATCATAACCCGTATATTTAGTAATCGTCCATAAATTTTCTCCCGTTACATACAATCTTACTTTTTGCAATGAGATGCTTTCTATCCATTCTTTTGGAAATGAATATCCAAGTTGGATTGTTTTGAATCGGAAGAAATCTCCTTTTTGCAAATTGAAATCTGATGGATTCGTAAAGTTTTTGTTGGAATCATCCGTAGTGACTCTCGGATAACTGTTTGTTGATCCCGGTCCTGTCCAGCGTCCCATAACTTCTGTTTGATAATTTGCGGTAGAAATATCAAGTCTTCTCAATCCCTGATAGATCATATTTCCTCCAGCACCCTGACCGAAAACTAACATATCGAATCCTTTGTATGCTAAATTCATAGTAAATCCATACGTGAATTTAGGCAATGAAGTTCCTAAGAAAGTTCTGTCGTTAGCTCCAATTACACCGTCCCCATCCAAATCCTGCCAACGGAAATCGCCCGGTTTAGCATTGGGCTGAATTACTTTTCCTGTCGCATTTTTATAAGAATCGATATCGGCCTGAGTCTGGAAAATACCATTTGTTTTGAATCCGTAGAAGGAGTTATACGCATGACCTACTTCTGTTCTGTTGATTTCGTAAGAACTGGACTGTACCGTTTCGTCTCCAACTAAGAAATTAACTCCTTTGTCTATATAAGTAATTTCATTTTTGATATAAGAGAAGTTCCCATTAACAGACAGGTTCAATTCTCCAATTTTCTTACGGTAGCCTAATTCAATATCTACACCGCGGTTTTCCATATCTGCTAAGTTAGCATAGGTATTGCCTGTGGCTCCAACATAACCCGGAATTGGCACTTTCATTAAGATGCCTTCTGTTTTTTTGTTGAAAAGGTCCACACTTAAATTGAAGTCACGTAATAACGTAGTTTCAAAACCAATGTTAAGTTGTTTCGTTTCTTCCCATTTCAAGTCAGGGTTTGGAATTGCATTTGGACTTTGTCCGTTAACAATTACCCCACCGATAGTATAGTTTCTTTGAATTCCAACTGTAGAAATGTATAAGAAATCAGGAGAGGAATCATTACCTGTAACCCCATAACCTCCTCTTATTTTTAAAGTATTCACGATTTTATTTTCTCCCCAGAAACTTTCTTTGGAAGGAACCCAGCCTAAAGATACTGACGGGAAAGTTCCGTATTTATGGTTTGGTCCAAAGCGTGTCGAACCATCACGACGAAGAATCCCGGTAAAAATATATTTTTCTTTGTAATCGTAGTTTAATCTGGAAAACAAGGACTCCACTCTGTGTTCTAAAGCTTGTGCATTGTAAGCGTTCGCTATTTTATCAGAGATTGGAATGTCAACATTAAAAGAAGCTTCGGCATGTGTCGTAGCCGGTACACCTCTGTAGGTGATATCATTACCGGAAGTAATATTATCAACATAAGTACCTTTTCCAATTAAAATACCGAAATGATGATTTCCAATTTTCTTATCGTAGTTTAAAGTGTTCTCCCAGTTCCAGCTGAAAGATTTTTTGTACGATCGGAACAATTCATTTACATCTTTTTTGGTAGCTCCGTTTAAGTAATAAACCGGTGTAAAGTTATCTGAACCGTAATAGGCTAATTTTCCCCCTGCAGTTGATTTGAATTTTAATCCGGGTAAAATTTCTGCTTCAGCGAAAATGTTTCCAACAAAATTATCTGCAAAATCATTATTTCCTAATCTTGTTTGCGTATACGCTAATGGATTTGAAGTTTCCTGCGTTACAATTGTAGAGATACCGTAGTAATTTCCGTTTGCATCTCTAAGTGCATTTTTGTTCTCGTACGGAGTACCTGCACCGGTTGCCGCACCCGGAGCAACAAGCACCGGTGTTAACGGATCTAAGTTTATGGCTGACGACAAAGGCCCTCCAAACTCATCATTGGTATTTCCTACACCAATTGTTTTTTCATGAGAATATCCTAAAGTCTGACCAATTTTAATATACTTCCCTAATTTATGGTTAGAGTTCAAACGGATGTTTTTTCTGTTGTAATTAGAAATATCAGAGTTTACAATACCTTCCTGATCTGTTAATCCAAAAGACATGTAAAAAGTTGACGTATCGTTACCACCGCTAAAACTTAGCTCATGAGAAGAACGTTGTGCATGATTATTAAAAATTACATTCTGCCAGTCTGTTCCGTTTCCAACATTTGCAGGAACGGTATATCTATTCGGAGTTCCGCCATTTACGTTGGCTTCATTCATAATAGTTACGTACTGATTTGCATCTAGTAAATCTAATTTTTTAGCTGCCTGAGATGTTCCTGCAAAACCGGTATAACTTACCGAGATTTTACCTGCCTTACCTTTTTTTGTAGTTACAAGAATAACTCCGGCCGCTGCACGAGAACCATAAATAGCTCCTGAAGCGCCATCTTTAAGCACCTCGATAGACTCGATATCAGACTGGTTTAGGTAACCAATACCTCCATTGTCAACAATTACACCATCTACAACCCATAAAGGATCATTATTGTTTAATGTAGTAAAACCTCGAATACGTATCGTCGAAGCTGATCCCGGCTGTCCTGCATTTGCTGCTATAGAAACCCCGGACACTCTACCTTGTAAAGCTTGTTCTACCCTTGTTATAGGGAGACTCTCTAAGTCTTTTGCCTTAACACTGGAAATAGAACCTGTAACGACACTTTTCTTTTGTGTACCATATCCTACTACTACAACTTCATTTAAGGCCTGAGATTCCGCTTTTAACTTAACATCAATTTTAGTTCTTCCGTTTACAGCTTCCTGTACTGTATTATAACCTACAAAACTAAATGTTAAAATACCGTTTGCAGGAACATTGATCTGAAATTTTCCATCGAAATCAGATGCTGTCGCCTTATTTGTGCCTTTTATTAAAATAGACGCACCCGGAACTGGCATTCCATTTTCATCATTTATGATTCCGCTTACTGTAACATCCTGCGCCATGGTGACAACTGAAAACAACAGAAACGAAAAACAAAAAATAAGTAATTTTGTTAATTTCATTTTTCTAAAAATTTTGGTTAATTAATTAGTAATTCGATGCAATAATAAATTTAAAATTTCAGTATCTGTAATTAAATTTCATTACAAAAACACATCAACATATAAATTAACACCTTACAAAAACACATCAAATTATAAATAATTTATTGATTTTCACTATTTTAAAAATAATTTTATACTGTTATAGAATTGTTAACTAAATAAAATAAACACTACATTTACTAAAAATGAATTATTTTCGATTTTATGAAGAATTTCCATAGAAAAACACAATATTCCGATTGCAATAATCCAAAAAGAGAGGATTACAAAACATTACTAATAGAAACCCTGATCTAAAATTATGAAATTCGCAAATGCATCTATTTCGATTTTTATCCTTTTTATACTGCCTTTTACTATTTTTTCCCAAGTAAAAAACATCGGATTACCCGCAATCAAAAACTATAAACGATCCGATTATAAAGGAGGCACTCAAAATTGGAATATTGATCAGGATAAAAATGGCAATATCTATTTCGCAAACAATAACGGCTTAATCCAGTTCGACGGATCAACCTGGAACAAATATCCGCTTCCCAACAATACTGCCATCAGAAGCTTAAAAATAGACGACCAGTCTGGCAGAATATATGTTGGTGGGAATAATGAATTTGGTTATTTTAAGAGTGATGCAAAAGGCAGATTACAATACCATTCCCTTTCTGCCTTAATCAGTAAAAAAGATAGCAGAAACATTAACCTGATCTGGAGAATACATCTTTATAAGGGAGAAGTCGTCTTTCAATCTTTCACCAAGGTGTTCTTTTACAAAAACAACAAACTGCGTCTTATCAATGCCCCAAGAAGATTTCAATTCTCTTTTCTAATAAGGCAACATCTTTATTTTCAGGATAAAGTTTTGGGTATTTTAGAATACAAAAACCAAAAACTAACTCCTTTAAAAGGAACCACTGCTTTAAACGACAAAGAGATCTGGGCAATGTTTCCGCTACCCAACAACAAATTACTTTTTGCAACCTTAGAAAAAGGGCTTTTTACTTATGACTATAATAGCATTACAACTTGGGAAACCGAAGCAAATAGTTTCATCAAAAAGAACACCTCTTTGGGCGGAGCAATTATCGGAAACAAATTCATCGTACTCAATTCGGTTCTCAATGGTGCCGTCATTTGCGACCTGAATGGAAAAATCCTTCAGCATCTCAACCGACAAAAAGGACTCCAAAACAATACGGTACTGACCTCTTTTGTTGACAATAAAAACAATCTATGGCTAGGACTGGATAACGGAATCGCCTTTATAAACCAAAACTCTCCTTTTACCTTTTTTGACTATAGTTATAATATAGGTACTGTTTATGCTTCTGTGATTTTCAACAAAAACCTATATGTTGCCACCAATCAGGGTTTATTTTATCATTCCTGGAACGCTCCTTTTAAAGACGAACCCTTCAACCGCGTCGAGGGTACCATTGCACAAGCCTGGAACATTCAGGTCATTAATAATACTCTTTTGTGTGCAAGCAATAGCGGCGCCTTGGTAATTGAACAAAACAGAGTTTCAAAAACACTGGACAATAGAGGTTATTTCGGCTTCAAAACCATTCCAAACCACCCCGGTTACATTATTGGCGAGAGCTACAATGGTTTTTCTATCTTTAAAAACTCTGCAAACAAAATCACTTACGTTAATCAGGTGGCGGGATTTGATGAGACTACAAATACATTTGAAATCGAGCTTGACAACAATTATTTGTGGCTGAAAAAAGATCCTTATCTGTATCAGATGAGATTGTCTGAGGATTTAAAACGATTTGACCTTGTAAAAAAACACGCTCACATTTCAACATCGAAAAAAGGAATAGGAAGTCTTCAATTGATCAACAACAAAGTTTACTTTCAAACCAAAAATCACTTTTACAGATACAGTGACGAACAGGAAGACTTTTTTGAGGACAAAAAAATAACCGCTTTATTCGAAAAAATTCCGACTGTAAACACTATAATAGAAGACAAATACAACAATTTATGGTATTCCTACAATGAATCACTTGGTGTTTTAATTAAAGGCCCCAATGGAAAATACATCCGCACAGAAGCACCATTTTCTAATTTAACAGGTAATCTGGTAAACAAATATATTTCGGTCAATACAATCGATCCGAAGAACATTTTTATAGGGCTAACGGATGGACTCGCCCATTATGATTCTCAAATTTCAAATAAATTCATCACAAAACCTAAAGTCTTTTTTGAAAGTTTCTCCTCTACCAGCGATACGATTATCACAGGTAATCTTGAAAAACCGTTAACAGACCTTTTAATTCCTTATCAGTCCAATCACGTCAAATTTACGTTCTCCTCTCCTACCTTCGAAAATCAGGAGAATGTAACGTACTCCTACAAACTTGAACCATTTGAAGAAAACTGGCGCAATTGGTCGGGCACTTCCATAAAAGAATACACCAACCTGAGAGAAGGCAAGTACACCATGAAAATTAAAGCAAAAAACAGCTACGGCAGGGAATCCGGTGTGTCTGAAATCATTTTTACCATCTCACCTCCCTGGTACAGACATTTCCTGGCCTATCTGACCTACTTTTTATTACTTCTGGCAGCAATCTATATTGTCTCAAACAGAGTTAAACTCAAAATCAGAAAGAACAAATACTATGAAACGATAGAGCAAAGAAGACTGTATCTCGAAAAGGAATCTAAGATCAGACACGAGCAACACGAACTGGAGAAAGAAATTGAACGCCTAAAAAGCGACAAACTTCAGATAAAAATCCTCGCCAAAGACAAAGAACTGGTGAGCAATTCCCTTCAGGTTGTAAAGAAAAACAAAGTCTTAAATGGCATCATTCACAAATTAAAAGAAATCGACAACGATGCTCTCGACGAATCGACAAAATTTCAGGTGAGCAAGCTAAACAAAAGCATTGTAAAAGAGGTCAACACAGACAAAAGTTGGAAAGATCTGGAGAAGCACATCAAAAACGTACATTTTGAATTCTTAAAACGCTTAAAAGAAAAATACCCTACAATTTCTCCACGCGAACTGGATTTATCCACTTATTTACTGATGAATATGTCTACCAAAGAAATAGCCGAAATTATGAATATTTCGACAGGTGGAGTTGAATTAGCACGCTATCGACTCCGGAAAAAACTAGGTTTAAACAAAAAAGAAAACCTGATTGGATTTCTGATGAGTATCTAAAAACAAAAAGGCATTCTGTAGAGAATGCCTTTTTATTAGTTTATAAATTCTAATGTTCGTTCCAAAGCCATGCCTCTGGATCCTTTTATCAGAATTGTATTTTCTTTAAAATGTATCGTCTTCAAAAACTCAGCAAAAACATCAAAAGTTTCAAAAAACTGAAGTTTGTCGCTGACCACTTTTGTTTCGTAAAAGTACTTCCCAATCAAATAACAAACGGATTGATTTTGATCGGATAGTGAATCTACAATTTGTTTATGTTCCTGTTGGCTTTCTTCGCCAAGTTCAAACATATCACCTAAGATCATCACCTTGTTCGAATTTTCCAATTGCAGGAAATTAGTAATAGCCACAGCCATACTGCTCGGGTTTGCATTGTAGGCATCCAGAATAATCTCATTCGATCCCTTCTTTAATAATTGAGATCTGTTGTTCTCCGGTATGTAATTTTCGATAGCCTGTTTTACCGCCTTTTCTTCTACCTTAAAATAAGCTCCCATTGCTACGGCCGCATTGATATTATTTGCGTTATAAAGTCCTATTAAATGCGATTCTACGCTAAAATTATCGTACCCGATCACCACAAATGGATTGGCCTGAATGCTATTGATTTTCAGGTTTGCCTGAGCATTATTCACTCCAAAAGTAAAAGATTCAATTCCGGCTGATTTTTCAATCTGGATTGGATCTTCGAGGTTTACAAAAGCAATCTTGTTGTTTTTCGCCAGATATTGGTACATCTCGCTTTTACCAATAATTACTCCTTCAACACCGCCAAAACCTTCTAAATGTGCTTTTCCGAAATTGGTAATATAGCCAAAATCAGGCTGTGCAATTTCACACAAGAACGCTATTTCTCTTTTGTGATTTGCTCCCATTTCAACGATTCCGATTTCTGTCTCTTTTGTAAAAGACAACAAAGTCAGCGGAACCCCAATATGATTGTTTAAGTTCCCAACAGTTGCTTTGGTTTTAAACTTCTGAGATAAAACTACATTGATCAATTCCTTGGTAGTTGTTTTTCCGTTACTTCCTGTTAAAGCAATAATGGGAAGTTTCAAATATGCTCTGTGATACTTTGCCAGTTCCTGCAATGTTTCTAAGCTGTCTTCTACCAAAATTGTCCTGTCGTCAATAGCATAAGCGGCATTGTCAATAACAACAAACAAGGCTCCCAATTCTAGCGCCTGCGAAGCAAAAGTATTGGCATCAAAGTTTTCTCCTTTTATAGCAAAAAACATAGAATCCTTTTCAATTTTTCTCGTATCAATTGAAACTGATTTACATTTTAAAAACAAATTATGAAGGTCCTTAATATTCATTTATAAAAAATTTTACATATTAAAAATAAGCAATAAAAAAATTCCAAATTCCAAAAGCTGCGTAAATCAGTTGGAATTTGGAATTTTTTTATTGAATTTTCTTGATTTTAGTTTCTAGGTGATTTTCTTTTCTCAGATTTAGCACCTACTCTGGACATTGCACATCTAAATCCGATGTAATCAGTTGCCATATCCTGAGGGAAATATCTTCTTTGACCCGGATCCAGCCAATAAGCTCTGTCTCTCCATGAACCTCCTTTGTAAACTCTTACATTATCATCGATTAATGTTGTACGTTTACTTGAGTTGTCATATTTCTTAACCATCTGACCTAAACTATCTGTTGTGATATTATGTTTAGGTGAGTTGTACATCGCCTGATCTGCTTTAGATCCTGATTCAGAATCTCCGAAATCAAAATATTTAGAAGATTGCTTGTCTCCGTCTCTGTAGTTAATGTTGTTACTTGTATCGAAGTTAGTTCTTAAGTAAGTTTCATTTTCATCAACAGGAACCTGAGCAATTTCTCCAGGTAAATTTGTTGCTACTTTTTTACCGTTACTTAATGTTTTGTATTGAATATTATCTTTAGTAATAATTTCAATTTTACCATCTTTCCCGATTTTGTTTTTAGCATACTGATTTCCTCTAAAGTAGTTGAAATCATTTGCTTCGTTATCGATAATAGGTCTGTAAACGTCAGCAACCCATTCGGCAACGTTTCCTGCCATATCATACAATCCAAAATCGTTAGGAGCGTAACTTTTTACAGAGTTTGTAATATCTGCACCATCATCAGACCAACCTGCAATTCCACCGTAATCACCGTTTCCTTGTTTGAAGTTAGCCAATTGATCTCCTTTGTTTTTACGTTTTGCAGAACGTGTATAATCTCCAGACCAAGGATATTTCTTTTGTCCTTTATAGATATTGTATTCTCTTTGTCCAACATCAGCAGCAGCAGCATATTCCCACTCCGCTTCGGTAGGAAGTCTGTATTCCGGCAAAATAAGTCCTGAAGAACGTTGTGCATATACATTTTTCTCTTCCTGAACAACACCGTCTTTACCTGCTTTAGGTTTTTTTCTTCCGCTAGGGTTTTTCTTTAACACAAGCTCTTCGTTACCTCCGTAAGTTGTACTTGGAGAAGCAACATAACCTTCTGTATTAAATAAACTTTCAGCGCTAACATCCTGAGTTTTTGCTCCTCTTTTAAGGTAACCGTTTTTCTCTAAAACTGCTTCGTTCACACGATCAGTTCTCCATTTAGCAAATTCAACAGCCTGAATCCAATTTACACCTACTACCGGGTAGTTTGCATAAGATGGATGTCTTAAGTAGTTGTTTGTCATCGTTTCGTTGTATCCTAAACGATTTCTCCATACTAAAGTATCAGGAGATGCTCCTTCGTAAATATTCTTGTAATTTTCTTCTGTTGGTGGGAAAACTTTCTTTAACCATTCCAGGTACTCTAAGTACATACCGTTTGTAACTTCAGTTTCATCCATATAGAATGACTGAACGTGTTGTTGAGTTGGTGTGTTATTCCAATCGTGCATAACATCATCTTGTACTTTACCCATCGTAAATGTACCTCCCTCAACAAAAACTAAACCAGGACCTGCCTGTTGTTTTTTTCCTGCATTTCTGGCAGCAGTTCCATTTTGACTGTCTACGTCCCAACCAGTTGCCCTGGAAGCATGACTGGAACTCGATTTTTTGCTACAACTAGCCGTGCCTAACATCAATACCATTGACATCATTAATTGCAAGACTACAATTTTGTTTACTTTCATACTCATTCTTAGGTGATAAATTTAGGTGCTGCAATATAATAATTAACATTTAATTGGCAACATCTGTTCTAATAATTTTATTTCGCTGTTTTTTACCAGAAAATAACCTATTGTTACGAACGCAAAAATATACTTTTTATTATTTACTATAACATGAAATACTATATTTTTACCTACTAAAATATTTTTAATTAAAAACCGTTTTATCCGCTAATGAAACAAGTCCTGATCTTATATCTTTTTCTCCTTCCATTTATCTCATTTTCTCAGATAAATGGCGACTTTACGTTAGATTGGCAAAACAAAAAAGAGATGAGTTTTGGCGACTCAAAATTAAAAATACCGTATTTTTCCGGAAACAGTTTTCGGTATGATACTACTAAAAAAAGCATAATATTACTGCTCAATCTGACCGAATCCGGTTATTCAAACTACAATTCGATTCAAATTTTCAATGTCGTTTACGAATCCGTTTCAACTGCCGACCTGGGCGACCTTTCGCTCGAGAATATCCCTGAAAAACCAAATGAGTCTCTTAAAACAACTACCTCAAGAGACCTAAAGCAGGTATTCTTATCATTATCGCCTATTATAAAAGAAGGAAACAGCTTCAAACGAATCCGATCTTTTTCTTACAAAAAAACCTCCGACAGCACTGCGAAAAACAGTACCTCTTCTTCTTTTCAAAAAGCAAATACGGTTTACAATTCTGTATTAGCTACGGGAGACTGGTATCGTTTTTACATTGAAAAATCGGGCATCTACAAAATCTCGAGATCTTTTCTTCAAAGCCTGGGATTTGACCCCGGAAAAACAGATCCAAGAAGAATTAAAATTTATGGAAATGGAGGAAAAATGCTTCCTCTTGCCAACAACGCTTATTATCCGGAAGATCTGGCAGAAAATGCGATTCAGATCGTTGGTGAAACAGACGGTGTATTCAACAACGAAGATTATATTCTTTTTTATGGTGAAGGCGTTGAAAACTGGAACACAGAAAGCCAGACTAACCTGAACTTGTACGACACCAAATCCTATTATTATATTACCACTACAGGCAGTGATGGAAAACGAATCGCTCCTCTAAATCAACCCACCGGCAACAGCACTTTAGAGCTCAATACTTTTGACGATTATCAATTTCATGAGATCGACAAAATAAACATCGCTCATTTGGGACGCCAGTGGTGCGGAGAATCTTTTGACATTACTCAGGAGCAGGAATTCAGCTTTAACTTTCCCAACATCGACACTTCAGTCCCTGTAAAAATAGAACTCAAAGCAGCCTCTGCAGCCTACACTCCTACTTCGTTTACCATTTCGGCCAACGGACAAAACATCGGAAGCCTTAATTTTCAAGCCTTGGCACTAAATGCTGATATCAAATATTACAATCAGGAATTACCCTCCAACGCAGCCTTTACCGGAGCCGAAAATGTAAAAATAAAACTCACCTACAACAACAATGGTGTTCCCGGATCAAAAGGCTATCTTGATTTCATAAATCTGACTGCCAAAAGAAAACTTCTAGGCATCGGTAAACAATTCAGAT
Source organism: Flavobacterium lipolyticum (assembly GCF_020905335.1). NCBI lineage: Bacteria > Pseudomonadati > Bacteroidota > Flavobacteriia > Flavobacteriales > Flavobacteriaceae > Flavobacterium > Flavobacterium lipolyticum. Next base: position 2,515,841 of record NZ_JAJJMN010000001.1, on the reverse strand, counting down.
TTCAATACAATTTAGCAGGTTCAACTCCCGGAATAGCCAATTACACCATCGGAAATGCCGCCGCCATTTCTCAAATTTGGGACGTTACTGATCCTACTAACACCTTAAAAGTAGAAAACAACAACCAAGCCAACTTAAGCTTTAAGGCATCGTTGGGTGAAATCAGAACATACATCGCCCTTGACCCTGCCGATTATTACGCTCCTTTAAAAGAAAGTCAATCTAAAGTTGCGAACCAAAATTTAAAAGGAACACTTTTCAGGAATGCGCAAAACAGTTTTCAAGACATCGACTATATAATCGTGACGCCAAAAATCCTTGTTTCTCAAGCTGAAAAACTAGCTACTTTCCACCGGATAAATTCTAATTTGAATGTAAAAGTAATTCTACTGGAGAACATCTACCAGGAATTCTCTTCCGGAAAACAAGACGTGGCAGCCATTAGAAACTGCATTCGATACTTGTACAGCAACGCTTCTGCTTCCGAAAAAAGACTTAAATACGTAAATCTGTTCGGAGACGCCTCATTTGACTACAAAGACCGGATTACAAACAATACCAACATTGTACCGGTATATCAGTCCGTGGTCAGCAACTCTACAGGAGAAGCCTCATTTGCCTCAGATGATTTTTACGGGCTTATGGATGCCAATGAAGGGGTTGTCGTTTTCCCTTTTGGAGGAATTGATATCGCTGTAGGCAGAATGTTAATTTCAGACAATGCTCAGGCAGCAGAAATGGTCAACAAAGTTTTAGAATACCACGACCAGAAATCATTTGGAAACTGGCGCAACAATGTTGTTATGGTAAGTGACGACTCTGACCGAACCTCAGACACAACCTTACAATCACGCCAAAACACCCTGGCCGATGCAATCTCAACCCAAAAACCATTTTTAAACGTAGAAAAGATTTTCCTCGATGCCTACGCCCAGGAAGCTTCCGCAGGAGGATCGAGGTACCCGAAGGCAAGAACCGATATATTTAATGCTTTTGAAAAAGGTGCTTTAGTCTTTAATTACCTTGGACATGGCGGCGAAGACGGTCTCGCAGCCGAAAGAATCTGGGAAAAATCAGACGGTCAAAACCTGAACAATCAATACAAATACCCCTTATTCATTACAATAACCTGCGAGTTTTCGAGATTTGACGACCCAACAAGACCAACCGCAGGAGAATATACTTTTTGGAACCCAAAAGGAGGCGCCATCTCCATGCTAACCACCATTCGCGCCATAGGACAATACAATGCAGAAAATTTTAATGACAGCCTGAACAAAAACCTGTTCTCATACGGATCCAACCAATACACGAGCATCGCCGAAGCACTTCGAATTTCTAAAAATGAAAACCCAAGCTCATCCAGTAATGTTATTTTTTACATTGGCGATCCTGCTTTGATGCTTGCCATTCCGAAACCAAAAATCAGTTTAACAAAAATCAATGACATTGCGATTTCTCAGCCTATTCCCGACTTTAAATCCTTGTCAAAAATTAAAATCACAGGAGAAATCACAGACGAAAACAACACGCTGTTAAGCAATTACAACGGCGAACTGGCAACCGCCATCTTCGACAAATTAATCACCACCAGCACCCTAAATAATGATGGATATAGCCCTGCAATGTCATTCAAAATACTGGGAGAAACTATCTTCAGAGGAAATGCTTCGGTAACCAACGGTCAGTTTGAATTCAGCTTTGTTGTACCCCGAGACATCCGTGTTCCTGTTGATTATGGCCGAATCAGCTTTTACTCCAAGAAAAACCAAACACTTGAAAATCAATCAGGTTACAACACCACTATAAAAATTGGAGGAATAAATGAAAATGCTCCACAGGACAATATAAGTCCAAAAGTGAAGTTATATATGAACGATGAAACTTTTGTATCGGGAGGAATTACAAACGAATCGCCCTTTTTACTGGCGTTTCTTGAAGATGAAAACGGAATCAATACAGCAAGCGGAATCGGGCATGATATTACAGCAGTGCTGGACGGCGATGTAAGCAATCCTTTTGTTCTAAATGATTATTATCAGACAAAACTTGACGATTACACCAATGGAAATTTACGTTTTCCATTGCGAAATCTTGCTGCCGGAATGCACACGATAACATTTACAGCATGGGACGTTTACAACAATCCCGTAACGAGTGAAATACAATTTATAGTTGTTGGAAATGAATCGCTGACCTTAACACACGTTCTTAATTATCCTAACCCATTTTCAACCTATACGCAATTTTGGTTTTCACACAACAGGCCTTACGAACCTCTGGATGTGCAAGTTCAGGTAATGACTATAACCGGAAAAGTCGTTTGGACAAAAAACCAAATCGTCACCACAGAAGGTTTTTTATCGAGAGAAATCACCTGGGATGGAAAAGATGATTTTGGCGATCGAATCGGGAAAGGCGTATACATTTACAAACTCACTGTCAAATCTAATTTAACAAATAAAAAAGCAGAAAAATACGAAAAGCTTGTCATTTTATAATATTCTATATATTTGTATCACCAACACCATACCTAACATAAATGAAAAAAATATCGCTTCTATTAATTTGCCTTTTAATTATTCCGTACGCAAAAGCTCAAAACATTGAACGCCCTATTACTACAGGAGTACCTTTTTTACTAGTCGCAGCTGACGCAAGAGCTGCAGGTTTAGCCGATCAGGGTGTCGCTACATCAGCCGACGCTTATTCGCAACAATGGAACCCTGCGAAATATGCTTTCTCCGTAGACAAGCAAGGATTTTCTATCAGCTACACCCCTTATTTGACAGACTTAGCCAATGATATTTCATTAGGTCAGGCAACCTATTACAACAAAATTAACGACCGAAGTGCCTTCGCAGGAAGCTTTCGTTATTTTGGCTTTGGGGATATTGAACTAAGAACAACCGGAGACCCAAATGAAGCCGCAAGAATCGTTTCTCCAAATGAGTTTGCCTTAGACGGTTCTTACTCTTTGAAATTAAGCGAGAAATTCTCCATGGCGGTAGCCGCAAGATACATTCGTTCTAATCTGAAAATTGCTTCTGAAGAAGTTGACGCGTCAGCTTCAAGCACTTTTGCGATAGACGTTGCCGGATTCTACCAATCAGAAGAAATCGCTTATGCTGATTTTAACGGAAGATGGAGAGGTGGTTTCAACCTGCAAAACCTTGGACAAAAAATAAGCTACGATAACGACGATATCAGTTCTAATTTTTTACCGGCAAACCTTAGATTAGGAGGAGGTTTTGATTTCATCTTAGACGACTATAACAAAGTAGGTCTTAGTGTTGAATTTACCAAACTTTTAGTTCCAACGCCTCCGGGAGCAGGAACTCCTGTAGATGCAAACGGTGATGGTGATTTTACAGATCCGGGAGACATTTCTCAGGCACAAGCTGATGCAGCAAAATACAAAACCTACAAAGACATTGGTTGGGTATCCGGAATTTTTAAATCTTTCGGAGATGCTCCGGGTGGTTTCAGTGAAGAATTAAAAGAAATCACTTATAGTGTAGGTGCAGAATATATGTATCAGGATGCTTTTGCTGTAAGAGCAGGATATTTTCATGAAAGTCCTGTAAAAGGAGCCAGACAATTCTTCTCTTTAGGAGCAGGATTCAAATACAATGTAGTAAAAGTTGACGTTTCGTATTTATTTTCAACATCAAAAGTTAAAAATCCGTTAGAAAATACACTTCGTTTTTCTTTAACCTTTAACTTTGGCGACAAATACGAAGTTTATTAAAACCAGAAAATAAAAAATTAATAACAATCCAAATTCCTGTTTCTTTAGGAATTTGGATTTTTTTTCCCTTAAACAGAAATGAAAGAAATAAGCATTACATCATCCTTCAACATTTACAATAACCTTGAAGAACTCCCAAAAGACATTCAGGAGTTAATGAGTCAGGCGGTCGAAGTTCGCAAAAAAGCATATGCGCCCTATTCTCAATTTCGGGTTGGAGCTGCTTTACTTTTAGACAATGGAAAAATAGTGATAGGATCTAATCAGGAAAATGCAGCATATCCTTCGGGATTATGCGCCGAACGTGTTGCCATTTATCATGCCGGAAGTGTATATCCGGAAGCTAAAATTCTAAAAATAGCCATTACAGCAGCTTCAGACACTAATCAAACCACAGCACCGATTCCGCCTTGTGGATCTTGTCGTCAATCTATTGCAGAATACGAGATCAGACAGGACACCCCTATTGAAATCTTTTTTATGGGAGAAATCGGAGAAGTTTACAAATCGGCATCCCTAAAAAATTTACTCCCGTTTATGTTTGATAAAAAGTTCTTGTAAAAAAAAGCCAAAAAGTAGCTTTTAAATTTTACTTCTTACTAGGAATGTCTTATTTTTGCATCCCGACCTTTCGGGCGCAAATTTGTGGGAGGAAACTATTTTGCGTTACAGGCAACAATTGATAACACAAACAAACTTTAGCAAAAGAAAGAATTCAGATGAAAGAAGTTACAAAAGAGGTATATTTAAAGTGGTACGAAGACATGCTACTTTGGAGGAAGTTTGAAGATAAACTTGCAGCATTATACATTCAACAAAAAGTTAGAGGTTTTCTACACCTATATAATGGTCAGGAAGCTGTATTAGCAGGAGCTTTACACGCTATGGACCTGACCAAAGACAAAATGATTACTGCTTACAGAAACCACGTACAGCCAATCGGTATGGGAGTTGATCCGAGACGTGTAATGGCTGAACTTTTAGGAAAAGCAACCGGTACCTCTAAAGGTATGGGAGGATCTATGCACATTTTCTCTAAAGAACACCGTTTTTACGGAGGACACGGAATCGTAGGTGGACAAATTCCGGTAGGAGCTGGTTTAGCTTTTGCAGATAAATATTTTGAAACAGGAGGAGTTACTATGACCTATTTTGGTGATGGAGCTGCGAGACAAGGTTCTTTACACGAAGCTTTCAACATGGCAATGTTATGGAAATTACCGGTTGTATTTATCGTTGAAAACAACGGTTATGCAATGGGAACTTCTGTGGAAAGAACTGCAAACCACACCGACATCTGGAAACTTGGTTTAGGATATGAAATGCCTTGCGGACCTGTTGACGGAATGAACCCGGTAAAAGTTGCCGAAGCAATGACAGAAGCAATCGACAGAGCACGTCGTGGTGACGGACCAACTTTCCTTGAAATGAAAACGTACCGTTACAGAGGACACTCTATGTCTGACGCACAATTGTACCGTTCTAAAGAAGAGGTAGAAGAATACAAAAAAATTGACCCTATTACTCAGGTTTTAGACGTAATTATGGATCAAAAATACGCTACAGAAGAAGAAATTGAAGTAATCGACCAAAGAGTAAAAGACCTGGTTGAAGAATGTGTGAAATTCGCTGAAGAATCTCCATATCCTGAATTACAACAATTGTATGATGTAGTATACGCACAAGAAGACTATCCATTCACACCTCATAAACTATAAATCAATGGCAACAATTATTACAATGCCTCGTTTGAGCGATACTATGACAGAAGGAACGGTAGCGACTTGGCTTAAAAAAGTAGGCGACAAAATTAGCGAAGGAGATATCTTAGCTGAGATTGAAACAGACAAAGCAACAATGGAATTTGAGTCTTTCAACGAAGGAACTCTTTTACATATCGGAATACCAGCGGGAGAAACTGCTCCTGTTGACTCTTTATTAGCAATCATTGGAAACGAAGGAGAAGATATTTCTGCTCTTTTAGCCGGTGGTGCTACCCCTGCTGCAGAAGCACCAAAAGCGGAAGCTGCCCCTGCTGCAGAAACAAAAACAGAAACTGCTGCTCCTGCAAAAGCAGCAACTGAATTACCAAAAGGTGTTGTAGTAGTTACTATGCCACGCTTGAGCGACACGATGACTGAAGGAACAGTAGCTACCTGGTTGAAAAAAGTAGGTGATGCTGTTGCTGAAGGAGATATCTTAGCAGAAATTGAAACAGACAAAGCTACTATGGAGTTTGAGTCTTTCAATGCTGGTACTTTATTATATATCGGAATTCAGGAAGGAAATACAGCTCCTGTTGACAGCTTGTTAGCGATCATCGGACCTGCCGGAACTGATGTTTCGGGAATTTCTGCAAACTATACTGCCGGAGGTGCTGTAAGCGCTCCTGCAACTGAAGAAACTAAAGCTGCTCCTGCTGCTGAAAAAGCAACAGAAACGGTAGCCGAAACTTCAAACGGAGGAAGAATTCTAGCTTCGCCATTAGCGAAGAAAATCGCTTCTGACAAAGGAATTTCATTAAATCAGGTTAAAGGTTCAGGAGAAAACGGACGTATCGTGAAAAGCGATATCGAGAACTTTACTCCTGCTGCACAAACACCTGCTGCAGCTGCCGCAACTACAACTTCTGCTGCTAAACCACAAGAAGCCGCACCTGCTGCACCAAAAGTATTTGTTCCTGCCGGAGAAGTTTTCACAGAAGAGATCAAAAACTCTCAAATGCGTAAAATTATCGCAAAACGTTTGGCAGAATCTTTATTTACAGCACCTCACTACAACTTAGTGATCGAAGTAAGCATGGACGAAGCTATGGGAGCAAGAGCAACAATCAATACGGTTCCGGATACAAAAGTATCTTTTAACGATATGGTAATTAAAGCTTGTGCTTTAGCCTTGAAAAAACACCCAAAAATCAACTCTCAGTGGAAAGAAGATGCAATCATCATCAACCACCATGTAAACATTGGTGTTGCTGTAGCAGTTGAAGACGGATTAGTAGTTCCTGTATTGAAATTTACAGACGCTATGAGTTTATCACAAATTGGCGCAAGCGTAAGAGATCTTGCCGGAAGAGCAAAAAACAAAAAACTGGGACCACAGGAAATGGAAGGAAGCACCTTTACCGTTTCTAACCTTGGAATGTTTGGTATCACTGAATTCAATTCAATCATCAACCAGCCAAACTCTGCAATCCTTTCTGTAGGAGCAATTGTAGAAAAACCGGTAGTAAAAAATGGTCAGATTGTAGTTGGAAACACCATGATGCTTTCATTAGCATGTGACCACAGAACAATCGACGGTGCAACCGGAGCTCAGTTTTTACAAACATTAAAACAATACATCGAAAGCCCGGTGACCATGTTAGCATAATTTTTATGCCCATGTCCGTCTGAGCAAAGTCAAAATGACTGAGCAAAATCGAATGTCCGTCTGAGCGAAGCCGAACGTCAGTCTGAGCGAAGTCAAAATGACTAAGCGAAGTCGAATGTCCGTCTGAGCGAAGTCGAACGTCAGTCTGAGCGAAGTCAAAATGACTAAGCGAAGTCGAATGTCCGTCTGAGCGAAGTCGAAGACCCCCCTCATAATAAAATCCCGTCCTGAAGTTTTTCGGGACGGGATTTTTTGTTTAATTTTCATCCTCAAATCCAAAACACATAAAAATGAAGAAAATAACTCTTGTAGCTTTATTCTTAGCAGCTCTTGCCTGCCAGAAAAAAGAACAAACCGAAAAAAATACAGCCGTCATTGACGAACACAGCTATTCTAAACCTGAACTCGCTGTCGTTAAACACCTTGATCTCGATATCAAAGTAGATTTTGACACACAAACCATTACCGGAAAAGCATCGTGGCAAATTGACAATGTTAGCAAAGGAAACGAAATCATCTTCGACGAAAACACGCTTAACATTACCAAAGTAACCTTAGGAGACGAAGAAAAAGAAACGAAATTCAAACTTGGCACCGACGTAGAATTTCACGGAAAACCACTTCACATTACTATCGAACCCAACACTACTAAAGTTAACATTTACTACAGCACTACTAAAGACGCAGTGGCACTACAATGGCTAACTCCGGAACAAACGGCAGACAAAAAGAAACCATTCTTATTCTCTCAGGGCGAAAGTGTTTGGTCCCGTACCTGGATTCCATGTCAGGACTCACCGGGCATCCGTTTTACGTACAATGCAAAAGTTACGGTTCCTAAAGATTTAATAGCCTTAATGAGCGCTGTTAATCCGCAAAAGAAAAACGACACCGGAGTTTACACCTTCAAACAAGACAAAGCAATTCCTTCTTATCTAATGGCTATCGCTGTTGGAGATCTTGAATTTCAATCTATCGACAAAAGAACCGGAGTTTACGCAGAACCTTCTTTACTGAAAAAAGCAGCATGGGAATTTGCCGAATTAGGCAACATGGTAGGCGCTGCCGAAAAACTATACGGACCCTACCGTTGGGGACGTTACGACGTACTGGTTTTACCACCAAGCTTTCCTTATGGCGGAATGGAAAATCCAAACCTAACTTTCCTTACTCCTGGCGTTATTGCAGGAGATCGCTCTCTAACAAGCCTTTTAGCACATGAGCTAGGACACAGCTGGAGCGGAAATTTAGTAACTAATGCCACCTGGGATGATATTTGGTTAAACGAAGGATTTACGACTTATGTAGAACACAGAATTGGAGAAGCCATCTTTGGAAAGAAAGAATTTGAAATGCAAAACGTTATCACAAACAAAGAATTAGTCGATAATGTAGCTGAATATGGAAAAGAAAATCCGGACACGAGATTAAAAGTTAGTCTTACCGGAAGAAATCCGGACGATGGAATTAGCCAAATACCGTATGTAAAAGGATATGCATTTTTAAGAGTTATTGAGAATGCTGTTGGCCGTGAAAAATTCGATCCGTTTATTAAAAATTATTTCGATTCACATGCTTTCCAATCGATCACAACAGAAGACTTCGTAAAATATATTAACGAAAACCTTATTAAAGGCGACAAAGCTCTGGCAGATAAAATAAAACTGGACGAATGGATTTACAAACCGGGAATTCCGTCAAACATCCTTCCGGTAAGTTCTCCTGATTTTGATGCGATTGATAAAATCCAAAAAACATGGAGAGAAACAGGCGTAACAGGTCTAAGTAAAAAAATTACAACAACTGCCGAAAAACAGCATTTTATCGATCATCTTCCAACTGACATTACAGCAAAAGAGATGGAAGCTATTGACAAAGAATTTAACTTTACAAAAGGCGGTAACTTCATCATCAAACGTCAGTGGTTTGCGCAAGCCATTGAACACCAATACAAAGCAGCCAATCCTGCTATTGAGCAATTTCTAATTGGAATAAGCCGAACCGGATCGGTAATGATGTTGTACAAAGAAATGGTTAAAACTCCTGAAGGAAAAGCATGGGCTAAACAGATTTTCGAAAAAGCAAAATCAGGTTACCATGCTACAACTATTCAGGCTGTTGAAGGCATTTTGAAATAGTATTCAGTATTCAGTTTGCAGTCGCAGCTCTCAGTCGCAGCTCTCAGTCTCAGCTCTCAGTCGCAGTTCTCAGTCGCAGCTCTCAGTCTCAGTCTCAGTCTCAGTTTACAGTAACTGGGACTGAAAACTGCCAACTGAATACTTACTTATTCTTCGCTTCAATCCACTTTGACATGTACATGGTGCTTTTATAAGCATGATGCTGCAATAAACTCCCCATAAAATTATGCAAACGATGGCTTTTAGCATCCATTAACAATGAATTTACCACAGACATGAATCCATCTGAGTATTTATCTTTCAAATAACACTCGTTGATAATTGCAACTCCCTTTTTCTGAGCCTCGTTCCAAAGATTCTCATCCTGATAAAGTCTAATTGCTTTCTTAGCAAATTCAGCTGCATCATCTTCTATAAAACCATTCCAGGGTAAATTAGCATGCATCGCTTCAGAACCAATTGCAGTGGTCACACTTGGCGTTCCGCATTGCATAGCTTCTAACAATTTCCCTTTTAAACCTGCTCCAAAACGAATTGGCGCCAGTACAACTCTTGCATTTTTCACGATTTCGACAGCATCTACTGCCCTTCCCATGATATAAAATCCATTCTTAGGCTGATGGATCTGCAGTACTTTCTGTGACGGATAAGCGCCGTAAATTTCCAAAACAGCCGCAGGGAAATCTTTTTTGATCAAAGGCCAAATTACTTCTCTTAAGTACTGAACCGTATTCCAATTGGGCTCATGAAAGAAATTCCCAATAAAAACAAACGTATTCCTTTCTTCAAATGATGGTAATTTCAAAAGATCATCTTCAGACATAGAATCTGTCAAAAAAGGAAGATACAAAAGTAAATCGGCATTGATTCTGAACTTGTCTTTTAGAACATCCATTTCAAACGTCGAAATAATCAAAGACAAATCACATCTTAAAATACTGGCAATTTCTCGTTTTGCTACTTCTTCAGAAAAAAGATCTGTCACTTCAAACTTTCGATTTTCTTTAAAAGCCTTTTGCCTGGCAGCGCGTAAACAATGTAAGTCTTCGGTATCGAGAATCCGAATCGCATCAGGACAGTTTTCCGTCACTCGCCATCCAAATTGTTCTTCGATCATAAAACGATCAAAAAGAACAACTTGCGGGTTTAGTTCCTTTACAAAATCATCAAAACTGGCCGAATTGAGCTCAATGCTTTTTTTCGCTACTCCGAACTCAGACAAATCCACCATAAAATCGCTGTCTAATGCCGCACTGACAAATGTGATGTCAAATTTATTCTGTTTAAAAATAGAAATTAACTGCATCATTCTTCCTCCGGCAGCAGACGAATTTGGCTCGGGCCAGACAGAACCGATAATTAAAAGTTTTTTCATTGGATTCATTTACATTGCATTCAAGCTACAAAATAATGCTTTTTTGAGCGTATTCACATGGAATTTCCTGTTTTTTGGTCATAAAAATGAGTAATTTTGCAGCATACAAATTTCGGAATCAATTATGTTAGGATTAAAATTAGCCACAGACCCGCGCTGGGTAAATATAGTAGAATCAAATATCGAAGAGATTTTGACGGATCATGCGTGGTGCGAGCAAAAAGCAGCTTCAAATGCCATCAGCTTAGTGACTTACAATTCTGAACTGGAAGAATTGGTTACCGAAATGCTTGTAATCGCCAGAGAAGAGCTCGAACACTTACAAATGGTGCACGATATTATCAAAAAAAGAGGTTTGACCTTAGGGCGTGAACGAAAAGATCACTATGTAAATGAACTTTTTAAATTTATGAAAAAAGACGGAAGCCGCAGAGATGCTCTTTGCGACCGTCTGTTGTTTTCGGCTATGATTGAAGCCAGAAGCTGTGAGCGCTTTAAAGTACTTTCTGAAAACATAAAAGACGAAGAACTGGCTAAATTCTATCGCGATTTAATGATTTCTGAAGCTGGTCATTATACTACATTTTTAGGTTTTGCACGAAAATATACCGACAATATCGATATTGATAAACGCTGGAAAGAATGGATTGAATTTGAAGGCTCAATTATTACCAACTACGGAAAAAGCGAAACCGTACACGGATAATATTCTTTTAAACTCGATTTTCATTTTTTACCTATAAATACCACAACTTGTTATGTCTACAAATAAAATAAAGACCATTTTACTAAAAACGGCTAAATACCTTGGGATTACCTTTGTTGTCATTATAGGACTACTATTCCTTACTCCCATTATTTTTGAAGATCAAATCAAGGAACAAATTAAAAAAACCGCTAACGAAAAGCTAAGTGCAGAATTGAATTACTCTGATGTTTCGGTTTCGTTTTTTCAACATTTCCCTTCGCTTACTTTAACCTTAAGCGATTTACACCTTAACGGATCGGCTCCTTATACAAAAGAAAAATTCATCACTGCGAAAGAAGTTTCGTTTGGTATCAATGTAGCCAGTCTGGTTTTCAGCAAAGAAGTAAAAATCGATCAGATTTATTTATCAGATTCCTTTATCAATGTAAAAGTAAACGAAGAAGGAGAAGCCAATTACAATATCTACAAATCAAATTCTCAGGCCGAAGCCCCTAAAGACAGTACCGAAACCGCTTTAAAACTGGAACGAATTGAAATTTTAAACAGTAAAATTGTTTACGATGACAAATCAACCAAAATCCATTTTGATGCGTTCGGGTTTGATTATTTAGGAAAAGGAGATTTAAACAAAGCCGTTTTTGATTTGTATTCGAAAGCAAAAATTGAAAAATTGAATATTGTTTATGAAAACGAACCTTATTTAATGAATAAAAAAGTGAACGCTGATTTGATTACAAAAGTCAACGTCAACTCCCTGTCCTTTTATTTCCAACAAAATAACCTTAAAATAAATGATCTTGTGGTCGACTTTATAGGGAAATTCGACTTCCTGAAAGACGGTTATAATATGGATTTTGTGATCAAATCAGACAACAGTGATTTACACGATGTTTTTACCGCCTTCCCTCCAAAATACATTACCTGGCTGTCGAAAACAGAATTAAAAGGAAATACCAACCTGCTTTTAACTTTAAAAGGAGACTATATTGCCGCACAGAACATTGCACCGGATCTTAATCTGGATGTAAAAATAGACAGCGGATTTGTCAATTATAACAAAAGCGCCTTTCCGGTTTCCAATTTAAATTTAGAGATCAAAACAAAAGTTCCCTCTTTAAATCCGGATCTGCTAATTGTTGATGCTAAAAATCTTTCGTTGAACATGAACAAAGATTATTTAAATTCGAAATTTTATGTAAAAGGCATAAAAACCCCGGATATCAACGCCGATTTTAAAGCCAAAATTGATCTTGGAAAATTAATGCAGGCACTTGGAATTCCGAATATCGTTTTAAAAGGAAATCTGGCAGGAGACGTAAAAGCTAATGGGAAATTTGACTTAAAAAACAAACTTCTTCCCGTTACCAACGGAACTATTGACTTGGTAAACGGTTACCTAAAAACACCTTATTACCCAAATCCGATCACAGACATCACCATCAAATCTAAGATCGAGAACCCTAAAGGAACTTTTGGCGATTTAAAAATAAACCTAAAACCTGCTCAGTTTACTTTTGAAGGAAAACCTGTTTTCGTAGAAGCCGATTTGAGTAATTTTAATGATTTGGCTTACGACATCAAAGCCAAAGGAGAACTGGACGTGAACAAAATCTACAAAGTTTTCTCTCAGCAAGGACTTGATCTGGACGGTTCCGTAAAAGCCGATTTGGTTTTAAAAGGAAAGCAAAGTGATGCCGAAAAAGGGAATTACCGCAAGCTGTACAACAAAGGAACACTTGAACTTAGAAATATTGGAATAACTTCTGAATATCTTCCGAAGAAATTCATCATCAAAGAAGGTATTTTCAAAATCAATCAGGATAAAATGTCCTTCAATAACTTTTTGGCTGCCTACGGTCAATCTGATTTCAGGCTAAATGGTTACCTGCAGAACGTTTTCAATTATGCTACTACCAATACTGGTGTTTTAAAAGGCTCTTTTAAATCGACTTCACGCTATATCAATGTGGACGAATTTATGTCGGCTACCCCGACAAATACTTCGGTTACAGAAACCAAAACGGAAGCCCAGCCTCAAAAGCAACCTGCACAAACTGGTGTAATTATAATTCCTGCCAATTTGAATCTGCACTTTACAGCCAACGCTCAAAAAGTAAATTTTGACAAATTGAATCTTTTAAATGCTGTTGGAAATCTAAGTATGAACAAAGGCAAACTGAACATGCAGAATACCGGTTTCAATCTAATTGGCTGTGATGTTAGTATGAATGCCAATTATCAGGCGATAACTCCTAAAAAAGCCAATTTTGACTATGCGATTAAAGCCTCTGATTTTGACATCAAAAAAGCCTACAACGAAATTGAAGTCTTTAGAAAAATGGCCAGTGCCGCAGAGAAAGCACAAGGAATTGTTTCTTTAGATTACCAATTAAAAGGCCGCTTAGACAGCAATATGTCTCCGGTTTATCCATCGCTTGCAGGCGGAGGAACGCTTTCGATAAAAGATGTAAAAGTTCGCGGATTGAAAATGTTTAGCGCGGTAAGCAAACAAACCAATACAGAGTCGATCAAAAATCCGGATCTTTCGAAGGTGGACATTAAAACCACCATCAAAAACAACATTATGACGGTAGAACGTTTTAAGTTTAAGTTTGCAGGCTTCCGACCAAGAATCGAAGGTACCACAAGTCTGGACGGAAAACTAAACCTGAAAATGCGTCTGGGCCTTCCTCCGTTAGGAATTTTTGGAATCCCATTAACCATTACCGGAACTCAGGATAATCCAAAAATAAAAGTGGGAAGAAAATCCCAAAATCTAGAAGAAACAAAAGATACTGAAGAATAAAATCAGAAAACCTGTTCATAATGAGCAGGTTTTTTTATTCAAGAGCCTCTTTAAATTTTATTTGTTGGTTTTCTTATGATGATTTTCAGCTAAAACTTCGTTAAATTTTTCATACAATAGCGCTGCTATTCTATAAAAATTTGCCTTGTTTCGCTCGAAAATCCTTTAATAATTAAACCTCAAAAATAAATTCTAAACAGACTCTAAATCAAATTATATTTATAGTTTTGAATAGCAATGCAGTGTACTCATGAAACAATCTAAAAAAGGAGAGTTTTACGGCCAGACCAACAAAACGATTTCTCTTGAAGGAATAACGTTGACTGATACCGTATATACACACCCTACAGTAGACAGGCACTATCATGAGCATGCTTACTTCACTTTTATCCTGCAGGGCAATGTAATTGAAGGGAACAAAAAAGAGGTTTACAATTGCGCTCCCGGAAGTCTCTTGTTTCATAACTGGCAAGAACCACACTACAACATCAAACCGGAAGGCTTTACCAGAGGTTTTCATCTTGAAATTGAAAAAAAATGGTTTGACGACCTCACCTTAAACAGCAACAACCTGCAAGGAAGTACAACTGTCCTAAACCCCGACATCAAACTTTTGATGTATAAAATTTTCAGAGCGACCAAAATTGACGATTTTCATTTTGACCTTTCTACACAAACCCTGTTAATTGAAATCTTATCCAAACTAAATGGCGACTTTGAAGCCATAAAACATAAAAATCCTAAATGGGTTACAATGATTGATGAAATCCTTCACGATCAGCTTACCGAAACCATTACGCTTGATTATTTATCTAAAACATTAGGCATCCACCCTATTCACCTGTCAAGAGATTTTTCAAAGTATTTTCATTGCAATCTCGGAGAGTACATAAGAAAATTAAAAGTAGAAAAAGCACTTTCACTCATTGCTCTTCAAAGCAAATCCTTAACCGAAATTGCGTACGAATGCGGTTTCTCTGATCAGAGCCACCTGACCCGATCCTTTAGAGAAATAAACGGACTGAATCCTTCCGAACACAAAAAAATACTGTTCCAAAAATAAACCAGATGTTAATCCTGTACAATTTTTAGAATTTATTGCAGACTAACTTTGCCTTTCAATCTAATAATCAATCAAATGACAAAACACTTTCTTTTACTCGCCTTACTATTTTGCAATGGCATCATTTCGGCACAAAACAATAATCTGTTCAAACCCGATGCGATTACAACCGAACTGCATAAAAACAACATTGGTAAAGTTACTTTTATGAAAGGCAACATTCCTTTGGACCAGTATAAAGAATCTGATATTCTGAAATCTTTTGAGCTAACCTACAAATCTGATTTGAATATCAGGGTTTTCATGAACAACTCTGTCATCAATTACTTGCACCAATTGAATCCTGAATTATCTGCAGATCAACTTTTAACAACCGGAAACCTTCAGTTTGCCTTTTACATCGACAATAAACCCCTCTACACTGAAAACCTTAACTACGGATGCAGTTTTGGATCAGCAGGCAGTAAAAACACCTCAACAACCTTTAGAGTCCCTTTGACCAGTACAAAAAAAGAAGACTGGTGGTCTATTTATCTATGGGAAAGATTCAAACTTAACGGCGGAGAAAAAGCCCTAACCAACGGCAAGCACAAACTAAAAATCGAAATTCGCCCTTACCTTAAATCCGATAAAAACAATGAGATTAAAACAGGAGATTTAATTGCAAAAGGAGAAGTTCAGCTCATCTTAAAAGCTCCGAAACTAACCGCCAAACAAATCGAAGTTCAGCCTATCCAACCTAACAGCGGCTGGGAAGTTTCGAATTTTGCTTTTGACAAGAAGAAAATTGAAAAACTCAATGCTGCTATTGCCAGCTACAATTTGAAGGAAATTACAAGCATCGTTGTAGTCTACGATAAAAAACTACTGCTTGAAGAATATTTTAATGATGCTAACCGAAACACTTTGCACGATACCCGATCGGCAGGAAAATCTTTTGCGTCAACCTTAGCCGGAATTGCCATAAACGACGGCTATCTTAAAAATGAAAATCAGACTTTAGACCAATTTTACGATTTAAAGAGTTTTACAAATTACGACCCAAAAAAAGACAGCGTAAAAATAAAGGACTTACTCTCCATGAGCTCCGCTTTTGAAGGATCTGACCAAAATAGCGATTCTCCCGGGAACGAAGAAAACATGTACCCTACAGACAATTGGGTGAAATTCACTTTAGACTTACCTATGGACAAATCCAAAACCAATGGCGGTCAATGGGATTACTTTACGGCCGGTGTGGTTTTATTGGGCGATATCATCCATAAATCTGTTCCTGGAGGATTAGAAAAATATGCCGATGAAAAGCTTTTTAAGCCTTTAAACATTACTCATTACCAATGGCAATATACTCCTCAAAAAGTAGCGAATACCGCAGGAAGCCTTCAAATGACAGCACTGGATTATGCCAAATATGCGCAATTATACCAAAATAATGGCCTTTGGAATGGTAAACAAATTCTAACGACTGATTGGGTTCAAAAAACCCTAACCCACCAGTTTCAGATTCCCGAAAGAGAAAACCAATACTACGGTTATCTGTTTTGGAACAAAACTTTTACTTTTAAAAATACTCCTTACGAAACCTATTACTGCGCCGGAAATGGTGGAAATGAGTTTATGATTTTCAAGAACCTTCCGCTTGTCGTGATCATTACTTCAAAAGCCTACAACAAACCTTATGGGCATGCACAAGCTGATACCATTGTACAGGATTATATACTTCCATCAATATTAAAATAAAAGTCAGGATCAGGCTCAAAAAGGCATTCACTTTACTGTAAAGCGCGTTAGAGATGGCGATTGCTGTTCTTTTGCGATCTCTAATGGCTTTGCATTTTCTAAAATTACCTGTCATTAAAGATTTAACGTACAGGATTTTTTGAGAATTATATTAGTCCTTTACTAAACAGACAATGTTTCGGAAACATATAAAATACCTTTTGCCAACAACCACAACAAGGCCGCCATGCCTAAAAGTCCCCAAGTCCAGTTGCTGCTTCTTTTCCAACTGAAGAAAAATGTCGGGATTTCCCAATATTTAATCACGATAAAAGTGCTTACTCCAATTAATGAAACCCAAATCATCTCCGCAGAATGAATGTAAAAACTATAAAATAAAACCGAGGCAAAAAAGAGCGTTGTCACAAATTGTAAATAATAGTAATTCTTATAATTGCGTTTGTAATTATCCTTAAGCGACAACAGCAAAAACGATACAATTAGCAAACTCGTCAAAGCGGTTATTACATATGAAAAAATTGCATTATACTGCCAAATAAGGAACCCGTCTATGATTAGCGCCAAAACCACACAAGCTGCGAGCGAGTAAACACTTCTTTCAATATAAGTATCTTTCTCTTTATAGGGTATCAGAATCGGGTACATATATTTCTCTAAAATTCGCCAAAAAGGCAAAGCACAAATAGCCGCCATTACAGCAATCACAATTTCATAATTATACACCGTGTCCGCC
Source organism: Flavobacterium lipolyticum (assembly GCF_020905335.1). Classification (NCBI taxonomy): domain Bacteria; kingdom Pseudomonadati; phylum Bacteroidota; class Flavobacteriia; order Flavobacteriales; family Flavobacteriaceae; genus Flavobacterium; species Flavobacterium lipolyticum. Next base: position 2,498,154 of record NZ_JAJJMN010000001.1, on the reverse strand, counting down.
GGAACTTTATACAAGAGATAAAACAGCGCCACAGTAACGATAATAGCAGGCAGGCAAATTGTTTTTACAGTTTCCCACTTATCATCTCCCCAGAAATTATTCTTTATTTCAAAAATATATTTCTGGACCAAATATTTACGGGTAAAAATTGCTGTGGACTGACTCCATAGCAAAAACAAACCTGTATGAATTACTATCGTCCGCAATGTCATTTCTTCTATAAAACACCCCCAAACAACGCAAGCAGCCCCTACTAACAAAAATTCGTACGTTAATAAAATTGCCGAAAATAAAAGTCTGAATAAGGGAGCAAACTGATTGATCAGGATACCGATCAGTGAATTCCAATAATTGCGCAACAAACCTATTATCGAACATATTGCAAAAAATGCCGAGAGATACAACATCCAATTGGTCAGCGATTGTGTTTGCATCCATAATTGAACTGCAGAATTTTTTACGGGAGTATAGACTATATGAGAGTTGGCGTAAATTTCGTTCGCTAATTGATTTCTTATCGTATCCTTTAGTCCAGAAAATTGTTTTTTGTGCTTTTGCCAATAAACAGTAGCATCAGAACCGCTTTTTTGCAAAACAGCAAACTCGTATAAAATCTTTTTTTGAGCATCGGTCAATGATGCAACTTGCTCGGGAGAGTGAATTTCTTTTGCAAACAGGCTTGTACAGAAAAGAAACAGGAGGAAAACTATTTTTTTCAAAATTTGGATAGATTAATCCTTCCAAAAATACAAATAATTAAGTATTCGATATAAAGCAAAAAACCCGTTCACCAAAGATGAACGAGTTTTGTAATAAGTAATCTAATGATTATGCTTCGAATGGAAGGATAGATACATAAGATTTGTTATCTTTTTTCTTTTGGAACTTAACAACTCCTGCTACTCTTGCGTGTAGTGTGTGATCTTTACTGATGTAAACATTTTCACCTGGATTGTGTTTTGAACCTCTTTGTCTAACGATGATGTTCCCAGCAATAGCAGCTTGACCACCAAAAATCTTAACGCCTAGACGTTTTGATTCTGATTCTCTACCATTCTTCGAACTACCGACACCTTTCTTGTGAGCCATGACGTATGAGTTTAAATATTGTTATTATTCTTTAGTAGCTTCTTTTTTTGCTTTTGGAGCTGCTTTTTTTGCTTTTGGAGCTTCTGCTTCAGCAGATACTTCTTCAGCTACAACCGCTTTTTTAGCCGCTGCTTTTTTAGTTCCACCAGCTGCAGTAATACCTTCAATTACAATTTGAGTAAGATATTGTCTGTGACCATTTCTCTTTTTGTATCCTTTTCTTCTTTTCTTTTTGAAAACGATAACTTTGTCTCCTTTTAAGTGTTGTAACACTTTAGCTTCTACTGAAGCACCTTCTATAGCTGGGGCGCCTAAAGTTACATTTCCGTTATCGTCTAATAAAAGAACTTTGTCAAAAGAAACTTTTGAACCTTCTTCGTTAGCCAAACGGTGAACATAAACCTTTAAGTCTTTGCTTACTTTAAATTGTTGCCCTGCTATCTCTACGATTGCATACATACCAAATTGATTTATTGATTTTTAAGGTTGCAAATATACAACTAATAATTTACTGTGCAATCCCTTATTCTAAAAATATTTATTTCTGCTTTATGTCTGTTTTTCAAGGCGTTTCTGCACTCCAAAAAAGCTATTTAGAAGTAAAATACTGTTAAAATTCAATCATTTCATCCCTGTTTTCCTAAATGCTAATTAAAAAAACCTATTTTTGATGTAACGATAATCAACTCTTGACTACCTATTTATTAGGTAAATATAAATTTATTAATCTTTATGAAAAATTCAATCATTATGTTAAGTGCGGCACTAATGCTCGGCGGAGTGGCTCATGCTCAAAAGGTAGCTTTTGAAGAATACAATTTAGACAACGGTATGCACGTCATTTTACACAATGATCCTTCTGCTCCGGTTGTGATTACCTCGGTTATGTACCATGTAGGATCAAAAGACGAACGTCCGGACCGAACGGGTTTTGCACATTTCTTTGAACATTTATTATTTGAAGGAACTAAAAACATCAAACGCGGCGAATGGATGAAGATTGTTACTGCTAATGGAGGTGTAAACAACGCCAACACTACTGACGACAGAACCTATTACTACGAAGTTTTACCTTCGAACAACCTAGAACTTGGCTTATGGATGGAATCGGAAAGATTAATGCATCCGATTATCAATAAAATTGGAGTTGACACTCAAAACGAAGTGGTTAAGGAAGAAAAAAGACTGCGTTATGACAATCAGCCTTATGGAAACATCTTGCCGGTTGTAAAAGAAAATATGTTCAAAAAACATCCGTACCGCTGGACCACTATTGGTTCCATGAAAGATCTGGATGCCGCAACTCTTGAAGAATTTCAGGCATTCAATAAAAAATTCTACACCCCAAACAATGCTGTTTTAGTGGTGGCAGGTGATTTTGACAAAGCCAAAACAAAAGAATGGATTCAGAAATATTTTGCTCCAATTCCAAAAGGAGAAGAATTAAAAAAACAAACTTACGTAGAAGAGCCAATCAATCAGACCATAAAAGCCACTTACGAAGATCCGAACATTCAGATTCCAATGGTAGTTGCTTCGTACAGAACACCATCGATGAAAACCAGAGATGCGAGAGTTCTGGATTTGATTTCTTCTTACTTAAGTGACGGAAAAAGCTCTAAACTGTACAAAAAAATTGTAGACGACAAGAAAATGGCGCTTCAGATTGGAGCAGTAGGATTTAGTCAGGAAGATTACGGAATGTACATTTTATATGGCTTACCAATGGCTCCTAACACAACAGCCGACATCTTAAAAGAAATGGACGAAGAAATTGTAAAAATTCAAACGGACTTAATTTCTGAAAAAGATTATCAAAAATTACAAAACAAATTCGATAATAATTTTGTGAATGCCAATTCAACAGTAGAAGGAATCGCAGAAAATCTGGCTTCTTTCTATCTGCTTTACGGAGATGTTAATTTGATAAATACCGAGATCGACCTTTATCACTCTATCACCAGAGAAGAGATCAGAGAAGTAGCAAAAAAATACCTAAACCCTAACCAGCGTTTAATTTTAGACTATATCCCTTCAACTAAAGCTCAAAACTAAGTCATCGAATCATGAAAAAAATACATACATTTTTAATCCTTTTATTCCTAACTGGAATTATGCAAGCACAAGACCGTCCACAACCAAAACCAGGCAATTCTCCTGTAGTCAACATCAAAAAGCCACAAACTTTTGTTTTGGCGAACGGGATGAAAGTTTTGGTGGTTGAAAATCATAAATTACCAAGAGTAAGCTTTACTCTAACCCTTGATAACGCTCCTTTTGCAGAAGGAAACAAAAAAGGGGTCGACGAATTAACAAGCGCCTTAATTGGTAACGGAACTAAAAAAACAACAAAAGAAGCTTTTAACGAAGAGATCGACTTTTACGGAGCAAATATTAATTTTTCTTCATCAGGAGCTTCCGGAAGTTCACTTTCCAAATATTCAGGACGCGTTCTGGAGCTTTTAGCTGAAGGAGCTTTACAGCCAAACTTCACGCAATCAGAATTTGATAAAGAAAAAGCAAAATTAATCGAAGGACTTAAAGCCGACGAAAAAAGTGTTCCGGCAATTGCCAGCAGAGTTGTTGACGTTTTAGCGTTTGGAAAAAACCATCCATCGGGAGAATATCTTTCAGAAGCAACAGTAAAAAATGTGACTCTTGCTGATGTTCAGTCTAATTATGCGACCTATTTTGTTCCTGAAAATGCTTATTTGGTAATCATCGGTGATGTTAAATTTAAAGAAACGAAAGCTGCTGTAGAAAAACTTTTTAGCGGATGGAAAAAACAGGCTACGCCAAAAAACACCTATCCGGCTCCTGAAAATGCTGCTAAACTTCAAATTGATTTTGTTGACGTTCCAAATGCCGTTCAATCTGAAATTTCATTGGTGAATACGGTGAATTTGAGAATGAGCGATCCTGATTTCTTCCCTGCTGTTATTGCAAATCAAATTTTAGGGGGTGATTTCAACAGTTACCTTAACATGAATCTACGTGAAAAACACGGTTGGACGTATGGCGCAAGATCAAGTATCGACGGAGGAAAATATGTAACTAAATTCAAAGCTTCTTCTGCTGTTAGAAACACGGTTACGGATAGCGCAGTGGTAGAATTCGTAAAAGAAATCAAAAGAATCAGAACTGAAAAAGTTTCTGAAGATATTTTGAAAAATGTAAAAGCGGGATATATTGGACGTTTTGTAATGCAGGTTGAAAAACCACAAACTGTTGCACGATATGCTTTAAACATTGAAACAGAAAAACTTCCTGCCGATTTCTACGAAAAATACATTCAAACCATCAATAGCGTTACTGCCGATGATGTTTATCGTGTTGCCAACAAATATTTCATGCTGGACAATATGAGAATCGTAATTGCCGGAAAAGGATCTGATGTACTAACAGGTTTAGAGAAACTTCAAATTCCGATTTTCTATTTCGATAAATACGGAAATCCTGTTGAAAAACCAGTAACCAAAAAAGAAGTTCCAGCCGGAATTACTGCCAAAACTGTTTTCGAAAACTACCTTAAAGCAATTGGCGGAGAAAAAGTAGTTGCTACTGTAAAAACACTTTCGATGACAGGATCTACCACTATTCCTCAAGCTCCCTCTCCTTTGACTTTTACTTCTAAGTTAGATTCAAAAGGAAAAATGATGGTATCTCTTGCGATGGGACCAATGAATTTAATGAAACAGGTTGTAAATGATAAAGGCGCTTATATCGAGCAACAAGGACAACGTAAAAACCTTGAAGGAAATGATCTTGCCGAAATGAAAGCCAGCGCTGCTCCGTTTGAAGAACTTCAACTTGTAAAAAGAGCCGACTTAAAAGTAGAAAGTATCGAACCAATAAATGGTAAAGATGCCTACGCAATCAAAGACGGTAAAACAACTTATTTCTATGACGTTGCATCAGGATTGAAACTTGCCGAATCAAAAGTTCGTGAACAAGGCGGAAAATCAGCAACGCAAATTACCAACTTCAACGATTATAAAGATGTAAAAGGAGTTAAAATTCCTTTCAATATCGTTCAGAACGTAGGTTTTGAGTTAGACATCAAAATGTCTGATATCAAAATCAACGAAGGAGTTTCTGAGGCAGATTTCTTGTAAGATACTGAGATGCTAAGATACTAAGGTGCTGAGGCGCTAAGATTTTTTTGAGGCTTAGTCAGAGTTTAAAACTTTGACTAAGCCTTTTCTTTTTTTGCCAAACAGAGCGAAGTCGAAGCTTTGTCCGGCTGAGCGAAGTCGAAGTTTTGTCAGACCAAACGAAATCAAAGCTTTGTCCGGCTGAGCGAAGTCGAAGCTATATCAAACTGAGTCAAAATAAAGCTTTGTCAGACCAAACGAAATCAAAGCTTTGTCCGGCTGAGCGAAGTCGAAGCGCCCCCGTTCCAATTGGTACGCCCTTCGACTCCGCTTCCTTCGACTCCGCTCAGGGCGACAAAACAAAACAAAACAAAACAAAAAGAAGGCTGTCAATTACGACAGCCTTTCTTATTTTAATCATTCAACCTCTAAATAAGGACTTAAAATTTCTGCTAATTCATTCAGCCAGTAGAAGCCGTTTTCAAGGCTTGTTTTGTCTGTCTCAAATGTTTCACATTCTCTCATCATACTTAAAGCAAGCAGATAATTTACTTTTCGAATGGTCTTTGCCATAAATTCAGGATCTACCGATTTGTTGAAGAAATCAATCAACTTCAATTCTGTTTCTTTCGAAAGGGTGTTTGTACTCATAATTTAGAACAGTTAGGAAATTAGGAAGCCCGCACACTTTAGGTGTCCTACGCTGTTCAAAGCGTTGCGATTGTTTCCAATATCGCCACCATATTGCACGGGCAAAGTTTTTTTCGTAAATCATAATTAGAACAGTTAGGACCATAAAGATACCTAAAAATTTTAAATGAGTAAGATTTTTCAGTCAAAATTAAACACAAAACATCGCATGTCATTTCGACGAACGAGGCTCGAGCGATAGCGAATAGGCGAAGCAAATCACACCAGAATCCCATCCCAATTATCGTCAATCTTTGTCGAATTACGAGTGTGATTTCTCCCTTCGGTCGAAATGACAACTTCACGATAAATCAATGTCAGGCTGAGCGAAGTCGAAGCCCCCATCCCAATTGTCGTCAATCTTTGTCGAATTACGAGTGTGATTTGCTTCGCCTATTCGCTATCGCTCGAGCCTCCTTCGCCGAAATGACAACTTTGCGATAAATCAATGTCAGGCTGAGCGAAGTCGAAGCCCCGTCCCAATTGGCACCCTTCGACTTCGCTCAGGGCAACATTCGCACAAAATCAAATAACATCTAACCTTTTACAAACAACATTTCACAGCCAAAGTTACTTTTTAGCCGATAAATATACTCCAATCAAAATTATAAAAGCACCAAAAAACTGAATTGGCGTAAGCATTTCGTTATCCAAAAGCCCCCAGAAAAATGCCACAATCGGAATTAAATACGTTACCGAAGTTGCAAATACAGGCGATGAAATTTGGATTAATTTAAAAAACAAAACATTCGCGATTCCGGTTCCAAGAACCCCTAAAATCATGACAAACCAAATAGAATGCTGTGTAACTTCAAGGCTTATTCTTTGCGGAAAATCGGTCGTACTCAGAATAAGCAAAGCCGGAATAAGCAATACCGCAAAATTTCCGGTTGTGATGCTGAGCGAATTTAAATCGGATAAGTATTTTTTAATCAGATTGACATTTATGGCATAACTAAGCGTTGCGATAACCACCAGAATCACATAATAATAATTTTGTCCCGGATGCGAAGACGCTCCGCTTAAAACCAACAATAAACACCCCACCAAACCAATAAAAACGCCTAAAACCTGTCTTTTTTGAAATTGGACTCCAAAAATAAGTATCCCTAAAATCAATGTATTTAGAGGGGTAAGCGAGTTCATAATGGCTACAATTGAACTGTCGACTTCGGTTTCGGCAATGGCAAAAAGAAAAGCCGGTATAAAAGTTCCGAAGAAAGACGTTATGGCGACAAATTTCCACTGACGGCGGGAGATCTTCTTCAAACTTCTGAACCCGACAATCAATAAAAATAAAGCTGCAAAAATAATCCGGAACGAACCTACCTGAACTGCTGTGAGTCCAACCAAACCTCTTTTGATAAGAATAAAAGAACTTCCCCAGATTAGTGAAAGCACCAATAAATAGGCCCACTTTAATTGTTTTGCATCCATAAAACGTATTTTAGTGCAAATTTGTAATAATTTTACGAATTGACCTCTTCCTTTTTACTAATTTTGCAAAGAACATTTTTTCGCAAATTAAAATCTTAAAAATATGAAATTTACAAGAATCATAGCTTCGATTGCTATTGCAGGTTTAGTACTGGTAAGCTGCAAAAAAGAAGAAGATAAAAACCTGGCTAACATCAAAAATATAGAATCAGCTCCAAAAGAACACAAAGCAATTGCCGCTGAAAATGTACAGACTTCAAGTTTTAAAATCGAAGGAATGACTTGCGCAATGGGATGTGCCAAAACGATCGAGAAAGAATTATCGAATCTGGACGGTGTAGAAAAAGCAACCGTTGATTTTGAGAAAAAAACAGCAACTGTGGTATTTGACAAAACAGTTCAAAACCAGGAAAATTTAACCAAGACAGTTCAGGCAACCGGAGACGGCAAAACGTATAAAGTTTTAGATATCAAATCGTAATTTGACGATGGTTCAGTTCTAAAAAGACTGACAAAAAATAAATCTTTAAACAGTAGTAAACTCAGGCTTGCTACTGTTTTTTTTATGAATCATTTCAATACAGCCCTAAAAAACAATGGAACTTAAATTTAGCCACATAGACATTTTAGTTAACGACCTGCAATCGGCATGCGACTATTATGCGAAAATCCTCGGAGCAGAGATCTCAAAAAAATTCACCTGGGAGAGAGATGAATTACACGTTGTATATGCCGTTGTAAAAATTGGTCAGGAAAGATTTATGCTGGTTCAGCCTTTTTCCGGAAATCTAAGGAATTTATTGGAGACAAAAGGCGAAGGAACAATTTATCGCCACTGCTATTCCACTCCCGACATCGAAGCTGCTTTTGACGAATTGGTACAATCAGGTGTACAGCCAGAGGACGAGAACGGAAATCCGCTGTCACGAGAAAGTCTTAACACTCCAAGTGGTGTTAGAATCATCTGGCTTCCGAAACGTTTTGGAGAATTCTCGATTGAAATCCTTGAAGAATCAGGACTTCAACAATTTATGAATGAAGCTTTTTCTGCTTCCTAAGTTGTGGAAAATAAAATTTGAAATCAATATCGCGTAAGCCTGCTCTTGCCCTTTCAGGGCAATACTCCCCATTTATTTAGTTCATAGTGCGTTGCACTATGCTCGTTTTTCTTTTGGGCTTTCAGCCCGCTTCATCCGCAATTTTTATACCTGATCGTAAATTTTCTCAGTCCACAGGTTTACGGATTGATCCAAAATTAGGTCTTTAAAAACTTAAAAAGATTTTCAAATAAATTGCCTTTTAATTTATATTTGTTGAAGACTCATAAATTCAGAGGTGTTTGTAAGTCTACTTATTTTTCACCTATCACATTCGTATATTAATGCACGAACAAAACTCTCGCACCAGCAGAAATAAGTCTATTAAATAGACTATAAGGACAACCGAAAATAAATGAATAACAATGGATTTAATTGAAATAATTTCAGGAAGATATTTAATTGAAATTTTGGGAGCCTGTGTAAGATTCACTTATTTAAATACAATAATTCTTTTTAAAAAAGACGATTTTATTACCTTCTCAGGAATATGGTCTCCCAAGGGAAATAAAAATAAAAAAGATGCTAATAGCGAAAGAAATCATATGATAGGGGTAATTTTTCTGGGAGGAATTGTGTTTCTTTTAATAATCCTTACATCATTTTGAATATAACTCACACTAGCTAACAGAATCACCCCAACACTGCGCGAAATCTCCCGACTTGATAATCATACTATATTTTGTTTTGCAATAGTTTTTTTATTTTTCTTTGTGAAACATTGGAACAGGTACAAAATTGGGAGACTTCACCAGCAAATGATTCCTAATTGCAAGTAATAAAACTCGGGGGCCATATCGTGTAAATCTGCTTTTGCCCCTTCAGGGCAATACTCCCCATTTATTTAGTTCATAGTGCGTTGCACTATGCTCGTTTTTCTTTTGGGCTTTCAGCCCGCTTCATCCGCAATTTTTATACCTGATCGTAAATTTTCTCAGTCCACAGATTTTCAGACTAACCCAAAATTCAGCCTTTACAAACCCAAAAAGACTTTCAAATAAAATGCCCCCAAATAGTATTTAACTTTTTGAGGGCAGTATAAAATCAAGTCTATCGTTTATTTCCACTTTAATGTTTCCATTAGTCTTTGCATATCATTTCGAATATAACTCGCAGCCGGCATAACCGAATCGAAATTAGGCTTCGCATAAAAATAAACCGATCCTGTGATAAAGTGTTTTGTACTGTCTGTAACGTAAAATTGTGAGTTTGTAGCGGCATTTCCGTCTACGCGGTAAAACATTCCGTAAACCTTTTTTTGAGGGTTTAAATAAGGCTGTTCTAAAATATCATCTGCTTTAATAACATGCTCGTAGGTTAACTTCTGAGCATCTTTGAGCAATTTCACAATATCTCCATGTACCGGCTTATAAGTGAGGTAAATTGTAGCTTTCATCTTTGGATAGGTAATCGCAAATCCGCAATTTTTCTCTCCTTTGATTACGGCCGCTTCATTCATTTCAAAAGTAAAAGGGCAATTGTTTTCAAAACCTACATATTTGGCTTCAGGATAGTCCAAACGAAGGAAACCGGCAGGTTTTGGCACTACATCCTCCTTACAACTTAAAACAGTCAATGCCAGTAAAATTGTTGCTAGTGAAATGGTCTTTTTTAGCATTCTTAATCTATTGTTACTTTTATTTGTTTTACACGTTTCTTATCCACTGTTTCTATAGTAAAAACACAGTTTTCGAACGCTATTTTCTGATCTTTTTTAGGAAAATTACCCAAAATCTCTAAAATGAATCCGGCCAATGTCTCGGCTTCACCTTTATGAGATTCAAAGATTTCTTCATTAACCGCTACGATTCTGTAAAAATCCTTGAGATTAATTTTTCCTTCAAAAAGAAAATTCTTTTCATCTATCTGAGAGAAATTCAGATTCTCGTCGTCAAACTCATCACTAATATCCCCTACAATCTCCTCAATAACGTCTTCCAGAGAGACTAATCCTGACGTTCCGCCATATTCATCCACCACTATCGCCAAATGGCTTTTAAGGCTCTGAAAATCCTTCAATAAATTATCCAGCTTCTTGTTCTCCGGAACAAAAAATGCTTTTCTGATTAAAGAGGTCCAGTCAAATTCTTCCTTATCAATATGCGGCAACAAATCCTTGACAAACAAAACGCCTTCTATCTGGTCTATATTGTCGCGATATACCGGAATTCTCGAAAAGCCTTTTTCTATTATTTTAGGACAAATCCCGGAAAAAGGTTCTGACATTTCTAAAGCAAAAATATCAATTCTTGGGCTCATGACCTGCTTTGTATCAGTATTACCAAAAGATACGATCCCTTCCAGTATTTTTTGCTCTTCTGTTGACGTACCTTGTGAATCTGTCAATTCTAAGGCTTGTGAAAGTTGATTTACAGAGAAATTATTCTTCTGTTTCCCCAATTTATGATGCAAATATAGCGTAACACTTCGCATCGGCAAACTGATTGGCGTGAGTAATTTATCTAATACAGCCAATGGATAGGCAGTTCGTTTTGCAAATTTTACATTGTTACGGCTGGCATAAACTTTAGGAAGTACTTCCCCGAACAACAAGATTAGCGAAGTAACCAGAACAATCTCAAGAATAAACTTAAGGGCCGGCGACTCTATGTTTCCAAAAATATTCCGGCCTGTAAAGGAAAACAGAATAACGGTTGCGATATTAAAAAGATTATTAGCCACTAATAAGGTCGCGAGAAGTTTCTTAGGCCTGTCCAAAAGGTCGGAAATAATTTTTCCTTTTGAATGATTCTCCTGCAAGGTGTCGTCGATATCTTTTTGAGACAAAGAGAAAAGTGCCACTTCGGCACCTGAAACTATCGCTGATAAAAACAGCAAAATAAATATTCCGACAAAGCCAATTATCAAATTGATGTCTACTGTCGTATTAAGAAACAAACTGGGCTCCGGGTCCAAATTAAAAAGAATTAGTTATACATTCAAAAAGGCAGATCATTTATAGGTAAGCCTTCATTTGCTGCGTCAAAGTTAGTGTTTTTTGGTGACTCACTGTCCTGGTTAGGCTTATGATTTCCGGTTTCTTTTTTGGTATTCAAGAAAGTAAACTCAGTCACCTGAATTTCTGTGGTATATTTTGTAGTACCGTCTTCAGCTTGCCATTGACGTGATTTTATACGTCCTTCAATAAATATCTTGTCTCCTTTCGACAAATATTTCTCGCAAATTTCGGCCGCTTTATTACGTACAACTAAATTGTGCCATTCGGTTGAAGTTATTTTTTCATTGGTCGTTTTATTGATATACACTTCGTTTGTAGCCAATTGAAAACGTCCGATGCAGTTTCCTCCCTCAAAATAATGCATTTTTACATCATCGCCTAAATGGCCGATTAACATCACTTTATTTAATGTTCCGTTCATAGTTTTTTAGTGGTATTTATCCCAAAGATACATTTTTTTAGCAAATTATTTCCTGCTTTTCCAGAAAATTGTGAATCACAATTGGAAAAGGAAAAACATTTAACTCACTAGCTTTCAAGCCATTTTCTATTAAACCCTCAATTCTAACCCTCCAGAACTGTATGTGCAGATGTTGGTGCGAAAGTTTATGAATAACAGTACTTTCGGCATAATCTTCTATACCTATAATTGTATACGACGAAAAAACAGTGTCTGTAACTGCTTTCGAAACTACATCAAAGTCTACGATTTTATCCGTTTCCCAAAGCGGAAACTCATACAGATTGTGCCAGATTCCTTTTGCCGTTCTTTTTTGAAGTATAGTATTTCCTAAAGCATCTTCTACAATGAGATAATTAAAGAAACGATTGGTTACTTTTACTTTCTTAGATTTAACAGGCAAAACGGCTACCTTTTTCTTTTGTAATGCTGCACAGCTATCATTAAAGTCACAAACCGTACAATCAGGACTTTTAGGCACGCATTGTAAAGCTCCGAACTCCATTATCGCCTGATTAAAAATAGCAGGGTTATCCTTTGGCATTAATTCATAAGCCAGTTCGGTAAACTCTTTTTTCGTTGCAGGCGAAGCGATATCAGATTCAATATCAAAATAACGAGAAAGCACTCTGAATACATTTCCATCCACTACAGGAACAGTCTCATTATAAGAAAAGGAGGCAATTGCTGCAGCCGTGTATTCTCCAACACCTTTTAATTTTAAAAGTTCTTTATAGCTAGGAGGAAAAACACCGTTGAGCTCATTGGCGACATATTGAGCCGTTTTATGCAAATTTCGGGCACGGGAATAATACCCTAATCCCTGCCAAAGTTTCAAAACCTGCTCTTCTGAAGCATTTGCTAAATCATATACGGTAGGAAATTCCTTCGTAAAAGCAAAAAAATAGGGTGTTCCTTGCGCAACTCGAGTCTGTTGCAACATAATTTCTGAGAGCCAAATATGGTATGGATTGGTCGTTTTACGCCATGGCAAATCACGTTTGTTTTGTAAATACCATTTTATCAACACGTTAGAAAAATTCATTGCAAAATACTTAGAATACAAAAGTAAATGTTTATGTAATTAAAATTTAACGATTTAGCTTGATTAATTATTTTTTTAATTCTTATATTTGCAAACTCAAAAAAATAGTACACCATTTATAAAATAAAATAGGAAAGAAAATGACGAAAGCAGATATCGTAGCGAAAATTTCGGAGAAACTAGGTCTTGAAAAAGGAGATGTTCAAGCAACAGTTGAAACTTTTATGGAAGAAGTTAAAACTTCACTAGAAACTGGAGACAATGTTTACCTAAGAGGTTTTGGAAGTTTTATTGTAAAAACAAGAGCTGAAAAAACTGGTAGAAACATTTCTAAAAACACTACTATCAAAATTCCAGCACACAATATTCCTGCGTTTAAACCTGCAAAAGTTTTTGTAGAAGGAGTAAAAACAAATAACGAAGCAAAGTAATACTATTAATTAATTATAAAATCGACACGATATGCCAAGTGGTAAAAAAAGAAAGAGACATAAGGTAGCTACTCACAAACGTAAAAAAAGAGCGAGAGCTAACCGTCACAAGAAGAAAAAGTAGTTTTAAACTACTTTTTTCTTTTTAAACGTTCATTGAAATTGGAATTGAGTCTCAGTAAACAGTCACAGTTTGCAGCCTAAAACTGTTAACTGCTACTGCTAACTGCTTACAAAAATTCCCCCGGGTTCAATACCTGTTAAAAATATTGTTTAATCCATCCTTACAATTAGGCCTTAAGCTATAAGCTTTAAGCTTTAAGCAAATTTATTTTGCCTATTGCCTACTGCCTACTGCCTATTGCTAGAAAGTTCGGATAAAAATTTACAGTGTGAATAAAGAATTAATCATTAGATCTAGTTCTGAAGCCGTAGATTTTGCCTTATTAAAAGATGGAAAACTAATTGAATTACACAAAGAAGAAGAGAAAAGCAACTTTCAGGTTGGTGATATTTTTATTGCTAAAATCCGAAAACCAGTTGCCGGACTTAATGCTGCTTTTGTAAATGTAGGCTTCGAAAAAGACGCTTTTTTACATTATCACGACTTAGGTCCAAACTTAGCTTCTCAACTGAAATTCATAAAACTTGTAAGCGCAGGTAAAATAAAAGATTTCTCCCTAAAAACCTTTCAGTTTGAAAAAGAGATTGACAAAGATGGCATCATTACTGATATTTTAAGTGCCAATCAATCTGTTTTAGTTCAAGTTGTAAAAGAACCTATCTCGACCAAAGGGCCAAGGATAAGCGCTGAGCTTTCACTGGCAGGAAGATTTATTGTTCTCGTTCCGTTTTCTGACCGTGTTTCTATTTCTCAAAAAATAGAAGACAAAAAAGAAAAGGATCGTCTAAAAAAACTTGTTCTATCGATCAAACCTAAAGGATTTGGTGTTATTGTTCGCACAGTAGCCGAAGGCAAAAACGTAGCCGAATTAGAAAAAGATTTGCAGAACCTGCTTGGCAGATGGACTGCAATGTGTAAAAAATTACCAACTGCTCATCATCCCTCAAAAGTATTAGGAGAACTCAACAGAGCTTCTTCCATATTAAGAGACGTTTTCAACGATACCTTTAGTGGTATTCAAATAGATGATGAAGAGTTGTACCATCAAACGAAGGAATATCTGCAAGAAATTGCACCTTCAAAACAATCGATTGTTAAGTTTTATCAATCAAATGACACTCCAATTTTTGAGAAATACAATATAGAGAGACAAATCAAAACTTCTTTTGGAAGAACCGTCTCCATGAGTAAAGGTGCTTATCTTATTATCGAACATACTGAAGCTCTTCACGTTATAGACGTAAATAGCGGAAATCGTTCGAATAAAGCAACCAACCAGGAAGACACTGCTATGGAAGTGAATATGATTGCCGCCGCCGAAATTGCCAGACAACTTCGTTTGCGTGATATGGGCGGAATAATCGTAGTTGATTTTATCGATATGTCTAATCCAGAAAACAGGAAGGTTTTGTTCGACTTCTTGCGAGAAGAAATGAGCGACGATAAAGCAAAGCATAAAATCTTACCGCCTAGTAAATTTGGTTTAGTTCAAATTACCAGACAACGCGTAAGACCAGAAGTTAATATTAAAACCAGAGAAGAAGATCCGAACAATGAACATGGCGAAATTGAAGCGCCAATTTTAATCATTGATAAAATCTCATCTGATTTAGATAGAATTCTAAAAACCCACAAAAGTGTTGTGCTTAACGTACATCCGTTTGTGGCTGCATACCTCAGTAAAGGTTTTCCATCATTACGTTCAAAATGGTTTTTTGAACATAAGAAATGGGTGAAAATCATACCTCGTGACGCTTACACGTACTTAGAATACCATTTCTATGATAAAAAAGGAAATGTTATTTCAGAATAAAAACAAAACCGTCTCGTTTTTTTAACGAGACGGTTTTTTTATGCTTTTTCGCGAACCTAAACTGTAAACCTTATTAAACAAGTATAACATCCTAAATAGATCCCTAAAAAACAATAGATAATATATTATCCAATATAGTATAAATTTTGTATATTTAGCTAATATTTTAGCCAAAATGAAAAACTACTCCATCAACAAAACACCTAGTCAGGTTCAAAGTGAATTAGCCGAGCAATTCAGAAAGTTCAGAAAAAGCAAAAAAATAGCACAATCTGAATTAGCCAATAAATCTGGCGTTTCCCTGGGAAGTATCAAGCGTTTTGAGCAAACTGGGCAAATCTCACTAGAATCTCTATTAAAACTCGCCCACCTCTTTGATCGATTAGAGGATTTCAATTCTATATTTAAAATTGACACCAATTTAAAAGAAATTGAAAAATTATTTAAACCTTAATTATGCAAAATACTTCAAAAGTAAAAACCTTTTTAAATCTTGGAAGCCATAAGACAGAAATAGGTGATTTAGTGCAAAATAAAAACAAAATCTATTTCAAATACCATCCCGATTTTATAGAAGGCGGCTTAGAAATTTCACCCTTTAAAATGAAATTATCCAGAGAAATCCTCACTCCGAACGAACTTCATTTTGACGGACTTTTTGGTGTTTTCTCTGATTCTATTCCTGATGGATGGGGGAAATTACTGCTTGACAGAAAATTACTCTCTGAAGGAATCAGCTTAAATAGTATAACAGCATTAGACCGATTAACTTTTATTGATAATAATAGCATTGGAGCCATTTCATATGAGCCAGAACATGAAAACACAAACAGCCTTTCAAGTAACATTGATTTAGATCATATTTCAGATGAAATAACAACTATTCTAAACGGAACTTCTGAAGAAATAATAGAAGAACTGTTTCAACTTGGAGGCTCATCCGGTGGAGCAAGACCCAAAATCTTAGTAGGCTTTAATTCCAAAACAGAACAACTATTTTATGGAAAATCTGATTTACCGGATGATTTCGAACATTGGATCATTAAATTCCCTTCTTCTAATGATTTGCCAGACATCGCATTAATTGAATACGCTTACAATAAAATGGCGCAAAATGCAGGAATTGAAGTCAACGAATTTCGCTTATTCAAAAGTAAAAAAGGCAATTATTTTTTTGGCTGTAAGCGTTTTGACAGAATAAAGAATGAAAAAATCCACCTTCACTCTGTGTCAGGATTATTACATGACAACTACAGAATGAGCACTTTAGATTACGGACATTTAATGGATTGTGCATTTATATTAGAAAAAGACTTTAATGCCTATGCCAAAGTATTACGATTGGCTACTTTTAATGTTTTGGCACATAACAGAGACGATCATAGCAAAAATTTCTCTTTTCTGATGAATAAAAATGGAGATTGGAAATTTTCACCTGCTTATGACCTGACTTTTTCTAATTCCTCATACGGGCTTCATAGTACAACTGTAGCCGGAGAAAGCAAAAACCCCGGACTAAAGCAACTACATGAATTAGCGAGACATTTTGGTGTTAAAAATGCGAATCAAATTTTTGAAGAAGTAAGTCAATCCTTGAGTCTGTTCGAAAAAATAGCATCTTCCTTAGATATCAGCAAAAGCTCTGTCAAACTAATAAAAAGCAATTTATTAGTTTAATCCCATTTTTCAAAAAAATCAAATGTCCGTCTGCGCAAAGTCAAAGATACACCAGGAAAAACTTCTATCCCTCTCAGACAGGCAGAAAACATCCTGATCTCTAATTGGTTTTTAGAATTTAAACTTTGCCCTTCCTTTTACTCCCTCACAATTTCAATTTTTCGTCTGATTTCATTGCCAGAAGCATCTACTACTGTGATATAATGCGTTCCTGAAGTAGGCGTAACCGGCAATTCGTGAAAAGTTTTTGTGGTGGCTTTATAAACGTCATCCACGTACCAAAAAAGCTCTTTTTCTCTTTCGGAATAGGCTACTTTTAAAATCACGGGCTGAACTTTGCTATTAAAATCTTTGGTTAAATAAATTTTACCATTGGTTTTGGGATAAATAAAATCCATTGTTGTGGTTTGTGTACCCTGACAGCCTTCTTTAAACGGAGGCAAAGGCGAGTACTCAATATGCTGGCTTTTGTAATACCATGCCATAACCGGAGGCAGAACAAACCAGTTTTTTGTCACCATATTATCAATACTCTCACAACTGCTGTTTACCTGAAATTGTCCGGTTATATCGAGATGAACCGTTTTGTGATACGGACAAACGCTGGTCGACTTCCCTTTTTTGGGAACCCATTGCTTTATTTTCGGACAGCCGTCTTTGGCCAAATAACCGCTTAAACGACAAACCTCAACTTCTGCTAAATCTTTATAAGGCGTTTGAAACCATCTTTGTCTTGGCAGTAAATTAAAAACATCAAATAAAATCGGTGCGGCACTTGTAACTCCTGTTAAAGTAGGCCTCCCCTCACCTGTTGCATTCCCAACCCAGATTCCCACCACATATCTTGAATTTGTACCAATTGCCCAGGCATCGCGATTACCAAAACTGGTTCCGGTTTTCCAGGCAATTTTAAGCGAGCTGTCGTAAAACTTCCAGGCTTCATCTCCTTCCGGCCTGTTGACCTCTTCCATGGCGTTGTAAGCCGCCCAAATTGATCCGGCACCCAAGATATTCTTCTGATCACTTTCGGAGCCAAAATCGGGCTCAAAATTGCTCTTATAATTTAATTCCGTAAATTCATTCGTTCGGTATTGAGCCTGATTCTTAACATAATAATTTAGTGTAGAAGACAAATTTGCATACGTTCGGCATAGATCCCACAAATTGCTTTCGGCTCCTCCTAAAATAAGGGATAATCCATAATGATCGGGTGTTTTATTGATATCCTTCAATTTAAATTTCTGCAATTCCTCATAAAATTTATTCACGCCAAACTCCTGCAGCATCAAAACCGACGGGATATTGAGAGAGCGCGACAAAGCCCGATGTGCCGGCACTGCTCCGTCAAAGGTCAGATTGAAATTTTGCGGAGTATACCCGGCAATCTGCGTTGGAATATCGGCAACTAAAGTATTCGGCAATAATTCACCATCGTCCAGCATTCCGGCATATAAAAGAGGTTTCAAGATACTCCCTGTACTTCTGGGTGCGTCAATAATATCAACATCTTTTTGATGGTCTTTATCGGTTGGAGCATTCCCTACGTAACTGATTACATTTCGATTGGAAACATCAATGACCAAAATCGCCAGATTGTATACTTCATTCTGTTTGTATTGATTGTAATAATATCTTGCAATTTGATTGACTCTGTTTTGCAGCGCATAATCAATCGTAGTCTTTACCCTTGTTCCTTCCTGATCTTTAGCGGCTCTTTGCAATAAATGAGGCGCTATCTGAGGCAAATCATACGGTTTTTGAGGCAAAGGTTCTTCAATAGCAAGTTCATACGTTTGCTGATCGATTACGCCTTCTTTATGCAGTTTAAGAAGAAGTCGGTTTCGCTTGTTCAATAATTTGATCTGATTTTTTCCCGGATAGATTAGACTCGGTGCATTAGGTAAAACTGCCAAAGTAGCGTTCTCTGCCCATGATAATTGATTGGACTGAACGCCAAAATAACGCCACGAGGCCATTTCGAGCCCGACAACATTGCCTCCAAACGGAGCATGGGCCGCATACAACTCGAGAATTTCATCTTTAGAATAGCCTAACTCCAATCGCGTGGCGAGAATCATTTCAATCAATTTTTCAAAATAGGTTCTTCCTTTTCCTTTTCGGGACAATCGGATGACTTGTTGCGTCAGTGTGCTTCCTCCGCGAACTACTTTTCCTGCTTTTTGGTTTTGTTTGATGGCATTTACCATCGCAACCGGATTAAAACCGGGGTGTTTATAGAAATACTCGTCTTCAAAATAAACAATACATTTTTTGAATTTATCCGGTACACTATCCTGTGCCGGAAAACGCCATTGCCCATCAGGAGCAATTTTAGCTCCCAGCAGTTCTCCTTCTTTACTTTCGATAACCGTTGAGTACGGCTCTTTAAACAATGTTCGGGGAATGGAGAAATAATAAATCAGCAAAAGCACAAATGCAATTGCTGATTTTATTTTGTTCTTTTTGATCCAGTTTATAATGCGTTGAAGAAACGCTTTCAATTTATTTTTCAATCTTGTAATTATTTAACCGCAAAGGCGCTAAGTTATTCGCTAAGTCCGCAAAGTTTTTTTGCTCGCAGATTCCACAGATTTAGCAGATTTTACTCTATCTGCCTGATCTGCAAAATCTGCGAGAAACTTTATTTTTTTAGCCACAAATTCACGAATCAAACTAATTTAAATCCCTGAATTACTTCACCTGTTTGCTATCGCTTGAGTCATGGCAAAAAAATCTGTGATTTACCATTTTATTTCACAACCTCAACCCAGAATCCTTTTGTTCGGGCCAGGAAGGTGTTGTCGTACATCGCTTCGCACTGCAATCCCGGTAAATAATAATTTCCTAAATAGGATGCATTTAACAGAATTCGGAATACTTTGGTCTCTCTGGATTTCATTCCAAAATAGAAGTTGGTTCTGTCGTCGCGAATATCAATATAATCTGCAATATTATTGGTCGCGTCACCGTAGTCTGTGAAACGGGTATTAACGATTTCAAATCCTGAAGGCAAGATTTGTGACAGTGCCACATTCTGAACGCTTTCATTTCTTTGGTTTCTAACTGTAACTTCTGCAACAAATTCAGTTCCCTGACTGATTTTCGAAACATTAATAACACTTCCTTTTCTGTTTTTGAAAACAATATTCGCAGATACATCACTCTGAATCGCATTTTCCTGTCCGATTGGTAATATTCCGGTATTTAAAACTCTAACGTAAACCGTGTTGTTTTTAAGATTCTTCAGGACAACACTATTGGCACCTGTCTGAACTGTTAAACTTCTGTCGGCAATTGTTTTTTGTGTATTTATGGTTTCGCCTTTTCCATTTTTGCTGAATTGAAGATTAATTCCTTTAGGTCCGTTGCCAACAGCAAATTTAGACATGGCATACAGACAATAAGCAGTTGTTTGCGTACTCATCCATTGGTTGGTCGACATTTCTTTAGCCAGTTTAGAAGCCATAGTGAATGCTTTTTGTTTTTGCCCTAAAAGCAGCATCGTTTCTAAAGCCATCGCTCTGTTTCTCTCGCTTGATCCATAATAGTAATAATTGTACTCGCTGGACTCGCTGTCAATACTGGTGCGTAATAATAAATTTTGCCCTGCCGATTTTTGTCCGGCCAAAACATAGGCAGCAGCCAGACGAAGCCTACTTTCGTTTGAAATGCCTTTTGTTTCGCGCAATCTGTTCATCGAAGACAAATCAGCATTGCCTGCCAGCGCCAGCGTATACAATCGGTAAGCCTGAGCAAGATCATTACCGTACTTAGGCTCAAAACGCCATTGTTTGGCTTCTCTTTGCTGATAAGAAATCCATTTTGATTTAAAATTAATCGGTAAAACGTATCCTTTTTTCTCTGCTTCAATCAGAAAATGTCCGGCATAAGAAGACCCCCAATCATCGGCAGTGGTACTTCCCTGCCAATAAGTTAAGCCACCTGACGGCAATTGAAAACTTCCTAACTTGCTAATTCCGGCCGTTATATTCTTTTGAATGATTCCTTTTCGGGTGTTGTCCAAATCAACAATATCGCTTAAAAACAACTGTGGAAAAACAGACGAAGTGGTTTGCTCTACGCAGCCATGCGGATACTGAATGAGGTATTGCAGTCTTCCATTAAGATTGATGGTTGGCATTGAGGAAACTTCCAGTCTGGCTTTATTGCTTCCTGAAACTCCAAAGGTCTTCCAGGTAATGGTTTTGCTGCTGTTTGGAGGTAAAACAACATCCGTATACGTATTTGTAACCGGATTAGGATTGGTCATATCGATCTCTACATCATATACTGATTTCTCTTTTCCTGATGTCGCAATTACCTGCACTTTTCCAATTCCGGTAGCAGAACCTACTACCAGATTGAAGTAGGCCATTTTTTCGTCAGGTTGGGCAAAACTCAGACTTTGAGCAGCACTTCCCATTACTTTTAATCCGCCGCTTGTTCTAAGCTGAATCGTTACCTTCTTAATATTCTTTTCCGTCGCAAAAACGGTTACCGGAATGGTTACTTTTTCTGAAGGCGATATTTTTCGAGGCAATGAAGCCAATACCATCAACGGGCTTTTAACCGGAGTTGCTTTTTCGACACTTCCGTAGGCACTTGTATTGGCATCACCAGCAACGACCATGGTACGAACCGAACCTATGTATTTAGGCAGTTTCAGCTGATGTGCTTTCGTTTGACCTTTTTCTAATTTGAATGGTCCGTAGTACAACACTACTGGTTTAAATCGGTTGGCTTTTTTGGCTTTACCGCCACCTAAATCCTGATCCCCACCAATACTGAAAATTTGATTTATTTTTCCTCCGTATGCTCCGATCACATCGTCATAAATATCCCAGGTTTTAACTCCTAAGGCTTCACGAACATAAAAACTGTCCCAGGCATTTGGTGTTTTAAAACGAGTTAAGTCTAAAAGTCCTTCATCTACAACGGCAATGGTGTATGTCATTTCTTTTCCGGTTTTCTCTCCCACTTTTACGGTAAAAGTCTGCTCCGGTTTTAAAACATCCGGCATGGAGAGGGTCGGTGCCAGAATGGTGTTTTTATCCACCACTTCTATCGGAACGATTCCGTACATACGAATAGGTGAATCGTTTTTAGTTGAAGCGTGCGGCTGCAAGAGTGTGATGTTAAAATACACGTTTGGTGCCATGGCTGCCGTAATCGGAATTTCGACTTTAGTTTCTCCCTGTTTTGTTTTGGCCCAGATGGTCTGCACCACTTTTGAACCGTTTTCGATCGAAATCAAAGCGCGGCCTCCTTCACTGGAAGGAAAAGATATCTGTGCTTTTTCGCCTACAGCATAATTTTTCTTATCGGTAGAGAATACCAGCATATTAGCTGTAGAGGCATCTCTGTTGCGGGTTTTTCCGGACCAGATTGGCCAGTCAATATTTACGGTTAAAGCAGTGGCGTGTCCGTCTGTGTGATCGGCAACACGTATCAAATAGCGCCCCCATTCTTCATCGGTTAAAGAAAACTGAATACTTCCTTTTCCGCTGGAATCTGTATTGATCACAAAAGATTTATAAGAAGTGGTCGCATCCGATGAGTTGTAATTTGAAAGATTATCACTGGAAGCGTCCCACCACCAGCGCCAATCTACTTTATACACTTTTACCTCGAGATTTCTCACTGATTTTGGTCTTCCATTTTCATCCACCGTAACAATATCAAAACGGTTGTTCGTTCTGGTTTCCAGCATTCCATATTTATTAGGTTCCGGTGCTTTTATCCCAACATAAGTTTTGTAGGGTGAATAAGTCGTCGAAATAACATCAGTACTAAAATCACCTCCTTCTTCATATACTTTTGTAATGAAGGCGGCACGCAACATACCGGGAGCCTGCCCTTGTAGTTTTGGGTGGATATCGACTGATGCTTTTCCATTCTCATTTAATTTTCCGGAGAAAACATTAATTTCTTCTGAACTAAACTGACGCACCAAATCGTCAAAATTAAACTTCTCATATCCTTTAAATGTGGTGGTCTGCTGCGAAAATTTTGCCTGCATTTCTACATTCAGATTTTTTGCAATGGCACCATGAAGCCAGGTCACTTCAAGTGTACTGGTATTTGGATAAGAGGATGATAGTGTTTTTCTGGAGAAATTATTTTTGATTTTTAAACGATTTGGTTTAATCGTTTCGATTTTAATGCTTTTGTAAAACTTGGCCCCTCCCACACTTATCATTGCTTCCCAATTTCCTGTTGGCGCGTCGGCACTTGTTGGAACGATAAAACTGTAATGATTCAGGTCGTTTGTTTTCTGAATCGTCTGATAAGTTGTTTTACCATTCGGATCGTTTAATCTAAATTTAATCGGGTGTGATTTTGGAAGTTTATTCGACGCATCGTTTAAGATAAAGGACAAATACACGTTATCTCCCGGACGCCAAACACCGCGCTCGCCGTAAATAAAACCTTTTAAGCCTTTTTGCAAAGTTTCACCTGCAACATCAAAATTACTTACCGATAACGAATAACCGTCATCCAACTTCACATAAGTAGACTGATCTCCTAAAGTAACAATAGCAAAGTAAGCAAACTTATTGAGCTGAAACGTAGCAATTCCTTCGCTGCTTGTTGCAGCAGTTGCAATTTTTTGCTGTTGAAAGGTATACAGATCCACTCTCGCATTTGAAACCGGCTCTGTGGTTACAATATTATTGACTGCAAAGAGATACGATTTATTTTCGCCTCTTTTGGCTATAACCCCTAAATCAGTTGCCAAGATATTTGTCGCAATTCTGGCATTATAGTAGTACGATCCTGTACAAGGATCCTGACTCTCTCTCCAGTCGTAATCGTCATAATAGTAATCATCATACGAATTGCCACTGTAGTTCACATCATTTTCATCTACCTCTTCTTCCTCTTCCTCCGAACTCTCATCGGAGGTTTCGCATTTATAAAGCGAATATTTCTTTTTGTACACAAATTCTACACGGTAAATTGCGCCTGGTTCCGGCGTGATTATTTTAGATAAATCAAGAGCAAAGGTGTTCCACTTCGCCGGATTTATTAGTTTGCTTTCGACTAAATTCAGTGTGGTTTTGGCTATGGGTTGTGCGACTTTTTTGAGATTCTGACTTCCGTTCAGTTCATTATACTGCAAAAACTGAAGAATATTGTTCTTGTAAATTTTATACACCTTTACATCAACCGCACTTAGATTGACTGCTTCAAAATTCAATTTCAGATTGTTTGAACTTGGCAGAATCGTTCCGTTTTTAACGAATCGAACGTTAGGTTTTATTTGGTCAAAATTGATTTTCTCGGTATAATTGGCGTCCATCTTTTTGCCGTACTGACTTTCGATTCCCTGAAAAACTTCAAGTAACAATTCTCCCGACAAAACTGGTTCCGGTTCCTGAGTCTCTTCCTCGTTCTGAACCACTACCACAGCACTACTATCCGTAACAACTGCCGCAGAATCAACTACAACTGCTGCCGAATCAACCGCTAAATCTACCGTTTCTTCTACAGGTGCCGGAACTTCTTTTTTCTCCGGAGCTGTATTGCTAAAATATACTTTCAGGACATTCCCCTGAGTCGAAAATTTCAAATTGTTTGTATTCTGAATAGAGACCAATCCTTTAAAATCCTGCCCTTTTTCTAAAGGTTCCGAGAAATTAATTAAAAGAGACTGATTACTTCCTTCGGGAATATCGACTTTTACAATTTTAAATTCTTTTAAACCCGTAACCGCATAATCCAACTGCCCTTTCTGGTCGATATCAAAATCACTTCCGTCGTATTCGATTTCCAGATTCGAAGCTTCTAAAAACCTCTGAATACTGTCAATTTTGAAACGAAATTCTTTGGCTGTTCCCGTTTGTTTTTCGAATTTAATTTTAAGATCCTTCCCATTCTGATGAGCCTCAACTAATTTTTTAGCTGTTTCAACATCCATATTATCAGCCGTTTTTAAAACGCAGTTCAGGTACTGGTAATCTTTACTATACGATTGAATATCCTCCGTATTAATAGTAAAATCCTGTTTGATGGTTTTAACGGTAAAGTTGAACTTTGAAAGCTCCTTCTCTTTTTCCTTTGGAATGGTGATAAGTTTATCTAAGTTTAAAGTCACCTGATATTCTGTTCCTGCTTCCAGTTTTTTCTCCGGGATAAAAGCAATCGTATTGGTGGAGAGTGCTACTACTTTTCCACGTACATTTGGCGAGATATCAAATAAATCGTCGTCTAATTCCTGATTGACTTTCCATTCTTTTTTATCAAAAGCCAAAACAACTCTAATATCAGATTCCGAAGAGACGATGCCTCCCGTAAAACTAACAATGTACTCTTTGAATAATGAAAAATCGGAATTGAAATCGGCAGCTGATTTGCGACCACAAGATTGAAAAATAAAAAACGTACAAAACACGAGAAATAGTCCTTTTACTTTCACTTTTATTTAGAATTACAGGTTTACGAATTTGAAAATTGACAATGTACTTTAGCTTTTACCACTCTATAAATAAACTAGTGGTGTGTCAATTATATTGCATAAATATAATGTATTTTTCTAAATCTTTTAAGAGGAAAATTCTCCAAGGCAAAATATTTAAATGCTCTTAAGGGTAAAAATGATTACAGCATTTTCAGAGACTATTTGAGATTAGCCCTTTCATTTTTTAGTACTTTAGGAAGCCCTCTTTTCAAACCGCCTCTTTTTATAATTCTGTCCCAAGTCCGGACAATACTTTGTTCAATGCAACAAAATGTTCGTTTGTGTCAGCTGCATAAAACAGTTGATTCGCTGCCTGCACTATGACTACATCATCATCATAATTACCATAAAAATTTATTCCTCCAAGCCATTGTTTAAAAGAGAATCCTTTATTTCTGAAGTTTGCACGAACGAAGTTCAATTCATCTTCTTCCAATTCATAAAATGTATTACCCGGAAACTTTAAAGCAAAACCTGCCTGAAGAAAAGCCATTGCAGTAAAAAAATCACTTAACGTTTCCGTTTCCAGATTCCAGTCTTGCTCGTCTTCGCTCATGTATACCGGAGGGTCAGATTTTGACAAATCCTCTTTATGAATCCCCCAAACACAAGCCTTTTGATTTTCAGAATAAAATATCAAATAATCATTGTGTTTATAATATTGAAAACGCTCCGGTACGATTAATAAATCCTGTGTATGGTTTAGGTTTTGAATTTTACCCAATTCTGTATAGTAGTCCACAAATACCTCCGGAAGTGCTCCAAAGATATTTTTAACTGCCTCCATTTCACTATCTGCAAAACCATTAGATTCAGTGATGTGAAATAGTTTTTTTATGGTTGAAAAATTGGTCACGACTTACAGTAATTATTTCCTTCTCTCTACAAAAAAGCGTTTCATAAGATCAGCCGCTTCATTGGCCATCACTCCGGAAACCACAGTTGTTTTTGGGTGCAATTGGGTCCCCATTGTCATGAAACCCCGATGTTCATCGCGAGCACCAAAAACAATTTTCGAAATCTGACTCCAATACAAAGCTCCCGCACACATTTGACAAGGCTCGAGGGTAACATATAACGTACAGTCTTTGAGGTATTTTCCACCTAAGAAATTGGCAGCAGCTGTTATCGCCTGCATTTCTGCATGAGCCGTAACGTCATTTAATAATTCGGTTAAATTATGGCTTCTCGCAATAATTTTATCTGCGACAACAATGATTGCTCCAACAGGAATTTCGCCTTTTTCAAAAGCCATTTCAGCTTCCTGCAAAGCTTTTTTCATGAAGTATTCGTCGGTGAAAGGATTTATCATAAATACAAAAGTACATTTTTACTTAAATTTTTTATTACATTTAATTATTGAAATTTAAATCATGAATAAAAGACATCAAATCAATATTCCCGAGCCGTGCCACGAAAACTGGGACGAGATGACTCCAAAAGACAATGGGAGATTTTGCTTGAGCTGTACTAAAACCGTGGTAGATTTTACAAAAATGTTTCCTGAAGAAGTACAGCATTATTTTATTTCAAATCAAAATAAAAGTATCTGCGGAAGATTCAAAAATACACAACTTGATAATGTAATTATTCATATTCCGAGTCGTGTTTTATACTCGCAAACGCAATACCACAAAATGTTTTTACTAGCATTGTTTATTACAATGGGTACTACATTATTCAGCTGTCAGGATCAAAACGGTAATAAACAGAAAATTGACAAAGTCGAAGTAGTACCTGCGGAACATCGAAACTATACAACAGGTATACCGATTACACCTACAAATGATTCCGCATTAACAAACACACCAAATGGCACGTATGCTATTATTTACAACTCAAGTGACTTGGATGTTTTACCTGTTCCCGAAAATGGAATGAAAAAATTTCATAAGTTTTTCGTTAAAAATTATACTCCTCCAAGTAAAACGGGA
Organism: Flavobacterium lipolyticum; assembly: GCF_020905335.1. Lineage (NCBI taxonomy): Bacteria > Pseudomonadati > Bacteroidota > Flavobacteriia > Flavobacteriales > Flavobacteriaceae > Flavobacterium > Flavobacterium lipolyticum. The sequence continues at coordinate 2,470,843 of NZ_JAJJMN010000001.1, read as the reverse complement.
ATAGATCCGGACAAAACAACTGTGGTATTTGTAATAGAAAAAGATGGCAGTTTAACTAATTTCAATATTGTTAAAAACACATCAATAGAAAACGGAAAAGAAGCAATAAGAGTTTTAGAAAAAGGACCAAAATGGCTTCCTGGAAAATTTAAAAAACAAATTGTTCGCTCGACTTATACCTTATCGATTCCGTTTGAACAGTAAAAATAGCTACAAAACATAAAATCACTATTCAAAACTTTGTTTATAGTCGAAAAAGATGGAAGTTTATCCTATTTTAAACCAATAGAAAGCAGTAAAAATGAACTTGGAGAAGAACTTATAAGGGTTTTTAAAACAGCTGAAAAATGGAGTCCCGGTATGCAAAATGAAAAACTAACGACGACCAGATACCTTGCTGTTTTATCAATCAAAGCAGATACAATATCCAAAAATCTAATAACTCCTGGAATAGATGCCATATCTATTACCAAATATTAGACAATTTCATTGAACTGAATTTAATTTTAAAAACCGTAAATTTGCTTTTTACCTTACAATGAAAAGTAACTTACTCTCCAACATATACAATCCCGCTGATTTACGCTTATTATCCGAAGCGCAGCTTTCTCAGGTTGCACAGGAATTACGCGATTTTATTATTGATGTTGTTTCGGTTAAAGAAGGGCATTTAGGCTCCAGTCTGGGTGTAATCGAATTGACCATTGCACTTCATTATGTGTTTAATACTCCTGACGATTTATTGGTTTGGGATGTTGGACATCAGGCTTACGGACATAAAATCCTGACGGAAAGAAGGGAAATTTTTCATACGAACAGACAGCTTGAAGGCATTTCCGGTTTTCCTAAAAGAAGCGAAAGTATTTATGACACCTTTGGCGTGGGACATTCCTCCACTTCTATTTCGGCGGCACTTGGAATGGCCATTGCTTCAAAACTAAAAGGCGATTTCGACAAACAGCATATAGCCGTAATTGGTGATGCGTCGATTGCTTCAGGAATGGCTTTCGAAGGTTTGAATCATGCCGGGGTTACGGATACTAATCTTTTGGTCATTCTAAACGATAATGCTATCGGGATTGACCCAAGTGTGGGAGCTTTGAAAAAATATTTAACAGCGGTTAAAAACGGGAAAAATCCGAAACAGAATAACATCATCAAGTCACTAAACTTTGATTATTCCGGACCAATTGACGGTCATGATCTTCCTGCCTTAATCAAAGAGCTTAATCGCTTAAAGAAGATAAAAGGCCCTAAATTTCTGCACATCGTAACCACAAAAGGAAAAGGTTTACAGCAGGCTGAAGAAAATCAGGTAAAATATCATGCTCCGGGAAAATTTGATGCTTCAACCGGAGAACTTTATTCCAAATCAGAAGAGAATTTACCTCCTAAATACCAGGACGTTTTTGGTCTGACGATTTTAGATTTAGCCAAAAAGAACGAAAAAATCATCGGAATCACTCCGGCAATGCCATCCGGAAGTTCTCTTAAATTTATGATGGATGAGATTCCCGAACGCGCTTTTGACGTTGGAATAGCCGAACAGCATGCGGTAACACTTGCTGCGGGAATGGTTACGCAGGGAATGACGGTCTACTGCAATATTTATTCGACTTTTTTGCAGCGTGCTTACGATCAGGTCATTCACGATGTTGCACTGCAAAACTTGCCTGTTATTTTTTGTCTCGACCGCGCCGGGTTAGTAGGTGAAGACGGTGCCACACATCATGGCCTTTTTGATATTGCTTATTTGCGTGCAATTCCGAACCTGATTATTTATGCTCCCCTCAATGAAATTGCCCTGCAGAATATTTTATATACGGCACAATTGGGATTAAATCATCCCATTGCCATTCGATATCCAAGAGGCCGTGGCGTCATCTCAAATTGGGAAGTAGAAAATTTCGGACATTATAAAAAAATTGAAATTGGTGCCGCAACCTGCCTAAAAAAAGGAACAAAAACAGCCGTTTTGTCCACCGGAACAATTGGAAATAATGTGATCGAAGCAATAAACGAATCTCACAATTCCGCAACCATTGCCCACTACGACTTCTCTTTCATTAAACCACTAGACACCAATGCTTTAATCGATGTTTTCGCAAGTTTCGAGAGGATAATTACGGTCGAAGACGGTACTGTAAACGGTGGTTTTGGAAGTGCCATTTTAGAGTTTGCAGCCTCACATAATTTCAAAAATACCATCGAAGTTTTGGGTATTCCGGACAAGTTTATAGAGCATGGAACGGTTAATCAGTTACAACAATTGTGTAAAATTGACGTTAAAAGTTTAATAAATCTTTTTTCAAACGATACAAAATAATTATTTTGCGCTGTCAAAAAATAAAATCACAATGAAATTATTGCGTTCTACCCTTTTGCTTTTGCTGCTTTTGTGTACTTCAAATAACTTTGCTCAAATTATACAAACGACTTTGGATCCTGGCGAATTACCTGCTCCACCATCAAACTGGACCAAAAAAAATCAACTGGGCTTTGACATTTCCGAAATTGCTTTTGTAAACTGGAGCGCGGGGGGAACAAGCTCGATCTCCGGACTTTTTAAAGGTGAGTTTAACCGAACTTATATTAGAGGAAATCACAAATGGGCCAATGAACTTATTATAAAATACGGTCTAAACCAGCAAGATGGTACTGAACTCCGAAAAACTGATGATGCTTTTCTATTCAATTCGACTTACGGTTTTAGAAAAGATACGATCTCAAATTGGTACTACTCGGCGAAATTCAATTTCAATACTCAATTTACTGACGGGTACAATTACCCTAACAAAGATGTTGCGATCTCCAGACCTTTTGCACCAGCTTATGTCTTTCTTGGAGCAGGAGCTGAAAATTCAGATAAAAAGAAAAACCGAACCTTATATTTCTCTCCCATAACCCTAAAAACTACCTTAGTTCTGGATCAAACTTTAGCGAATCAAGGATCTTTTGGTGTGCGAAAAGCGACTTACATAGTAGATCCAATGGACCCGAATTCTAAAATTTTAGTTGAAAACGGGCAGAAGGTAAAAGCCGAATTTGGTATTCTGCTTACCGGATACATGAAAAGCGAGATTTACAAAAACATCTTCTACGAAAACCGATTGAGTTTGTATACTGATTATCTAAACAAATTTGGAAACGTCGATATCGATTATGATACCCGTCTGGATCTTGTGGTAAATGCTTATGTAAAAGCAAATATTGGCGTACATCTGGTGTATGATGATGATATCAAAACCAAAAAAGACTTTTTTGATCCTGCTACCGGAACAACTTCACAAGTTAACAATGGACCAAGAGCCCAGCTAAGACAAGTCTTAGGCGTGGGTCTCGTATATGCTTTTCAATAAAATATTAAACGTTGAAGTAATTCATTTTAACACATAGTGACATAGGCTCTGTGTCAATAAAAAAGACGTTTTACTTTATTTCAATACACATATCCTTCTCTGTGAAAGAAATGTATTTCTTTTTTAGTTCTCTTTTTACACCTGAAATCTATGTTCCTATGTGTAAAATCATTTTCTTGTCAATTACCTCTGCAGCTTAGCGTGTTATTTGTTTTTTCTGCCGTTAATGGTTTCAAACAGCTCCAGTGCATTCCCGTCTGTTAACAAAGAAACGTAATGACAGATATGCAGCAAACGTTCGTATAAATTGGTTTTCTCTAAGTGATGTTTTTCAGGCAGCATTTTCAAAAGCAGTTTATCGTAGTTTGAAGCAGTTCCTTCGTATTTGTTGTTGAAAGCAGTGATAAATTTATCCAACAGGGTTTGAATAATCTGATACCCTACAATTTCTTTTTCAACCACCTCGCGGCTTTGGTAGATTTTATCGACACTTAGTTTGATAATATCATCCATTTGCGCTTTGTATTTACTCTTATCTGTTAAAGCAAAAGGAAATTTCCCATCCAAAATAGCTTCTTCATTTTCAACAAAAACATTTACAGCGTCATTTATCAATGTTCCGATAGCCAAAGCACGTAAATAACTAATTCGGTCTTCTTTTGTTGTTAATGTCTTGTATTTGGCTACTCCGATATTGTCTTTCACCAGTTTGATTAAATACTCTAAGGCATAATCTTCTGAAACCAATCCCAGATTTATTCCGTCTTCAAAGTCAATAATGGTATAACAGATATCATCGGCTGCTTCAACCAAATAGGCTAAAGGATGTCTTTCGAAACCAATATCGTCTCCTGTTTTATTGACAATCATGCCCATATCTTTGGCAACTTCTTCAAAAAAAGATTTGTCGGTCTGAAAGAAACCGTATTTTTTGTCAGCGATATTCTGGGTAGGCTTTTTAGGCAAACTTTCTTTCGGATATTTCATAAAAGCACCAAGGGTAGCGTAGGAAATTCGAAGTCCTCCCTCAATTCCCGGACGGCTTGCTGTAAGCACCGAAAATCCATTGGCATTTCCTTCAAAATCAATTAAATCCTGCCATTGTTTTGCCGTTAATTGGTCTTTGTATTTCAAACCGTTTCCTATCGAAAAATACTCTCCAATTGCTTTTTCTCCTGAGTGTCCAAAAGGAGGGTTTCCTATATCATGCGCCAGAGAAGCCGCAGCTACTATAGCGCCAAAATCGTTCATGTGATACCCGTGAACTTCTTTTAGATGAGGATATTTTTCGATGATTTTTTTCCCAACCAAACGCCCTAGTGAACGTCCAACCACCGAAACTTCTAAACTGTGTGTCAATCTGGTATGCACAAAATCGGTTTTCGAAAGCGGAATAACTTGTGTTTTATCCTGTAAAGAGCGAAATGCTGCCGAAAAGATTATTCTGTCATAATCAACTTCAAAACCCAAGCGGGTATCGTCCTGTTCTACACGTAATCTTTTGCTGGTATCGCCTTGGCGTTTGAGTGATAAAAGTTGTTCCCAGTTCATTTTCAAATTTAGATTTTAGATTTTAGATTTTACGATCTAAATGCCAAAAATACGTTTTATTTTAGGATAATATTGAAGAAAAATTGGCCACCGATTAATTTGATTTAAAAGATTAAAAACTTTTGTTCGCCACGAATTCACAAATTAAGCTAACCGCAATGATTTGTGATAATTAGTAGAATTTGTCACAAAAAAACAACCGCAATGATTTGTGATAATTCGCGAATTCGTGGCAAGATATTATCTAAACACATAAAAACATAGATACTAACCGAAGACTAAAGGAAATCAAAAAAATACATTTCTTTCACATAACAGTCTATCTGTTTTTAAACAAGTGAAACGCTTTTTTAAGTTTACAAAGACTATGTTTCTATGTGTTAAAACAATTTCGCGCAACGAGTTTTTATTTTAAATATATTTTGTTGTTGTTTTTAGTACCAACCGGCGAAGTCGAAGTTCTTGTAGTTATGATTTCTTTTCGACTTCGCTATTGTTGGCTTTTTTTTTAGCAGCAGAAGATTTTTTTTTCAAAAGACCTTCAGTCCCGCTATCCGTTACATCTTTTATGGCGAACCCCGCCACAAAAGGATACCACTTCTATCGGGGCTAAACAACAAATTTTACTTTTCATAAGATAATCTGAAAACAAAAAAAGCACCCGCCGTGGCGGATGCTTTTCTGAAATTGAATACTATTTAAGATTAGAAGTTTTTAGAAACTCCAATGTTAAATGTTCTACCAAAATTAAAATCGAAGTTTTTAACTTCTGGTCCATTGTTATCATAGTTTAAAGTGTTGTACCCTAAACCTCCAATGTTAAAGTTTAAACCAAAACCTTTTTTCATGTCGATGAAAAGAGCTGGTGTAATACCAATGTACATACCGTCTGCTTTAGCAGTTGAAGTCATTGGTCCTGTGTACGTTTTTTGTTTTGCACTTTGAAAACCTGTTCCTAATTCAGCGAAGAAAGCGAAAGTTTGGTTCAATGGCATAGTGTAACGTAAAAATGCACCTAATTTAGTAGTGTTGTTTTTCACTTCGTTTACTCCACGCTCGTCTCTGCTTGAACCAAAAGAAGCCTCACCCCCTACAGTCCAGTTGTCGTGAAATTGGTAACCAACTTTTGGAGAAAAATCAAATTCATTCGTTTTAACCTCGTTGTTCCCTAAAGTTGTAGTTTGAGACTTGTAACCAATACCACCACCAACTAAGATTGTTCCTTTTTGTGCGTTTGCAAAGCTAACCATAGCTAATGCAAGAACCACCAACATTTTTTTCATTATAAATTATTTTAAATTTGATTTCCTTTTAACAAGAACGATGCCGTAACGACTGGCTTTTATATTTTTTTTATGATTTCTTTAAAAGACAAAAATGTAGCAATCGAGCGTATTTCTGTTTACTTTTGTAGCAAATAAAAAGTCATGTCGATAGCAGTAAACAACATATCAAAAAGTTACGGAACGCAAAAAGCGTTAAATGAAATTTCATTCTCTATTGAAAAAGGAGAAATCGTCGGATTTTTGGGGCCAAACGGAGCGGGAAAATCTACATTAATGAAAATTTTGACGACCTATTTACTGGCAGATAACGGCTCAGCCCTTGTAAACGGTCATGATGTCATGACGGACGCAAAGGCAGTTCAACGTTCTATTGGCTATTTACCGGAACATAATCCGTTGTATCTGGATTTGTATGTTCGTGAATATTTGGCTTTTAATGCCGATGTTTATCAGGTTCCAAAATCAAGAATTGAAGAAGTCATTCAACTGACAGGGCTGTCAGGTGAAAGTCATAAAAAAATAGGACAGCTGTCTAAAGGATACCGCCAGCGCGTGGGACTTGCCAATGCTTTATTGCACAATCCGGAGGTTTTAATTCTGGACGAACCTACTACCGGACTGGACCCTAACCAGTTAATGGAAATTCGAAATGTGATCAAAAATGTAGGGAAAGATAAAACCGTTTTTCTGTCTACTCATATCATGCAAGAAGTCGAAGCCATCTGCGATCGTGTCATTATTATTGACAAAGGACAAATTGTTGCCGACAAAAAATTAGACCATCTGGTATCTGAAAATGCGGAGCAAGTGATTGAGGTAGAATTTGATTATCAGGTAGAAGAACAGCTTCTGGCTAAACTTGAAAATATTACCGTCTACAAAAACACACACGATATGACCTGGGAACTAACTTTTGTTTCTGAAAAAGACATGCGTCCGGCTATTTTTGATTTTGCCAATGAAAATGGTTTAAAAACATTACAACTGAACCAGAAAAATAAAAATCTCGAAGCCGTTTTCAGAGAAATCACAAAGTAGGGAGTCCAACCTTACTTCCTTTTAAAATAAAAACCAATTTGTTCTATTATAGAATAAGTTGGTTTTTCTGCTTTTATTCCTCTCCTCCTTTTCCATTTTCTCAAACTCTGTGAAGTCTTGTTTTTACAGGCATTTTCCTCAAATTTTTAATATTTCACCAGATTTTACACTTTTCTTTCAAAACAGGAACCCTTCAATATCAATGCTTTACATTATTTGTCGTAAATTTTAACTATATTTATTTAGACTTATTATAAATAGTGTTATATTTGACAACTGAAACTTCAAATAATCACTCATGTTTTCAATACTTCCTCCTATAAAAGCCTCGATATACAAGCTCTCCAACCGATTAACAATTCTTCAAAACACCCTTTCTGACAAACTCGAGCAGCTCGTTCTGCAATAGCATACAGCTTCCGTAACCAAAATCAAAAATTACTTTACCCCCATCATTCCAAAATACCATGAAGAATATTATAACATCTATTGTACTTGCCTTTTCAGTCTACGGATATTCACAGACGGAAAAAGGAAGAGACAGCATTGTCGAAACCTCGATCAATGCATTAGATGAAATTGTAATCACAAAAAAGAAGGTTTTATATACTCAGAAATCAGATCGACTGGTTTTTAATGTAGAAAACAGCATTGTTTCTGAAGGCGGCACTGCTTTAGACGTTTTATCCCGTGCTCCGGGCGTTGTCGTTTCTCAGGACGGCGAATTATCGATTCGCGGACAACAAGGTGTCGGAGTGATGATTAATGGCAAGTTAACACAGCTTTCGCAAAAGGAACTTGCCAATTATTTAAAGTCAACTACCTCATCCAATATCAAACAAATTGAAGTGATTACGAATCCTTCTTCTAAATATGATGCGACTGGTAAAGCCGGAATTATTAATATTATTTTAAAGAAACCTAATGCGGGCGGACTTAAAGGAACAGTATTCACCAATTACGGAAGAGCCCGTAAGAACAGAACCAATTCAGGAGTTAATTTAAGCTACAACAAAGAAAAATTTGGCGTTTACGGAAATTACAGTTACACCTTTAGAGGTGAGGAAGAACGTAAAGAATTCGATCAGATTCAATATACTGATAATACACGTCAGACTATTTCAACAAAAAACCATCAGACCTCGGTTACAGACGAACCGCTGACTTCTAATAATTTTAAAATTGGAACTACCTACGAAGTTTCTCCTAAAACGAATTTAGAAGTGTATGTCGATGCCAAACTGGGGCGTTACGAGAACATTGCTAACGGAAGAAATACAGTGCTAAATGCTTCAAATGAGCTGCAATTTGATGCTTTAACCTTCAACGATAGTAAAGAAAAGTGGAATGATTATACCTATGGTTTTTCAGGAGTTCATAAATTTAATACCGAGGGCAAAAACATGTCTTTTGATTTCGAGTATGAAACGTCAAAGTTCAGATCGAATCAGTTTCAGAGTGCAAAAAATATAGATCCTGCTATTGCAGCTAACATTAATGATCGCAGGGGGTTCATTCCGTCGCAATTGAGTGTTTTTACAGGAAAAATTGATTTCGTCAATCCGTTAAAGGAAAAGCAGTCTATCGAATGGGGCGCTAAAGCCAGCGTTAAAAACAATGACAATCCATCAGTTTACGAGTATTACGACAATAATCAGTGGATCGTTGATCCTAACTCAACCAATCATTTTGAGTACAAAGAACAAATTTATGCTGCCTACGCCAATTACAAATACCAACTGGAAAATTTAAATATTCAGGGAGGATTAAGAACAGAATATACTGCGATTGAGATACTACAAAAAACCTTAAATGAAACCCACAAAGACGATTATTTAAAATGGTTTCCAAGTGTTTCTTTAAAATACGAGTTAAACAGCAATCATTCTCTACATGCGTCTTATAGTAAAAGAATCAACAGACCGAGTCAGTTTGATTTGAATCCGTTTCGTTTTTACGATGATTCTTTTAATTATTCACAGGGAAATCCGAATTTGGTTCCTGAGATTACACATTCGACAGAAATTGGATACGCCTGGAAAAGTGCTTTTATGGCTTCGTTGTATTTCAGTAAAACCAAAGATGTTTTTACAGAGGTTTACGATTACAATCCCGCCAACAACACTACTGTAACTTCCCAAATTAACGTGAGCAAATCCTTTAATTATGGTGTGAATATTACCAACACAGCCGAAATTTGCAAATGGTGGTCTGTTAATACACTATTCAACATTTTCGAGAATAAGTTTATGGGGAATGTGGTCAATATGGATAAAATTAATCCTATTGTTACTTTAAACTTAAGTGTTCAGAACTCTTTTACGATCACCGAAAGCCTGAAAGCTGAAGCTAACGCACAATATCAATCCAAATCGAATCTTGGTATTTATGAAAGAGATGCTTTTTTTGATTTTAGTATTGGAATCTCGAAACAGGTACTGGCTAAGAAAGGAAGTATCAAATTTAATATTACGGACATTTTTAATACCAATAATTTTCACATCAATTCAGTCATAGCTCAAACGAGCATCAATAAAAGATATGATCTGGACAACCGTATTGCTACTATAGCCTTTACGTACAGAATTTAATATTTGGATCTTTAGTTTCCTTGTTTTTGTTTTTTTTTTGAATGAAAGAGCCTGTTTGTAGTTAGCAGGCTCTTTTTATTTTCTAATTGTAAATGTCCCATAAAGCCACACCCACAAACTTCGGAAAATGTCATAATGCCACAAAATTTCAGAATGAAGATTAACGATTCTTGATTTCAGATGTTTGGAGCTGTACAAAATTGACCATTTCACTATTGACCATCAACAAATCAAAAATCGTTAATCAAAAATCTTAAATCTATATTTCTCCTGCAGCACACTGCCACAAATAAAAGGACCTTGAAAATAATATTGAAAACTTCGTCAGACTGAGCGAAGCCGAAGTCCTCCAAAAAAAAGTAATCCTGCATACAAAAAAACAACTTCGCTTTGCCTGACGTGTCAGACTGAGCGAAGTCGAAGTCCCCCAAAAAAAAGTGATCCTGCATACAAAAAAACAACTTCGCTTTGCCTGACGTGTCAGACTGAGCGAAGTCGAAGTCCGACAAAGCCAAAAAAAAGTCTTTTGAGGAATTTCACTTCACACAAAAGACTTTAAGGAAACTAACTAATACAAAACGGCTAAAATCAAATCAACACTAAGCTTTTGATTTTTGCTTTTTCTTTCTGCCCCACCAGATATAAAATCCGGTAATTGGCAAACTGGCGCAGATTAAACTGCCGATGAAATAAATTATTTTGGTAGACAATCCTCCTATTGCACCAATATGAAGGCTGTAATTGGATCGCATCAACCAATCTGAAAAACGCTCATTACCAATATATTTTTCTGATTTTGGAAGTAATTCAAGCGTTTTGGAGTCAAAATACAGATCTCTCCAAATACCTTTGTACATATCCGTACAGGCGTAAAAATCTTCTTTCGGATCATCGGGAAAATGAATGATAACCGCTTCTTTGTTTTCTTTGGCAATTTCCGTCCGAACCTTTTTCCAAATAAAATCTACAGCAGTCAGTTTGTCTAATTGCGCTTTGGACAAGGGCTCTTTTTTAACCGAAACGGTCTGCTCTTTTACCTCTGCCCATCCTCCACTAATCCAGTAGGTACTTTCTCTTAGCCAATGAAAACTCATTAACAATCCGGTAAAAGAAATCAATACTGCCAAAATGAGCACATAAAACCCCATTACATTGTGCAAATCATAATTGAGGCGTTTGAACTTAGCCTCCCACTTTATTTTAAAACTGCTGTTAATGGTTGTTTTGTTCCACTTTTTCGGAAACCACAATAGTAGTCCGCTAATCAATAAAAAGAAGAAAATAAAGGTTGCCCAGGCGGTTATCTGCGCTCCAATATCCCGCTCCAGCCAAAGATTCCGATGTCCTTCATCGATTATGTGAAAGAAATCTTCATGATCGACCATCCCGGTAATTTTACCGTTATAGGGGTTTACATAAATCAACGAATCCGATTCGATATCAACTTTAACTGATTTGTCTAAACCATTATACCAGAAACCATGAATTTCTTTGTTGGGCAGTACTTTTTGAACTGCTGCATAAATTTGAGAAGGGGGTAATAAGTGCTCAGGACTTTGAGCCTCGACATTGAGCCAGGGAGAGGTAAACTCTTTGATTTCGTGTTCAAAAACCAAAATACAGCCGGTAATTGCCATGATAAATACAATTATTCCGGAAGCGAGTCCCAGCCATAAGTGCAGCCAGGCATTGATTTTACTAAAGCGTGATTTTCCTTTATTGGGTGGTTTACCCGTGCGGTTTTTAATAATATTCATTAAAATAGTAATTTGAAACTAAGACAAAATTTATAAATAAAACGGCTTGAGGATTTTTAGTAATCCTCAAGCCGCTTAAAACTGTGGTAATTTAGTAGGTAAGTTTACCAATTGAAGGCAAATAAAGACCTTCTTTAATAAGTGCACCCGCTTTTGCAGTACCGGTTGCAATATCAATTTGGTACACACGAGCCTGATCGCCTGTTACAAAACTTTTATATGCTTTTCCGTTCTCTACAAACATACTTCCCAATCCGAAGAATTCATCTCCGCCATGATCCGGTAATCCCGTAACTGCTAAGATTGTTTTGGCAGATAAATCCAATATTGCCGATTTGAAAATTGTTTTTGTGTTAAGGAAGCTGTACACAGAATTGGCAGCGTCAACTTCGGTAGGGATATAGGAGATGAAAACTTTCTCTCCTCCTAAAGGATAAGCGGCAAGAACTTTCCCTTTTAACGTACTTGACTGAAGATCGAAAAAGTAACCCGGGTCAAACTTGGCATCGCCTTTTCTAACACGTAAAACTCCTGATGAAACACCCGTAACCGGATAACCTCCTGCACGTGCATTAGACGAGAACGTATAAATATCCCCTGATTCTGTCTGAACAATTCCAGTATTGGTATAATAAAGACCAATTGCAGTTGTTCTGGCATCTTTTATGGTGCTTACATATTCTAAAGAAGGGTATTTGTACACTCTCATAGTAGCATCAGATGATAATACTTTATTGGTTCCGTCGCTTACATCTTTGGTATACACCGGAACAAAAAGTTTATCTCCTGACACTGCCGCTCCGGTTGGCCAGTATAATATTTTTTTATTGGTTGGATTCACACTAAAATCGTTGAACTTACGGGCATCGATAGAAACAGTAGCAGGGTTGTAAATCATCAATTCGTAATCAGATGAACTACCGTCCCAGGTAGCACCAATATTGATCAGCTTTTTATCATCTGTATAACCTACAGCATACGATGACTCGAAAGAAATCTTATCTCCCGCTCCCAGCTTTCCGGAATTGTTCAGACGAAACGATACCGACCCTTCGTCTTCTGTACTTAAGGCAAAAAATGTATTGTTCACAGGAAAACAACTTCCTCCCTGCTCAATTCCAACTCCTTTTGCACTAATTTCTCCAGTCATTAACTGATCAGTAGAATTAAAATCTAATATATACTGCGTATAATCGGCCAGCCAGTAAGATGCTACATATTTAGTTCCGTTTACAGTTGGTGTTTCATCTTTAGAGGAATCATCACTGCTGCATGAAAAGATAGAGCATGACAGAAAAGCCAATGCAAAGCATTTTGCGAATTTGTTTACAAACATGATTATAATTATTTAGGATTATTATTTAAATTACTGTAGAAAGTATCTGAACTTTACTGAAAAAGCACGTCCCGGTTTTTGAACCTTAAAATAGTCGTATACCTTTATGTCGGTAATATTTCGGCATTCGAAAGCCAAATTGTATTTGCCGTTTAAAAAAGAATAGGCAACCATAGCGTTTTGTGTAAATTGTTCCGGAATAGCTTTTTTGGTTTCCAGACTTCCCAATACCGGCCAGGTCAGATAAAAAGCATCTATATAATTGGCGCTTACATTTAAAGAAAGTCTATCGTCCTGATGTCTGATGTTTTTAAAATTAAAAGTCAGATCAGCGTTTCCGTAGAAGATCGGGACGTTAGGCAATTGTGCGTCATACAAGGCATCAGGACTGGTTGTTCCGGCTTTATATTTGTTTTTGTTAAGGCTCTTTTGATACGTTCCGTTTACTTCAAAATTTATTAAGTCTTTGTAGCCGTATCTAAAAACACCGTCAATGCCTGTTATTTGCACGTTTTGAAGATTTTCAAAAACCGTTTTGTCTCCCTCCTGCTTTTCTCTGATAAAATCTTTTGCTTCTCTGTAAATGATACTCGTCTCAACATTAAAATGATTTTTGCTGTTCTGGGTATTAAAAGCCAGTCCCAGATTTGCGTTATCACTACTCTCAGGTCTTAATCCGATATTGCTGTTTACAGTAAGTCCGTCGCCCAGCATTTCTGTAGCAGAAGGCAAACGATACGCATGTTCATAGGAACCTTTAATTTGAAATTTATCTGTCAAATGGTATGCTGAAGTAGCGCCATAACCATAATTTGTTGATGAAGAAGATTGCGTTATGTTATGGGCGATCATTTGAGTTGCTAAATCAAACATTTTACCAAAACCTGAAATAGCCAGTCGATTATCGAGACCGCTAAAATTATAACTTAAACCCAGAATATTTTTGTCAATAGTAGGTTCTCCCAGTGCTACAACTTTTAAATACTCATTTGTTTCTTTACGTTTGTAGCCCAAATAAGAATAATTTACCGCTAACGAATGCTGCTCGTTTAACTGGTATTTTAAGTTTGTTGTCACCTGTGCATTAGCCTCGTCGTAAACGTATATGGTTTTGTTTCCTAATTCACCTTTATCATTTGCTCCTGCAAATTGTCTGTATATATAATTCCCTGTCCAGTCATACACTCGCGAAGAAGTATCTATCGAGCGGTTGTTTACTAAAGCATAAGTGGAGTTAACACTTAACGACAATCCTTTAGTAAAAAGATCACTTTTCTTGAATTTCAGCGAGGTAATAAAACTTTCACTATCTGTAAAAGCCTGCCCTACTACTTTTTGCATTGTTCTTCCCTGCTGAATTTCTTTTTTATTGCCTGCTACGGCAAAACCAACAAGCAGATAATCGGCAAAACTCTTGTTTTTAAATCCTGCTTCTGCCATTATGGTTCCTGATTTATAGGCATCATGGAAATGCTTGTATTTTTGTTCCGGTAAAAACTTCGAGGTATTTTTATCCACAACACTTACATCTACCTTATAATCATTGTCGGCATAATTTGCAAAAGCGTTAATATTGGCAATAAAACCATCACGACCGGAGAATCTCGTGTTTATTGCTGCTCTGTGAGTATTAAACGATCCGTAACTATAAGAAGCATCGATGTAACGGTTTACATTTTTGTTGGTTACGATATTAACAGCTCCCCCAAGTGCATCCGCTCCTAACTCAATAGGAACAACACCTTTGTAAACATCAATGCGTTCAGCCATGTTTACCGGAATATTGTTCAGCGTAAGAGCTGAACCATAACTGTCCATAGGCACTCCGTCTAAAAAGAATTTAACCTGATTACCGGAGAAACCATTCAGTGAAAAATTAAAAGCCGATCCTAATCCTCCATATTCCCGAATGCGGACTCCTGTGGTTTTATTCAACACCTGATTTAAATCCGCAGACGTATTGTAGGTTTTCTTTAAATCTATGGCTGTAATATTATATGCCTGTTCTCGTACTCTTTGAACTTTGGACTTTCCTGTTACTGCAACTTCGTTTAAAGCTGCCATATCTTCTTCCATCGTAATATCCTGAGTAGGCTTTCCTCCCAGCTTTAGAAAAATTGCCGTTTCTGTGGTTTTATACCCCACATGTGTAACCAGCAAAACATAATTTCCTGGCTTGGCACTAATTTTATACTCCCCTTTATTATTCGTCAGTGTACTGTATGCTGTTCCTTTTAAAGCTACCGAAACTCCTTCGGCAGTTTTCCCAAGATGATTAACAATAACTCCTGTTAAATTTACTTTGTCCTTTTGTGAATACCCTTGAAGTGAAATAAAAAAAAGAGCGATCAAGGACATTAATCTACTTATTTGCATCTAATAAATTTTGGTTTGAAAATTAAATTAGCAACAAAATTAGGCTCTCAAAAGGTTTTTTCCAAGTTATTTTTAATTATTCTAAATAAGGATAGTAATTAACTTTTAAATAACAGAAAACATAACAAACAGGTCAATACTTAAAGAATAATTAAATTTTACTTAATCTTTCCTTAAGAAATCATGAGATAAAAATTAAAAAATCCCAACCTACCGCATCTCAAATTTTCAAAAAAGGGCAAAAAAAAGCCCAATTAGCATCTAATCGGGCTTTAAAAATTTAGACTATCGAATTAAAAATCCAATTCCGTAATGGTCTTTTTTATCTCTTCGATAATTATTTTGATATCATTTTCGGTAGTGCGCCAATTGACAAAAGACGCTCTAATACCTTTTCGGTTCTGATAAACCGTTGGCGTCATAAACACCTTTCCTGTATCATTTAAATGCGTCAAAAACGCACTTACATGCTCCTGATTATGGTCTCCTTTTAATGTAAAACAAACATTATTCAGTCGGATTGGAGCCAACAGTTCGAAGTTCTCATCTTCGATAAGGGCGTTTGCAAAATGCAGTGCCAATGCCGTACTTTTCTCAATGATGTCTTTAAATCCTTCTTTTCCGTAAGCCAATAAAGAGAACCAAACCGGTAAAGCTCTTAATCGGCGTGAATTTTCAGGCAATACGTTCAGATAGTTAAAATTCTCCAGAGGATTCCCTAAATAAGGCGCATTAGAATTTTGGAACGTCTCGATTTGCAGTCCAAGATGCTCTTTTTTAATTAAATAAAAAGCACTTTCATAAGGCACGTTTAACCATTTATGGCAATCAATTGTAATACTGTCTGCACCTTCCCAGCCATCTGTAAGGTGTTTGAATTTTTCGGAAACTGCTGCAAAACCACCAAAAGCGGCATCAATATGCCACCAGAAATTGTATTTTTCTCTAAGTTTTGCAATAGCTGTAAAATCATCAAAATCGGCTGTATTAACCGTTCCCGCGCTCGAAATCAGGATAAACGGCTCTCCACTTAAACTTTCTATATTCTTCTGCAAGTCGTCGATATCAATAGCTTCTCTATTGCCTTCTGCTGTTTTAAGTACCGTATAATTATTACTTCCAATTCCCAGCATCGATAGTGTTTTTATGGATGAAGAATGAGGTGTCGCAGTTAAGATCGGTATGGCTCCGGAAACTCCGTTTTTAGCAAAATCTTTTCCTGACTGGGCACCAATCCACTGTCTAGCCACCCCTAAGCAGGTAAAATTTGACATGGTCGCTCCAGTCACAAATCCCCCTAAAAAAGATTCCGGAAGCTCTAATAACTGTCGCAATAAATGAATGGCCTCAAACTCGATTAGGGCCGAAGTTCCTCCCTGCGCTTTAACTGCCTGGGTATTCTGATCGTAAACTGTAGACAGCCAATCGCCTACAATAGAAGCTGGCGTTGATCCTCCGGTAACAAAACCTAAATACCTCGGCCCCGGAGAAGCTACCATCAATGGCGCCAGTCTCTCCTTAAATTCTTCCAAAGCCCCTAATGACCCTAAGCCTTTCTCGTTTAGTTTTCGGGTTGGATCCATTGTGTTTTTACTGGAAGTTGGAACGTTTTCAAGATTGTCCAAAAACGCTATTCCGTGCTGTTTTGCTTTTTCCAGAATGTTTTCAAGATCGTTCAGATCATTTTGAAGTATTGAATTCATTGTAAACTACTTTTTTATGCCTAGCTGTAAGACTTCCTTACTGCTAAAAATTAGCACACGGATTTTACAGGTTAAGCAGATTAACACTGATTTTAGTATTTAAGTTAATTCGTTGGGTATAATTTATTTTAACACATAGAAACATAGCTTTCTGCTTGAAATTAAGTCGTTTCACTTTTAATAAAACACAGAAACGGCATGAAAAAGAATGTATTTCTTTTAGACATTCTTTTCACATTTCACATCCTAAAATCGATGCTCCTATAGGTTAAGTCCTTTTTTTTTTTTGCTATGAAGGAAGCCCGCTACCACTTCGTTTTTTCGGAAAACCTCGAGACCACCATCGAACAAATGAGATCTCCATTGACATTTAGCAAAGTCGCTATCGGGTCGACGAGAGTTCCTAAAATCATGGCAACCGGCAGGGCTTGTTCCATTGGCAGTCCGTAAACTGTGATGGCCAGAACTTCTCCAATATAACCTCCATTTGGAATTCCTCCTTCTACAATTGAAACGATTACGGTAATTCCAAGCGCTAAAAGTAGGGTCGAAGGCGCCGTAAAATCTTTTCCAAACATGGCAAAAAGAACGGTTATTTTAAGGATAGAAGACATACTTGAACCGTCTTTATGCAAGGGCGCTCCAAGCGGAATGACCAAATTGCGAACGTGTTTAGGAATGTTCATTTTCTCAGCGGCTTCCAGATTCGCAGGGATGGTGGCAATACTGCTGCAGGTTCCAACCGCCGTTAAAGCGGGTGTGATATTATTGCTCCAAAATACCACAAAAGCTCTTTTCCCTCCGGCCACTAAGGCGTACAAACTAAAAAACACAAAGAAATAGAAAATACAGGCCGCATAATAAACCCCTAAAGGTTTGGCATAAACACCAAACAATTGCGGACCAAAAACTCCAACCTGATAGGCAAAATAAGCCCCCAAACCAATTGGAGCTAATTTCATAATAAGGTTCAAAAGCTGCTTCATGACTTCGTTACCGGAATCCAGAAAACTTCTGAAAGCGCTTCCTTTTTCTCCGGATTGCAGACTCGCAAAACCTATTAAAAAAGAAAAGATAATAAGCGCCAGCATACTTTTTCGGGACAGCAATTCAAAGAAATCATTTACGGTAACCAGCTGTGCTATTTGCTCGCCAATACTTCCTGATTGGATGTTTTCTATCGGGACTTTAGACACTATAATATTCTGATGGATTGGAAAAAGATATACTGCTAAAATCATCACAATTGCCGAAATTAAAATGGTGCTTAAAAAAACCAGAACCATGATTACAAACAGTTTGCCCAATTTCTCTGTTCTTTCCAGACTGGCAATTGAAGACGCAATGGTAAAGAAAATTAAAGGGATAATGGCCGTAAAGAGCAGGTTAAGAAAAATATCTCCAAGAGGTTTTATAACCTCCACTTTTTCTTTGAAAACCAATCCTAAAATACTTCCAAGCAGGATTCCTCCCAAAAGCAATAGAATACTGCTGTAACTTTTTAGAAAATCGATCTTTTTAATCTCCATAATTTTAGCGGATTACATTCCGAAATAGCAACATAAAATAAAGTCAATTAAATTACTCAAAAAAAGAGTACTAAAATTAACTGTGAAAATTTTTAATCCCAAAGAGTCAAATTCCTCCGGAATCTATGAAAATATGCAAAAAAAACGGTGAAGATGATCAGGTGATCAACGTTTGCCTAAAACCAAAGTAGTAAAAGCTCTGTCTACCAACTCACCCATTTTACTTTTTACTTTTTCAGTCAGTGTTTCTTTATGCACAACTTGGAAAGCTGTTTTTTCAATCAAACTTTCCGCTTTTTCAGTACTGTACAGATTGAATTCGAACTGAGTAAAAGGAAGCTGTTTCATAAAACTTTCTTCGGCAAAGGTGATGCAAAAAGTGCCTTCCGGTTTTAAAACTCTGTAAATTTCTGAGAGTAACTTCTCCGGTTCCTGCCAAAAGTAAATGGTGTTTACCGTGAATATTTTATCAAAAGAGGCTTCTTCAAATGGAATATTGGTTCCGCTATAAAGAGAAAAGTGAGCCTGTTTTTTAGCTACAAAAGCGATATTAATTTGTTGTGCTTCCTGAAACATTAACTCCGACATTTCAAGTCCGTAGTAAGTCAGATCCTGAGCCTGCTCTAGTACATACTCTAAATGTCCGGCATTTCCGTGACCTAATTCTAAAATTGCATTTCCCGATATTACGTGCAGATTTTGAACGGAATGACGCGTCATATTGATGTTGGTTTCATGCATCATATTCGCCATTTCTATTCCTTTTTCTCCTGTAGGATGCTTTAGCTGAGCGGCTATTGCCTGTAATTCTTCTTTTTTCATCATCTTTAAAATAAATTCAAAATTAATCCTAAAAAGTAATTATCGGTAAAATTTTGTCCTTTCGAGCGAAAGGAGACTCGAGCAATAGCGAATAGGGGGAGCAAATCGCACTATTAGCTCCGCAAAACAAAGTACCAATCTTTGTCGATTAGCGAGTGTGATTTCTCCCTTGGGTCGAAAGGACAAACCATATGCTTAAAGTCTTAAAAAATCTGCCTTGCAATCTGGCGGATATTCTCTGATTTCCCCATTGAGTAATAATGCAAAACAGGAACTCCCGCAGCCTTTAATTCTAATGATTGCTGAACGGCCCACTCGATTCCGACCTGCTTGATTTCGGCATTGTTTTTACATTTATCTACAGCATCAATTAAATCCTCCGGCAAATCGATTCTAAAAATCTGAGGTAAAATCTGTAAATGTCTTTGAACCGCAATGGGCTTGATTCCGGGAATAATCGGAATTGTGATGCCAATTTCTCTTGCTTTTTCTACAAAGGCAAAATATTTAGCATTATCAAAAAACATTTGGGTCACGACATAATCCGCTCCTGCATCTACTTTTTCTTTCAGTCTTTTTAGATCAGATTGCAAAGAAGGAGATTCGAGGTGTTTTTCAGGATACCCCGCAACACCTATACAAAAATCGGCTTTATTATCAGCATCCATTAATTCATGAAGGTATTTTCCGCTGTTTAAATTATTGATCTGACGCACCAAATCAATAGCGTAACTATTCCCACCGGCTTTTGGCACAAAAGATTGTTCGTCTTTCATAGCGTCACCGCGAAGTGCCATTACATTATTGATTCCTAAATACTGACAATCTACCAGCATGTATTCGGTTTCTTCCTGCGTAAATCCTCCGCAAAGCAAATGTGGCACCGTATCAACATTGTATTTGTGTTTTATAGAAGCACAAATTCCAAGCGTTCCCGGACGCATACGCGTTAGCTTTTTATCTAACAGTCCGTTTCCTTTATCAATATAGATATATTCTTCACGCGAAGTGGTGACATCAATAAATGGCGGTTTAAATTCCATCAACGGATCAATATTATCATACAATTCCTGAATGCTCTTCCCTTTTTGAGGCGGAATAAGTTCAAACGAGAATAATGTATTTCCCTTCGCGTTTTCTATATGTTCTGTTACTTTCATTTTTTAATTATGAGTTATGAATTATGAGTTTTGAAAAATGGTGTAAAAAATCATAAATCAAATATTGGTTGTTTCAAGTTTCAAGTTTCAGGTTGCCGCAAAAAACCTGAAACTTGAAACCTGAAACCTTTAGTTAATCTGCTATATTAGGGTTCAACCATTTCATGGCATAGTCGGTTGAAACACTGCGTCGTTTGGCATAGTCGACTACCTGATCCTCTTTTATTTTCCCCAGTCCGAAATATTTACTTTCCGGATTTCCAAAATAGTATCCTGAAACGGATGAAGCCGGCCACATCGCCATGCTTTCGGTTAATGTTACGCCTATTTCTTTTTCTACATTTAAAAGTTTCCAGATTGTTGGTTTCTCCAAATGGTCAGGACATGCCGGATAACCCGGAGCAGGACGGATTCCTTTGTACTCTTCAGAAATCATTTCTTCGTTAGTTAAACTCTCCTCTGATGAATACCCCCAGATTTCTTTACGTATTTTTTCATGAAGATATTCAGCGAAAGCCTCGGCAAAACGATCCGCTAATGCTTTCACCATAATCGAATTGTAATCGTCCAGATCTTTCTCAAATTCAGCTGCCCATTCATCAACACCAAAACCGGTTGTTACACAAAATGCTCCCATATAATCCACTTTCCCGCTTTCTTTCGGAGCGATAAAATCGGCTAATGCAATATTGGGTGCCCCTTTTGTTTTTTGCGATTGCTGGCGTAAAGTCAAAAAGGTCTGTAACGGTTTTCCGTTTTCATCTGTCAATTCGATATCATCATCGTTGATCTGATTGGCCGGAAATATTCCGTAGATCCCTTTTGCAGATAGTTTTTTCTCTGCTAAAATTACTTTCAACATCGCCTGTGCATCTTCAAAAACAGAAGTCGCCTCTTTCCCCACAACCTCATCGGTTAATATTGCCGGATATTTACCAAACAATTCCCAGGTTCTAAAAAACGGTGTCCAGTCAATATATGGAACCAAAACATCCAGCTCTACTTCAACAATTTGTTCCCCAATGATATTTGGCTTCACCGGATTGAAATTTTCCCAATCCAATTGTAATTTGTTTTTACGCGCGTCTTCAATGCTTAAGAAATTCTTATCTCTAGAACGATTCAAAAATGTTTCTCTAAAAGAATCGTACTCTGCACGAATATCGCTTGCATATATTTTACGGTTATGATCTAACAGATTTCCGGCAACAGTAACCGCTCTCGAAGCATCGTTTACGTGAATAACCGTTTCTCTGTATTGTGGTGCAATTTTCACAGCTGTATGCGCCCTTGAAGTGGTTGCTCCACCAATCATAATCGGAATTTTAATTCCTTGTTTGTCTAATTCTTTGGCCAAATACACCATTTCGTCAAGCGAAGGTGTAATTAATCCGCTTAGACCAATGATATCAACATTGTGTTCTATCGCAGCGGCAATAATTTTCTCCGGAGGCACCATAACTCCAAGATCTACAATCTCGTAATTGTTACAGGCTAAAACTACCGAAACAATGTTTTTACCAATATCGTGAACATCTCCTTTTACAGTAGCCATCAGGATTTTTCCGTTTCCTTGCTTGTCTCCCGCTTGTTTACTCGCTTCGATATAAGGCAATAAATAGGCTACGGCTTTTTTCATTACACGTGCCGATTTTACTACCTGTGGCAGGAACATTTTTCCGCTTCCGAACAAATCTCCCACGACATTCATTCCGGTCATCAAATTGATTTCGATTACCTCAATTGGTTTTGTAGCAGCCAAACGTGCTTCTTCTACATCTTCTTCAATAAAAGCATCCACTCCTTTAACCAATGAGTGCGTAATACGCTCCTGAACCGTACCTAAACGCCATTCCTGAATTGCTTTTTCATCTGATTTTACTTCTCCTTTTACGTTCTCGGCAAAATCTAAAAGTCGTTCGGTTGCATCGTCACGTCTGTCCAGAATTACGTCTTCAACGTGTTCCAGTAAATCTTTTGGAATATCGTCGTAAATCGAAAGCATTTCCGGATTCACGATTCCCATCGTCATTCCGTTCTTGATTGCATGGTACAAAAATACCGAGTGCATCGCCTCACGAACGGTGTCATTTCCTCTGAAAGAAAACGAAACATTACTTACCCCACCACTAATATGTGCATGAGGCAAATTATCGCGAACCCATTTTGTTCCTCTGAAGAAGTCCAGAGCATTCAAACGGTGTTCTTCCATTCCGGTCGCAACCGGGAAAATATTCAAATCAAAAATGATATCCTGTGGAGGAAAATCAACTTTGTTCACTAAGATATCATACGAACGCTGACAAATTTCAACTCTTCGGTCATAATTATCAGCCTGACCTACTTCATCAAAAGCCATGATTATGGCTGCAGCACCGTAACGCTTGATTAATTTAGCATGATGGATAAAGGCTTCTTCTCCTTCTTTTAATGAAATCGAGTTTACAACACTTTTCCCCTGTACTACTTTAAGACCCGCTTCAATGATTTCCCATTTCGAGCTGTCGATCATAATAGGCACTCGCGAAATGTCCGGTTCTGACGCAATTAAATTCAAAAATTTAGTCATTGCCTGAACTCCGTCAAGCATTCCCTCATCCATATTAATATCGATGATCTGTGCTCCTCCCTCTACTTGCTGCCTTGCGATATCAAGTGCCTCATCATATTTCTCTTCCTTGATTAAACGCAGGAATTTTCTTGAACCGGTAACGTTTGTACGTTCTCCAACGTTAACAAAAACACTGGTAGGTGTAATAATTAACGGTTCTAATCCTGATAATACAAGGTCTCTTCTATTTTCTGTCATTTTTCTTAAGGTACTAAGTTCCTAAGATTCTTAGGTTCTGAGTTTTCTATTCTTATTGGTCTCCTATAAGGTTTTTTAAAAGCTTGTAGGTATATCCGTTACCGATATGTTGTTCCTAACGGAACATTTATTTCCATTTTGATTTTTCTATGTATTTGCAGGTTACACCTGCATCATATATATAATATTTAGTTTTTACAAAGCCCGCTTTAACAAGCGAAAGTGAATCCGGTAACAATTCTCCATCCAGAATAAGCTCATTCTCTTCCGGATTATTCGGATTATATTTTATCTTATAAAACTTGCCCGATAAATCTTTATCATAGTCTTCACTTCTTAATGAACATTCTGATATAATCTTTTTGTTCACATAAAAATAGTATTTCAAACCACGTGTTTTATTGTGGTATTCTATTCTGGTCGATAATCCGATCGTTTCTTCTGTAAGCCGCTTTTTAAATTTCTCATTCTCAATATTGGAGTTTCTTATAGAAAAGAATAATACCCCAATTATCGTCAAGGGAACAATTATTTTTCCCCATTCGCTTAGATCCGCCAATGTTGTTTTTTCAACCATCTTATCCCAAAACCGGCGCCACTCTCGGTTTATAATCCTTCGCCACCTCAGCAATTAATCGAATATGATCCGGAGTTGTTCCGCAACAGCCTCCAATAATATTGATTAAGTTATCGTCTAAATATTCTTTGATTAAGGCTTGTGTCTGCTCCGGAGTTTCATCGTATTGCCCGAAAGCGTTTGGCAAACCTGCATTGGGATGTGCCGAAACATTAAACTGTGTATGCTGTGATAGTGTTTTCAGGTATGGTTTTAGCAAATCGGCCCCTAAAGCACAATTGAACCCTACACTCAATAACGGAATATGTGATACTGAAATCAGGAATGCTTCAACCGTCTGTCCTGAAAGTGTTCTTCCCGAAGCATCGGTGATGGTTCCTGAAACCATGATCGGAATATCCAGATTGCGTTCTTCTTTTACTTCTTCGATGGCAAAAAGTGCTGCTTTAGCATTTAGCGTATCAAAGATAGTTTCTACCAAAAGTAAATCACATCCACCATCCATTAAGGCTTCAGCTTGTTGTTTGTAAGCAATTCGCAAATCATCAAACGTTACAGCTCTGTACCCCGGGTCGTTTACGTCCGGTGACATACTAGCCGTACGGTTTGTTGGTCCGATAGAACCCGCTACGAAACGTGGTTTGTCCGGATTTTTAGCAGTGAATTCATCCGCTACTTCACGGGCAATTTTCGCCGATTCATAGTTCAGTTCATAAACCAAATCTTCCAGGAAATAGTCGGCCATACCGATCGTAGTTCCTGAAAAAGTATTGGTTTCTACGATGTCTGCACCAGCTTCAAAATAAGCGGCATGAACATCGCGGATTGCTTGTGGTTGTGTTATGGATAGTAAATCGTTGTTTCCTTTTAACGGATGCGGAAAATCTTTGAAACGCTCTCCTCTAAAATCTTCTTCCGAGAAGTTATAGCGCTGCAACATCGTTCCCATTGCTCCGTCAAGGATTAGGATATTTTTTTTTATTGCTTCCTGAATTGTTATTGACATATCTTTATTCTTTTAGCCACTAAGACACTGAGGTTCTACGATGCTAAGTTTTTTTATTAATTCTATTTTCACTTTAAATCCAACAGTTTAAAGAAAGCTGTCAGATCTAAAAAGTTCGCAACAAAAAGCAGGAAAGATTAAGCACAAAAAAATGCGTTAATGATTCGCTCATGATACTGAATTCAGTAAAATAATATTGTAAGGTTGTCAGGAAAAGTTTGAGAAATACGTGTAATGTATTTGTGTTATCTATCTTGAATACAAAGATGTTGTATTAAGTAGAATGTAGCACCTTCTTTATGATAAAGGGTTGCTAAGGTTTCATTGGGTCTTTCCCTCCGCCTTTCGTGATAACTTTCAATAATTTTAAGAACAGTGCAAAGTAAAGACATAGTCTCAACAATTGCAAGTGTTTTTTAAAGTTTCTGAGATGCTAAGGTTCTTTTTTAGGTACTTAGAAACTAAGGCTCTAAGATACTGAGTTTCTAAGTTTAAGTTTGCTTAGTAATTGCGCTTCTGCTTTGTTCCTCTAAAATTGATAATTTCAACAGTATTAGCTTCCTTATTTACGCGGTAAACTAAATAATTATTTTTGTCTACAATTGCTTTATGTATTGAACTGTATTTTTCAGATTTTGGAAATTGTTCCGGATTCAGATTGATTTGATTTAGTACTTGCTGAATTTTATTTTCTAAATTTGAGATTTCTTTTGCCGTCCATTTCGCTTCAAGATAATCGACAACTTTATTAAAGCCTTTTACAGCTTGGGAAGTCCAAATAAATTTTAATGCCATTTCGAAAACCTTTTCATGACATCTTCATGGCTTATAAATTCACCTTTCTCGGCTTGGTCTAATCCAATTTGAATTTCATTTTTCTCCAATTCTGATAATTCATCAAACCAATCATCTTGATTTGCTTTCAAAACCAATTCTAGTTTCTCTAAAACACTCTCATCTTCCACCTTAAACAATTTCTGAATAAATTGATATTTTCTAGCCTCTAAATCCATGATACTCAAAATTTATAATTACAAAGATACAAATAAAAAAAGCCCAAACTAAAAGTTCGAGCTTTCTCTATATAAAATCTTAGAACCTTAGCACCTCAGTACCTCAGCCCCTTAGAATTAAACTATCGCCTTAACAACTGCTTTTGGAGCTTCTTTACGAGTTCCGTCGAAACCATCTACACCTGAAACTGTAGTGTATTTTAAAACGTATTTTTTACCCGGATTGATGATTTGATAAGCGGCCTGACACATTAAAGTAGCTTCATGGAATCCACAAAGAATCAGTTTTAATTTTCCTGGGTAAGTGTTTACGTCTCCAATAGCGAAGATTCCCGGAATATTAGTTTGGTAATCTAATGCATTATTTACTTTAATGGCATTTTTCTCGATTTCTAATCCCCAGTCTCCGATTGGTCCTAATTTAGGTGTTAATCCGAAAAGCGGAATAAAATAGTCTGTTTCGATTTTACGGTGTGCTCCGTTTTCTTCGATATCTAATGATTCAACATGCTCAGCACCATTGATTCCGATCACTTCTGCCGGTGTGATTAATTTAATTTTTCCGGCTGTCTTCAATTCCTGTACTTTTTCTACAGAATCTAAAGCTCCTCTAAATTCATTTCTACGGTGAATTAAAGTAACTTCTGAAGCTACATTCGCTAAAAAGATACTCCAGTCCAAGGCTGAATCTCCTCCTCCGGCGATTACAACTTTTTTGTCTCTGAATTTCTCCGGATTTTTGATGAAATATTTTACTCCTTTATCCTCGTAAAACTCGATATCTTCAATAAGTGGTTTACGTGGCTCAAAACTTCCCAAACCTCCTGCAATAGCAATAACCGGTGCGTGAAATTTAGTTCCCTTATTTGAAGTTACAATAAAACTTCCGTCTTCTTGTTTCTCAATCGTTTCTGCACGCTCTCCTAACGTAAAACCAGGCTCAAATTGTTTGATTTGCTCCATCAGTCCGTCGATTAAATCTCCTGCCAATACTTCAGGGAATCCAGGAATATCATAAATAGGTTTTTTTGGATACAATTCTGAAAGTTGTCCTCCCGCTTGTGGTAAAGCATCTAAAATATGACATTTTAATTTTAATAATCCTGCCTCGAAAACGGCAAATAATCCTGTTGGGCCTGCTCCAATTATAAGTATATCTGTTTTAATCATTATGTTGTTGTTTATAATCATTCTTAATAATGCAAAGGAACGAATAATTTATTCTAATTTCAATGATTTTTGTCATTGATTTCCTTGCGGAATTTTTTACTCTTTATTTTTTATTGAAGCGGTTATTTCGTTTATCCATTGGGCTAAAACCCGACGTTACCATATGAACCGTTCTTTCAGAACTATTACTATTCCTTATTTTTCAATGAAACTGTAATCCCGTTCATCCATTGGGCTAAAACCCGACGCTACCATATAAACCGTTCTTTCGGAACTATTACTATTCCTTATTTTTCAATGAAGCTGTGATCTCGTTCATCCATCGGGTTAAAACCCGACGCTACAATATAAACCGTTCTTTCGGAACTATTACTATTCCTTATTTTTCAATGAAGCTGTGATCTCGTTCATTCTTTTCACTTTCTCTTCAAAATTACCTTTTAATGTCTTTCGATATTCATTAAGGTTTTCGACCATTTTATTGATATCCTCCGGAATTACCTCTTCAAAAAACTCACGAAGTCTTTTGGCTGTTGTTGGCGATTTTCCGTTGGTCGAAATGGCAATTTTCACATTGCCTTTGGTTACGATTCCACCTAAATAATAATCACATAAATCCGGTGTGTCCGCAATATTGCAAATCAAATAACGCTTTCGGGATAATTCATATACCTTTTTATTGACTTTTAAATCATCGGTACAGGCAATTACCATGTGGCGTTTTTTGAGCATTTTCTTTTTGAACTTCGATTTTGTCAATGTAATCGAAGGATGTTTCTCAGCCAAAACCTTTATTTCTAAATGAAAATTTGGCGCTACCACCTCAACATTTGCATTGGGACTCGACTTTAATAAAAAAGAGAGCTTTTCCAATCCTACATTTCCTCCGCCAACAATCAGAACATTTAGATTGTGAAGCTTCAGGAATACAGGATATAATTCGTTTTGTTCCATTTTAATTCAATTTCATCCAATCAAAATTAGATGATTTTTTGCTTTCATCAGGTTAAAAACCCAATTTTATACCCAAGACATTTTACCGACTGAAAATCAAGATTATGTGAGGAATCATTTTTACTGCACTTTATCTCATCATTTCTTTGGACAGAAATTCTTCGTAAAATCCTTTTAGTTTATTGCTTTCGCGAACAACTTCTCCAAGTACAATAATTGCCGGCGAACTCAGTTTCTTCTCTTCTACAATTTCCAGAATCGAATTTACGGTTCCTACACCCACTTTTTCATCGGGCATTGTTCCATTTTGAATGATCGCAACGGGCAAATTTCCTTTGTTTTCTTTTTGAAACAAATCAATAATCTGAGGCAGCTTGTGCATCCCCATCAAAATTACAACTGTTGCAGAGGACTGTGCAGCTAAAGCAACGTCTGAAGATAATTTCCTATCAGAAGTTGTACCTGTTATGGCCCAAAAACTTTCGGAAACCCCTCTTTTGGTGATTGATATGCCTTGGCTTGCCGGAACTGCCACTACCGAAGATATTCCGGGAACCACGAACGTCTCGATTCCAAAACTTTCGATGAATTCAATTTCTTCACTTCCACGTCCAAAAATAAACGGATCACCACCTTTTAAACGGACTACATTTCCGTAGGTCAAAGCATTATCCACAATCAATTGATTGATCTGATCCTGCGTGTAAGCATGATTGCCTATTTTTTTTCCAACAAAAATCCGAATCGCATTTTTAGGAGCGTGGGCTAATATCTCTTCATTGGCCAATGCATCATACAAAACCACATTCGCTCCAGCAAGTGCTTTTACAGCTTTCAGCGTAAGCAAATCCGGATCACCGGGACCCGCACCAACTAAAGTTACTTTTGGCTTGATATTAAGCATTTTCTAATTGTTGAGCTCTATATTTTTCTATCGTATCAAAAAATGCAATTCCTTCCTGAATGTATTGTTTTGCAAATGCTTCTGAAGGTTGTATTGCATTGATTTGATACACTAATTCTCTGAATGATGTTGCCAGTTCAATTTTACTGGTTGCAATGAAAACGGTATCAAACAAATCAACGATTCCTGCATGATTGTTTGTTTTTTCGTTTTCAGAAAGCAATAAAGCTTTTGCACCGTTTACAAATCCGGCGTAAGCATGGTAAATAGCATCTGACCATTTATTTTCGTCGAAAGATTCCTGTGCGAATGTTAATTTGTCTTTGGCTTCTAACAATAAGGTCGCCACCAAATCAATTACCACTCCGGCACATTCTCCAACTCCAACTGCTTTTACATAATTGTCTGCATTACCCCAATCTACGAAATCAGCTTCTGTTAAATTGGTTACATCAGCGTAAGGTTTTAAGATTTCATAGAAATATTTCTCGCCTTTTGTATCATAATAATCCAGAAACTTTTGTCCGCTTCCATTGGTATCAAAATCATTTAAGATCGTACGCAACGCATCCGGACCTCTACGACTTGGTACTTTAATTACTTTATCGGCAAAACGACCGGCTCCGTTTCCTAATCTTCCTCCGCCTAACAAAACCTGTAAAGCCGGAGCTACCAATTTTCCGGAATTGATTGACATTCCCTGGAAACCAATTGCCGACATATTATGCTGCCCACAAGCATTCATACAACCACTGATTTTGATTTCAATTTCACGATTGTTTAAATATTGAGGATATTCAGCACTTAATACTTTTTCTAATTCTTCTGCAATTCCGGTACTACTTGCAATCCCCAAATTGCAAGTATCTGTACCCGGACATGCTGTAATATCTGCCGTTGAATTATATCCTAAATGAACAAAGTTCAGCTTAGCCAATTCCTGATAGAAGAAAGGTAAATTCGCTTCTTTCACATGACGTATTACAATATTCTGACGCAATGAAAAACGAAGTTCATTTGCGGCGTAATTTTTAATTAAATCGGCTAATAATCGGGCTTTATCGGTGTAAAAATCTCCTAATAAAACTTTGATTCCAATAGCATAATAACCTTCCTGCTTTTGAGCAATTACATTTGATTTTTTCCAGGCTTCGTATGCTGCCTGATCTTCAATGGCAACTTGTGGCACTTCTAATAACGGTTCCGGAATTGGTCCGTCAAAAGCTGTGGTGTCAATTTCATATGTTTCAAAAGCTATTGCTTTTTTCTCTTTTTCAACCAGATCAAGGAAAACATCTCTTCCCATTTCTTTGATCAGGAATTTCATACGGGCTTTCATTCTTTTAGCACGTTCACCGTATCGATCAAAAATACGAACGATTCCTTCTGCTGTTGGAATGATCTGATTTGCCGGAACGAATTCGGAAAGTAATTCGGCATGAGCAGGCTGAGAACCTAAACCTCCACCAAACATGATTTTGAAACCACGCTCACCATTTACAATTTTTGGAATAAATCCTAAATCATGTAAATAACTCAAAGCGGTATCTTCATCAGAGGACGAGAACGAAATTTTAAATTTACGTCCCATTTCCTGACAGATAGGGTTTCTTAAAAGATATTGAAATAGAGCATGTGCATAAGGCGAAACGTCAAACGGTTCGTTTACATCCACACCTGCCAATTCGCTTCCTGTAATATTTCGAACAGTGTTACCACAAGCTTCACGCAAAGTAACATCGTCTTTGGCCAGATTTGCCCAAAGTTCCGGAGTTCTGTCCAGACTTACATAGTGAATCTGAATGTCCTGACGTGTTGTAATGTGGAGACGCCCTGTAGAATATTCATCAGAAACTTTTGTAATACGGATCAATTGTTCGCTGGTTACTTTACCATAAGGCAATTTAATACGAATCATTTGAACACCTTCCTGACGTTGTCCATAGATTCCACGTGCTAAACGAAGACTACGAAAACGCTCATCATCAATTTTTCCTCCACGGAACAAATGAATCTTTTTTTCTAAATCGATAATCTCTTTCTGAACTACCGGATTTTCTATTTCTGTTCTAAAACTTTCCATTTTTATTTCGCTTTAGGCTTTAAGCTTTAGGCTATAAGCTTTTTGACTTTCTTGCTTTAGGCTTTAGACAATAAGCTTTAAGCTTCCCTAAATACCTGATTTTTTTTATGCTGTAGGCTTTAAGCTGTATGCTTTAGGCTTTTTTAACTTTGTGTTTTTAGCTTACAGCATATGGCTTAAAGCTTATAGCAGGTTTACCTGATGAATCCTACTCCTGCTGTTGTATTCGTTGCGGTATCAATTAAGATGAATGCACCGTTTGATTTATTGTCATTATAGGCATCAAAATATAAAGGCTTGCTTAATTTAATGCTTACTTCTCCTATCTCGTTAATTGCTAACTGTGATGCCGGTGTTGTTCCTGAATAATCTGTTGCAATTGTATTTTTAATACTTTCTACTTTTGCTAAAACCGAATTGGTGTTGTGCTGAACGATATATTTTGTACCCGGAACCAGTTTTTTACTGTCCATCCAGCATACTGTTGTGTGTATTTCTTTTTCAATTTTTGGAAGCTCTGATGATTTTACAATCATATCACCTCTTGTCACATTGATATCATTTTCTAATTCGATGGTGATCGAAGAACCTGCAACGGCTTCATCAAATTGTTTGTCGAAAAAGTGAATTTTTGAAACTTTTGATTCTGTCAATGAAGGAAGTACTGTTACAGCATCTCCTACTTTTATTGAGTTTCCGTATAATTTACCGGCATAACCTCTAAAGTCGTGGTATTCTTCAGTCTTTGGACGAATAACGGTTTGAACCGGAAAACGTGCTTTCCCTGGCTCGTAAACATCATGAGAATGTAATCCTTCTAAATGCTCCAACACCGTTTGTCCATCGTACCACTTCATGTTTTCTGATTTGTCCACAACATTTCCTCCGTTGATGGCACTTAACGGAATGTAACTTACGTTTTGCTCCTTGAAAGTACTTTTGGCATTTAGAGCTTGGAAATCGGCTTTGATTTTATTGAAAACGTCTTCTGAATAATCCACTAAATCCATTTTATTGATCGCCACAATCACCTCTTTTACTCTCAATAAATTATTGATAAAAAAGTGACGGTACGTTTGTTCGATTACGCCTTTTCTCGCATCAATTAAGATAATGGAAACCTGAGAAGTTGAAGCTCCCGTTACCATATTTCTGGTATATTCTACGTGACCCGGAGTATCGGCAATAATGTAACTTTTCTTTGCAGTCGAGAAATAAATATGTGCCACATCAATTGTGATTCCTTGTTCTCTCTCCGCCACTAATCCGTCAGTTGCCAGTGAAAAATCAAGATAATCGTATCCTTTTTGCTTGCTGCTTTTCTCGATCGCTTCGATTTTATCTGTCGTCAATGATTTGGTATCGTACAGTAATCTTCCGATCAAAGTACTTTTCCCGTCATCTACACTTCCTGCTGTTGCTATTTTTAAAACGTCCATTCTATGTTATTTTGTTTCAGGTTTAAAAATTTAGTTTCAGGTTTCAAGTTGATTTCCTTTGAACTAAAGTTTCAAGCTGTATGTTTTTTTTTTGTTTTCTTGATTCTACTTTTTAATTATCAATTGTCAATTATCAATTAAAAATACCCTTGTTGTTTTCTCTTTTCCATTGCGGCCTCAGAACGTTTGTCGTCAATTCTGGCTCCTCTTTCAGAAATCGTAGAGCTTCTGATTTCTCCTACTACTTCTTCGATAGTTGCTGCATAAGATTCAACAGCTGCTGTACAGCTCATATCTCCAACGGTTCTAAAACGAACAATTCTTTCTTCGATTTGTTCGTCTTCTTCCTGGTACACAAAAGGAGAATGTGACCAGATCAAACCGTCTCTCAAAAAAACTTTTCTTTTATGTGAGAAGTAAATAGATGGAATTTCGATATGTTCTTTCTCGATATAACTCCATACATCTAATTCTGTCCAATTTGAAATTGGGAAAACACGAACGTTTTGACCATTCTCTATTTTTCCGTTCAAAATGTCAAATAATTCCGGACGCTGATTTTTTTCATCCCATTGACCGAAATCGTCACGAACTGAAAAAATACGCTCTTTCGCTCTTGCCTTCTCTTCATCACGACGCGCTCCTCCGATACAGGCATCAAACTTAAATTCTTCAATTGCATCTAAAAGTGTGGTCGTCTGTAAACTGTTTCTACTGGAATATTTACCGGTTTCTTCTACCACTTTTCCTTCGTCGATAGCATCCTGAACATTACGTACGATTAATTCTAACCCTAACTCTTCTACCAATTTGTCTCTGAAAGCAATAGTTTCCGGAAAATTATGTCCGGTATCTACATGCAAAAGAGGAAACGGGATTTTGGCAGGGAAGAATGCTTTTTGTGCCAAACGCACTAAGGTTATCGAATCTTTTCCTCCAGAAAAAAGTAAAACCGGTTTATCAAACTGTGAAATTACTTCTCTGAAAATATATATTGCTTCGCTCTCTAAAGCGTTTGTTTTTAATACTGAACTCATTTTGTTTTTTTGTTTCAAGTTTAAAGTTTCAGGTTGTTGTTTATCGTGAGTTTCCTAAAACTTTCTACTATTATTCTTTACTTTCTTTACTCTCCATCGGGTTAAACTCCGACGATATATTCTAAATCTTCTTCTTCCATTCCCATCGGATTAAAATCCGACGCTACAATAT
This sequence comes from Flavobacterium lipolyticum, assembly GCF_020905335.1. NCBI lineage: Bacteria > Pseudomonadati > Bacteroidota > Flavobacteriia > Flavobacteriales > Flavobacteriaceae > Flavobacterium > Flavobacterium lipolyticum. Next base: position 2,437,171 of record NZ_JAJJMN010000001.1, on the reverse strand, counting down.
GGGGCGTTCCTTCCTCTTCATCGGGTTGAAACCCGACGCTACAATATCGGTCGTTCCTTCGGAACTCAAAAATCTATATTCTTTATTCTTTAATCTATTCTCTTGCCTCTAGCTTCTTTCTTCTACTTACTCTTTTTTAGCGCTATGCAATCCACATTCTTTATGACTGGATTCCCACCACCATCTTCCGGCTCTGATATCTTCACCCGGAAAAATTGCTCTCGTACAGGGTGCGCATCCGATGCTTACAAAACCTTGTTTGTGCAAAGCATTTTGAGGAACATTGTTTTCGGACAAATAAGTTTCAACCTCTTCTAATGTCCATTTCAGCAAGGGATTGAACTTTATAATTTCAAAACCCCCGTCGTATTCAAACAATTGTAAATCGTTTCTATTCTCGGATTGCTCTGCTCTTAAACCTGTAATCCAAACCGAATTTCCTGCTAAAGCTTTTCGTAACGGAACTACTTTTCGAATAAAACAGCATTCTTTTCTGTTCTCAACCGAATCATAAAAACTATTCGGCCCCTTTGACTGAAGTAAACTCTCTATGGCTGCTGCTTCCGGGAAATAAACCTCAATTGGCTTTTTGTATTTTTTTAATGTTTTATGAAAAACATCATAGGTTTCCTGAAATAATCTTCCGGTATCTAGTGTAAAAATGGCTATATCCTGATTGCTTTTGGCTATGAAATCAGTAATAACCTGATCTTCCTGTCCAAAAGATGTCGAAAAAATTACTTTTCCCGGATATTCATTTGCTAAGAAAGCCAATGTTTCGTCAAGTGAAAAATCTTTCGTTTTATCTAATAATGATTGTATAATCGTCGCACTCATATTCTCTTTCTTTCCTTCTAAAAAATGTTACAATAATTTAGATAATGTTTTTAAACTCAATAGTATAATTAAAACTCCAACTGCAATCATCATTGGTTTTCTTTTGATTTTATTTAAAAGATAAGCTCCCAATGGCGCTGCAATTACACCTCCTAAAATCAAACCTATAATAACCTGCCAACCGTGGATTCCACCAAAAAGCATAAAGGTTATACCACTTGCGAATGAAATTGCAAATTCAGCTGCATTTACAGAACCTATAGTGTATCTCGGGTTTCTGCCTCTTCCTAATAATGTTGAAGTCACAATCGGCCCCCAGCCTCCGCCTCCAACAGAATCCATAAAACCTCCAAAGATGGCCAGAAATCCTAATTTTTTAGTTTTCTTTTTGATGATCTTTTTAACTAAAGCTTTTCGAATAATTATAATAGCCAAAACAATCATATAAACTGCAATAAAAGGCTTTATAATATCTCCGTTAATAACATCCGATAGTAAATAAGCTCCCATTATTGAACCTAAAACCCCTGGAATTAATAAATGTTTGACCAATTTTTTATTGATATTTCCAAATCGGTGGTGAGAAAGTGCCGATGCTCCCGTGGTAAACATTTCAGAAACGTGAACCGCTGTACTGCTAATAACCGGCGGAACTCCGTATGCTAATAAAAATGATGTAGAAGTTGCTCCATATCCCATTCCTAAAGTCCCATCCACCAACTGTGCAAAAACTCCAATGGCAAAAAATACTAAAAATTCCTGATTAAAACCGTCAACAAATGCATTCCATGAAAATTCCGCATGGTGATTGTAGATCAAAGTCGTCAACAAACCTATCAGTAAAACTGCCGGTACCAAAACCCACAATTTTTCTTTAATTGTGACATCAGCCTTAATTGCTGCGGTATTTATTTTAAGTTCCTTTTCCATTCCTGTGACTTGTTTTAGCTTTAAAACCTATTACCCTATCGGGTTAGTAGATTGAATGGCAAAATTACTACTTATTTCTAAATATCAAAACAATATTTGATTTTTTTACATCCTCCATATTTTAATAGTTACGAAAAGGAATCTATATCAATTTCCATCAATCGTCAAACGGCTCAAAAAAACATACGGAACTGTATTACAGAACTATAAGAGCGAAAATTTCTTCATTTTTAAAATATCACTTTTAAAGTCTACCACATCCATAGGATAATTATAAAAATGTTGTTATTTTTACGACAAATATTTATCCATGGATTTCCAAATAGGTCTTATAATTGCAGGTTTAGCAGTAGGTTTTATAGTGGGGTTAACAGGTGTTGGAGGCGGTTCTTTGATGACTCCAATTTTGTTGTGGTTTGGTATACCACCAACAACAGCGGTTGGTACCGATTTACTTTATGCTGCTTTTACTAAAGCCGGAGGAGTCTTCGTTCACAACAAAAAAGGCAACATCAACTGGAAAATCACGGGCTGGCTGACTCTCGGAAGTGTTCCTGCCGCTTTGATTACTTTATGGATTCTGAACAGTATCAAAACCGACATTGAAACTATAAATCATGTTATCAAATACAGTTTAGGCTGGGCATTGTTATTTACTTCAGTTGCTATTATCTTTAAAAAGAAACTTTTAGAATTCTCTCAAAAACATGCCGGAGATAAATTTCACAGCGAAAGTACTACTCAAAACACACTAACTATTGCTATAGGTGTTCTATTAGGCGCTACTGTAACTCTAACTTCAATTGGTGCGGGAGCTTTAGGAACTGTCACTTTATTTTTTCTTTATCCCTTACTGCCAACCCCTCGTTTAGTCGGGACTGAAATTGCGCATGCCGTTCCCTTGACACTAGTTGCCGGAATCGGACACGCTTCAATGGGAAATTTAGATCTTGTCTTATTAGGACAATTATTGATGGGCTCACTTCCGGGAATTTATATGGGAAGTATGCTGAGTGGAAAAGTTCCGGATCAATTCCTTAGAAATGCGATTGCTGTAATGCTTTTTATGGCAGGATATAAATTAATTTTCTAAATGTATTATATTCTTTAAGATACAATCTGAATCTAAAAAGAAAAGACCATTTCATTAAAATATTGAAATGGTCTTTTTTATAGGAAATCGCAAAATAGAGATCTTATTAAAATGCAATATCTGCTAACGAATTACTCTCCAGTATTTTAAGTGTATTATCTCTCACTTCGGTCATTAATCGGCGTGCAGCGCAGGTAGATTCATCATCGCAGTCGTCACATCTTTCATAAAAATTATGACTGGCACAAGGCAACAACGCAATTGGCCCTTCCAGAATACGATAGACTTTAGCCATACTGATATCTTTAGGATCCTTTATCAGATAATAACCTCCGCCTTTTCCTTTTTTAGCCCCAAGAAATCCTGAGTTCCTAAGCAGCAGCAAAATACTTTCCAAAAACTTAATCGAAATATGTTCACTTTTCGCAATTTCAGCAATTTGTACTGGCTCATTGTTTTCACGTCTGGCCAGGTAGGTTAAAGCTTTGATTCCGTATTTTGTTTTCTTTGAAAGCACGTTTTATCTATTTTAATTGCTGATTGCCTATTTTAGACTTCTAACCTAAAGCAACAATCGTCTTGTTTTTCTGCCACAAAAATAAACTTTTTAAATGAGAATAGTAATAGAACGAAAATTTAAATTCTACTAAATTAGTATAGTTTAAATAAAACCCAATAAAAAATGGCCTTTAACTGTTTTTTTTTCCAGTTAAGGGCCATCATCTTAATAAAATTTCAAAATATCATTGCAAACCAAGAACGCATTATTTTCCGTTCTGTATAGCTGATGATTCTCTTTTTTAATCATTTTATGGACCACATTCAATTCAAAAAACCATTGTGAATCCGGTCTGTTTGAATCTTCTTCTCCAAAATATAATTTTATACTACAATTTGGGGCTTCAGTTTCGTATCTCAATCTTGTTGAAGAAACAGCAAATAGACAAACAATCTTCAATCCTTGTAAAGAAGCTTTCCAAGCGATTGTTCCTCCAATACTAAATCCTAAAACCATTACTTTGCCATTTTCTAATTTCAATAAAGCTTCAATTGCCCTATCTATTCCCCCACTAAGAAGCTGATTATGAACATCGCTTTCCACAAGGTTATCAGCATTAATACCAGCTAGTTCAAGCACATCGTAATACTGAATTTCAAATTCAGATTTTAATAAATCGACATAGATTTTTACCCACTCGGGATCTTTGCCTCCAAATAAATCTGATAAAATAATTAGTCTTTGTTTAGCCATATATAGAAGATACGATTTTAGATATCCGTTTTCAAAAATCTAATATCTAAAATCATCAATCTAAAATTTAACTAAGCGCCTGCTTCAAATCGGCAATTACATCTTCAACCGTTTCTAAACCTACAGAAACACGCACAAGACCTTGTGTAATTCCGACTGCCAATTGATCTTCTTCAGACAGCTTGCTGTGTGTTGTTGAAGCAGGATGCGTTACGATCGATCTCGTATCGCCAATATTTGCCGATAGGGAACACAGTTTTATTTTATCTAAAAATTTTCTTCCTGCTTCAATTCCGCCTTTAATTTCAAAAGCGATAATATTTCCTCCCAATTTCATTTGCTTTTTGGCAATTTCATATTGTGGATGCGATTTCAGAAACGGATATTTTATACTATTCACATTTGGATGCGCCTCTAAAAACTCTGCTACTTTTAAAGCGTTTTCACAGTGTTTTTCAACGCGAACGGCCAATGTCTCTAAACTTTTTGACAAAACCCACGCATTAAACGGAGACAAAGCCGGTCCCGTATTTCTGGAGAACAAGTAAATCTGCCTGATTAAATCTTCGCTTCCAACCGTAACTCCTCCTAAAACTCTTCCCTGACCGTCAATCAATTTGGTTGCCGAATGCACTACCAAATGCGCTCCAAACTTTATAGGCTGTTGAAGGTAAGGCGTAGCAAAACAGTTATCGATAATTAAAATCAGGTTGTGCTTTTTAGCAAGGTCCCCCAATAATTGTAAATCAATCACATCAACACCCGGATTTGTAGGCGACTCAGCGTATAAAATTTTTGTATTCGGTTTAATGAAGCTTTCGATTGTTTCCGGCTTCGTTATATCAAAATAAGAGGTTTCGATGTTCCATTTTGGAAAATACGTCATAAACAAAGCATGTGTAGAACCAAAAACACTGCTCGCAGACACAATATGATCACCTGAATTCAATAAGGCCGCAAAAGTAGAATATACCGCTGCCATTCCGGTGGCAAAAGCATAGCCCGCCTCTGCACCTTCCATTTTACAAATTTTGTCCACAAACTCTGTGGTATTCGGATTGCTGAAACGGCTGTAAATGTTTCTTTCTTTTTCTTCTGTAAAAGAAGCTCGCATGTCTTCTGCATCTTCAAATACAAAACTTGATGATAAGTATAATGGCACCGAATGCTCTAAATACTGACTTCTTTCTAATTGTGTTCTAATGGCCTGTGTTTCAAAACCAAATTCTTCTGTGTTCATTTTTTTTGTTTTTCTTGTTTCAAGTTTCAAGTTTTCAGCATTATTTAAAACAAAAACTTAAAATTTAAACGGTATAACGTTATTAATTAATCTTCATTTTGAAAATTATCTAATTCTCAAATTGACTAAAACACGAATTACACTGATTAGCACAAATTCGCTTTCTTTTATAAAATTTCACAAAGATTCACAAAACAAAACACAGCGTTTCGCCATAAGTTTAATGTGAATTTTGATTATATAAAAATGGTCCAAAAATTATCTAATTATCAAATTGACTAATTATCCAATTACTTTAATTCTTCGTCGTTCAATACAACTTTATATTTTATGGTAGCTGTAGGCTCAATTGTTTTAGAAACGGAGCAATATTTCTCAAAAGAAAGCTGGGCTGCGCGTTGTGCTTTTTCAGGGTTAATATCTCCCTCTAAATAAAAAACCACATTGATTTCTTTAAAAGGCTTTGCTTCACCAACTTGTACACGCTCTCCTTCCACCTCAGCGTTAAAGGAAGTGATTTCCTGACGTTGTTTTTTTAAGATCGAAATCATATCAATAGCACTGCATCCCGCAACCCCCATCAATACTAATTCCATTGGGCTTGGACCTAAATCACTTCCGCCAAATTCGGCTCTGCTGTCAACATCCACTATATGACCACGTTCGTTTTTAAGTTTAAAATGAAACGCGTCATTTACTCTGTTCAAAGTTACTTTCATTGTGTTGTTATTTTTTTTTTATTTTTTATTCTTTATAATCTTGTCATTTCGACTTAAGAAGACTCGAGCGATAGCGAACAGACGAAGTAAATCACATTAGATTGTCGACAAAGATTAGAATGTTTCGTTGCGGAGTTCCTGGTGTAATTTCTCCCTTCGGTCGAAATGACAAACTGGACCTATAAATCTGCAATCTCAAATCTCAAATCTACAATCTCAAATTCTTTACCCTTTATCTGACAATCTCAAAATATCACCAAATACTCCTCTCGCTGTTACAGCAGAGCCTGCACCTGCTCCCTGGATTACGATTGGACGGTCTCCGTAAGACTCTGTATAAATTTCAAAGAAAGAATCAGATCCTTTTAATCCGCCCAAAGCGGTATCAGAAGGCACTGAAACTAGCTTTACTTCCAAAATTCCTTTGTCGTTTTGCAAATCTCCCGACAATTCACCAATGTATCTCAATACGTGGTTTGGCTTTTGATCGGCTTTGATTTTTTCATAAATTGGATCAAACTCTTTTAATTTCGTTAAGAAATCTCCAACGTTGCCTTCACGCAAATGTTCCGGAATTAAATTTTGAATCGAGATTTCTTCAAATTCATTCTGCAAGTCTAATTCTCTTGCCAGAATCAATAATTTTCTTCCCACATCATTTCCGCATAAATCTTCACGCGGATCCGGTTCTGTGTATCCATTATCAATTGCTTCCTGCAAAATCTCACTAAACGGAACATCTTTTGCCGAAAAATTATTGAATAAATAACTTAGTGTTCCGGAGAACACTCCTTTTATTTTTGTGATGTTTTCTCCTGAAAGGTGTAATAATTTTATCGTATCAATTAATGGCAATCCGGCACCAACATTGGTTTCGTACAAATAATTCTTCTGATTTTCGGCTAAAGATTTTCTCAATTCTTTGTAAAAACCATAACTAAGTGTATTGGCTACTTTGTTAGAAGAGATCAGATCGAAACTACTCTCCACCAACGGAATATAATTCTCAACAAATTTTGCACTGGCTGTATTATCAATCGCAATCAGGTTTTCTAAATGATGTTGATTTGCATAAGCAATAATATCCTGAATGGTATAGGCAAGTCCTTCCTTTTCAATGTCTGTTTTCCAGTTCGAACTTACTCCGTTTTTATCTAAAAGTACTTTTTTGGAATTCGCAATTGCAAAAACATTCAGTCTCACGTCTTTTCGTTTTTCGATAGCGTCAGTCGATTCTAAAATCTGATTGATTAAAGTTCCTCCCACTAGTCCGTGACCAATAATGGCAATATTGATTTTTTTGGAAACTCCAAAAATCTCTCCGTGAATTACGTTTAAGGCTTTATGAAGCTCTGATTTTTTAACAACCAGACTCACGTTTTTACCCGTAACGGTGTTATTGAACAAAATCGGAACAATTTTATTTTTGATTAATGCTGTGTATGGTTTATGAAAAGTACTCAAATCCTGACCGATAATCGAAATTACCGAAACATTATCGGTTACCGTAATTTGATTTACATCTTTAGAATAGAAGTCATTTTCGAACTCTTTTTCTAATTCAACCATTGCCAATGTAGCCTTATCGGTCGCCACCACAAGACCAATGCCTCGCTCTGAAGAACCCTGCGAGATAATACTCACACTGATATTATGATCGCCCATTACTTTAAAAATTCGGGCATCTACACCCGATTTCCCCAATAATCCGCGGCCTTCCAGATTCACCAGCGACACATTCTCTAAAACAGAAAGCGTCTTAATTCCTTCTTTGGCTGAATCAGAGGTAATTAAAGTCCCACGATTTTCGTGATTAAAGGTATTTAAAATACGAAGCGGGATATTTTTTTCCAGTAACGGAATGATTGTTTTCGCATGCAAAATGGTAGCGCCAAAATTGGCTAGTTCATTGGCTTCATTAAACGATAGAAATTCAATTTTTTTCGCATCGGCAACCAAATCAGGGTTTGCTGTGTAAATTCCGTCAACATGCGTAAAATTCTGCAATTCTTCAGCATTCAGGTAATTTGCAATTAGCGACGCGGTATAGTTACTGCCATTTCTACCTAAAGTAGTGGTATCGTTATTATTGTTAGACCCAATAAAACCGGTCACGATGTTAACCGTTGATCCGTTGTGTTCTTTAAAATAATTGATCACATTTTTCTTAGAGAGCTGCTCCAAAGGCTGTGCGTCACCAAATTTAGAATCGGTTTTCAACAATTCTCTTGAATCTACAAAATTTGCAGGAACACCTTTTTCGATTAAAATGGCCGTCAGCAATTTAGCCGAAAGTAATTCTCCTTTTGATAAAATCTGATCTTTAATTTTATTGCTGTAATCACCAATCAGGCTTACTCCTTCAAAAAGTTTCTCGAGCACATTAAATTCTTCCGATAAATCGACCTGAGGATAATCTGAAACCTGATACGCTTTAAAATTCTCAAATAAGGGTTTATAATTACCGTTTTTCGCAGCAATTTTTAAAATGTATTCTAACTCGTCTGTTGCATTTCCACGGGCCGAAACCACAACAGCTATTTTTTCATTCTGCTGTACTTTATCCGTAATAATTGAAACTACTTTATTAAGTCCTTCTCCGTTTGATAACGATTTACCGCCAAATTTTAATATTTTCATTTTATTTTTCTATTGTTTCTGCCTTAAAAATATCGGCAAGTAAATGATCTAATTGTTTGTACTCGATTAAAAAAGCGTCATGTCCGTGAACCGAATCTATTTCGCTATAAGAAACATTGTCTTTGAACTTTTTTAATTCCTGAAAAGTCTCCCGATTTTCTTTGGGTATAAAAAACAAATCCGAATTGATTCCGATAATATGAATCGCAGCGTCTGTTTTGGATAACAAAGTCTCGAAATCCTCTCTGTTTCTGGTGATGTCTATGGTTTTAAGCAATTGGTTCATCAATTTATACGAAGCCAATTGATATCTTTTCTGTAGTTTTTCACCATGATGGGCCAACCAGCTTTCAATGTTAAAAACAGGACGGTTGGTATTGATGGTACGTTGAAATTTCTCTTTAAATGATTCCGGAGACCTGTAACACAACATAGCATGAATTCTGGCATCTTCGATAGGTTTTGAAGAATTGTTCAAAATTTGCTCTTGTAAATAGCAATTGGCGATCATCCAGTCGGTCGACTTCCAATCCGTTGCAATGGGAATCAGGTTTTGAGTAATGTTAGGTTCTAATGCAAGGATTTCCCAGGCGATGCCTCCTCCAACAGAACCACCAATAATAGTGTGTAGTTGGCTAATATTTAGAAGTTCTAAACCTTTTATAAAAATACGGGCAATATCTCTGGTAGTGAAATCCTGATAATTTTCGATAATAAAAGAATCATTCCCGTTTCCTGGTACATTAAAAGCCAGTACGGTAAATTTATGGGTATCGATTGTTTTCTCTTCCCCAATAAGGTCATTCCACCAGCCGTTTGCTCCGGTGACCTCTGCATTTCCTGTCAAAGCATGATTAACGAGAACAATAGGCGCACTATACAATGGTAAACCGGAAAGTGTAAAACTTAAGGGTAATGATGAGTAGGACACACCACTTTCGGTGATGAATTCCTGAATTATAATGGGACTTGGTATATTTTCCAATTTCAAATCTTTTTAATTTTGATTTGTATGTGGAAATATTAGAAAGAAAGTCTAGAGTGAAACCAGAAAATTTCTTGTTGTTATCTTTCCACGTTTAGGGGTGGTAGAATGCAGCACCTTCTTCGATTTAACGAAGGGTTGCTAAGGATTCATCGGGTCTAATCCCTCGTCCTTTCTTTATAACATTTCAATACGTTTTTGAACTTAAAGGTGCAAATTAACTACTAATTTCTCAAACAAACAAATTTTATCGAAACTGATTCCTCAATTTCTTAAACATAATTCAAACAAAAACTAGTGTACGCAAAAAATTACCGAACAATTTGCCCAGTAAAATTAAGCAGGTTTCCCTCTATTTTATGATGCTTTTAGATTTAAATAAAAAGCGTTTCATTTTCTTTTGAATACATCAAAAACAATAATGAATCCGGATTTTTTTTCTCCGCTTTTTTATTTGTTTCAGTCACCCCGAATCTTGAATCGGTCAATTCATTTGTTGGCGGTGCATTGTTTCTTTTAGCTCTAATGTTTTTCAATGTTGAAAAAGTCTTTGTTAGGTAGTTTATTGTGCTCATGACATTTAAGTTTATGTTAGTTTGCGTGTTATTATCTTTATTTTATGTTTATTTCTTTGTTATCGTAACCAAATGGAATAAAAAAACCCTTTTGGATTTGTAATACCAAAAGGGTTCAAGTTTTTTACAACTCATATATACTTTTAGTATCAACAGACGCATACACAAATACGTGCGACGTTAAACATCTTGTTCATCTGTAGGGACTTATTCATCTGGGACTTAATTACTATTTTAAAAAATTCTTGCATTTTTTCTATTTTAATAAACTTCTTTAAACTTTAGAAATATTTCTATTTTACTCTTCTTTTAATCAACAGAGTACAAAACTTTTGCCTCAATCGATGTAACTTTCATTCAGAATACTAAATTATTTCTTCTTTAGTTTTGAAGTCTTACAAATTTGCGAATATTTTATCAATTATGCAAGTGAGACTCAATAAATTAATCCCAAAAAACGTTAAAAAGCAACCTTTTTAGGTTAAAAAACATCTTACAAAATTAACATATCAATATTTAAAAGATAAATCTTACAAAAAATAACTTAAAAAACTTTCCTGTTTCATTATATCAAAGAACAACTTACTAGTATTTCGACACCACTTACAACCAGACTGCCTCTTTATTTTTGATCTTTTCAGCTACTTTCAAAATATCTGTAATTACACCCCTTGAAATGGCTTGCTTACAGGCCGAAGCACTTTGAATCACAATTGGAACAGCTGCATACGATTGTGTATAAATTTCGAAAATAGTATCTGATCCTTTCAACTGACCTATTGCTGAAGTAATGGGTTCTGAAACCAGTTTGACTTCTAATGTGTTTTTTACAACATCAAATTCTCCCACGTATCGCAGTACATGATCATCTGCCTGACTAATTTTAGCAATCTTAAACGATCGATCAATTGCTTCTTTATTCAGAATGCCGTTTTGCTCCAGATGCTCTTCGTTAATAAGGGAATTAATTTTTATATCTGACAGCTCAAAATCTTTTCCAATTTCTCTCGTGAGAATCAGTAATTTTCTGGCTGTATCATTTCCGGATAAATCTTCTTTAAAGGTGGAACGCATTAAACCGAGTAAACTCGCATCTTTTAATAAAGAAGAGAAGGTGGCTTCTTCGGCAGCAAAGCGATTAAAAACATAACTCAGATTATCTGAAAAAACACCACGAATCTTTGTGATTTTTTCGCCTGAATAATACAAGTCTCTCAAAGTTTGTAAAACCGGGAATCCGGTATCTACTGAGGTTTCATACAAAAACTCTTTGTCGTACTTTTTAAGGTTTGACCTAATCTCTTTGTATAAATCAATCGGCAATGTATTGGCTTTTTTATTTACCGCTACAATATTAAACCCGTTTTCGATCAATGTATTGTAGTGATGTATTAATTCATCGCTCGCAGTGGCATCTACAGCGATTAAATTTTCAAATTCATTTTCTTTGGCAAATTCAATAATATCCTGAACCTTAAAAGGAACGGCCAATTCCAGAAAATTGGTTTCCCAAGCATATCCTACGCCTTCTTTCTCGAAAAAAGCAACAGTTGAATTGGTGATAATTGGAAAGTGAAAATCGATATTCTTACTTTTGAGAAAAAACTCCTGACTTTCAATAATTTGATTAATCAAAGTACTCCCTATATTTCCAATTCCAAAAAGGATGATATTTATTTTAAGCTTTGACATAATTTTACTTTTTAATTTTTAAACCTTATAACTATTTTAAGTACACTGTAGCACTCTACATTAAACCTCAACACCTATAAGGTTTAAAACTTTTATACTGATTTGCTTTTTATAAAAAATCACCTCTAGCAGAACTCACGCTGCTAAAGGCAATTTTTCAAACAAAAAACAAAAAAACCTAGTTTTTATTAATGCTGTATTGTGACTCGGTCACGCTTGCAAAAACTGCTTGCAAGTCAGCAATTAAATCTTCTATATCTTCCAATCCAACGGAAAGTCGAACCAGATCTTTTGAAACTCCCGTTTCTAATTGTTCGGCATCAGACAATTGCTGGTGCGTTGTACTTGCAGGATGAATGATTAATGACTTGGTATCACCAATGTTGGCCAGAAGCGAGAAGAGCTGGGTTTCATCTACCACTTTTTTGGCTGCTTCAAAACCTCCTTTTAATCCAAAGGTAACGACACCACTTTGCCCTTTTGGCAAGTACTGCTGTGACAGGTCATAATACTTATTGTTTTTTAAGCCAGGATAGTTCACCCAGGCTACTTCTTCCTGTTTTTCTAACCAGGAAGCCAAAGCCAAAGCATTTTCGCTGTGTTTTTGAATTCGAATTGGCAGGGTTTCTAATCCCTGAATGATCTGGAAAGCATTAAACGGACTCAAAGCTGCTCCAAAATCACGTAATCCTTCGATTCTGGCTTTAGCAATGAAAGCGGCATTTCCTAAAGCTTCGTGATACACTAAACCATGATATCCCGGTGAAGGCTCTGTGAACTCAGGAAATTTACCATTCGCCCAGTCAAAAGTTCCGGCGTCGATAATGGCCCCTCCTAATGAGGTTCCGTTTCCTGAAATATATTTGGTAAGGGAGTGAATGACAATATCTGCTCCGTAAGCAATCGGATTTAATAAATAAGGAGTAGCTACTGTATTGTCTACAATAAAAGGAACCTTAAATTTTTTAGCCTCCACTGCAATCGCTTTCAGATCGAGTACATCTAATTTTGGGTTTCCTAAAGATTCAACAAAAAATGCCCGTGTGTTTTCTTTGGCAGCTTTAGTGAAATTTTCGGGTTTTGAAGGATCTACAAAGGTAGTTGTGATCCCTAAACGCGGTAAAGTTACGCTCAATAAATTATACGTTCCTCCGTACAAACTATTAGAAGCCACTATATGATCTCCTGCTTTTAGCAAAGTCAATAAAGATGTGGAAATTGCAGAGGCTCCTGAGGCTGTAACTACTGCCCCAATTCCACCTTCAAGCGCCGCAAGGCGTTGTTCCAAAACATCATTTGTAGGGTTGTTTAATCGGGTGTAAATGAATCCGGCTTCAGCAAGACCAAATAAATTAGCTGCATGATCTGAATTGTTAAAAACATACGATGATGTCTGGTAAATTGGAACTGCTCTGGTTCCTGCATTTTTAGTAACATCGTGTCCCGCGTGTAGCGCATTTGTGGCAAATTTTTGTGTGCTCATGATTTCTTAGTTTTAGGTATTGTTTATAGCTTTTGGTTTATTCTTTAATTATTACAGTCGTTTTTATATCTCAAATAAAAAGATCTTCTTCTTCGTGCAGGTACATTTGGAAAAGCAGAGAATTTGATTCACTCGAATAAAGCTCTCCTTTTATTTTAGCGGTATTCACTTTTCTATTTTTAACTGCAGCTGTAAATCGTTTATAATCGGTTTTCAATCTGTATAAAATCTCTCTTACTATAATATGTAGTGTTTTCATGATACTTGTTTTAGTTTTGGAATTAAAAAAGCCCTTTCGGATGGCGACCAAAAGGGCTTATAGTTCTAACTATAACAAAGATTTACTCTTTCACTTTTGGTAACAGCAATTTGGGATGCACATTTGCATCATCTCACAACACATCATCATACTATTTGCTATTGTTTTCATTTTTATTTGATTTAAAATTAATGCTTTTTTAATTCGACTAATTCTATAGAGTAAATGTAATAAGTATTTTCCTAACTACCAAATTAAATATCAATATTTAATGTAAAAATTTTATTACTCCTTGTAAATGCAGGCTTTACGCTAGAAAAAACAGCCACAGATTAAGGGATTAATATGATTATCAGATCAACGTAAATCCGTTTAATCCTTATAATCTGTGGCCAATATTATGGTCTTAGAACTTAAAACTCAATCTGGCGAAACCAAATCTTCCGTTTAATCCAAATTGTGATACTGCTCTGGAATAAGCAAACTGATTGGCGTTGCTTAAATCTGTACTTGGTGCAGGCGACAAGGTTGGCGTTGTATTGGTAAAGGCAGGTGTTGCCGGATTATTTCGGTCCGGATAAACATCTCCTATATTATTAAACCCAACGGTGAATCTGAATTTCTCGTTAATCTGATATCCGAAAGACAAATCAGTAACCAATTTTGCGCTGTATTCAGGATGTTCGTAAACAGAAGATGATCCGTCTAAATTTACATCAGTCGCTCCCGGGTCTGTCACTGCTCCGAAATAACTGTTTCTCAAATAAATATCCAGTTTTTTGATACTAAACGTAGTCATCAAATTGGCTTTCAATTTTGGAATGGCTTCTTCTAAATAAATTCGGCTTGACTCCGGAAAGAATGAATATTTAAAAGGCTCTCCACCTGCATTGATAATGGATTGAGGAACATTTAATTCTCCCACTCTTTTGGTAGTATTATAACTCAATGCAAAATCATTTCTGATGGTGAAATCCGGAATAACATTGTATTTATGTGAAATTACAACATCAATACCTTTCGTTTCAGAGTTGATTCCGTTGGTCCAGAACGAAGCTCTTTCCACACCTTTTAAATCAAATGCCTGTTGAAATAAGGTTAAAGCATCTTTTTGTTGCGGCGACGTTGCTGCATTTATCTGTGCATCTGTTGGTCTTGCATACTGCCCGGTTAATACCACTCTGTCGTCGATTCTGGTAAAATAAGCATCTGTTGCAATGGTAATATTGGCTTCAGGAATCTTGAATGTAAATCCGGTACTGATACTTTTTGATTTCTCTGGTTTTAAATTTTCAACCCCAATACTTTTGGCAGCCTGTGAATCGTTTGTAAAATATCCAACCTGATATGGCGAACCGTTTATGAACTGAGTGGAACTGCTTTCAAAATATTTTTGCTGTAAGGAAGGAGCTCTAAAACCTGTTTGCCCTGAAACTCTCCAGTTGATATTGTCTGTTAATTTCAAAAGAGATGCCAGTTTAAAGGTAACGGTACTTCCAAAATCAGAATAGTTCTCGTAACGCGCTGCTCCATTCAAAAGCCAGTTTTCTGTTGCATTTAATTCTAAATCTACATAAGCTGCGCCACTTTTTCTGTCCTTAACTTTAGCATCTGAAGGCTGAAACCCTGAGAATCCTTGTGCTCCGGCTCCACGTTTATTCCCGAAAAAGTCGGTTACGATTAAAGGTGAATTGCTTGGTAAAATTCCAGGAACCAAATTTCCGTTGGTATCATACAATCCGTAAGAAGCTTCTTCTCCCTGTTGAATCTGGTACTTTTCATATCTGAATTCTCCACCAAAGGCAACGTTCAGACCGTTTAAAACATCGTACTTCTTACTTAAATCCAAGTTGGTTGTACTTTGCAAAAACGAAACTTTACCGGCATAAAAACTTGAAGCCGAATTGGTTCCCAAAGTAGCATTAATAGTATTGTTCACATCATATTTAAAAGAGTTTGTCCCGAGGTTTGTACTAATATCGGTGTCAAAACCGAATAATTCTGTTGTAGCTCCAACTGCTGCAGAAGCATCTAAGATTGAAGATTCTATTTCCGGTAAAAATCCATTTTGATATACCTGTGTAAAAGTTCCTGAACCGTTTGGAAGCCTGTTAAAAGCATACGATCTACCATTTCTATACGAGAGACCTCCAAATGAATATAGAGATGTTGTTTCTGTTAATGGATACTTTGTATTGTAATATAATTGTCCAGATGCTAATTCAGACTGGCCCACACTCATATTATAGTCGCTTCTTTCCTGACCTCTGTACGCCAACTCATTGTTGGTTACATCAAAATTCAAAGCAGTCTGCATTTGCGCAATAGTACCTGCCGAAGCGATAGCACTTTGCTGTGCCGGTGTAAAGTAACCCACTTGTGGTGCATACTGTTTCAGCGAATTCAAAATTTGCGCTGAATTTGAGGTATTATTAATATTACTGAAAAATGAATTAATGTTCACACCGTTCTGAGCTGCTCTGTTCTCGACAGCATTGTAGGCATTAAAAATTGCGTTGCTTCTAATTCCCGCGCGGCTTGTTGCCTGTCTGGTCACAGCACTACCGGTAACATTTAAAAAACTACCTGCTTTACCCAAAGAGGTCCCGTAATTTAAATCAACTTGCAGATTCTGCCCGTCGGCTCCTCCTTTAAAATTATTCGATCCCGAAGATAAGTTAGTACCATACTGTATGTCTCCTGAAAGATAGTTGGCATTCTTTTTCAATACGATATTAATAACTCCCGCAATCGCATCTGAGCCGTACTGAGCGGCTGCACCGTCGCGTAAAACCTCGATTCTTTCAATGGCAAATGAAGGTATAGCATTTAAATCTGTTCCTACCGATCCTCTTCCCGGCGATCCATTAATGTTGACTAATGAACTTGTATGTCTTCGTTTTCCGTTTACCAAAATCAAAACCTGATCCGGCCCTAAACCTCTTAACTGTGCCGGATCAACGTGATCTGTCGCATCTGCCGTAGAAGTTGCATTACTGGTAAAAGAAGGTGCCACATAATTTAAAATTTGAGTTACGCTGGTTTGCGGCGCTCCTTTTGTTATTTCTGAAATATTAAAAACGTCAACCGGAACCGGTACATCTGTTTTTACTCTGTTTTTACTGCGCGACCCTACAATGGTCACTTCGGTCAATTCATTATTTTTTAAACTGTCCTGTTCTTTTTTATTCTCCTGCGCATAAATGCCTGAAAAGGTCAAAAGACTTAAAGCTACTACTACATTCTTTTTCATTACTTTTTTCTGGTTTTATATTGTTTTCTGACTTAAAAAATGATTTACAATCCGGTTTCTTTTTGGTACAAAAAAACCCCTGCGAGCGGCAGAGGTTCTATATGTATATTTCTTAAAAAAAACTACAACAGTGTCTCTGCGGAAGGCTCCGGCATCATACATGACATATTGCAAATCGTTAATTTCATCTTTTGTTTTATTTTGATGGGGCAAATTTGCGAACTATTTTCCAATCAGCCAAACAAAAACCAAAATAATTTCTATTACCCTATCAAAATAGTATGATATGTTAAATTTCTGCTTCTAAAATCAAAAAAATGAAAAGTTTAATTTGCAAATCAAAATGGTTTTATACCTTTGCACGCGAATACAAGAGGAAAAATTTGAACTGATTGCAACCTCTTCATAATGAAACGGTTCGTTATGGGTACTGAAACATTACTTTCGGTAGTAAAAAATGCTAAAGCAGAAATTCTCCTTTAGCCCTTTTTAGCAATTATTTTTTCTCGCTTAATTTTAATTTAATAAATTATATAAATTATTATGGCTTATTTATTTACGTCAGAATCTGTTAGTGAAGGGCATCCAGACAAAGTTGCAGATCAAATTTCGGATGCATTAATTGATAACTTTTTGGCATTTGATGCTGACTCAAAAGTAGCTTGTGAAACTCTGGTTACTACAGGTCAGGTAATTTTAGCTGGTGAAGTAAAATCGAATACTTATCTTGATGTGCAGCAAATTGCCCGCGAAGTAATCCGTAAAATTGGATATACTAAAAGCGAATATATGTTTGAGGCAAATTCTTGCGGGATTCTTTCAGCAATTCATGAGCAATCAGCAGATATTAATCAAGGTGTTGACAGGGCTAAGCCGGAAGAGCAAGGTGCTGGAGACCAGGGAATGATGTTTGGTTACGCTACAAACGAAACCGAAAACTTCATGCCATTGGCACTTGATTTGTCTCATAAATTATTACAGGAGTTAGCTATCTTAAGACGTGAAAATAAGGAAATCACTTATTTACGTCCTGATGCAAAATCACAGGTAACTTTAGAGTACAGTGACGATAATAAACCAACTCGTATTGATGCGATCGTAATCTCAACTCAACACGATGATTTTGACGAAGAAGCTACAATGCTGGCTAAAATCAAAAAAGATATTATCGAAATTTTGATTCCAAGAATCATTGCTAAAAATCCAGCTCACGCGCATTTATTCAATGATAAAATCAACTACCATATCAATCCAACAGGGAAATTCGTTATTGGAGGACCTCACGGAGATACTGGTTTAACAGGAAGAAAAATTATTGTGGATACTTACGGTGGAAAAGGTGCTCACGGTGGTGGTGCATTCTCTGGAAAAGATCCAAGTAAAGTAGACAGAAGTGCGGCTTATGCAACACGTCATATCGCTAAAAACTTAGTAGCAGCAGGTGTTGCTGACGAGATTTTAGTACAAGTTTCTTATGCAATTGGAGTTGCTGAACCAATGGGTATTTTTATTGATACTTACGGAACTTCTAAAGTAAACTTAACCAACGGTGAAATCGCTAAGAAAGTAGAAGCTATCTTTGATATGCGTCCTTACTTTATCGAGCAGCGTTTGAAATTGAGAAACCCTATTTACAGTGAAACTGCCGCTTACGGACACATGGGACGTAAACCGGAAACTGTAACTAAAACTTTCTCTGCTCCGGGTGGAAACGAAAAAACAGTTACTGTGGAATTGTTTACCTGGGAAAAACTTGATTTTGTTGACCAGGTAAAAGCGGCTTTCGGATTATAGATCTTAGATTATCAGACTAAATAGATTATTAGACTAGCTTGGATTTTTTTAGATTGTTAGACAATAACTATTTATTCTTAAACATAAAAAAACCGGTTTCTATTTTTAGAAATCGGTTTTTTTATTTTACTCCCTGATGGCCTGCATTATTCGGCGAAATCCAGATTTTATTTCAACACGGATGACGCGGATTTACTTCGTAAAAACGCGGATAAAAACGGATTTAATATTTGAAAACTATCGAATTAGTTGACAAAAAAAAGGCTTTCTAAAATTTAAGAAAGCCTTTTTTGTTATGCCTATTTTTGAATTGGACTATGATATAAATTGTATCGCATGTTTTTAAATTACTTCCCAGCAAAAAAGTATAAAAATCCGTTTTTATCCGCGTTTTCGCGATAGCGAATCCGCGTCTAAAACTCAACACAAACCACTATTTCCTAACGCTCCAATTGCACATTAGGCAATGTTTTCGGACGACCTGCATCATTTGATAAAATCCAGCCTGTACGGTACATCCACTCGGTCATTTTACGCAATTTTACAAAATCAATGTTTTCAGACTCGTCCATTGGTGTATGATATTGACTGTGTAAAACACTGGTATAAAAAACAGATGGGATTCCTCTTCTTGCATAAGGCAAATGGTCGGAACGGAAATAAAAATACTCCGGATGTTCCGGTCTGTCCCAAAGTTTATCCAGATCAAATTTAGGGCCTTCATCGTTTGCTTTTTTGGCAATTGCAACCAGATCAGATGAATTTTCATGAGGAGAACTGGAACCTAAAAGAGCCGCCTGATTGACATTATTTCTTCCAATCATATCTCCGTTTAATACAGCAACAATATCTTTTTCAGGAACTGTAGTGTGCGAAGCATACCATCTTGAACCTAATAATCCTCTTTCTTCTGAACCATGAAAAACAAATAAAGAAGTTCTTTTACCAGGCTGCTTTTTATACGCTCTTGCAATCGCCAACATGGCCACACAGGTACTGGCATTATCATCGGCTCCGTTGTAAATAGAGTCCTGTCCGTATTTTTGTCTTACCCCATCGTGATCCTGATGTCCGCTAAAAAGAACATATTCGTTTTTCAGTTTAGGATCTGTTCCTTCAATTTTACCTACAACATTCACCGAAGGATATTTATACGTTTCTGAAATTACTTCAGTTGATAAAAGATCTTTGGTGTTTTTTAGATACTCCAATTGATCGCTGTGCACCCAAAAAACGGGCATTGTAGCACCAATTTTATCTCGAAAACCTTCAATTCCATAAATTCCTCTTGTCATTTGCGGTTCCACCTGAGACCAGCTTTGCTCTGCTAACTCATCGGCAACCATAATCAGAGCCGTTGCGCCCTTTTTTACCACAAGATCATAATATTTGTTTCGAACCAAACCCGGGTAACGTCTGTCGAAAAGCGAAATATCGTCAGCAATGCCTTCTTTGGAAGCTAGTAATACAACTGCTTTTCCTTTGATATCGGCTTTTTCAATTGCTTCTTTAGTGGCTGCACCCAAATAAACCAATGGTGCGTCTACTTTAATGTTCGTCGTTTCTGCTACGAGAACATCTTTCCACAGTTTGTATTCTTTTTGTCCAATTTTAAACTTTGTATTGGGTGTCACCTGATGCCTGTACAAATCAAAAAACTGAAAATAAGTTCCGTCATCACCTGCCGGTGCCATTCCGGCCTCTTTGGCTTTATTGGCGAGCCACATCGATACTTTTAATTCATCTAAAGTTCCAGCTTCACGACCGTTAAAATGATCTCCGGCCATCTGGTACATATCGGTTTTTAAATCTTTATCTGTAATTGCTGAAACTAAAGGTTTCTTAACTGCCTGCGAAAAAACTACTCCTCCGTAAGCAATCAAAACGAGGATCATTTTATTTTTCATACGTTTTAAATTTAGTATTCCAAACTTAGTGATTTAAAGAGAATAAAAAGCGGCTCAGGCTCTTAAACATTATCGAAATGCAAAATCAGCAAAATGGCAGTATTCTTTTTTTAGCATTGCGATTTTTATTTGTTTATCTCTTACAATTTACCTTCCTTAGTACAAAATAATACCGATTATGTATTCCATATAGTCTAATCAAAATCAGACTATTTTCATACTATATCGGCATTATACCAGAAAATGATAGCATCAATAATCCTTCAATTGGTATAACTGATAAAAAAAATGAGTAAACTCCCATCGTTACAAAACGTTCTGAACGCAACGCTGAAAACAATTCTTCGATTTCCTTTAGAAATTTTAACCGCCATTTTAGGAACTGTCTTTGCCATAATTCTTAGCGAAGGAAATTATAACAGTCCCAACAAAGAATTCTATGAAAAAGCTTTAATGAGCTGCTCTTTGAGTCTCGTTTTATTTCTCTCTGTCAGTTTGTTTTTTCTAGCTGCTAAAAAAAATAACTTCCTGCGTTTTGCCCTTAGTATTGGCTTAGGAAGTCTTGTTTTTCTCTTTGTCAATACTTTTCACAAGTATACTACAGATGTCGAAATACAGCAGTTTATGGTTCTGAATATTGTATTTCATTTATTGGTTTCATTTGCCGGTTTCCTGCCAAGAGCTTACAATCAGGATGAGTTTTGGGAATTCAACAAACAGCTTTTCCTAAGAATTTTAACGGCAGGTTTGTACAGTATAGTGCTTTATTCGGGTTTGGCATTGGCAATTTTAGCGATTGACAAGCTTTTTAATATTGACTTTTACGATCGCATTTACATGCATGTCTTTTTTGTGATTGCCGGGGTTTTTAATACCACGTTCTTTTTAAGCGGTGTTCCGGAAACGAATAACAGCACGGCTCCCCTGGTTTTAAATTACCCGAAAGGACTTAAAAACTTCACTCAATTTGTGTTGTTGCCCCTGATTAGTCTGTATCTGGTGATTTTAATTTGTTATGAAGCAAAAATTCTGCTGACACTTTCACTGCCTGTCGGCTGGGTTTCCTATCTCGTTTTGGTGTTTGCTATTTTCGGAATCCTTTCTTTTTTATTGGTTCATCCCATTGCAACTGAAACGGCTAATCTCTGGATGCGAACTTTTAACCGCTGGTTTTATTTTTTATTAATTCCGTTATTAGTATTGCTTTTTTGGGCTATTTTGTACCGAATCAATCTGTATGGTTTTACACATGAACGCTATTATGTACTGTTAATGTCGGTATGGTTATCCCTTGTTGTGGGGTATTTTCTCATTCAAAAGCATCCTAAAATAAAGTTCATTCCAATAAGTTTATGTCTCGCAGGCTTGTTTTCTATAGCCGGACCACAAAGCGCCAATTCGATTTCGAAATACAGTCAGCTGGCCCGTTTTGAAAGTTATGTACAAAATAAAACCGCTAAAAAACTGAGTTTCGAACAACAACAGGATTTAAGCAGTATTGTTTCATTTTTAGAGCGCAATTATGGGGTTGAAATTATGGTTCCGTATGCCAAAACCAAGCTGGAAACCCTCCTTAAAAAAGAGAAAGATCCAAGCGATTATGAAATCATGGAAGCTTTAGGTTATGAATATCAGTCAGAATATGCCAGAGAAGAACAAATCAATGATTCGTTTTACTTTTATTACCAACAAAACAAGGTGCTGAACATTCACGGATATGACTTTTCAGTTGACCTTTCCAGTGACAACCCTTATGAATGTCATGATTGTGTAAAAATTGAGAATAAAAGCTATTCTCTTACCTCTACGGTAGAAGATTACGGATTAAATTTAGAGATTAACAAGGAAAGCATTCCATTAAAAATTACTGATTTTATTAATACAAGTCCTGATTTTAGACGAGATCACGATTATGATAAAAAAGTAACTCAGGAGGTGCAAACTTCAAAATATAAAATTCTGATTACGTACCTCAGCGCCAGTGGCAAAATTAAAGACAATAAGAAAACCGTAAATCGTTATATGATAAACGTGCTTGTACAAATAAAAAACTAAAAAAATACCCCCGACAGTTCCTGAAAACTGTCGGGGTATTACTTTACGAAACACTTCTATTTTAATAGGTTCCGTTTTGCATTTTTGTTAGTGTCTCTCTGATCTCCACTGCTGTTTGTTCTTCAACTTCACTGTTCAGATATTTAGCAGCCAAAATTTGTGTCTCGATTGCTTTGTTTTTTTGTCCGTCTTTATAATACAACTGCGCCAGGGTATCCAAGTAATAAGGATTGTTCTTTGTAACGGCAAGGCTATACTCAGACCATCCTATTGCTGATTTTAAAAAATCGGTATTTCCAGGTCTTGATACTACTGTCCATGCCGCTGAATTACAAAGATTAGAATGGTATTCCTTAAACCAGTTCCAACCATTGAAACCATATTCAGAATCAGTCCCTAATGCCCCAAACATCTGATCCAATCTTTCAATTACATTTCCTTTATCTCCCAGATTTGTAGTAAAATAAGCATTGAATTCTTTCAAATAAGCTCCATTAGAGCCATCGTTGTCAGCTGTTTCAGCTAAATAAGCTAAATAATTCTGATAGGTCTCAAAATTTCCTTTTCCGGCTGCAATTAGTTTTTTGTAGACCGAGATTGTTTTGTCCTGGTTACCTGCAACGGAAGCTTCATTTGACACGATATTCTTGTTTTGCTGTAAAGCTCCTGCAATTTCTTGATTTAGACTTCCTATATTGTGTTTCTCTCCTTCTTTTTCATTGTATCCTAAACGCTCCGCATCAATAGCATCATAATGTTTGATTAAATAATCGATCGAAAGAAAATCAGTATCATTTAAAACTTTATCTTCTTTCGAAACTTGTTTAGAGAATCCCTGATTTTTGATTTCTTTCAAAATAGTCTCCACCAGATACATATTTGGTTTCGTATCTTTTTGATGTGTCTCAATTAGTTTTTTCCATACCGGAGTCACTTCTTTTAGATCCACCTTAGTATTGGCAAATTTAAAGTCCCCTTGATTGGTTTGGTCGTATATTGTATAATAATTTCCAAAATCATAAGATAGAACTGATTTTCGGAATGCTGCAATTAAATCTTCGTCACTTGCTTTTTTATTTTTTACCACTTTGCCGAGCGAATAATAAGTATCTGCAATTTTTAGTTGTCTGGCAAAATCCGAATAGATATCAAAAAATGCTTCTTTTTCCAACAATGTGGATTTTGCACTTGCTAAAACGTCCCCATTCTCATTTAAGACAATCAAACTTTTATCATCCGTAATTTTAACTGATTTCAGCCATTTTTTATCATTGGCATTGGCCAGATAAAAATTAAAAGAATCATTTTCTGCGCTATAAGCAGTAGCCATATGAACGCCCAAAAGAGATTCCTGTTTTTCAATAAAAGTATCAAAATCCTTTTTTGCAGAAGGATTTTTAGTATCAACTGCCACAACCAAGAATTTAGTTTTATCAGCTGCAGTTGCCGCGAGAGCACTTTTAAGATTGTCTTGAATTTTGAATTTAAAATCATAAATTTCAGGAACATATGCAGAATCAGCCGCTGTAGCAGCAGAATCGACTACTACGGCATACTCTTCACTCTCTGCAATATCTTTCCCCGGATAAGTCCAATTTACAATACTCTTAATTTCCAGCGGAACTACTTTTGACGTTTTTTCAGGCTGGGCATTTTTTTGGTTAACAAAAATTAACGGATCCTTTCCGGACTTCTCCGAAACCATAAGTTCATTTGTATTTTTATTAAAGAAACCGGAAATATTCAAATTCCCAAAAAGATCGGGTTGGTAGTTGATCGTTACCTCTGAGACTTCTTTTGGCAAAGCAAATTTCGAAACTTTACTTTCTCCCTTATAATCTTCGAAAACCAAATACAGGTAATCTGCACGGTCAATTTCAAATTCAGCATCAGGATTGGCACTTTCTGCATTTTCCTGGCTCCAAATATCTGATAATCGTTGGTACTTAATCTCATTCGATCCGTTTTGCGAACCAATAAAAAAGGAATAATAAGACGGATTAATAAATTTAATTTTAACTTTTTTGGCCTTTTTATCATTTTTAAAAACAAGATCAAAGCCACTTTCCGGCTTGTCAATTGAAGTAAATGATACCGAATCTCCCTTTATCTGATAATCGCCGGAATAAAAAACCAATTCGTATTTGTTATTCTCTAATAAATTCAGTTTGATCTTCTGACCTTTATTGGTAGAAAGATAAGTTCCTTTTTCAAGCGTTTTTGTTTGAGAAAAAGAAGTAAAAACGAAACAAAAAAACATTAAAAAACTCCAGGTAAAATTGCGCATGTTCAAAATTTTGGTTGTTAATATCGCGCGTAAAGATACCGTATTCTAATTAAAATCGAGTACTGAAAGTCCGTACTTTGTACTCAAAATACTATAAATTATATTTCATCGAAAAGATGATGTAACGGGCTTGTACCGTATATTGGGAAACCCTTGTAGAAAACTGTGAGAAGCTGTCGTCATTGAGGTACTTTGTATTTAAGAGGTTAGTAGCTGCAATTTTATACTCCCATTTGCTGTCCTTTTTTTGATAAATTAAACTGGCACTTAAAAAATCATATTCGTTATCCACCGTTTTGTTGCCGTTGTAATAATGGTAAAATTCATATTCCGAAACAAACGAGAAACTTTTCAAGAAGTAATAATCCAATCTGGCAAAAGGCTTATCCGTATAAAACGTTGATCCACTGTATTTGTTAATTAGTGCATTATATCCAAATTCGATGTTCGGAAAGTTTTTATAGTTTGTTGAAGCTCTTACGGTATAACTTTGACTAAAACTTTCGGTAGTTGCCAGTACGTTGTTCTGAATGTTATTGAATTTTGACCAATTGAAACTGGCGTTAACAGAAGCTTTATAGTTTTTCAGGAAAGAACGTCCGTAATTCCCCATTCCGGTAAAAGTTTCGTCGGCCAGGTTCGAATTATATGGCGATGAAGACTGGTTTATCCCTTCAAAATTTGCTTTTGTTTTGATAGCATCTACTTTTTTAGTATAGGTCGCATTGGCAAAAATATTCTCGAAATTGAACATGTTGTATTTGAAATAACGTAGTGAATGCACTTGCGATGTGGCATTCTCCAGATAACGGTTTCCTCTGAACAAACTGCTGTAATCGGACAAAACGTAGCCCGAAGCCAATTGATTGATATCGGTAAAATCGTTAGATAAAGAGAAATTATAAGTTAACGTTTCTGATTTTTTGATTTGATACAAGGCAAAAAAATCAGGCAATACTTTTATAAAGTTTTGCGAATAGCCGGTTCCTGATTGTGTATTTTTCATGTTGTAAGTATGCACACTGACTCCAGGGGTCAATGTAAATTTACCGGCAAGTATTTTATAGTGAAATCCCAGAAATGCATCATTAAAATTGTACTGTACCTGATTGTTATTCGTGGGATCATTCAGATCATTTTTAGTTCCATTGTCCAAAATCTGAAAAATATGAGAATTAAAATCCTGATACGAAAATGTATTTCCGAGCGTAATATTGATGTTGCTTTTGGGTGTCACCATATAGTAGTAATCCAATTTAGCATCGATTTTATTGGTTTTTACGAACCGCTCCTGGTTCAAGTCGTTTCTGTTTTGTCCGGAAGTATAACCGGCCAGATCAAAGGGCTGCGTACGTAAGTTGGCATTGTAAAACGGATTTTCATCCTGATACAAATGCTGCATTTCAAAAGCGAAGATGTTTTTATCGCTCTGAGTGTAATACAGACTCAAATCCTGATTTACCGAAGTTGGATCCTGTCTTTTATTGGTCAAAATGGTTTCCAAAGCCGAAATGTTACTCACAACTGATTCACGCAGCAGACTGGTATCTTCATTTTGTTTGGATAATTTGGTTAAGATATCGTAATCAAACTGGAATTTTTCGTTGGGTTTATAACTCGAACTGAGTTTAAAAAGTCCCAAATTATTTTTTTGATGCGTTAATTCGTCCCTTTTTTGTTCGTTTCCGGAATCTAAAATAGTTGTTTTCGATTTGGTTTCGAGATCAGTTTTCGAAGTAGATAATATCCCAAAACCGCTGATGTTCCATTTTTTTGTAACGGTATAAGCAAAGTTTGTTGCCCCAAATTTCGTTTCAATTTCTTTAGCGCGATTGTTTCTCAAAATCGAAATTCCCAAATCATTAGACGAAACATTAAAATTGCTTCCTCCTTTTTTCATCATATTTTTAAATCCTCCTGTGAATTTAAAATAATCCTGTGCTGTAAGTGGCAACTCCCCAATATTATTAAAATTGGTAATGAGATTGATACTGTATTCCGGGCTGTAGTAAAACAATTTCGGATTGATGATATAACGGCTGTCAAGTTCTGCAACGCCAATCCCGGCGGTCACATCGCCAAACCAAAAGTTCTTTTTACCTTCCTTAAGTTTGATATTCATCGCGACATTGTCCTGATCGTTTTCCAGACCTTTTAGTGCTTTGACTTCATTGTAATTTCTCAGAACCTGAATTTTATCAATGGCATCGGCCGGAATATTTTTAACCCCGAGTTTCGTATCCCCATCAAAAAAGTCTTTTCCTTCGACCATTAATTTACTGACTTTTTTGCCTTCGACTTCAATCTCTCCATCGGCATTTACCTCAACACCCGGCAGTTTTTTCAATACATCTTCCAGCTTTTTTTCGGTTCCGGATTTAAATGAATCGGCATTGTAAACGATAGTATCGCCTTTAATCGACACCGGCATTTCACGCACTATCTCAACACCCTCTAATTCAATTCCGGCATCGTCCATCACAATATTCTGGGCGATATTGGCGGTTTGGGTTGAAATCGCAATTTCTTTTGATTTCATCCCGAGGTAACTTATCTTGATGGAATAAGAAGTATTAGGCTTCAATGTCAGCTGAAACTTTCCTTTGTCATTGGTAATTCCGTACGAATCCATAGCTTTTGTAGCCGTATTAACCGCCATCACATTGGCCATTTCCAATGGATTCTTTTTTTCGTCCTGAATAAAACCATCAAAACGTACAGTTTGGGCAACACAAAGAGACGTCATTAAAAAAATAACGAAAACAAATATATTTTTCATTGGAAAAAGCTAAAAATGATGTGCTATAAATTAACGTCTTATCAATACCGGACCACCTCCCGGACCGCCTTCACGACCGCGGTTCATTTCTCTCAACTCTTCCATTTTTTTTATGACCGTTTCGTCATAGTCCTTCTGCGAAATCACCTTCCCTTTTTTTGAAGGTTTGATTTCAATTTTATCTTTGGCATTCAATACAATTTTAGAGCATAGAATAGTGGTTCTTCCATCATTTACTTCAAGTATCAAACCCGGTAATCCCCAATAATTCTCGGGTCCCTGATTTACCGGAATCTCCGGCGAGTACCAGGCAGTTATAATAATCTCTTTGGGCATTTCGAAATTGTCCGCAAAATTGGTCTTCGTTTCTCCGGAAGCCTTACCGCTATCGTCTTTTTTCTCCTCTTTGTTTTTAGGTCTGAGATTCCTGAAATCTGTTTTGCTGGCTTCTTTTACTGCTGTGGCTTTATAACAAGTGTATCCACCAATTTGTTTCGTTTCAGATTCCATTTTCCAGTTTAGCTTCGGCAGGGAATCTATTACCAGAAATTCTTTACCCATAAATTCCTTATCTACCGTGTAGGTTTTGGCTTTGACATCTTTATAAAAAGTTCCTCCACCGCCCATAAAGGAATTCACCATAACCCTCATTCCACCTCCTTGTTGCCCTGGGGTTTCCAATTTTTCTTCTTCCTTATAAATAGAAGCCGATTTATCAAAATTCAGAACAAATGTTTTTTCGAGCATTTTCTTCATTCGCTCTTCCATGTTCTTTTGCATCTCGGGTGTAATTTCACGATTCGCACGTATTTCTCCCATTTTTGGAGCCTGTGTTTTCGATTCGTAAACGGCCATTCCCTGAAAATCTTTCTGAGCCTGCATCTGTGTGATTACAAGCATCAACGACATATAATAGATTGCTTTTTTCATTGTGTTATCTTTAAAAGTGAATTTGGTCTAATAAACTTATACTCAAATGTATTGTTTATTTTAAAATGCAAAAAATTAAATAGATCAACTCCCTTAAGATATAGATAAAATCAATTATTTATCAGACCATTACAATTCCGAAAGCGGCAAAATCTAAATAACAGCGTTTTGCGCCATTTCTACTGTAGTTTTTTGTAATTTGGCTCTTAGAAACGTAAACATCATGAACAGAGCAACACATCCTTTTCTTTTATCCTTTCTTTTTGTGATCTGTTCTTTCCCAACTGTGTTTTCGCAAAACCTAAAAATAAAAGCAGTCCCAGTCTCTCATTTTGCTAATAATATCGATCAGTTTTTAGGCTATGATTCGTTTGGATACTATTATCAAATCAAAAATAATGTCTTCTCCAAAGTCAAAGAAAAAGAGGTTTTCGAATATAAAAATGTTTCTCTCGGAACGATCACAAAAGTCGACTTACAGAATCCGCTTAAAATAGTTTTGTTTTACGAAGACTTCAATACAGTGGTTTTACTCGACAATCAACTGAATAAAATTACTGAAATTAATTTTTCTTTTAGCAACACCCCAATTATCGTTTCGGCAATTGGAATGTCAGCACAAAATCAATTGTGGATTTACAATTCTTTAAATCAGCAAATTGGTCTTTTTGATTATCTGAATAATGAATATAAAACGGTTTCTACACCATTAACAGAACCTATAAAATATTACCTGACCGATTTCAATACTTTTTATTGGATTGACAAAAAAAACAATTGGTTCTCGTGTACCATTTTCGGAAAAATAACGGCTTTGGGCAAAATCCCCGAATATGATGCTGTCGAAATTATGAACCATCATCAATATCTTTTCAGCAAGGCTAATTTGTTGTATTTTAAAGATATTACAAGTCCGGAATCCAATGCATTTTCTGAAATTGAGATTTTAGAAAAATCCTTCGACAAATTCTATTACAAAGACCAAATTTTATCTATTTTTACAGCTAAAGAAATCACAAATTATAAAATCGTAACACCGTAATGCACATAGCGATAGCAGGAAATATAGGAGCCGGAAAAACTACTTTAACTAAATTGTTGGCGAAACATTTTAAATGGGAGCCTCATTACGAAGATGTAGTTGACAATCCGTATTTAGATGATTTTTACCATCAAATGGAGCGTTGGTCGTTCAATCTTCAGATTTATTTTCTAAACAGTCGTTTCCGTCAGATATTACAAATTCGCGAAAGCGGAAAGAAAATTATTCAGGACAGAACCATTTATGAAGATGCCCATATTTTTGCTCCCAACCTGTACTCTATGGGATTGATGACAAGTCGTGACTTCGAAAATTACACTTCTCTTTTTGAATTAATGGAGTCATTAGTAAAAGCTCCTGATTTGTTAATTTACCTGAGAAGCTCTATCCCAAATCTGGTAGGACAGATTCACAAACGCGGACGTGATTACGAAAATTCTATTTCAATTGACTATTTAAGCCGTCTGAACGAAAGATATGAAGCGTGGATACAAACATACACTAAAGGAAAATTATTGATTATTGATGTTGACAATATTAATTTCGTAGATAATCCGGAAGACTTAGGAAACATCATTAACAGAATTGATGCTGAATTAAACGGACTGTTCTAGAAACACGAATTTCACAAATTTACACCAATGAAAATGCCTCTAAATATTTAGAGGCATTTTTTGTTATTCAAAGTTTTATTTTTTATTTGTAAACAATAACCTACTTTTGTTTCGTTTCTTAAAAACTTTTCCCGAATTGGGAAAAAACACTTATCTTTGTCTAATCCATTATGAGAATAATAGCCAAAAGAACCTTGCAAAATTTTTGGGAATGTTTCCCAAATGCAAAACAACAGTTGTTATCATGGTATCAAATCTTTGATAAAAATAATTTTGATAATTCGAATGCTATAAAAGCAATCTTCGGTTCTGCAGATTTTGTTGGCCATAATAAAGTCGTTTTTAATATTTGTGGAAATCATTATCGCTTAATTGTAAAAATTAATTATGAAACTCAAATTGTCTACATTCTATTTGTGGGTACCCACCATGATTATGACAAGCTTGACGATATTAAAAACTTATAAGTAATATGGAAATACGACCTATTAAAACGGAACACGATTATGATCTTGCTTTAGAACGTGTAAATGCTATTTTTGATGCGAAACCCAATACGGATGAAGGTGATGAATTAGATATCTTGGTTACACTCATAGAAAAATACGAACAAATAAATTATCCCATTCCGGAACCTGACCCAATTGAAGCCATTAAATTTATGATGGAACAAAATGGAATTACAGACGCCGATTTAGGGGTTATTTTAAACAGTCGCTCAAGAGTATCCGAAATTTTTAAACGAAAAAGAGCCCTAACCTTAAACCAAATCAGGATTTTAACAGAAGTACTTCATATTCCGGCTTCAACCTTAATTAAAGAATATGCTTTAAATCCATAAAAAAATGCCTCTAAATATTTAGAGGCATTTTTTTATGGATTTATATGTTTCGAACCTACGGTTCTTTGTTTTGTGTGTTTATTTCGAAACCGGATTAAAATCCGGTTCTACAAAATAGGTCGAGCCGATGGCTCTTTTTTTCGGAAATACTCATCGAAAAATACGAAGAAATACATTATCCGATTCCGAAACCTAATTTATCCTAACAGGTTTTAAAAAACTATTAGGATAAATATACTTATTTCACAGCTTCAATTTTGGCTTTTACTTCGGCTTCTGTTCCTTCAAAAACTTCTGTAGTGGTTTTACCGTTTTCGGTTTTGGTTACAGTTCCCACTGTAACACCATTAACCGTAGACAGGTTTACTTCTACTCTTTTTTTACTGTATTGGGTAGTATCAAAACGATCTGTTTTTTGATGAACGTATTTTCCATTAGCATCATAATGCGCCAGACATTTTGCTGTTTCTTCGGCAGAACATCCTTTTTCTTTGCACATTTGGGCACATTCTTCTTTAGTCATCTTCGAGAAATCTCCACATTTAGAATCTCCTGCAACGTGGATTTCCATTTTTTTGCAGCAGGAACCTTTTTCCATCATTCCCGAAGACGAATGTCCTTCTCCTAAAATAGGTGCAATTACCAAACCGATCAAACAAGTCAGTTTAATCAAGATATTCATAGAAGGACCTGATGTGTCTTTAAATGGATCTCCAACGGTATCTCCCGTTACCGCTGCTTTGTGCGCATCCGATCCTTTGTACGTCATTTCGCCATTGATTAAAACTCCGGCTTCAAATGATTTTTTCGCATTATCCCAGGCACCACCGGCATTATTTTGAAAAACTGCCCAAAGTACTCCGGAAACCGTCACTCCCGCCATATATCCTCCTAACATCTCAGCAATTAACTGATTGTTGTCTGCATAAACCAGTTTACCTAATAATACAATTGCAATTGGGAAACCAATCGTTAAAATCCCAGGCAGCATCATTTCGCGTAAAGCGGCTTTCGTTGAGATTTCAACGCATTTACCGTATTCAGGTTTTCCAGTTCCTTCCATAATCCCCGGAATCTCTTTAAACTGTCGACGTACTTCATACACCATATCCATCGCCGCTTTTCCAACAGAATTCATCGCCAATGCCGAGAAAACAACAGGAATCATTCCCCCCACAAACAACATGGCTAAAACCGGTGCTTTAAAAATATTGATTCCGTCAATTCCGGTAAAAGTTACATAAGCTGCAAATAATGCCAAAGACGTTAAAGCTGCTGAGGCAATAGCAAAACCTTTTCCGGTTGCAGCGGTTGTATTTCCTACTGAATCTAAAATATCGGTTCTGGTTCGTACTTCTTTAGGCAATTCACTCATTTCAGCTATTCCTCCTGCATTGTCGGAGATTGGGCCAAAAGCATCGATCGCCAATTGCATGGCTGTAGTAGCCATCATTGCTGAAGCCGCCAAAGCTACCCCGTAAAATCCTGCTAACGCATAGGAAATCCAGATTGCTACTGCAAACAATAAAACGGTTGGAAAAGTCGAAATCATTCCGGTTGCCAAACCTGCAATTACATTTGTTCCCGCGCCTGTTGATGATTTTTGTACAATGGCCAAAACCGGTTTTGTCCCTAATCCCGTGTAATACTCCGTAACGGATGAAATTGCTCCACCCACTACTAAACCGACCAAAGTGGCATAGAAAACTCGCATAGAAGATATCTGCTGCGATCCTTCTCCGAAGAATTCCATCGTCATTACTTCCGGTAACATGTGCTGTACTAAAAAGAAACAGGCAATTGCTGTAAGAACAATAGAAACCCAGTTTCCTATATTTAATGCTTTTTGTACCTGCGCTTCTTTGGCATTATCATCTGTTATTTTTACCAGAGTCGTTCCGATAATCGAGAATAAAATTCCGAAACCGGCAATAGCCATTGGAAGCAAAATTGGTCCGATTCCTCCAAAAGCATCCGCGATATTGCCTCCCATATCTTTAATCACATAGTTCCCTAAAACCATTGCCGCCAGAACTGTCGCTACATACGAACCAAACAAATCGGCTCCCATACCGGCAACATCTCCTACGTTATCTCCTACGTTATCGGCAATCGTAGCCGGATTACGAGGGTCATCTTCCGGAATTCCGGCTTCTACTTTACCCACTAAATCAGCGCCCACATCGGCAGCTTTGGTGTAAATTCCTCCACCTACTCTCGCAAACAAAGCAATAGATTCGGCACCAAGTGAAAAACCTGCCAGTGTTTCCAGAACAATAGTCATCGTTTCGGTATCTTTCCATACGCCACCTGATAATATATTAAAGAAGATAATAAAGAAACCTGTAAGTCCTAACACGGCTAAACCTGCAACACCAAGTCCCATTACGGTTCCTCCGCCAAACGAAACTTTCAAAGCCTGCGGTAAACTCGTACGGGCAGCCTGCGTGGTTCTAACATTTGTTTTTGTTGCTATTTTCATCCCGATATTACCGGCATAAGCCGAAAATAAGGCTCCAAATATAAAAGCGACTACTATTAATAAATGCGTTTTAACTCCCGGAATAAAAGTAATTCCGGCCAATGCAATACTGGCAATAATTACAAAAATGGTCAATAATTTATATTCTGCTTTTAAAAAGGCGAGGGCTCCCTCGTAAATGTGATCTGAAATCTCTTTCATTTTTCCGTCGCCCGCATCTTGTTTTAAAACCCAAGCCCTTTTTATTCCCATGAAAAGTAATCCTAAAATTGCCATAACGATTGGCAAATAAATCATAAATGCATTCATAATCTAGTAATGGTTTTTTGGTTAATAGTTAAAAGTCAATAAACTAACTCAAACGAATTTAAACAAAAAAGCAATACTCCTGACGGTAGTATTGCTTTTTTTATAATTGGGCGGCTTATAAATTATTTAATGCTAAATAATCCTTCCGGTTTGTTTTCAATATCATCAAAACGTTTTGTACACTCTGCAATAATAGCATAAGCTTCGTTTACGTCTCCCCATCCTTCTACATCCACTTTTTTGTTTTCAAGATCTTTGTATACCTGAAAGAAGTGCTCGATTTCTTTTACTAAGTGTCCGTTGATATCGGAAAGATCATTTAATGAATTCCAGATTGGGTCAGAAACTGGTACACAAATAATTTTTTCGTCTGGTCCTTTATCATCTGCCATATGGAAAACACCAATTGGTTTTACTTCCATAACACATCCAGGGAAAGTTGGTTCGTTTACTAAAACCAATACATCAAGAGGATCACCATCAAGAGCTAAAGTTTCCGGAATAAATCCGTAATCAGCCGGGTACATCATTGAAGAGAATAACATTCTGTCGAAACGCATTCTTTTAATTTCAAAATCGTACTCGTATTTATTTCTGCTTCCTCTTGGTATTTCGATTAACACATCGAAAGTTGTTAGTTTGTCTGCGGTCATTTTTGTTTTTTATTATTTCTATAATTTCGACTGCAAAAGTAACTAAAGAATCCCTTTTTACAATAAAAAACTGCATTTATCTCCTCACTTTTCTTTTAAAAAACAGGGAGTTAATACGTAATCTTTCTATTTCTTTTGTTTAGATAATAATGCCAAAGTAAATAGGTGGCATAAGACCGATACGGACTCCATTGTTCCGCGTGAATTTCCATTTCCTTTTTGTCGTGAATATTCAATAATTCTTTAATGGTGTTGACAACTGCAATATCTCCCAACGGAATCAAATCGGGTTCCTGAAGACAGAACATCAGATAAATATCAATCGTCCAGTTTCCGATTCCTTTCAGTTTAATAAGTTCTTCACGAACTTCTTTTGCCGATTTTGTAGCCAGACTTTCGATGTCCAGTTCTTTACTCAAAACGGCTTCTGCCAATATCTTAATGTATTTCGTCTTTTGACGGCTCACCCCTAAATTCCGAAACTCTTCATCCGATAACTCCACCATATTTTCAGGGCTACAGGCCCTATAAGCCTTTATCTTTAAAAACGTAGCTTTTGCGGAATCTATCGAAACCTGCTGCTCTAAAATAAGCAATACCAGAGTCTCAAAACCTTGCGGGCGTTTTGGAATTGGTGGCAATCCGTATTTGTCGATAATTTCCAGAAAAACAGGGTTTCTGGCAGATAGAAAATCGATAGCTTCCTGCATAACTTTGTTTTAAGAGTACTCAAAATTAAACAAAATTACGGGAATCATTACCCTGAAATGTATTGCCCGTAAGGAAGTTTATTCACCGCATAAATAATAAAAGAAGAAAGGAACAAACACAATAACGTTGTAATAGGAATAGCCAAAACCGGATTTATAAAATCATAATCGATTCCTGAAGACACCAGAAACCGCAAAACCAAAATATGAACCAGATAAATACCGTAACTATATTTATTGATAAAACCAATCACCCGTACCAGTACCGGATTTGTAATTTGTGAATTTTTAAAGAAAATAAACAATCCAATAGAGACCAGCATCACATTAAAAGTCAGATAGCCATAGAAATATTCATTAAAACAATCTTCTGCTATCGACAGAAAATAAGTCCCGAAAATGGTGATAATGGCTCCAAAAGAAAGCAAGAGTACAGAAATCTGTTTGAGTCTTCGGGCATCGTATTGAAATGACTTGACCGACAAATAATAGCCCAAAACCAGATAGCCTAAAAAACCTGTAAAATAAGTCAGATCCACATTGATTCTGAACTTAGAAAAAATAGGCTGATTGATCATTAGAGCAAAAATCCAAATGGCCAGAAAATACAATATCTCTTTTTCATTGGCATTCTGAATCCACTTGCTGAGAATCGGGATAAAAAGATAAATCCCAATAACCATATAAATATACCATAAATGAAAGGAACTCCCTCCGATAATAAGTGTAAAGGCACGCTTAAAAATATCGACAAATGCTTTTTCAGATTCTAACAAAAATTCGCTTCTGACCGTTAACAGAACATAAAAAAGACTCCAAAATAAGAAAGGTAAAATAATTCTCGAGAACTTTTTTCTCAGAAAATCATTCAGTTCGTATTTTTTGTTCAGCATTAATGCTCCGGTAAGCATCAAAAAAACCGGTACACAAAAACGGACAAGACCGTCGTAAACATTACCTGTCCACCAGGTAAAATTGGATATATGACCGTACTGATAGAGAATATCACAGGCTACATGCACTACGATCACGCTGATGGTGGCTAAAACTCTAAGATTATTTGTCCAATTTAGATTCTTACTTTCTATAGTTATACTCATAGAAACTAAATTAAGAAAAAATCTGACAATTTATCTAAAAATAAAAACCAAATGAACCTTTTATCGCAAATTTGCTTGCATCCGGCATATTGAGGTAATTCCCTCTCCAGGAGAAGTCAAGACGAAATACTTTGAATATATTTCCAATTCCGGCATTGTATTCCCAATACACATTTTCGGGTGCATTATAAGGTAAGCCCGAAGCATTAATGGCACGATTGGCATCCGAAATGGTTCCATGTACCGCTCTCACTCCTACAAATTCTCTCCAGTTTAATTTTCTCATGAATGGAATTCTTGCAAACAGCCTTCCTCCAAAATCATGATTCCATTGTAAAGTAGTATACTGATCGGTTACAAACTCGTAGAAATTTAAGTTACTGAATGTGTTCTCGATAGTAAAATAAGTCTGGTTTCCGGGTATTACACTCATTAATCCCAGCGGAATTGTACCAAAGGTTTTTCCCGTTTCAATGATAATATTGGATCTTCCTAACGGGCCAATGATAATAGGCTGCTTATAAAACAATTGAACTTTTTGATAAGCAAAATCACTGTTTAAAACCCCTTTTAAACCATAACTAAAATTAATAAAGAAATGACTAAAAGGACTGTCAACAATATTTCGCTCTACTCCAAAACCGATAGTTTTACGATTAGGCATAAACTCAAACTGAATGTTCGCTTCTGACTGCGTTACCTTATTGGCTATTACACCAGCCGGATTTGCCGCTGTTGGCAAAGTAGTATAATAGTCTAAACTAAAAGTAGGAGAAGCCGATTCTAAAGTTCTATAGGAAACTCCGGCCTGAACAACAAAATTCTTAAGAGGCTCCATTTCAAGGGAAACATTGCTCAGATTTATGTTCGTCAATTTTCCATTACTTCCTGTGGTAAATAAGGCGGAAGAAGCAAAACTTCGTCCTAAAATATCATTGGTAGTCGTTAAACTTGCACCAATTTGTTCGATATCGCGCCTGTTTCCTCCAGAGATAATGACACGGTTTTTCTTGTCCACCATCCATTTTCCGGAAACTCCGTATTTGAATTTATTATCGTCAAAACCATATGCTGTATAGGCTTGTATACGCCAAGGGTCGTTCGGGCCAAAATATGTCCTTCCTCCTGCACGCAATCGCAATCCTTCAACTTCATTATAACCGAATGTTGAAAAGATAGGTCCAAAATCGAAATTCTTAAACTCAACATAACCACTTCCCAGAATAGAAACTAAGCTATAGAGTTGCTTGAATCTTTTGACAGTTTGCAACGTGTCGAGCATTTTATAAATACCCGCCTCATCCTTATTGAGTTTTTCAAAACGGTTTTCATTCCAAAACTCATCCGATTTCGTATAGACAGAATTATCAATAAAATTAACTTCCTGTTTATAAAAACTTTCCGGTTTCTGAAGATTGAATTTATGATCTTTATATAATGTGGTTCGCTTTCCGTAAACCCCTTTTGATTTTTCCTTTTTGTTCAAAGCAAAATCAGACATCATATAATCACGGGTCAGAAGAAATACAGAATCATTCTCTACCTCAAATTCCTGTTCGATATAAATGTCTTTTACCCAGTTAATATTGGCACTTTTAGTAACGGCCATATTAATTTTTTTGATCGCAAAAGTGGTATCGTTTACCCAAAAATCCCCTTTAAAAGTCAGTTCATTTTTACGTCTTGGATAAAAAACAATATTATAACACCATTTTTTATCGACATATGCACTGTCTTTTAAAACATAATTGTAGACGTCAATTCCGGTTCTGGAAAGCGGACTTGTAAAGCTCTTATCGAAAAATTTAAGGTGATTGTCGTAAATATTATAATCCGAGTACAGATCTTTTACAAAAGACAAAATCTGCTGATTACCATTAAACCCTGAAGTTTTATTTCCGGTCAGATTCTCCTTTGTTTTCTTTAATTTATTATCTCCGTACACATCATAAAGAGATTCACTAATAAAAATTGGCAGATACGTTTTCCCGGTAACTTCTGATGTATCAACATGCTGGAACACAAATTCCATTCCTTTGAAGAGTTTATTCTTCATAAAAGCACTATCAATCGTGTTCATATCAAACTCGACTTTTTCATACTTCTGCATTTGATACTGACTGAATTGGTACAGTCCGTTCTTACGTTTACGTTCCCAGATTTTTCTCAGAATATCCAGCGCAGGATTGTTTTTCTTAGAGGTTTTTCCGGTAAAAATAACGACTTCATTCAGTGCTTCAGCTTCGCTTAAAACGATCTTAAAGTCATAGTTTACGGCTTTTTCCAGCGTAACCTCCCGATCTGAAAATCCTGCCGAACTTACTAATAAGGTCGTGTAAGTATTAGGCGATTCGAGATAAAAACGTCCATCTTCATTCGAAACAATTCCCGTATTCGATCCTTTAAAAACAACATTGGCAAACGGAATCGGCTGATTCGATTTGTCTAAAACAATTCCACTCACTTTAGTTTGTGCAGCAACGCCACCCACTAGTGCGAGTACAAAAAATAAGCTGAGTAAAATTATTCTTTTCATAATCCTGCAAAAAAAAACTTCATCAATTAACATGACTGATGAAGTTTTATAAGTATCGTTTAATTTACTATTTGTACATTACTTTCTTTACTGCTTTTACTACATCACCGGCATTTGGCAACCAATCTTTTAGTAAAACAGGAGAATATGGTGCAGGTGCATCGGCAGTCGTAATACGCTGAATTGGCGCATCAAGAAAATCGAATGCTTGTTCCTGAACGATATAAGTAATCTCAGATGAAATACTTGCAAATGGCCAAGCCTCTTCTAAAACTACTAAACGGTTTGTTTTTCTTACAGAAGCAAGAATAGTTTCTTTATCCATTGGACGAACTGTTCTTAAATCGATAATCTCACAAGAGATTCCTTCTTTAGCCAATTCATCAGCAGCGATAAAAGCTTCTTTGATAATTTTACCAAAAGAAACAATTGTAACGTCTTTTCCTTCACGTTTAATATCGGCAACTCCTAATGGAATTGTATATTCTCCGTCCGGCACCTCCCCTTTGTCACCATACATTTGCTCAGATTCCATAAAAATTACTGGATCATTATCACGAATAGCAGATTTTAAAAGTCCTTTTGCATCATAAGGAGTTGAAGGCACAACCACTTTAAGTCCCGGAGTATTAGCAAACCAGTTTTCTAAAGCTTGAGAGTGAGTTGCTCCTAATTGACCTGCAGAAGCAGTTGGTCCACGAAAAACGATAGGCACATTAAATTGTCCACCTGTCATTTGACGCATTTTAGCAGCATTATTTATAATTTGATCAATACCTACTAAACAAAAGTTGAAAGTCATATACTCAACAATAGGACGACAGCCATTCATTGCTGATCCTACTGCAATTCCTGTAAAACCAAGCTCAGCAATTGGAGTATCGATTACTCTTTTTTCACCAAACTCAGCAAGCATTCCTTTTGAAGCTTTGTAAGCTCCGTTGTATTCTGCAACTTCTTCGCCCATTAAATATATGGATTCATCGTGACGCATTTCTTCGCTCATCGCTTCACAAATGGCCTCTCTAAATTGTATTGTTCTCATATTTATATTGTATGTTGAATTTTCTGAAGAGCAAAAATAAATATTTTAAATCACTTAAAAGCATAAATTGAATTTAAAATCACACGAACTTCCGTCTCTCCTGCGCTTTTAACTTTTTCAAATTTATTGTGATAATTACGAAATCGATGTAATTAACGTTTTATCACTTAAAAACTTTTTTTCAGCCCAACTTCCCTCTCTAATGTCAGACTTCACTTCAGTAAAATTCCTACTAACTAACGTAACAATCGAAATTATAGTATAATCCACAACAAATTTAACAGTTCGAGCAACCCCTGTTTTACAAAATCCCTAAGAATCAGGAAACATCAATGCATTATCACTATTCAATAACGACGAACGGCTTTCCTTATTCCATAATCTGCGAAAACGTAATAGTTTTTAAAAAATATTATGCATGCATAGTATATTATTTCGATTTTAATTTCTAAATTTGTGGAAGCGTTTTATAATTTATCAAAATATATACTTATGAAAATATTAGTTTGCATCAGCCATGTGCCTGATACTACTTCAAAAATTAACTTCTCCAATGGTGACTCAGAATTCGATACCAATGGTGTTCAATATGTAATTAATCCTAATGACGAGTTTGGTCTTACACGTGCAATCTGGTTTCAGGAGCAACAAGGCGCAACGGTAACAGTTGTAAATGTTGGAGGACCTGATACTGAGCCTACTTTACGTAAAGCTTTGGCAATTGGTGCAAACGAAGCGATTCGTGTAAATGCCAACCCAACTGATGGTTTTTTTGTTGCAAAACAATTGGCTGAAGTAATTAAAAATGGTGGTTATGATTTGGTAATTGCCGGAAAAGAATCTTTAGATTATAATGGTGGAATGGTTCCTGGGATGATTGCAGGAATTTTAGGTTCTAACTTTTTAAACTCTTGTACTTCGATCACTGTTGAAGGCAGTAATGTAAAAGCAGTTCGTGAAATCGATGGCGGAAAAGAAACTGTAAGCACTACTTTACCTTTAATCATTGGTGGTCAAAAAGGTCTTGTTGAAGAAAAAGACTTACGTATTCCAAACATGAGAGGAATCATGACAGCAAGAACAAAAGCGTTAACTATTCTAGAACCAGTTGATGCTCCGGTAAACACAAAAGCGGTAAAATTTGAAAAACCAGCTCCTAAATCAGCCGTAAAATTAGTTTCTCCTGATAATTTAGATGAATTAATCAATTTATTACACAACGAGGCTAAGGTGATCTAAGATTGTAGACTTTAGATTTTAGATTGCAGATCGCAATACTAAATCTAAAACCAACAATTGATTCACTTCAAAATCTAAAATCAATAATCATTTTAGATTTCAATTTTAAAAATCTGAAATCTAAAATCTAAAATCTAAAATTATTATGTCAATATTAATATATGCAGAATCTGCAGAAGGAAAATTTAAAAAAGTAGCTTTTGAACTAGCTTCTTACGCTAAAAAAGTAGCCGAAACTTTAGGAACAACTGTTACCGCTTTAACCGTAAACATTAGTGACGTTAGCGAATTATCAAAATACGGAGTTGATAAAGTATTAAAAGTAAACAACGATAAATTAGCCGGTTTTACTGCTAAGGCTTATGCCGATGTGATCAAACAAGCCGCTGAAAAAGAAGCTACAAAAGTAGTTTTACTTTCTTCTACAACAGACAGTATCTACCTTTCATCATTAGTAGCTGTAGCTTTAAACGCTGGTTTCGCTTCAAATGTGGTTGGATTGCCGGTTAGCACTTCTCCTTTTCAGGTAAAAAGAAATGCTTTCTCTAACAAAGCTTTCAATATTACTGAAATCACTACAGAGGTAAAAGTTCTTGGTCTTGCTAAAAACTCTTACGGAATTTTCGAAAGTGCAGGATCTGCAACCGAAGAAGATTTCAACCCAACAATTGGAG
Source organism: Flavobacterium lipolyticum (assembly GCF_020905335.1). Lineage (NCBI taxonomy): Bacteria > Pseudomonadati > Bacteroidota > Flavobacteriia > Flavobacteriales > Flavobacteriaceae > Flavobacterium > Flavobacterium lipolyticum. Next base: position 2,395,216 of record NZ_JAJJMN010000001.1, on the reverse strand, counting down.
ACAACGATTTTGGAGTAAAAGTAGAATCTGTAGAAAAAGTAACCGGAAAAGTTTCTATCGCTGATGCTGATGTCGTAGTTTCAGGCGGACGTGGACTAAAAGGCCCTGAAAACTGGGGATTAGTTGAAGATCTTGCTTCTGTATTAGGCGCCGCAACAGCTTGTTCTAAACCGGTTTCTGACTTAGGATGGAGACCTCACAGCGAGCACGTTGGACAAACCGGAAAACCGGTTGCCACTAATTTATACATTGCAATAGGAATTTCTGGTGCTATTCAGCACATTGCAGGTATCAACTCATCAAAAGTAAAAGTGGTAATCAACAACGATCCTGAAGCTCCTTTCTTTAAAGTAGCTGATTACGGAGTAGTTGGAGATGCTTTCGAAATTGTACCGCAATTAATTGAGAAATTAAAAGCTTTTAAAGCACAACATTCTTAATTTAAAAATTCTCTTTAAAAATATAGCTACCTAAAAACAAGATAATCGTATCTTTGTTTTAGGTAGCTTTTTTGTTCCATATTTTTTGATTAAAATTGCACCTTTATTTTTCAATCAAAAAAAGTATCAAAATGAGGCAATAATTGCCCTTTTTTACCCATATATATGAGTCTAGTAAAATTATCTATAAAAGGAATTTCATACAGTCAAACTCAAAATGGCGCTTATGCCTTAATTTTGAATGAAGTTGATGGCGAAAGAAAATTGCCTATCGTTATTGGTGCTTTTGAAGCACAATCGATTGCTATTGCTCTGGAAAAAGAAATTAAACCTCCGCGTCCCTTAACGCACGATTTGTTCAGAAACTTCGCTGAAAGATTTGATATAGTCGTAAAACAAGTAATTATTCACAAACTTGTGGATGGTGTTTTTTATTCCAGTTTAATCTGCGAAAGAGACAAAATCGAAGAAATTATCGATGCCAGAACTTCTGACGCCATTGCATTGGCTTTGCGATTTAATGCTCCGATTTTTACTTACAAAAACATTCTGGACAAAGCGGGAATTTATTTAAAATCGAATACGGCAGAAACCGATCAGGGATCTCAGGAAATCGACGATGTACTTTCGAATCCGGAAACTTTTGGACGTGAAGAGGAAAGCAATCAATCCGGAGATATTTATTCCAAACATAGCTTACAGGAACTAAACGAACTTTTAGACCAGGCTGTTTCTCAGGAAGATTACGAAAAAGCAGCTAAAATTCGAGACGAAATTTCGAAAAGATAATTTAAGGCAATAAGCCGTAGGCATTAGGCCGTAAGCTTTAAAGCCCGAAACATAAAAAACAAGCTATAAGTATTTAGGATAAAGCCTAAAGCTTAAAGCCTAAAGCTTAAAGCACCATGAAGCAATACTTAGATTTGGTACGACACGTTTTAGACAACGGTTGCCAAAAAGGAGACAGAACAGGAACGGGAACCAAAAGTGTTTTTGGCTACCAAATGCGATTTGATTTAAGTGAAGGTTTCCCAATGGTTACCACCAAAAAACTACACCTAAAATCAATCATATATGAATTGCTTTGGTTCTTAAAAGGTGATACCAACGTAAAGTACCTTCAGGAAAACGGTGTAAAAATTTGGGATGCCTGGGCAGACTCTAATGGCGATTTAGGCCCTGTTTACGGACATCAATGGCGCAATTGGAACAGCGAAGAAATTGATCAGATCTCTGAATTAATTACTGAGTTAAAAACAAATCCAAACAGCCGAAGAATGCTGGTTTCAGCATGGAATCCTTCGGTCCTGCCGGATACTAAAAAATCATTTGAAGAAAATGTAGCCAACAACAAAGCAGCTTTACCTCCTTGCCATGCTTTCTTTCAATTTTATGTCACAAGTCCTGACACCGAAAAAGGAGAAACAAAAGGAAAACTTTCCTGCCAACTGTACCAGCGAAGTGCCGATATATTTTTGGGAGTTCCATTTAACATCGCCTCTTATGCTTTATTAACCTTGATGATTGCACAGGTTTGCGAATTGGAACCCGGAGAATTCATTCACACATTTGGAGATGCCCATATTTACAACAATCATTTTGAGCAATTAGAACTGCAACTTACACGTGAGCCGAAACCGTTACCTAAGATGGTTTTAAATCCGGAGATTAAAAACATTTTCGACTTTGATTACAATGACTTCACGCTTTTAGATTACGAACCGCATGCCGGCATAAAAGGAAGTGTTGCTGTATAAAACATAAAAAAATCCGCTTAAAATTTTAAGCGGATTTTTTTATACTACCAACACGCTATTTTCGCTTCCGGCATAATCATTCCACTTATACGAATCCGCCTCCGGGTCGTTTTCATACACTCCGTCCACTACGTATTTAAATTCGTAAATCGCGTCTTTCACCAAATCGTAAGTAGCTTTAAAAGTTCCATTTTTCAATTTACTTAAAACTCCTTCCTCGGGATTCCAATTGTTAAAATCCCCAACAACCGCCGCCGAATTTGCATCTTTTGCATCTATTGTAAAGGTGACTTTACACACGGGTTTCGTTTTTACAAACTGTTTCTTTAAAGACATAACTATTTAATTTTTAGATTCATAGACTAAATTACATAAATTCATCTGAACTCACCTCACCTCTGTAATCGTTTTATGATTATATCAAAAACACTCCTTATTTTTTTTACTATCGATAAATAAATCCATATAAAATTTTGGATTTCAAAGCGTTAAATCACTTTAATAGAAATATTCCCCAATCTAAATGGATCATTACAAAATAAATTTTAACTTTATGACCTCATTTATATCTTATGGAAAAGGAAGTACACGAACAATACGAGTATGCCAGAAGAAGAATCAGACAAAAGAAGGTTCTTTATTTTCATTTTGTGCTTTTTATTCTAGGGAGTTTATTTTTATTTATCGCCAATCGATTCTTTGGCCTTGGAGCCACCAACGGGCAAGACTGGTGTATTTGGGCCATAACAATCTGGCTTTTTATCTTCATTTTACATTTTATAAAAGTATACATCACAGACCGGTTCATGAACAAAAAATGGGAAAGAGAACAAATTGACCGGCTTGTTGCTTTACAACAGAAAAGAATTAGTCAGTTAGAATCGAAAGTAAATGAAGATTCCGAAAATAAAATTTAGTTTAGAATACCATGATTATAATGATAGCGGCTGTTGCCGAAAATAACGAACTGGGAAAAAACAATGAATTAGTTTGGCATCTACCGAATGATTTTAAAAGATTTAAATCGCTCACTACCAACCATCATATTATTATGGGGAGAAAAACTTTCGAAAGTTTCCCAAAACCTTTACCCAACAGAGTACATGTTGTAATAACTCGTCAAAATGATTACCATCCGGAAGGCTGTATTGTTGTTGATTCTATCGAAAAAGCGATAGCCGTATGCCCTAAAGACGAAGACTCTTATATTATTGGAGGGGGCGAAATCTACAATCTTGGTTTACCTTATACCGATATTATCGAAGTTACCAAAGTACATCATACTTTTGAAGCAGATGCTTTCTTTCCTAAAATCAATGAAAATGAATGGCAGCTTGTTGAATCGGAAGAGAATTTTAAAGACGAGAAGCACCTCTATGATTATACGTACGAAACTTATATCCGAAAATAAAAAAAACATCCTCTTTTGGAGGATGTTTTTCAAAAACAATTGACCTTCTAAATGGACTCACTCAGGAAATAGCTTTGATAAAATAACAAATATTAAAAATAACATTTGAAATAATTAAATAACACTGTTTGTTGAGATATAATCTCAAGGGACGCCTTTAATAACAAATACCACTAAGATATTAAAGGCAAATTTCCAAAAACAAATTTAATCCTAAGAACGTATTTCACACTTTTAAAAAATAGAGTATTGACCCCAAAAACAATACCTCTTTAACTACTTTCCTGACAAACTTAAGCACAAGTGCAAAAATAATACTCAGTTACTTTGAGCCATTTATAACGATCAATCTTTTAAACTTCATCATTATTACTGTGACAAAAGTGCATATAAATCCATGGTTCCACAATACCCACTTTTAGTGATTTTTTCAAAATAACCATTTTTGGTGATGCTAAAAAAATTTGATATCCAACATCAATCCCCCCTACTTTTAAAACAATTAAAACACAAAATAAAAAACCCAATTACAGTTAAGACAGATTGTATTATATTTGCGTAAATTAAAATAATGTCTGAAAAAATAACTCCATATAAAGACTCTTCTTTAGGTAAAAAAGAGCAGGTTGCCCAAATGTTTGACAACATCTCCGGCAACTATGATAATTTAAATCGTGTGATCTCATTTGGAATTGACACCAAGTGGCGGAAAAAAGTGCTCAAAATTGTTTCGGATACAAAACCAAAAATCATTCTTGATATTGCAACCGGAACCGGTGATCTTGCCATATTAATGTCGCAGACCAATGCTGAAAAAATTATAGGTTTAGATATTTCAGCCGGAATGCTTGAGGTAGGAAAGAAAAAAGTTCAGGCAAAAGGATTATCTAATACTATAGATTTAGTTTTGGGAGATTCTGAAAAAATTCCTTTTGACGACAATCATTTCGATGCCATAACAGTTGGATTTGGTGTTCGAAATTTTGAAAACCTGGAAAAAGGATTTGCAGAAATTCTAAGGGTTTTAAAACCAAATGGTGTTTTTGTAATTCTGGAAACCTCGGTTCCGGACAAAACACCATACAAACAAGGCTATAAATTTTACAGCAAAAACATCCTTCCCATTATTGGAAAACTCTTTTCTAAAGACAATTCAGCTTATGGTTATTTATCTGAATCTGCTGCAGTTTTCCCTTACGGAGAAGCTCTGAACAATATTTTAAGAAAAATTGGGTTTATAGATGTTGTAGCAATGCCTCAAACTTTTGGTGTTGCAACCATTTATTCTGCCTCTAAAAAATAGTATGAAAAAAATTGTAGTCTTACTTCTATTAGTCTTATCGACGCAAGGATATTCGCAATTTGCTAAAAGCATGTTCAGCAAAGATCCTATCATTAATCTTGAAAACTGGCAAAAACAACGCCTGTATTTCGGTTATTACCTTGGGTTTAATAGTTTTGACTTTAAGTTTGACTACAAATCTCCCGGTCCCGATGTTCAAACAAAAAAGACTACCGGTTTTAATGTTGGTGTTGTAGCAGATTTAAGATTACAAGAATATATTAATCTTCGTTTTGAACCAGGATTGTACTATACCAAACGTGACTTGCATTACCCAAATTTGCCTTTGCAAAAAGACTACCTTAGGGAAGTAAACAGTACGTATATCCACTTTCCTTTACTCTTAAAATTCTCAGCATTGCGTACCGGAAACATTCGTCCTTATTTAGTTGGCGGAATGTCTTCGACACTTAACCTATCCAGCAATGCTAAATCAAAAGACGACAACTTCGAAGGGAAATTCAGAGTAAAACAATGGACTGCCGCTTATGAGCTAGGTTTTGGAATAGACATTTTCTCTGAGTATTTCATCTTCTCTCCTTCTATTCGAGGGATGTTTGGAATTTCAGACGAGTTAATTCGCGATAATCCGGCAAACGGACCTAGCCCTTGGACTGACAATATCGATTCTATGAAATCAAGAGCTATTTTAATAAATTTTACTTTTCATTAAAACAAATACTTAACTATTTCGTTTAAACTCACTAAGAATAATTGCTGTTGCGGTAGCTACATTTAAACTTTCTGTTTTTTGCAGCTCTCCAAATCTTGGAATGGTAAGTCGGCTTGTAACCATTTTTTCAATTTCCGGTGAAATCCCGTTGGCTTCATTACCCATGATAATGATTCCATCCTGAGGAAGATCGGTTTTATAGATGTTTTCACCATCCATAAAAGTTCCAAATACAGCTAATTTTGTTTGAGCTATAAACGTTTCGAGATCAACATAATTAACATTTACTCTGGTAATAGACCCCATGGTTGCCTGCACCACCTTTGGATTGTAAATATCGACGGTTTCTTTTGAGCAAACAATTTGCTTGATCCCAAACCAGTCACAAAGGCGCAAAATGGTTCCTAAATTTCCGGGATCACGAATATCGTCTAAAGCCAAAATTAAGCCCGAATCGATTATTTTATTTTCGGCAGGAATTTTAAAAACAGCCAAACAGGAATTAGGAGTAGATAAAGCACTTATTTTTTTAAGTTCCTGCTCATAAATTAAAGTTCGCTTTGAAGAATGAACCTCTTCAAAATCATTTAGAGTCGTGTATAAATGCTCTAGTTCAAAATTGGATTGCAACAATTCTTGAATTACTTTTACTCCCTCGGCGAAAAACAATTGATTTGCAAAACGTTGCTTTTTTTGATGTAACCCTGAGATAAGCTTTATTTGGTTTTTACTAACCATAAAATAATGTACTTTTGAATTAAATATTTAAGAACACTTGAAAAAGAATTCCACAAAAATAATAGCATTTATCCTAATAGCAATATTTATTTGCGCTTGTAATGCTGTAAAAAGAGTTCCTGATGGAAAAAACCTTCTTGTTAAAAATACTATTCTTGTAAATGGCAAGTCAACTAACGACGAAACTGCCTTCAATCAAATGTACCAAAAACCAAATGGTACCCTATTAGGATATCGTCTTCGTTTGAATTTATACAACCTTGCCAATTTAAATCCGGACTCAACCTATAAAGCTAAATTCAAAAACAATCCGGGTTTGTACGAACGCCAGTCAAAACTTTTATCTGCGAAACAAGTAGATCGTCTGGGACAATCCTTTATGTACAAAGGTATTCATGAATTTCTAAAAAGCACCGGTGAAGCTCCGGTAATTATTGATACTGCGAAAACAAAGAAAACACTCCTTCGTCTAAAATATTATTATTTCAACAGTGGTTATTTTAAAGTTGCAACAGATTATAATATTGACAGTGTTGGAAGAAAAAAAGCGAAGATAAACTACAATATTACAACCGGACCTGCTTATACTTTAGACACTATCAAAACGAAAATAATGACTCCTGCGTTAGACTCGTTATACAAAGTTAATCCTGACCCTTCGGTTTTAAAATCAGGAAAACAATACAAAACCGTAGATTTTGAAGAAGAAAAAAATCGTCTTACCACTTACTTTAGAAACCACGGAGCCTATTATTTCCAGCCTACTTATGTGACTTTTGATATTGATACTATTGGCAAAAAAGACAAAGCCAATGTAACTTTGATTGTAAACAACAATAACATCCAGGGAAGAGATTCAAGCAGAACAGAGCCTTTTAAACTGTACAAAATTAGTGACGTCAACATCTACACTGATTATTCCGCAACAAATGCAAAAAACAAAATCACAGACAGCACCACCTACAACAACTTTAATCTATACAGTTATAAAAAACTAAAATACAGACCACGAGCCATTACCGATGCGGTTTTTATCACCAAGGGAAGTACTTTTTCAGACACCAGAACTACTCTTTCCTCAAGATATCTGAACAATCTGAAAATTTTCAATTATCCCTCTATTCAGTATACAGTCGACAAACGCGACTCAACTGCGCAGTCCTTAATTGCTAATGTCTATCTTACTCCAAGAAAAAAATACAGCTTTGGAGCTACTTTTGACGTTACACATTCTAACATTCAGGATTTTGGTATTGGAGCAAGTATTTCCGAAACTATTCGTAACGTTTTTAACAGAGCCGAAACTTTGGAAATTTCTACGCGATTAAATTTAGGGTCATCCAGAGATATGGCGAACCCCAACAACAATTTCTTCAACGTTTCTGAATATGGTCTCGATTTGAAACTAAATTTCCCAAGGATCTTACTGCCTTTTGGAACAGAAAAAATTATTCCAAAAAGAATGATTCCTTCCACCAGCGTTGCTGCAGGTTTCTCTAAACAAAGAAATATTGGACTGGACAAAGAAAATTTCACAGGAGGAATCGCTTACAACTGGTCTCCTAAACGAGGGAATACGGCAAAATTTGAACTCCTTAATGCACAATTCGTACGAAATTTAAATCCGGATAACTACTTTAACGTTTATAGAACATCTTATAGAGAATTAAACAATATTGGTACGATATACAATAAAAATGAGGATTATTATAACAGTCCGGACGATCGAAACCTAAGCATTCCCAAAGGGACTACCGGGTTTACCAATGATGTGTTGTCCCCCAATTCTAGCTTAATCCTTCCGGATCAGGCCTATAAAGATGTAAAAAGCATCGAAGAAAGAAGAATTCGTCTAACCGAGAATGACTTTATTCTGGCCACCAGCTATACTTTTACCAAAACCACAAAAAAAGATCTTGCCGATAATACATTCTATCAGTTTAAAACCAAAATAGAATCAGCCGGTACTTTGCTATCTGCTATTTCAAACATTGGGAACTTTCAAAAAAATGACAAAGGCAATTATGAAATTTTTAATCTGGAATATTCAGAATACATCAAAACTGAATTTGATTATATCAAACACTGGGATTTTGGAAAAGAAAAAGTACTGGCCGTAAGAACCTTTTTCGGAATTGCGGTTCCATTTGGAAATTCAAACTACATCCCGTTTTCACGAAGTTATTATGCAGGAGGTTCAAACGACAACCGCGCATGGCAGCCCTATTCTTTGGGTCCCGGAAGCACAAATGCCGCAAATGATTTCAACGAGGCCAATATGAAAATTGCCATGAGTGCCGAGCTTCGTTTTAAAATTTTTGGCGCCGTTAAAGGAGCCATCTTTGCAGATGCCGGAAATATCTGGAATGTGCTCGATAATGTGATTGATGAGAAAGCAAAATTCTCTAGCGTAAACGATTTAGCTGAAATTGCACTAGGTACAGGATTTGGTTTACGATACGATTTAAGCTTTTTTGTTATCCGTTTAGATATGGGCTTTAAGACCTATAACCCAGCACATGAGAAGGGAGATCGCTGGTTTAAAGAATACAATTTTGGGCACTCGGTTTTAAATTTTGGAATAAATTATCCATTCTAATGCTAATTAATTCTTATTTTTGCAACCTAAAAACTAAAAACAACTAAAAAAAAATTACAATGGCACACAATATTAAACCGGGAGTAGCTACGGGAGATCAGGTTCAGGAGATCTTTAATTATGCGAAAGAAAAAGGATTTGCATTACCTGCAGTAAATGTTACTGGTTCAAGTACAATCAATGGAGTTCTTGAAACTGCAGCAAAATTAAATGCACCGGTTATCATTCAATTTTCAAACGGTGGAGCACAGTTTAACGCTGGAAAAGGACTATCTAATGCAGGTGAAAAAGCAGCAATCGCTGGTGGAATCGCCGGAGCAAAACATATTCATACTTTAGCAGAAGCTTACGGAGCAACCGTAATTCTACATACTGACCACTGTGCAAAAAAATTATTACCTTGGATTGATGGTTTATTAGATGCTTCTGAAAAACATTTTGCAGAAACAGGAAAACCATTATACAGTTCTCACATGATTGACTTATCTGAGGAGCCAATCGAAGAAAACATCGAAATCTGCAAAGAATATTTGGCAAGAATGAGTAAAATGGGAATGACATTAGAAATCGAACTTGGTATTACAGGTGGTGAAGAAGATGGTGTTGACAACTCTGACGTTGACAGTTCAAAATTATATACTCAGCCGGAAGAAGTTGCTTATGCTTATGAAGAATTATCTAAAATAAGCCCTAAATTTACAATTGCTGCTGCTTTTGGAAACGTTCACGGTGTTTACAAACCAGGAAACGTAAAATTAACTCCGAAAATCTTAAAAAACTCTCAGGATTTCGTTCAAAACAAATTCAACACGGGTCATAATCCGGTAGATTTTGTTTTCCACGGAGGTTCAGGTTCTACTCTTGAAGAAATCAGAGAAGCAATTGGATACGGAGTAATCAAAATGAATATCGATACCGATTTACAATTTGCATACACAGAAGGAATACTTGATTATATGGTTAAAAACATTGACTATTTAAAAACTCAAATTGGTAACCCGGAAGGTGCTGATGTTCCAAACAAAAAATATTATGACCCAAGAAAATGGGTACGTGAAAGCGAAGTAACGTTCAATACAAGACTTGAGCAAGCTTTTGCAGACTTAAATAACGTAAATACACTATAAATTTTAGATTTCTGATTTTAGATTTTAGATTTTTCGAAGTCTAAAATCTAAAATCTAAAGTCTAAGATCTAAAATCTAAAAAAATGGCTTGGTTTAAAAGACAGGAAAAAGGGATTACGACCGCTACAGAAGATAAGATGGACGTTCCGAAAGGATTGTGGTACAAATCTCCAACAGGAAAAATTATTGATGCTGACGAATTAGCCCGAAACTTATTTGTAAGTCCTGAAGATGATTTTCATGTTCGAATTGGAAGCGCAACCTATTTTGAAATTTTATTTGACAATAATGAGTTTGTTGAATTAGATAAAAACATGACTTCTAAAGATCCTCTGCATTTTGTGGATACAAAAAAATATGCAGAACGACTGAAAGACGTTATGGAAAAAACTCACCTAAAAGACGCTGTGCGTACCGGAGTGGGAAAATCTAAAGGAAAAGAACTTGTAATTTGCTGTATGGATTTCGCCTTTATCGGTGGATCTATGGGAGCTGTTGTAGGTGAAAAAATTGCCAGAGGTATTGATCACGCTATCAAAAACAAACTGCCTTTTGTAATGATTTCTAAGTCTGGTGGAGCTCGTATGATGGAAGCTGCTTATTCTTTAATGCAATTAGCAAAAACATCTGTGAAATTAGCGCAATTAGCAGAAGCTAAATTACCTTACATCTCTCTTTGTACAGATCCAACAACCGGAGGAACAACTGCATCATACGCCATGTTAGGAGATATCAACATTTCTGAGCCAGGCGCATTGATTGGTTTCGCTGGTCCGCGTGTAGTTCGTGACACAACTGGTAAGGATTTACCGGAAGGTTTCCAAACTGCCGAGTTCTTATTAGAGCACGGTTTCCTTGACTTTATCACGCCAAGAAAAGAATTGAAAGACAAAATCAACTTGTATATCGATTTGATTCAGAATAACGAAATTAGATAGTTTTTAAACTTCTAAAACGATTAAATCCCAAGAAATTGCTTCTTGGGATTTTTTTATTTTTATAACCAACAAAATATGCCGTTCCTACCGACATTTCATTCCTGCGGAATTTTTATCGGCGTGCAAAAACCAATCCTAACTTCGACGCGATAAACTACCGACGTTTCATTCCTACGGAATTTTTATCGATGCGCAAAACCCAATCCTAACTTCAACGCGATAAACTACCGACATTTCATTCCTACGGAATTTTTATTGATGCGCAAAACCCAATCCTAACTTCAACACGATAAACTACCGACATTTCATTCCTACGGAATTTTTATTGATGCGCAAAACCCAATCCTAACTTCAACACGATAAACTACCGACATTTCATTCCTACGGAATTTTTATTGATGCGCAAAACACAATCCTAACTTCAACACGATAAACTACCGACATTTCATTCCTACGGAATTTTTATCGGCGTGCAAAAACCAATCCTAACTTCGACGCGATAAACTACCGACATTTCATTCCTACGGAATTTTTATCCGTGTGCAACTTCAACATGATAAATCATATTCTTATCAATATTTCATTCCAACGGAATTTTCTTAACTAACAATTTTAAGAACAACTAATTAATACTTGTCTGAAAAATTGTATTTTTGCTTTACATACATCAATCTATTATAATAGCTTTAACCCAAACGAACTATTAAAAATGTATCTCACAATAATTGATGTGTTTTTTACCAAATTCCATTTTTATTAAAGCTTTATAAATATCTTTGAATTATGAGTACAGCAACAAAACCAAATCACATAGGACGAAAAATTAGTCGTATTCGTGAACTTAAAGACATGAAACAGGAAGCTTTGGCTCAGGCTTTAGGAACCTCTCAGCAAACTGTATCTGCAATAGAAAACAGCGAAACCATAGACGATGCAAAACTCGCAGAAGTAGCAAAAGCTCTTGGCGTAAGTGTTGAGGCTATAAAAAACTTTACAGACGAAAATATGATTAGTTATTTCAATAATTTTTACGACAACAGCTGTAATGGAGCAAATGGAATGTTTCATGCAAATTATTGCAATTTCAATCCATTAGATAAAGTCATTGAACTCTACGAACGTATGCTTCAGGCAGAAAAAGAAAAAGTTGAATATTTAGAAAAATTACTGAAAGAAAAATAAGCCCTTTCAAAAATATATTTGTTCCTCAAAATCTAACTTTAAAATCGTAACCTTATGAAAAAGATTGTTTTTCTAGCACTAATTATGTTAGCTTCACTTTCCATTCAGGCACAAACGTCAAAAGAACTTATTGGAAAATGGCAACTGGTAAAACTTACCAAAAACGGAACAGAAAAAGATATAAAAGAAAAATTCAAGAGTGATCAGGTGTTTCAGATCTTCAACGAGGATGGAAAATTTACAGGAATCGTAGGAGACAAAAGCACCAACGGCAAATGGAAACTTTCGAAAGACAACAACACCTTAACTGTTACCGTTGATCTTATTCCTGTAAAATTTCAAATTGACTATTTCGACAGTCAGAAACGTGTTATTACCCACGAGCAACTTGGGACTTTAGAATACAAAAAGGTAGACAACTAACACGATAAAAGTCCTTACAAACCACACACAAAATTCAATAAGGACAAAAGTCTGTAAAGCTCTAAAACAAGCTTTACAGACTTTTCTTTCATACGATTAAGCTCCGAAGGAGCATTATATCTATAGTCAAAAATATTAAATCCAAGCAAAAGCTCCAACGGAGCGACATATCAAAACAATCAGCTACCCGAACTAAAATTCATACCAAATCTTCAAAATAAAAAACTCTTCGAGCCTTGCGTTTAAATCTTAATCGCAAGGCTCGCAAAGTTTACACAAAGAAAAAGACCTTTTAAACCTTTGCCTCTTTGAACCTTATAAAACTACTTCAAAGAAGCCATATCAATTACAAAACGATACTTCACATCGCTTTTATTCATTCGGTCGTAAGCTTCATTAATATACCCCATATCGATAATCTCAACATCTGAAGTAATATTATGCTCGGCGCAGTAATCCAACATTTCCTGAGTTTCTCTGATTCCTCCAATTAAACTTCCTATGATACTTCTTCTTTTCATAATTAAAGTAAAAACAGGAATTTCAGCAGGTGCAGGCGGAGCACCTACTACGATCATGGTTCCGTTTGTCGTCAACAAATTCAAATAAGCATTATGATCGTGTTTGGCAGAAACAGTATTCAGAATAAAATCGAAACTATTGGCAAGCGATTCCATTGTTGCCGGATTTGAAGTTAAAGCAAAATGATGTGCGCCTAACTTTTTAGCATCGGCTTCTTTGGAAGGAGAGTGACTTAACATCGTAACTTCGGCACCAAAAGAAACTGCAAATTTCACAGCCATATGACCTAAGCCCCCAAGTCCTAAAACTCCAACTTTATGTCCTTTACCAACTTTTAAATAACGCAAAGGCGAATAAGTTGTAATTCCGGCGCATAATAACGGAGCAACTCCTTTGATATCGAGTTTCTCAGAAACGTGAAGCGTATAACTTTCATCTACAATAATACTGGTTGAATATCCTCCCTTGGTCGGAATATCCGTTCCTCTCTCTACACCATTGTAAGTTCCGGTCATTCCTTCATCACAAAATTGCTCTTCACCGGACTGACAACTTGGACAGACTCTGCAGGAATCTACAAAGCACCCCACTCCTGCCAGCTCTCCAATTTTAAACTTAGAAACTTCGCTTCCAACAGCTACAATTCGGCCTACAATTTCGTGACCGGGAACTAAAGGGTAATTTACAGGGCCCCAATCCCCTTTTGCGGTATGAATATCGGAATGGCATACCCCACTATACAAAATTTCTATCTGAACCTGATGGGCACCTACTTCTTTTCTTTCAAACGTGTAGGGTTTTAACGGATTAACAGCATCATAGGCTGCATAAGCTTTAACTGGTATCATCGTATCGCTTTTTAAATTAGGGTATTAAAATTACGATAAAATTCAACAGCAGAGCTAAAATAATAACGGTTAAAAATTGATTTTTTTTAGCAGAATGCCTACATCCCGGTTCGAATGGCTTCAACCGGATCCAGATTTGCAGCAGATATCGCAGGTAATATCCCTGAAACCAAACCTATAAATGCCGCGAGAGTGGTTCCTAAAATTATATTCCCGAAACTAAGAACAAATTCAAAATCAAGCACTTTTGTTAAGACCAGTGCAATTCCCCAAACCATCACCAAACCTATTATTCCACCAATAACAGAAAGAATTACTGCTTCAAACAAAAACTGAAATAAAATGAATCGGTTTTTAGCTCCCAGTGATTTCTGAATTCCGATTAAATTGGTTCTTTCTTTTACAGATACAAACATAATATTGGCAATTCCAAAACCACCTACCAAAAGAGAAAATCCACTGATAATCCATCCCACAACATTCATCTGTCCTAAAATTCCATCTATAAAATCGGTAAATCCGGAAAGTACATTAATAAAGAAATTATCCATTTCTCCGGCTTTCATACCACGAATAGCTCTTATTTTTTGTGCCACCTGTGCCTTATAAGCATCCATGTCAATCCCTTTTACAGGCTTCACAACAATTACGGGTGTCATGGCATCACTATCACCATACATTCGGCGTAAAAAATTGGATGGCAAATAAACCGATGTATCATTACTGTCGCCAAAAAAACCCGCTCCTTGTTTTGCAATTACACCAATTACATTAAAACGTTGTCCGTACAAACGGATACTCTTCCCAATGGGATCACTTGTACCGAAAAGCCCTTCAGCAATTTCATAACCCAAAACAATAACAGCCGCACCGGAATTCGACTCAGATTCGGTATAAAATCTCCCCTTATCAAAACTTAACCCTTCAATATCTACAATTTCATTCGACGAAGGGATAATATTTACATCACTTACAGTTTTTGAATCGTATTTTAAACTTTCGTGTTTTACAAAAAGCTGATACGCCACCTGATCCGTATTGGTCAATGAATTTTTCAGCCCTACATACTCATCGTATTTCACATTTGGAAACTGATCTCTTTTCCATTGTGGAATTTCAGAAGGTCCAAAACTAAACTTCATTAAATAAATTGTATTTTTATCTAAGCTACTCAAATCTTTAGAAATTTTACGATCTAAAGAATCGACCGCCGCCAAAACAGCAATAATCGAAAAAATTCCGATCGTAACACCCAATAACGACAACAACGTTCGCAGTTTATTATTTCGCAGCGCATTTACGGCAAAACCTAAACTTTCTTTTAATAATCTTAGATAAACAAGCATATAGTCGTATTTTTCAATAAAGTAAAATTCAATAATTTAAAATCAAAAACCTAATAAAAGTTAACTTACTCATCAGTAGATTTTTTTAGCATAATGTTACATTAATTTTCTTTAAAATAATATATAAAAAAACTACTTTTGCAGTCTCAAAAATCATAACTACACGATGAGCACAACTAAAACAATACAATCGGCATTAATCTCTGTTTTTTCAAAAGACGGCTTAGAGCCAATCGTTAGAAAATTACACGAACAAAACGTAACACTTTACTCGACCGGAGGAACCGAAGATTTCATAAAAAACCTTGGCATTCCTGTTGTTCCTGTTGAAGACATTACTTCTTTCCCTGAAATTCTTGGAGGAAGAGTAAAAACACTTCACCCGAAAATCTTTGGTGGAATTTTAAACCGTCAGGATAACGAAAGTGACGTTCAGCAGATGAAAGAATTCGATATTCCTCAGATTGATTTAGTAATTGTTGATTTGTATCCGTTCGAAAAAACTGTTGCTTCAGGTGCAAGTGAACAGGATATTATTGAAAAAATTGACATTGGCGGAATTTCTTTGATCCGTGCCGGTGCTAAAAATTTCAAAGACACTGTAATTGTTGCTTCGGTAAACGAATACAGCCTGCTTTTAGATTTGATTACAAAACAAAATGGAGCAACTACTCTTGAAAACAGAAGATTATTGGCTACCAAAGCATTCCACGTTTCGTCTCACTACGACGGAGCTATTTTTAACTATTTCAACACTGACGAAACCATTTACAAAGAAAGTATTGCAGATGGTCAGGTTTTAAGATACGGTGAAAACCCTCATCAAAAAGGATTCTTCTTTGGCGATTTTGACGCTATGTTCAAAAAAGTTCACGGAAAAGAATTATCATACAACAACTTATTAGATGTTGATGCAGCAGTAAACTTAATTAATGAGTTCAAAACTGACGGCCCAACATTTGCCATTTTAAAACACAATAACGCTTGTGGTTTAGCTTCAAGAAAAACAATTAGTGAGGCTTATTTAGCAGCGTTGGCTTGTGATCCAACATCTGCTTTTGGCGGAGTTTTGATTGCAAATACTAAAATTGATGTGACAACAGCAGAAGAAATCAACAAATTATTCTGTGAAGTGGTAATCGCTCCAAGTTATGACGAAGAGGCAATTACAATACTACAAGAAAAGAAAAACAGAATCATTTTGATTCAAAATGAAGTTGAATTACCAACAAGACAAGTAAGAACATGTCTTAACGGATTGTTAATTCAGGACAGAAATAATATTACAGATACTAAAGAGCATTTAAAAACCGTTACTATTACTGAGCCTACAGCTGAAGAAATAGAAGATTTGATATTTGCTTCAAAAATTTGTAAAAACACCAAATCAAATACAATCGTATTTGCTAAAAACGGAACATTAATTTCGTCAGGAACAGGTCAGACTTCAAGAGTTGACGCTTTAGTTCAGGCAGTTGACAAAGCAAAAGCTTTTGGATTTGATTTAACGGGCGCTTCGATGGCAAGTGATGCATTTTTTCCATTTCCGGATTGTGTAGAATTAGCCAAAAAAGCAGGAATAACTGCTGTTATTCAGCCAGGAGGCTCAATAAAAGACGAATTAAGCATAAATTATTGCAATGAAAACAATCTTGCAATGGTATTTACGGGAACACGTCATTTTAAACATTAATTTGTTTAACTTTGTTCAAAATAATTTATAACATTTTAAACCCCTAAAAAACTTATGGGATTTTTTGATTTCATGACCGAGGATATTGCGATAGACCTTGGTACCGCAAACACTTTAATCATACATAATGATAAAGTTGTTATTGATAGTCCGTCGATCGTTGCACGTGATAGAATATCAGGCAAAATCATTGCTGTTGGTAAGGAAGCCAATATGATGCAAGGTAAAACGCATGAAAACATCAAGACCATAAGGCCTTTAAAAGACGGTGTAATTGCTGATTTTGATGCTTCGGAAAAGATGATCAACATGTTCATCAAAAGCATTCCGGCATTGAAAAAACGCATGTTTACTCCGGCTTTAAGAATGGTGGTTTGTATTCCATCCGGTATTACCGAAGTGGAGATGAGAGCGGTAAAAGAATCTTGTGAGAGAGTAAACGGAAAAGAAGTTTACTTAATTCACGAGCCAATGGCAGCAGCAATTGGTATTGGTATCGATATCATGCAGCCAAAAGGAAACATGATTGTTGATATTGGAGGTGGTACTACAGAAATTGCCGTTATCGCATTAGGTGGAATTGTGTGTGACAAATCTGTAAAAATTGCAGGTGACGTTTTCACAAATGATATTGTTTATTACATGCGTACGCAACACAACCTTTTTGTTGGAGAAAGTACTGCAGAGAAAATAAAAATTCAAATTGGTGCCGCAATCGAAGATTTAGATGGACCACCAGAAGACATGTCAGTTCAAGGTAGAGACTTACTTACAGGGAAACCAAAACAAGTAGATGTTTCCTACCGTGAAATTGCAAAAGCACTTGACAAATCGATTCAACGTATTGAAGATGCGGTAATGGAAACATTATCTCAGACTCCGCCAGAATTAGCAGCCGATATCTACAACACAGGTATTTATTTAGCTGGTGGTGGATCGATGTTAAGAGGTCTTGACAAACGTATTTCGCAAAAAACAGATTTACCTGTTTATATTGCTGAAGACCCATTAAGAGCTGTTGTTCGTGGAACCGGAATGGCACTTAAAAACATTACAAAGTTCAAAAGTATCTTAATCAAATAAGATCCATAATAACAATCAATATATTTTCTCGGAGCCAAATTTAAACATTTGGCTCTGATTAAATTTGAAACCAAAAGCATATCCTGAAACAAAATAACCATACAAGAAATGCAGCAAATTTTTAATTTCATTATAAGAAACAGTAATCGATTGCTGTTTTTGCTGCTTTTAGGTATTTCGTTGGCACTCACAGTTCAGTCTCATTCTTACCACAGAAGCAAAATAATCAGTTCGGCTAATTTTCTAAGCGGAGGTGTTTATGAAAGAATCAATCGCGTAAATGAATATTTGAATCTAAGAACTGAAAATGACGAACTTGTACTTGAAAACGCAAGATTAAAAAGTCTATTATTCAACAAACAAGACACCACAAAACTACCTTTGGCAGACAGTGTAAAAGGAGTTAAACCTGCGGATATTATTGTTTCAAAAGTAATTCACAACTCCTATAACACACACGAAAACTTCATCACGCTTAACTCAGGGGCAAACGATGGCGTTAAACCGGATATGGGGGTAATCAATAGCTTAGGAATTATTGGTATTATTGATGACACATCACCAAGATACGCAACTGTTGTAAGTATTTTGAACACAAAATCTCAAATCAATGCCAAGATTAAAAAGTCAAATCATTTTGGATCATTGACCTGGGACGGTAAAAGCACCGGATTTGCACAGTTAAAAGATGTTCCAAGATTAGCTTCGATCAGAAAAGGTGACACCATCGTAACCGGAGGACAATCGGTAATTTTCCCTGAAGGAATCAACATTGGAACGGTTGACAAGATCTATATTGAGAAAAACACAAGTTACTACGTTATAAATGTTAAACTGTTTAACGATATGACCAACTTGGGACACGTATACATCATCAAGAGCAAGGACAGAGAAGAACTTATTAATTTAGAAAACAAGGAGAAAAATGAATAGCGCTTTGTTACTCAATATTTTTCGATTTATTATGTTACTAGCAATTCAGGTTGTTATTTTCAATAATATGAATTTTTTAGGGTACATAAGTCCCTTCCCATATATCTTGTACATTATTTTGTATCCGGTAAACAGCAACCGAACAGGTTTGATTGTATCCAGCTTCTTACTTGGAATTATTATGGATATGTTTTGTAATTCAGGAGGAATTCATGCAGCAGCATGTCTTGTACTAGCTTATTACAGGCCTTACATTTTTAAATTCTCGTTTGGACTCAGTTACGAATATCAAACTATTAAACTGAATGACTCCTTAACTCCCGAACGATTTTCATTTATTTTAGTTTCTGTTGTATTACACCACATCGTGTTATTTATTCTCGAAGCTTTTCAATTTAAATTTATTCTGGACGTTTTACTTCGAACGTTATTTAGTTCGATTTTTACCATAATCACCTCAATTATCATAATTTACCTTATTAAGCCTAATAAACGATGAGAAAAGTTTTGCTGCCCTCTTTAATTATTATTGCAGCATCCTTGCTAGTGATCAGGATCTTTTATTTACAGATCATCGATGATTCGTTTAAGTTAAAATCCGAAAATAATGCCATAAAGAAAAAATATGACTATCCGGAAAGAGGTTATATTTATGATCGACATGGAAAATTATTGGTTGCCAACCAGGCTTCTTATGACATCATGGTGATTCCGAGAGAAATCAAAGAAAGCCTTAATATTCCTGAATTCTGTACTTTATTAAACATTACCAGAGAAGAGTACGACAAAAGAATTGCCAAAGCCAAAGTATACAGCCCAAGACTGCCTTCGGTATTTTTAGCACAGCTGAACAAAAATGAGTTCGCCGCTTTTCAGGAAAAAATTAGAAAATATGAAGGCTTTTATTTTCAAAAGCGTTCCCTTCGTGACTATGAAGTAGATTATGGCGCCAATATCTTTGGCTTCATCACACAGGTAAACGAGCGATTAATTGCCAAAAACCCATATTACAATAGTGGAGATTTGATTGGAAAGCAAGGTGTTGAAGAAAGCTACGAAGACATCCTTAGAGGTATTAAAGGTGTAAAATACATTCAGAAAGACAAATATAACAGAGAAATTGGCTCTTACAAAGAGGGTAAATACGATACTATCGCCGTAGCGGGAGAAGACATCAATTTAACAATCGATGCCGAACTTCAAAAATACGGAGAAGAATTAATGATCAACAAAAGAGGAGGAATTGTCGCTATCGAACCTAAAAGTGGAGAGATTTTGGCATTGGTAACTGCTCCTTCTTATGATCCCGGAATTTTAGTTGGAAGACAACGATCTAAAAATTACACCCTTTTATATCACGACTCTATTGCAAAACCATTATACGACAGAGGACTTTTAGCAGAGTACCCTCCCGGTTCTCCGTTTAAAATCCTTACCGGTCTGGTTGCTTTACAGGAAGGCGTTATCAACGAACAAACGACTTTTATGTGCCACCATGGGTTTAGCTATGGTAGAGGCCGTTTTATGAAATGTCACGGTTTTGGCCCTCATCAATTACACAATGGGATTTACAACTCTTGTAATACCTATTTTGCACAATCTTACATGTTAACCATTAACAAATATAACAATCCTGCTAAGGCGGTAGATGTTTGGAGTGATCACATTAAAAGTTTCGGCTTGGGACAATTTATGGGCTATGACCTGCCAACAGGTAAGAGAGGAAACATTCCAACATCAAAAACATATAAAAGAATTTACCCGAACGGAGGCTGGAGAAGTACAACTATCGTATCGAATGCTATTGGCCAGGGAGAAGTTCTAATGACTCCTATCCAACTAGCTAACATGATGGCAACGGTCGCCAATCAGGGATACTATTATACCCCTCACATCATTAAAAAGATCGAAGGAAAGAAAATTGATGCCAAATTCACCACTAAACATGTCACCACAATTGACCAAAAATATTTCCCACCAGTTATAAGTGGTTTATTTGATGTGTATAACAAAGGAACAGCTTATGCCCTTAGGGTAGAAGGCATTGATATTTGTGGAAAAACGGGTACTGCGGAAAATTTTGCAAAAATTAACGGCAAAAGAACACAGCTTAAAGATCACTCTATATTTGTGGCTTTTGCACCAAAGGATAATCCAAAAATTGCCATTGCCATTATGATTGAAAATGGAGGATTTGGAGCTACAGTGGCAGGTCCGATTGCCAGTTTAATGATTGAAAAATATCTGAGACATAAAATCACCAGGACCGATTTAGAAACAAGGGTTTTAAACAAAAGCTTAGCCAGCGAGTATGCAAAACTGGGCGGTATGAATGAAGCCAGTGCCATTGAATCTACACCAAAAGATTCTACTTTAAAAGCTAAAATTGTTCCCGTTAAACCGGTGACACCTAAAGCAGAAGTTAAAAAAACAGTATCAGACACCACTAAAAAGAACTAACAAAGATTATTTCAAATGAAAAATCAAAGTGTAAAAAATAACATTGACTGGATAAGCGTTTTTATCTACATTTCGTTGGTGATATTAGGGTGGCTCAATATCTATTCTTCCTCATTATTGTCAACCGAAGGAACTTACCAAAAGCAATTAATCTTTATCGGATGTACCATTCCTTTGATTTTTGTGGTGCTTTTTGTAGATGGAAAGTTTTACGAGAAATATGCGACTATTATTTTTGGCGTTTCACTATTGTCCTTAGCCGGTTTGTTCTTATTCGGAAAAACTATTGCCGGACAAAGATGTTGGTACGCTATTGGCAGCTTTACTTTGCAGCCGTCTGAGTTTGCCAAAGCAGCCACTTCATTGGCATTAGCCAAATATTTAAGTGATACACAAATCAACCTGAAAGACACTAACAGGCAGCTTCAGGCTTTGGCGATTGTATTTTCACCTGTATTATTAATTTTACCTCAACCCGATCCGGGAAGCGCCTTAATTTATAGTATTTTCATCATTGTATTGTATAGAGAAGGGCTGCCATCCTGGTACGTATGGACTGGATTTATTACAATCCTATTGTTTGTATTGACACTCGTACTGGAACCTTATGTAGTGATTTTAATTGCCTTGGGTATACTAACAATCATACATTTCAAAGGAAGAGTAGTTGACCGAAATATCATCTTAAGCGGTATCCTTTTAGCCGTCATTTCAGCTTTTGTTTTCTCTGTAGATTATGTTTTCGATAATGTTTTTAAACAGCACCACCGTGACCGTTTTAATATCTTATTAGGAAAAAGTGTTGACATGAAAGGTATTGGATACAACACTAATCAATCTGAAATTGCTATTGGATCCGGGGGATGGATTGGAAAAGGTTTCCTTGAGGGAACTCAAACCAAAGGAGGATTCGTTCCTGAACAACACACCGATTACATTTTCACAACGGTTGGTGAAGAATGGGGTTTTGCAGGGTCTTTAGTCGTAATCTTGCTTTTTGCCGGTTTATTTCTGAGAGTAATCTATCTGGCTGAAAGGCAAAAAACAAAATTCAGCAGGGTATACGGATATTGCGTTGCCGGAATTTTGTTTATACACTTCTTTGTTAACATTGCCATGGTTATTGGAATTTTCCCAACAATTGGGGTTCCTCTGCCTTTCTTTTCGTATGGAGGTTCCGGACTCTGGGGATTCACAATTCTACTGTTTATCTTCTTAAAAATGGATGCTAATAAGGTGAATGAATGGTAGTTTTCTTAAAGATGCTAAGCTTCTGAGATACTAAGGGGCTAAGTTTTTTTAGGTTCATAAGGATTGACAGTTTGCAGATTCTTTTAGATCCCACATTTCACATTTCACATCTTACAATTCACATTTCACAAAAGAAAAACCTATTACATAAAAAAAGTCCGAAACTTAATTGCTTCGGACTTTTTTATAGATTTTATTTGAATTATATCTTTTCGCTTGGTCTCTTTTTAAAGAGTTTTATCAATACCGGAAATGTAGATATGATAACAATTATAATAATAATGTATTCGATGTGATGTTTTAAATCTATTCCTTCTTTCAAAAACACTCCATACAGGTAGTGTCCGGCGAAGATCAGTATAAACGACCATAAGAAAGAACTTAGAACATTAAAGAACATGAATTTCTTTTTATCCATCGAAACTATCCCTGCCACAATAGGGGCGAAAGTTCTGAAAATTGGAAGAAAACGTGCATAGATAATTGCTTTTCCACCGTACTTCTCAAAGAAGTCTTTTGATTGCAATAAATATTTTTTCTTGAACCAAAAAGAGTCTTCTTTTTTAAACAAATAATAACCGCTTTTGGCACCAAACCAATATCCGGTCATATTTCCTAAAACTCCCATTATAGCAACCAGAGTCGAAAGTATAAATACATTAAGAAAATCTGTTGGTATATCAACAACATTCTGCATTAAGTCACGACTGTAAATACCTGCTAAGAAAAGTAAACTGTCTCCCGGAAGAAAAAATCCTGCAAAAAGTCCTGTTTCAGCAAAAACTATAAAGAGAACAATAAATAAACCAATTTGAACCCCTCCAATGCTTAATGTTATATAAAATTCAGGGTTGATTAATTGAGTCCAATCAAAATTATTCATAAATGCGCTTGGTTATATTTATAAGGTGGTGAAATTAACAATAATTTGCTTCAACCACAATTAAAAGCCATATTTTAAAGATAAATTAACTATTAAAAGCCCGGATACAAACCCGGGCTCTTTTGTTTTTTATTCTCTTACATATTTGCAGCAGGAATGTAGATTATCATAATCAGCATCCGTGGCTTTAACCTCTTTAGTATCATGCCCTACCTTAGCGATAACAGCATTCAAATCTGCCGTAGATGATTTTTCTTCGTTCAAAATCACCGCAAGCTGATGCGTGTTAATATCCCAAACCGCCGATTTTACACCCGGAACACTAAAAGCGGCTTTTTCAATACGCTTTTTGCATTGCTCACAAGTACCGTTTACCTCAGTTGTATACTTTAAATTTTTATTCTTTTTAGTTTGAGCCTGAGCTGAAAATCCTAAAAAAGCTACTAGTGCAATTAAAATTATTCTGTTCATCTTGTTTATTATTTAATGTTATTTTTTTTTGTTATGTGTGAAATGTTTTATGTGAGATGTAAGATGATTGAATAAAATTTTCGTGTCTCCGTAATTCACATTTTACATTTTACCTCTATTTTATCTTAAAACGCAATCCCGCGTAATACATCTGTCCAAAAATAGGAGCATACGCAACAGAAGCATCAAAATTAGGACCAAATGGATCTGAAGCTCCTAAAATAGCTTTTTCCTGCTTATAATTCCCAATGTTCTCCCCTCCTACATATACTTCAAAAACAGGAGAAAAAATTCGCGTTACCTGAACATTCATCACCGCGTACGAAGGCGAAAAATCAGGAAACTGATCTGCAGTCGGGTTTGACGCTGTATAAGGCAATTGTTGTTTTCCGGACCAGTTAAATGTATAATCAAATTTCCATTGCTTACCATCATTTACTTGGGTTTCGTACTCCAGATTCCCCAGAAAACGATGCTTCGCCTGTAACGGTCGCTGAAAAGTTCCTCGCAGATAATCCGTTTGAATGTCGTAATATTTATAAGCTGTTCTTAAATTCAGATTATGAATCAATTCGAAATTAAACTCTGCCTGAAAGCTATTGGCAAAAGAGCTTCCTTTTAAATTATAAAACAAGACATCCTGCGGACTCTGCATCAGATCTACAACCGCCTGATTCTGAAAATCGGTACGATAGAAATCAAATCCAATTTCGGAATTTTTATTAAAAAGACGGAATTTCTGAGAAAAACTTACCCCATAATTCCATGCAATCTCAGGATTCAATCCGTAAATTTTCCCACCTTGATCCAAAATTGAAAAAGTTCTCGAACTTGCAAATAGCTGCTGATTCTCGGCAAAAATATTAGCGGAACGTTTTCCTCTTCCTGCCGAAACACGAAGCACTCCATTTTTCCATGGATTGTATCGCAGGTGCAGACGCGGCGTAACAAAAACTCCCAATCGATTGTGATTGTCTACCCTACCTCCTAAAATCAAACTAAAATTATCCGTATTATCATAAGTGTATTCGAAAAATGCTCCCACAGAATTATCGATTCGGCTGTAATCGTTTGCGTTTACAAACTCCTGATACTGATCATAAGCAAAATTTAAACCCGTAGAAAACTTATGCTTCGTATTGTTAATAATCGAATTAAAAATTAAGTTCGAATAAAAACTATTTTGTCTGATATCATAAAGACTCAGTCCAAAGTAAGAGTTTTGATTATGCGTATTAAAAGCATTCTGAAAACCGATACTTTGATACGGCATATCTTTAAAAACATATCCAATTTTTGTAGAAACATCAAAACGTTCTGTATTGATTTCTGAACCCCAGTGATTTTTTGTTCCGCGATCTGTATTCTTGTCAAAATCCAATTCTCCGGTCTGTTTTTTATCATTCATATACCTGAAATTGATAAAACTTACTAAACCACTATCAGGATTGTAATATTGGTAACGGTTCAAAACATTAATTTGTTTTCCTAATGGATTATCCAAAAAACCATCGTCGTTCATATCGTTCTTTGCTACACGCGCATTACCATGAACAAACAAACTTGTCGCCCATTTATCCGACAGTTTTCTATTAAAATGAGTATTTAACTCAAAACGAGCATCTGTAGAGCCATAAGCATTTAAGAAAAACGGAATGTCGTTTAATGGTTTTAAAAGTTCGGTATTAATTTGTCCGGAAATGCTCTCATACCCATTGATAACACTCCCCGCTCCTTTTGTAATCTGAACACTTTCGATCCATGTTCCCGGGGTAAACGATAATCCGTAAGCTTGCGAAGCTCCGCGTACAGAAGGAAGATTCTCTTCGGTGATTAATAAATAAGGGCTTGTTAAGCCAAGCATTTTAATTTGCTTGGTCCCGGTTAAAGCATCTGAAAAATTCACATCAATCGAAGGATTTGTTTCGAAACTCTCGGCCAGGTTACAGCAGGCTGCTTTTAATAACTCCTTGCTGGTGATAACAGTAGTATTAGAGGTAAGCGTATAGGATTTTTTTATTCCTTTTTGCTTTTTTGTGATTTTTACTTCCTGCAAATCTTCTTGCGAAAACGCGGATACGGATAGCAAAAATGCGACAAAAAGCAGTATACTTTTTTGCATAAAAAAATGATTTAATGTTAAATAGAAGGCTGTTTCTATAGAATTTCTTCAAAAGGAGAAATAAACAAACAGCATAGCACAAGCCAAAACGGCCTGGATCTAAACATTAAAATCAGGAATAAAAAATATACTGGTGATACAACTTAAATAAAGGCGGTGCATTGGCATCAGAATAATACGAAATAACCTGATTGCTTTTGAAATTTGCAATTCCAAGAAAAGCAATCGGTTGATATTCCTGAACTGCCATAGGAAAAGCAAACTGGAAGAAGAAAAACTTTAAAGTAGCATCATCTGATTTCTTTTCAAAATGAACTACTTTGTCTTTACAACAAGATGATTTTTTTTCAGAGGTTCCGCAACAATTCTTTTCAGGAGCTGCTGCTGTTGTATTCAATGAAACCGAAGCAATCTCTCCGCCACAATAGTGCACATCAAAAGCAAACCCAATATTGGAGACCAATAATAGGAAGGCCAAAAATAATCCGGTACACTTCTTTAGTTTCATACTGCAAAATTATTTAAAAGACTCCAAAAAAAGGCGAAATAAATTGTTATTTTTTTAAATTTTGCTGCTGATAATAAAATGCCGGAATAAACAACAATACAAATATGGGCTGAATAATGAACCTTCGCACATAAAAAAGAAGCCAGTTTCCTTCTGCAAAACATTCAAGAACGACAAAAAACATCCCCAAAAGTATCACAGCAAAAAACACATACAGAAACAAACTAAATCGAAACATATCCCGATCCTGAAACAAAACATAGATCAATGACAAAGACAAAATAGTATTCAGTACATACCGGAGTAATAAATTCAGAAAAAGAGTAAAATTTTTCACCTCGGGAAATGGTAAATTTTTAAAATCACCGTCAAAATAATCCAAAAACGGGTCATAGAACAGCTGATTTTCAAAAGCTCTGATAACTGCAAAACACAATACAATCGCAACCGCAATTATTAATTTGGACTTATGTTCGAGGATTCTATTTAGCATACTTCGAAAATTTGTTTACCCAAATAATCCACAAAAGAAAAACGAAACCATAAATAATCAAAGGAAACAACGTTCCGTGCAAGAAATGATTATTTTCCGGAAAACGAAACAATAAAACAACCAATATTGCAATTCTCGCTACATTTAAAACATAAATAGAGAAAATTCCAAACACTATAAACAACAAAGTGGCTTTGAACTTTCCGGAAAAAGCAAGTATAAAAGCAACAAACAAAATCATAACGCTTACCGCATTACAGCCTTCAACAATCCGAACGGAATAGTGCTTATTGTACCAAACCTCCATCCAGGAATCAGTAAGGCTTTTATGAATCTTAATATCACAATTAAAACCCCGCATCAATTGTTCGACATTTTGTCCTACAGTGTTGGTTATTCCATCGACTTCATTTGGTCCAAAACCGTTTAGATAAAACTTATATAGCAAGGTAAGTACAATATAGGCTGCAAAAAAAGTGCCTATGAAAATGAGAAAGGGTTTAAACTGTACGAGATATTTTTTCAACGAAAATTTTTTTTCAAATTTATGTATTTTTTGAGTTTAGCTTTAAATACTTTTGTATAAAATCTTAACATTATGACATTCCAAGAATTACAACCAAAAATAAGCGCTATTGTATCTGACACTGTATTAGTTAGAGACGAAAAATTATTAGCAATCTGCCAGTTATTAAACGAGAATATCGAATACTATAATTGGGTTGGTTTTTATTTTGCTAATCACGAGAACAAAACCTTACACTTAGGCCCGTATGTTGGAGCTGAAACAGATCATACCGTTATTCCTTTCGGTAAAGGAATCTGCGGTCAGGTAGCCGAAAGTAACACCAATTTTGTAGTGCCGGATGTTGCAGCGCAGGACAATTATATTGCCTGCAGCTTTACTGTTAAATCTGAAATTGTTGTTCCGTTATTTGTTGATGGAGTAAATATTGGTCAGATTGATATCGACAGTCATGTTATAGATCCGTTTACAGAAGCTGACGAACGATTTTTAGAATTCGTAAATCAGGAAGTTGCCAAACTGTACTAAGAAACTCAAAATACAATTAGCCAAATCAATTTATGAGAAAAAAAATTTTCATTGCTTTAGCATTATTTCCCATATTCCTCTTTTCACAGAATTCTTCAGACAAAATCATTTATCGTGATTCGATTGGAAAAGACGCGTCAAAAGAAGACCATGCTTTTTATACAATAATCAAAGATTATTACACCGACAAAGATTTGTATCAAATTAAAAACTACTATAAATCCGGAGTATTGCAAATGGAAGGGAATTCTAAAACAAAAGATGGAAGCTCAAGAGAAGGAGAATACATTCACTACTACGAAAATGGAAAGAAAAGAAGGACAGAGAACTATATTAAATCAAGATTAAACGGAAATATTTCAGAATGGTATGAAAATGGAAATCCTCTATTAAAAGGCGAATATATTGAATCTAAAAAAGGAATTAGTCCTGAAATGAAGATTTATGACTTTTGGGATGTTAACAATAAGCATAAAGTCATAAATGGAAATGGAACATATGAAGAAAATGGTGAGCCTTTTTCATCAAAAGGAAGCTTAAAAAATGGATTCAAGGATGGCGAATGGAAAATAATAAATAAAAATACCGGCCATCAGTATGATGACATTTACAAAGAAGGAACATTTATTTCTGGCAAAAGCACAGATAATAACGGTATAGAAACACAATATAACATTCTTGAATCAAGACCATTACCTAAAAAGGGAATACAAGATTTTTACAATTTCATAGGGGCAAATTTTTCAAAAACAAAAGAAGCAGTTGCCAATAAAATAAGCGGACGATTAATAATTCAATTTGTAATTGAAAAAGATGGTAAAATAACTGAACCCAAAATACTAAAACCACTAGGGTATGGCCTGGATGAAGAAGCCATGAGAGTCATTACCAGTTATGAAAATTGGATTCCTGGCCAACAAAGAGGCATCCCAGTTAGAGTCAATTACTCTATACCTTTAACAGTGACATACAAGTAAAACAAATTAAGGCCGCAAATTGTTCGAAAACAAAAATTACTGTTCTTTTTGAGATTCTTTTATTTTTGTTTGATTTTTTTGTTTTTTTAATCTAATTTTGCACCCGTCTTACAAAAGTTGTATGACATACATAAAAATCATTAAACAATATTGGAATGTATTTAACTAAAGAAAAGAAAGAAGAGATTTTCGCACAACACGGTGGTGCAACAAACACTGGAAGCGCAGAAGGTCAGATTGCATTGTTCACTTACAGAATTTCACACTTAACTGAACACTTGAAAAAAAATCGTCACGATTACAACACTGAGCGTTCACTTGTACTATTAGTAGGTAAGAGAAGAGCTTTGTTGGACTACTTGAAAAAGAAAGAGATCAACAGATATCGTGAGATTATCAAAGTATTGAATATCAGAAAATAATCAATATAGAAAAGAGGTGCGAGAGTGCCTCTTTTTGTTTTTACATTACAAGCATTTTATAAGAAAAAAAGTTTGGTTTTTCATTGGGTTTTAGAACAATAACTACACACAACAACAACTACAACACAACTAAAACCCATTGTATAATCAAAAAGGAAAAATTATGATTCCACAATTATTTGTAGAAAAAATCGATTTAGGTGATGGCAGAAGCATCACAATCGAGACAGGACGTTTAGCCAAACAAGCAGACGGTTCTGTAGTAGTAAGAATGGGCGATACGATGATTCTTGCAACAGCAGTTTCAGCTCGCACTTCAAACCCGGGCGTTGATTTTTTACCTTTAACGGTAGATTATCGCGAAAAATTTGCAGCAGCAGGTCGTTTTCCAGGTGGTTTCTTTAAAAGAGAAGCTCGTCCAAGTGATAGCGAAGTATTGACAATGAGATTAGTTGACCGTGTTCTACGTCCGCTTTTCCCAGACGATTACCATGCTGAAACTCAGGTTATGATTCAATTAATGTCTCATGACGAAGAGGTTATGCCGGACGCTTTAGCTGGTTTAGCGGCATCTGCAGCGTTAGCTGTTTCAGATATCCCTTTTTATAACTTAATTTCTGAAGTACGTGTTGCACGTATCGACGGAAAACTGGTCATCAACCCAAGCAGAGAAGAATTAGAGAAATCCGATATCGATATGATGATTGGAGCTTCTATGGATTCTGTGGCAATGGTTGAAGGTGAAATGAAAGAAATTTCGGAAGCCGAAATGATCGAAGCTATTAAATTTGCTCACGAAGCTATTAAAGTTCAAATTCAGGCGCAATTGCGTTTGCAGGCTGCTTTTGGTAAAAAAGAAATTCGTACTTACGAAGGTGAGAAAGAAAACGAAGAAATTTACAAAAAAGTAAAAGCTGCAGCATACGATAAAATTTATGCTATTGCAAAAGTTGGTTCCGCTAAACACGAAAGAGGTGCTGCATTTGCTGAAGTAAAAGAAGAAGTAAAAGCTTTGTTTACTGAAGAAGAATTGGCTGCTGATGGTGATTTAGTTTCTAAATACTTTTACAAAACAAACAAAGAAGCTGTTCGTAATGTAGTTTTAGAATTAGGCGTTCGTTTAGACGGAAGAAAAACAACAGATATCAGACCAATCTGGTGTGAAACGGATTATTTACCAAGAGTTCACGGATCTTCATTGTTTACACGTGGAGAAACTCAGGCGTTGGCTACAGTAACTCTAGGAACTTCAAGAGAAGCAAATCAAATTGATTCTCCATCTGAACAAGGTGAAGAGAAATTCTACTTACATTATAACTTCCCTCCTTTCTCAACTGGTGAAGCAAAACCTCTAAGAGGAACTTCAAGAAGAGAAGTAGGTCACGGTAACTTAGCTCAGAGAGCTTTGAAAAACATGATTCCAGCAGATTGTCCTTACACTATTCGTGTGGTTTCTGAAGTATTAGAATCTAACGGTTCTTCTTCTATGGCAACCGTTTGTGCCGGAACAATGGCTTTGATGGATGCGGGAGTTCAAATGGTAAAACCGGTTTCCGGAATTGCTATGGGATTAATTACTGATGGTGAGAAATTTGCTGTATTGTCAGATATTTTAGGAGATGAAGATCACTTAGGAGATATGGACTTTAAAGTAACCGGAACTGCTGATGGTATCACTGCTTGTCAAATGGATATCAAAATTGACGGTTTACGTTACGACATTATGGAGCAGGCTTTAAGCCAGGCTCGTGATGGACGTTTACATATCTTAGGTAAATTAACCGAAACTATCGCTACACCAAGAGCTGACGTTAAAGCACATGCACCAAAAATCATTACCAGAACTATTCCTGGAAACTTTATTGGAGCATTGATCGGACCTGGTGGAAAAGTAATTCAGGAATTACAAAAAGCTACGGGAACTACTATTGTAATCAACGAAGTTGACGAACAAGGTGTAATCGAAATCTTAGGTACAGATCCTGCCGGAATTGAAGCGGTATTGGCAAAAATTAAGTCAATTACCTTCAAACCACAAATGGGAGAAGCTTACGAAGTAAAAGTAATTAAAATGTTAGATTTTGGAGCTGTAGTTGAATATACTGCTGCACCAGGAAATGAAGTTTTATTACACGTTTCTGAATTAGCATGGGAACGCACTGAAAACGTAACTGATGTTGTAAACATGGGTGATGTATTCCAAGTGAAATACTTAGGTGTAGATCCTAAAACTAAAAAAGAAAAAGTGTCAAGAAAAGCACTTTTACAAAGACCTCCACGTGAGGAGAAAAAAGAGTAATCAGATCTTAGTTTACTAAAGGTTTATTCATAGAAAACCCCAATTCATGCATTTGAATTGGGGTTTTTCGTTTTTATGGCATTTTCTAACTAAAATTTGCCTTAGTTACTAGAAAAATCACAAAAAAACACGACAAACCTTACATTTATATGTGAAAATAAAATATCTTTAACACACCAAAAAAACAGATTAATAATCCTTAAAACACCACTATGAACTTCAACGTTACCCAAATCACAAGAATTAATCAGCAAGATTTTGTATTTTCAGACAAAAGCAATCTTACTTTCCCAATTCCACCTTTAGCTTCAGCGCAACTGTACAGAAATCAAGGAATCCTTACTTTAAAAATCTGCGCTACCGTTTACATCAACTCTAAAGATTCAGCTGCCCCATCAGTTGGTACACTAATAGAAAACGATACTAATATCGAAGTTTATTTTGACTATACATGGGATGAAAGCACACCAGATACCTATGATGTTTGGTATATTGAAATCGATTATATTTCTGACAGAATTAGCCAAATTACATCTGTTACATCTTATTTACGAAATCTGGACCCTGAAACTTCTAGAGGAACTAAAACTGGAGTTGCAGATTAGAACATAAAAAGGTATGGTGTAATAAATAAATTTAACACACCATACCTTTCTCTTTTTATTATACAAAACCAATATTATCGAAAAATGCACAAACTTAAAATTATCATCATTTCGGTTCTGTGTTTATTCTCTATATCATCTCACGCCAGAATACAATCAAGTACTAGTAATTTTAACGAAGTGCTTAAAATAAAGGCGTCCCAATTTAAAAAAGAAACCAATTTCAACAAAGCTCAATATTTCTTTATAAACAAAAAATGGGACTCTACTTTAGTGTATTCAATGAAACAATTAAGCTCAAGTAGGAATAAGGAATTAACCGATTATTGCCACTATTTAAGAGGATATTCATTTAAAAACTTAAAACTTTTTAAAGAAGCTAAAGCTGAAATGAATTTAATTTCTGAAAGTTTTGCATTTTACCCACTAGTAAATAAGGTTTTAGGTCAGGTTTCGCTCGAATTGAAAGAATTCGAAAAAGCAATCTACTATTTTTCGAAAGTAGAAAAATTTCTAATAACAAATAAAAGTTTAGATTATCGAATAAGTTCTATTTATGAAAATCTGGGAGTTTGTTATCTACATCTTAATCAATTTAACAAAAGTGAAGAATACCTATTTAAAAGTAAAGAAATAAACGAGAAAGAAAACGACCCTCTTTCACTTACGCTATTGTACCAAAATATTGCAAATCTATATTATTTACAATATAAGGATGAAAAAGCTATACTATATTTCAAGAAAGCCTATATCTTTTCTAAGAAAATAAAAGATTTCGATAAAAAAGAAAGTACCGCATTCAATATGTCAATGGTTGAAGAAAATAGAGGTAATTACAAAAAAGCATTAACCTATAGAAAAGAAGCTGAACAATGGAAAGACTCCCTCAACAATCAAAACAAAATCTGGGCCGTTGCCGACTTTGAGAAAAAGTTTGCTGTAGCCCAAAAGCAAAAACAAATAAAAGTACTTGAAATCGAAAACAAACTAAAAAACACACAGCGTAACGGTTTGTTTTTTGCTGCTGTTGGTTTATTATTGATTTTAACGGCAGGGGTTTATCTCTACGCCCAAAAAGTAAAAAACGGTAAGACTATTTTACGTCAAAAAAATAAACTTGACGAATTAAACGCTACCAAAGATCAGTTGTTTTCAATTGTGAGTCATGATTTACGTTCGTCTGTAAATGCTTTGAAGACCAGCAACACTAAATTATCTTCTACACTGGAAACCAAAAACTACGATGAATTAAACCAGCTCATCATTCAAAACAGTACTATTGCAAATGGCGCTTACACTTTGTTAGACAATTTATTGCATTGGGCCATGTTACAAACCAAACAATTGTACTTTCAAAAAGAATCCATTCACTTGTACTCTGTCGTTCAGCAAATTGAACACAATTACAAACCTTTATTGCTGGACAAAGCCATTACTTTTGAAAATTCGGTCTCAAAAAATAGTTTTATCTTTGTAGACCTCGATTCGTTAAAAATTGTACTTCGAAATTTATTGGACAATGCTATTAAATTCTCGAATGAAAATAGCAAAATAAGCTTTCTCACTCAGGAAACCAACCCTGATTTTTGCGAACTCATTATTCAGGACAATGGTATCGGAATGAGCGAAAGTACCATTCAGGAATTACTCGCTGACAATGCTTTACTCGCCAAAAAAAACAACTCTGAAATTATCGGTACTGGTTTAGGTTTGCAGCTGTGCAAACAAATGATCAAAAAAAATGGCGGAACACTAGCCATAGAAAGTGAACTCAATATAGGAACTAAAATGATTTTGACTTTCCCAAAAACAAAAAACAATGGATAATATTCATGTATTAATTATAGAAGACACCCCTGAACAAAGTGATGCTCTGCGTAAAGTACTGCTCCAAAACAATTATAAGGTTGTAGGCATAGCAACTAATTTTGCTGATGCGTTAAAACTTTTTTACGAAAATACCATCGACATTATAATTATTGATATTTTCTTAGACGGGAAACCGGAAGGAATCACATTTGCTGAATCGATTAACATTATTCCAAATGCAGCAAAACCGTTTGTGTTTTTAACCAGCTCACAAGACCGTCAGATTTTTGAAAAAGCCAAGCTTACAAAACCGTTCAGCTTTTTACTAAAACCTTTTAATGAACTGGAAATTCTTTATGCCATAGAAATGGCTGTAGAAAAGTTTTATGCTCAAACCGAAGTTTTTCAGACTGAAGAGCAAGATACTGTGATTAGCAACGACTACTTGTTTATAAAAAAGAAGAACTCCTTAAAAAAAGTAGCCTTAAATGATATTCTTTATATTGATGTTGAAGAACGTTATTGCAATATCATAACCGAGAAAGAAAAATTTGTCATTCTGATTTCTTTAACCAAAATCAGCAATCTGTTGGATAAAAACAGATTTATAAAAACACATCGAAATACAATCGTAAACACGAATAAAATTGAAGAAATTATTCTGGCCGATAATCTCATTATTTTAAAAGGTGATCACAAAATAAATCTAAGCGATACCTACAAAGATTTTATAAAAAAGATGAATATTTTGTCATAACAACAGTAAGACGAAAGAATAAAAGCTCAGCAAATCCTCTCTATCCGGGAGGATTTTTTTGTTTTAAAAGAAGAATACCCGACTACAGGGTTTATAGAAAATTTCATGACAAAAAATTCTGCTTTCATGACATTTTTAATTTCCTTCCCGCAAATCGAAATTACTTTTACACCAAGAAATCCAAATTATAAAATCTAAATGAGAATTGAATTAAACAGACCATCGGACATGAAGCTTTTATCTATATTAAAAAAAATAAAAAACAACCCCTGGGTTGGCGTAACTGTCTCTCTTCTCTTTATCATTCCTTGTTTATATAAAATTCTGGACGACATCACGGTTTTCAGAATCGAATATCTTTTGTTAGCCTTCGCATTTCCGATCTACATCAAATCGCTTAAAAAAATATTTGATGACATTTTAGATACCTCAGATGATTTTTCAGATTAAAAAATAAATTTTGCCCCAATTTTATCGAGACACTTTGGCTTAATCTTTTTAAGCTGGAGTGTTTTTTTTTTATTTTAAGACAAAACAGGTTTCCAAACTCAATAATACCGCATAAATCACTCGTTTTTTAAGTCAAAAAATAACAACCTTATTAAAATTTAACAAAAACACCACTGTTGTTGATATTTTTTTGATATTTTTGAAGAGCTATAAACCAAAAAATCAAAACCACCAATCCTTTGAAGAAAAACCAAATAAAAGGTCAATATATAATTTTATTGGCCTTATTCTTAAATGCATACATAATTTACGGGCAAACCAACAACGAAATCCTAGTATACAACTGGTTTGACAAAAATCTGGGTGTAGAATCGTTAGAATTTGAAAATGGCCCCGCCCATTTAAACTTCGACAAAACAGTCAACAACGAGAACCGGTATTACATTTCCGAAGATTTCAGAAAAGGAAGTATGCAATATCACAATCAAAATTATTCTGATCTGTTACTCAACTACGATACTTATACCGATGAATTGATTATCAAACCATATGGCGAGCTTAACTCCACTAAAATTAATCTCTTTACCGAAAACATCAGTTCTTTTAAAATAGGCAATGATAAATTTGTTCATTTAGACATTCCGAATTCAACCACTTTCAGGAAAGGATACTATGAAGAAATCCCGGTAGGAAACAATGTTATTCTTTACATAAAACACTCTAAAGAGAAGAAAAAAAGCAATAAAGCCGAAGTTGATTTAATAGGATATACAGACAGAAAAGAATTTATCCTTTTAAAGCAGAACAATTTTTATCCTGTAAATGATAAAAAAGAGATCATATCCTTATTCCAGGAGAATAAAAGAAAAATAAATGATTTTTATCTGATGTATAGAAATCTCAGAAAAGAAGATGCTGCATTATTTATGAAAAACCTCCTCAAGTACATAAATAACTAAAATCTGTAGCAATTATCCAAATGAGAATATTTACCCTTCTTTTATTATTTTTCGGTTTTAATCAATGCATTTATTCACAAGATCAAAAGATCACCATAAATTACAGCAACATCAATCGGGTTGAAGTTTTAAAAAAAATAGAGGCTTCGACAAATTACAAATTCTACTTTCAAAAGGAATGGATAGATAACAACGTATTAATATCCGGAGATTACTCTAATAAAACCATACAGGATATACTAAGCAAAATCTTTGAAGACACTGATCTGAATTTCTTTATAACCAAAAACAAAGTCATTCTGACCAAGAACAGCATCATTTATGACAAATTTCAAAATGATAAAATTAAGGCCGGCAATATTCCCATCTTTTTTCAACAGTACGATTCTGTAAAGAAGAGCAAAACAGATCAGACCGCTCCTATTGCACTAATTGGAAAGGAAACCATCGATTCTGAAACTGACTTTTACACCATTTCAGGTTATATAACGGACCAAAAAGACGGTAAACCTCTTGCTGACATAACGGTAAAAGCAAAAAACACCACCGCAACAACCGTTACAAATGCTCAGGGATTTTACAGTCTAAAACTACCTGTTGGATTGGCAACAATCGAAATCGAATCGTTATTGTACAATAATACCGCCCGTAAAATAATGATTTACAGTGATGGTACTTTGGATTTTCCGATAATTGAAAAAATAAATCAATTAAAAGAAGTTTTGGTAAAAGGAAAAAACAGTCAAAATATAAGAACTGCCATAACAGGAGTTACGACAATTGAAGCTGAGGGTGTAAAAACCGTTCCTCTGGTTCTGGGAGAAAGAGACGTCTTAAAAATTGCCCTCACCATTCCCGGAATAAAAACTGCAGGAGAAGGCTCTTCAGGATTTAATGTAAGAGGAGGAAAAGAAGATCAAAACCTAATGTTACTGGACAACGGAACGATATACAACCCTGCTCATCTTTTTGGTTTTTTCTCTTCCTTAAACCCTTACACCATCAATAAAGTTGATATTTACAAAGGAGGTATCCCGTCAGAATTCGGCGGCAGATTGTCATCGGTTTTTGACATTACTTCTAAAAACGGAAACACAGAGAAATTTTCGGGCGAAGGAGGAATTGGTCCGGTTACGAGTAACCTGACCGCTTCAATTCCCGTTGTAAAAGGAAAAGCAAGCTTACTATTGGGAGGAAGAGCCACTTATTCTGATTGGATTTTAAAAAGCTTAGACGATGAAAACCTCAAAAACAGTCAGGCCTCTTTTTATGATTTGTTTGCAAAATACAGTCATAAAATAAACCAAAACAATACTATTGAAGGTACCGCATATTACAGTAAAGACAAATACACTATTACTCCCGACTCGTTGTACCAATACAGCAACCGTTTGATTTCTTTAAAATGGAAACATGCTTTTAATGAGAAAAACAACAGTGAATTTAATGTCTCCAATAGCGAGTACAAATTCAGTATTGATTATCAATCTGTCAATCCTGAATCCTTTATTTTCAAATATAAAATAACTGAAACTCAGGCGAGTCTTAAATTCAATAGCGAATTGAACAGTAAACATAAATTTACTTACGGAATATCAAGTAAATTATACGGCGTTAATCCCGGGGAACTTAATCCAAATGGGGAAACTTCGATAGTGACACCTATAAAAGTGGATGACGAAAAGGGACTGGAATCGGCATTGTTTTTCTCTGATAAATTTAAAATTACGGAGAAACTATTATTAGATATCGGAGCACGATATTCCTTCTACGCGGCTTTAGGAGCAGCTACGCAGAAAATTTACAAAGAAGATGCCCCAAAGACTCCTTCAACAGTTGTAGAAGAAAAAACGTATGGCAATAATAAAGTAATTACGACTTATGGAGGTTTTGAACCAAGGCTTGCTTTGCGCTATATAATTGATGAAAGTCTATTTGTAAAAGCCGGTTTCGATAAAAACTACCAATACATCCATTTGTTAACCAACAACACAACCCAATCGCCTACAGACACCTGGAAGCTATCTGACTTAAATGTAAAACCGCAAAGCGGATTACAGTATTCTCTTGGGATTTTCAAAAAACTGGATTATAAAGATATTGAGTTAAGCCTGGAAGGATACTACAAAACTTCTAAAAATATACTCGATTACAAAGTTGGAGCCAACTTACTTTTAAACAAGGATCTTGAAACGGAATTACTTCAAGGTAATGGAAAGGCTTACGGTGTAGAGTTTTTACTAAAAAAATCAACCGGAAGACTTAATGGCTGGCTTGGGTACACTTATTCCAGAACCTTTATAAAACTGGACAGCAAGTTTAACGATGAAAAGGTGAATAATGGCACTTACTTTCCAACTAATTTCGATAAGCCGCATGATGTAAGTATTGTCATGAATTACAAATTTACACACCGCTATAGTTTTTCTTCCAATTTCGTATACCAAACGGGAAGACCTATAACTTATCCAATCGGAAAGTACAATTATAATGGTGCAGAATACACACTGTATAGCGATCGTAACAAATACAGAATACCGGACTATTATAGATTAGACATCGGATTGAATATTGAAGGCAATCACAAAATAAAAAAATTAGCCCACAGTTTCTGGAACATCTCCATTTACAATGTATTGGGACGTAATAACCCTTATTCTATCTTTTTCGTAACAAAAGAAGGCCAGGTAAAAGCCTACCAAACCTCTATTTTCTCTGTTCCGATACCAACAATTACCTATAATTTTAAATTTTAGAAATTATGAAAAAGATCTTACACTACGGATTTCTTATAACGATACTTCTTTCAATTGTATTGGGATGCACTACACCCTATTCGTACCAAACCAATGGCTTCGAAGATGCTCTGGTAATAGAAGCCACTATCACTGATCAATATAAAAACCATCAAATTAAATTGTCCAGAACGTATAAACTTGACGGAAAGAAACCAACCTTTGAAAGTAAAGCGGTGGTATATGTTACCGATGATCTGGGTAATAAATACGATTTTCAGGAAAAAAATGAGGCCTATATTTCCGTAAACCAATTTCAGGCCAGTCCCGGTAGAGCCTATCAATTGCATATCCTTACAAAAAACGGAAGAAGCTACGTCTCGAATGAAGAGAAATTGCCACAACAGACTCAGATCGATAAAGTAGAAGCAAAAGCAGTAACAAAAAAAGGTGTATTAGGAGTTGAAATTACTGTAAACAGCAACGATCCCACAAACAAATCCCGATACTACAGATACGAATACGACGAAACGTATAAAATAATTGCACCTAAAGTTTATTCTAAAA
Source organism: Flavobacterium lipolyticum (assembly GCF_020905335.1). Taxonomy (NCBI): domain Bacteria; kingdom Pseudomonadati; phylum Bacteroidota; class Flavobacteriia; order Flavobacteriales; family Flavobacteriaceae; genus Flavobacterium; species Flavobacterium lipolyticum. Next base: position 2,355,339 of record NZ_JAJJMN010000001.1, on the reverse strand, counting down.
AAGCCGTTGCTGTCTTTTTTCCTCCAGGCTCCAATCCAAAAGGACAAATTGTATTTGAAGACAGGACAACAGAAGTTAGAATTTGTTATTCCGATAAAAAATCTAATGAATTAATTCTAACCAATACGAACCAGTTAAGTGAAGACAGAGTTACTGATTTTCCAATTAAATTCATTAGCAGCAAAGACCCGATCATCAGAAGCAGATACAGCATATTAGTCAAACAATATGTTCAGAATCTTGCTGCCCATACTTTTTACGAAACCCTAAAAGAGATTTCTGACATTGGGAGCATTCTATCACAAACCCAACCCGGCTTTTTTTATGGAAACATAAATCCTGTTGACAATCCAGGCGAAAAAGTGATTGGATTCTTTAATGTGTCCTCCTATTCCGAAAAAAGACTCTTTTTTAATTTTACCGATCTTTTCCCAAAAGAACCAATACCTAAATATCAATATGATTGTCCCTCTCCAGTTCCTGAAAATGAAATAGACCAATTTTACTTTAATTATTGTTTCAGTTCTTCAGCCGAATGTCAGGGGAATGATATCCTAGACCTAATCAAATCAGGAATTAAAGTTTATTTTCCTAACGAAACGCCTCAGTATCTATTGTATCCCGTAGAATGCGGAGATTGCACTTCATTTTCATCAAACATAAAACCATCATTTTGGATAGACTAAAATACATAACCATCATAGCTATAGCAATGAGCTTTCAGCAAATTTTGTTTGCTCAGAAGAACAATGCCGTAACGGAACTGAATACAATAGATCAAAACCTTAAGGAATCCATTTACATCAGTACAAACGCTAATTCCTATATCACCGGAGAATCTTTGTTCTACAAGATTTTCTGTGTCAATAAATCAACAAATGAAATGTCGAAATATAGCAAAATTGCTTACTTGCAGCTGGTCGACAAAAACAAAACAACAGTTCTTACCCATAAATTGTTTCTCGAAAACGGAACCGCCAGCAGCGACTTTTTCATTCCAACAACTCTGGAAACCGGAAACTATAAAATTATAGGATACACCAACTGGATGTTGAACAAAGAGGTCTCAGATTATTGCAATATTGACATTTATATCCTAAATCCTTACAAGGATAAACCTGTAAATACCGTTTCTCAAAAAGAAGTAACTTTACCCGAAACGATAACAAACAAAGACATCTCTTTTAATTTAAGACGCAAAACTTACAAAAACAGAGATCAGGCAGAGTTGCAAATCATCAGTAATTCTGATGAATTTACAAAGGGAAATTATGTGCTTTCAGTAAGAAAAGCAGATGGTTTTGTAGCTCAAACGAAAATCAATTTCGGAGAACTTGGTGGAGGCAATACTTCTAAAATCCTTCAAACAGAAATAAAAAACCCTAATTTTCTATTGCCGGAATTACGTGGTGAGCTAATTTCCGGAAAAATACAATCCAGCAATGCTGACATAAAAAATAAAAAAGTAGCTCTTTCAATAGTGGGCAAAAATTATACATTGAAGCTTGCCAAAACAGATAATGAAGGAAATTTTATTTTTAATCTGGAAAAGCCGAACTCAAACTCCAATGTAATTGTTCAAATTCTGGAAGACAACAAACAGGATTATACTATTGAAATGGACAAACCGAAAAATATCAATTTTTCAAATTTAAGCTTTCCGGAATTTCAGTTCAATTCAGACTTTAAACAGAATATTTCAGAAAGACTGATTTCTACTCAAATAGAAAACGCTTATTACAATCTTAAAAAAGACAGCATATTAGCCTCAAAGGATACCATTCCTTTTTACAAAAATTTATCAAAAGAGTTTAAACTGGACGCTTTTACACGATTCGCAACTATGGAAGAAACGATAACTGAAGTTGTGAAAGGCGTCTATTTTTCAAAAGATAAAAACAACTATGCCATTCATGTTTACGACTACGATCCTAATTACGAATCTGCCCTACCTACCTTAATAATCGTAGACGGACTGATCATAGAAGACCTAAACGAACTGTTCCAATACAACCCGAAAAACATCTATAAAATCAATGTTGTAAAAGGAATTTACAATTACGGCGCAAAATCTTTTAACGGTTTAGTGTCGTTTACAACTAAAAATGGCGATTACGAAACCAAACTTAAAGGCAGTTTTATTTTAAGACCTGAACTTCTAAGACCACAGTCTAAAAAAGACTATTTTAAACCTGATTATACCAGCACTAAAAATGAAAGAATTCCTGATTACAGACATCAGCTTCTTTGGGTTCCTAAAGTAGATTTAAGTGATGCAAATTCGAAAATACAATTTTATACCTCAGACGTATCCGGTAAATTTGAAATCACACTGGAAGGATTTTCTGCTTCAGGAAAACCCGTTTTTATAAAAGAGACTATCGAGGTTAAAGAAGTGCTTTCAAATTAGATCGGAAAAGATAAAAAAAACAGCCAAACAATTAATTTGTAAAAATAATTTAAATTAATTGTAACCTTTTTTGAACTCATTACGTATAACCATTTGTACACTTAAAAATTGAGGAGACAAAAAACATGAGACAACTTAAAATCACCAAGCAGGTAACCAATCGTGAAACTGCATCATTAGACAAATACCTACAAGAAATTGGAAAAGTTGACCTAATTACCGCCGATGAAGAGGTAGAATTAGCACAAAGAATAAAAGCCGGTGATCAAAGAGCATTAGAAAAATTAACAAAAGCTAACCTACGTTTCGTTGTATCGGTTGCTAAACAATATCAAAATCAAGGATTAACTCTTCCTGACTTAATTAATGAAGGAAACTTAGGTTTAATTAAAGCCGCTCAGCGTTTTGATGAGACTCGTGGTTTCAAATTCATCTCTTATGCTGTATGGTGGATTCGTCAATCGATCCTGCAGGCTTTGGCAGAACAATCTCGTATTGTTCGTTTACCATTAAACAAAATCGGTTCTATCAATAAAATCAACAAAATGTATGCTTTATTAGAGCAATCTAACGAGCGTCCGCCTTCTGCTGAAGAAATTGCAAAAGAACTTGACATGACTGTAAATGACGTAAAAGAGTCTATGAAAAACTCTGGTCGTCACCTATCAATGGATGCACCTCTTGTTGAAGGTGAAGATTCTAACCTTTATGACGTTTTACGTTCTGGAGAATCTCCAAACCCGGACAGAGAATTAATTCACGAATCATTACGTACTGAAATTGAGCGTTCACTAGAGACATTAACTCCAAGAGAGGCTGATGTTGTTCGTTTGTATTTTGGTCTTGGCGATCAACATCCAATGACTTTAGAAGAAATTGGAGAAACTTTCGACTTAACTCGTGAGCGTGTTCGTCAGATTAAAGAAAAAGCAATCCGTAGATTAAAACATACTTCAAGAAGTAAAATTCTTAAAACTTATCTTGGATAAATTCCAAAGTTCCAATTATAGCAATTCCAAATTCCGATTATTTTGTCGGAATTTGGAATTTATTTCAAAACTACCTATATTGGACGACAAAGCAAACAACAGTTTGATTGACTGTTCGTTTTTTGATTGATGATTGAAACTCCGGCTGATTACCGGAGTTTTTTATTTTATTTTTTTTTCTGCAACACTTTTTAAAGATCAGACTTTTAAAAGCACACCGCTTTCTGAATTTATTACTCAACTCAAAACATAAAAACTTTGCATAAATCTTTGCGAGCTTTGCGATTAAAAAAATTAACTTTGCAAAAAAAAAACAACACAACACACAACTACACAATGAAGAATACACTTATTGCTCCTTCTGTTCTGGCAGCTGATTTTGCTAATTTGCAACGTGATATCGAAATGATCAACAACAGTCAGGCCGACTGGTTTCATATTGATATTATGGACGGAGTTTTTGTTCCGAATATTTCTTTCGGAATGCCGGTTTTAGAAGCTATTTCGAGACATGCTAAAAAAACGATAGACGTACACCTGATGATTGTTGATCCGGATCGTTACATTAAAACTTTTGCCGATTTAGGGGCCAATATCCTAAGCGTACATTATGAAGCCTGCACACACTTACACAGAACATTGCAAGCCATCAAAGCTGAAGGAATGAAAGCAGGAGTTGCAATTAATCCACACACTAATATTGATTTATTAGAAGATATAATCAACGATATTGATTTAGTATGCATTATGAGCGTAAATCCTGGTTTTGGAGGTCAGTCGTTCATCGAAAACACTTATACTAAAGTAGAGAAGCTAAAAGCCTTAATTACTCGTAAAAATGCTTCGACCATTATTGAAATTGATGGTGGTGTGACCAGTAAAAATGCCAAACAATTAGTAGAAGCCGGTGCTGATGTTCTGGTTGCCGGAAGCTTTGTTTTTAAAGCCGAAAACCCAACTCAGACTATTGCTGAATTAAAAACTTTGACTACTTTTTAAGGTCTTAAAGAAATAAAAAATTACAAGCCGGAGATTTTCTTCGGCTTTTTTAATGCCCCTTTTTAAAGATATTTTTTTCGTTAGAAAAATTAATTCACTGAAACCTTAGCCTTTCTGTATGCAGTCAGACTAACATTTCTATGTTTCTTAAAAAACTTATTAAGATGACTTTCATCGGAAAAACCAAACTCATCCACAATTTCATTAATTCTCATATCACTAAAACTTAGCCGATGCTCAATCAATCGGATCTTATAATTTGAAACAAAAGACTGAATCGTTTCTCCACTATGATTTTTAAAATAGCTCCCCAAATAAGTATCTGATATATCAAACTTCTTGGCCATTACCAACACTTTTAGTTTTTGCGGATAAAAGATATTCGTCTGAATGTAATTGATAATTTCCAAAACCCTTTTATCAGCACTCTCCTTTACACCTGAGGGTTTTATTTTCGCAATGTTTCGGGCAGCAATAACAATAAGTGCGTTTACGTAGTGAATAATTAAATCTTCATCGTAAATATCTTTATTGTCCATCGTATGTAATAATGATTCCGCTATTGATTTAACAAGGTATTCATCTGCTTTTCGGCTCAAAATACAACCTGACAAATGTGATGCATAATGAAATAAACATTCGACGTGATCGATACTTTTTGATTTATATTCTTTAGCATATTCACTATTCAACTTCACTAACAAAAACTCTGTTGTGTTAACAATATCAAATGAATAGCAATCATTTGGTGTCAATAGCATAAGATTTCCGGTTTGATAAGAAATTGCATTTCCATTAATATGAAGAAGTCCTGAACCCGAAATAACATATACCATTTGAAAAAAACTAAGTTGTGAATTTACCAATGGGCATTGATCAGCTCTTTTATAAATCACTTCAACTAATTGATGCAAGTTTTCTTTTCTCATGTTGCAAAAATACTTCTTTAACCTTTAATTGTACTGAAAAAATAACCCTAATCAGTTTATTTTTACTAAAAATTAAATAAAAAAAATGAACCAAAAATTTAACTCCGACAAAAACAATATCGCTCTAATTGCCATCTGTCTTGCCAATTTAATGTTTTCACTTGAAATTTCAAGTGTACCAGTCATCCTTCCAACACTTGAAAAAGTACTGAATGCAAGCCTTAAAGACATGCAATGGATTATGAACATTTACACCATAGGCTGCACTACCGTTTTAATGGCTGCCGGAACACTGGCAGACCGATACGGAAGAAAACAGGTTCTTATCATTACAACCATTTTATTTGGAGTTTCGTCTTTAATCTGCGGTTTGGCACAAAATGTAGTTTTACTAGTTATAAGCCGATTTTTTCAGGGAATAAGCGGGGGTGCCATGTTGATTTGTCAGGTAGCCGCTTTATCCTACCAATTTCAGGAAGGAAAAGAACGAAGCAGAGCTTTCGGTGCCTGGGGAATTATTCTCGGTATCGGATTAGGTTTTGGCCCCATAATAGGCGGAGCAATCCTGGCGCTATTATCGTGGAAATGGGTGTTCCTGGTACATTTTCCAATAGCAATTCTTACTGCGATTCTTATTTACGGCTACGTTGATGAATCTAAAGATACCAACTCAAAAAAAATAGATCTTTGGGGCATGATTACATTGTCCATAGCCGTGTTTGGGCTAACGTATTATATTACGCAGGGACCGGATCTTGGGTTTACAAGCCCTACGGCTCTTTGTCTTTTAGGAGTAACGGCACTTAGTTTTATGCTATTTATTGGTGTCGAAAAAACAAATCCCTATCCGATGTTTGATCTCTCAGTATTCAAGATACGTGACTTTTCCGGTGCTATCTTGGGGTCTATCGGTATGAATTTCAGCTTTTGGCCCTTCATCATTTATTTGCCCATCTATTTTCAAAGTTATCTCCACTACGATGTTGTAGCCGTTGGGCTTTCCTTACTTGCCTATACACTGCCCACTTTGGTCATTCCTCCTTTTGCAGAATACCTATCAGCGCGCTACCGTTCAGGCATTGTAATTCCGTTAGGTTTGTTTGTAATCGGATTAGGTTTTATACTTATGAAGTATGGCTGTAGTATAGAAAATGCCAGCTGGCTAACGATGCTTCCAGGTTCTTTACTGGCCGGTATTGGATTAGGACTGACCAATACGCCTGTCACGAATACCACCACAGGCTCCGTTTCTGCAAACCGCTCCGGTATGGCATCAGGAATAGACATGAGTGCCCGATTGATCACTTTAGCTATTAATATTGCCTTAATGGCTTTTATTCTGGTGAACGGAATTTTCTATTATCTAAATACTTCTTTATCAGGAACCATAGACAGAAAAACGCTGTATGCTATAGCCGAAAAAGCAGCAATAGGAAACTTTTCTTCTCTTAATCAACAATATCCACAATTAAAAATAACGGACTCAGCTTCATCGATTCTGCACCTGGCTCTTGCCCATGGTTTCGAAATGGTCTTACTTTATGGAGGATTCGGCGTCTGGATTTTAGCTTTTTTGAGCTTTATCCTTTTTAATCCCGGAAAACCTAAAAACCGTCTCTAATGTTTGTCATTCTAGAAATCTTTACTACTTTTTAGATTCTTTAAATTGGGAAAGAAATCAATTCCGGTCATTTTCTCAAGAGTCTCAATTGGAACCACAAAATCATAAAGCGACTTATCACTATCCTTGTTCGGAACTAAAAAAGCAATAGCCTTATGTTCCTTTCCGATTTTGACCAGGATAATTTTATAAAAATACCTAGGAACAGATACTTTTTCTGTTCCTATTTTTTTATCCGAATCTTTCAGAATTCCTCCTGTCACTACATAAATGTCATGATACTTTTCAGCCCAATAACGTGTTTTCTGCTCCAGTCTGTTCCAAATTCCGCTGTTGAAATCGTGATCTTGTGGTGAAATATTTGAAGTGTAAAAAGTATCGTTATAAGCACTCTCATTAAACTCCATATCTCCCGCAGGACAAAGATGCCCCTTATCATAACCCGACTTTTTATAATTCCTCCAATCTGCCGAACCGGTCGTTACTTTTGGATCTTCAATAAAATAAGGGCGCTTATAATCGGCATTTTTAAGATATTCTTTCTTTAATTCATAAGCAACCCATTCTGCCTGTTCAAATTTTTCATTGTAGGACAATGTGTAATAGTTATGTTTTACAATTTGTCGGGTCGTAGAAGTCGGCAAATATGCCACTGTAAATATGGAATCGGAACTGCTTTGATTCGAAACAAATGGAGTCTGCTTCTCCTGTTCGGACTGTTTTACGCTTTCATTAATTTCTTTTTTACAGGATAACAGCGCAAATCCCAATAAACTCAAAAGGATATAATTTTTCATTTTTTCAGTCAAATATATTTTTATCTGGTTTCCAACATCTGTAGAGTACCGTTAAATCTACAAAAAAACGCTCCAAAAAATACATTTTGGAGCGTTTTCCTAACAAATTAATCCTTTTACAGTATTAAGACTTTACTAATTTATCTCTTTTGATCTTAGTTGTGGCGCTGTTTCTTACCACACCTTTTACTTGCAAATCATCTAAAACATTCAATGCTTCTTCTACATAAACATCTTTAGACAATGCCTGATGCCAAGCCTCTCTTTTTTCTTTTAACGTAGCATCACTTTTCATTTCAAGCTCTTCGTAAGGCAATGATTTAAAAACCAAATTGTTTTTGTAATCTGAAATTGGTTTGTATTTTTTACCTTCAGTTTCTACCTGTTCCTGAGTAGCTTTAAAGCTTTTGATATTTAAACTATAAGTATTCTCCTTATTCTTAACATCAATCCATTTCGCATTGTCTTCGATCAATTTAAACTGTGCATTTTGAGCAATTCTGTTTTTACTGCTTTCAATTGCTTTAGTAAAATTTGTATTCGAATGCCATGTGCTATAATCAGCCGGATCAATTTTGTCCCAAGGCATAGCATTGTCGATATCGCGTTCTCCCATTTTTAAGTAGGCATAACGATCCGGCATTACCACATCACTATGAACTCCTTCTAACTGAGTAGAACCTCCGTTAATTCTATAGAACTTTTGTCCTGTAATCTTCAAAGCACCTAAATCTCCATAATTTGCATTACGAACAAATTGATTCAAATCCAGAACATTCTGAACTGTTCCTTTTCCGTAGGTTTGTTTACTACCAATGATAACCCCTCGTTTGTAATCCTGAATTGCTGCTGCCAAAATCTCTGAAGCCGAAGCAGAGAAACTGTTTACCATAATTACTAATGGTCCGTCCCACTCCACTTTTTTATCTTTATCGTACAGTACTTCTTTCTTTTTTCCTGCAGATTTCACCTGAACAATTGGTCCTTCTTCGATAAATAAACCGGCAATATCAACAACAGTCGACAAAGATCCTCCTCCATCGTCACGCACATCAAGTACGATACCGTTTATATCTTCTTTTTTAAGTCTTTCTACTTCAAGAGCAATATCTTTTCCGGCATCACGACCGTCTTTATTCTCAAAATCGATATAGAATTTAGGCAGGTAAATTACTCCGTATTTCAATCCGTTTCTTTCTACAATACTAGATTTTGCGTATGTTTCTTCGATTTCAACTACATCTCTGATGATTGAAATGATTTTAATTGTACCGTCTACTTTTTTAACGGTAAGTTTAACTTCTGTTCCTTTGTGCCCTTTGATTTTTTTCACAACATCGTCCAAACGCATTCCCACAACATCTACAGGCTCTTCGTTTCCTTGGGCAACTTTTAGAATTAAATCTCCTGCTTCAAGTTGTTTTCCTTTCCATGCCGGACCTCCTGAAATTAACTCATCAATTTGAGTAAAATCATTTTTCTTAGTCAGTCTTGCACCAATACCTTCCAGTTTTCCACTGATATTAACATCGAAACGATCTTTATCTTCAGGTGCAAAATAGCTGGTATGGGGATCAAAACGAGTCATGATTGAATTTACATATACGGAGAACCAATCTTCTTTATTCAAATCTTTAATCAGACTAAAATTGTCATCTAAAGATTTCAATGAGCTTTCACGCGTTTCTTTTTCCAAAGTTTCAAAAGTTTTCTCCTTATAATTAGGGTCTGTTTTCTTTTTATCCTCTTCTATTTTTTGTTTGGTAACAAGTGAAGAAAGTGTCGATAACTTGATCTGTTTTCTCCATCTTTCGTTAATCTCTGCTGTATTTTTAGCATACGGCAATTTGTCATAATCCGCATTAAAAGTCTCATCAATATCGTAGTTGAAAGGCTGTGCTAAAATGGTCTTATAACGTTTTTTGCTTTCTTCCATTCGTTTCATCAATCTTGTATAGGTAAGATTGAAGAACGTTAAGTCTTTATTCAAAAACTGATCGTCCAATTGCAATTCATATTGTTTGAATTCGTCAATATCCGATTGCAGGAAGAATCTCTTCGAAGGATCTAATGCTTCGATATAATCTTTAAAAATTCCTTTAGAGAATTCATCATTTATTTCTGCCGGGCTGTAGTGTCCTTTTTCAATAACAAATGCTAATAATTCTAAAAGTGTTTTATCTCTATTCGGATCCGGATCTACTGATTTGTCTGCATTTATCTTAAAAGCAAACAACGTCAATGACAAGCATAATACGGCTATAAGTATTTTATAATTTCTTTTCATAAACTTAATAATAGCATTCATCAAATTTTTTAATCTAAGTTACGGTAAAAACTGTGCCAACAAAGCCAAGCCCGCTATAATTTTTTGTTAAAGGTATAAAAATGTTTGACGCGCAAAAATCTTCTTGAAATTAGTTGACAAATTTTGTTCTTTTTGTTCGTATTCTACCGAAATCTGTCACTACATTTGCTTAATTCCCATATATAACCTTACGATTTTAGCATGAAAAATGAGAAACCCCTAATATTAGTTACCAACGATGATGGCATTTTAGCTCCCGGAATCAGAGCTTTAATCAGTGTGATGGAAACTATTGGTGAAGTCGTAGTAGTAGCACCGGATAAACCTCAGAGTGCCATGGGTCATGCCATTACCATAAATAATACTTTGTTTCTTGACAAAATTTCTAAAGAAGAAGATGTGGTAACGGAATATAGCTGCTCAGGAACTCCTGTAGATTGTGTTAAACTGGCCGTTAATGAAATTTTAAAAAGAAAACCAGACTTGTGCGTTTCTGGGATTAATCACGGGTCAAATTCTTCTATAAATGTGATTTATTCCGGTACGATGAGTGCTGCCGTAGAGGCCGGTATAGAAGGGATTCAGGCAATTGGATTTTCTTTACTGGATTTTGACTGGAATGCCGATTTTGAGCAAATCAAGTCGTACGTTAAAAAAATTACCTTAGAAACTTTGGAAAACAAGTTGCCGCCTGGTGTAGTTTTAAATGTAAATTTTCCGAAATTAAAAGAAGAAGAAATTAAAGGAATAAAAATTTGTCGTCAGGCAAAAGCCTACTATGCACAGAAGTTTGACAAAAGACAAACTCCATTCGGGAAAGATTATTACTGGCTTACCGGAAAATTCACAAACGAAGATCAGGGCGAGGATACCGATGAATGGGCTTTAGAAAACGGATACATTTCAATTGTTCCGGTACAGTTTGATCTGACCGCTCATCATACCATGCAGCAGCTGAATACCTGGAAATTAAATGACTAAAAAAGACATTATTATAGGCTTTGTTATTGGAATTTTCACGGCTTTGCTTGGAAGTTTTGTGTTTGTTTCGTTTTTTACCAAATTTGATTTCTTTACGGGAATTCAAACCATCAAACAACAAGGATATCTCGGAAAAGTAATCACAATCGGTACCGTTTTAGATTTGGCCGTTTTTGGTATTCTTCTAAAAACGAACCAGGAATTGATGGCCAGAGGCGTTGTTTTAGCAGTCATTGTTCTTGCGATTTCAACTTTGTTTATTTAAATCTTATCTTTGTACCGCAAAAATTATTTTGCGTTTAAAGTTGGAAACACACTTTCAAAAAAATCAATATGAAGTATTACATAATAGCTGGTGAAGCGTCAGGAGATTTACATGGTTCTAATTTAATGAAAGCATTATATGAAGAAGATCCTCAGGCTGAAGTTAGATTTTGGGGCGGTGATTTAATGCAAAAAGCCGGCGGAACTCTGGTAAAACATTACCGCGAACTGGCTTTCATGGGGTTTGTTGAAGTTCTTTTCAATTTAAAAACCATATTAAACAATATTAAAATTTGCAAAAAAGATATCACAGCATTTCAACCTGATGTTTTGATTTTTATAGATTATCCCGGTTTTAATATGCGTATTGCAAAATGGGCCAAAGCGTTACATTACAAAACGCACTATTATATTTCGCCACAAATCTGGGCCTGGAAAGAGAATCGCATCAAGGCAATCAAAAATGATATTGACAAGATGTTTGTGATTTTACCTTTCGAAAAAAGCTTTTACGAGGACAAACATCATTTTCCTGTAGATTTTGTTGGGCATCCTCTGATTGATGCTATTCAGAATCAGCCTTCTTTTGACGAAACAACCTTCAGAAAAGAAAACCAACTGGGAGAGAAACCTATTATTGCGGTGCTACCCGGGAGTCGTCAACAGGAAATCACAAAAATGCTGAGTGTGATGCTAAGCGTTGTGGATGATTTTCAGGATTATGAATTTGTAATTGCCGGTGCTCCAAGTCAGGATTTTGAGTTTTATCAGCAATTCATCAGCAATAAAAACATCAAATTTGTATCGAACAAAACGTATGATTTGTTACGCTCTTCAACCGCTGCTTTGGTAACATCCGGAACTGCGACATTGGAAACGGCTCTTTTTAAAATCCCTGAAGTAGTCTGCTACAAAGGAAGTGCCATTTCCTATCAAATTGCCAAGCGCATTATCACGCTAAAATATATTTCACTTGTCAATTTAATCATGGATGAAGAAGTGGTTACAGAATTAATTCAGAGCGAATGCAACACGAAACGAATTAAAGAAGAATTGCAAAAATTACTGACTTCTGACTATCGCGAAAAATTGTTAAAGAATTATGACATCTTAGAGCAAAAACTGGGAGGTGTCGGAGCCAGTAAAAAAACAGCAAAGCTTATTGTAGCTGATTTAAAACACGTTTAAAACTTTCTTGCTTTGAAAAGAATATCATATTTAATACTCATCACTGTACTTTTTGCTTCCTGTAAATCGGCTTCAACTGCGGTGGGCAACAAAGAATCAAAGCGGGAAAACAGCTATACGGTTACACATTTAATCGAACACGCTACAGACAATATTGGGGTGCGATACAAAGCCGGAGGCACCACAAAAAGTGGCTATGACTGCTCCGGATTAGTGTTTACCACTTTTGAGTCGGAAAATATAAAACTACCCCGAAACTCTTTTGAGCAGGCTAAGGTGGGCAGAATTATTAAATTTAATGACGCCCAAAAAGGAGATCTAATTTTCTTCAGAACAAACAGGAGCAAACAGATTAATCATGTTGGACTGATTGTAGAAGTAAAATCAGATGAGATCAAATTTGTCCATTCTTCTACCTCAAAAGGAGTTATTATTTCATCCACTAAAGAACCCTATTATCAAAATTCATTTGCTCAAATCAACAGGGTAGTAGAATAATTAAACAACACTCGTGTTCTTTTTCTTACAAATTTAATACTTTTGACTTATGAAAGTATTAGATTTTCCTTTAACTAAAATTACCATTTGGTTTAGCTGTGGCATTTTGGCTGCTTATTATTACCCATCAAAATTCACGGTAACAACTTCTGTTTTTGTTCTTGGTTTTCTTACTTTTTTACTTGTTTACTCTTCTCTTCAAAAAAACAATAAGCGAAGTATCTATTTTGGAATAAGCATCTCTTTCATTTCTTTCCTTATTGGCATTGCAACGCTTTTACTTCATACAGAATCGCTGCAAGAATCCAACTACAGCCATTGCAAAGAAGTCTTTAGCTCTCCGCAAACGATAACTTTTGTGGTACGCGAAAAACTAAAAAGCAACGCATACAGCGACCGCTACTATGTGCAGGTAAAGAAAATCAACAATAGGAATTACTCCGGAAAAATTCTTGTAAATATAGAAAAGGACAGTGCTGAAAATCCAATTATTATTGGAAACATAATAAAAGTCAAAACCATTTTACAACGTACTAGTCCGAATAAAAACCCAAATCAGTTTGACTACCAAAAATACCTTTCAGATAAACAGATTTATGGTCAGTTGTATCTCAATAAAAAAGAAATTGCAGTTAATAAAAAACTTCAAAAAGACATCTGGTATTACTGCGGACGTTTACACTCCAGAATTTATAACAATCTAAAAAAAACAGGTTTTCGTCAAGCGGAAATGAACGTTGCACTTGCTCTTATATTGGGACAGCGACAAGAAATTTCAGATGATTTGATTCAGGATTATCAGTTCTCAGGTGCTACGCATATTCTGTCAGTTTCCGGTCTTCATGTTGGTTTTATTATGCTATTCATTAGTTTTATTTTAAAACCTGTTCCCAATACGCGAAAGGGCTCTTTATTAAAATTGATTTCAATACTGCTGTCTCTTGCACTTTTTGCCGTAATCTCAGGATTATCTCCGTCAGTACTGCGTTCTGTTGTCATGTTTTCGTTTCTTGCTGTTGGCAGCCATCTGAGAAGAACAGGAAGTACGTATCATACTTTACTTGTCTCTTTGTTTTTAATTCTGCTCTTCGAACCTTACTTTTTGTTTGACGTTGGTTTTCAGTTAAGTTATCTTGCTTTGTTTTTCATTCTTTGGCTACAACCTCTCTTAAACAGTATCTGGTCTCCAAAGCTTAAAATCTCAAAATTCCTTTGGAACGCACTAACTGTTTCTTTTGCTGCCCAAATAGGCACATTCCCTTTATGCTTGTATTATTTTCATCAGTTTCCGGGATTATTTTTCGTTACCAATATTGTTATGATCCCTATATTATCTTTCATCATGATTGCCGGAATCATAGTACTGCTTATTGCTGTTTTTTGTCCTCCTCCAATGGTCCTCACTGAGCTATTTGAAAAAAGTATTTTCCTTTTAAATTATACCATCCATTACATTGCATCGCTCAAGTGGTTTGTTATTCAAAACATTAGCTTTAACTTCTGTCTTCTTACCTCCTCTTACTTTCTAATTATTTCCGCCATAATCTGGGGCAAGAAAAAAAATTACCCTACAACGTTCGCTGTATTGATTTCAATTATAGCGTTTCAGCTTTCTATGATTTACACCAAGAGAGAAACCGGAACCCAACGTGAAATGATCGTTTATCATACTAAAAACAACTCTATAATTTCTCAGAAAAATGGAGGTTGTATCAAAGTGTTTTCAAATGATACTCTTTTACTTCAATCCTCAAAAGCAACTCTTCTAAATTCTTATTTGTCGAGTGATTTTAGTCAATTAAGCGCTACTGTCAGCATCAAAAACCTGCTCTATTTTAATGGAAAAAAGATCTTAGTAATTGACAGTTCCGGAGTTTATAAAATCAGCTCTCAACCTGACCTATTATTGTTAATTCAATCCCCGAAAATCAATTTAGACCGTGTTCTACAAGAGCTGCATCCTAAAATTATAATTGCAGATGCATCGAATTCCTACTCTATTCAAAAAATCTGGAAAAGCAGTTGCCGTAAAAAAAACATCCCTTTTCATGCCACAGCCGAAAAGGGATTTTATTCTTTAAACTAATCAAACTTAGTCCGAAAAGACAGAATAGTTCGTCCTGTTCTACAAGACTTACGGATTCAAAATTAAATTTGCATCTGCAATCCAGGCTTTCGCCCCGCCTTGTTTGTACGGAACCAATCCTAAGTTATTAAAAGTAGTTTTGCCTTTTCGAACAGAAGCCATTAAAAGACATACTTGCGGAAGTTCCTGAATACCTAAAGCGTTTTTTAACTTGACATTTTGCTCTTTTACCATGTCAGATGCTTCTGTATCTGACATATCCAGTTTTACCAAAATGACATTATCACGTGACCATACTGCAAAATCAGGTGTAACAAAAATTTCACTCTGGAATCTCTGCGAAACTCCGGCAGCAGTGAAAAAAATTAATAAGGGCCGTTTTTGTGAATCACTCGCCATTATAGCATCATTCATATCTGTCTTCCAAATCAAATTTTGCGAATGCAGGCCAAACGAACCTAAAAAAAGTAATAAAATAAGTAGTTTTCGGTTCATACTAAATTGGTTTTTTAAGCAGGTTAATGCGACTAAATTAACACAATATCTTCACCAAACAAGTAAAAACCAAATAAAATAAGTTAAAAAAGTAACATAAATTTAAATTCACTAATAAAGTCTTGGATTTTTAAGAAAATAAAAAAATATACCCTTTTAAATGACAAAACTATTGATTATCCGGATCAACCTTTCAAAAAAAAATCCCTTCTCGCCCAAGAGCAAAAAGGGAATCTACAAATTAAACTAAGAAACTTAATTTAAATCTTACTACTCACTTGAATGCAAAATTGCATTTGACTCCGCAATCCAGGCTTTTGCACCACCCGGTTTATACGCAATTTTTCCTAAAGCGCTAAATGTGGTTTTATTTTTTCTAATCGAAGCACTTGCAAAACAAACTTCAGGCAAGTCCTCCACTCCAAAAGCACTTTTCAATTTGAGCTTTTGTTCTCTATCACTTTCATCAGCTGTACTGTCAGACAAATCAAGTTTTACAAGAATAACGTTGTCACGGGACCAAACCGCAAAGTCTGGAGTTTTAAAAATTTCATTCTGAAGATTTTCCGGTACACCTGAGGCAGTGAATAAAATTAACATTGGTTTTTTCTGTTCATTACTAAGCGCAATAGCATCCGTCATATTTGTTTTCCAAACTAAATTCTGCGCCTGCATAAAAATTGAACCTAAAAAAAACAGTAGGATAAGTATTTTTTTGGTCATATTAAATTGGTTTTGGTTAGAATATTAAGACGAAATTAACATAATATTTTAATTTTCCAATTTTTATTAATATAAAAAATATATTATGTGTTTTTTTAACCAAAATAAATTACAAAATACACAATAAGCACGGGTTTACTTATTACTTTTTCTTACGAAACAAAAAAACTCCTTACCAAAAGGCAAGGAGTTTTTTTGAACTATAATTGTAATTTAATGTTTTCTTTACGATTTTTTAGGATGTACAATTCCCTCAGCAACTGTTAACCAGGCGGTCGGACCACCGGCAACATATCCTGTCTGCCCCAATCCTTTAAAATTCACTTTCCCGTCTTTTGACTCAGCGCTTGTGAAATAAATAGTCGGGAATCCCTGAATTCCAAATGCCTGCTGTAATTCATTATTCTGATTTTTAAGCTCCGGTGTCTGAGGTGTTCTTCTTGGATAATCAAGCTCAACCAACACCACATTTTCGGTAGCCCATTTTTTGAATTCAGCCGTTTTTAAAACCTCATTCTGCAAACGAATACACCACCCACACCAGTCACTTCCGGTAAAAAACATTAACAGAGGTTTTTTCTCTTTATTACTAACAGTGATCGCTTCTTTAACATCCGTATACCATTTTAACTCTTGTGCCTGCGTTACAAATGCTCCCGCTAAAAAAAGCGTTATTAAAAATATTTTTTTCATATCCTTTTATTTTACACACAAATTTAAACAAAAAAAGAATCGTAAAATGTCGTCTATTTTACTTCTTGCATTAATTTTCTAATAATTGGCGAAATTGCTAATAATATCAAGCCCGCAACTAGCGAATAAATAGCTAGTTGATAGTAACCTTCTGTATACGATTGCAATTTAGAAATCAAGGTGTCGCCGGTATTTGATCTGGAAATCTCGGCTCCCAGTTTACCCGCAGCCAACTGTCCAAAAGCACTTGCCAGGAACCACAACCCCATCATCATTCCGAATAATCTTTTTGGAGATAATTTGGTAATGATTGACATTCCGATTGGTCCTAAACAAAGCTCTCCGATAGTGGTTATCAGATAAGCAAACGTAAAGACATTCAATGAAGCAATTCCGTTAACATCAGCAAAGAATTTGGTCAGATAGAAGATGTAAAAAGAAGCTGCCAGGAATAAAAACCCAATTCCGAATTTAATTAAAGTATTCGGTTCAATTTTCCGTTTCCCTAACCATATCCACAACAAACCAATAAGCGGGCTTAAAACTACTACAAAAAAAGTATTCGAACTGTTGTTCACAACGTTGGGATCAATTGTAAAAAACAACAATTTGTTATTCAAATTATCTTTTGCAAAAAGCGATAACGATCCACCACTTTGTTCGTAAATAGAATTGAACAGGAAATAGAAAAATACAAACAGAAAAGCAGCAAAAAGCTTCTTTTGCAATTTAGAATCTCCCAGTTTAAACAATTCATAAGCAAAGTACAAAACAGCAACTGTACCAATAGTATACATAAAATAATCCGTATACTTCGTATTCTTAACCATTATAAAAATAAAAGGCAAACTCAAAATAGACACAGCATATACGGCTATCTCACGAATTCGTCTCTTTTGCGGTGTTAAATTCAATAACGGAGAATCACCAATTGGTCCTAAATATTTTTTAGTAAATAAAAAGGTGATCAACCCTAAAAACATTACAATTGCAGCGGATAAAAAGCACAATTGCCAAGAATAAAACTTCCCTAAATACACACACAAAGCACCACCAAAAAGTCCGCCAACATTTATACCGGCATAAAACATCCCATAACCTGCATCTCTTCGACCATCATCTTCACGATACAATTCTCCGACCATTGAAGAGACATTGGGCTTAAAAAAACCTGTCCCAATAATAGAAAAAGCAATTCCGTAATAAAAGAAATCATGAGGCGCAATAGCAATCAAAAGGTTCCCCAGAATCATGACGATTCCTCCAAAAAACAACGATTTTTTAAATCCTAATACTTTATCGGCAAAAATCCCTCCAATGAAAGTAAAGGCATATACAAAAGCCTGAATAGCACCATATTGCTCGCTGGCATGATCTTCTTTCAAGAAAAGCTGATCGACCATAAAAATAACCAAAACCCCACGCATTCCGTAAAAGCAAAAACGCTCCCACATTTCGACAAAAAACAAATACCATAATTGTTTCGGATAATTGCCTTTAAAATTTTGAATTTCTTCTAAAGTGATTTTTTGCTCCATTTATTTATAAATAATTAATTAATTCCTCTCTCTTTCATCACTTTGTTAAGTTGCTTTACTAAAGCAAACATCAATATTGTCGCAAACATTAACAGCGCAAAATTTACCCAAAAAAAGTTGACTTTATTATCGTAAGTATCCCACATACTGGCTAAAACTCCACTTAATTTATTTCCTATAGAAGTCGACAGGAACCAGCCTCCCATCATTAAGGAAGTGATATTAACAGGACTTAATTTGGAAACTACTGATAATCCCATGGGACTCAAAAACAATTCACCAATTGTTATGATACCATAATTCGCGACTAACCACCAGGCACTGACTTTCTCTGCTCCGTTATTCCCAATTTTTACAGCAGCTATCATAACCAAAACAGACAGCGCCGAAATCAGCAAACCGAAAGCAATCTTAGTAGGTGTTGAAGGTTCCTTTTTACGCATTCGTAAAAAAGAGAAGAATGCAACGATCAAAGGAGTTAATATAACCACCCAGGCCGGGTTGATAGACTGACTTAAATTTGTCGCCCAAAGATGAACCTTAGCGCCTTCTGCCGGTAATTTATCCGGAGCAACATTTCTAAAATATAAAGGATAATTGACTTCTTTCTTAACCACTCCATTTACCTTTTGCAAACGAAACTGATCATCGTATAGTTCAGTAGAGTCCCTTTTATACTCAACTTCTTTTGCCAGTTTAAGCTTAGCAATCACCTTACCGGATGTTCCGGTTACTTCTCTGTCAGTATATCGGTCTGCCCAGGTAGTAAGTGCCGAGCCATTAAGTTTAAAGACTGCCCAAAATAAAATCACTACTCCAAAAATAGCCAATAAGGCTCCTATTGATCGCTTATCTTCTGTTTTTGCTTTAAAATAAAGTGATCCATAAAAGAGGACTATTGGAATACATGCAAAAATAAAAGCGTCTGTACTGTCTGAACCAAATATAGAACTATTCACATTAGCATCTGAAGCTACTCCTTTTATCAACCAGCCAATTGCTCCAAAAACAAAAGAGGGCAATAAAATAAACAGTATAATTTTATAAAAAGGCATATCACCTTCCTGTACTCCTTTTTTCTGGTCGTGCCCCACATAATGCTTCGTACCTAACAAAAACACAATAACACCTATAAACATTCCGACACCGGCAGCCATAAAAGCCCAATGCCATCCCAAAAGGATTTGCAAAGCAGCTCCAAAGAAATTACAGATAAAACCTCCAACATTAATTCCCATATAGAAAATATTGTAGCCTTCATCTTTTTTATCTTTATACTCTTCTTTAGAATAAAAACTGCCCAATAATGTAGAAATATTGGGTTTAAAAAAACCATTCCCAACAATTATCAAAGTCATGGCGATATAAAGCATGGTCAAATCATGCACTCCAATTAAGAAGTAACCGATTCCCATTAAAATTCCGCCAAGAATGACTGATTTTCTATATCCTAAATATCGATCGGCAATTAGTCCGCCAATAAACGGAGTCAGAAAAACCAAAGCAATAAAAGTCCCGTATAAATCAGAAGCCTCTTTCTCGGTCATGGCAAAACCGCTCTTTACATCTTTCAGATATAAAGTAAAAATTCCGATCATTAAATAATAACCAAAACGTTCCCACATTTCAGACAGAAACAGGAATGGCAATGCTTTTGGGTGTTTTTTCCACATAACTATAAAGTCTTTAAAATTAAAATTACCTACAAGCCTAAACCTGTAGGTAATTTTTTATATATGATTACGATTTATGTTATCTAACACCATGCATCATTCTTTTCAGAAATGGAGTCAAAGCAAATAAAATAATTGCAGCAATACCAGTTAAGACCACAAATACCATGAAGAATTCGTATAAGTTATGAATTTCGAATCCGGCAAAGAAGTGGTTATGTGCACTAATCTGATGTTTTTCCAACAGAGCCAATTGTTCAGCTGTTGGTGTAATCTTGTTGTCTAAAACTGCCTGAAGGTCAATTCCTAATTCTTTTGCTTTTGCAAATTTATCTCCGGTTGCCGGTAAGATTGAACCTAAAGTTCCTCCTAAAGCATAACCTGAAGCATTTGACAAGAAGAATACTCCGTACAATAACGAAGCAAAACGTTTTGGAGAAAGTTTACCTACCAATGACAAACCAATTGGAGACAAACATAATTCAGCACATGTATTTAAGAAATATAATAAAATAAGCCATTTTACCAATAACAACCCTGATGTTCCGATATAAGAAACCTGAGTAGCGATCATGAAGAAACTAACCGAAATTACCACTAAACCAACGGCTAATTTTACCGGTGAAATTGGCTCTTTACCTTTAGCTCTTAAAGTATCCCAAAGTACGCTAAACGGCACTGCTAATAATACTACGAATAGTCCGTTAAAAATCTGAACCATTGACGGAGGCATTTGCCATCCGAAGAAATTTCTATCCGTTTGGTTGTCTGCAATAAAAGTCAATGACGAACCTGCCTGCTCAAAAGCTGCCCAGAAGAAAATAATAAAGAAAGAAACGATGTAAATTACAATAATTCTGTCTCTCTCTACTTTAGTCAAAGAAGTATCCGAAATAATTAATCCCGCCAATGACAAACCACTAGAATAAATCAAAGTATAAATCAAGTTCTGACCAACCACATAATGGAAGAAGAACCCTAAAGTGACAAAAGCGATTCCGGCAGCTAGTAAAGCTTTATTTGAGAAATCAGCTTTCTGAGCTTCTCCTTCTTCAAAATCAGAGGCGTCATTTTTAGAAGGTAAACCTCCTAATGGTTTTCCTTCAGGAGAAACCACGTATTTATTTTTCAGGAAGTAAAAAAGAATTGTTCCGATAAACATTGCAGCAGAAGCAGCAAGGAATCCCCATCTAAAAGCGTGAATATCTCTAACTCCACCGGCATCTTTAACATCTCCTAACAAAGGGCAAATAGACTGTCCTAAAAAAGCGCCAATATTAATACCCATATAAAAAATAGTAAAAGCACTATCCAATTTTGTCTTTTCCTGTTTAGGATACAAACTTCCTACCATACTTGAAATGTTTGGCTTGAAGAATCCGTTACCGAATACGATAACTCCTAATGCAGTGTACATAATAATCGTAGCAAACGCTCTGTTACCTTCAAAAACACTTCCACTGGTAAACAACAACAATTGTCCGATTGCCATAAGCAACCCTCCCAAGATGATACAATTTCTATTTCCTAAGAAACGATCGGCAACAAAACCTCCCAACATTGGTGTTAAATAACAAAGTCCAAGAAAACCTCCGTAAATCAAAGAAGCCTCTTCTTCCTTCATCAACAATGAATTTACCAGAAATAAAGTTAATAAAGCTCGCATTCCATAAAAGTTGAACCGCTCCCACATCTCCGTTCCGAATAATACCCAAAGTCCTTTTGGATGCGCTGTTTTTACCTGAGTTTCTCCCATATTCTTTATTATTTATTTAAGGTTTTTAGTTTTGTTTTATAATTATAAATTTTCTTTGATGAAGTTAGTCATTTTGTTGTAAAGCTGAATTCTGGTCTTTCCTCCGTAAATACCATGATTTTTGTCCGGATAAATTTGAGAATCAAATTGTTTATTGGCCTGAATCAATGCTTCCATCATTTGCATTGAATTTTGTACGTGTACATTATCATCTGCTGATCCGTGAATTAGTAAAAACTTCCCTTTTAGTTTGTCAACGTGATTTATTGGAGAGTTCTGATCGTACCCGCTTGCATTTTCCTGCGGAGTCTGCATGTATCTTTCCGTGTAAACGCTGTCATAAAAACGCCAGTTGGTTACCGGAGCAACTGCAATTGCCATTTTAAAAACATCATTACCCTGGAAGATACAGTTTGAAGCCATAAATCCGCCATAACTCCAACCGAAGATTCCAATTCTTGAAGCATCCACATACGGATATGCTCCAATTACTTTTGCGGCGTCAATCTGATCTTCTACTTCGTATTTTCCTAATTCTTTTTGAGTAACTTTTTTGAAATCTGCCCCTTTAAAACCGGTTCCTCTACCGTCAACACAAGCCACAATATAACCTTGCTGTGTTAGGGATGCAAACCAATAGTCGTCTGAATTGTTCCAATCGTTGTTTACCTGCTGAGAACCAGGCCCAGAATACTGGTACATGAAAACCGGATATTTTTTTGAAGGATCAAAGTCTTTAGGCTTTAAAATCCACGCATTAAGCTCATTGCCTTTAGCTGTTTTTAAAACAAAAAATTCTTTTGTCGGTAAATTGTAAGCTGTTAATTTAGCAGAAAGCGCCTGATTGTTTTCGATAACCTGGATTTCTTTTCCTGTTTTCGCCTCATTCAAAGTATAAGTGGTAGGCTGAGTACTGCTTGAGAAAGTATTGATAAAAAACTGAAAGTTTGGACTAAAAGTTGCCGCACTTGTTCCAGTATTTTTAGACAAACGAATTTTATTCTTTCCGTCTAAAGCAATACGATAAATATCTCTGTTGATTGAACCATTTTCTGTAGACTGATAGAAAATTGTTTTATTTTTTTCATCGAAACCGTAGTAAGACACTACTTCCCAGTTTCCTTTTGTAACCTGATTTTTAAGTTTTCCGTTTTTATCATATAAGTAAATATGATTAAACCCGTCTTTTTCGCTTGTCCAGATAAAGCTATTGTCTTTTAAGAAGGTCAAATTGTCGGTAACATCCACATAAGCTTTGTCTTTTTCATTCAAAACCACTTTTGTTGCAGCGGTAGTTCCATCCACAAACAGTAAATCCAGATTGTCCTGATGACGGTTTAAAACCTGAGCAGATAATACATTGTTATCATTTGTCCATTGTAATCTTGCAATATAAAAGTCATTATAGTTTCCTAAATCAACTTTTTTACCGGCATTACTCACCGCATCATAAATGTGTAAAGATACTATTGAGTTTTTTTCTCCTGCCTTAGGATACTTAAACGTTTCAATCGTTGGATACAAATCTTTTTGAAAGATTGACATCGAGAATTCCGGAACAGCGCTTTCATCAAAACGGATGTAAGCTAATTTTTTACTGTCTTTACTCCAGTCAAAAGCACGAACAAAGGAGAACTCTTCTTCATAAACCCAGTCCGTGATACCATTGATGACAGCATTTTTCTTTCCATCAGTAGTAACAGCCGTTGATTTTTTCGAAGCCAAATCATACACATATAAGTTATTCTCTTTTGCATATGCGATTTTAGTTCCGTCGGGAGAGAAAGTTGGCTCCTGAATCTGAAAATCAAATAATTTACTCAACGTTCTTGTGGTGATATCGTATAAGAAGTAATCTGCTGTAAACGAGTGACGGAAAATTTGTTTGCTATTACAGGCAATTAAAATCTTTTTCTCTGAGGCATCAAAAGTATAACTGTCAATTCCTTCAGCAAGAGCTGCATGATTCTTTGTATCGATTAAATTGGCTACTTTTTTTAGTGTTGCAAAATCGTACAAATCAATCTGCATGCTTCGGCTGGCCTGATCTACATTTAGTACCGTATATTGGTCTGTATTTTTTAACGATTGCAGTTCATCCATTCCTTTTGCCCGAAATGCTCCGCTATAAATATTCTCGACAGTAATTTTTTGCTGACCAAAAATAGTGGCCACTAAAAATAAAAATATAACAGTAATTTTACCTGTATTCATTAGAATTATTTTAAATATAAAAAAAGAGCCCAATTTTAATAAAAAAAATGAACATAATACCCTTTTTAATTGTTAAATGTAAAAAAAAATAACGATTGCGTAGTTTTCAATTTTCAAATACATTGCAAACAAAAGTCTTAAAATAGTATCTTTGCCGCAACTTTATTATTTAAAATACTGAGAATGAACAACGCCGTTGCCGGATTTTCGAAATTATCCAAAAAAGAAAAAATAAACTGGATTGCCAATACCTATTTTTCAAGCCCTGAAGAAGCCCTTTCTATTATAAGAAATTACTGGAATACAGACGAAAAGCTACAGCAATTGCACGATGAATTCATCGAAAACACCATTACAAACCTTTACATCCCGTTAGGAGTAGCGCCAAATTTCCTAATCAACGGAAAATATACCACAATTCCGATGGCAATTGAGGAAAGTTCGGTAGTAGCCGCAGCATCAAAAGCAGCAAAATATTGGTCGACCAGAGGCGGTTTTAAAGCAACGGTTATGGCTACCGAAAAAATAGGTCAGGTCCATTTTACCTTCAACGGAGATGCTGAAAAACTGCAATCTTTTTTCAACCAGATTAAACCTACATTATTTACTGACACACAAAGCATAACTAAAAATATGCAACAACGCGGTGGCGGAATTTTAGACATAAAACTAAAAGACAAAAGAAGTCTTCTGGAAAATTATTTTCAGCTTCACGCTACTTTTGAAACCAAAGACAGCATGGGAGCTAATTTCATCAACTCCTGTCTGGAGCAATTTGCTACTACATTAAAAGATGAATTTCAACATTCTGATCTGTTTTCGGAAGATGAGACTCTAAAAGTAATTATGAGTATTTTGTCTAATTATGTACCAAATTGTATTGTTAGAGCAGAAGTTTCCTGCCCTATCGAAGATTTAACAGAAAAACACATTCCGAATCCGCAGGAGTTTGCCGAGCGTTTTGTACAGGCGGTTCAAATCGCCGAAGTAGAACCCTTCAGAGCTGTTACTCACAATAAAGGAATTATGAACGGTATTGACGCTGTAATTCTGGCCACCGGAAATGATTTTAGAGCAGTCGAAGCCGGAGTTCACGCTTATGCTTCTAAAAACGGTCAATATTCAAGTTTATCTCATGCTAAAATTGAAGACGGAATTTTCACCTTCTGGCTTGAAATTCCCTTAGCACTGGGAACTGTAGGCGGATTGACTTCTTTGCATCCATTGGTAAAACTATGTTTTGATATTCTTGAAAAACCTTCTGCAAAAGAATTAATGGAAATCGTTGCAGTTGCCGGTCTCGCACAAAACTTTGCTGCCTTACGTTCCTTAACTACCACCGGAATCCAGGAGGGACACATGAAGATGCACCTGAACAATATTATCAATCAATTTGAAGCAACTGAAGAAGAACGTCATTTAATTAAAACTCATTTCAAGAAAAGTGCCGTATCACATAGCGCTGTGGTGGAGTTTATTGAAAATCTAAGAAAAAAGTAAAATTTTTAAATTCCAAACTTCAAATTCCAAGTTCCAAGGTTAATTGGAATTTGGAATTTATAACGACGTTTGGGGATTGGAATTTAATTTATAATTGAAGAATGAAAACAACTTTTTACAGTAACGGAAAATTGCTTATTTCCGGAGAATACCTTGTTTTAGACGGAGCTGACGCTTTTGCCTTACCTACCAAATTTGGCCAGAATCTGGTGGTTGAAAATGGCACTAACCAGGAAATCATCTGGAAAAGCTACGATTTTGACGGACAGCTATGGTTTGAGAATTCGATTCCTTTTTCAGAGATCATCGACAATCCAAAGACAGAAATCGAGACTGTAAAAACGACTTTGATTCAAATTCTTCATGAAGCTTATCTTCTGAACCCAGATTTCCTAAAAGATACTGACGGTTACAAGATCAGCACACATCTTACATTTCCTAAAAACTGGGGATTAGGTACTTCGTCAACTTTATTAAACAATGTTGCACAATGGACCAGAGTCAATGCCTTTACTTTATTAAAAAACAGCTTTGGTGGCAGTGGTTATGACATTGCCTGTGCACAAAATGACACGCCAATACTCTATCAAATTGACAATAATGCTGTAAAACCGATCTCTTTTAACCCGGATTTTACAGATAAAATTCATTTTGTGTATCTCAATAAAAAACAGAATAGTAAAGCAGCCATAAAAGCCTATTACAACAATAAAAATCAGAATTTAGCGCAAAATATAGCCGAAAACAACAAAATTACCTCCGCTCTTATCAACGCTAAAACAGCAAAAGAATTTGCTCTTGCCGCTGAAAAACACGAGGTTCATTTGAGTGATATTCTAGAAATGCAAACCGTCAAAGAAGCCGCTTTTCCGGATTTCAATGGAGTTGTAAAAAGCCTTGGTGCCTGGGGTGGAGATTTTGTGATGACAATCTCCAAAGAAGATCCCAGATCTTATTTTACTTCAAAAGGATACGAAACCATCCTGACTTACGAAGAAATGATTCTGCAAAAATAAAGTCTTCACATTTAAATGATCTAAAACCAGAAAAAAGAAGGTTCTAATTTACCTTTTTACTTTCGCGATCTTTGGTTTCCAGTTTTCGGACTTTTTGATTTTCCTGCTCATTAGATTCTCTAAGTGTGTTGTGCAGTCGCTCAGCCATTTTTTCTATGTTATTGGTTATAGAATCATAAACCTCTTCCATTCTGCGATGCTTCTCTTCTTTTATTGCCTTCAAAACGTCATCCACAAAAGCTTTATCATACTTTTCAGCAACAGAATCTCTTGTATTGGTTAACCTGATTACATAATCATTACCTAAGACCGTCACTTTAAAATGCTGCTCTTCGTTACTTAAATAATACTTCCCCCCTAATTCATCCCCATTGATTTCGGTACTGCTCAATTTTAAAAGCTCTGTTATTATTCCGAAAATATGATTTTCAATCTTAGAATAAGCTCTGGGCTTTCTTTTCAACAGCTTAAACATAAAGATGGAATGCTAGATTACTAAAGTATTTATTCATCAGTCCTAAGTGGGGTTTGTTTGAATTTTGGAATATAATTTCAACAAATTAACTGTAATATTCTTAATACCACAAACTTTTAACCAAAATTCCTCACAAAAAAAACCAAAAATCCAAATAACAAAGCCCTCTACTCGCACTCAATATATAACAATAAAAAAAACCGAAACATTCTGTTAGAACATTTCGGTTTATATTGCTATTGAAGTCCAGATATATATTGCTAGGATAATACAAATAGGCATTCTTTTTAAAACTTCTGTTATCATATATCTTATTTAAACAAAAAAAAAGTGCTTACACAGAATCTCAATCACAACTAATAATAAACATAATCGCCAATCACTTTAACTACAATCCATTTCTTCTTTTCTTTTTTCATGATTACAACTTGAGGTTCCAAACTACCTGAGAAAGACACTATATTAAAATAAAACATAATGTATTTTTTGTTCCAATAATACATGGGTTCTGAGATTACTATAACATCTTCAATTCCACTGTTCATATATTTAATCCCTATATCATATTTTAACGTTAAACCAGTGCCCTTTTCTAAAAAAAAATTATGCCCAGGGAAATCTTCCTTTTTCCAATATTTCTTTATTGTATCTTTTGCATATTTTCTATACATTTTTCTCCAGTGTTTTTCGACAAATAAATCATCAGTATAGTCAACCGGATCTGAAGAATCTATAATATGAGCTGCCCCTTCTCCACGGTTAAAAATCCTTAATGCTTGTTTATTCCTTCCTTTATCACTTTGCAAAATATATTTTTTTTTGCCTAACTTCTGTGTTTTCAAAAATACATTTACCGACTCATAACTATCTACATACTTTGTACTGACACACGATAAAATAAAAGAAGAAATAGATAATATGAGTATTTTTTTAAACTGTTCCATTATTTTTATTTTTTACATGGTGTTCCTGCAGGAGAAGTGCTGCCATATAGTTCTCCTCTTCTTTCTGCAGTTATTCTCGCGAAAATTCTTTCCCGTTCTTTATAGGAATATATTCGTTTTTTGAAGCCCTTCCAAAGCCAAATCCAGATACACCTGAGAGTCAGCCGGGAAATGCTTTGGAAATCTTCTAGTTCCAATCTGTTTATCAATAAAAAACCTCTTCCCACATTGTTCTATCAACAATCCATTTTCCTTTTTCTTTTTTCATAACTACGACTTGCGGGCTAGAGCCACTACTGAAATATGATGTACTTAAATAAAACATAATATATCTTTTATTTCTATAATACATAGGTTCAGAAATTATCATAACTTCATAGTCTAAATATTTAGCACTCTTATAAGGAAGCTTGGGCCAGTCTCTACTATTCTCTAAGATAAACTCATATTTCGGGAAATCTTCTTTCTTCCAGTATTTCTTAATCGTATCATTGATATACCTTTTATACATTCTTTTCCAATGTTTTTCTACAAACAAACCATCGTTAATATAATAATGAGGGTCTGCTATATGCTCAGATCCTTCACTCCCGTTAAAAATACGTAGTACTATCGCATTAGATGCTTTGTCTGTTTGCAAAATGTATTTTCCTCCTTTTTCTATTATTTCTTTTTCCAGGAACACATTAATCGGTTCATAACTTTTTACATATTGTGTACCGGTACAGGATAAAATAAAAAAGGGAATTACCACAAATATTTTTTTTAATTCTTTCATAGTTTTACTTTTTACAAGATGTCCCTACAGAAGAAACTACACCATATTGAGAACCCAATTTTTCGGCATTAATTCTAGCAAAAATTCTTTCACGTTCTTTATAATTTTTATCGTTAGGATCATGAGGATAATTTTTATTAAATACTTGAATTCCTTGAAGTCCTCCCCAAGTCATGTCGAGATAGACCTGTTTAACAAGAACTGAAGAAAAGACTAGTTTTAAATTCAATATTTAAACTATAAACTAGTAATAAACATAATCGCCAATCACTTTAACTACAATCCACTTTTCTTTTTCTTTTTTCATAATGACAACTTCTGGCTGATTACTGCCAAAAAAAGATGCCACATTGTAATAAAACATTACATATTTTCTATCCATATAATACATAGGTTCGGAAACCATTACAACATCTTCTATCTTACTATTCATATATTTATCGTGAAATGCCGATCCAAATAAACCATCTTTACTTTCTAATACAAAATCATACTCAGGAAAATCTTCCTTTCTCCAATATCTTTTTATTGTATCAGACACGTATTTTTCATACATTTTTTTCCAATGTTTTTCTACAAACAAACCGTCTTTATAATCTATAGGAACATTTGGCTCCCCAACATGATCAGGTCCTTCACCACCATTAAAAATTCTTAAAGCTTGTTTATTTGAAACCTTATCAGCTTGTAAAATATATTTCTTTTCCTTATCTATCTTTTGAGTTGCTAAAAATGCATTAATAGGCTCAGAGCTTTTAACATATTGCGCGTTAGCATATAAGAAAAAGAAAAAATAAATTGTTACAAGTATTTTTTTAAACTGTTCCATTATTTTTATTTTTTACATGGTGTTCCTACAGGAGAAGTACAACCATATAGTTCTCCTTTTTTTTCTGTAATTATTCTATTCAAAATTCTTTCTCGATCTTTATAATTCTTATGATTTGGATCGTTTGGATAAGTGGCATCAAATATTTTAGTCTTATCAAGTCCCCCCCAAGCCATATCAAGATACATCTGACGAGGAAAACCTGAAGTTACCGGTTGCCCTGTATGAAATTCCTGGATAGTAGACGCTACTGCATTGATATATTTTTTAGCAATTAACTCATGATGTTCATCTGGAAGGGCTTTAGGATTCTTTCCAATTTCTTGTTGTACATAAGCTTCATAGATAGTTGGAAAGTCATAAATTATTGAAGCTCCTAAAGTTTTATTTTCATTCAATAGACTAATCAGATAAGCATGTATAACCTCATGCGCCATTGTAGCAGCAACAGACAAATCGGTAGGAGGATTTGTATTACCTGTTCCGTAAATATAATCCTGATTGAAAACCATATCAACATCGTTAGTACTCCCGTTGGTCTTAGTGGTTTGTGCCCAAACATTTGCATCATTATTTTGCACTTGTCCCGTTGACATGTTTATATTAAAAACAGATCCCCCCGCACTAAAACGAGTAATCATTTTTGCAAGATCGGCCTGTTTTAAATTTTTCAATTTTTCCAAAACTGCTTTGGTACAGGCATCCAGTTTGTCTGCACTAATTTGCTCTTCTATCCTTTGTGCATTTTCCGAAGTTGTCGAACCTGAACTTCCACTTCCTCCACCTCCCGGAGATTTCACATATCCTTTCGGACTATTTCCCTTCGATCCTGAGTTTAAACTGCCTCCATAAGAACCTCCTGCACTTCCACCCCCTCCATAATCCTGTTTATTTTCGGATTTTTCCCTGCGAATGATCACTTCATCTAATTCAATAGGATCTGATTTAGCTGTCGATTTATTCAGACGCTCTGCCTCCTCCGGAGAGATTACTCTAAGTCCTGTTAGCCCTGCTGTCGTATTGGAGTTTTCAAATTTTGCTCCGCTTACAAATCCGCTTTCTAAATCCCAGGCAATGATATATCCATTAAAGTTAACTAAATCCTGTGAACTTTTTATTTTTTCTAAAGATTCCGATGACGGTATTATTTCATATAATGTAGCCGAAAATTCTTTTTTATCCTCTGATGGATACAAATACAATAGTTTTTGTCCTTTATAGGCATCGCTAAGATTATTATCTTTAACAGTAACCACAATCGCCTCAGACCCATTTTCGAAAGTTTCTGTGGTTGCACTATCCCACTTATAAATCTGATTTTTAAACGACGAATCGATTTTTACTTTTGATTGATACTGTTCAAACCAAACCTTCGCTTCATTAACCGTAATAGACTGCTCTATTTTTTGTTTCCCTCCTGCCTCTTCTAAAGCACAACGACCTGTTAACACTGCAACTCCTAAAACCATTAGGAAGATTGCTGATTTTTTAGTATTTTTCATACAAATATATTTTTATAAATATAAGAAAAATACTATATTAAATTTAGAAATTTCATAAAAAAAACCTGCTCGAACTAACGAGCAGGTTTTTTATAAACTTTTAACTAACTAAAAACTAGTAGTTAAATTGTAATCTATTATCTTCAATTTTAGCGTTGGCTTTCAATGCCGGTAAAATTCTACTTGCATCAGATGCGCTTTGTGCTTTTACTTTAGCAACATATTCTGCGTGATTAGCAGCTGCAGGAGCTTTTACTGTACTGATATTTTTCACTACATATACACCTGTATTACCTTCAATTGGAGCAGAGATTTTGTTTGCAGCTAATGCAAATGCATTACCTACTACTTTTGGCTCTTGTCCAACACCTCCAGGCAATACCGGGCTATCCATAGTTACGTTAGCCGCTTGTTGAACGGCTACACCAGCACTCTTAGCAATAGCTTCAAGTGATGAACCTTTCATTTTTGCTTTTAAGATCTCCGCTTTTTTCTTGTTTTTCAAAATTGACTCCACATAAGGTCTTGCCAAAGTTACAGATACTAAACCTGATTTGTTTTCGCTTTTGTATTGTGCAATTACGTGACCGATATTTGCCAATTCAAAACGTTTTACATCTCCGGTGTTCGTTTCCTTATCAAATGCCCATCTGATGATGTTACGTTGATTTCCTAATGGACCAAATGCTTCGTCCATAGCTTTTGCAGTTATCGGAGCAGCCACTTTTAAACCTAATTCTTTTGCCGTAGCATTAAAATCTTTATCGGCAGCGTCCATTTCAAATTTAGTTGCCAATGTAAATACTTTATCAGAAGTAGCTTCAGAAGGCTCAATTTTTTGAGCGATAGTAGCTAAACGAATTCCGTCTTGTTTGTCGGTAATTTTGATTACGTGAAATCCAAAAGGAGTTTCAACTAAACCAACTTTTCCAATTCCGTTACTGAATACAAAATCATTGAATGGTTTCACCATTTGGTTTGGGCCAAAATATCCTAAATCTCCTCCTTGTTGTGCAGAAGAATCATCTGAACTTGTGAAAGCCAACATCATGAAACTATCAGGGTTTGCCTGAACCTGAGCCAGAATTTCTTCTGCTTTAGCTTTAGCTTCTTCTTTCGTTCTTTTCTCTTTTGTATTTGGAGTTTGAGAACCTTCGTATCCAATTAAAATATGACTTGCTTTTGCATTAACTCCTGCTTTAAATCCTAAAGATTTAGAAATTGCATAGTATCTTCCGTACACATACGGTCCGTAAATTGCTCCTGCAGGCAAGCTGAATAATTTATCAGCATCAACAGCCGGCAAAGCATTTTTAGGTACATACGTTGAATCGTAAGGAACATCAGAATTTGAGTTTACAAATTCAGCAATGTTAGTAGCATTTTTAAATCCTGGCAAAGTATCGTTTTTACCTGTTTTAGCATTGTACTCTACTCTTCCGTTTAATAATGCAGTAATTTTAGCTTTAATTTCAGCTTCGTCTTGTTTTGAAGCTTTATCTTCTACTAAAACGTATTGAATTTCACGAGTTGCATCCGCTTTGAATTTCTTCTCGTTTTTCTTCATATATTCTACAATCTCTGAATCAGAAATTTTCACTTCACTATCTTTAATTGAAGAATACAAAGCAGCAGCGTAAGCAAAGTTTACTTTGTTAGCTTCCATTTCATATTTTAGTTTTCCTTCACTTACCGTAGTGTAAAGTCCGGATTTTACTAATGTATTGTAGATTTGAAATTTAGCGTTTAGCTCAGCATCTTTTTCTTTTTGAGAGATAAATTGTGCTGCTTCAGGATTCGTTTTAAAGTATTCTTTAAATTTAGCTACATCAAAAATACCGGCAGCATTTAAGAACATTGGGTTTTTACCAATATTCGGATCTGCCTTTAAAACTTCAAGCAGGTGTTTTTCACCAACTCTCAATCCTAATTTATCAAACTGTGTTGATAATAATGCGATTGAAACCTCCTGGTCCCAAACTCTGTTTGCAGCTTCAGTGGAAGTAATTCCTTGACCACTTTTTTCAACATTACTAACTTTAACTCTAAAGTCTTCAAATGAAATATCTTTTCCATCGATGCTTCCCACATCTTTTGAACTTTGACCAAAGGTTCCTCTTGTGAATAGATCTTGTATTATAAATGCAAATAATGCAAGTGCAATAACTCCTATCAATAAAGCGGAACGCTGTCTAATTTTTGCTAAAACTGCCATTTTTATTATCGTTAATTTTATATTCAGTTTGCGAAAATACAATTATCTAGTTAATAACAATACAACTAGCGTTTTATTTTACACAATTTTTTTTATTAATTTAAAAAATCACTCTTTTATTGTCAATTTAACCAATTCTATTTTCTTATTTGTGGCTTCTTCAATCACAAAATGATAGTTTCCAATTCGTATTTCTTCTCCTTTTTGAGGAATTTCTTTGGTCGAATTGACAATAAAACCACCTAAAGTCCCGTACGAATCCTCCTCAGGAATAGCTAATTTATAGGTTTCATTGAGATATTCTACATCTAATCGGGTCGAGAACAAATACCTGCCTTCTCCTAATTCCTGCTCAATCAATTCCTCATCTAAATCATGCTCGTCTTCGATCTCACCAAAAAGCTCTTCAACGATATCTTCTATTGTAATAATTCCGGAAGTTCCTCCGTATTCATCCAGAACTACGGCCACATTTTTTCGTTTTTTGATCAACAGATTTAGTACATCTTTTATCAAAATGGTTTCGGGAACAAATTCAACCGTCATCAAAACCGATTTTATGGTTTTTGGTTTTTTAAACAAATCAAACGAATGCACATACCCTACAATATCATCAAGTGAGTTTTGACTCACTATAAGTTTCGAATATCCAGTTTCTATAAACAACGCTTTAAGATCTGTAACGTTGTCAAACAAATCAATATCAACAATTTCCGTGCGCGGCGTCATGATATCACGGGCTTTTACACCTGAAAATTCCAATGCATTCTGAAAAATCTGAATTTCAGAATCTACTTCTTCATCATCCTCAACAGCATTCATTTGTTCTGCAATATAATTCCCCAATTCAACTTTGCTAAAATACAACTGTGCCTGATCTCCTTCTGTTTTAAAAAATTTACGCAGAATAAAATCTGAAATCCAAATAAAAAAAGTAGAGAAATAGTAGAACAAACGATAAAACAAATAGGCCGGAATCGCAAAAATCTTGATTAACGAATTGGCATAAATCTGAAAAAAAACTTTTGGAAAAAACTCAGCAGTTACCAAAACTACAAAAGTCGAAATAACCGTCTGAATCAGCAAACTTGTTAAATTTGAAAAATGCCCTGCTGAATTGACGATCCATTTCAGAATCAAATCCCCCATGTAAAAGCCATAGACAACCAAAGCCAGGTTATTACCAATAAGCATTGCAGCAATAAACTTTGAAGGATTTCCGGTAAGTTTTGTTAGAATTTGTGAGGCAAAATTATCTTGTTTTTTTTCAATTTCAAGATAAATTTTATTGGATGAAATAAAAGCAATTTCCATTCCTGAAAAAAAGGCTGACAATATTAAACATAATACTATAATCCCTATTTCCATTGTTTATTGCTTTTTATTACGGTCATCAAATTTCTTGACAAATTTCCTCCTAAAGAAGAACATAAATACTGCCATACCTGCAATTAAAAAACTTAAAGCGGCGGTATCATTTCCATCGTTTATCTTTGTAAAACCATCATAAATAAAGTAAATGGCAAATATGATGTAAACGTATTGTGTATATTTTATGTAACCCATAATTTCTTTTTTTATTCGTCTGATTCGATCTCGCCGCTCACACGCTGCGAATTAATCACTTTAAAATCCTTACTAAAATCTATCCCTTGCCCATTTGAGCTTCCTTTTGCATCTGTAAGCTTAAATTTTCTTTCGGTATAAAACCATTCGTTATTCTGATCGAAGTACAGCTGTTCTGTTTCCAGCATTTGCCCTTCTTCAGAAGTGATTCTAACTTTTCCCTGCAAGTCAATTATACCGGTTGGTTTATAAGACACTGCATAATTTGACCTGATAAAGGTACGTTTTTGATTTTTATCGTATAAGGTAACATCAATTCCTTTTGGAAATTCGGTAAATGGAAAATCCAAATTAGAATAATCCAGCATTTTAGGACTTTTCAAAACCCCGGTTATACGCCCGGAATCTGTATATTTAATATCAACGGTATCTGCATCACTTCCGGGAACAAACTCTGAGAAGTTAATTTTCTGAACTTCTTTAAAATTACTTTCGCACCCAAAAAACAGTGTCACAGTAAAAACTGTGACAGCCGCTATTGTATATCTTTTTGATAAATTCATTTGCCAAATGTAGTAAATTGTAATGAGCTTAAAAAAACATAAAAGTTTATGTTTAATTGAATTTACTTTTCACGAACCATTTATCATTAAATGAGAAGCTCATACTAAAATTGAAATAGTTTTCCTGAACTAAACCTGCTGACATTGTTCCTCTTTTTCCGAACTCAAGTCCAATATTAACATTTGAAAAAGATCCGTTATTAAGTGGAATCCCCATACCCAACGTCATTCCTAAATCATTGATTTCCTGATTATTTACTACCAAACCAATTTTCTCGTATTTTAACCCGGCTCTGTACGTCATTCGGCTAAAATAGCTTGTGAACGATTCATAATTAGGAATATAGTACCCCCCTATCGCATACTTTTGATATTTTTCGTAACGTACATTATCTCTTGTATTGTAAAAATTAGCAAGCTCTCCCTTGCCCTGAAAAGAAATGGTCGTACCCACAAGCCATTTTCTGGCTTCCCCGATACCCGCACCAAAGGTTATTTTATTTGGTAACTTTAGTTTATTTGTTTGCTCAGGAGTATTAATTGGATCCGGATCACCATCTACCTGAATAACTCTTGTGCTGTTTGAATTTAAGTTACTGGCAAAAGTATAATTCAAACTGGTAAACAAGCTTAGTTTTTTATCAATTTTTGTTTGATACATGGTACCAATATTAAAATTAATGCCCGATAACTCAGAAGCATTTGTCTCTCTGGTCGCGTTTTCAACATTTGTTCTAAGTGCTAAACTTGTGGTGGTGATTCTTCCGAAATTATACTGTGCATCAACTCCAATATTCCAGTTCTTTTTAATCTTATATCCTAAACCAAAAAACACTTTATTAACTCCACCTTTTCCCTGAAGCTGTGTACTTGTAGCTCCTTCTGTATCTGTAAGGTCATTTTGAATTTTATATCCAACAGAACTCAACGGAACTAAACCAAACGCTGCTCCAAATTTTCCCATTGGAATTCCTAATGCCAAATAATCAAAAGTAGCTCTTTGTGCCTTTTCAGATTTTTCGCCGGTTTTCAGATTAGTTGTACCAAAAGATCCCCCAACTGTAAAAGTTGTAAACTTTAAACTCGCATAACTTGCAGGATTTTCAATATTCAGGTGAATACTATCCTGCTCCACCGCAACTCCTGACATCGATCTGTTTTCAAGGGTTCCTTTAAATCTTGTATCTCCAATTCCGAAGAAAGAATAAGGCGATGCAGTACCCTGTTGAGCGAATGAAACGAACGAGATAAGCAAACAAGCGCTTACTATAATTTTTTTAATCATTGTCGATTTTATATTGAAATGTTTGGTTCAAACTCTCCAAAAGGAAATTTGAATTGGCAAATATGGTATTTTTTAATCGTTTAGCCAAAAAATCTGCATCACCTCCCGTTAAAATTATTATAAAATTTGAAAAGTTTGCCCGATATTCATCGATAAAACCATCAATCTCATAGACGAATCCATTGACCACTCCAGAGTGAATCGCCTGTTTTGTGGAATCTCCAATATATGCCTCCGGAGACTCTAAAGTGAGTAACGGCAGCCTGGCTGTAAAATTGTGCAAAGATTCGTAACGCAGTCTTAGTCCCGGAGAAATAGCTCCCCCTAAATAGTTATCATTTTCGTCGATGAAATCGTAGGTTATACAAGTTCCGGCATCAATTACCAGTCTGTTTTGTCTGGGAAATTTCAAAGTTGCTCCGGCCGCCAAAACCATTCGGTCTATTCCTAATGTTTTTGGAGTTGCATATTTATTGGTGAAAGGAAAAATATCCTCATGGGTTAAAAAATGAACTTTTAGATCCTTTTCGAAAGTCAGGAAAGATTGTTTTTCGACATTTCCAACCGATGCAACAACCAAATCGGAGCATTTCTGAAATTTTTCTAAAATTTTTTTTATTTTTTTTTCGAGCTCATTTTTCTCAAAAGTAAAAATTTCAAGAACAGTACCACCCTCAAATACAGCAGCTTTAATTCGGGTATTCCCAACATCAACCGTTAAAATCATGTTTGTTTTTTTAGCAAGGCGAAGATACGAATTGATTTTTTTAAAAAAATGTTTTGGATAAACGAAAAATGATTCTATCTTTGCACCCGCAATGCGCACAGCACGGTACCTTAGCTCAGATGGTAGAGCAATGGACTGAAAATCCATGTGTCCCTGGTTCGATCCCTGGAGGTACCACCAAAACCCACTCCACCGAGTGGGTTTTTTGTTTTTACCATTTTTCCTTCGCAATTAAACATTCTAACACAAACTTTTTCTGGATCAGGTTCAAAAGTTGGGGATTAAGCAAAAAGATTAGATAATCTGAACAAGAAAAAATCTATATTGCTCACTCCTCTAAATTGACTTCTAAAAGCTTTTATTTTAGCATTGAAAGATTCTGCCGAAGCATTTGTGCTTCTATTATCAAAATAGTTTAAGATTGACTGATAATTAATAGTTATGGTATTGAGTAGAATATTAAAGTTTTTAAAACCTGATTCTTCTACATTTCTATACCAATGTGCCAGTTTGGTCATGGCAATATGTTTGTCATTGTAGTTATTGTAAATTCCTCGAAGCTGTTGGTTTAAATTGTAAGCTGTTTTAATGTCAG
The DNA here is from genome assembly GCF_020905335.1 of Flavobacterium lipolyticum. Classification (NCBI taxonomy): domain Bacteria; kingdom Pseudomonadati; phylum Bacteroidota; class Flavobacteriia; order Flavobacteriales; family Flavobacteriaceae; genus Flavobacterium; species Flavobacterium lipolyticum. Next base: position 2,317,182 of record NZ_JAJJMN010000001.1, on the reverse strand, counting down.
GATATAGTTCAAATACCATTTGTGCTCTTTCTTCTTGGCTCCGAGTCCATTTTTCGCGAGACTTATAAAGTAGATACCTACTTCTGGCTAATAACTGTTTAACAGAATCTCCGTTAGGTAAAAGCTGGGGAATGTATGTTTTGTTTTCTAATTTGGCTTGTAGTATCGATTGATTCTCAAAGTCCATAGCTTCCCAGCGATGTTTGATTCTAATCTCTTGTACTGCTTCGAGTGCTAATTTTTGAACATGGAACCGATCTGTAACCTGTATGGCTTTAGGAAAACATTTCTTAGAGATTAGCTTCATGGAATTAGCCATATCGAGCGTTATCTCTTTGACAAAAGATCTTTTCTTGTAATCAATCTTTCTGATGTGTTCTATAACCTGATCTGCTTTAGTTCCGGCAACAATAGCTACCAGGCAACCTTTTTTGCCTTTGAATTTCTTGTTGGTCAGGATAGTATAAAGTTCCCCCTGAGACAAAGCCACCTCGTCAATGGATAAATGAGTGCCCATGTTTTCAGGGTAAATCATCCATTGGTGCGCATGTTCGCGTGGAGCCCATGTATTAAACGAGCTTAAATGTTTTTTGTATTGTCTTTGGAGTCTCTTTCCGTTAACTCCGAAAAAGCCTCCAATAGTATGACAATCTGTAGCACTCTTATCTATTAATTTCTTTTAAAAAAGTCGCAAACTCCTGAGTCATGCGAGTTCCTTTAGCAACTAAAGTCCAATCTCTTTTGATGATTTCTCCATTGGTTTTATTAGTCCAACGGCGTCTTTTGATGTGTAAATACACAAATTTACCTCTTAATGGAAAATCCTGAATAGTAATCTCATCAAGAAACCCCTTAGAAATCAATTCAAAAGAATTAAACTCTTGTGGAGGTTTTATTTTTTCTTCAAAATACAGATGCAATACTTCTTCTGTGTTAGTGGTAGAAACTACTTCAAAGTATTCTATTAAAAAATCAGGAAGCATAAATTTTAAAAGCTCTATAGGTGTCATATCTAATTCTTAGATTACAAATTTCTAATTTTATTTTGACATTCCTCCCCAGGTTTTGTTCTTGATCCCTTTTTCTTTCCTATTAGAATTTTCGTTCCTTGCATAATCCTTCATTCACATTACGGTTAAAAACGGCACGGATGACACGGAATTTAGGTGTTATTTACCAAAAGATAATACTATCGCTTATGATTCATTTTTGCCCTTTCAGGGTAATTCTGTGCCTTAATCCAGTTCATAGTGCTGTGTACGATGCTGTCGTTTTTCGGACATTCAACCCTTTTCTTCCCAAATTTTGTTCTTGATTCATAACTATTTTACCTTAGAAACAAACAATTATCAAATATTATTTTTTTGTTAAAAAATCATTAAATAAATAAAAAAATATCTTATATATTCGCGAAATAACACTTTATACTTTTATTCACCATCAAGTACACAAAGTCAGCTTATGAGCAATACCGCTACAAAGGGCATCTGGAAAGTAATTTCGGCATCGTCAATGGGAACCATGATTGAATGGTATGATTTTTATATTTTCGGTAGTTTAGCGGTGGTCATCTCAACCAAATTCTTCCCCAGTGACAATCCTACTGCCGCATTCTTATCGACTTTAGCCACTTTTGCTGCCGGATTTGTAGTACGGCCATTTGGAGCATTGTTTTTCGGAAGACTTGGTGATATCATTGGCCGCAAATACACTTTTATGGCGACGCTACTATTAATGGGAGGCTCTACTTTTTTAATTGGCTGTATTCCGAGTTATGAAACAATTGGTTTTTTAGCTCCTTTATTGGTTTTAATTCTTCGCTTACTTCAGGGACTTGCTCTTGGAGGCGAATATGGAGGAGCTGCTACTTATGTGGCAGAACACGCTCCTGCGAGACAAAAGGGTTATTGGACTTCGTGGATTCAGACTACCGCAACAGTTGGCTTATTTATTTCTTTGATGGTCATATTAGCCACAAAAAACATTCTTTCGCCCGAAGATTTTGATTCCTGGGGATGGCGTGTTCCGTTTTGGGTCTCTATTGTGATGATCGGAATCTCCTATTTGATTCGTAAAAACATGGATGAATCTCCTGTATTTGCCAAAGCTAAAAAAGAAGGAACAACTAGCACCAATCCTTTAAAAGAAAGTTTCGGGAATCGATATAACCTGAAATTTGTTTTACTCGCATTGTTCGGCGCCACTATGGGGCAAGGCGTGGTTTGGTACACGGGGCAATTTTATGCCATGAGTTTTATGAAAACGGTAATGAATATTAATTCATCACAAGTAGATGAATTACTGGGAATTGCATTGTTATTCGGAACACCGTTTTTTATTTTTTTCGGGTGGCTGAGTGATAAAATAGGACGAAAACATATTATGATGGGAGGAATGCTACTTGCTATTTTGTTTTACAGACCTATTTACAAAAAGATGTACAACACAACCGACCTAAAACACAAGACTGAAATAGTGGAGAAAACAACTACAAATACAGCTGTTTTTAAAGAAAATCAAACCATTACCACGATTTCAAAAACCTATACTGACGGAACTACGTATACAGAGAAGAAAACAAACTTTGCCGATCAAAAAGAATCTCAAAGCAGTGTTGTTATCAATATCAATTCTAATGATGAATGGACTTTAATTTTCTTAGTTTTCATTCAGGTTTTATTTGTTACCATGGTTTATGGCCCAATTGCAGCGTTTTTAGTGGAACTGTTTCCAACTAAAATCAGATATACTTCGATGTCACTTCCCTATCATGTAGGGAACGGAATTTTTGGCGGACTACTCCCGGCAATTTCAACTTATTTTGTAACTCATGCTAAAGCTGCCGGAAAAGATGATTTTTATCTTGACGGACTTTGGTACCCAATTATTATAGCCTCGGTTTGTTTTGTAATTGGAATGGTTTACATCGACAATAAAAATCAAACAAATCACCTTTAATATACTATTTATGAATTCAATCAAACAAGCTTTAGGTGTACTGTGGATTATACTGGCAATCGCATCGACTTATTTTTGCATTTTCGAATTTGGCTTACCTAAACTGCTTTCAGACAAACAAGACGATCTTGTATTCGGAATCATTATTCTTTTCATTCTCACTCCATTAATTGTTTTGGGGTTAGGCACTTTTGGCTATTTTGCTGTAGCAGGAGAATACAATACTAAAATAAAAAGATCATAAAAAACGAAAGGACTGTCTAAAAATAGACAGTCCTTTCTCGCCACTAACAAAACCAAAAATCTTTTACCTGTCAGTTCTATTTTTCTATTTATTTCGATAAATTATTTTTTAATAAACTTCATTACCTGAGTATGCCCATTCTCATCAACTGCTTTCACAAGGTATAAACCTGTTTTCAAATCGTTTACAGCATACTGAGAATCCCTATTTCCTTTCGCATTAAAGCTTTTCACTAATTGACCGGAAACTGCATATACCTGAACTTTTGACACTGGTACATTTAAAGTAAAATAATCTGTAACCGGGTTCGGATACAGATGAACTGCACTTCCTTTTTCAAAATCCGTAATGGCTAAATTTGCTACTTTGTTACCATAAATTCTATACTCTCCGGCAGGAAGATTTAAGGGAGCATTTACGTCAGTAACATTAATAGTAGTATTGTCCATCAAATTATACCAGGTACCCGTATATTGAAAACCTGTTGGAACATTTTGTGCTGTAACATCAAAATTTGCCACTATTAAAACATCCTTTAACTGGGTTGAAGACAAGGCCGGATTGGTCATTTTAATGTTCACTGATAATGAATTTGTATTTGCAATTACAGTAGTTCCCAAAAACACAGGCTCTTTTATTTTCAAGGTAATCATCTTTGCCCAGTCGTTGTAAATTTTACTGCGTGCCGAATTACCCAGCCAATTACTAACCCATTGAGGCTGTGGTTTTGTATCGAGTTTACAATCGCCTCCAGTGGCATCAAAATCAGTATTGACTGAATTATCATTACAGGTAAAAATAGAATTCTCCCATCCTAATTCTCCAAAATGCCAGATCATTTTTGGTCCCGGAACTAATAATGAAACAGCCCCAATTGCCGACATTCTGGACAATGCAGTGTTTAACGTTTTTACATTATACCCTACTCCTGAATTTCCATATTGTATGTTTTTATACATCAAACGTTCTTCATCGTGACTTTCAGCATATCCCATTAATCGGTTTGCGGTAAAACCATGATTCCCGCTTGACATCCTTGAAATATTACTCTCGCTTGCGTACCCCATTGACAATTGGTTGTAAGGTCCTGTCATTTTCCCCCACATCATTACTCCTTTAGACGGTGTCTCAGCAATTCTGTAATTAGCCCATTCTTTTTCCTCAGTATCTGAGCCCAGGTGTTCGAAAATTGTATAATGTGTAGGATCCAAACTCCATGAATAATCAGCATACTTTTTTAATACGTCTACTCTGTCCTGTTGATAGGCATCCGTACATGCTCCATCAGAAGCCGTACAATTTTGCGTAAAACCTTTGGTTAAATCCCAACGGAAACCGTCAATTTTATATTCTTCAATCCATTGTTTGATAACACGATCAACATAGTTCTGCGTTTTTGGCAACTGGTGGTTAAAATCTTCCCCCACATTGTACGCATGTTTAGCCACTGTATTAAAATAGGGATTCTCGGCAGTTGGTGAGCCAAAACCGTCACCATCCGGATCATTCATCCACATTCTCACCATAGGATTTCTTCCGAAAGCATGATTTAGAGCAACATCCAGAATTACTGCAATTCCGTTTTGATGACATAAATCAATAAACTCTTTTAATTTATCCGAAGTCCCGTAAAATTTATCCAAAGCCATGTGAAACGAGGTATTATATCCCCAGCTTTCATTGCCTTCAAACTCCATTACCGGCATTAATTCGATGGCGTTAATTTTAAGGTTTTTGAAATAATCGATCCGATCTATCAGACTTTGATAGTTTCTGGCTGCATCAAAATCACGAACCAAAACTTCGTAAACTACTAACTTTTCTTTTTCGGGTTTTACGAAATTGGATACCTGCCAATTGTAGGGTGTTTGTCCGGTTTTTAGAACGGTAACCTCAAAGTTCTGTCCTGCCGGATAAACAGGCATGTTGGGATAAGAAGTTGCAGGAATAGAAGAATCATCGAAAGGTGATAACACTAAAGTGGAATACGGATCGGCCGTTTTTACCAAAGATGGAGAATTCGCCAGTGGCGTAGTATCTACCACCCAATATTGATAGGTATTATTGGCACCTGAAACCAATCCCGTTAATTCCAGCCAAAATTTGCCCGAAGCAGGGTCTTTTTTCATAGCATAAGCCAAAGTTGGCAGCCAGTTATTGAAGCTTCCTGCAACGTATACAAAGTCTTTTAAAGGCGCATCCAAAACCAAAGTAGCTTTTGTGACATCGGTCTGATTGTAGTTTATTCCCTCTGTCAAGCCCGCTGGCATTGCTTCTAAAACCGTATTCGGATTTACCACAACCGAAAACTTTTTTACTATCGTGGTTCCGGCCTGAGTGATACTCAATTCGTAACTCTGATTGTTGGTAATCCCAATATGAGAATAGGAATAAGTTGCGGTACTTGGGTTGGTATTAATCACCGTTCCGTTTGCCTTTAAGGAATAACTTGCTGCACCGTTTGTATTGGTAACTGCAATATCAAAATTAGCTCCTGCTGTTATAATTGATGCACTGTTTTCTATAGGCGAAGTCAAAGTGACCTGAAAGCTGCCTACTTCTACTAAAATATCCTGCGATTTTTTATCGCCATTTCCATTTTTGGTTTTTATTAAAAACCCAATTCTTCCAATCCCTGTGGTGTTATAATAAACTGTTGGTGTAATGGTTTTGGTATACGTATCTGTACCCGGATTATAGGTAAACTTACTCGCTTCGCTTGAAGCATCCCAGGAACCATTGTCCGGACTTCCCTTCTGAGTAGTATCGTTGGTATCAAAAGCCCAGGCCCACATGTACAAGGAATGGTCGGTAATTCCCCAGCTGCCTTCATCAACACTTGTACCGTTAATGGTGATGGTAATGGATGTAGTCTCTTCAAAAGTTGACGGACTTACAGAGTGGCTTACTGTTTGCATTTGGGCAAAAGCAGCCACAGACCACAAAAATGTGATCCATAGTAAAGTTTTTTTCATAATGTGGTTGATTGGTTAGTTAGCTTGACTAAAAAAGGGCTATCTTATTGTAGATAGCCCCGTTATAATAAAAAAACTTAGTTCTTTTTGATAGTATAAGTTTTTGCAGTAAAATCGATAACAATAGTATAATTTCCGGCTACTGTAATTGGAATATTAGCACCTCCGGCATCTAATGTCAAATCATTACCATCATCTCCATAATTAGTACCCCATGAATCATCTAGTCTAAATTTGATTTCACCTACTGTTAATGGTCCAACATAAGAATATTTTTTAGTACTTAAATCATAATCTAAATTGGTATCAGGGTCACTCCATCCGTTAGGAGTTGCAGAACCAATAATCCCCCAATTTGGCCAAGCCGGATAAGGAGTCGCTGTAATTGTATAGGAATTTGAAACCTGACTTACTGAACCTGTTGTTCCCACAGAAGATTTAACACGTACATCAATCTGAGCTGCCTTAAACGGAGCAAAACCAGCATTTAAACAAGCTGTATTAAGGTCTGCAACCGTAAAACTTTTAAATTTATCGGTTGTCGTAGCCACTACTGTAGGAGTTTTAAAGTTAGTTCCTGCAGCAGCCATTTCCAAACTATAAGTAACAACAGTCTTAGTTCCATTATACTGAGCATCGTCCCATACAAATGTTGTTGCTGCATTTGCTGCATTTGTATTCTGAAGCACAATACTAAAATCTGATTTTGGAGTTAATAAAACCGGTGCAGTTGCCGCTTCAATTACAGGTCTGTCCTGTACATCATCTGCGTTACACGATACCGCTAATACACCAACGAATGCGATTAAAATTTTATATATATTTTTCATTTGATTATAATTTTATATAGTTAATTAGTATCCTGGGTTTTGTTTTAAAGTTGGATTTGCCTGAATCGTTTTTAAAGGAATTGGCATTAAATCTCTGGAAGGATCTGTAGCACTTCCGTTCATAACTCCGCCTTTCCACTGCCAAATTTTAGATCCTCCTGTGAATTTTCCAAAACGAATCAAATCGGTTCTCCTGTGACATTCCCAAAACAACTCTCTTCCTCTTTCATTTAAGATAAAATCCAGTGTCAAATCAGGAGCCGTAATTGTTGTGGCACCTGCTCTGGTTCTAATTTTATTCACATATCCTACAGCCGTACCGATGTTACCTGCACTTGCTCCTCTTACAGTAGCTTCGGCATACATTAAATAGACGTCCGATAATCTATACATTGGAAAGTCCGTATCCGGAATATCATTTCTTTGTGCTGCAGTTCCGTCAGAATTTACGTTTGTATATTTAGTAACCGCATATCCTTCGGTAAAAATGTCAACTCTGGCAATATCTAAATTTTGTCCTTTAGTATAAAAAGTCCCTCTTTTATCAGCTGTTGCAGTTGCATCAGGAAAAAGACCAACAAATTCTCTACGAGTCCTAATTCCTGCCCAGCCACCATTCATTCCCTGAGCAGCCGCATCCATATTACCACCTATAGAAGCATGAAGTATAAAACTCATTCCGCCACCAGTAGCTCTAATCGCATTCCCGTCACTTACAACAGGGAAAATAAATTCGTTTTGAGCTCCGTTTCTATTGTTATCTGCAGCAAATAAATTTTTGTACGGTATGTTAGCAAAAGTATATTGTGAGTTATCAATAATATCTTTACATACAGTTGCTGCTTCATTATTTCTATCTGTTCCTGTATAAACTTTTGAATTCAGATAAATTTGCGCTAATAAAAACTTAGCTGCCGTTTTATCTACTCTTCCATATTCGTTTTGTTTAGAAGCTACCAAACTGGCATCGATATCTTTTAACTCTGATTCGATAAAAGCAAAAACTTCAGCTCTAGATTTTTGTACCGGATAAAAGAATCCTACAGGGTCATTCTCTGTCGTGATTGGCACATTTCCGAACAAGTCCATTAGATTGTAATATGAAAAAGCTCTTAAGAAACGAGTCTCTGCTCTAAATGCAGCTATTTGAGCTTTTAAATTAGCATCAACTCCTCTGGCAGTCAATTTATCATCTGTAGTTTGTCTTAAAAACTCATTGGCCACACTAATGTGATAAAATGCTCTGGAGAAAGTTCCGTACAAGAACTCATTATCTGCCGACCAGGTCTGTCCATTTAAGCTTGGTAAATTACCATCTGCCCACGCGATAATTGCCTCATCAGTAGGGAATTCCTGTGTTACAAAAAGCAGCCTTAAATAACTGCTAAAATCACCACCAAGTCCTGCTATATCAGGATTTCTTCCCGGTATGTTTGCATCACCATCACCATCATTTCCTCCTACATACAATCCGGCATATAATTTCGCCAATACCTGTTTGTATGAAGCCGGATCTTTGTAGAAAGCTTCAGAAAGAAATTCATCATCATCCTTGGGTGTCACGTTTAAATCGTCCGTACACGAAGTAAGCGTCATATTTAATCCTAAAATAAATAGGAAAAAATAAGATATATATTTAAATGATATTTTCATTTTGTTTGTTTTTTAAATTTTACTTATCAGTTTTCTTTTAAAAATTAGCATTTACACCAAATATAAAAGTACGGGCTCTTGGATACACATTGTTATCAATTCCGTTGAATTTCTCAGGATCTAAACCATCGTATTTCGTAAGTACAAAAACATTCTGTACTCCTGCTGAAAACCTCATAGAAACAGATTTCAACAAGGCTTTATCCAAAGTATACCCTAACGTTACATTGTCTAATTTTATAAACGAGGCATCTTTTACAAAATAATTTGATAAATAATTATTATTTGTTGTGAATCCGGTCTTATTATAATCAGAACTAATATTACCCAAATCAGACTGTCTTCTCAATCCTGCTAATAAATATCCTTTATCTGAACTTACGTTGTCATAAATGTAATTTCCTAAACTGGCTCTCCAGTTCATTGCAAAATCAAACTTTTTGTAATTTAAAGTTGAAAAAAGACCGAAAGTGTAATCTGCTGACGGTTTATGGTATTTGTAACGGTCTCCGTCATCAATTTTTCCATCTCCGTTTCTATCTGCATAAGCTCCTTCAATTGGTCTTTTGTTAGCATCATACAATTGCTCATAAACAAAGAATGAATTTGGAGCATATCCTACTGAATTTATCAAAATTTTATTTCCAGAACCTCCTGCGATATTATCTCCTACAATATATCCGGTGAAACCAGGCACTGTACTTCCTAAATCTGTAATTTTCTGATGAAGATAAGTAGCATTAAAAGCAACATTCCAGGTTAAATTATCATTTTTTACGACATCCGACTGAATACTAAACTCAACCCCTTTTGTTTCAAAACTTCCAATATTATTAAATCCCTGATTTCTTAAATTTGCTCCGTCAGGAACTAAAACATCCGCTAACAAATCGCTTGATTTTTTATCAAAATAGTTTACCGAACCTGTAATTCTGTCATTAAGGAATCCAAAATCAACACCAATGTTTGTTTCGGCCAATTCTTCCCATTTGATACCTGTATTATATCCTTCCGGTCTTGCTGTTGGATAAACCGTATTTCCGAAAATGTATTGAGAATTAATCGTTCCTAAAGTTACTCTTGGTAAAAAGTCATAAGCAGATGTAATGTCTTGCTGCCCGGTAGTACCATACCCAACTCTTAATTTTAGACTTGAAAGTGTACTATTTCCCTTTAAGAATGATTCTTCCGCAACATTCCATGCAAAAGCTGCTCCTCCAAAATTACCCCATCTGTTCTCTTTAGAGAAACGAGAAGTTCCGTCTCTTCTATAATTTAAGGTCAATAAATAACGGCTGTCATAATTTAAAGTCAAACGTCCAAAATAGGATTGCAGATTAACATTCGGATCTGTAGCAACATCCTCTCTTGGTGTTGGCTGTCTAACTTCCCCTGACTCATATTTTTCTTTTTGGAATAACTGGTAGTTATATCCCGCAGTAGCGTCAATTTTAAACTTCCCTAAAGTTTTAGTATAGTTTAAATAGGTGTTTAAATTTTTATTTTGAAGATCATCTGTATAGGAGTTGTAATTTCCTAAGTTTATCCAGTTCCCGTTGCTAAAAGCATTTGGCTGATATCCCAGAATACTTTGTGTACTTTGTTGATTATATCCGTTGCTGCTAAATTTATCAATACCGGCTTCAGCAATAATTCTCAAGTCTTCAAAGAAATGAAACTTATAATCTACACTAATATTTCCCCATTTTCTGGTAGAAGTAGCTCTTTTATCCTCCTGATTTAATCTGGCTACAGGATTTCTGGCTGGTAATAAAGGCACGTTACCATTTGCCTCCAACCATTCGAAATAACCTCCATAACGAGAACCTTCCTGATACACAGATTGTGTAGGATCAAAAGCTAATGCACTTCCAATTACTCCACCTTCATCCTGAAAATGATTTTTAGCAAATGCAATATTACCGCTAATATCAATTTTTAAGTGCTTGTCAAACAATACCGGATTTAACGATATCGATGTCGTAGTTCTTTCAAAAGAAGTGTTTCTTAAGATTCCTGGATTATCTACATTTCCAACAGATAAACGTACAGGTAATTTATCGAACAAAGCGCCGCTTACCGAGATATTATTATTCGTCGTTAAAGCCGTATGAAAGATTTCATCCTGCCAGTTTGTATTTGCTTTTCCTAATGTCGCTATTTGCTGTGGTGTTCCCTTTGCATTTACTACAGCTCGAAATTGATCCGCACTTAAAACATCTACTGTATTTGCGACAGTATTAACCCCAACCTGAGAGCTAAAATTAACCTTCACTCCGCCTTTTGTTCCTTTTTTGGTAGTAATAACAATTACACCATTTGCAGCACGTGAACCGTAGATAGCGGCCGCTGACGCATCTTTAAGAACCGTAAAAGACTCAATATCATTAGGATCTATGGTAGACAAAATACTTGTCGCACCGCTTGGTACAGCATTACTTAAAGGAAGTCCGTCTAAGATAATTAACGGATCATTAGAGGCACTTAAAGAAGATCCTCCACGGATTCTGATATCCGCTTTAGCTCCCGGAGCACCACCTCCAACAACATTCACACCCGCGATACGTCCACCGATTAAACTCTCCGGAGTTACGTTAATTCCTTTGTTAAATTCTTTGGCCGAGATTTGAGATACAGAACCTGTGGCATCCTTTTTCTTAACGGTACCGTAACCTACTTGTACCACAACTTCTTTAAGCTGATTGGTATCTTCCTCTAAAGAAACGTTTAGTGTTTTTTGACCATTATAAGTTACAGTTGACGTTTTGTATCCGATAAATGAAACCAAAATTTTGTCCCCATTTTTTACATTAGATAACTGAAATTTACCGTCAAAATCTGTTGATGCTCCACCTGGAGCACCCTGTACATTTACATTTACTCCCGGGATTGGCTGTCCCGTTGCCGAATCGACAACTGATCCGGTTAAAGTGCTTTGAGCTAACACAGTAAACGGTAACAAGAGGAATAAAAATAACAACTTTTTGTAAATTGTTTTCATACTTTTTGTTTAAATTTAGTTTGAGTTTTTGATTGTTAGTTAAGTTTTTAATTTTACTTCGAATTTCAAAATTAGGAATTAATTAACATGACCAACCGCTTGCCTTTTTTATTGGTTTACGAAAACGTGGTAGTGTTGAAAACTTTCTTTTTTTTGTAATCTTTTAAGTCAAAAATTGTCGATTATAGAAATATAAGATACCTTTATTAACAATTAGATTTTTTTCAAATAACAACTATGAAACGTAAAATAACCCTAAAGCAGATCGCAAAGGAACTTGACGTCTCTATTTCAACGGTCTCAAAGTCACTAAGAGACAGTCAGGAAATAGGAGAAGAAACGCGCGCAAAAGTGCAGGCATTTGCAAAGTTTTACAACTACAAGCCCAACAATATTGCCCTTAGTTTAAAAAATCGAAAAACCAAAAGTATTGGTATTATCATTCCGGAAATTGTACATCATTTTTTCTCTACCGTGATCAACGGAATTGAACAGGTAGCCAATGAAAATGGCTACAGTGTTGTAATCTGTTTGTCTGACGATTCGTTCGATAAAGAAGTGCTGAATATGGAAATGTTAGCCAACGGAAGTATCGATGGTTTTATCATGTCGCTCTCTAAAGAAACACAATACAAAGGTGATTTCCACCACATTACCGAGGTTATCAATCAGGGAATGCCGGTGGTCATGTTCGACCGTGTCACCAATGACATTTTGTGCGATAAAGTCATTATTGATGACAAAGCAGCTGCTTATGAAGCCGTTCAGAGTCTGATTGACAACGGCCGCAAAAAAATCGCTCTGGTCACTACCGTTGATTACGTAAGTGTGGGTAAACTCAGAACCGACGGTTACGAAAAAGCACTTCTCGACAATGGATTGCCTTTTAATGAAGATTTAATCATCAAAATTGAAGATGTTGACACCTGTGAAATCACTATCAGCCAGCTTTTACATGACCGCGCGTTTGATGCTGTTTTTGCCGTAAATGAGCTTTTTGCGGTAACCATTATCAAAACCGCAAGCAAAATGGGCCTCAAAGTTCCCGAAGATATCGCTGTAATCGCCTTTACTGACGGGATTATTTCTAAATACTCTACTCCAAGCATCACAACCGTAAGCCAGAGTGGTGAAAAAATGGGAAATAAAGCCGCTAAAATGCTGATCGAAAGACTCGAAGCGGAACATGAGGACGATGACGAAGAAAACGAAAATTACACCACAGAAGTTATTGAAACCCATTTGATAAAAAGAGAATCTACTGACTAAAAACCTAAAAATCAATATTTTCTAAAGTCACAAACAACATTTATGACTTTTTTGTTAGTGTATTTAAAAAAATAATTAATACTTTTACGCCTGCTCAAAGCTTTTACTTTTACTTCGAAAATAATAAGTAAGTTTTGATAAGCAAAGCGCTTATCGTCTAATTAATTCTTTAATTACGATAATGGAAAAGCGTAAATTAAGTTTCTGGGAAATTTGGAACATGAGTTTCGGTTTCTTGGGAATACAGTTTGGTTTTGCACTGCAAAATGCAAATACTTCAAGAATTTTTGAAACTCTGGGTGCCAAAATTGACGAAATTCCAATTTTATGGATTGCGGCTCCGGTTTCAGGATTAATTATCCAACCCGTAATTGGTTATTTTAGCGATAGAACCTGGACTCGTTTAGGCAGACGCCGTCCCTATTTTCTAATTGGGGCCATCTTGTCTTCTGTTGCCTTATTCATCATGCCCAACTCTCCAACTTTATGGATAGCTGCCGGTACTTTATGGATCATGGACGCATCGATAAATGTTTCAATGGAACCTTTTCGTGCTTTTGTTGGAGATAATTTGCCTGAAAAGCAGCGTACTCTAGGTTTTGCCATGCAAAGTTTCTTTATCGGAACCGGTGCGGTTGTAGGTTCGGTTTTACCCTATCTTTTTACTAATTTTTTCGACGTAAGCAATACGGCTCCGGAAGGAATTATACCGGATTCTGTTAAATGGTCCTTTTATATTGGCGGAATTGTTTTCCTGCTTTCTGTTTTATGGACTGTTTTTAAAACAACTGAATACACTCCTGAGGAACTTCATGCTTTTGAACTTCAAAGCAAAAAAGACAAAGAAGGTCTTATCCTCAATCCGGAAACAGAATCTGAAAGTAACATCAAAAGACAATTCTTTTTAGGGTTAGTATTGGCGGTAGTTGGAGCTCTGGTTTCCTTTTTAATTTTCGAGAACAGTTTGGCTAAAGAACTTTACATTCTGTTTGTTGGCTTGGTTTTCATGGGTATTTTATTCATGATTGCTTCACAATTAAGAACTTCAAAGGTTCACAATGGTTTTACGATCATCATGACCGATCTTTTGAACATGCCTGTCACGATGAAAAAACTGGCCTGGGTGCAGTTCTTCTCCTGGTTTGCCTTATTCTCGATGTGGATTTATACGACACAAGCCGTTACACAACATATTTTTGGTACTACAGACACTACTTCTAAAATTTACAATGATGCCGCCGACTGGGTTTCAGTTTTGTTCACAGTTTACAACGGAGTAGCGGCAGCAGTTGCTTTTTTATTGCCGGTTATTGCAAAAAAAGTAGGCGTTAGAGCAACACATTTACTGGCCTTATGTGCCGGAGGTGTTGGTTTAATTTCGATTTATTTTATTGGCGACAAACAAATGCTCATTCTTCCAATGTTGGGAGTGGGTATCGCGTGGGCAAGTATACTGTCAATGCCTTATGCCATGCTATCCGGAGCCTTACCCGCAGCAAAAATGGGGTATTATATGGGAGTTTTCAACTTCTTCGTAGTAATACCACAAATTGTGGCTGCCACAATCTTAGGATTTGTCATCAAACAATTCTTTCACAACGAACCTATCTACGCCTTAATTATTGGAGGTGTATCTATGATATTTGCCGGATTACTTACCCTTAGAGTAAATAGCAGAACTAAAATTGAAATTCATGAATAATAAAAAAGCATTCATCTTCGATCTTGATGGAGTGATCGTTGATACCGCTAAATACCACTTTTTAGCCTGGCAGAAAATTGCAAAGGCGTTAAACATAAACTTTACACACGAACACAACGAATTACTTAAAGGAGTAAGCCGCGTGCGTTCGCTAGACATAATTCTTGAATTAGGGAACGTTCCCGCTTCTCAGGAAGACATAGACAAATGGCTCATTCAGAAAAACGAAGACTATTTATCTTATCTGGTTGACATGGACGAGAGCGAAATTCTTCCCGGAGTTTTTAATATTCTTCAATTCTTAAAAGAACAAAATCAGGGAATTGCATTGGGTTCTGCCAGTAAAAATGCACGCCCGATTCTGGAGAAAACCGGAATACTTTCGTACTTCGATGTTATTGTAGACGGAAACGACGTTACCAATGCCAAACCGGACCCTGAAGTTTTCCTAAAAGCGGCTCAACTGTTACAGGTTAGCCCTGAAAACTCCTTTGTTTTTGAAGATTCAGTTGCCGGAGTTCAGGCCGCCAATATTGGAAAAATGACCAGTATCGGAATCGGTTCCAAAACAATTCTGCACGAAGCACACTATATCTTTGAGGATTTTAACTCAATGGATACTCCTTTTATCGAATCATTAATTCGGAAATAAGATAATTCGTCAATTAGATAATAGTAGCAACATTATCTAATTGACCTTCAATTGAATTTAAGAAAATCATCAATCAAAAACTAAAACAGTAATTAATTGGCCATTAGACGTATAAAAATTAAATATTGCAGTCAAAAAAAGATCTAATTCCCTAATTGACATCTTATCTAATTATCTAATTGCCCAATTATCTAATTAAGAAAAAAATGAATCAAGATTACATTAAACCAGACAATTGGTCCATCATCGAAGAAGGCTTTGACGCTGAGAGAGTAAAATCATCAGAAAGTCTTTTTAGCATCGGAAACGGTGCTATGGGACAACGCGCCAATTTTGAAGAAACTTATTCGGGTGAAACTTTTCAGGGAAGCTACATTGCCGGAATCTATTATCCGGACAAAACTAAAGTAGGCTGGTGGAAAAACGGATACCCTAAATACTTCGCCAAAGTATTAAACGCTCCAAACTGGATTGGAATTGACATTCAGATCAACGAAGAAAACCTGGATTTGCACCATTGTACTGCTGTGAAAAATTTTCGCAGAGAATTGAACATGAAAGAAGGCTGGTACAATCGTTCTTTTGAAGCGACTTTAAAAAACGGAACCGAAATTGCCGTAAACATTCGTCGTTTTCTTTCTTTAGATCTGGATGAAACCGGAATCATCAAATACGAGATCACCCCTTTAAACAAAGATGCCAAAATTGTTTACAAACCTTATATCGATGCAGGAGTTACCAATGAAGATGCCAACTGGGACGAAAAATTCTGGGAACCTCTTGAAGTTAAAAAAGGAGCAAATGAAGCTTTTGTAACGGCGCAGACTTTTAAAACGCATTTTAAAGTAACCACTTTTATGCACAATACGATTTTTGCCAACGGAGAAAATGTAAACATTTCGCCGTCAACAATCGATTCAACTGCCGATAAAATTCAGTTTACTTACGGTACCATTATCGCAAAAGGACAAACCTCATCAATCCAAAAAATTGGTGGTTATACCGTTTCTTTGAACCATGAAAACACACTGACTGCAGCCGAAAAATGTATTAAAACTGCCGTTGCTCTTGGTTATGACACTTTACTTCAGAATCAAATTGAGGCCTGGAGTAAAATCTGGGAAATGTCAGACATTACCATTGACGGAGACGTAAAAGCACAACAGGGAATCCGTTTTAATATTTTTCAGTTAAATCAGACTTACTTAGGGAAAGACAGCCGTTTGAATATCGGACCAAAAGGTTTCACCGGAGAAAAATATGGCGGATCTACCTATTGGGATACTGAGGCTTATTGCATTCCGTTTTACATGGCCACGAAAGATCAGCAGGTTGCCCGCAATTTGTTGACCTACCGTTTCAACCAATTGGACAAAGCAATTGAAAACGCCAAAGACAATTTAGGTTTTAAAAACGGTGCCGCTTTGTATCCAATGGTAACCATGAATGGCGAAGAATGTCACAACGAATGGGAAATCACACACGAGGAAATCCACAGAAACGGAGCTATTGCTTTTGCCATTTACAATTACCACCGTTTTACCGGAGACTACTCTTATATTCCTGAAAAAGGTTTAGAAGTACTCATTGGAATTGCGCGTTTTTGGCACCAAAGAGCTTCTTTCTCTAAAGCCAAAAATCAATATGTGATTCTGGGAGTTACAGGTCCAAACGAATACGAAAACAATATCAACAATAATTTCTACACCAATTATATTGCAAAATGGTGTATTGATTATGCCGAAGAACAAATTAACAAAGTGGCTGCCGAATATCCTGCAGATCATCAGAGAATTATGGAAAAAGTAGCTCTTTCTTCTGCTGAAATTCTGGAATGGAAAAAAGTCGCCGGTAACATGTATTTCCCAACTTCAGAAGAATTAGGCATCTACTTGCAGCAAGACGGATTCTTAGACAAAGAATTAATTCCGGTAAAAGACTTAGACCGTTCTCAGCGTCCTATTAATCAAAAGTGGTCCTGGGATCGTGTATTGCGCTCGCCATATATCAAACAAGCCGATGTTTTACAGTGTTTTTATTTCTTCGAAGATCATTTTTCTAAAGAAGAATTAAAACGTAATTTTGAGTTCTACGAATCCTTTACGGTTCATGAAAGCTCGCTGTCGCCTTGTGTTCACTCTATTCAGGCTGCTGTTTTAGACAAAATGGACATGGCCTATACCTTCTATTTAAGAACCTCCCGCTTGGATCTCGATGATTATAACAAAGAAGTTGAAGAAGGCTGTCATATTACCTCAATGGCCGGAACATGGATGAGTATCGTGGAAGGTTTTGGCGGAATGCGTGTGAAAAACGATCAGCTTCATTTTTCGCCAAAAATCCCAAAAGAATGGAACGGTTATTCTTTTAAAATTAATTTCAGAAATCAAATTTTAAAAGTAGCTGTAAATCATAATGGAACAACTTTTACGGTAGACGGTGATCAGGATTTAACCCTTGTAGTTAATGGAGATCCGGTAACCGCAGAAAAATTGTTTCAAACCAATTAATACAACACACTTAAAAACTTAACAACATGAAAAACTTATTTTTCGCAAGTTTAATCCTGTTTGCTTTCAGTTCAATAGCAAAAGCACAACAATTAAAATCACCCGAAGGAAAGTTCGTAATGGAGTTTTTGCTTCAAAACGACGGAACTCCAGTTTACAATCTGAAATACAAAAACAAAGAGGTTGTAAAAACCAGTAAATTAGGTCTTGAACTAAAAGATGATAAAAAATCTTTACTGAATGATTTTACAGTTGTTGATACCAAAACAAGCACTTTTGACGAAAACTGGAAACCGGTTTGGGGAGAAGTAGATCAGATCAGAAACCATTACAATGAACTGGCTGTAACTTTAAATCAAAAAGGAACAGAAAGACAAATCGTAATCCGTTTCCGTTTGTTTGATGACGGTTTAGGATTTCGATATGAGTTCCCGACTCAAAAAAACCTTACCTATTTTGTAATTAAGGAAGAAAGAACCCAATTTGCAATGGCGGGCGACCATACTGCATTCTGGATTCCGGGAGATTATGACACTCAGGAATACGATTACACCAAATCGAAATTATCTGAAATCAGAGGTTTATCTCAAAAAGCATATACTGCCAACGTATCACAGAAATCTTTTTCTCCAACAGGAGTGCAGACTTCTTTGATGCTAAAAACAGCTGATGGTATTTACATTAACTTACATGAAGCCGCTTTGATTAACTATTCTTGCATGCACCTGAATTTAGATGATAAAAACATGATTTTTCAATCGTGGTTAACACCGGATGCAAAAGGAAACAAAGGATACATGCAGGCACCAAGTCATTCACCTTGGAGAACGATTATGGTAAGCGATGATGCGAGAGAAATCTTGGCTTCAAAAATGACTTTAAACTTAAACGATCCGTCAAAAATTGATGATACTTCTTGGATTAAACCTGTAAAATATATTGGGGTTTGGTGGGAGATGATTACAGGGAAAAGTTCTTGGTCGTACACCAATGATTTTCCAACCGTACAATTGGGTGTTTCTGATTTCTCAAAAGCAAAACCAAACGGAACACACGGAGCGAATAATGCTAATGTAAAAAAATACATTGATTTTGCTGCTGCAAATGGCTTCGATGCTGTTTTGGTTGAAGGATGGAACGAGGGCTGGGAAGACTGGTTTGGACACTCTAAAGATTATGTTTTTGATTTTGTAACACCTTACCCTGATTTTGACGTAAAAGGTTTACAGCAATACGCAAAATCAAAAGGAGTGAAAATCATCATGCACCATGAAACGTCAGGTTCAGTTCGTAATTACGAGCGCCATATGGACAAGGCCTACCAGTTCATGAAAGACAACGGATACGATGCTGTAAAAAGCGGTTATGTTGGAGACATCCTGCCTCGTGGTGAAAACCATTACGACCAGTGGATTGTAAACCACTACCAATATGCCATTGAAAAAGCAGCCGATTATAAAATTATGGTGAATGCTCACGAAGCCGTTCGTCCAACCGGAATTTGCAGAACCTACCCGAACTTAATTGGAAATGAAGCGGCAAGAGGAACAGAATACCAGGCTTTTGGAGGTTCTAAACCAAACCACGTAACCGTTTTACCATTTACACGTTTGATTGGAGGCCCAATGGATTACACTCCGGGAATCTTCGAAATGGATATCAGTAAAATGAATCCGGATAACAAATCGCATGTAAACAGTACACTGGCAAACCAATTGGCATTATACGTTACCATGTACAGCCCGTTGCAAATGGCTGCTGATACTCCTGAAAACTACAACCGTTTTCCGGATGCCTTTCAATTCATTAAAGATGTGGCCGTAGACTGGTCTGAAAGTAAATATATCGAAGCTGAGCCGGGTGATTTTATCACGGTTGCCCGTAAAGCAAAAGGAACCAATAACTGGTTCGTTGGAAACGTAAACGGAGAAACTGCCCGTACCTCAAACATTGATTTCAGTTTTCTTGAAAAAGGAAAAAAATACACAGCAACAATTTATGCTGATGCAAAAGAGGCGCATTACAAAACCAACCCACAAGCTTACACCATCAAGAAAATTGCGGTGACCAATAAATCAAAATTATCTCAGTTGTCTGCTCCTGGCGGCGGTTATGCGATCAGCATTATCGAAACGAAGTAATTTTTAAAGTCAAGTGATTTCCCCCAGAATTACTTGTCTTTTTTTTTAATCAACATCTTTTTGTTACATCGAACGAATTGTCTCATCTCGACTCCGCTCGATGTGACATCGAGATAGTTGTCTCGTCGAACGAATTGTCTCATATCGACTCCGCTCGATGTGACATCGAGATAGTTGTCTCCTCGAACGAATTGTCTCATCTCGACTCCGCTCGATGTGACATCGAGATAGTTGTCTCCTCGAGCGAATTGTCTCATCTCGACTCCGCTCGATGTGACATCGAGCTAGTTGTCTCGTCGAACGAATTGTCTCATCGAGCGGATACTGAAAATCGCTCGAACTCACACTAAGAATAACTACCTATTACTATGAAAAACAAAAAAACATCACCCATATATAAATTAGTTCTAATAATTTTGTTGTTTTCCGCTTCCGCGCAAGCACAAATCCAAAAAACAGAACCTCCATTTTGGTATGCCGGCATGAAAAATCCGGAATTGCAGATTATGTTCTACGGAAAAGACATTTCACAATACGAAACTTCTGTTTCCAACAATGCTGTGATTAAAAGCGTAGAAAAAACAGAAAATCCGAACTATCTTTTTGTGACCATCGATACACAAAACCTAAAAGCTTCAGAATTGGTTTTCTCCTTCAAAACCAAAAACAAAGTCGCTTTTACGCAAAAATACACCCTTAAAGAAAGACGAACCAACTCGGCAGATCGAAAAAGTTACGATGCATCAGATGTAATGTATCTTATCATGCCGGATCGTTTTGCCAACGGAAACCCAAAAAACGACAGCAATGCCGCTTTAACCGAAAAAGGGAACCGTCAGGATCCAAGTGGCCGTCATGGCGGAGACATCGAAGGAATCATTAAAAACCTGGATTATATTTCGTCTCTTGGTGCAACTACTATCTGGAGCACACCCCTTTGCGAAGACAACGACAAACAGCACTCGTACCATACTTATGCACAATCTGACGTTTACAAAATAGATCCGCGTTACGGAACTAATGAAGATTACGCCCGTTTATCTGCAGAAATGCACAAAAGAAACATGAAACTGGTAATGGATTATGTGACCAATCACTGGGGGATTACGCATTGGATGATGAAAGATATTCCAACCAAAACCTGGTTCAATCAATTCGAAACTTTTACACAAACGCACCACAGACGTGAAGTGATTACCGATATTCACGCTTCAAAAATAGATAAGGAAGTATGTATCGATGGCTGGTTTGTACCTTCAATGCCCGACCTGAACTTAAGAAATCCTCTTGTCGCCAAATACCTGACTCAAAATGCGATCTGGTGGATTGAATATGCCAATCTTGACGGATTAAGAGTTGACACTTACAATTACTCTGATCAAACCGCAATGGCCAATTGGGCAAAAGCAGTGACGAACGAATATCCTAATTTCAATATCGTTGGAGAAATATGGATGCACAATCAGGCGAACTTAGCTTATTGGCAAAAAGACAGTAAAATTGGAGCGATCGAAAATTACAATTCCAATTTACCAAGTGTGATGGATTTTACGCTTCAAAGCCAGATTAGCCTGGCTTTCAACGAAAATGAACCAAGCAAGGATAATGGATTGATTAAATTCTACAACAATTTTGCAATGGATTATTTGTACCCAGACACCAATAATATTTTAGTTTTTGCCGAAAATCATGACACAGACCGTATCAATCATAATTTTAAATATGATTTAGCAAAATACAAACTAACAATGACTTTATTGGCTACCGTACGTGGAATTCCACAAGTCTATTACGGTTCCGAAATTGGAATGGGCGGTGACAAAAGCAAAGGCGACGCCGATATTCGTCAGGATTTCCCGGGTGGATGGGCTGGCGATAAAAACAATGCTTTCACCAAAGAAGGCAGAACAGCTGAACAGGCTGCTTACTTTGATTTTACCTCTAAATTATTCAACTGGAGAAAATCAAACGAAGCCGTTCATTTTGGAAAGATGACACATTACATTCCGGAAAACAATACCTATGTGTATTTCAGATATACAGATGCTAAAACGGTAATGGTTGTTTTCAATAACAATGCAAAAGAGCAAGCTATAAAAACCAATCGCTTTAAAGAAAACATCAAAACTTTTAAAACAGGTAAAGACGTAATTACAGGAAAAACATTCAATTTAACGTCTGAAATTACTTTGGAACCAAAATCCGCTTTGGTTTTAGAATTGGAATAGATATTTTATTGCAACAAAGTTTTTCTGCCACGAATTCACGAATTATTTTTGATAATCTTTGAGAACAAAAATTCGTGAATTCGTGGCTATTTAATTTTTAGTAAATTCCTTGTCCACCTTGCCCAAAACTTTGCGCCCTTTGCGGTTAGAAAAAATACTGCATTTACCGCAAAGATTCACAAAGTTTTTTAGCCACAGATTAAAGGATTATCCAGATTTTTTAAAATCATTCTAATCCTTTAATCTGTGGCTATTATTTTTCCTTTGCACCTTTGTACCTTTGCACCTCTGAACCTTCACGAAATGAACAAAATGCTAAAAATAGCTCATAGAGGTGCAAAAGCATACGAACCTGAAAATACTTTACAAGCTTTTCAGAAAGCCTTAGACCTAAATTCAGACGGAATTGAACTTGACGTTCACCTTAGTGCTGACGATCATATAATTGTAATGCACGATGAAACGATAGACAGAACAACTAACGGAAAAGGTTTTGTTAATACTTTTTCTTTAGGTGATTTAAAATCGTTTCTGATTGATGAGAAGTATCAAATCCCTACTTTAAATGAGGTTTTTGATTTAGTTGACAAAAAATGTCTGATCAATATCGAATTAAAAGGTTTAGGAACTCCCAAAAAAGTTGTCACATTAATTGAACATTATATCTCAGAAAAAAACTGGAACTACAATCATTTTATTGTTTCAAGTTTCGATTGGAATATGCTACAGGAAACATCCAATTTAAATCAAAAAATTCCGATTGGTGTTTTAACAGAAGAAGATCCTGATACTGCTTTGGCTTTCGCCGAAACCATAAAAGCAAAAGCCATCCATCCTGATTTTCATTTATTGACTTCGGAAAATGTAAGCAAAATACAGCAAAAAGGATTTCTCGTTCTGCCCTGGACCGTTAATACGGAAGAAGACATTCAAAAAGTAAAAAGTTATAAAGTAGATGGAATAATCTCTGATTGTCCGGATAAAATATAAGTTAAAAAATAGCCACGCATTCACGAATTTTTATTCTTTGAGATTAAAAAAAATAATTCGCGAATTCGTGACAAATAAAAAAATATGACTCAAAATTTCGACATAATCATCGTTGGCGGAGGTGCTGCAGGTTTTTTCACAGCGATTAATATTGCAGAGAAAAATCCTAAACTAAAAATTGCCATTTTAGAACGAGGAAAAGAAGTACTTTCTAAAGTTCGTGTTTCAGGTGGGGGAAGATGTAACGTAACGCATGCCTGCTTTGAACCCAATGAATTGGTTAAATTTTATCCGCGTGGCGAAAAAGAACTTCGCGGTCCTTTTCATCAGTTTTGTTCGGGAGATACCATCGAATGGTTCGAAAAACATGGTGTTGAGCTTAAAATCGAAGAAGATGGCAGAATGTTTCCTGTTTCCAATTCCTCACAAACCATTATCGATTGTTTCTTAAAAGCAACCGAAAAACTAGGCATAAAGGTACTCACGGGGCAAAGCGTACAATCGATTTTTAAAAAAGAAGATTGTTGGAAAATTGATACCCAAAATGAAAATTTCGCTGCCGAAAAATTAGTAATGGCTACCGGAAGCAATCCTAAAATCTGGGAAATGCTGCAAACACAAGGACATGCAATTGTAAGTCCGGTTCCCTCCTTGTTTACTTTCAACATCAAAGACCCTAGAATCAAAGAATTACCCGGAGTTGCAGCACAAGTCACTGTAACCGTAAAAGATACCAAACTCGAGTCGACGGGACCTTTGTTAATCACACATTGGGGAATGAGCGGTCCCGCGGTTCTGAAACTGTCTGCCTGGGGCGCCAGAATTCTTCACAACAAAAACTATCAGTTTACTATTTACGTTAATTGGTTAAATGATGTTGACACCGAAGATGCTGAAAAAATACTAAAAGATCTAAAACAGGAGCATGCCAAAAAAACCGTCTCGAAAAAATCTCCTTTCGATTTTCCAAATCGTTTATGGGAAAGTTTAGTTCTGGCTTCAGGCATTGACACCGAAACCAAATGGGCCGATTTGTCTAAAAATCAATTGCAACAGCTCGCTTCACAACTTACGAAAGCAACATTTCAGGTCAACGGAAAAAGTACTTTTAAAGAAGAATTTGTTACAGCAGGTGGAATCGATTTAAAAGAAATCAACTTCAAAACCATGGAAAGCAAACTACATGAAAACCTCTATTTTGCTGGCGAAATTGTTAATATTGATGCCATTACAGGAGGATTTAATTTTCAAAATGCCTGGACAAGCGGGTTTATTTTGGCGAATGCTATTTAAAATAGTGTACAGTCGCAGTTTGCAGTCACAGTTAATCTGAGACTGAAAACTGAAAACTGAGACTGCAAACTGAGACTGGGACTGAAAACTGCCATTAATCAATTAACAAGATTTTACATATTTACTAAGTTTTCGTTAAGACTATTCTAATAATTTTACTTTCAACTAAATACCATTAAATGAAAGTAAAACTACTTACCACAATTTCTTTTTTCACTTATCAACTTTCTATTTCTCAAACTGAAAAACTTCTAAAAGGAAAAGTACAATCCGAAACAATCTTACTTAAAAATATAGAAGTAATCAATAAAACTGCACAAACCAGTACAACAACAAATCATTTAGGAGAGTTTTCCATACTTGCAAAAGCCCAAGACAGCCTTATTTTTTTCTCTAAAAACTTTTTGTTCAAAAGAATAAAGCTTACTGCCAAAGAAATAGAAAGCAATATGATCATTATTAACATGATCCCAATAACCGAAGAATTAGATAATATTGTTATCATAAACAACAAACTTCCCAAAATCACTTATAGTGTAGAAGCTGCAAACCAAGTCAAAAACGACAAACAGGCCAATGACTTAATTCAACGCTACCTGAATATTAATGACGGAAGAATCAAAAATGCGCTTAACTACAATATAGCCCTTCCAACTAAGAAAAAGAAAAAGATTGAAAATGACGAGCGCTTTAAAAAACTGGTCGCTGCTTCCTGTCCTCCCGGATTTTTTACCAACGATTTAAAGCTAAAACCTGAAGAAAAAGAAATTTTCATTAAATTCTGCGATGTTGATCCGAAATCTAAAATGCTTTTACAAGATCCAAATATACTGACCACAATGGATTTTCTATATATCAAAAATATCGAATTCCAGAAACTGAAAACAGACCCTAAAAATTAAAAAAGATTACAAAACGTCTCAAATGAAAGTAAAACTACTTACCACCATTTCCTTTTTCACCTATCAGCTCTCTGTTTCACAATCAGAAAAAGTACTTCATGGAAAAGTGATGTCCAATAACAATCCGCTAAATAAAGTAGAAGTCATTAACAAAACAGGCCAAACAAGTACGAGGACCAATAATTTGGGAGAGTTTTCAATTTTAGTCAAAAGCCGGGATAGTTTACTGTTTTTTTCCAAAGATTATTTTTTCACCAGGCTAAAAATAACCCAAGAACACATCGATCAGAACAACATCACCGTAAATATGATTATAAAACCGGAAGAATTAAACGAAGTCGTTATTACCAATATCAAATTTGACCGGGTAAAAACCTCTCAGCAAAATATAGACGATATAAAATTGGCAAAAGATGCTGGCTCTTTAGAAAAATATACTGGTGTTTACAACGGAACTATTACAAACGGGACTGATTTTGCAAGACTTGGCAAAGATTTAGTTAGTTTATTTAAAACAGAAGATGATAAACCTGTCAAAACTAAAACTCCGAAAACTGATTTCAAAAAACTCGTAGCAGCATCAATTCCCGATGATTTTTTTATCAAAAATTTAAACTTAAAACCAGAAGAGAAAGAGCTGTTTATTGAATTTTGTGATGCTGATCCCAGATCTAAAAACCTTTTGGAAAACAGCAACATTCTAATTACAATGGATTTCATGTATGCCAAAAATGAGATGTTCAAAAAGCTAAAAACGGAGAGTCAGAACTAAGCATCCGTTTTTGAATCATTCAGAAAAATGTAATCTCTTAAACTCTTCCATTTAGTATAAAAAACGGCCAAAGCAATTATTAAAATTGCCAAAACAATTGATAGAATAATTAACAGTATTTCGATTTGATTTACATAATCTCTATCGATCCCATTCATTTTATCTCTTAAATCATGATTTGCATCATAAAGTCTTAAATTTCGATCCTCACAATAATCAATCTCGAATTTGTAGCAATATTGCAGCCTTTTATTAATCAATTCATCATCTAATCCATACTCTTTTGCTTGTTCATATATTTCAATTGCTGTTTTATTCTTCTCAATTATTTTGACAATATTAGCCAATTCGAAAAGCAAGATCGAAATTATTCTGTCCTTTGGTTTTAGAAAGGTTATTCGTTCATTCAACTGATAATAAATAGATTTACTTAATCTCTCTAATTCAGATTTTGACAAATTACTTTTAGGGATTTCATCTGTACCAAAACTTGTACCTATTAAAAATTCCCCCGAAACATTGTTTAAATTCTTAATCTTAGTCTCTAATATTTTCAAATGTATCCATTCTGATCCTTCATGAGATTCGGAATTAATCTGAATTGACTTCTTAATCCAATCATAAGCTTTCTCATTTTCTCCCATTAATTCGTAAAGCGTTCCAAGATTCGATGCTGTAGAATATCGATTTGGCTTAATCTTTTCAATACTTAGATATAATTTTAATGCTTCCTCATACTTTTTTAAAACAATTAAAACATACCCTTTATCAGACAAATAATCTATATCCTTTGTCTTTTTATAAATACTATCCAGTTCAAAAAGCAACTGGGAAGAAACTCCTGCGTCAAAATTATGACCATGAGGAACAATTCCTTTATAATCAATGTAAATTAAATATCCGTTTTTTAATGTTTTCGTTTCACCATTCAAGCAGGCAAAACACTTAAATGAGATTAAAAACAAAACTACTAGGGAGAGCTTAAATTTATTCATAAAGCAGATTTATCATAGAATTAACTTGAAACAAAAAAAGCTTGTAACCTGAAACTATAACCTATCAATTCAACCACCAGATACTGGCATTTAAAACTGCAGCAAATGCTACCCAAACCATATACGGAATCAATAAATATCCGGCAATTTTATTGATTTTAACGAATTTCAAATACGTTTCATAAATCATCAGCCATAAAAGTACAATTTCGATTAGGGCTAGCATTGGGTTCTTTAATTCGAAGAACAAGTAAGACCAGATCGCGTTTAACGTCAGCTGAATTATGAAGAAACCTAAGGCCATTTTCACCGTCTCTTTCTGCTCTTTTATTTTATCCCAAACCAGTCCTGCTGCAACCGCCATCAAAATATAAAGCAGTGTCCAAACCGGCATAAAAATCCAATTAGGCGGATTAAAAGGAGGTTTTATAAGAGTAGGATACCATGTTTCAACACTTGGTCTTGTCACTATACTTGCAGAATACCCTACCATTAAACAAATAACTAATGCAATTGCAATTTTGGCTGCCTTGTTCATTTTACTATGATTTTTCACCAAAAATAATCAAAAAGAAGGCGTAAATCCTATAACTGCCCTTCAGTTTGTTATTAGTTGGTGCTTGACTTACATTTTCCAACAGAACTTATATGACGCAATATTTTAAAAACTATCTTTGCCAAAATTTTATAGTTCATGTTTACAGCAGCTGATTTTATTCCTAATACTTATACTTCATCCATCGAAAAAGGAAATTTTGAATGGAGCGCACCCAGCAATATTGCGTTAGTAAAATACTGGGGGAAAAAAGACAATCAGATTCCGGCAAATCCTTCAGTAAGTTTTACCCTTAAAAATTGTAAAACGATTACTAAGCTTGCTTTTTCGAAAAGAGAAAGTTCTCCCGCAAGTAATTTCTCGTTTGATTTACTTTTTGAAGGAAAACCAAAAGAAGACTTCAAACCAAAAATTCAAAAGTTTCTGGAACGAATTGAAATCTATTTACCTTTTCTGAAAGAGTATCATTTTACTATCGATACTCAAAATACCTTTCCACACAGTTCAGGAATTGCTTCATCGGCTTCTGGAATGGCAGCTTTAGCAATGAACTTTATGAGTTTAGAGAAAGTATTAAATCCTGAAATGACAGAAGGCTATTTTTACCAGAAAGCTTCTTTTTTAGCCCGTTTGGGATCCGGAAGTGCCTGCAGAAGTGTAAAAGGAAATCTGGTAGCTTGGGGAAATCAGGCAAATATTAAAGGAAGTTCGGATTTATATGGGGTTGAATTCCCTTATACCGTTCACGAAAATTTCAACAACTATCAGGATACCATTTTACTGGTTGATAAAGGTGAAAAACAAGTTTCCAGTACTGTTGGACATGATTTAATGCACAATCATCCCTATGCCGAAAGACGTTTTGCTCAGGCACATGAAAATCTGGATCAGTTAATTACCATTTTTGAAAGCGGTAATCTGAACGAATTTATAAAAGTAGTTGAAAGTGAAGCATTGACATTACATGCCATGATGATGACTTCTATGCCCTACTATATTTTAATGAAACCGAACACCTTGCAAATCATTAATGCCATCTGGAAGTTCCGAAATGAGACTCAGATTCCGGTTTGCTTTACACTTGATGCCGGAGCAAATGTTCATGTTCTCTATCCCGAAAACGTTAGCGATAAAGTGCTACAATTTATTCAGGACGAATTAGTTGTATTTTGTCAGAATGGTCAGTACATTTGCGACGAAATTGGAGATGGTGCTTTATTAATTGATAATTAACAATTGTCAATTAATAATTAGTAACTTTATGGAAAAGAAAAACGTTATAAAAGATAAGTCCTTTGCTTTTGCAATTGAAATTGTAAATCTTTACAAAACTCTAAGCGAGAAAAAAGAATTTGTATTATCTAAACAAATGTTGCGTGCAGGAACATCGATTGGTGCAAATGTAAGAGAATCTGAACATGCCCAAAGTAAAGCAGATTTTATTCATAAGTTGTCTATTTCATTAAAAGAAGCAAACGAAACAGAATATTGGTTAGATTTGCTGTATGAAACAAAATATCTTTCTGATATCGAATTTCAAAATATTAAACCTAAAATCAGTGAGTTATTAAGATTACTTACGAGTATCCTAAAAACTTCTAAAAACATATAATTATCAATTGTTAATTATTCATTTTCAATTATGAAAGGACCCTTATTTTACTCAAAAATATTACTCTTTGGAGAATACGGAATCATCCGCGACTCTAAAGGACTTTCTATTCCTTATAATTTTTACAACGGTGCTTTGAAAAAAACCGAAGAACCTTCGGCAGAAGCAATGGCATCCAACGCAAGCTTAAAACGTTTTGCAGCTTATCTTGAAACTTTACAAACAGAACAGCCGGATTTGGTTGCTTTTGATTTGACGGCTTTAAAGAATGATGTAGAAACCGGAATGTATTTCGATTCCAGTATTCCACAAGGATACGGAGTGGGAAGCAGTGGTGCACTTGTTGCTGCAATTTATGACAAATATGCTACTCATAAGATCACCGTTTTAGAAAATCTGACTCGCGAAAAACTATTACAATTAAAGAATATTTTCGCTCAAATGGAAAGTTTCTTCCACGGAAAAAGCTCTGGTTTAGATCCTTTAAACAGTTATTTAAGCATTCCTATTTTAATCAATTCGAAAGATAACATTGAAGCAACCGGAATTCCAACTCAGAGTTTTGATGGAAAAGGGGCTGTATTTTTATTAGATTCAGGAATTGTAGGCGAAACCGCTCCGATGGTTAACATTTTCATGGAAAGCCTGAAAGACAAAGGCTTCCGTACTATGCTTAAAAATCAGTTTGTAAAATATACCGATGCTTGTGTAGAAAACTTTTTACATGGTGACATGAAATCGTTGTTTACCAATACTAAAAAGCTATCAAAAGTCGTTCTAAACAACTTCAAACCAATGATTCCGGAACAATTTCATGGGATCTGGCAAAACGGAATTGATACGAACGACTACTATCTGAAACTTTGCGGTTCAGGAGGAGGCGGTTATATTCTGGGCTTTACCGAGGATTTGGAACGTGCCAAAGCATCTTTAAAAGATTATAAATTAGAAGTCGTTTATCAATTCTAAATCCTGTCTTTTAAAACTCGCTTTCTTTAAATAGACCTTAAAAGTTTAAACTTATGAATCGTATTTTAAAGATTATCAAAGCGACTTTTTCAGGAGGAATTCTATTTTTAACACCTTTAATTTTATTAGCGATACTTTTAGAAAAAGGATTTAATATTGTTCAAAAAATCACTGTTCACTACACGAAAGTAAAGTTTTCAGCATTGATTATTGAAGAAGCTGCTGTCATTGTCTTTATCTGCTCTGCAACAGGATCACAACTTTTCCTTTTCGGCTCCTGATGCTTCAAATTCGCAGGGAGCCTATTTATGTTTTGCAGAAGGAGAACCTAAAAACAAGTCTAGAATTAAAACCTGAAACCAAACTCAAAAAATGTTAAGCAGACAGCACAAACTTTTAGTAATGAAAATTGTTAGTTTGTTCTCCGTAGTGAGAGGCTATAACATCCCGATTATTGTTTTGGCTCAATACTTATCCTCTATTTTTATACTGGCACCGGAAAAAAGAGCACTGGATATTTTGTTGGATTTCAATTTATTTTTAATCGTTTTTGCTTCCGCAATCACTATTGCTTCAGGTTATATTATCAATAATTTCTACGACAGCCAAAAAGATTTAATCAACAGACCTAACAAATCAATGTTAGACAGATTAGTCAGTCAAAAAACAAAACTATCCGTTTATTTTACACTCAACTTCATTGCGGCCTTAATGGCGCTGATTGTATCCTGGCGTGCTTTTCTATTCTTTTCGGCATACATTTTCCTCATTTGGCTCTACTCTCATAAAATAAAAAAATACCCTATTGTTGGTAATCTCTGTGCGGCCTTCCTGGCAGTAGTTCCATTCTTTGCTATCCTGTTATATTTCTACAACAAAATTTCGTTTGAAGAAATCGAGAATCACATGAGTCATTTCATGGTTATTTCATCTCACGCGATTTTCTTGTTTTTATTGTTGCTCATTCGGGAAATGATAAAAGATCTGGAAAATCTCAAAGGTGATTTAGCTAACAATTACAGAACAATCCCAATTCTTTACAACGAAACGGTTTCCAAACAAATCATTACAGTTTTAACGATCCTGACAGTGGTTCCGGTTTACATTTTAATCAACATTTACGATGTGGGTTATATGGACATTTACTTTTATGTCTGTTTTGGCGTATTGCTATTTTTCCTGATTTATTTATGGAAATCAAACTCTAAGGAACAATTTTTACTATTACACAATGTCTTAAAATTCCTGATTGTTTCGGGAGTATTTTGCATCGTATTAATTAATCCAACTGTCTTATGGCATGGAAAAAATTTATTACTAAAATCTTAACGGTTTAATAGCTCATTTTTGCCCTTTGCTTTGCTTTCACCGTGTAAAATCTTCATAGTGTAACTTTCAAAATGCTTAAAAAAAGACAATTGTAACACTCTTATAACTCTAAAAAACAACAGCTATCAATCTAAGAACAATGAACTTAGGATTATTTAGCAAGAATAAACTATCTTTGCACAAATTACAGAATTTATGAACAATAAGGAAGGCAATAATAAAAGAGGCGGTTCGAGACCAAATAGCTCAAGACCAAACTCTAACAAGCCAAAACCTCCTATGGCAAAACGTGCTCAAGGGCCGAAAAAGGTAAAACCTGCTGTGAAGGCTGCCGAAGAAGAAAAGGCGCAGAAAATTAAAAAACAGAATCAGGCTCCAAAAAGACAAAAAGCTTCAGACGAAATTCGTTTAAACAAATACATCTCAAATTCAGGTGTTTGTTCTCGTCGTGATGCCGATATATACATTCAGTCCGGAAATGTTAAAGTAAATGGAGTTCCGGTAACTGAAATGGGTTATTTAGTAAAATTAAATGATGTTGTAAATTTCGACGGCGTTACTTTGACTCCTGAAAAGAAAGAATACATCTTATTAAACAAACCTAAAAACTTTACCACTGCTCTTGACGAAGGTCAGGAATATCGTAATGTTTTAGAGTTAGTTCGTGGTTCTACAACGGCAAAAATTGCTCCGATTGGAAGAATGGACAAAAACACAACCGGTTTATTGCTGTTTACTAACGACACGGACATGATTCGTAAATTTACTTTACCAAATCAAAAATCATCTAAGATTTATCAGGTTTCTTTAGACAAAAACTTGAAATTTGAAGATTTAGAAAAAATAAGTAAAGGCTTAGTTCTTGACGGACACCGTGTTTTCGTAGAAGAAATCAGTTATATTGAAAAAGAAGCAAAAAGCGAAGTAGGTCTTAAATTACGTTCTTCGAATGTAAAAGTAGTACGTGCTATTTTCGAAAACTTTGACTATGATGTATTACGTATTGACCGTGTATCGTTTGCAGGTTTAACTAAAAAGAATTTACCGAGAGGTAACTGGCGTTTTTTAACTGACCAAGAAGTTATCAACTTGAAAAACGTATAAAAAACTACTCAAATTGATTTAAATACAAATCCTGTTTTACGCTGTAAGACGGGATTTTTTTTTAGAAGCTGAAAAAGTTATGACCGAATAAAGTAAAAATAGATCTTCCTATAGATTGGTTTTTTTCTTCTACTGTTTCGTAACAGGAAAAACCCAGGATAATTTTGATTCCGGGAGGAATACTGTTTAAAATATCTCTTTTTTGATCTTCTAAAAGCAATTTTAAACTCTCTACTATTTGGATATTATTCTTAAGATAAGAGACGACTAGTAAAGCAGAAAAGTTAAGAATCTCTCGGGCTGTTTCACTTTTGATTCCGACTTCGTTTGAAATCATTTCAGAAATCCTGCCTTTTTTATTGGTAAAAATTTCTTTCAGCAAACTATTCCCTTCTAATCGATAACAATCGTCAACGGATAAAATACGTCCTGATGTAAAATCGACTTCCTGATAGAAAGTGGAATCGTCCTGTATCATTGAAGTAATTCCTTTGTAAAAATCCGACTCCTCCGCCCTGTTGTACAACCCCATTAAAACCGTACCTATCGAAACATCAATTCCTTTAATTAAAAGTGCATCATTTTCAAAATAAAACTTGTTCAACTTTGAAACAACATTAGAAGAAATAAAACGTCTAAGTTCAATTTGTAGGTTAGGAGTCATATTTAACTTATTTGAAATTATTTAAATCCATTAAAAATAATCGACGAAGTGAGGCTTTTTATCGTTTATCAGGATAAAAATATAAAATATTCTAACATTTCCAAAAAATAAGTTAAATGGTGAATTATTGCCTAAACAGTTGTTAAACATAAAAATCCCCAACCTCCAGTAAACATAACCCATTCGTTATCAAAACAAAGAAAAATCCTCTCAAAAAAAAAATCACATTTTTTTGATAAAAAATTAAAAAATAAGAAAAAGCTTAAGGATAAATACGCGATTTAAAACAGTAATAAGCGATTTTGCCAGACAATGCTAATAAAAATACCCAGGAAAATAATGCAGCATAAAAAATTCACAAAACTCGAAGCCAAAAAGCCTAAAACAGATCCTGTTGCCGCTTTCAGTGCTCTTTGATGATTGGTCGAATCATAAATCAACTCTCCAACCAAAGCCCCTACAAAAGGCCCAATAATAACTCCAAAAGGAATAGGAGCAATAATACCTACAATTAAACCAATGTTAGTTCCCCACACGCCATACGAACTCCCTCCAAATTTTTTAGTCCCTTTTGCCGGGATGATATAATCAAGAATCGTAATTACAATCGTTAGAAAAAGGGTAATGCCTAAAACCCAATAATTGTTCTCAACTGCTTTGGTCAGGTACAGCAGTAACAGCCCCACCCAGCAAGACGACAATCCGGGTAATACAGGCAGAAAACTGCCAAAAATCCCAACAATCATGCATATAAATCCCAGCAACAACAATAGTAAATCCATATCTTTTTTTGTAAATTTGATCTACAAACTTTCTAAAGGAACAAGTTAATGCGTCAATTTTTGCAATTTATCTCCTGTAGTTTTCTGATCCTTGTCATCAATAGCAATTTGCATGCCCAAACTAAAACTCTCTCAATAAACGACAGACTTCTGCAAGACAGCATTTATAAAAGTAATAAGAAAAAAGTGCTCAACTTTTCGATGAAAGATTTTAATACTTTATTCTTCGAATATTTTAATCGAAAAAATGATCCAAATATTGTATTAAGCAAAACGGAGTACTACAATTACACCGTTCGTATTGCTGCTTTTTCTGACCGACTAGCTTCTTTATATCCTGAAGAAAAAGAAGTTGCGGCAAAAAACAAAGAAAAATGGCTGTCGGAAAATTATGAAGATTATTTGCAATTCAAAGCTTCTCAAAAAAAATAATTGTATTTTTATATTCTAATTTATTTATTCAATCCAACATCAAAGTCTTGAAGAAGCTTTTCCTTTTATTCGTAATTCTATTTTTCCATTCTTGTCAATATTTTGAGAAGAAGGTCCCGTCTGAAAAAGAATTACTTCAAAAAGAACTAAAATCGATTAACTGGAAAGAAGTTGATGAGTTTCCATCTGTTGCCAATTGCGAAAAAATTAACGATAAAAAGCAGCGTCAACAATGTTTTTTTGAGGTAATGGCACAACTTATTCAGGAAAAACTGGATATTGACACCCTTTCCATACTCTATCCCGAACTTGACACCATCGAAGTGAAAGTGACCGTTTTTCCAAACTCAACCATGAAATTCGAACCTCAATTTCCTAAAGATTCTGTTGCCTACGACACTATTAAAATTGATAGTATTCTACATGCCCGCCTGGTTGATTTCCCTAAAGTAAATCCGGCACTTAAACGCGGAATTCCGGTAAAAACACAATTTATCTTACCTGTCATTCTCAAGGCAAAAGAAAAAAAATAGTTGTTTTACCTATTAGTAGTAGAAGATTTTATTTCGTAAACTTTCTTCCCTTCCATTCATAAGAGCCAAACAAGCTGTACAAAGCCACAGCCGAACTGAAAAAAGGATATAACAAATTACTTAAGAACAAACTTTTTATTTTGTCTTTCACTAAAAAACGGTTCGTAGCATAGAGTAAAATATAATCGATTGTGAATTTTGAAAAAGCCAACAAAACAAAGAAGTAATAAGGCAAAATCGAAAAAACAACACTACAAAACCCAACTACAAAACTCAGGTTTCCCAAGAAAACAATAAGACCTAATCGCTTTCCAAAGCTGCTTTGATACGAACTTGTTTTGGCCGCCCAACGAACCCTTTGATAAAATAAGGTCTTCCAGTCCTCCGTTGGTTTTGTGCTTACAATTGCATCCGTTGCCTTTAAATAATGTACTTCATCAGGAAATAAACCAACCGCTTTTTGCAGTAAAAACACATCATCTCCACTGGCAATTTTGCTATTCCCTTCAAATCCATTTAAATCTTGAAACAGCGATTTAGTATACGCAAAATTGGCTCCGTTGCACATAAAAGCACTTTGAAGTCCAAAACTTCCAATAGTAGCACCTTGCAGACTCGTTAAATCCAATTGCTGAAAATGGTGCAAAAAAGAGTTCTCGCATTCGTACGTTACAGCTCCTGCCAGCATCGAAACCTTATTTTGCTGAATGTAATTATCAAATGTCAACAACCAATTCTCAGGCACCAGGCAATCGGCATCTGTAGTAACAACCCAATCCGTTTTCACCAATTGCATGGCCGTCGAGATAGCATCTTTTTTAGGAGAATTTGAAACCCGGACATTATCGATTTGTGAAATGCGAAATTTGAAATTTGAAACTTGAAATTTCTTCTTAGAATTATCATCTACCAAAATAACTTCAAACAAATCATTAGGGTAATTCAGTTCCGAAAAACACCGCAAAAGATTAGGTAAGTTTTCTTCTTCATCCCGAAACGGAACTATAATCGTAAAGTTTGTTTGAGGTTTTAAACCTGCATTTTGGTACTTTTTTACTTTAAAAAATCCATAAATAAGCAAACCAATGGCAATCAAATAAATACCTAATATGATAGACAAAACCAAAATCATTCTGCTGTTTTGGTCTTAAAATTTAGTACATAATAAGCTCCTATAACAACCGGTAAAACCACATTAAGAAACCACATCAGCGTGCTGATAAAAACTACAATCCACTCGTTTACCCCTAAAATTCCAAAGAAATAAATCGCAACACTTCCTTTTACCGCAAAATCCAGAAACTGAAAAGTAGGCAGTGACGAAGCCAGGAAGTAAACTACCGCAATGGTAGCAATTAAAGTAAAATAAGGTAAATCAACATCAAAAGCCAAGAACAAAAAGTAATACTGATGTGAAAAGACCAAATACCGTAAAATTCCTAAAACAATATTCTTACGGTGAACTGATTTTGGGATTTCGTTAATCTTATGTACTAATTTCTCGATCGAATATCCTTTAATTTTTATTTTCTTCACGGAAAACAAAACAACCAATAGCAACACAAAGCCCCCGAACAAAACAGCAACCGTTTGAGTTGTAATAATCTCATATTTGGCATTAAAATACAATAACCCAAAAACCCCAAAAATTACCGTTAAGATCATCTGGATTCCGTTGCAGATCAGGTTTAAGAAAATTACTTTTTTAGCGTCTGATTTCGAATAATACAAGGCTTTTCCGGCGTACTCTCCTACTCCGTTTGGCGTAAAAATTCCGGCTGTTAAAGCTGCCAATACCTGTTTTGTGGCTTCTCCTAAAGAAATCTCATGAATTACTTTAGCCAGATTTTGCCATTTCAGGATCTCGAAATAGCGGTTCAAAACACTCAAAAGCAATATAAACCCAATTCCTAAAACAGACTGATTTTTACGAAACAGCACAATGAATTTTTGCCAGTCCAATTGATCATTATGCGCCAACTGATTATAAATAAAGTAAAATGCACCACCTACAATCAAAAGTTTGATTAGAAGAACAAGGAATTGCTTAGCTTTGTGAGGAATTGAAATCATGTCGCAAAAGTAATCAATTTGAAAATGTGGCAATTTGAAAATTGGAAAATGAAATGTTAGAATCAGGAAATAAAAAACGAAATTTAATTAGCTCACTGGTAAATCATCATTTTTGCATAGAAAATGTAACAAAAAGCTCCATATTAGAGGTTTTAAAAGCATCAAATACCGAAGTTATAGAATTTGATGAAAAATTTGATTGGTCTTTTTTATCTGATGAAAGTTCAAACAATACCACAAAACCATTTATGTTATTTGACCAAATTAATGAATGGAGTTATCTAATATGGAATGTTTGGGATTTTGAAGAAACAAAGCAAATGACCTTATTTCTTTCGAAAGAGCTTAACACAAAAGTTTATTATTTTTTCGTTGATCCATGGATCGCCACTTGCAGATGGGTTTTAGCAGATAACGGAACTCTTTTGACATCCTATTATGAAAGTCATGGTACAATTTTAAATAACGAAGATAATTCTGAAACCGAAAATATATTAAAACAAGAAGATGATTTCGAAGATAAGTTTTGGAATTTATACAACAGTATTTGTCAATCAATAGAAATACTGAATAAAGAACAAAATGTAATACTAACAAAGGGACATCTAAACTGATAAACTTTGAACGTGAAACATCAAACCTGAAACAAAAAAACTTGACAAAAGAACGCATCATATTAGGTATTGACCCCGGAACAACCATTATGGGTTTCGGATTAATTAAAGTCACTAATAAAAAAATGGAATTTCTGCAGCTTAACGAACTGCAATTATCCAAATACGACAATCATTACCAAAAATTAAGAATCATATTTGAGCGTACTATCGAACTTATAGAAACGCACCATCCTGACGAAATAGCGATTGAGGCTCCTTTCTTCGGCAAAAACGTTCAATCGATGCTGAAATTAGGGCGTGCACAGGGTGTCGCAATGGCAGCGGGACTCTCGAGAGGGATTCCCATCACTGAGTACGAACCTAAAAAGATCAAAATGGCGATTACCGGAAACGGAAATGCCAGTAAAGAACAGGTCGCAAAAATGCTCCAGCAGCTTCTTGGCCTAAAAGAATTACCCAAAAACCTCGACTCAACAGATGGTCTTGCGGCTGCCGTTTGTCATCATTTTAATTCCGGTAAAGTTATTGCCGGTAAAAGTTATTCGGGTTGGGATGCTTTTGTGAAACAGAATGAAGAACGAATTAAAAAATAGTTTTCTGTCGCAGTCACAGTTTACAACTAAAAAATACTGAGACTGAAAACCGGGACTGAAAACTGAGACTAAAATCATGAGCGGCATCTACATCCATATCCCTTTTTGCAAGCAGGCTTGCCACTATTGCGACTTTCATTTTTCGACTTCAATGAAAAAGAAAGACGAGATGGTTTTGGCTTTAGCCAAAGAAATTATCCTGCGAAAAGATGAATTGAACCTTACGGACTCCGCTCGAAGCGACAATCAAATTGAAACTATTTATTTTGGCGGCGGGACCCCATCCGTTTTGAGTAATGACGAGATCAACTTTTTAATCGAGACCATTTACAACCATTACAATGTTGTAGAAAATCCGGAGATCACACTCGAAGCAAATCCCGACGATTTATCTCCTGAGCGAATTTTAGAATTATCAAAAAGCCCTATAAACCGTTTAAGCATTGGAATTCAGTCTTTTTATGAAGAAGATTTAAAGATGATGAACCGTGCTCATAATTCGGTGGAAGCGATAAATTGTTTGAAAGAAGCGACCAAATATTTCGATAACATTTCACTCGATCTGATCTATGGAATTCCCGGTCTGACTGACGAAATGTGGAAAAAAAATATTGAAACAGCGTTGTCCTTCGGGATTCCCCACATTTCGAGTTATGCCCTGACGGTAGAGCCCAAAACGGCTTTAAAAAAACTAATTGACACCGGTAAAATTGCAGAACCACAAGACGAAGCGGCTTCCAGTCATTTTATGATTCTAGTGGACACACTTGAAAAAAATGGTTTTGTTCATTACGAATTATCCAATTTTGGGAAGGAAGGTTACTTCTCCAAAAATAATTCCGCTTATTGGCTCGGCAAAAAATACATTGGAATTGGTCCTTCGGCTCATAGTTTTGATGGCCACAAAAGAGGCTGGAATGTGGCTAATAACGCTTTGTATCTAAAGGCAATTCAGCATAATGAACTTCCTATTGAAACGGAAATTCTGACTGTTTCAGATCGTTATAATGAATATATTATGACAGGGCTACGAACCATTTGGGGCGTTTCTCTGGAAAGAATTGAAAACGAATTCGGATCGGAATATTTGAATTATTTACTAAAACAATCTCAAAAATTCTTAACTGATGATTTGCTTTCAATTGAAAACAATATTCTTAGACCAACTTTAAAAGGAAAATTTTTAACGGATGGAATAGCAAGTGATCTCTTTTACTTAAATTTGGAATAAGAAGTTAACCGCAAGGTTCGCTAAGGTTTACGCAAAGAGCGCAATTCATCAATTGTAAGAATAGGATTACTTTTATTTTTTTGTACTACATTTGAGTTTTAATTTAGAATATTAAAACTCATGTCAGAAAATGAATTATCGCGAATTGTATTTAACAGTGCATTAAAAGTTCATCAGGCTTTGGGACCCGGACTTTTAGAAAGTGCTTATGAAGAATGTCTTTTTTATGAATTAAAAAAACTTGGCTTATCCATTGAAAAGCAAAAAGCCCTACCTTTAATTTATGAAGAAGTAAAATTAGATATTGGTTATCGTTTAGATATTTTAGTAGAAAATAAATTAATTTTGGAGATAAAGTCAGTCGATTGTTTAAATGAAGTTCATTTTGCTCAATTATTAACTTATTTAAAACTAACCAATTGCAAATTAGGTTTATTAATCAATTTCAATGTTTGTTTAATAAAAAATGGTATCAGGAGAGTAGTTAACAATCTTTAAATAAAAAATTCTGGCGTTCTTAGCGTAAACCTTAGCGCCCCTTGCGGTTAAACAAACATGATAGCAAAAATCAACAACTTCGAAATCGACTTATCAAAACCCATTGATATTTCAATTCCGTTAACCAATACTGACGAAAACCCGATTGCCTGGTACATCGAAAAACCAGTCATTGAACCAGTCGTTTTTGGTGATTGGATTGGGAAGGTTTCTGAAGGAAAATCATCTACTAATTTCAATAATATTTTCTTCAACCCTCACGGGCATGGAACGCATACGGAGTGTTTGGGACATATTACGAATGACTTTTTCAGTATCAATCAGTGCTTAAAGCAATTTTTCTTTACTGCCCAACTGATTACAGTTGAGCCCGAAAAAATGGGTGATGATTTAGTAATTACGAAAGAACACATTTCGGCTTCGCTCAATGTGACAAATATTTCGGCTTCGCTCAATGAGACACATACTCCAACTTCGCTCAATGGGACTCATACTCCAACTTCGCTCAATGGGACAAATGATTTGGCTTCACCCAGCAAAACAATTGAAGCTTTAATTATTAGAACACTTCCAAATCAAAAGGATAAAAAATCAACGAAATATTCCAATACCAATCCGCCCTATTTATCAGAAGAAGCGGCAATTTTCATCCGCGAAAGCGAAATTCAGCATTTATTGATTGATTTACCAAGTGTTGACAGAGAACATGATGAGGGAAAATTACTGGCACACAAAGCGTTTTGGAATGTAAAAGACACCCACAATCTCAATTCCGACGCGCGATTAAACGCAACCATTACCGAAATGATTTTTGTTTCGGATGAAATCGAAGACGGAGCCTATATACTAAATCTCCAAATTGCTTCGTTTGAAAATGATGCAAGTCCAAGCAAACCAATATTATTTCAGATTTCAAATCTTACAAGCTAAAGTCTTAAATATAAAATCGATCCTCTAAAATGATAACCGTTTCAACAGATAAAAGCAAACTTGATGTTCCATTTATCCAAAATTTCCTGAAAGACATTTACTGGGCTGCCGGAAGAACTATCGAAGAGGTCCAAACAACAATAGATGCTTCGGTTTGTTTTGGCATTTATCTTAATGATGAACAAATTGGTTTTGCAAGAGTCATTACTGATTATGTTGTTTTTGGCTATGTAATGGATGTTTTTATTACCGAAGAACAACGTGGCAAAGGATATTCCTCTATTTTGGTAGAACACATGATGAACGATCCACAGCTCAAAAAAATTCAGATTTGGAGGTTAGCCACCACTGATGCTCACTTTTTATATGAGA
Source organism: Flavobacterium lipolyticum (assembly GCF_020905335.1). NCBI lineage: Bacteria > Pseudomonadati > Bacteroidota > Flavobacteriia > Flavobacteriales > Flavobacteriaceae > Flavobacterium > Flavobacterium lipolyticum. The sequence goes on along the minus strand of NZ_JAJJMN010000001.1, from coordinate 2,275,772 downwards.
AATTTGGTTTTAGTGCTTTACAACATCCCGAAAAAATGATGGAAAAGAAGATATCATGAAAACAATACTCAAACTTGAAGAACTGGGAATGTTTATTCTCGGAATCTATTTATTTAGCCTTTTAAACTATCAGTGGTGGTGGTTTTTAGTCTTCATTCTGGCTCCTGATTTTTCTATGACGGGTTATCTATTTAATTCCAAAATTGGTGCTTTATCCTACAACCTGTTCCACCATAAAGGAATTGCAATAATAATTTATACCTTAGGTTGTTATTTAAAAATAGAATACATCCAACTTATCGGAATCATTTTGTTCTCTCATGCTGCGATGGATCGTTTTTTCGGTTATGGTTTGAAATATCAAAAAGGTTTTAAGTATACACATTTAGGTGAAATTGGTAAATAAAAAATAATATGAATCTGGAAACGTACTACGAATATTGTCTTTCAAAAAAAGGAGTCAGCGAGCACTTCCCTTTTGACGAGGACACTTTGGTTTTTAAAGTTGGCGGAAAAATGTTCGCATTATCCTCCTTATCACAATGGGAAAAAAACGAACCCTCGGTTAACTTAAAATGTGATCCCGAACGTGCTCAGGAACTAAGAGCCGAATATGAAGAAATCAAACCCGGATTTCATATGAGCAAAGTGCACTGGAATACTATCGCTCTCAACGGAAGTTTACCAACCGCTTTCCTTAAAGAATTGATCGATCATTCGTATGAATTGGTTTTCAAAAGTTTGACAAAGAAAATTCAGAATGAAATTATCGAATTAGAAAATTAGGCATTACATTTGCAGCATAAGACCAAAAAATTAGCAACTCAGTTACCATGTAACTTAGCAACTTATCAATCATGAAAGAACAATTTAAAAAATTTCTGAACGAAGAACAAGACCCTAAAGCGATTGAAAAAATCACTTCGAAGCTCAATGATTTATTGATGAAAAACGAAGAAATCGGGTACATTGCGGTTCAAAAAAAACCTGCAATTACTGTTTTTCCGGATAGCATAATCTTAACCAACAAACGTATTATTATCTGCAAACCTAAAAACTTAGGTTTATCAATGGATTTTACAGATTATACCTGGGATGATATAACAAGCACTTTTGTAAAAGAAAACATTTTAGGTTCTGAATTCTCATTTGGCACCAAAACTGATCTGACCATTTCGATCGATTATATTCCGAAAACTCAGGCCAGAAAAATTTATACATATGCTAAAGAGCAATTGGATTTGTTAAAAAATCCAGCAACTCCTGAGACTCCAATAACTGAAGCAACACCAATCGTTGAAGATGATTTTGAAGACGACGTAGAAGAAGTTGAAACAGAAGAAGTGACCAGTTTTGCCGAGATTTTGCCTGTTACCGCTACTCCTTATGAAACTTTTGAACATATTCAACCCGCTCCAACGTCTACAGGAGAACGTAAATTAAGTGACTTATCCAAAGAAGAACTTTTTGATAAACTTCAGAATTATAAAAAACTGCTTGACAATGGTTTAATCATGCAAGGGGAATATGACACTTATAAGAAAGAGATATTAAGTTATATGTAATTTAGTCTTAAAGTCTAAAGTCATAAAGTCTTAATGCTCTTGTTGATATCAACAAAAAAGCCAGAATAGAAGTTTTTCTATTTCTGGCTTTTTTACTTTATGACTTTCGACCTGCGACTTTACGACTTACAAAGTAGCTTTCTGCTTCTCTACAAAACTATTCGATTGCAGCTCCAGTAACTCTTTTGCATTTTTACGCTGTAAATCAAAAAGACCTCTGTCTCCGGCAATATCAGCGTATACTTTATCGTGCATTTCGGCACTGGTTCTCACCAATAATTCACGCTGGTATTTATTCTGTTCCAAAGTCGCTTTCATAGCCGTTTCGGCTTCTTCCTGTTTGAAATCGAATTCGCCTTTAGGAGCCAGTAATTTTGCTATAATTGGAGAAGTCTCAATTGCCAAAAACAACAGCATGATAAAAAATGAAGGAAGCCAAGGTAACTTATTCAAGGCATTAATGCGCGCCATTAATCCGTCAAAACCTTCAATGATGGGCTGTGTCTGCGTGACTTTTTTATCTAAGTCAGTCTGTAATTGTTTTCCTGTTTTTTCTTTCTCGGCAATTTTTGCTTCGTTAGCAGTCTTTAAAGCTGCAAGCTCTTTTAAAGCCGCATCATGTTTATCTCGTTTTTCCTTATAAACCGGTCCTTTCCCCAGTTTCTTCGTTCCCGAAGTCCCTTCAGCTTCCGTGATATAAGTAGAGTACAAAGCATTTACTTCTTTTTCTTTCGTCAGAATATCATTTTTCAAAGCAGCAATCTCAGCCTTGTTTTTATCTAAATCTGATTTGAAATAATTACCTACCTGCTTTTTGTTCGCCAATTCCATCTCATTTTTTTCTTTCAATAAAACGGTATTGATTTCTTTTTCGAAAATTTTAATTTCCAGAGGTTTCGAAATTACAATTGCTATAATAATAGCCAATATAATTCTGGGAGTCGCCTGAATAAATTCATCCATAAAACGATCTCTTTTTTTAATCGTCGAAACGATAAATCGGTCCAGATTAAAGATGAGCAAGCCCCAGACAAATCCAAAAGCTAAGGCCGGATAAAGAAAGTCAAAAACGGTAAAAAGCGCATAAGCACTGGCCAGAAAAGCCATAACGGCAGTAAAAAAAACCGTGGCGCCAATACCAACGTATTTGGTTTGTTCGCCATTTGAACAGCCTTCGAGCAGATCCCGATCGGCTCCGGAGCAAAGGATAAAAAATTGTTTTAACATGATTGATGATTTTTGATTGATGATTATTTCGTCAGTCCGCCCTTTGGGCTCCTGTGATAGGGCAAATTTAGCGCCAAAAAATTAAATTCTAAGTTAAATAGTTCATTTCTTTTAAGTTGGGTTCTTAAAAAACATTCCTCATTTAAATGTTATTTCAACATTAATCTATTTTTAATATAAATGACGAATCATAACACTATGTTAATTTTTTTTAAGTCCTTTAATAACATTCAGGTTCTAGTTTCGCAGCAAATCAAACTAAAACACAAATGAAAAAAATTTATTTAGTAATTACACTTCTGTTTTTAGCCTTATCTAGTTATGCTCAAAAGGCCATAATCTCAGGAAAAGTGCTGGATACAGATGACAAACTTCCTTTACCGGGAGCAATGATTCAAATTGTAGGTGAGAACAAATACACTGTTACAGATTACAACGGTCATTTTGAATTGCTTAGCATAAATGCAGGAACCTACCAGTTACAGGTAAAATATATTGGATACACCGCTCTCACAAAAGAAATTACAGTGGAACAGGGTAAAAACAACGTAATTGATTTTGCGCTTAAAACTTCGGGAACTGAATTGAACGAAGTTGTGGTGGGAGACATCTTAAAAGGTCAGGCAAAAGCCCTGAACCAACAAAAAAACAACAAAAACATTGGAAACGTAATCTCTTCTGACCAAATGGGGCGTTTTCCGGATGCCAACGTTGGGGATGCCTTAAAGCGTGTTCCGGGAATCACGATGCAAAACGATCAGGGTGAAGCCCGTAACATCATTATCCGCGGACTTGCCCCTTCATTGAACTCTGTTACCTTAAATGGAGATCGAATTCCATCGGCAGAAGGAGACAACAGAAATGTACAAATGGATTTGATTCCATCGGATATGATTTCGACAATCGAAGTCAACAAAACCTTAACTTCCGATATGGATGCAGATGCTATTGGAGGTTCTGTAAACCTGATCACAAGAGCTACACCAAATGGAGAGAGAATTTCTGCAACACTGGCCGGAGGTTATCTTCCAATCCGCGAACATGCTTCTTATACAGCGGGATTGGTTTATGGAAATCGTTTTCTCGACAATAAACTGGGAGCTGTTTTCAGCGGATCTTATAACAATGTGAATTACGGATCTGATAATATTGAGAACGAATGGGTAAAAGATAAATTCGGAAATGAATACTTACAGGCATCCGAGATTAGAAAATACGATGTACAGCGTATTCGTCGCAGCGGATCTGTGGCATTAGATTACAAATTTGATGAAAATAACACCATTTTTGCCAATGCCATTTACAACTGGAGAGACGATAGAGAAAATCGTTTCAGAACTACTTATGATGATATTCAGCCCATTTATAATGGTGGACAAATTACAGCTTTTAAAGGCCGTGTAAAACGTCAAACCAAAGGCGGGTCTGACAATAATCGTAATAAAAACAGCCGTTTAGAAGACCAACGTGTTCAGAATTATTCGATTCGTGGAGAACATTTAATCCACTCTAAACTGGATTTGGACTGGTCGGCCAATTATGCAAAAGCCAGAGAATACCGTCCGGAAGAACGTTATATCGAATACCGCCAAAAAGGTTTGGACTTAACTCAGAATCTATCTGATATCGAATTTCCGTTAATCGCAACCACCGGAGAGTCGCTGGACAAATTCAAGTTCCAAACAGCTACCGAAAATACAAATGAAACCAGTGAAAGTGAATTTGGAGCAAAAATTAATATTCGCTTCCCTTTTACTATTATACCATCTCAAAAAGGTAGATTAAGAACCGGACTCCGTCTTCGATTGAAAGAAAAAGAAAGAAACAACAATTTCTTTGCCTACACACCAATCAATACTGATATGGCTTTGCTGTCGCAGATTCCAAACAGTTTCTATGACGGTCAAAACTTTAATCCGGGTAGTAAATATGTTCCGGGTAGTTTTGCCTCGGCTAATTTCTTAGGAAGTTTAGATTTAAACAACGCTGCGTTATTCAACAAAAAAGCAGATCCATCAGAATTCTTAGCAGTAAATTTTAATGCCAAAGAAAACATTTATGCCGCTTATGTAAGATGGGATCAGGATTTTAACGATAAACTGTCTATGGTTTTAGGTTTTAGAGTAGAAAACACTCATATTGATTATACCGGAAACCGTGTTTTGGATGAAGAAAAATTAGAAAGTCAAATCAACACGACCAACTCTTACACTAATTTATTGCCAAGTATTTCATTCCAATACAACGCTACCAAAGACTTAGTTTTAAGAGCTGCCGCTACAACCGCTTTGGCCAGACCGGACTATTATGCTTTGGCTCCATATGTAAACAATATTGCTGCCGAAAAAGAAATTACAGCCGGAAACCCGGATCTTGATGCCACTTACTCGTACAATTATGATTTCATGGCCGAAAACTATTTCAAATCTGTCGGACTAATTTCAGGAGGTGTTTTCTATAAAAAACTGGAAAATTTCATTTACAATTATAGCGACAACCAATACACTGCTGCAAAATTTGCTGCTGATTTCCCAAACCAGGCAAATCCAATTCCGGCAGGTGAAAACTGGTCGTTTTTACAATCCAGAAACGGAGACACTGTTGATGTTTATGGCTTTGAAGTCGCTTTTCAGCGTCAGTTGGATTTCCTTCCGGGGAAATTCCTTAAAGGATTTGGTATTTATCTGAACTATACCTATACCAAATCTAAAGCAAAAGGAATTGCAGATGAAGATGGAAACGAAAGAAACAACATTAGCCTTCCGGGAACTACTCCGCATATGTTTAACGGCTCTTTATCCTGGGAAAACAAACGTTTCTCTGCCAGAGTATCGACCAATTTCACTTCAGATTATTTAGATGAATTGGGTTCAGAATCTTATAAAGACAGTTATTACGACAAACAATTTTTCTTAGACGCAAACGCTTCATTCAAAATTACATCAAAGCTTCGTCTTTTTGCTGAAGCAAACAACTTAACCAATCAGCCTTTGCGTTACTATCAGGGAGTTAAGACACATACCAAACAAGCAGAGTACTATCAGGCCCGATACAATTTCGGCTTGAAACTTGACTTATAATAATTTAAACCTAAAATCCTTACATTAGACAGAGCCTAACGGTTTCTGTCTAATGCTATTAAAAATCGAATCCATAATGAAAAATAAAACGATACTGTCCTTTTTACTTTTAAGCACTTTATTCATCGCTTGTAAAGAGGACAAACTAGCACCTGTAGCTGCAAATGCTGTAAAACCAACCGTTGTTACCGAAGCCTTGCCTCACGACACAGATGATCCTGCGATCTGGATTCACCCAACAGATTCTTCTAAAAGCATTATTATAGGAACGGATAAAGATACAGACGGTGCTTTGTACGCTTTTGATTTAAAAGGAAAAATCATTGCAAAATCTGAAGTTTTAAAACGCCCGAACAATGTTGATATCGCTTACGGCTTAATCGTAGATGGAAAAAAAGTTGATGTTGCTGTTACTACAGAACGTGAATCAAACAAAATAAGAATCTTTAGTTTACCTGATTTAAAAGCAATTGACAATGGTGGAATCGCTGTTTTCGAAGGTGAAGAATTACGTGATCCAATGGGAATTGCTTTGTATACCCGAAAAACGGATGGCAAAATCTTTGCTATTGTAGGCAGAAAATCAGGACCATCAGGAAGTTATTTATGGCAATACGAACTTTCAGGAAATGGAAAATTGGCAACAGCAAAAGTCGTTCGAAAGTTTGGTGCCTACAGCGGGAAGAAAGAAATCGAAGCTATTGCGGTAGATAATGAATTGGGCACTGTTTTGTATTGCGATGAACAATTCGGAATCAGAAAATACAAAGCCGATCCTGCCCTAAATGACAACAAAGAGCTGACCGTTTTCGGAAAAACTGGTTTTAAAGGAGACAATGAAGGAATCGCGATTTACAAGAAAACAGATTCTACCGGATACATTCTGGTCTCCAACCAGCAAGCGAACACTTTTATGGTGTACCCAAGGGAAGGAGCAAATGGCAATCCGAATAGCTACCCGCTTTTAGCAGAAATTCCAACATCGACTATTGAATGTGATGGTGCCGATGTTACCAGCATCAATCTAGGCGGAAGCTTTAAAAATGGCCTTTTCGTAGCCATGAGTAACGGGATGACCTTTCACTACTATGCCTGGGATTTGATCCAGAAACGTATTGATGAGAAGAAATAAGTTTACAGTCGCAGTCGCAGTTTTCAGTTTCTTAACTGAGACTGAAAACTGAGACTGAAGACTGAGACTGAGACTGCGACTGAAGACTGAAGACTGAGACTGAGACTGCGACTGAAGACTGAAGACTGAGACTGAGACTGAGACTGAAGACTGAGACTGAAGACTGAGACTGAGACTGAAGACTGAAGACTGAAGACTGAGACTGAGACTGAGACTGAAGACTGAAGACTGAGACTGAAGACTGAAGACTGAAGACTGAAGACTGAAGACTGAAGACTGAAGACTGAAGACTGAAGACTGAAGACTGAAGACTGAAGACTGAGACTGAAGACTGAGACTGAGACTGAGACTGAGACTGAGACTGAAAACCAAACAAAAAAGCTGTTCATAACGAACAGCTTTTTTTAGTTTGAATTAGTAATCTTCCTTATTCTATGATCGGTGCGCCTGCCAAAATTTCGGCATTGGCAAATTCTTCAAATTTCGCGAAATTAGCTTTGAATTTCTGAGCCAATTCAACTGCTTTTTTGTCGTACAATTCAGGATCTTCCCAAGTGTTTCTAGGATCTAAAATTTCATTTGGAACATTTGGACAAGTTTCAGGCTGTGCAATTCCAAATACTTTATGATTTTTATAGTTTACGTTATCCAATTCTCCGTTTAAGGCAGCGGTAATCATGGCACGAGTGTATTTCAACTTCATGCGGCTTCCCGTTCCGTAAGGACCACCTGTCCAACCTGTATTGATCAACCAAACAGTTACGTTAGCTTCTTCCATTTTTTTAGTTAGCATTTCTGCGTAACGTGTTGGGTGTAACGGCATGAATGGTGCTCCAAAACAAGCTGAGAAATTAGGCTGAGGCTCTGTAACCCCTGCTTCAGTTCCGGCAACTTTAGCTGTATATCCTGAGATAAAATAGTAAGCAGCCTGTCCAGGAGTCAGTTTTGAGATTGGAGGCAAAATTCCGAAAGAATCTGCCGTTAAGAAAAATATATTCTTAGGATTATGTCCAATAGAACCTGGCTGAATATTGTCGATATGAGTAATTGGGTAACTTACACGTGTATTTTGAGTGATAGAAACATCATCATAATCTACCTCGTTTGTTCCCGCTTTGAAAACCACATTTTCTAAAAGCGCTCCTTTTTTGATCGCTCTGAAAATATCCGGCTCGTTTTCTTCTGTAAGGTTAATTACTTTTGCATAACATCCACCTTCAAAGTTGAAAACTGTATTTTCTGCAGTCCAGCCGTGTTCATCGTCTCCGATTAACTTACGTTGCGGATCTGCTGATAAAGTAGTTTTTCCTGTTCCTGATAATCCGAAGAAAATTGCAGTATCTCCTTTTTCACCAACATTCGCACTACAGTGCATTGGTAAAGTATTTTTGAAAACCGGCAAAATGAAGTTTAATGCAGAGAAAATCCCTTTTTTCATTTCTCCTGTATACCCTGTTCCTCCAATAAGTGCGATCTTTTTAGTAAAATCTAAAATAGCAAAATTAGACTGACGCGTTCCGTCTACAGCAGGATCTGCCATAAAACCCGGAGCACAAACTACCGTCCATTCCGGAGTAAAATTAGTCAATTCTGACTCTTCCGGTCTTAAAAACATATTGTAACAAAACAAATTAGACCATGCTGTTTCCGTAACAACACGAACATTTAATCTGTAATTAGCATCAGAACAAACATAAGAATCGCGAACAAAAACTTCTTTATTTGATAAATACTGTGTTACCTTATTGTATAATCTTTCAAAAGCATCCGGTTCAAAAGAAATGTTAACATTTCCCCACCAAACCTGATCTCCGGTAATACTATCTTTTACAATATAACGATCCTGAGGAGAACGTCCTGTAAATTCGCCCGTATTAATTGCCAATGCTCCCGTGGAGTTCTCAACACCTTGACCTGATTGCAAAGTGATCGCATGTAATTCATCTGCAGATAGTTGATATCGAACCTTTGCATTTTCAATTCCTAATTCTTTCAGCGAAATCGATTGCGTGAAAACTGTGTGACTGTCCATAAATTTTTAGTTGTGTGTGATGTTTAAGAGAATGCAAAATTATATAATTTATTATTAAACCTTTAAAAAAATTTAAATTTCACTTTTATTTATGCTAATTAGTTAAAATTTAAACTCCTAAAATGAATAAAACAAAAAATAAATGCCTCTAATTCATTTTTCTATAACCCTATAAATGAATTTGTTATATTATTTATGCATTAAAGCAAAAAACAATGGAAACTCACATAAACAAGATTATATGTTATTTATGAGACAAAATTAAAGATTAATTTTTAGATAGAATTTTTTATTCGGTATTTTATGATTTTCTCCTCAAAATCGTAACAAATAATAACGCCCAGGCAATAATTAATAAAAAACCACCCAATGGAGTTGCGAATACGATAATTTTAAAATCAAAAACCGTGAGACTTTTTGTGGCTAACAAATAGATAGATCCGCTAAAAAGCAGCACACCGGCCACAACCAAATTGTAGATTGTTTTCACCGTTTTCTCGGCGATATCTTTTCGGGTCGAAAGAAAAAGTAAGAATAAAGCATGATACATTTGATAACGAACACCAACTTCAAAAGTATTTAATTCTTCTATAGACAAGTATTTCTTCAGTAAATGCGCCCCAAAAGCGCCTAAAATGATCGCTAACATTCCCATAAAAGCAGCTGCCAAAACAATTCTTCTTTTCATATTTTCTATAACTTTCGATTCTCATACAAAAATACTTCAATAGTCCTTAAAAAGCATTTTAGTTTTGAAAAATATTTATCATTAAAAAGAATTTCCATTTTTTTAGCATTAAAAAAAAGCATCCAATATTTTTATGAAATTAAAATTGTTATATATTTAACATTTTAATATATTTGTGTTATAAATATAAAATATGAGAAGCATTTTAATCATTGGAGCCGGCAGATCTGCATCGTCCTTAATTCGTTATTTATTGGCAAAATCGGAAAGCGAAAACCTACACCTCGTTGTAGCAGATCTTTCTTTGGCCTTAGCCGAAAAGAAAACACAGAAACATCCTAATGCCACTCCAATTGCTTTAAATATTTTTGATACTGAAGAACGAAAAGCAGCCATCGAAAAAGCTTCTATAGTAATCTCGATGCTGCCTGCTCATTTACATATCGAAATCGCAAAAGATTGTCTTGAATTCAAAAAACACCTGGTTACCGCTTCTTATATCAGTGATGCCATGCAGGCACTTGACGAAGAGGCAAAGAAAAACAATCTGGTTTTCATGAACGAAATCGGGCTTGATCCCGGAATTGATCACATGAGTGCCATGAAAGTTATTGACGAAATCAGAGCCAAAGGTGGAAAAATGCTGCTTTTTGAATCGTTTTGCGGTGGCTTAGTAGCTCCTGAATCCGACAATAATTTATGGAATTATAAATTTACCTGGGCTCCCCGAAATGTAGTTCTGGCCGGACAGGGTGGTGCTGCAAAATTCATTCAGGAAGGCACTTATAAATACATTCCGTACAGCGCCTTATTTCGTCGTACCGAATTTCTGGAAGTCGAAGGCTACGGAAAATTTGAAGCCTATTCCAATCGCGATTCTCTTAAATATAAATCGGTTTACGGTTTAGACAATGTCCTGACTTTGTATCGCGGAACCATTAGAAGAGTTGGCTTCTCGAAAGCATGGAATATGTTTGTACAATTGGGCATGACAGACGACAGCTACATCATGGAAAATTCTGAGAACATGAGTTACCGTCAATTCGTAAATTCTTTTTTACCGTATCACCCAACCGATTCGGCAGAAATCAAAACCCGTCTGATCTTAAAAATTGATCAGGACGACATTATGTGGGACAAACTTTTAGAGCTTGATCTTTTTAATTCAAACAAAAAAGTAAACCTGCCTAATGCCACTCCTGCACAGATATTAGAAAAAATATTATCCGACAGCTGGTCTTTAGAACCAGATGATAAAGACATGATTGTTATGTACCATAAATTTGGTTATGAGCTCAATGGAGAGAAAAAACAAATTGACTCGAAAATGGTTTGTATTGGAGACGACCAAACTTATACCGCCATGGCAAAAACTGTAGGATTACCGGTTGCGATGGCCACCTTATTAATTTTAAATGGAAAAATCACAACTCCCGGCGTACAGCTTCCGATAAAAAAAGAAGTATACCTGCCTATTTTAAGCGAGTTAGAAGAATACGGGGTTATTTTTAACGAGCAAAATATGCCCTATTTTGGATATAATCCGGATTTGTTCTAAGATCTGGATTGTTTGTTTTTTAGAATTTTTTTTTTAGTTTTTTATTTTATCCGCTTTCAGGTTCTGGAAGCGGATTTTTTTTGAAAAGGTGCGAGGTACAGAAAAACAAAATTCAAATCCTGAACTTATTTGGCTAAAGCCACTCACCTCATCATTCAAACCTCCAGCTAAAGCTGGAGGCTATTCTATTCAAAAGAAAATCTTTAACTCCTTTACCCCTCTGCACCTTTGAACCTCTGTCCCTTTAAAAATACCTATTTCTCAGCCTGAACTGTAATTGGCAAACTGTACATCACCCTAACCGCTTTTCCTTTTTGCGTTGCAGCAGTCCATTTTGGCGAAAGCTTCAGGACACGGATAATCTCATTCCCTATCCCATAACCGGAGTCTTTAATTGTTTTAATATCCGAAAGACTACCATCTTTTTCAATAGTGAATTCCATATATGTTTTTCCTTCAATTTTACTTTTCCCAACGGCCGCCGGCATTTTGAAATTCTTCCCTATAAACTTATAAAATGCTGTCATGCCCCCCGGATATTCAGGCAATTTCTCGACATCTTCCAGAACATAAAGGTCTTTCTCTTTGATATCACCTTTGATTGGCGGTTTTTGAGCCATTGTTTTAGTACTAAAAACAAACAATAACAAGGCATAAATTGCACCTACAGTAAATACTTTAAACACAATTTTAATCGGAGATTCTTTTTTGGTCATCATAAGTAAACGTTTTTTAGTTATTAAATAATTGATATTGCTCGCCAGAGCAACCGTATTTTTATTGGAAGCAAAATCAAGCAATAAATATTGATAGCTTTTAACCTCTCTAAATCGAACATTTACAGCTTCATCGGCCAGAAATTCATGATTCAGTTTAATTGCTTTTTTATAGAGAATAAGCAACGGATTGAACCAAAAAACAATCTGCAGCAGCTCAATAAAAAGAACATCCAAGGTATGCCTTTGCTTTAAATGTGCGTTTTCGTGTACTATTAATTCTGATGGAATCTTACCATTTTCAAATTCTGTTTTATTAACAAAAATTGATTTCCAGAAAGAGTACGGCAAGCCCCCTTCCTGAACCAGTACGATCTTTTGTCCATTTACAAACTGTATCTCATTGCTCTGTGTTTTCTTAAAAAATGAAATAAGATTCCATACAAAGCGAGCCATCAACATACAAAACACAGCACCATAAAGCACTACAATCAAAACCAACAGAAAGTCATTGGCCGAGATTGTATTAAGCCGTCCAGTACTTCTCTCGAGTACCAGTTCATTCAATTGAACCAACCCAATTCTATCTGTAACAAAAGATCCAATCGAGATAATTTGCAACGGAATTACAAAGCTAAAAACCAAACTCACCAGCAAATACGCACGATTAAAACGAAACATTTTTTCGTTTTCCAATACCATTTTATATACTGCATAAAAAATCAAAAGCAGTATTCCCGATTTTAAAAGATAGCTTATCATTTTTTCTTTTTTTTAATCTGTGAATCAATTATTTTTCTGAGTTCTTCTAATTCCGATGTTGACAAATCGGTTTCCGTTGTAAAAAACGAAGCAAATTGAGAAGCCGAATTATTAAAAAAATTACTAATTAACCCGTTGACATGCTTAGAGAAATAAGCTGTTTTTTTCACTAACGGATAGTATTCTCTTGAATTTCCGAATTCATTATAGGCTACGAATTTTTTGTCAATCATTCGTTTCAAAAGCGTCGCAACTGTTGTTGTTGCCGGTTTTGGCTCCGGATACGCTTCGAGCAAATCTTTCATAAAAGCCTTTTCGAGCTTCCAGAGATGCTCCATTAATTGTTCTTCTGAGTTTGATAATTGCATTTGTTTAAGGTGCTAAGGTTCTGAGTTACTAAGTTGCTGAGTTTTTTTTGCCACGGATTGAAATGATTTCAATGATTCCCCTGCATGCTACACTAATTCTATAATCTTTATTCTATTCTCTTTGTTCTTTGTTCTATTCTCTTTGTTCTTTGCTCTTTGCTCTTTGTTCTTCTGTCTACTCCACCATCCGTTCCGAAATCAACTCACCGTTATCGTATTTTTTAACTTCAATTAATTTCCCTTTATCCGAATAAAACTTCCAATCACCGAAATAAAACCAGTGCGTTTCTATTGAATTGACTTCGATTTTTGTTTTTCCTTTGGATTGTACTTTTCCGTTTTCGTAATAATACTTTACTAGGCAGCTTCCGTTTTTATATTTCTCTGTTTTATATATTTTTCCGTTGATATATGATTTCCACTTTTTTACTGGTTGATCGTGTTTGTAATACTCAAACGATTTATAAACTGTACTGTCCTGCTTGTAATTGTCAATCCAGGTACCTTCCCTTTTCTTATCCACAATCTGATTGATCGGTTTACTTTTGCATCCTAAAAGCATTACTCCACAAAATAACAAGAATACCAGTTGTCTCATTTGATTATTTTTATTCTACAATTATAGATGTTGCTCTACAAATGTAGAGTTATTTTTTTAATATGCAAGATTTTTTTGAAAAAGGTGCTGAGATTCTAAGACGCTAAGGTTCTGAGGGTTTATTTTTTGAGGCTCAAAGTGACAAAGGTTCAAAGGTGCAGAGGTGCAGAGAGACAAAATTTGAATTGCCTTCAGCTTTAGCTGGAGATTGGAGAAATACAGGCATATATTGGCTTTAGCCGAAAGCCCATCCGCCACGGCAGAAACACCCATAAAAAAATCCGTTCATTTCTGAACGGATTTTACATCTTAAGATTTAACTTTTACGTCTTAGCGAACCAAAAAAACAGCGAACTTAGCGTAAATCGTTGCGTTCTTTGCGGTTAAATTACTTCGAAAGCTCTACAAAATATTTGTAAAACAACGGAATAGTCTCAATTCCTTTTAAGTAATTGAAGATTCCAAAATGCTCGTTTGGCGAGTGAATGGCATCACTGTCTAATCCGAAGCCCATTAAAATGGTTTTACTTTTTAGTTCTTTTTCAAACAAAGCTACAATCGGAATACTACCTCCTGAACGAACCGGGATTGCAGGCACTCCAAAAGTTTCTGTATAGGCTTTGTTGGCCGCCTGATATCCAATACTGTCAATTGGCGTTACATAACCCTGACCTCCGTGGTGTGGCGTTACTTTTACCGTAACTCCCGCCGGAGCAATGTTTGTAAAATGCTTAGTGAAAAGTTCTGTGATTTCTTCCCAGTCCTGACCCGGAACCAAACGCATCGAGATTTTAGCAAAAGCCTTACTCGCGATAACCGTTTTAGCACCCTCGCCTGTATATCCACCCCAGATTCCGTTTACGTCTAAAGTTGGACGAATAGAGTTGCGCTCGTTCGTTACATATCCTTTTTCACCGTAAACATCGTTTAGATTTAAGGCTTTTTTATATTTTTCTAAGCTGAAAGGCGCTTTTGCCATTTCGGCTCTTTCTTCAAGAGATAATTCCTGTACTTTATCGTAGAACCCAGGAATCGTAATATGATTGTCTTCGTCGTGAAGCGCAGCAATCATTTTGGCTAGAATATTAATTGGGTTCGCTACAGCTCCACCATATAAACCGGAATGTAAATCACGATTTGGTCCTGTAACTTCAACCTCAACATAACTCAAACCTCTTAAACCTGTCGTTATTGATGGTTGTTGATTCGAAATCATTCCTGTATCAGAAATTAAGATCACGTCGTTTTTCAGTTTTTCCTGATTGCGTTCTACAAACCACGCTAAACTTGCTGAACCTACTTCTTCTTCCCCTTCGATCATGAATTTTACATTACAAGGCAATACATTGTTCTGAACCATGTATTCCAACGCTTTTACGTGCATGTACATCTGACCTTTGTCGTCACAGGCACCACGAGCGAAGATCGCTCCCTCAGGATGAATCTCTGTCGTTTTGATCACAGGCTCAAAAGGTGGTGAAGTCCATAATTCTAATGGATCTGGCGGTTGAACATCATAATGTCCGTAAACCAGAACCGTTGGTAAATTTGGATCGATTATTTTCTCTCCATAAATAATTGGGTACCCCGGAGTGTCGCAAGTTTCGACAAAATCGCAGCCTGCTTTCGATAAACTTTCTTTTACTGCTTCGGCAGTATCAATAACATCTTGGGAGTATGCAGTGTCGGCACTTACCGACGGAATCTTTAATAATTCGATCAATTCATTGATAAACCGATCTTTATGTTGTTGAACGTAGGACTTAATATTTTCCATTTAAATTATTTTTATAGAAATCCAAAAGTACAAAAAAGAGAATTAATATTTTTTTCGAAATTTTTCATTTTTTTTCTTTGAATATTCGAAAGTATGTCTATCTTTGCACCCACAATAGCCGCGGATATGGTGAAATTGGTAGACATGCCAGACTTAGGATCTGGTGCCGCAAGGCGTGTAGGTTCGAGTCCTATTATCCGCACCGAAAAAAAGCTTCTGAGAAATCAGAAGCTTTTTTGTTTTTAAAAATATCCCCCTCTAAAAGCGATCAGGTGCAAAATACCTATCGATAAAAAAGTAATTTCTATCTGAAAACTTTACGACTTTACTTTGGATCAGGTTCAAAAGTTGGGGATTAAGCAAAAAGATTAGATAATCTGAACAAGAAAAAATCTATATTGCTCACTCCTCTAAATTGACTTCTAAAAGCTTTTATTTTAGCATTGAAAGATTCTGCCGAAGCATTTGTGCTTCTATTATCAAAATAGTTTAAGATTGACTGATAATTAATAGTTATGGTATTGAGTAGAATATTAAAGTTTTTAAAACCTGATTCTTCTACATTTCTATACCAATGTGCCAGTTTGGTCATGGCAATATGTTTGTCATTGTAGTTATTGTAAATTCCTCGAAGCTGTTGGTTTAAATTGTAAGCTGTTTTAATGTCAGGATATAGTTCAAATACCATTTGTGCTCTTTCTTCTTGGCTCCGAGTCCATTTTTCGCGAGACTTATAAAGTAGATACCTACTTCTGGCTAATAACTGTTTAACAGAATCTCCGTTAGGTAAAAGCTGGGGAATGTATGTTTTGTTTTCTAATTTGGCTTGTAGTATCGATTGATTCTCAAAGTCCATAGCTTCCCAGCGATGTTTGATTCTAATCTCTTGTACTGCTTCGAGTGCTAATTTTTGAACATGGAACCGATCTGTAACCTGTATGGCTTTAGGAAAACATTTCTTAGAGATTAGCTTCATGGAATTAGCCATATCGAGCGTTATCTCTTTGACAAAAGATCTTTTCTTGTAATCAATCTTTCTGATGTGTTCTATAACCTGATCTGCTTTAGTTCCGGCAACAATAGCTACCAGGCAACCTTTTTTGCCTTTGAATTTCTTGTTGGTCAGGATAGTATAAAGTTCCCCCTGAGACAAAGCCACCTCGTCAATGGATAAATGAGTGCCCATGTTTTCAGGGTAAATCATCCATTGGTGCGCATGTTCGCGTGGAGCCCATGTATTAAACGAGCTTAAATGTTTTTTGTATTGTCTTTGGAGTCTCTTTCCGTTAACTCCGAAAAAGCCTCCAATAGTATGACAATCTGTAGCACTCTTATCTATTAATTTCTTTTAAAAAAGTCGCAAACTCCTGAGTCATGCGAGTTCCTTTAGCAACTAAAGTCCAATCTCTTTTGATGATTTCTCCATTGGTTTTATTAGTCCAACGGCGTCTTTTGATGTGTAAATACACAAATTTACCTCTTAATGGAAAATCCTGAATAGTAATCTCATCAAGAAACCCCTTAGAAATCAATTCAAAAGAATTAAACTCTTGTGGAGGTTTTATTTTTTCTTCAAAATACAGATGCAATACTTCTTCTGTGTTAGTGGTAGAAACTACTTCAAAGTATTCTATTAAAAAATCAGGAAGCATAAATTTTAAAAGCTCTATAGGTGTCATATCTAATTCTTAGATTACAAATTTCTAATTTTATTTTGACATTCCTCCCCAGGTTTTGTTCTTGATCCGTTTTTTTTAGCCACAGTTTATAAAGATTCTCCTTGGTTTAAATCCTAAGTAATATGTGGATAAATTTAACTATTAAGCTTTGCGGACTTTGCGTTTATGGAGAGTTTTGTATTTAAAAAAACCTTGCGGACTTTGCGGTTAAAGTTTCATGGTTTAACTTTGGAATTTGGTATTTAAAACAATTGGAATTTAAATTTCTTATATTTAAAGTTGCAAAAACATTGTATAAACTCCAATGGAATATTCCGGTCAGAAATTAGATAAGTATTACATCAAAAAAGTAGATGCCGATAAAAAAAGTATTTACTGTCACCACGATTTGATGGGGGAGTTGTTTGTGCCTACACATAAACACGACAAAGCACAGTTGTTGTATGCCGAAGGGGATGTTGTCTTTGTAACCACCGAAACCAAAACCTATTTTTTACCGGCACGTCATTTTATCTGGATTCCGAGCGGGGTGGAACATAGTATTGAACCAAAGTCGGAAAATGTTACGATGCGAAACCTGTATTTTCCGGTTGAAAAAGACGAAAATGAGTTTTATAAGACCGAGGGAATTTATCCGGTCAATAATTTACTGCTTCAAATGATGCTTTTTACGAATCGATGGAATGGCGATCTTGAGAAAGGAACTCCAAACTTTACCATCGCCAAAGCTATAAAAGCGATTCTGCCTCAAATATGTACTACCAATTTGCCTTTGGGATTACCGCAGCCAAAAGACAAACGACTTGGAAAGATTTTACGTCATATCGAGAATAATCTGGGAGAAACGATTTTATTTGCTGATGTAGCGCATGAATTCGGATATAGCGAACGCTCTTTGTATCGCTTGTTTCAGAAAGATCTGGGGATGTCCTTCATTCAATATTATACTATTCGAAGAATTTTAAAGGCAATCGAGTTGTTATTAGAAAGAAAGCTTTCGGTGAAAGAGGTAGCTGAAGAAGTTGGATATAATAGTGTTCCAACGTTCAGTAACACATTTTTCAAGATTTTAGGACAAAGACCTTCCGATTACTTAAATGGTGAAGAGATTTTGGAGCAAAAGTAAATTTTTAACTCTTTAATAATCTGCTCAATCTGCGGAATCTGCGAGAGGGAAAAATAAAAATCGGCTTAAATTCTTTAAAAGATGCGTGAAAAATCACAATCCAAAGCTATTTTGTAATAAATTGTTTTCCAGTGTCTTAGTATAACGTTTTCGAAAAATCCGATTTTAACATTTGTCCGAAATGAATATGTTTTTGACTTTTTAGAATTATCAGTCAATGAGAAAAATGAAGGAACTTTGCAACTTAAATTATTTATGTATTCATGTTCCTTAAAACAACAAATTCTACGAACGATTGTTTTCCTAAAATCCTGCTCTTATTTTTACTTGTATGGGCATTTAATGGCATAAAAGCGCAGGAAGTTCATTCGGTTTCACTGAAAGAAGCTTTGAAGCTGGCCAAAGAAAACAACAAAAAAATCCTCAGATCCCAACTTGAGGTTACGCTCTCAGAGCAAAATATCAAAGAAAGAAAAGAACTCCGATTGCCTGATGTACAACTAAGCGGTATGTATTCCAGAATCACTAATATTACCGAATTCAAAGGAAACGGGTTTTTAAACGGAAAAGAAGTTACAAAGGCGATTCCGGAACTCTATGAGGTGAATTCGAGTTTTAAAATGCCAATCTACGCCGGAAATAAAATAAATAACGCCATCAAAATTGCCAATCAGGAGAGTGAAATTGCTAAAATAAAAACAGAAAAGATCGAAAATGATGTCGAACTCGAGGTGGTGGCAAACTATCTGGCAATTTATAAGATGATGGAGCTGCAAAAGATTTTTGAAGAAAACATCAAAGAAAAGAAAAGCCGATTGAGAGAAGTACAGTCACTTCGAAAACATGGGGCAGTGACTAAAAATGAAGTTATCAGAGCCGAATTACAGCTTTCGGATCGTGAATTAAATGCGCTTACAAATTCCAAAAACATAAAAATTGCGCTTCACGATCTGAAAACTCTAATTCAACTTCCGGAAAACGAAGAAATAGCGATCGATACGGCGGCCAGTTTGGATGAAATGAACGGTTTAGATCCGTATGATTTTTATCTGAATAAGGCTTTGAGTAATGAGGAGATGCGAATTGCCAGTCAGGAGCTGAATATTAGCAAAACAGAGCTGAAACTGGTTAAAGGGAATTATCTGCCAACGGTTCATTTTTTTGGGAACTATGGTTTTTATTATCCGAACTACAAATTCTTTCCACCCAATCCATATTTGTACACGCTGGGGCAAGTAGGGGTTGAGGCTGCTTTCGATCTTTCGTCTCTGTATAAGAACAAGACCAAAATGGATCAGGCAAACACCAAAATCAAATGGCAGGAAATGCAATCTGAGATTCTGAAAGACGAAATTCAGGACAAACTGTTTAGAGAGCATACGCAGTATCAGGAGATTCTTGAAAAGTTTGTTGTAGTAGATAAAGCTTTGGATTTGGCCGATGAAAATTACCGTATTGTAAAATTGAAATATATGAATCAACTGGTTTTAATAACCGAAATGGTTGATGCTGACAATGCTTTGCTTCAGGCAAAATACAATAAAGTTGCCACACGATTGGATGCGATTTTAAAGCATTACGAACTCTTGCGTACGGCGGGAATGCTTCCGCAGAGTTAGGTGTTAGATGTGAAGAGTATAGAGTATAGAGTTTGGGGTTTTAGTTCCGAAGAAACGATTTATATGGTAGCGCCGGATTTTAATCCGGTGGAGAATTAAGTTAAAAGAAATAGATTTTATGGTTAAGATTAAAAATGAAACTAGAAGAAACAGAACGTTTCATATTATAATAACAATTATTGCGTGTGTGCTTGTAATTAGCGGTGTTATTTTGGGAATTTGGTTTTATGTTTTCAACAGGAATCATGAGGAGACTAATGATGCTCAGGTCGAGCAATATGTAACGCCAATTATGTCGAGAATTACGGGTTATGTGCAGGAAGTTCGTTTTAATGAAAATCAGTTTGTGCACAAGGGAGATACTTTGGTTGTTATTGATAACAGAGAATATCAATCGAAATTGAATGTGGCTCTTGCCGATGTTCAGAACGCAAAGCAAAATAGCCTGGTTGCCGAGAAAAATGCGGTAAACACAGCAAGTGCGACAGCTATTAATGAAGCGCAATTAGATGCTGCAAAATCGAATCTTTGGAAAACCAAATTGGAGTATGAAAGATACAAAGCTTTGGTAAGTGAAGAAGCGGCAACTTCTCAGCAATTAGAAAAAGTGAAGGCGGATTATGAGTCGGCACAAGCGCATTTTCAGGAGATGAAAAACAGAATCCATACTTCGGCTTTAAGTACTTCGGTGGCGGAAGCAAATGTACCAACTACGCAAACTAATATCGCTTCGAGACAAGCCACGGCAGATAATGCGGCTTTATTTCTTTCGTATACCATAATTACTGCGCCTTACGATGGCTGGATCGGGAAAAGAACTTTACAGCCCGGACAATTGGTAAAAGAAGGTCAGTCCCTGCTTTCGATTGTAAGTAAGGAAAAATGGATTACGGCGAATTTTAAAGAAACACAATTGCAGTATCTAACCGTTGGGCAGCATGTCGAAATCAAAGCCGATGCGGTAAGCGATAAAACATTTATAGGAACAATTGCATCATTATCGCCTGCGAGCGGGGCAAGATTTTCATTGCTTCCTCCGGATAATGCAACTGGAAACTTCGTGAAAATCGAACAAAGAATTCCGGTTCGAATTCAGTTAAAAGACAGCGACAAACAAACCGATTTTTTAAGAGCGGGAATGAATATTACTGTGATTGCAGCACACTAAAATGGAAGATAAAAGTATTTTTAAATCCTGGGTTCCAAAGTGGGCAATCATTATTATTTTGTTTGTCTGCCTTCTGCATTCCATGATTTTATTGGGGGTTTATACGTCAAATGTGACCTATGCGGCAAGTTTTCTCGATATTGAACCCGAAGACCTGCAGTTTGCTATGTGTGTTACTTACGGGACGCTGCTTGCGACCATTTTAATCGAAGCCCGATTTTCTAGTTTTTTTCCTGCCAAAAATTACCTAATGGCGGTGTATTCCTTGATTGGAATTACGATTGTTTCTTCGGCCTATATTACCAATTTTTCGCTCTTTTTAATTATGAGAATTGCCGAAGGAATCCTGATGGCGCTTCCGGTGATTACGATTCGACAATTGTTGATCGAGCAGTTCAATTCTAAAAGTGCCATCATCATAGGTTTCTCGTTTTATTATGGAGCGTTGTTGTTGTCGACACCTTTTATAATGAATATTGCGGTTTGGTTTCTGGACCATTACGACTGGAAATACATGTTGTATGTTTCGGGCGGATTGCAGGTTTTGAACGTTTTTTTAATCTTAGTTACTTTTCGTGGGCACCGAATCACAAAGAAAATTCCGTTGTATCAAATCGACTGGATGAGTTATTTTTTGGTTTTAACTGCAATTCTTTGCGGTGCTTACTTTTTTGTCTATGCCGAGAAAAAATATTGGTTCGATTCTTCTCAAATGGTGCTAACGCTTATCGTTGCACTGATTTCGGGAGGGCTGTTTATCTTTAAGGAGCTTTTGGTAAAAAGACCTACTTTTAATTTTGAAGTTTTTAAATATGCCAATCTGCGCATTGGATTTTTGCTGTTTTTTCTTTTTTATATCAGTAGGGCAACGCTGAGTCTGTGTCATTCGGCGATGTATTCAATTTGGAATTGGGATCCGTCGCGTGTGGCGGGTGTGCAATACATTAACGGACTAGGAAATGTAATCGGACTTGTTCTGGCGGCTTTTTTTCTGATGAGGTCCGTTTCGACCAAAATCATTTTTATCATTGGCTTTTCGCTTATTGCGTTGTTTCATTTTTGGTTTACGTTTCTTTTTGTGCCCGATGTGGCGTTGTCGGATATTATCATTCCGTATGTTTTGCAAGGCATTGGAGTGGGATTTTTATTTGTTCCGTTAATATTGTTTACGACTTCTTCGGTTCCTTCAAAAATGGCGGCTTCTTCTGGAATTGTGGGGGTCTCGGGACGTTTTTGGGGAAGTACCATTGGTTTTTGCGTGATGCAGAATGCGACCGTATTTTTAAACAAAAAACACTTTTTAAAACTCAGTCAGTTTGTAACAGGCGATAACCCCGAAGCACAGCAAACGATTGCTGCAACAACACAGAGTTTTATCGCCAAAGGATATTCGGCAGACAATGCCAATGTTTTAGCCATGAAAAAGATCTTCGGAACAGTTACCAAACAAGCCACTTTGCTGGCCGATATGGAGATTTATACCATTATGGGCTATAGCCTTTTGGTTTTGATCTTCCTCATTGCCTGCAATCAGCATTTAAGACAAACGATGACTTTGGTGAAAAGTAAAATCTGGATAGGCTAAGGGTTTTGAGTTATGAGTTATGAGTTATGAGTTGTGAGTTATGAGTTGTGAGTTGTGAGTTGTGAGTTATGAGTTGTGAGTTGTGAGTTGTGGGTTTTTTGAGTAAAGTTTCTACGCAATCTTGTCATTCCGACGGAGGAGGAATCACACTCGTAATTCGACAAAGATTGACGACAATTGTAATGGAGTCTCTGGTGCGATTTGCTTCGCCTGTTCGCTATCGCTCGAGTCTCGTTCCTCGAAAGGACAAGCTGTACGTGAAAAATAATAAATGATACAAATAGCCTCCTGCTTTAGCTGGAGGTTTTTTTATGATTTGAAGGAAAAGGCTTTAGCCGAATGATCTTTATTTTAAAGGAAAATCAAACAATTCTTTAGGTTCAATATCTAAAGCATTGGCGATTTTTACAAGAGTTCTTATACCTGTATTTATTTCTGCTCTTTCTATTCGGCCTATTTGATTTCTTGGAATATCACAATCGTTAGCTAAATCTTCCTGTGAGATACCTTTTTTTTCACGTAGTTGCTTTATGTGAATGCCAAGATTTATTATAAAAGTTTCTTCTGAAATATCCATATTTCAAAAGTCATAAGATTTATTTTTTGTTTTGACACAAATTTGTGTCAAAATTATTATATTTGAAAAAAATAAGATTATGGCTACAGAAGGTGTTTCGAATGATGTTGAAACTAGATTAAGAGATTTTTTTAAGGATTTTATCGAACCTAAAGATATGGCGAGAATGTTACGACAGGTAAATTATGCGCTGTCGCTATCTTCCATGCGAGGGTGCGAAACCATGGAATCTGAATTACCTTATATCGATGATAATTTTTATTGGCTGAATAAATTAGCGGAGATTTTGGATCCTTATTTGGATGTGGAGTGAAAAGAAAATTATGCTTTAAGGGTCTTTATTTTTGTGAAGAGATAAACTAAAAAAATGCAAAAATCTCATAATGTAGAGATTTTTGCATTTTTGAGAGTATTTAAGAATTCTTTACTACC
The DNA here is from genome assembly GCF_020905335.1 of Flavobacterium lipolyticum. Lineage (NCBI taxonomy): Bacteria > Pseudomonadati > Bacteroidota > Flavobacteriia > Flavobacteriales > Flavobacteriaceae > Flavobacterium > Flavobacterium lipolyticum. The sequence continues at coordinate 2,252,083 of NZ_JAJJMN010000001.1, read as the reverse complement.
TCTAGATTCTCCGTCATTGAGATTAATTTGAGACGTAAATTTAGAAAGATATAGGGGGTATTGTGATCTGATTTATTTAACAAAGTAATTATTTTTTAAATACTTTATTAAGGCGCATAGTATAATTATTGAAAAGCATAGTACGCTTAAAATCAATAGGTAGTCAGTGAATTTGTTGTCTATTTCAAGTGCTTTTGAAACAAAAAAGATTATTATTGAGAATGTGCCAGTTATTCTCAGGAATAATCTTATTCGGTTCTGATTCTTATTCATAAAAGAAAATTATTGGTTTCTAGGTGTGTTTTGATCGTCATTCCCACGTGGTCCCATGTATGGTTCTTGCCAAATTTGCAATGTAGGGCTTCCTCCTCTATTTGTTTTAATATATCCTGTATATGATACAGAATTTGTACTATTAAGGCTAAAAGAACCTAAGCCGACTGAAGTTGAAAATTGACCAATCGCTTCAAAAACTATCATATTACCATAGGAGGTTATGTTTACTGCTGTCTGAGAGTAATCCCCTGCCATATCATAGCCATATTTGTAGGTTGTTACGGAAGATTCGGTAACATTTCCATTAGCGTCTAAATTGTAATCGATTCTTACAGCAATATTTGCTGCGGGAAAACTATTGTCAAAGTATAGTGTAGAAGAATATTTGTATGGAGGATCGTCGTTAGTCGAGGTGTTTTTACTTGTCTGATTGTTTTTTAAATTATCATATAGTATTTTTCTCCATTTCTGCGACCCTAAATTGTCTTCCTTAGAAATGTCATTTGAGCTTATTATTTTAGAACTCTCAAAATTAGTTTTAAGTGATTTTAGTATAACTTCTAATTCTTGTGAATTTGATGTATTATAGTTTGGTTTCTTATAGTTTGGTTTCTTAGTATTTGAGTTTTCTAAAGTGAAGCCATAAGTTTCAGCTAAAATTTTAATTTGGTTTTCTGAATTAACTTGTTTATTCGTGTCTTCGATTTGGTTATCATTGTCACAGCTTGTAAAAACTATAATTAAAGCGATAGCAGGTAAAAAAGTCTTTTTCGTAAGATTAATAATTCTCTTAGTGTTGAGTAACTGTAGATTCATAAAAAAAAAGTTTTAAAGTTAAGGTTAATAAGTGTTTGCGAAAGTAAGATTTTTTTTAATTAAAAAGTATAAAAAATGAGATGATGATACACTTATGTATTTTACATCGGTTTGTGTATTAAATATAGGATGCTTAGTGTTTATTTTGATAAAGTAAAGGATCAAGAACAAAACCTGGGGAGGAATGTCAAAATAAAATTAGAAATTTGTAATCTAAGAATTAGATATGACACCTATAGAGCTTTTAAAATTTATGCTTCCTGATTTTTTAATAGAATACTTTGAAGTAGTTTCTACCACTAACACAGAAGAAGTATTGCATCTGTATTTTGAAGAAAAAATAAAACCTCCACAAGAGTTTAATTCTTTTGAATTGATTTCTAAGGGGTTTCTTGATGAGATTACTATTCAGGATTTTCCATTAAGAGGTAAATTTGTGTATTTACACATCAAAAGACGCCGTTGGACTAATAAAACCAATGGAGAAATCATCAAAAGAGATTGGACTTTAGTTGCTAAAGGAACTCGCATGACTCAGGAGTTTGCGACTTTTTTAAAAGAAATTAATAGATAAGAGTGCTACAGATTGTCATACTATTGGAGGCTTTTTCGGAGTTAACGGAAAGAGACTCCAAAGACAATACAAAAAACATTTAAGCTCGTTTAATACATGGGCTCCACGCGAACATGCGCACCAATGGATGATTTACCCTGAAAACATGGGCACTCATTTATCCATTGACGAGGTGGCTTTGTCTCAGGGGGAACTTTATACTATCCTGACCAACAAGAAATTCAAAGGCAAAAAAGGTTGCCTGGTAGCTATTGTTGCCGGAACTAAAGCAGATCAGGTTATAGAACACATCAGAAAGATTGATTACAAGAAAAGATCTTTTGTCAAAGAGATAACGCTCGATATGGCTAATTCCATGAAGCTAATCTCTAAGAAATGTTTTCCTAAAGCCATACAGGTTACAGATCGGTTCCATGTTCAAAAATTAGCACTCGAAGCAGTACAAGAGATTAGAATCAAACATCGCTGGGAAGCTATGGACTTTGAGAATCAATCGATACTACAAGCCAAATTAGAAAACAAAACATACATTCCCCAGCTTTTACCTAACGGAGATTCTGTTAAACAGTTATTAGCCAGAAGTAGGTATCTACTTTATAAGTCTCGCGAAAAATGGACTCGGAGCCAAGAAGAAAGAGCACAAATGGTATTTGAACTATATCCTGACATTAAAACAGCTTACAATTTAAACCAACAGCTTCGAGGAATTTACAATAACTACAATGACAAACATATTGCCATGACCAAACTGGCACATTGGTATAGAAATGTAGAAGAATCAGGTTTTAAAAACTTTAATATTCTACTCAATACCATAACTATTAATTATCAGTCAATCTTAAACTATTTTGATAATAGAAGCACAAATGCTTCGGCAGAATCTTTCAATGCTAAAATAAAAGCTTTTAGAAGTCAATTTAGAGGAGTGAGCAATATAGATTTTTTCTTGTTCAGATTATCTAATCTTTTTGCTTAATCCCCAACTTTTGAACCTGATCCAAAAAAACTTTGCGAACCTTGCGTAAATCTTAGCGCACTTTGCGGTTAAATACAAAAAACAAAAAAGCCTTTCCGTTAAGAAAGGCTTCTTCCAATATTGCGGTCTGGACGGGACTCGAACCCGTCTCGTCCCTAGACGAGATGACAGACATATATTCTAACTGGCCTTACCTTTCTTATTGCTGATCTTGAATTAAAGCTTCAAGCGATTTTCTATTTAACTTTTTCAACCGCAACTCTTCAATCAAAGCCTCTCTTTTAGTATTAAACACCTTCGAGTAAACCAACTCCCATGGACCTTTATTTGAAGTATATCTGCTTTTATTTTCATTATGATACAATAGTCTTTGAGGAATATTTTCACTGAAGCCCTTGTAGTAAACATCAAAAGTTTTAGAATAAATAATATAAACGTAAAACATAAATGAAAATCTTATTTAAAAAAAAATGCCTTTCCGTTAAGAAAGGCATTTTTAAATTTAAGCGGTCTGGACGGGACTCGAACCCGCGACCCCATGCGTGACAGGCATGTATTCTAACCAACTGAACTACCAAACCGTGCGTTATTGCGAGTGCAAAAATACAACAGATCTTTGATTCTACAAGCTTTTTTTGCAAATAAATTTCAAGAAATTTTTAATTGATTAAATTCCAATATCTTAAAATTTGCCCATAAAACCAAAAAGAAGAACTTTCCTTCTTTTTCAAACCGAAAAAAGCGCAAAGTTAAAACACAAGGAACGCTAATCTTACGAAATCTTGCGATTAAATTTAAAACTCGATAGGTTTCAAATCCGAAACGCAATCTCAGCATTTAATCCATCCAATTCTTCTATTTCACCAATAATTTAGTAATTTCTTTACATTATAATCAAAATAACATAAAATAAAATTTTTATATCAAAATAAATTTTCAATATTTGTAAGAATAAGCTTTTACACAATATTACAGACACAAATCTCAAGTGTCTTAAAATGATTGGGAATTAATTAAACAAAAAACCACAAACTATGTTAAAAAGATTAAACCTAAATGGCGCCGTAGCATTAACTGCTAGTGAATTAAAATCCATCAATGGTGGAGACCCCACATGCCCAGCACCAGACACAAGTGCAGGTTGCTTTAGCGGACCATCTCATTGCCCAAGTTACGGCTACCCAACATGTGTACCGAAAACTCCTAATGTATAATAACAATATTTAATTTCTTCATAAAAAAACAAAGGGCGCAAAGTTTAAAAACTTTGCGCCTTTTGCGGTTAAACCAAACAAGTAAAAACAAAAAATCCACAAAGCTTAAAAAAAACTTTGCGGACTTCGCGTAAATCTTAGCGCTCTTTTCGGTTAAACCAAACAAGCAAAAACAAAAAATCCACAAAGCTCATAAAAAACTTTGCGGACTTCGCGTAAATCTTAGCGCTCTTGACGGTTAAACCAAACAAATAAAAACAAAAAACCCACAAAGCTTAAAAAAAACTTTGCGGACTTTGCGTAAACCTTAGCGCGCCTTGCGGTTAAAATCAGAATAGCCTTAAATCAAAAAAGCCATCCACAAAAGTGGAAAGCTTTTCATTGGTCTAACTACTAAACCAGCTACGAGTTACAAAGTCGTAGCAAAACAACACAACTAATCTTAGATACCGTATTTGGGCAAAAAAGCCTTTCCGTTAAGAAAGGCTCTTCCCAATATTGCGGTCTGGACGGGACTCGAACCCGCGACCCCATGCGTGACAGGCATGTATTCTAACCAACTGAACTACCAAACCTCTGCGTTATTGCGGTTGCAAAGATAGTACAGAATTTCGTTTCTGCAAGTGTTTTTTGAAAAAAAATTAAATAAATTTTCAAAGTTTTACCCAAAGTTTTGTTTTTCAACTAAATATGTCGTCAATATTTTTTCAAAATTGTCCCCTACATTTACCGGAACGTACTTAATATGGTTCTTTGCACAGGTTAAAGCCAGGTTTTTAAAATACCCTTCTACCCTTTTTTCATATTCCGCTTTTACGTTATCAGCAAAAATCGATACTTCTTCACCTGATTCCAGGTCAATAAACTTGCGCGGCGTGTTATCAAAGTCAAATTTCAATTCGGTTTGATCGTCGACTACATGAAACAGTACCACTTTATGTTTGTTGTGTTTCAGATGCTGTAAGGCATTAAAAAGCTTCTCATCCTCTTCGGCCTGAAACATATCTGTAAAAAGAATAATCATCGAACGACGATGCATTTTCTCTGCAATCTGATGCAAATACGTAATCGTATCGGTACTTTTTTTTCCTTTTGGCTGTTCCAGTAACTGTTCTAATTTATTGAGCAGCATTCTGTGATGACGATCACTTCCTTTCTCGGGAGCATAATATTCATAACTGTCCGAGAACACGCTCAAACCAACAGCATCGCGTTGTTTTTTAAGGATATTCATCAATACAGCAGACGCCAGAACAGAAAACCCAATTTTCTTTTCGTAAAAGGGCTGATTTGATTTTAGTTCCGGATAATGCATAGACGATGAATTATCGACAATAATATGACACCTCAAATTGGTTTCTTCCTCAAAACGTTTGGTATACAAACGATCTGTTTTGGCAAACAGCTTCCAGTCGATGTGTTTGGTGCTTTCTCCGGCATTATACACTTTATGCTCAGCAAATTCGGCCGAAAATCCATGAAACGGACTTTTGTGCATCCCCGAAATAAACCCTTCTACCACCTGATTCGCCAACATTTCGAGATGTTGAAAACTGGAGACTTTTTCTATTTCCGATTCAATTTTCATTCGGTTTCTTTTTTAATATTTTGTGCGCGGTACAAACCATCTGTTGCCTGCATTAATTTTCTTTTCAGAATTGGACTAAAATTAGGATTCTCTTTTAAAAATCGCTGTACCTCATCAAAAGCATATTTCGATGAATATTTCCCAATGGTATTGTTCAGCCAGTCTTTTGGAAAGAAGATATCTCCCGTTCTCTGAATTTCATCAACCAAATCTAGCGAAAATCTAATATACCTCTGAGCACTTTCCTGACGTAATGGATGATTTATATTCGCTAAACCAACAGAAACCCATGCTTCTTTTTCTCTGTTGGCATCGTCTTTTAAAGATTGTACAAAAGCATCACGTACCCCTTCGTCTTTAGATAATGAAGGAAGCAGAAATTCAAATCGTTTTTGCTTGTCGGGATTGCTAATCGAAGTCTTGGTCTTATTCAGAATCTCATCTGCTTTTTCATGCTTAAAAATTGCCAGATTCATGGCCATGTTCGTATAATCGTCTTCGTTTAATTTCAAACCTGAAATTACCATTTCTTTACTCCAAATCGCATATAATTTTGCTTTTCCTGAATCTGAATAAGCAATCGAACTGAACAAATTAAACAATGTTTTCTTGATATTGCTAGGCAAATTGGTCTTCAAACGATCCAAAACTACTTCTTCAAGCTGTTTTTGTGCTATATTTTGCTGTTTTTGAGTGAGATATTTCCAAAAAACAGCACTGGTTTGATTCGTAATTATTTTCAGCACCAATTCATTTTGCTCCTGCTGAATTCCTTTCACAAAACAATCGAAAGCTTTTGCCGGAGCAACATTTCCCGTTAAGGTATTTTCATAAATATTAATATAAGTTGAAGCTCTTGCTACCTCATCCTTTAGACTTAAAACAGAATCTAAATTATTCCCGTCAAGCGGAAAGACACCATATCCAAAACCATTATAATTGTAAATAACAGCTATTGGTTTTTCAAGCCCAATTGCCTCTTTCAGTGACAAACTTTTGTCTTTTATAGTAGCACTGATCACTTTTACGTTGTTGGGATAAACCAAACCAATATCAAAAATCTGAGGCCATACATTAGCCGAACGATCTTCTGCCTGCTGTGTAATTTCAAGGCTCGAAATTCTGTTTTGAGCATCGTAGGTAATCTTATCCGTAAAAATGGCTCTTCCTGATTGATTTACCCAGACTTCGCTCCATTTTTTCATATCCAAAGGTGTTTCGGCATCCAGAATTTCCACCAGATTGTTCCAGTCAGCATTGTCGTTGGCGTACTTTTTAATATACTTTTCGATTCCTTTCTGAAAGGCTTCTTTTCCCATCGAAGCTTCTAACTGACGCATCATAATAGGGGCTTTGTTGTAAATAATAGCTCCGTACAATGAACCCGCATTTTTAAGATTGGCAAGATTTTGTTTGATTGGATGCGTGCCCAACGAGCGATCTTCTCCATATGCATTAGGATAGTGTGCGGTTAGAAACTGTAAATTATGGTTGACTTTAGGAAAAATCGGATTCATAATTTTGTCGGCCATGAAATTGGCAAAAACCTCTTTCATCCAGACATCGTCAAACCATTTCATGGTGACCAAATCTCCAAACCACATGTGCGAAGTTTCGTGTGCAATCAATTTAGCACGGTCTAATTTTTCACTGTCTGTGGCGCTATTATCCAGAAACAAAGTTGATTCTTTATACTGTATCGCTCCAACATGTTCCATTCCGCCATACTGAAAAACAGGAATCGAAGCAAAATCAAGTTTTTGAAACGGAAACGGATAATTGGTGTATTTTTCTAAAAAATCTAAGGATTGTCGGTGCAAATTAAAAATAGTATCGGTACTTACTCTTATTTTTTCTTCATTGTTTTCGCGATACAACATGGTCATTTCCTTAAATCCCAATTTCTGCGTTACCGTTTTGAATTTTCCTGCAACAAATGAAAACAGATACGTACTCATTTTATCTGATTCTCCAAACCCCCAAAACATATAATTAAGGTTTTTAACTACTGCTTCGTGCACTCCTGTAATTGGGGCATTAGATAAAACTACCCATTCTTTAGGAACCATTAAACTTAATTGATAAGTCGCTTTAATATCCGGTTGATCCAAACAAGGGAATAAAGTACTGGCACGATCGGGAACCAATAAGGTATACAAGAAATCATCATTTCGGTTTAAGGACAAATTTCCCGCTATAAAAGAAATAGCAATTCTGTTTTTCCCTAAAATCAAGTCTTTAGCAGCAATAATAATATGTCCTTTCTCATGAACAATAGCAGTGTTTTTATTATTAACCTGAATCGATTTTATGTTCTGAGTTTTCTCTTTAAAATCCAAACATAAAGGTTCACTCAAATCTGAAATTGTCAGATTTAAAGTCAAACTCGAATTGATTTCCTTTTGTTTTTGCGGCGGAATCTCAAAAGAAAGTCCGTAAGTTACATTTGAGATTTGTTTTTTTCGAAAATGTGCTAACTGTTCTGAAACACCGTCCTCTAAAATTAATTTTTCTTTTTGTTTCGATTGGGAAAAACCAATTATAGTAAACACAAAAAAGCAGAGTAAGCTATAGGGAATTTTCATTTTTAAGGGAATATAAGATTCGTTAAAAATAAAAAAAGTTTGCCACTAATCTCACGAATGAGCATGAATTAAAATTCTTTTGCCACAGATTGAAAGGATTAATACCGATTGTATATTCAATATAGTCCAATTGCATTGTACTATTTTCATATTACATCGGCATTATATCAAAAAGCATTGGACTAAAATATAAGTAAAATTGATATAAAAAGATTTTTCAATCTGTTAAAAACCTTTAAACATAAAAAAGGTCCGACTTTCGCCGAACCTTCTTTATATAAATTATAATCTTTCGATTACAACAAAGCGTCTAAACTATCTGCGTAGGTTTGTTTAGGAGCAACTCCTACTTGTTTCCCTACTACTTCACCGTTATGAAAAACCAAAACAGTTGGTATATTACGAACACCGTATTTTGCAGCAAATTCCTGGTTAGCATCTACATCTACTTTACCTACTACAACTTTACCTGCGTATTCGTCGCTTAATTGGTCAATGATTGGACCAACCATTCTACAAGGACCGCACCATGCTGCCCAAAAATCTACCATTACCGGTTTATCTGACTTCAAAACTACTTCATCAAAAGTAGCATCTGTAATTGCTAATGCCATAATTTTTTGTCTTTTAAAATTATTGTCTGAATTGTTTCGTTTCAAACTAGACCACAAATTTAAAAATTAAATACAAATGAAACACCATAACCAAATTAGTTTTCATTATAAATGTATTGTCATTAATTATATTCATTCAAAAAGTGAAAATTATAAGTTTTAACCTACTCAAGTCTGAATTCTATCTTTTTAAAGAAACCTCCATATTTTCCCTTATCTTTAAGGATTCAGAAAATTCTTCCCGATGAAAGCAGCTTTACTCCACATCAAAAACTTTTTTCAATCGCTTCATTTAAAAAAATACGCCAGACGTTTTGGCTTTTTCACATTAGGAATCATTGCGTTACTCCTTCTTGCCTGTGGTGGATTATCGATTTATTTTAACCAAAATAAGACTGAAATTATCACTAAGATCAACTCCAAAATCAATGAAAACATCAACGGTAAATTTCATATTGGAGATTTTCATTATAAGTTTCTGACTGGTTTTCCCAACTTTACTTTGGCCTTAAAGGAGGTTGAAGTCAAAGACAATCAATGGCCCACACACCAGCATACTTTATTAAAAGCTAAAGAAATTGAGGTGCGCCTGAACATTTGGAGTTTGGTACATGACGAAATCAACATTCGTAAAATCCTCATCAACGACGCGGCTATCTATGTGTATAAAGCGCCGAACGGCTACTCGAATGCCAATATCTTTAAGCCGAAAAAGAAAAAAGCACCGGAAGACCAATCAGATACCGAAACTACAATTGACCAGATTGAACTAAACGGAGTTCATTTTACGTTAAACAATTTGCTTGGGCATAAATTGTTTGATTTTGATGTCGATCGCTTACAATCGAAAGTAAAGCATGACGGCGACAACTGGCAAACCGACGTTTATCTAAACACCCAAATTAAAAGTCTTGCTTTTAATACCGTACACGGAAGTTTTGCAAAACAAAAAGAACTCAAAGGTACTTTTGCAGTAGCTTACTCTGCTCCAAAAGAAAGAATTGACGTGGTGACTAAGGGCCTAAAAATTGGAACAGACTCTTTTGATATCATCGCTTTTTTTAATCTGGCTAAAGGAAATGCACTTTTCGGAATCAATATCAGTACGTCTATTTTGTGGCAAAATGCGTCGAATTTATTATCGACAAACATCAGTTCCAAGCTTAACCGATTTAATCTGAAAAAAGAAATTGAGGTGAATTGCGACATCAAAGGCGACTTTAATGCCGAAGGTGATCCCAGAATTGTCGTTCAGGCAATTGCCAAAAACAACGAACTTTCTATACCGGATGGATTGATTAAAGACTGTCACTTTAAAGGCATTTTCACCAATAATTTCAAACCAACGGCCGGTTATAACGATGCCAATTCGGCTATTATTTTAACGAAATTTACGGGGGAATACGAAAACATTCCGCTTACCATTCCGCAATTGTCGATCAATAATCTCGAGAAACCGCTGGCCACCGGAAATCTAAGTTCTGATTTCGATATTGAAAGACTCAACCAAATAAGCAACGACAAGTGGATTCAGTTTACAAGCGGTCATGCCAAAGCCAACCTTGCGTTTCAGTTTGACATTGTTGATCTGTTCATTACCAAACCGCGTTTTATTGGCAAAATAGATGTTGACGATGCCTCGTTTCATTATATTCCGAAGAATGTTCGTGCCGTAAAAACCAACATTCATCTTGACTTTACCGAGAAAGCTTTACTCATCAAACAAATTGCTTACAAACACAATAAGAATACGATTTTCATCGAAGGAGAAATTGACAATTTCCTGAACCTCTATTATGATGCTCCCGAAAAAATGATTGTAAACTGGAAAATCTATTGTCCTAATATCGATCTCAAACAATTTCTGGGCGTTCTGGCCAGTTCACAAAAAGTAAAAGGCTCGGCCAAGACTGCCAAAAGACCCACGATTTCGAATCACCTGAGAAGTGTAATCGACAAATGCTCGGTGGTGATCGATATCAAAGCCGACAAAATCAATTACAACAAACTCGTTGCCACCAATACCACAGCCCGAATTCAGATGCTGGACTCGAAACTGCTCATTAAAAACGGCTCGCTGCAAACGTCCGGAGGCACTATTACTTTTGACAGTGAAGTGGTGCCAAACGGAAAAAACTATGCTTTCAGTTCGAATGCTCAGGTAAACAGGGTCGAAATTGCAAGCTTTCTGAAATCGTTTAACAATTTCGGGATTCAGTCTTTTAGCCCCAACAACATCAAAGGAAAACTAACGAGTACAGCCAGCGTAAACGGTTTTATCAATAGTCGTGGCGAATTGATTAGCAACTCGATGCGCGGAAAACTGGATTTTAAAGTCAATCAGGGCGCTTTGGTTAACTTTGAGCCTATTGTGAAAATCGGCAAGTTTGCCTTTCCGTTTCGCGATGTTGAGAACATCACCTTTAGCCATTTGTCCGGCCAACTTAATATGCGCGGAGAACAGATCGATATCAACAATCTCACGATAAGTTCCAACGTGCTAAACATCGATGTCAACGGAATTTACTCTTTTGGCCGAGGCACCAATCTCGCCCTCACCGTCCCCCTTCGAAACTCTAAAAACGACGCCAAACTCGCCACCCAAGCCGAACGCGACGCCGTCCGCGAACGTGGGATCGTCCTGCATTTACTCGCCATTGACGATAACGGAAAAATGAAAATTAAGTGGGGGAAGAGGGATAAGTAGAATTATTCGCAACACCATTCCCACCCAGTCTTGTCATTCTGAGGAACGAAGAGTCACACCAGTAACTCGACAAAGGCTTGCCACTCTAAGCGAAGTCGAAAAGTCGTTTGCAACCTGGAATTTGGGATTTAAAAATATTGGAATTTCAATTTCAAGGAGCCATTTCCTGCTGTCCACTCTATCTTTTGCGGCGAACCCCGCCGTAAAAGGATGCCGCTCCCATCAGGGCTAGAAGTTTTGGTTTCGTGAGAAAATTTAATATGAGAGATTAAAATAAAAACGTCTCATAATTTCAAAAAGTTACTATGTTAAACTATATTTACATCTCTAAAATTAATTATAATATCACATTGACACATATTGAGCTGTTTGCAGGATGCGGGGGAATGAGTCTAGGATTAGATTCCGCTGGATTCGAGTTGTTTTTTGCTAATGAATTATCTCCTATGGCGGGAGAAACTTTTGCATATAATATTTTAAATGAAAACTTACAATCTCTTTCACAAAAAAAAGAAAGCGCCATTAAATCACTTTGGATTAAAAGTAATTATCCAAAAAACGATTTAGAGAATAGATTGCGCGAGAATCCCTTTTCTACTTCAAATGGAAATTTCTCTGATCTACAAGAAGATATCAACCTAAAAGAAAAACTACTGATAGGAAATATTGATCATTTATTAGATTTTCTTAATGAAAATCCAGCAATCATACAGGAACTAAAAGAAGAAAACATTGATCTAATTTCTGGTGGCCCTCCTTGCCAAAGCTTTAGTCTAGCAGGAAGAAGGGAAAAAGATAATCACAAAAACCAACTACCTCTTTCTTTTGCAAAATTTGCAGGACTAGTACAACCTAAAACAGTTTTGTTAGAAAATGTTAAAGGAATAACATCCCCTTTTACCGAAGGAGAGGATGAAAACAAGCAAAAATATTACGCTTGGTTGGAAGTTTCAAAAGCATTTGTTTTAGAAGGTTTTGTCCCTATTTGTATGATGTTGAATTCAAAATATTTTGGGGTTCCTCAAAATAGACCAAGATTTATTTTACAAGCATATAGAAAAGACATATTTGATAATTTAAAGCAATTGCATTTAAATAATGAAATTCTTTTAATTTCTGAGAGATTCTATAACTTAGTAATTGCTAACAATAATAATCTAGAAAAGATTTCGATAAAAGATTTTAAATATTATGATATCGAAAACAATCCAGAATTATTCAATGGAATAATTTTACCCAAAATATCTCATTTAAATGATGACTTTATTACTACTTATGATGCCATTGAAGATATAAAGAATGCATCCATTAAATATGAATTAAACAAAACCAACGGTCAATATCCTAATTTAATCAACAGCATATTTTCTTTTGATTTAGATAATTCAACTCAAATTAGAAATCATGAAGAAAGAAATCACAACTTTTTGGTCAAATCGAGATTTCGATTCTATCAAGTAGTAGATCAATTTCAAAATGGATTAAAAAAAGATGCCATCGATTTATTTACTGGTAAAACCATTTCAAAAAATCAACTAGATAAATTAAACGTTGAATTTTCTAAACATAAATTATTGTTTATTGAAAATAATATAGAGGTTTATAAAGCCCCTAAAGATATTGAAACAATAGAAGCTTTAATTAAATCTATACCAACACGTAAGCACTCACAAAGAGCTTTAAGAAAATTTGAGCCCGCCCCTGCACAATTAACTATTCCGGATGACTTATGTCATTATGATCCCGACGAACCTCGTACTCTAACTGTTCGTGAAATGGCTAGATTTCAATCTTTTCCAGACTGGTATGAATTTAGATCTAAAGTAACAACAGGTGGTAAAATGAGAAAATTTGAAGTCCCACAATATACCCAAGTGGGAAATGCGGTACCGCCCCTCTTAGCACTTGCGTTAGGTGAATTAATTAAAATACAAATACAATCTTTACAATAAATAAAGAATATTTAATAAATTGCTTTGATTCTAAAAACAATACAATAATGATCGTAGATGATTTCAAAAACCACTGTATAAATAATAAGTGTGATATTGTTGTTCAAAAGTGTCTTATAGAAGATACTTCTTATTTTTTTAATGAAATAGCAATAGGTGAAGAATTTAATTTCAAAAAGGACATTGCTAATATACTTAATGTACATATACGTGATATTGTAATTGTAGGATCTGGAAAACTAGGATTTAGCTTAAAACCTGATAACTCTAATACTGGGCTATATTTATTTAAAGAATTTGATCACAATTTTAATTATTCAAAAAAAGGAAAAAAATCTGATCTTGATGTAGCAATTATTTCTTCTCACTTATTTGATTCAGAAATAAAAAATCTATATGATCACACTAATCATTATGACACAGATAATTTATGGGCAGACAGAAATAGCTTCGCCAAATATGTTTTAAAAGGAAAATTAGCCATAAGATTTCTGCCAATTGAGTTTCCATTAACAAAAGGAGTTTTACAAGTTCAGGAAAAATACAAAATGAATTATGGCCGAGAAGTAAATCTAGAGATCTATAAGTCTTGGCATTTTTTCGAAACATACCATCAAGAAAACATCAAAAAGATACAAGTTAACCTAATTAGCTAAATACCACAAACATGAAATTAAAAGCAAGTATAACGTCAAACAGCATGAAACTGATTGATGTGTTTAATAAAATAACTTCTGGAGCACTAATAACAGGTCCCGATTTTCAAAGAAAATTAGTTTGGAAAAAACAACATAAATATGCTTTTATCAAAACCATTTTATTAAACTTTCCTTTTCCAGAGGTTTACATTGCTAGTTCTGAAGTAGATGTCGTAACCCTACAAGCTAAAGAAATTGTTGTAGATGGACAACAAAGATTAACTACAATTGTAGATTATATAAAAGGCTCTGGAGACTTTGCTAACCAGAATCAAGTAACTCCTTTTGATGAATTAAGCATAGATGATAAAAAAGATTTTCTAAATTATTCTGTAACCGTAAAAGACTTAAAGGACATCGGTATAGATAATATTAAAGAGGTATTTAAAAGAATTAATAGTACTGATTATTCGCTAAACTCAAATGAAATTCTTAATGCACAATTTGGCGACGGTGAATTTTCAATATTTTGCAAGCAGATTGTTTATAAAGATTTTGAACCTTCAGAAGAAATTACAGATGTTATTTTAGATAGTAATACCAAAACAAAACTTAATTCTTTTTTCGAGGATAAAAAAATATTTAGCGATAATGATGTAAGAAGAATGTTTGACATACAATATATAATGTTACTAACATCAACAATTTTAGAAGGCAAATACTTTGGAAGAAGCACTAGGATTAATCATTACTTAGAAAAATATAATGGAAGTTTTGATGTTCATCAATCCATTTTAGACAAAGTAATTAAATCTATTCATTTAATTGACAGCCTTAAACTTTCATCAAGTAGTTATTGGTTTAACAAAGCAAATCTATTTACTCTAATAATTGAATTTAGCAAAGTAGATGAAAATCTTATAGATTTGGATATTTTAGAATCAAAACTATTAGAATTAGAAAAAAAAGTTGATGTATATTTTACTGATGAAGACATAAGCATGATCTCTGACGAGGAAAGAAAGTATTTCGAATTCGCAAGACAAGGAAGCCATGAATTGGCTGCAAGAGAACATCGCGCAAAAGTAATAAGAGATTTAATAACAGAATCTACAGCTAAAGCCGAAGGCGAAGCTAAAGCCGAAATTGAAATTGAAATTGAAATTGAAAATAAAAATCTGGAAATGTTAGCCAATCATAATATTGACTTTTCTATTCTTATTCCAACAGAAACAGGCCTAAAAAAAAGTATAATGGATGCTGTATCTGGAGTTAGAGAATTTTTAAAAACAAATGACCTTCATAATTATGAAACTCAAGAATCTGGGCCAGATCACAAAAAAAAACTAGAAGGTTATTTTATTACTGATACAGATAAAATTAAAACTGAAATCTCATTATACCGCTCAAATGGAAGGGGGGATTTTAGAATATGGTTCAGTGACTTAAAATCTTTTGTAAGTGAAAAAGAGGAATTAGCTTTATTAAACATTGAAAAAACTATCTATATATTAAACGTATCAAGGTATAATTATGAAGACAATCCTAATTTAATTACGAAAGCATAATAATAAATTTAATATTTTAACTACGGATTATGGGGCTCCTTACTCCTTAACAACGTTCCAAACTAATGAGTGCTACACACAGCACCAACACAAATGACGAAGTTCGTTTGACAAAAGCTTTATAGTCTTTAGTATAACGTTATCACAGAAATAATAAAACTGTATTTGGAAGACCTGATTTTATCTTCAAGAAAATCAAATTAGTCATATTTGTTGATGGAGAATTTTTTCACGGTAAAAACTGGGATATTGACAGAAATCGTATCAAAACAAATAGCGAATTCTGGATTAAAAAAATTGAACGGAATATTCAGAGAGATGCTGAAGTCAATACACATTTAGAAGCCCAAAACTGGAAGGTTTTTCGTTTTTGGAGTAATGACATCAAAAAGAATTTGGATTCCTGTATTATTGAAATTCAAAAAGCAATTGCAGAAAGACAAGTTTGACAATTGTTGCGAAGCCACTTGCGAAGATTTCTCATTCTTCGAAATGACAAAACTGAACGGAAATAAAAAAGCCACTTCACAGTGGCTTTTCAAGTTTATTCAACATCCAGATAAGGATTTAAAATTTCGGCTAATTGATTGAGCCAGTAAAATCCATTTTGGAGGTTTGTTTTCTCGGATTGAAGGGATTCGTGTTCCTGCATTACGCTTAAAGCAAGCGCATAGTTTACCTGACGAATGGTTTTAGCCATTGTTTCAGGATCGATCGAATTGCTGAAAAAATCAGCCAACCTCAATTCGGTTTCTTTGGTGAAGGTGTTTGTACTCATAATCTTTACTTTTAGGGAATATAAAACCCGCATGACTTAGGTGTCCTACGCTGTAAAGATAGCGTTGCAGTTGTTTCCAATACCGCCACCGTACCACACGGGCAAGAAATTTTTCTGAGTTCATAATCTTTACTTTTAGGACTGCGAAGATAGGAAAATCGAAAAAGTTATGGAGGGTTTTCTTAGTTTTTAACTTAATGACCGGGGCTTCGACTTCGCTCAGCCTGACACTCAATGTGACACTCTGCATGCCGATCAGCCTGGTGCTAGGCGTGTGATTTGTTTCGACTTCGCTCAGCCTGACACTCAATGTGACACTCAATGTGACACTCTGCATGGCGCTCAGCCTGACACTGGGCGTGTGATTTGCTTCGACTTCGCTCAGCCTGACACTGGGTGTGACACTCTGCATGTCGCTCAGCCTGATACTAGGTGTTATTTCTCTCTTCGATCGAAATGACAAACCCGAAGGAGTTTCTGGTGTGATTCCTCATTCTTCGGAATGACAAAACGGGCGTAAAAAAAGCATAATTTATTTCTTAATGTTTTATTAACCTATTTGTGTTTTTGTCTAAAAAAAGATAGCTTTGAGAGACAATCATTAAATACAAACCAATTATGAAAATTCAGATCAATACCGACAAGAACATCGAAGGACACGAAAGATTAGAAGCTTATTTCTCTGGTGAATTAGAAAAAGGCTTGAAGCGTTTTGAAGATAAAATTACCCGCGTTGAAGTTCATTTTGGAGACGAAAACGGGGAGAAATTTAGTCTGCACGACAAAAAATGTGTGATTGAAGTTCGTACTGCAAAATTACAACCAGTAACCGTTACAGACCATGCCGATACGCTTGAAAAAGCTTTTATTGGTGCATTGGCGAAGGCAAAAAAATCTTTAACTACTACTTTCGAAAAAATGAAAGCGTATTAATTTATATCCCATCCATAAAAAGGACCTTATCTCTAATCCGGATAAGGTCCTTTTTTATTTTAGTAAAGTCGTCATTTCATCCCAGTGTACTATTCTTACTTTCTGATCCAATTGCTCTGCGCTTTTTACCATTGCTTTGGCGATATCTTCAGCCTCTATTCCTTTGTATTTACTTAGGCTCCCCATAAATATTGGGTTGATCCATTTGAATATTCCGATGAATACTTTTTCCATCGGTCGGCTTTCTTTTCGGTCTCCTAAAATCATCGACGGACGAAAGATACAAGTATGTTCTAAATTCAGACTGATGATCCCTTCTTCGGTTTCTCCTTTTAACTTGGTGTAAAATATCGACGATTTCGCATTGGCACCAAGAGCCGAAACCAAAAAAACCGCTTTTGCTCCATTTTCTTTCGCCAGTTTTGTTGCCAAAATTGGGTAATCGTGATCGATTTGATAGTATAACTTTTTGTCTGGTGTTTTCTTCTGTGTAGTACCCAGAGCGATAAAAACTTCATCGGCTTGAATGTCCTTCACCACTTTGGATAAGGAGTTAAAATCACCTATCAGTGTTTTTAATTTGGGATGCTGGATATTTAGATCCTTCCTTACTACAATTATTACTTGTTCGTAGTTATTGTTGTTTAATAAATTGTCGAGAATATAGGAACCTACTAGCCCGCTTGCTCCGTACAGAATTGCTTTTTTCATAAGTAAGGCGATTTGTTTGCTCGAAGTTAATTTTTTTTTGCCACAGATTTCACAGATTAGAATGATTACTTTTTTTTGTTTCTCGCAGATTAAGCAGATTTTTTCTGTGCTTTTATTTTTCTGAACACACAGCTATTTGAGAGAAATGTGTTTACTTTTTTCTCGCAGATTCAGCAGATTGAGCAGATTTTTCTGTGCCTTTTTTGAATACATAGAAACATAGAATTTATTTCTTTAGAAAAGGTGAATAAAAAATTCCGCCACGAATTCACGAATTATTGCTTTATAATAATTCGTGAATTGCTTCGTCGATTCGTTATCGTTCGGGTTTGCAGATAACGCAGATTTTTTTCTATTCTTTTTAATCTAAAGCTCCGACGGAGCGATATATCTATAGACTAATTTGAGTATGCGTTGTTCTAATCCAGCTCCAGCGGAGCGACATATAATTTTAGCACAATTTGATAGGTCACCCCGATGGGGTTCTGTTGATGTGCATTTTTAATTTCCTATAAATTTATTGCTCCTCCGGAGCTCTAAATATATTATTCTTGATTTTTTTTATAAATATATTCGTCCTGATGGGACCTAAAATAAATTATACCCAAAAACCTTAATTAAGATAATAATAACGCTTTTTGATATTGTAAGAAGTAATTTTGCACTCCCAAAAGAGAAACTTGGTTGTCAAAATAGAACAAATTTCTTAATTGAGATTATCCATTACAAATTATTTAAAATTACCCCTCATGAAAAAGCAACTACTGCTATTATTAACAGCTCTTTTTATAGGTTTTGGTTCAAATGCGCAAGTAAAATCAGCTGAAACCAATGTGCTGGTTTTGATCTATTCTCAAAACGGCGGAACTTATAAAATGGCCAAATCTATTGCCGAAGGAATTCAGGAATATCCCAATGCAAAAGCAATCATAAAACGTATTCCTTCGATCAATTCAAAAGAAAAACTGAATGCTGATGTAGAAAAATTACCCATTGCAACTATCGACGAATTGGCCAATTATGACGGAATCGCATTTGGAAGTCCTGTTCACTTTGCAAATATTAGTGCCGATATGAGTTACTTCTTCGGCCAGAGTATTCCGCTTTGGACTTCAAGAGCTCTGGAAGGAAAACCAACTACTGTGTTTATGTCGGCAGGATCGGGAGCCGGAAAAGAGGCTGCGATTTTATCGTTCTGGAACATCCTAGCCTCACATGGAATGGTAATCGTACCTACGGGAATCATGGGAACAGCAACTTTAGATAAAACGATTCCTCAGGGAAATACTCCGTTTGGAGCTACTTCATTGGCAGGATCTGTCGGAACGAGACCTTCTGCAGGCGAATTGAATTTGGCCAAAGAACAAGGAAAAGCTTTGGCGAGAGCAGCCTTCGGTTTGAAAAATACTGAAACGATTAAAGCCGCAAAAACAACTTCGATTGAGGCTAAAAGCGATATCAACAAAACCTTAAGAGACAATAACATTACGCTTCCTGAAGCTCCTAAACCGGTTGGGAATTATGTTCCGTTTACGATTTCAGATCATAAAGTATACATTAATCAGGTGGCTTTAAAAGACGGAAAGATTCTGAATCCCGGTAAAGTTGGCGCAACGGTTACGGATGATCAGGCCAAAGAAGCTACGTATCAAACGATGCTAAATGTAATTGCGGTACTAAAAGAAGCCTGCGGAGGAGATTTAAATAAAGTAAAACAATGTGTACAGTTAACAGGATATTTTAATACCATTCCGGAATATACGCAACATGCAGCCCTTATGAATTCGGCTTCAAATTTAACGGCTTTGGTTTTTGGAGAAAAAGGAAAACATGCCAGAGCGACCATTGGTGCTGCTTCGTTACCGATTAATTCGGCTGTAGAAATTCAGGCGATTTTTGAAATTGAATAAAACAATCTTTTATACATTGTCGCCCTTCGACTACGCTCAGGACGACAAAATTAGACCGAAAACTGAGACTGAAAACCGTCTCGCGTGAGGGATAGAGCTAAGCTACCGAAGTAGCAGCGAAAGCCCGACAGCAATATAAAAAGGGGCGACTAAGCGATTGCAATAGTCAGCCCCTTTTTATATTGGTGGCACGCCCAGATTATTATTTATACAATTCTCGGCTTCCTTATGATTTTGGTAATGGTGCCCCTACTGCAATATCGCAGCGATGCCCCGGTTTTCCGTGTGCGGGATTTTTTCCGTCGGCTACAGTTGCTGTTTCTGTACTTAACAAAGCCGGAACCGCATTGTCTGTCGCCGGAGGTGTTACGGTAAAGGTTTGCGAAGCAGTTCCGCTTTGTGCTGTATTGGCGGCAACAGCTTGTTTGGCAGCAGCCGGAGAATTTAACGGAGCTCCCACCGGAATATCGCAGCGGTGTCCGGGTTGTCCGTGGGCAGGATTCATGCCTTTAGCCACTTTTGTTGGCGTAACAGTTGTTGTGGTCACTACATTTTGCTGCCCTGGTTTGACCTGAACGGTTTGTGCAGGCTGTGTTGTTGTAGCTTGTCCTTGTGTAGGAGCCGAATTTAAAGGCGCCCCAACGGCAATATCGCAACGATGTCCGGGTTGCCCGTGTGCAGGATTCATTCCGCCATTCGCACTCAAAACTGTATTTGGATTTGCGGCAGTAGGAGCCTGAACAACAGGGGCTGCTTTTGTCGTATCTTTTGCCAATCCCAGTTTTACCAATTCAGAATTTGGTGTGTTTTCCTGAGGTTCTAATTCCTTTTTGCAGGAAGTTAAAAAGATAGAGGAAAGTACTAATGAGGTGATGAGTATTTTTGGATTCATGATGTATCGATTTTAAAGCTATCAAATATACTAAATCCTATTATACCATATAAGTGATGTAAGATAATTTAAGTTTTACTTGGCGATTTGGGTTTGCAAAGACGCAGCGTTATTGTTTCACGCAGATTTTAAAAAGATTTAAGCAGATGCATGCACAACATTAATAAATTTAATCCCCTAAAATTTATAGACTCGAGCGATAGCAAGCGGACTAAGCAAATAGTACCAGAAACTCTACACAGAATGTCGCCAATCTTTGTAGAGTTTCTTATGTGATCCTTCGTTCCTCAGGATGACAAACGGTACGTTTAACAGCACTGCGTCTTGAACCTCTGCATCTTTGAACCTTTGTACCTCAGAACCTTTCAAAAAATATTTGCTACCTTTAAATCCAAAACAAACCATTTATGAAAAAACCAATTCTACTTTTATTATTTGTTACTTTTTTTGCAAACGCACAGACTTCTGAAAAAGACAAAGTCAACCAAACTATTGATGCCTGGCACAAAGCAGCCGGCGAAGTAAAATTTGATGCTTATTTTGATTTAATGGCCGAAGATGCTATTTTCATCGGAACTGATGCCACCGAAAACTGGATCAAAAAAGATTTTAAAGTTTGGGCTAAACCCTATTTTGACAAAGGAACTGCCTGGAATTTCACAGCTTTAGAACGTCACATCTTTTTCGACAAAACCGGAAAAATTGCGTGGTTTGATGAACTGTTAAACACACAAATGAAGATTTGCCGCGGATCGGGGGTTTTAATTAAAATAGGGAAAGAATGGAAAATTCAACATTATGTGTTATCTATGACGGTTCCTAATGAGGAAGTAAATGCAGCGATCAAAATTAAGGCTCCTATCGAAGACGTTTTGATTGCAAAGCTTCAAAAAAAATAAACATTTTTGGACTTTCTTTTTACAATCCTAACTTTTTACGCCCTTTACAGTACACTTTGCCAATTTTATTATAATACAATTGGCAATTTTGTCTCTTTTTTAGAAGCGCAAAATAAAATACCCTCAAAAAAACAGGGTGTATTTTACAAAATCCACTAAAATATAAACAACACCTCTGTTTTTACACCCCTTAAAACCATAATATTCATTTTTTCATAACTTTAACCCTAAAAAAATAGGGACACATAAAGTATTTGAAAAATGAAAATAGAAAAACGCTGGATCATTTCCTTTATTATCATCAGTATTGTTTGCGTTACTGGTGCTTTTTGGCCAACTATCACCGAAAATAGTTACGTATTATCTGAATTTGGCACAACCGATCATATCGTTCCTGCCGATGTCGCCTGGATGTTAACGTCCTGCTGTCTGGTTTTAATCATGACTCCGGGACTGTCTTTTTTTTACGGCGGAATGGTTGGCAAGAAAAATGTAATTTCGACCATGCTGCAGAGCTTTATCTGTTTAGGGGTTGTCACGCTTTTATGGGTTGTAGTGGCCTTTAGTCTGGCTTTTGGCGATCCTGTAGGGCTAAATTTAGGAGGTCATTTTTACAGTTTCTTCGGTGATCCAACCACTTTTGCTTTTATGGATTATGTGGGAGTTCTGCCTCATAAACAATTGGCTAGCACGATTCCGTTTATGCTTTTTGCAT
This sequence comes from Flavobacterium lipolyticum, assembly GCF_020905335.1. Classification (NCBI taxonomy): domain Bacteria; kingdom Pseudomonadati; phylum Bacteroidota; class Flavobacteriia; order Flavobacteriales; family Flavobacteriaceae; genus Flavobacterium; species Flavobacterium lipolyticum. The sequence continues at coordinate 2,229,737 of NZ_JAJJMN010000001.1, read as the reverse complement.
TGTTTCAAATGAAATTTGCGATTATTGCTCCGGCCATTATCACCGGTTCTTTTGCAGAGCGCGTTCGTTTTATATCGTATTTACTTTTTATCAGTCTGTTTACCGTTTTTATTTACGCGCCATTGTGCCATTCCGTTTGGTATCCAACAGGTATTTTAGGCAGTTATTTTGGCGTAAAAGATTTCGCCGGAGGAACCGTTGTACACATGAGTTCAGGATTTGCAGCTTTGGCGGGAGTACTGGTTTTAGGAAAAAGAAAAAACAATCAACACATTCCAACCAATATTCCGTTTGTCTTACTAGGAACCGGAATGTTATGGTTCGGATGGTTTGGCTTCAATGCCGGTTCGGCTCTTGCTGCCAACGGAACCGCCGCAATGGCTTTTGCGACAACTACAACCTCATCGGCAGCAGCCATGTTAACCTGGGTTTTCTTTGACCGAATGAACGGCCGAAAAGTTTCGGCTCTTGGTGCTTGCATTGGAGCTGTGGTAGGTTTGGTCGCCATTACTCCGGCTGCAGGTTATGTGTCAGTTCCTGAAAGTATGTTCTTTGGATTTATAACAGCTCTGGTTTCCAACTCAGTGGTAAATTGTCGCTTATCAAAAAAATTCGATGATACCCTTGATGTTTTTGCCTGTCACGGTGTAGGCGGAATTATGGGAATGATTCTAACCGCTATTTTTGCTCATGGTGAAGATGCGAGTTTGTTACACGGAGGCTGGAATGTATTTGCGCATCACATGATGGCATTGGTATTGGTTTCTGTATTTACTTTCTTCGGAGCGTACTTCTTGTTTAAGGTAACCAATTTCATTATTCCATTGCGTGTTTCTGAAGAGAACGAACATATCGGATTGGATCTCTCCCAACACGATGAGACGCTTGATCCAAAATTAAAATCTATTGCAGAACCGCAGTACAGTTAAGAAATCTTTTTTTTTCGCCACGAATTCACTAATCTACACTAATTTTTTCCGACATACCGCTTAAATTAATTCACGGAAATTCGTGAATTCGTGGCGAAAAACTTTTATTTCTTTTGCCACGAATTAAATTTAATCTGCACTAATTTTTTTCCAACCAAACCGCTTAAATTAATTCGTGAATTCGTGGCGAAGAAAAATATCCTTGATGAAAATTCGTGGCCGAAAACTTTTAAAGCTAATTGTACTATTTTCATTCGTTTATATTCCTTAATTTTGCTGAAAATTTTTGTAAAAGTGGGAAGTAAAAATAAACTAAAAAGATTCAGAGAAAACGAAACATTTCAAAACGTTTTTCAACCAACCAGAGAAGAAGTTGTAGGCGATTTAATGCCTTTGAAAGGAAAATGGAATTCTGATTTCTTTAAAAATGATAATCCATTAGTTTTAGAATTGGGATGTGGAAAAGGAGAATATTCTGTTGGATTAGCAGAAAGATATCCGAACAAAAATTTTATCGGAATTGATATTAAAGGAGCCCGTTTCTGGAGAGGTGCCAAAACCGCTGTTGAAAACGGATTACACAATGTTGCATTTGTTCGAACTCAAATCGAACTAATCAATCATATTTTTGCCGACAATGAAGTGGACGAAATCTGGATTACTTTTCCGGATCCGCAAATCAAATACAAGAGAACCAAACACCGTATGACCAATTCGGAGTTCCTGAAATTATACAAAAGAATCCTTAAAAAAGACGGTGTCGTAAACTTAAAAACCGACAGCGAATTTATGCACGGTTACACGTTGGGATTACTTCACGGTGAAGGTCACGAGGTTTTATATGCCAATCATAATGTATATAAAAATGAAGGAAGCCCTGAAGAAGTTACGGCATTCCAGACTTTTTATGAAAAACAATATTTAGAGATTAACAAGGCAATTACGTATATTCGTTTTAAAATTAAAGACTAATTTAATTTTAAAAACTTTTTTCATAACCCATCAATCAACTGAATGGCATTACTTACCCCATTACTTTCAGGTTTTCTTGCCGCTTTCATTGGGATTATTCCACCAGGTTTAATCAACATGACAGCAGCCAAAGTAAATTTGAAAGAGGGGAAAAAAAATGCTTTATGGTTTGTTGCCGGAGCTGTCTTAGTGATCTTTTTTCAGGTTTCTTTAGCCGTTTTTTTTGCACGAGTCATCGACAATCGCCCGGATGTGGTGACATTATTACGCGAAGTAGGATTTGTTATTTTCTCTGTTTTAACCGTTTATTTTTTGTTTTTAGCCAAAGAACCGAAAGCCAAAAAATCGAAAATAAAAAAAACCAGTAAAAAAAGTCGTTTCTTTCTGGGAATGCTGCTTTCCGGACTTAACTTCTTCCCTATTCCGTATTATGTGGTTGTAAGTGTTACTTTGGCCTCTTACCACCTTTTTGCATTTGAAAACAACATTATTTTTACTTTTGTATTCGGATCTGTTTTAGGCTCATTTGCCGCTTTATACAGCTACATTGGTTTCTTTGGAAGAATCGAGAAGAAAACAGATTATCTGATGAAAAACATGAATACCATTATTGGAAGCATCACAGGATTAATTGCCGTACTCACGCTTTTTAATATTTTGACTTACTATTTCAGTTAATAAAATATAAGATCAGATTATTATTTATTTGTAAATTTTAGTTTCACGCAGATTTTGCAGATTAAGCAGATCCTTTTTCCTTCCTAAATTAAAAAAATTGGGCTTCATTTTAATGCATAAAATCTGCGTGAAAATTTCGTTAGTAAAATCATTTCTCACCCTCTAACCTGTGCTACAAATTATGGCAGAAGATAATTTTTTTGAAAGAGTTTATGCGATTGCCAGACAAATTCCGTACGGAAAAGTAACTTCTTATGGTGCAATTGCCAAAGCTTTAGGAACAGCCCGTTCTGCCCGAATGGTAGGCTGGGCCATGAATGCCTGTCACAACATGGATGATGTACCCGCGCATCGTGTGGTAAACAGAAAAGGGCTTCTCACCGGAAAACACCATTTTGACGGAACCCATTTAATGCAACAATTACTCGAAAGTGAAGGCATTAAAGTCATAGACAATCAGATTATAGATTTTGAAAAACATTTCTGGCAGCCGGAAATCGAACTTTAAAGTTTTTTGTTTAACCGCTAGAGACGCAAGGGGCACATATGACAATCCCAAATTCTATTTTTAGAACCATAACTTGTTTGCCATTTTACATTTTGATATCTGAATCAAATCAGGCAAATTACAAAGCTGGTTTTGTCCTCATCAGTTTGGTAACTCAAATAGCCACCGTGTGCTTCGATGATATTTTTAGAAAGCGTTAGTCCAATTCCGGCACCATCTTTTCTGGTGGTAAAAAACGGCAGAAAAACTTTATCTCTGATCTCGGTATCGATTCCTTTTCCGTTATCCGAAATGGCAATAAAAAAGCGATTGTTTTCAGTATACGATGACAGGAACATCTTCTTTTCGCGCTTTTCTTTCAAAGCATAAATGCTATTGGTAATCAAATTGATAATTACCTGTTCTATCTGACTTTTATCAATTAAAATCGATCTTGAACTATTAATTTCGTTTACCAGTTCAATATCTTCCGTCTTTAAAATTGGACTCATTACCCGAAGACAGTCTTCAAAAAGAACTTTTATAGGAGTCATTTTTTTAGTCGGAGTAGGCAGCATAGCCAGTTTTCGATAATTTTCTACAAAAACCTGCAAATGATCGCTCCGATTGATAATGGTCAAAATACTGCTTTTAATATCCTCAAAATCATCCTCTTCTAATTCCTCCTGATCAACTATTTGCAGTAAATTTTGCGAAAGTGCACGGATTGGCGTTAGCGAATTCATTAACTCGTGCGAAATAATTTTCATCAGATTGATCCAGGCTTCCTTTTCTTTTTTCTCGATAACACGCTGAATACTGTCCAGCAGAATAATAAAATATTCTTTGTCATACATTTTCGTATGCGAAGTCTGAAGCACAAAAGTCTGTAAATCCTGATCTTCGATCTTAATCGAAATTGCCGTTTTCAATTCTGTAAAATCGGTCTTTTCGATTTCCTCACAAAGAGAGGGCAAATAGTTTTTAAGATACTTCCATTGGCTTACTTTTGGCACTTTGAATAAGTTGGAGAAGCAATCGTTCATTAAAAAAAGATTCCAGTCCTCGCCACCTTCTTTCTCCAGAATTAAAGTAGCGGTGTCGATATTATTTAAAATGGACTGATAGACGCGCTCTTTTGACGTCTGTTCCTGTCGCTGAACCTTTAATTTATCATAAAGTAAAAACAAGTTTCTGAAATTCTCCTTGTTACTTTCTTCCGGAAAATTATTCGAAAAATCATCCTGTAGGATCGATAAAAGCATTTTATCGTAAAACAAGGTCTGCCCTTTAACAAAAAAATACATTTCAGACAACAATAGAAAAACGACAAAACCAACCAGAATCGCATTGTAATACAGTTCTTTGTAAACCAAAAAGACACAAAAGAAAAAGGGAATCATCAGGAGCAGAATCCTTGCAAACAAAGCGTTATAAAATTTCCAGTTCTTCATTGTTTTATTTTTTATTCGGACAGATTCAAAAGTTTAATATCTAATGAAAATCTTTCAAAGCCGTTCGAAACTATTTTTAAGTTTAGATGTTTTTCAGATCGTATTTTTCAATTCTTCTGTACAACGCGGCCCTTGAAAGCCCAAGTTCTTCGGCTGTTTTGCTGATATTCCCATTATTCTTAAACAATGTTTTCTCGATGACATTTCGTTCCATTTCAGACAGTGGATTTTCGTCGTTTTCCGGAAGTTCTTCGAAATCCAAAATATCCAGATTGGTTACCGAAATAGTATGATTATCAGCCAAAATTAAGGCCCGCTCAATCTTATTCTCTAATTCCCGAATATTTCCTTTCCAGGGATATTTTTCTAAATAGGGTCCGACATTGTCGTCAAAACACCAATTTTCCTGATTGTATTTTTCAGCAATGTTATCCAAAATAAAATTTGCCATTGGAATAATATCGTCTTTTCGCTCACGCAAAGAAGGTAAATGAATCTCCATGGTATTGATTCGGTACAGTAAATCTTCCCTAAATGTTTTATTTTTTACTTCTGCTTTTATATCGGCATTGGTAGCCGCAATGATCCTTACATTCAGCGGTCTTGCTTTGCTTTCGCCCAAACGGGTTACGGTTTTGGTTTGTAAAACATGCAAGAGTTTGGATTGCAGATGTAACGGAATATTCCCTATCTCATCGAGAAAGATCGTACCGCCCGAAGCCGCTTCAAATCTTCCCGCGGTATCTGTTTTAGCATCTGTAAAAGCACCCTTGGCATATCCAAACAGTTCACTTTCAAACAAGTTATCACTCAGCGACCCCAGATCGACATGCACAAAAGGCTGTTCTTTTCGCTCTGAATTCAAATGAATGAACTCGGCAAAAACATATTTTCCGGTTCCGTTCTCACCTAAGATTAAAACGTTAGCAGCTGTTCTGGCGACTCTCTCAGCAATACCGTAAGCCTGCTTAATTTTAGGAGAAGTTCCTGTAAAATAACTTTTGGCTGGTTTTTCTACTACTTCTTTTTTACCATTCTTTCGGCTCTCTACTACAGCCTTATCAATGATTTCCAGTAATTTTTCGTTGTTCCAGGGCTTCAAAACATAATCAAAAGCCCCAATTTTAATTCCCTCAACCGCAGTGTCAATTTTACCAAAAGCAGTCATTAAAATCACAATAGTTTGTGGCGAAAGTGTTTTAATTTCCTTCAACCAATGAATTCCTTCACGCCCATCTTCAAAACCAATTCGATAGTTCATGTCCAACAAAACCACATTTATTTCATTTTCGTTTAAAATAGAGATGATTTTTTTGGGACTGTTGGCCGTAAAAATGGTTTCAATATGTTTTTTGAGAATCATTTTTGCCGAAAAAAGAATTTCTTCCTGATCGTCGACGATTAAAATATGGGCTTGTTTCTTTCGCATGCTGTCTTTTTTTGTCCGATTCTGAACGGTCAACTGTTCATTTCCGAACACTTCTTTTTTAGATGGTTTTTAAAGCTTCTTTAAAATCAATACTTTACAGATTATACTTTTTATGGCACAGTATTTACCTATTGGTAATCAGTAAATTATTAAAGAAATGGACAAGATAATTCCTCGTAAAAATAGAAAATTTAGATATCTCACAATAGCAATTGGAGTTTTTTTAGTTTTGGCGACAATTGCATTTTTCTCGTTTAACACCAAAAGAAGTTTAAATGTAAAAGCCGATGAACTTAGCGTTCAAAAAGTAGAAAAAGCTTTCTTTGAAGATTTTGTTGTTTTTCAGGCCAAAGTAGAACCTCTTAACGTAATGCTTGTGAATGTTACCGAAGGCGGTTCTGTAAAAGAGATTTTTGTTGAAAATGGCGCAATGGTTACCAAAGGTCAGTCCTTAGCACGTTTGTTCAACCCAAACACAGAACTGAATTATTTGACTCAGGAAACGGCTATTATCGAGCAAATCAATAATTTGAACACCGGAAAACTGAACATCAGAAATCAGGAGCTGAACTTAACCAAAGACCTGGTTTTAATCGAACACGATTACAATGACGCCAAAAGGCTGTACGACATGAACGCGAAATTGTTTGAAAAAGATGTGATTTCGAGAAATGACTGGAATAATTTTAAAGAAAGTCTGCGTTTTCAGGACGAGCGCAAAAGAACGATCCAACAAAGTATTCAAAAAGAAAAACAAACCAATCAGGTTCAAATTTCTCAAATCAACCGTTCGATTCAGACTATGGAAAAAAGTCTGGATATTTTAAGAAACAATAAAAAGAACTTTTTAATTACAGCACCGGAATCGGGGAGATTAACTTCTTTTCAACCGGTTTTGGGAAAAACGTTTCAGGCAGGTGAAAGTATCGGAAAAATAGATTCTAAGCAAGGCTACAAATTAGCAGCCGATGTAGATGAATTTTACTTGGAAAAAGTACGCGAAGGACTGAAAGGTCAAGTAGAATTTCAAGGAAAAAATCTGGAAGTTTTAGTTACAAAAGTAATTCCGGAGGTAAAAAACGGGCACTTTAGAGTGGAGCTGGCTTTTATATCCAAAGAAAATATCCCTTTACAGGACGGTCTTAGTTTTGGTGTAAAACTGATTCTCTCCGAAAAAAACAAAACGCTTGTGGTTTCAAAAGGAAGTTTCAATCAGGAGTCAGCAGGAAAATGGATTTTTGTAGTAAAAGGAAATAAAGCAGAAAGAAGAAACATAAAACTAGGCAGAGAAAACCCATCGTATTATGAAGTTCTCGAAGGTTTAAAAGAAGGTGAATCAGTTATCACTTCCTCCTATAGCGATTATAAAGACATTGAAGAATTATCGATCAGTTCTCAGTAGTAGTTTCTAGTCGCGGTTTTCGGTCGCAGTACACAGTCGCAGTACACAGTCACAGTAAACAGTCGCAGTAAACAGTCGCAGTACACGGTCGCAGTTTACATTTTACATCTTATAATTCACAATTCACAAAGTTTCAATCATCAATCAAAAAATAGAATTAACAACCACTAAAATTTCAAAACTTATGATAACCATTCAAAACCTAACCAAAGTTTTCAGAACAGAAGAAGTAGAAACAGCAGCTTTAAGCGGAATTTCTTTAGAGATTAAAAAAGGGGATTTTTTAACCATTATGGGGCCTTCAGGTTGCGGAAAATCGACTTTACTTAATATCATAGGCCTTCTGGACAGCGCTTCAGGCGGGAGCTACAAATTACTAGATCAGGAAATGATTGGTTTAAAAGAGAAAGGGAGAGCAAATGTACGCAAAGAAAACATTGGCTTTATTTTCCAGAATTTCAACCTGATCGACGAACTTTCGGTTTACGACAATATCGAATTGCCTTTGATCTACAACAATGTAAAAGCGGCTGAGAGAAAACAAAAAGTCGAAGCTATTGCCGAGAAACTGCATATCTCTCACCGCCTTAAACATTTCCCGCAACAACTTTCGGGGGGACAACAGCAAAGGGTTGCCGTTGCAAGAGCTTTGGTAAACGATCCTAAAATTATTCTGGCCGATGAGCCAACCGGAAATTTAGATAGTAAAAACGGTAATGAGGTAATGGAACTCTTAACCGATTTACATGCTAAAGGAGCTACCATTTTAATGGTTACCCACTCTGATTATGATGCTTCGTTTTCGCAAAGAACAATCCATATGAAAGATGGGGTGGTATTCTCTGAAAAATTCAACCAACGAAATGTTGATGTTTTTATGGACGTTAAATAACGATAAAATGATCAAATTCATCCTAAGTGCAATCATAATTCTGATGGGATTTGTTTGCAAAATACTATCCGGCTTATAATGCCTTACAGATTTCAAAACCTGTAAAACTATTTCAAAACCAACTGTAACAACTATAAAAAATAAAACATGATTTTTAACTGGTTTAAGATATTTATATATCATTTGAAACAAAACAAACTGTTTTCGTTTTTAAATATCCTGGGATTAAGCATTGGAATCGCGGGAGTGATTTTCGCCATTCTATATTGGAATAACGAAAATGCCTACGACCAATGGAATCCTGAAAAAGAGAACGTCTATCAGGTTTTTAATAGAATTGGAGAGGATGGGGATATTTGGTCCTACAACAATATTCCTTTTGGAAGAACCTGTAAAGCCACCATTCCGGAAATCGAATCAATCTGTTTTTTTAATTCCTGGTATAATAATGATATGATCAAATACCAAGGGCAAAAATTCTTTCACAAAAAGATCGCAGTTTCCGACAATAGTTTTTTTGATATGTTCCCCCTGCCTATCGTAAAAGGAGCCAAAACCAATATCCTGAAAGAGAAAAACAGTGTGGCAATATCAGAAGAAACAGCACAACTGCTTTTTAAGAATCAGGATCCAATTGGCAAATCCATTACTTACAATTACAAAGATTACACGGTAAAATCTGTCTATAAAAACATAACCCCCTCAGCTTTTGAACCTAACTACGTTTTCAGTGGAATTGCCCGTGAAAACGACGAACAAAGTTGGGGTAACTTTAATTATGCTTTAATGATTAAAGTAAAAAAAGGGGCCGATATCGCTGCTGTTGAAAAGAAAATGCGAAACATAAATTACGTTAACCGGACTTTGAAAGATGCCAAAGCCAACGGACTGACTCCGGAACAGTATATTAAAGAAAATGGTGAGATCATAGTGATGCTGGACAAATTAAGTAGCGCTCGTCTACACGGCATAAAATCTGTACAAGGCGCCAGTTTTCCTGAGGGAAAAGGAAATCTGCAATTGCTTTATATTATGGTAGGTCTGTCTATTCTAATTCTGATTCTTTCTTTAGTCAACTACATTAATTTAGCGACAGCATCGGCAATAAAACGTGCTAAAGAAGTGGGTGTTCGCAAAATTGTAGGAGCGTCTAAAAGACAAATCGTCCTTCAATTTATTTTTGAGACCGCTATAATAGTGGTTTTAGCCATTCTTTTTGCTTTGGCAATTGTAGAACTTTCACTACCTTACTATAATACTTTCCTGAAAAAATCTTTAACGATGAACGGCAGTGAATTTTACCTGCAGCTCATTTTTATTTTCGGATTAGTAATCGTTTTGGCTGGAATTTTGCCTGCCATTTACATCTCCAATTTTGAGACTTTAAAAGTGCTAAAAGGAAACTTCTCCAGAAGTAAAAGCGGTATATGGATTCGAAATTCGATGCTTATTTTCCAGTTTGGTATCGCTGCTTTTTTTATCATAGGTGCTTTAATCGTGAATTCTCAGGTGAGTTATATGATGAACAAAGACCTTGGTTTTAGTGGAGATCAGGTCATTAAAATCCCTTTTAATTTCCAGGATTACAAAACGAAATTATCTAAATATCAAACCACAAAACAAGAACTTTTAAAAATGTCCGGTGTTCTAGACGTATCCACCTTTGCCGGTTCTTTCGGAAATAGCACTTATTCCAGTTCAGGACTTACACACAACGGTATTTCTGTACAATCCGGAAATGTCGAAATGGATTTTGGTTTTCTGGATATGATGAAAATCAAAATTATTCAGGGACGTGATTTATCTCCAAAATTTGCTTCGGATACCATTGAAAATTGGCTGGTAAACGAAACCCTTGTCAAAATGTTAGGCCTTAAAAAACCACTTAATACGGTTATAACATCAGGTTGGGGAAATGAAAAAGGAAATATGAAATTTAAAATCGTTGGTGTAGTAAAAGATTTCCACATCACAGGATTACAAGATAAAGTTCCTCCACTGATTTTCATTAACCTTAAAACGTTAAAGTGGAATAATTTTGAAGAAATTTATGTAAAAGTTTCTCCCAATAATTTAACCGAAACCTTAGCAAAACTAGACAAATACTGGACGAAAAACATCAATCAGGATTATCCTTTTGAATACGAATTCGTTAATAAGGGTTTTGCTAAAACGTATCAGGAGCAGGTAAAACAGAAAAATTTGTTTTTCATTCTAAACCTTGTGGTCATCATCATCGCTATTTTCGGATTGTTTGCTTTGGCCTCTTTTTCAATGGAGCGAAGACTAAAAGAAATTGCCATTAGAAAAACATTAGGCGCCGAAACAGATGCTTTACTAAAAGAATTATCCAAGCAATATGTTGGCTTTTGTTTACTTGGATTTGTTATTGGTATTATTCCGGCATACATTTTGCTACAAAAATGGCTGGAAAACTTTGCCTTCCGAATTGGAGTTTCGGTAATTCCATTCAGTATCGCTCTGGTTTCCCTGTTGGCTTTAACGCTTATCATCGTTTTAGCAAAAGCTTATCAGGTAACTAAGATTGATATCTTAAAATACCTAAAATACGAATAATACCGATTGTATATTCAATATAGTCCAATTGCATTGTACTATTTTCATATTACATCGGCATTATATCAGAAAACATTGAACTAAAATGTAAGTAAATTTGATATAAACTTGTAGACCATTTTTTTAAAACCCGCCAAATCATATTGATCTGGCGGGTTTCTTTTTTTTATTTCGAAACAACTGAATCGGAATACAATAATTTATCCAGTTGTTTATCTCTGTCGTAAACATCAGGATAAAAACCAATCTCCCCGTCATCCGTTACCCAGGCGGTAAAGTATCCGATATAAATTGGAATTTTGGTTTTCAGCATACAAGTGGTTTCTTTTTCACCGCTCATTGCTTTATCGATTTTATCTACCGGCCAGTCGGGATTGTCTTTCAAAATAGCCAAAGCCAATGGTTTTGCCTCTTTAACATTAATACAGCCATGGCTGAAAATACGTTTTTCGAAATCAAACAAACTTTTCGCAGGGGTATCGTGCAGGTAAATGTCATTTGGATTTGGAAACATGAATTTAACTAATCCTAAAGAGTTTTTAGGTCCCGGTTTTTGTCTTACATTGCCTCCGTTCCATTCCATATTATGATCGGCCAGATAGTTTTTATCTTCTGCCATTTTCAGCTTCAGCTCATTTTTGATGATGCTCTGCGGAACATACCAATACGGACTAAATACAATTCGATCCATATTACCACTAAAAATTACGGTCTCGGTCATTCGGGTTCCCACAAAGACATCCGAAACGAGTTCATATTTACCATTTTTCACATAAATCAGCCTGAAGGATGGAATATTAACCATGATATACTCGCTGGCCTTTGCTAGTGAAGCGGGTATCCATCGGCAGCGCTCCATATTCAGCATGATCGTTTTGATACGATTACCAATGGGTTCATTCATCTGATTGATATGATCACGGGTTAAGGTATAATTCAGTTTAAGTCCGTACCTTTTTTTATACTTTAAAATTCCGGCCATCATCTCCTCGTCATACACATCTCTTTTAGAATCTTGTGCCAAATCTCCCACTACAAACAATCGCTGTCTGATTTGCTTGATGGCAACGCCACTATCAAAAGGCTTCAGGTCTTTATAATTTATACTGTCAATATCAATTTTTGTCCATTGATTGTTTTTCTCAATGTTTCTGTACCTTTTCAATACTGATTTAAGTTTGTAGTACTGTCCAAACAAAAGATCCTCGTCTTTATTCAGTCGTCCAGGGTCAACCATCAGCGAATCTAATATTTTAGAGTAAGAAATAGTTTTTGCAGGAAGAAACCATCCAATTTTTTTTAGTGTAGCCGGATCAACTCCCGAATAAACGTTGCTCGCATAAAACACATACATATTAGACAGCAACAATTCTGTATCAATTTCCGGAAGATCATTCGTTACGTTCTCGTTAAAAACATCATCTACCAAATTCATATAAGGCATCGTAGCTTTAATTCCCTGCTCATTTAACAAGCGTACCTTATGATACAGCAACGCACCAAATTCGCTCACACTTTTATCATCGTACCAGATCGTTTTGTATTCCTTTTTCTTATACAGATCCAAAACGTCATTCTGATATTTTTTTAAATTGGGATACTTTTTGTAAAACTGACTGATTGCTGCCGCATCAACAGCGGTTTTAAAAAGATATCTATTCGATGCAGAAACATTATCAAACGCTTTGAATTTGTGATTTACAGGGCTCTCTTTAGCGGAAGATCCGAAAGAAAGCAGTAAAAAACTAATAGCAATAATTACAGATGAAGAAGTAAAATTTCGCATATTTTTCAGATTTAAATTTTAAGATTAAATTCTATTCAGAAAATACCGAAAACCTATAATTGTCCCCAAAGACAAATTCTCGTATATTTTTCAGAATATTTGGAAATCGCAAATTTAGGGAACTCAAATATAGCTAAGATTATTGACATTTTAACGGTCTTATTCTTAATTTTACACTCTTTCGCTGTTAAGTTTTTTATGAATCTTAACCTATAAACGAAGCAAAGTTTATCTTTTTTCTGATTTTGAAATCAAAAACAGCCTATAAGAATCGTTTTGAGCAATCTCAATATCAATAAATACAATCCAAAAAGGGTTTGAATCCGAACATAATCTGTTATCTTTGCAGTCTGAAATCAGTTTAAATAAATACAATACTTTAAATCAATTTCGATCAATCGAAAATAGTCCATTAAAATGAAATTAGACAGAAAAGAAATTCTTAAAGCTCTAGAAACAATTACTATAGCGGGAGAAGGAAAAAATATGGTTGAAAGCGGCGCCGTTGCCAATGTCATTACTTTTGGTGATGAAGTTGTGGTAGACCTGGTGTTGCATACACCGGCAATGCACATCAAAAAAAGAGCAGAAGATGATATCAAAAAAACAATCCATGAATTGGTATCCCCTGAAGCTAAAATCAAAGTAAATATTAAAGTAGAAACTCCGGAGAAAAACGAAATTAAAGGTCGTGCTATCCCTGGAATCAAAAATATTATTGCAGTTGCTTCCGGTAAGGGAGGAGTTGGAAAATCGACTGTTACCGCAAATCTTGCTGTAACACTTGCCAAAATGGGCTTTTCAGTTGGAGTTCTTGATGCCGATATCTACGGACCATCGATGCCAATTATGTTTGACGTTGAAAACGAAAAACCGGTTTCGATTACTGTTGACGGAAAATCAAAAATGAAACCTATTGAAAGCTATGAAATCAAAATACTTTCTATCGGTTTCTTTACAGCGCCAAGTCAGGCTGTGATCTGGAGAGGTCCAATGGCTGCAAAAGCACTGAATCAAATGATTTTTGATGCCGATTGGGGAGAATTAGATTTTATGTTGATCGATTTACCTCCGGGAACGGGAGATATTCATCTTTCGATTATGCAATCGCTGCCAATTACAGGAGCTGTAGTAGTAAGTACTCCTCAGGCTGTGGCTTTAGCCGATGCTAAAAAAGGAGTAGCGATGTTCATGCAGGACAACATCAATGTACCTGTTTTGGGAATCATAGAAAATATGGCTTATTTTACACCCGAAGAATTACCTGACAATAAATATTATATCTTTGGACAAGAAGGAGCAAAAAATCTTGCCGAAGACTTAAACGTTCCTTTTTTAGGAGAAGTTCCAATTGTACAATCTATTCGTGAAGCTGGTGATTACGGTCGTCCGGCTGCTTTACAAACTGCTTCGGTAATCGAAACCGTTTTTGAAGGAATTACACGTAATGTTGTACAGGAAACTGTAAACCGAAACGATAGTTTACCTGCGACTGAAGCCATAAAAATTACAACTATGGCGGGATGTTCAGCGGTTAAAAAAAATTAATATAATGAGATAATGAGATAATTAGAAAATTAGATAATGCATACAATTGTCTAATTTTCTAATTGACCAATTTTCTAATTGATAAAATTATGACAACAGAAGAATTAACAAGCAACGTATTATTAGCTCTTGACGAAATCAGACCTTTTTTAAATTCTGATGGAGGAGACATTACGCTTATTTCTATAGAAGATGACAAACACGTTAAAGTTCGTCTTGAAGGAGCATGTATCAGCTGCAGTGTAAATCAAATGACGCTAAAAGCAGGAGTTGAGACCACTATAAAAAAATATGCCCCACAAATAGAAACGGTGGTTAATATAATGTAATAAAAACGCGATTTTTCTCAGCAATTCGATTTCATCGATTTAACAAGAATAATAGCGCCTTATATCGTTTAATTTATAATTTCGCAAAAAAACAGTGCTAAATAAACGGGTTGTTGCGTTTTTAGCAAAATATAATACAAATATTTAAGAGTTTTAGTTAAGGAATTGTCACTTATTTAATTAAATTTGTCACATAACCCTTAAATCTTAAATTTTATGAAGAAGTTTTACGCTCTGTTTTTATTATTATTTTGTGTTTCTGTAAATTATGCGCAACAAACCACTCAAACGTTAGTTGTTGACAAAGCTTGGCTAAATGATTCTGAAGAATGGTCGGATTTTAAATACACAGGTCAGATTGTATTTTCGACTAATGCCAACGAAGAAGAAGGAAGCCTGAGAATTGGAAACTATGATTTTCTGTTCGACATTTGTGGCGGAAAAGCAAAGTTTGCCAACAAAGCAACTTATAGTGTTGCACAATTCTCTCACCCGAGAAAAGTATCTGTTACCACAGACAAACAGGGAGTAATGAATTCAACCTATGAAGGAACTTTGGTTTTTCAATCTGATAAAGATTATTATTCTGTAATTGCCATAGTAACGATATTAGAGAAAAACGGAAATACTCTTGGGGTAAAAATGCACCTTAAAGAAGGTAACAAAAAAGAATACGCATTTAGTATCAAAAACAGTTAATATAATTTAAGGATTTTTTCACGTTATAAGATCCGAACCCGTAAAATTCCACTAATTAAAATGGATGTATTAATAAAGATTAAAGATCGAGAAGGAGTTATACACGAATTACAAGCTCCGACTGATATGGCAATGAACATAATGGAGTTATGCAAAGCATACGAACTTCCTGTTGAAGGAACTTGCGGAGGAATGGCAATGTGTGCCTCTTGCCAGTGTTACGTTCTAAATGATGTTGCATTACCGGAAATGGGAGATGAAGAAGAAGCTATGCTTTCGGAAGCGTTTTATGTTAAATCTAATAGCCGTTTAGGTTGTCAGATCCCTATTACTGAAGAATTAGAAGGCCTGGAATTAGAACTGGCCCCGGAATATTAAATACAAAAAAGCGAGAAGTAAAATTCTCGCTTTTTTTATAGCTGTTACACAAACTAATCTACAGACTTACTTAATCAGAGTCTGCATGTAGTCTATGCTGTCCACAGTTTACACATTGAAATAAGTAACCGACCAGGCTTCCGTCAGTTGTTAAGTACTTACGAATAAGCTCTGGATCGTAACCAATATTTACCTCAATATCTTCTTTAAGCTCATCTAAAAACGGTTCGATAATTTTATTGTTTGCATAACCAATAAAAGCACACGGCTCATTACAATGCGTTAGCCATACTTCTTGTTGCCAGCTTACGTAGCTGGGGGTTCTTTCGCATACCTCCAATAAGTGCTTCTCAGAAATATTGATTTTACTTTGAATTGAAGGATCTGGAGATATCTTTTCAATACCGCTATAATCATTAAACTCTCCATTATACTTTTTTGATACACTCCCATCATGAATACACCATGGACAAATATATTCTGGTTCTTCAATGCTGTAAAAAGAACCTGTATATTTTAAGTTTCTTTTTACACTACAAATTGAACAAATTCCTTCTTCTTCAGTAAAAACATCTATTTCGTATGCATTAGGACTATATTTAAACCTAGGTAATTCCATAATTATAAAAGCTTTTTTTATTAATTATTCCGTAATTTCTCCCGGATTAAATGGTTCAAAATTTCTTTCAGAAAATGCTTCCGTCAGAATTCCCGACGAACACAACCAGGTGATTGTTTCTTCAAGTGTAGTTCCTGCTTTATAGATCATTTCACTATGTCTTGGCAGTACAAAGTACTCGTTTTTTAAAAGAATAATCTCATCGCCATCGTACGTGTCTCCTATTCTTACGGAATTCAAAACTTCTTCTTTCGTAAGCACGTCCTTTCCTTCATCCCAGAACCAATATTCTGTTATACGCTTTCTCCACTCGTCAAGTGTCAGCATTATTGTTTCGGGAAGATAAATCCGTACGTAGGTCCCTCCAAGTATTCCGCTTCCGAATTCTGAAACATACGCTTTGTAATCTTCATCAAAAAGAATATTTAGCGTTTTCTCACAAGCCAGAATCTCTTCTTCATCCGCTACAAACAAGTCTGTTTTACAGGTATTGTAATTGGCTATTATTTTATAGTTATCGAAATTCATATCATTGATTTTTACAACAGCTAATTTATAATTTTTAAGTTTATGCATCAAAAAAACCGCAACTGCATTGCTGCAATTACGGCTTTCTCTTTATAACAATTTTATTTAATCTCTGTTTATACCAAACCTGCCGCGATTAAATACTCAGCGATTTGAATCGTATTTGTTGCAGCTCCTTTTCTAAGGTTATCAGCAACAATCCATAGGTTTAAAGTGTTTGGCTGGCTTTCGTCACGACGAATTCTACCTACAAAAACATCATTTTTACCTTCTGCAAACAATGGCATTGGGTACGTAAAAGTATCTAAGTTATCCTGAACTACTACTCCATCTGTATGGTGTAAAATTTCACGTACTTCATTTACATCAAAATCATTCGTAAACTCAACGTTTACGGCCTCACTGTGTCCGCCCACAACAGGCACACGAACTGCAGTAGCGGTTACTCTGATCGTATTATCGCCAAGAATTTTTTGAGTTTCACGAACTAGTTTCATTTCTTCTTTAGTGTATCCGTTTTCCTCAAAACTGTCGCAATGTGGAATAGCATTTCTGTGAATTGGATATTTATAAGCCAATTCGCCCTGAACTCCGGCGTACTCATTTTCTAACTGTCTTACCGCTTTCACACCCGTTCCGGTGATCGATTGATAGGTAGAAACTATAATTCTCTTAATATTGTATTTTCTGTGCAATGGAGCCAAAGTCAACACCATTTGGATGGTTGAACAGTTTGGGTTTGCGATAATTTTATCTTCTTTGGTTAAAGTCGAAGCGTTGATTTCAGGAACCACTAATTTTTTAGTCGGGTCCATTCTCCATGCTGATGAATTGTCAATAACCGTTGTACCGGCTGCAGCAAATTTTGGAGCCCATTCCAGCGAAGTTTCACCACCTGCCGAAAAAACAGCAATATCAGCTTTCATATCCACTGCGGTCTGCAGTCCTACCACTTTGTATTTTGTTCCTTTATATTCAATTTCTTTTCCTACTGATTTCTCAGAAGCTACCGGAATTAACTCTGTAACAGGAAAATTTCTTTCTGCTAAAACTTTAAGCATTACTTCGCCAACCATACCAGTGGCACCTACGACTGCTATTCTCATTTTTATATGTTTAGTATGAATTAATTTATTTTGTTATGCAAAAGTATACATAATAAAAGTCAAAACAACGTGCTTCACAAAAAATAACAAAATGTTACAAAACAAACAAATAGTAAAAAAAACCGCCCCAATTAAGGAACGGTTTAGTTAGACTTAGTGTAGCGGAATTATTTTTTAAGCAAATCTCTAATTTGCGTAAGTAGTTCTTCTTGAGTTGGACCGGCAGGTGCCGCCTCAACTACTGTTTCTTTTTTCTTAGCCTTTTCAGCAGCTCTTAATACCACAAATACAAAAAATGATATAATTACGAAGTTAATGATTGCCTGAACCAAATTTCCATAGGTAATTACTGCGGCTCCGGCAGCTTTAGCAGCAGCTAAATTGGGATAACTATTACCATCGAGCGTAACAAATTTTTGAGTAAAATCAATTCCCCCCGTAAGTAAACCAACAACTGGCATAATAATATCGTCTACAGCAGAACCCACTATTTTTCCAAATGCGCCACCAATAACAACTGCTGTTGCTAAACTCAACACATCACCTTTCAGCAAAGAAGCTTTAAAATCTGCAAAAAATCCCATAATCGATTATTTTAGTTTATACTTAATTGATTTTCGAAAATACGTAATTTTATTGACAATTTGTTAAAATTATCTAAAAAACACTCTTTTCACCCGTTGTGATATGCTGGTCATAATTTCATACGGTATTGTTTTTAAAGCAGTTGCCATTTCAATAACCGTTGGACTTTCTCCAAAAACAATTACCGAGTCACCTTCTTTACAATCGATATCGGTGACATCGACCATGAGCATGTCCATACAAACACTTCCTAAAATAAATGCTTTTTGATCCTTAATCACCACATACCCTACTTTATTTCCCCACAAGCGCGAAATTCCATCTGCATATCCAATGGGTATGGTGGCAACTCTGGTTTGTTTATCTGCCATAAAACGACGTCCGTAACCAACGCTGTCTCCTCCCGGAATTGTTCGTACCTGAGAGATAATTGATTTCAGAGTACCTACATTTTCCAGATATTTTTGCTCAGCAGGATCGTTCGAAACTCCATACAAACCAATTCCTAAACGTACCATATTGTATTGCGCGTCGGGAAAATTACTTATTCCGGAAGTATTCAGTATATGACGAATCGGATTAATATCCAAAGCCGTAATCAATTTTAAAGACAAATTTTCAAACAGGTGAATCTGGGATCTCACAAAATCAAAATGCTTCACTTCGTCACTTGTTGCCAAATGCGACAGCACGCTTTTTACTTTTACGGTCGAATTTCCTCTGAGAGTTTCAATCAATTCCTCCAGTGTATTTTCTTCAAAACCCAAACGATGCATTCCGGTATCCAGCTTTATGTGAATCGGAAAATCTTTGAGGTTCTTTTCTCTTGCAATTTTCAAAAATGCTTTTAATCCTTTGACACTATATATCTCTGGCTCTAAATGGTATTGTATAATCGAAGGAAAACTGGTCGATTCCGGATTCAGCACCATAATTGGTAGTTTTATTCCACCATTTTTTAGAGAGATTCCTTCATCGGCAAAAGCCACACCCAAATAATCTACTTTGTGATGTTCGAGCAGTTTTGCAATTTCAAGTCCGCCGTTTCCATAACCAAATGCTTTCACCATCACCATTAGCTTAACGTTAGCCGCTAATTTCGATTTATAGTAATTCAGATTGTGGCTAATCGAATTCAGATTGATCTCCAGAATCGTTTCATGCGTTTTTTCTTCGAGTAATGACACAATTTCTTCAAACTGAAACGATCTCGCTCCTTTAATTAAAATGGCTTCATTTTCGAAATTCAGACCCTCCATTTGCGCAATAAATTCAGCTGTATTGGGAAAAGTAATACAGTTTGAGAATTTAGCGGCAAAGGAAGAAATAGTTTCTCCTATTCCAATGACACGGTTTATTTTATTATCCGCAATCAACTGTGCTACTTTGGTGTACAATTCTTCATTTGAAAATCCGCTTTGGAAAATATCCGACAGAATAACTGTTTTTGACGCGTTCTTTTTCTGCTGACTCTCTAAAAAATCCAATGCTATCTTGAGTGACTGAAAGTCTGAGCTGTAACTGTCATCGACAATACTACAATTGTTGATTCCGTTTTTAACCTCCAAACGCATTTGCACGGGGTATAAATTCTGAAATCGATTTTGAATGGTTTCGGCATCGTACTTCATGTAAAGCAAAACCAAGAGACAGGAAATCGCATTTTCTATGGAAGCGGAATCACTGAATGGAATTTCTAGATCAAAAATTTCATTTTTATAACGGGCCTGAATACTGGTCGTTTCGTCCTCATTAACACGTTTCACGACAAAAACATCTGCCGACTCATCAGTGAAACTCCATGAAAAAAGTACTCGTTCCGGTAAAAGATAGTCCAGACTTAACTTCGCAAGACCTTCGTCTACAAGCTTGTTGTTCTGATAAATAATAACGGTCGAGTTTTTAAAAAGCAGTAACTTTTCGTCTATTTTCTCTTCCAGATTTTTAAATCCTTCATCATGTGCCGAACCAATACTGGTTAAAACTCCAATATTAGGTTTAATGATTCTTTCGAGTTTCACCATTTCATTAACCGTAGATATTCCGGCTTCGAAAATTCCCAGATTATGTTTTTCATTAATAGCAATTACAGACAACGGAACGCCTACCTGAGAGTTGTAACTTTTAGGACTTCGGATAATATTAAAGTCCGGACTCAACAAGAAATTAAGCCATTCCTTTACTATCGTTTTGCCATTACTTCCGGTCAATCCGATAATAGGGAAATGAAACAAATCTCTGTAATAACCTGCAAATTCCTGCAAAGCCTGTAGTGTATTTTTGACCACCAAAAAACTGGCTTTTCCTTTTACATCTTCAGGAATATGCTGTACTACAAAATTCTGAACTCCTTTTTCTATCAATTCTGCAATATACAAATGAGCATCATTATTAATCCCCGACAGGGCAATAAACAAAGTTTTGGAACCGTTTTGCAGAGAACGGCTGTCGATCGAAATATGGTCAACAAAAACATCAGAATCTGAACCTGTCCATTCGGCATTGAGAACCGGGATAAGGCTTTTTACATTTATGCTCATTAAGATTTTCTTTTTGTCAAATTTAAAAAAAGGTTTACCATGAATTTCACAAATTTTCACTAATTCTTTGTGGCACTTTTTGCCACAGATTACTAAAAAGTTTGTCGCGAATTGCACGAATTTTAACTCCTGCTAATTCACACGATTCGTAGCAAAAAAACATTATTTGTTTATATTTGCTTAACACCACTAAATACAACGTTTTGAAAAGAATCCTGCCTATATTCTCCTATATCTTTCATCCGATTTTTATATCGATGTATGCCACCTTGTTTTATCTTTTCTTCAAACACGATCTCTTTAGTACTCAGGAAAAATATTATGTGCTGCTTCAAATTCTGATCATCACCATTTTAGTACCCATACTGTTTTATCTTTTACTACGTTCGACGGGGCGTGTGAATTCTATTATGATACACGAAACTTCACAACGCAAAATCCCTCTGATTTTACAGTGCTTTTTGTATATTTTACTGGTAAAACGAAGCATCGTCATTAGCCGTTATCCTGAATTGCATTTCTTTTTTCTGGGCGCTTTGTTCAGTACCATTCTGGCTCTGATTTACTCGCTGTTCAAAATAAAAGCAAGCTTACACATGATGGCCCTTAGCGGATTCACCATTTTTGTAATTGGACTGAACACACATCTTCAATTGCAAAATCCTTACTGGAGTGCTTTCCTGATTTTAATGACGGGAATTGTCGCTTCATCACGCTTAGAAATGGAAGCCCATTCTCCTAATGAGTTAGTGATTGGAACTTTTATTGGAATTTTACCGCAGTTATTGTTTCTGTATTTATGGCTATAAAATGTAGAAAATCAATCCCGCATTCAGCGTTCTTACATTAATATTTTGTCCTGAAACCGTTGTTACATTTTTAAACAAAGGGTTTAATCCATAATTGAGGTAAAGATTCCAGGTGTTATAACCAACAGCCAAATATACGCTGTACTGAAGCCTGTTTATATCAGGATTGTTCGAAATTTTATGAGACTCTTCTCCGGTGTCTAAAAGAGACTTATTAGAAAAAACATAGCTCAGTTTGAATCCTCCGTAAATCCTCCAGAATCTATAACTTTCGTAGGTCGAATTTCTCCAACGAAATTCTATCGGAAGATCAACCATATACTGCTTGTATCGGTTTGATTTGATATCATTATAATCGGTTACGTCATAAATCAACTCACCATCTGCTCCTTTAGCAATAGTCAGGTTCTGATTATAATTTTGATAACTCAAACCCAAACCCGCTGCAATGGCAACCGTTCTGCTTTTATTGATTGGCATATCACGCAGAAAACCGGTAGAAAGCCCGACAGAGAATTTATTCTGTTTAAGTCCTTGTGGAATCTGAGTCAGAAGATTATAGGTAACGGAGAAATAAAACTGATCTTCCCGATACAATGAATCTATTTTAACAACAGGTTTCACTTCTGGTTTAACCTCCGGCTTTACTTCCTGAGCAAAAGAATTAAAAAACGATACTAAAAACAAACAGCTAAATAGTAGTCGCATATCGTATTTTGGTTTTAAAGAGTTTTTCAAGTAAACGTTTTTTAGGGTAGTTTTATTTCACTTACAAATACCTAATTTAGTATAATTCATTTCAACACATAGTGACATAGATTCTGTTTTCCTAAAAAAGACGTTTCACTTCATTTAAACACACATATCTTACTATGTGAAAGAAATATATTTCTTTTTTAATCCTCTTTTTTACACCTAAAATCTATATTTCTATGTGTCAAGTCATTTTTTTTGTTAATTACACCCAACGGTTTACAAATATAATATAATGCCAGTTCAGGAAGCAATTTGAATGTAATTATTCGCTTTTCGATCCAAAAAAAATGCCTTTTCTAAACTTTTTTCAATGAATCGTTAACAGAATCTAAAAAATAAATCTATTTTCCTTCTATCTTTTATACCTTTGTGTGTAATGAAAAGAAAACAACTCATATTAAGTGTTTCTTTGGTTCTGATGATATTGTTCTCAATATTCTTTCAGTCCATACACAGTTATGAGCATATTGTAAAGCAACTTTCAGAAAAACAATGCCACCACGATTACAATGATCCAAGTGGCGAAATAACGCACCAGCACCATAATTATGACTTATGTTATGTTTGTCATTTTGCTTTTGGCAGTTATATTGTTCCGGAAGAAATTGCGCTTCAGTTTCACGATTTCGATAACGAAATTCCATACTTCTTTACTCTTTCAGAAAGATTATTTTCGTTTTCAGAGAGTGCCTATTTACTAAGGGGGCCTCCGCTAGCTATAGTTGCCTAAATTTCGAAACACACGAAATACATTTAAACTCTTTTTAATCTAATTCTAAAAAATTGGTGAATTTCCCCATCCTGAAACTTTCAGGTTCGGCAGGTTGCATCGTTGATTTTAGTTTCAGATTGGAAGACAAATTCAATTAACTATAGCATCATTTTCAAATGAAAAAACTAATATTGGCCCTTATTTTAGGGTTTACGGGCATTCTTTCTGCTCAAAATTCGGTATCGGGAACTGTTATCGACCTTCAAAACAAACCCTTAGCCGGCGTATCTGTTTATGCAGCTGAACTACACAAAGGAACAACAACAGATGAAAACGGAAAATACGAATTTAAGAATCTTCCAAACGGAAGTTTCCGAATTTCCTTCACTATTATAGGTTACACTACGCAAAGCAAGACCATTTCTAAACTATTAAAAGAAAACACTTTAGACATTACACTTACGGAATCTGTTTTTGAAATGGATGAAGTAGTGGTTTCAACTCCTTTCAACAAATTGCAATCGCAAAACGTAATGAAAGTAGAACATGAAAGCATTAAAACCTTACAGCAAAAAGGAACTTCAACTTTAATCGAAGGTCTGGCAACTATTCCGGGGGTTTCTCAAATTTCTACCGGAACTTCTATTGGAAAACCGGTTATTAGAGGTTTAAGCGGAAATCGTGTTTTAGTATACTCACAAGGAGTTCGTATCGAAAATCAACAATTTGGAGACGAACATGGTCTGGGACTTAACGATGCCGGAATAGAAAGTGTCGAAGTAATCAAAGGGCCGGCTTCTTTATTATACGGATCTGATGCTTTAGGCGGTGTTTTGTATTTTAATCCTGAAAAATTTGCCGATGCGAATACCTTCAAAGCTAATTTTAGTCAAAAATATTTCACCAATACACAGGGAAGTAATTCTTCTATTGGCTTAAAAACTTCAACAGACAACTGGAAATTCTTAGCCAGAGGAAGCTTTAATACTCATTCTGATTACAAAATTGCCGACGGTGATCGTGTAACTAATACCCGCTATAATGAAACCGATTTTAAAACCGGAGTTGGATATAGCAACTCTAGTTTCTCAAGTGTTTTGCGTTACAATTACAACAAGCTCGACATTGGTATTCCCGAAGAAGGAATCGCAGAGCAGTCATCAAGCAAAAATACGATGTTCCCAAGACAAGGAATCTTCAACCATTTATTGAGTTTGAACAATGTGATCTTTTTTCAAAACTCTAAACTGGATGTTGATTTAGGCTACATTGCGAATGACAGAAGTGAATTTGAAGACAGTAATGTTGCTGCACTTCATATGAAACTGAATACTTTTAATTACAATGCCAAATATCATTTTCCAAAATTCGGTAAAATTGAAACGATTGTTGGGGTTCAGGGAATGCATCAGACTAATAAAAATTCCGGGGAAGAATATTTAATTCCGGATGCAACCACAAATGACTTTGGTGCTTTTGGAACTGCAAATTACGAATGGAACAATAATGTTTTACAAGCCGGATTACGTTTTGACAATCGAAAAGTAACTTCTGAAGCCCACGGTACCGAAGGTGAAGAAGGTTATTTTCTGCCTTTAGACCGTTCCTTTGACAGTTTTAATGCTTCTTTGGGATATAAAACCAAACTTGCAGAACCTTTAACACTGAGACTGAATGTAGCAACAGGTTTCAGAGCGCCAAACTTAGCCGAGCTTACTTCAAACGGGGTTCACGAAGGAACAAACCGTTATGAAGTTGGAAATGCTACTTTAAAAAACGAGCAAAACGTTCAAACCGATTTAAACTTAGAATATAAAAACACCCATTTTGAGTTTTTCATCAACGGATTTTACAATCATGTAAACAACTACATTTATACTTCACCAACAGGCGAAGTACGTGATAACAACGATGTTTTTGCTTATATTCAGAATGACGCCAAATTATACGGAGGTGAAGCAGGTTTACACTTTCACCCTCATCCGCTGGACTGGCTGCATTTTGAAACCAGTTTTGAAACGGTAACCGGTAAAAAACAAAACAATGATTACCTGCCTTTAATTCCTGCTAATAACTGGAATAATACTTTACGAACTGAATTCAAAATCAAAAATTGGTTTGAAGAAGGCTATGCTTCTCTAAATGTTTCTTCTACTTTTAGCCAAAATAATGTAAGCGGTTTTGAAACTGCTTCAAAAGGATATACTTTAGTGAATTTAGGTTTTGGTGGAACAGTAAAACTAGGCAAACATGCTTTTGATGTTAACCTAAACGGAAACAATTTATTGGATAAAAAATATATTGCTCACCTGTCAAGATTAAAAACGGACGGTATACCAAACATAGGACGAAATATTGTCCTTGGAGTTAACTTCAACTTATAATTTTTAGTTTAACCGCAAAGTGCGCAAAGCTTTTTATACATAGCAAAGTTTATCAAAACGCAAAGTTCGCAAAGCTTTGTGAACTTTGCGTTTTCTAATGACTCCAATTAGAAAAAATCTTTGTGTGCTTTGCGGTTAAATACTTACTCATCTCACAAAAAACTTTATTTTTGCTATAACTGTTAAACACAAATTATGAAAAAAACATTTCTTCTAATGGCAATCACAACTGCAGGAATTTCGTTCGGGCAAGGCAAAATTCAGTATCCCCAAACTAAAAAAGACGAAACGGTTGATGTGTATTTTGACACTAAAGTAAACGACCCGTATCGTTGGCTTGAAGACGATAAATCGGCCGAAACAGGAGCTTGGGTAAAGGCTCAAAATGAAGTAACTTATGGTTATTTAGATAAAATTCCATTCCGCGATGAACTTAAAAAGCGTATGGAAAAATTATGGAACTATGAAAAAATCAGTGCTCCATTTGTAGAAGGAAAATTTACTTACTATTCTAAAAACAACGGACTTCAGAATCAATCTGTAGTTTATAGAAAAGGAAAAGACGGTAAAGAAGAAGTTTTCTTAGATCCGAACACTTTTTCTAAAGACGGTACCACTTCTCTTGGAGGATTAAACTTCTCGAAAGATGGATCAAAAGCGGCTTATGCTATTTCTGAAGGAGGAAGCGACTGGAGAAAAGTAATCATTATTGATGCTATTACGAAAAAAGTTCTGGAAGACACTTTGGTTGACGTAAAATTCAGCGGAGTTTCATGGCATGGCAACAACGGTTTTTATTACTCTAGTTACGACAAACCAAAAGGAAGCGAATTATCAGCAAAAACTGATCAGCATAAATTGTATTTCCACAAACTGGGAACTTCTCAAAAAGAAGACAAAGTGATTTACGGAGCCGATCAAAAACGCAGATATATTGGCGGATATGTTACAGAAGACGACAAATATCTGGTAATTTCTGCAGCCAATTCTACTTACGGAAATGAGTTGTTTATCAAAGATTTAACGAAACCTAATAGTCCTATTGTAACGATTGTAGACAATTTCAACAGCAGCAATCAGATTATCGAGAATGAAGGAACTAAATTATTTATTGAAACTGACCTAAATGCACCAAACACTCGTGTTGTAACCGTTGATATAAGCAATCCGAAACCTGAAAACTGGAAAGATTTCATTAAAGAAACTAAGGACATTTTATCTCCTTCGACTGGTGGAGGATTCTTCTTTGCTAATTACACCAAAGACGCGGTTTCATTTGTACAACAATACGATTACAGTGGAAAATTAATCCGTGAAATCAAACTTCCTGCAGTAGGTAGTGCCGGTGGATTTGGAGCCAAAAAGGAGGATAAAACATTATACTACAGCTTTACCAATTACACGACTCCCGGAACGATCTATTCATTTGAACCAAAATCAGGTAAATCTGAAATCTATCAAAAACCAAAAGTTGATTTTAAAAGCGAGGATTACGAATCAAAACAAGTGTTCTATACTTCAAAAGACGGAACAAAAATTCCGATGATCATCACTTATAAAAAAGGATTAAAATTAGACGGTAAAAACCCAACCATTCTTTATGGATACGGCGGATTCAACGTTAGCTTAACTCCTAGTTTCAGTATTGCAAATGCCGTTTGGTTAGAAAACGGAGGCGTTTATGCTGTTGCCAATTTAAGAGGTGGTGGTGAATACGGTAAAAAATGGCATGATGCCGGAACTAAATTGCAAAAACAAAATGTATTTGACGATTTTATTGCGGCTGGCGAATATTTAATTGCACAAAAATATACTTCTTCAGACTTCCTTGCTATTCGCGGAGGTTCTAACGGAGGTTTATTAGTGGGAGCGACCATGACACAGCGTCCTGATTTAATGAAAGTTGCTTTACCAGCTGTTGGTGTAATGGACATGTTACGTTACCATACTTTTACTGCCGGTGCAGGTTGGGCTTACGATTACGGAACCGCACAGGATAACAAAGAAATGTTTGAATACCTAAAAGGTTACTCACCAGTACAAAACGTAAAAAAAGACGTTAAGTACCCTGCAACTATGGTAACTACAGGTGATCACGATGACCGTGTAGTTCCTGCACACAGTTTTAAATTTGCTGCTGAGCTGCAAGAGAAACAAACAGGAGAAAATCCGGTATTAATCCGTATTGACGTAAAAGCAGGTCACGGTGCAGGAAAATCTGTTGCCGCAACCATTCAGGAGAATGTAGATGTTCAAGCGTTTACACTTTACAATATGGGCTTTAAAGCTTTACCAAAAAAGTAATACTTTAAGCTAAATTTTTTAGCCACGAATTCACGAATTATTTTGTGAGTTCGTGGCTTTATTTTTATTTCACGCAGATATTGCAGATTTAGGCAGATCCAAACCAATTGAATTTAAAAAAATCTGTGAGTGTCTGCTCAAATCCTTTTAAATCTGCGTGAAAAATAATTCATAACAACTATTCTAACCACAAAGAATTAGTAATAATTAGTGTAATTCAGGGCAAACTTTCTAAATTTGAAAAACTAAAATCTAAAACATGAAAATTGTAAAATGGGGAATTATAGGTTGCGGAAATGTAACGGAAGTTAAAAGCGGTCCTGCTTTTCAGAAAGCTTCAAATTCAGCTTTAGTTGCTGTTATGCGCAGAGACGCAGCTCTTGCCGAAGATTACGCCAAACGTCATAATGTTCCGAAATGGTACTCCAACGCCATCGATTTAATTAATGATCCTGAAGTTGATGCCGTTTATATTGCTACACCTCCATCTTCCCATAAAGAATATACTATTTTATGTGCCAAGGCCGGGAAACCTGTCTACGTAGAGAAACCAATGGCTTTAAATTTTGAAGAATGCAACGAAATGATCAGCGTTTGTAAAGAACACAATGTGCCTTTATTTGTTGCTTATTACAGAAGAAGCCTTCCAAGATTCCTGAAAATAAAAGAACTTATAGAACAAGGTAAAATAGGAACTGTCAGACATGTAAATTGTGTTTTATACCATCCGTTTGAGAAGCGCTACGACGACGAAATCAATTTACCTTGGACGGTTTTACCACACATTTCCGGTGGCGGAATATTTGTCGATTTGGCTTGTCATACCTTAGATTTTCTTGATTTTGTATTTGGTCCGATTAAATCAGTCCGCGGGCATGCGAGTTCACAGCTCAAAGCCTATCCGGCAGAAGATTCGGTTTCGATGTCATTTTTATTCGAAAATGGAATCCACGGAACCGGCTTATGGAATTTTACCAGTTTTGAACGTTACGACAATACTGATATTGTAGGCGACAAAGGAAAGATTTCGTTCTCTACTTTCGGTAATGACCCAATTCATATTCAGTATGCAAATGGTGAAAAAGAAAGTATTACGATCGAAAATCCGCTTCACATTCAATTGCCACTTGTTGAAACTGTTGTTGCTGAAATTTTAGGCAAAGACGGTTTCTCACCATCAAAAGGAACCTCTGCTGCCAGAACAACCTGGGTTATTGATGAAGTGTTGAAAGAATTTAGAAACTCTAGATAAAGAGCGAGCCCATTTTGTTTCACGCAGATCCTGCAGATTTTGCAGATTTTTTTCTGCGATCATTAGTCTTGACCTCAATATTGTCATTTCAATTTCTATGATAAAAATCGAAATGACAGGGGACAAAAAAAGAGGATATTCGCAATGAATATCCTCTTTTTCTAAAAACTAAAACTATATAAAATTATAAGCTGTATTTAAGACCTAAAGTCAGTCCTAAACCTGAAATTCCAACATAAGAACTTAATTCGTTCATTGGTTTAGTAGAATCGTACCCTGATGGATTATACTCCTTATTATTAGAGTTTCCGTCTAAACGATCTACATATTTAGTATGAGTTGCAGAATATGAAGCAGCTCTGAAAGCAGTTGTTTCATTTAATTTATCTACACCATTTTCAGTATATATTGTAGTTTCTTTAGTCTTTCCGTGTACTGTAAAGTTACGGTATTCCAATTCTGCGAAAGCAGAAATATGTTTCCCTAATTTATAAGAGGTACCTAAAGATGCCATAAATCCGATTGTTGGATTTGGCTTAACTACATCTTTTGAGAAAGCATTTGTTGAAGCAACTTGATTAGCTCCTACAAACGTCGTATACTGTCTATCCGTTTTAATATCCAATGTACCATGAACAGGAACAATAACTCCTACTTTAGTGTATGGTTCAAAACCATGAGCTTCTCCTAAAAACATCACAATTGCTGGTGCTAAATCAAAAGCTTTAATTTCTCCATTCGCTGTAAAACTTACATAAGTAGCTGCCGGACTAGTAGCTGGATTATATGAAATAAGTCTGTTAGTCGTTTGTGACATGGTTTTTTCATTACTTACATAATAGTTAGCTGACATCTCAACTCCTAAACGTGCTGAAAATCTATAACCAGCAGTAATTCCACTTCTGAAACCTTGTCCAAAAGACCCAGTAACACTTTCTCTAGATGCTAATTTATTATTTGCTAAAGTACCTGCATAAACATCTCTGTTTGGCAATTGACCTCCAACAACAGGAAATTCTGTAGAAGCAGTTTGGTTGAAATAAGATGCACCCAATTTAAAATACCAGCTTTCCGGTTTATCTGCTTTTTCTGTTTGCGCCATTGTGGCCATAGAGCAAACTAATAACCCTAATAAAAATAGGTTCTTTTTCATAATTTTGATTTAATTAATTTTTACAAACATAGATTATTTTAACATAATCTTCTGGTTTGTATTGTTAGACTTGGAACGAAATCGTTGTAATTTTGAGCAATATTACTAAAAAACTATTATGCATGCATAATTTTAACTTAAAAAAAATGCATTCTTTTAAATTTTAACTGTTAAAATCTAATTTAACTTAAAATTCACCTGCATTTTTTCCAATTCTATCAATAGCTCTGTTGAGATTTTTATTTTTAACCTGCGGCTTGGCATGGTTAATTTGTTTACAACCTTAATTTCCTCAACTTCATTTACTTCCTGAATCTTTGTTTCTTCCATTCCATCATCTTCCCTGTCATTCTCTTCTTCAAAAGTAGTTTCCTCAAAATCTTTTGGCGTTTCGACCTCAACCAATCTCTTTACTTTTTCTAATTCCATGATCTCAAAAGTCACTGAATTGTCTCCTTTATTCTCGCTAAACAAATGGCTTAACCTATGAATAAAATCTGTCTGAAGGTCTTTTATGTTTAACAGTAAAATGAGCTTTTTGGCAAAAGCTTCTAAAATGTCCTGCAATTGTCTTATTTCAACAAATTGCATTCTTGGATCCGATTTCTTACCGGTATCATGATTTACCCAACCGTCTTTTATTAGTATTTTGATGAAAGCAAAATTATTCTGAATTAAGAAATGGCGGAATTTTAAATACTCTTCCCCAAAAATCTTGAACTCGTAACTTTCGTCATACCCCTCTAAGTTAAAAACTGCCCAGCCTTTTCCATTTTTAGCCACACGATGCTGAACATTGTTTATGATTCCCGCAAAATTCAGATTTTTACCCACGAACTCGTTCATACTTTTCAAGGATTCCAATTTGTTATTGCAGAAGTATTTCATCTCAAATCTGAAATCGTCCAAAGGATGTCCTGAAATATAAATCCCAACTACTTCTTTTTCCTTCGCCAGTTTCTCCATGGTACTCCAGTCTTCACAAGGAGGCACAACAGGCTCTGCAATCTGCACTTCACTTGCTTCTCCAAACAAACTCACCTGTGAGGAGTTTTCGTTTTCCTGAAACTTCGATCCGTAACGCATCGCTTTTTCATAAAATGTAATTCCGTCACCATCATCATGAAAATACTGTGCTCTGGTTGTTCCTTCAAAGGAATCAAAACCACCTGCCAGCGCCAGGTTTTCGATTGCTTTTTTATTGGCGGCACGCAAATCAATACGTTTCGCTAAATCAAAAATCGATTTATATCTTCCGTCTTTTCTGTTTTCTACGATAGTTGCTACGGCTCCTGAACCCACTCCTTTAATCGCTCCCATTCCAAAACGAACTGCATACTCATCGTTTACGGTAAATTTATAATAGGATTCGTTTACATCGGGTCCTAAAACCTGCAAGCCCATTCGTTTACATTCTTCCATAAAAAACGATACTTGTTTGATATCGTTCATATTATTCGAAAGAACCGCTGCCATATATTCTGCGGGATAATGTGCTTTTAAGTAGGCTGTTTGATAAGCAATCCAGGCATAACAGGTCGAGTGCGACTTGTTGAAGGCATAACTCGCAAAGGCTTCCCAGTCTTTCCAGATTTTCTCCAGAACTTTTGCATCATGCCCTTTTTTCGCGGCCTGTTCCACAAATTTAGGCTTCATTTTGTCCAGTACGTCCTTTTGTTTCTTACCCATCGCCTTACGCAAAACGTCGGCTTCACCTTTTGTAAAATCAGCCAACGATTGTGACAAAAGCATTACCTGCTCCTGGTAAACTGTAATTCCGTAGGTTTCTCCCAAATATTCTTCACAGGCATCTAAGTCGTATTTAATTTCCTCTTCCCCGTTTTTTCTTCGAACGAAAGATGGAATGTACTCCAGAGGTCCCGGACGATACAGGGCGTTCATCGCAATTAAATCTCCAAAAACCGTAGGTTTCAGATCTTTCATGTATTTCTGCATTCCGGGTGACTCGTATTGGAAGATTCCAACCGTTTCACCTCTTTGGAAAAGTGCATAAGTCTCGACATCATCAATTGGAAATGTGTCCGGATCCAGATCAATTCCGTTTCTGTATTTTACCAGTTTAACGGTATCTTTTATAAGGGTAAGGGTCTTCAGACCCAGGAAGTCCATCTTTAGTAATCCTGCACTTTCTGCTACCGAGTTATCAAACTGGGTCACGTACAAATCAGAATCTTTTGCGGTGGTAACAGGAACGAAATTCGTAATATCCGATGGCGTAATGATTACACCACAGGCGTGAATTCCGGTATTACGCATCGATCCTTCCAGAATCTTTGCCTGTTGAATGGTTTCACCTGCCAAATCTTGTTCATTGGCAATGGCGATCAATTCCTTTACATTATCATATTCGTCTGAACGAAGTGCTTTTTTAACCTCATCCTCACTTTCAGAAATAAAACGCGCCAAGTTCCACTTTGAAGGCATCATAGCCGGAATCAGCTTTGCAATTCTATCGGCTTCAAACAATGGCAAATCCAGTACACGAGCGGTATCACGTATCGCAGATTTGGTTGCCATTTTACCGTACGTAATAATTTGCGCCACCTGATTCTGACCGTACTTATTAATTACGTACTCCATAACACGTCCACGACCCTCATCATCAAAGTCAATATCAATATCGGGCATCGATACACGGTCAGGATTAAGAAAACGCTCAAAAAGTAAATCGTACTTAATCGGGTCGATATTGGTAATTCCTAAGCAATACGCTACCGCAGAACCGGCAGCAGATCCACGACCGGGACCTACCGAAACGTCCATATTTCTGGCTTCGGCGATAAAATCCTGAACGATCAAAAAGTAACCCGGATATCCGGAGTTCGAAATGGTCAAAAGCTCAAAATCCAAACGCTCCTGAATCGACTCTGTGATTTCGCCGTATCGTTTTTTTGCTCCCACCATGGTAAGATGACGCAAATATTTATTTTCTCCTCTAACTCCTCCATCAGCCTCATCTTCGGCAACAACAAACTCTTCGGGAATATCAAATTTAGGAAGCAATACATCGCGATAAAGCGAATATCCTTCGACCTTGTCTACAATTTCCTGAATGTTAATAATGGCATCGGGTAAATCCGCGAAGAGTTTTTTCATCTCCTCACCTGACTTATAGTAGTATTCCTGATTGGGTAATCCGTAACGATATCCACGGCCGCGACCAATTGGTGTGGCTTGTTTTTCACCGTCTTTTACACACAGCAAAATGTCGTGTGCATTGGCGTCTTCTTTATTTAAATAGTAGGTATTATTGGTCGCAATTAATTTAACATCATGTTTCTTAGAAAATTCAATCAGCGTTTTATTCACACGGTTTTCATCTTCCTGATTGTGACGCATCACTTCCAGATAAAAATCGTCTCCAAATTGTTCTTTCCACCAGATCAAAGCTTCTTCAGCCTGAGTTTCACCAATGTTCAGAATTTTACTTGGAATCTCTCCGTATAAATTTCCGGACAAGACCATAATGTCTTCTTTGTATTTTTCAATAATACCGCGGTCAATCCTCGGAACATAATAAAATCCGTTTGTAAAAGCGATCGAGGACATTTTAGCCAGATTGTGATAACCATTTTTGTTTTTGGCTAATAATACAATCTGGTTTCCATTGTCTTTTTTGCTTTTGTCCAGGTGATTGTCACAAACATTAAATTCGCAACCTACAATTGGCTTTATCTCTGTTTCCGTTGGCTCCTCACCTGCTTCGACCAAAGCTTTATTTTTGGCAGACGCTCCTTTATTATGATTCATAACGGCACTCACAAAGTGAAAAGCCCCCATCATGTTTCCGGTATCGGTCATGGCAACAGCCGGCATTCCGTTTTTGGCGGTAGCGGCAACGATATTTCCAACCCCTATAGTAGATTGCAGTACCGAAAACTGTGTATGATTGTGTAAGTGCGCATATTTTGCGGCTTTAAAATCTTCTCTGTCAGAATGCGAAACGGCAGGTTCTTGTCCAACAGACTCTAAAGCCTTTAATTGCTCTCTGATTTTATCAGACGCTTTTTTAAGGTTAATGTGTTTTAAACCAATTAACGGAAACTCTTGTGGATTTCTACTTTGGAATTCCTTGAAATAATCCTTAGGAACATCCAGCTCTTCTTTGGTAAAAACTTCTCTTCTGATTAACTCCAGGAAACAACGCGTAGTTGCCTCAACGTCGGCAGTTGCGTTGTGCGCTTCTGCGAAAGGTTTATTAAAAAGATATTCGTGTAATTCTGTTAACGTTGGCAATTTGAATCTTCCTCCACGTCCACCCGGAAGTTTTAATAATGAAGCGGTAACTTCTGTACAAGTATCCAAAACCGGCATCGAACTCATAGGAGAATCGACTCCCATTCTATGAAATTCAGCCCCCATAATATTAACGTCAAAACCTAAGTTCTGACCCACAATAAACTTGGTTTTACTTAAAGCAATGTTGAATTTCTCCAAAACCTCGGCCAGCGTGATTCCATCGGCATCAGCCAATTCTGTCGAAATTCCGTGAATACGTTCGGCATCGTACGGAATATTAAATCCATCGGGCTTAACCAGATAATCCTGGTGTTCTATGAGCTGTCCCATCTCGTCATGGAGCTGCCATGCGATCTGAATACAGCGAGGCCAGTTATCAGAATCAGTTATCGGAGCATCCCATCGTTTTGGTAATCCGGTGGTTTCGGTATCGAATATTAAGTACATAGGTATAAAAAGACAAATTTAAAATTGCTCCGCCAGTTCGCTTTCGCTTGTGTCCAAATTTCGAAGATTATCCGATCCTAAATTACTGATTTAGTGATCGATAAAAATTCAAAAAATAAAAATGATGGAAGTTCAAATTTACGTTTTTTTTTTGCTTGAAAAAATAAAGAATCATGAATATCATTCTTAGAAAAAAACGACTCCTTTTCTTATAAAAAAAGATACCTTTGGGCTTTAAAACCTAATAAAAAACGCATTTAATTTTATGAAAAAAATTTTACTTCTTTCATTTATCCTTTTAAATCTTCTTAATTCCTGCAGCAGCGACAATTCCGAAACAGTCAAACCGATTGCTTCCTTTACTCTATCAGCAACAATAGTTAATATTGGGGATGAAATTAAAGTAACCAATACCGCCACAGCAGGTGCAGAAATCGTATCCTATACTTTTAATTTTGGAAACGACATTACCTCTACCGAAAAAGAACCTACCTTTTATTATTCTAAACCCGGACAATATAGTGTTTCATTAGTTGTTAAAGATGCGAATGGACTAAGTACCACCAATACAATTGGAGTTACAGTGAATAATCTTTATTCTTTTCCAACTCAAAATCCAATTACAACCAACAACGACACTGATGTATTCCCTATAGAAATAGGTGTTTACGAGAATAAAATATTCTATACTGAAGGTTACAGAACAATATTAACATCATCTCCCCAATTGTACCGACATGTAGCATACGATGAAACAACCAAAACTTTTACTACAAAAATGGTTGCTCAAAAGATGGCTAATTCAGGACATTCCCACACTACTTTTCTAAACAACGGAAATAAAATTGTGACAATGGTTGAGTCTCTTAATTATATAGGAGGTCGAGAAGTAGAATTAAACTCTAATTGGGAATTCATTAAATTCGGCAACTCAGGTCAAATCACTTATGGCTCAATTCAAAATAATAACCAATATTATTTTTATGGATCTTATGCCGAAAATCCTTCCATCGAAATTAGAAATAATGCAGGTCAGATTATAAGTCGAAAAACTTACGAAAACACCCTTAAAAATGCATTTATCGGGCATTTAATTAAAACAGGAAATACCTACGTTGCTTTTGGAGGTAAATATGCCCCATCAACGACAGATGCGTTTATGAATTACAAACCTTTAATACTATTTCTTAATGAAAATCTCGAGATAACCAATCAAAAAATATACGAGACAGGCAGCTTAAATACTTCCTTAAAAGAATGGAATAACCTAAATGGTTTCTATAAAGTAATAAACCTTACAAATGGAAATTTAGCTCTATACAGCCACAATGAACTGAGAATTACATCACCTCAAGGTGAAGAGCTTAAATTAATTAGATTTAATGGCAGCGGAAACATACAGGGACTTATAGAAGTTGATAATGGTTTTATTGTTTCCAGTGCCCGAAAAATAGAAAAATATGACAACCTAGGAAACCTAACAAAATCTATTTCATCCGAAGGAACAAATCATTCTGATTTTGTCAAAAAAGGAAATGTAATTTATTTTGCAATTGCAAGACCGGACCTGTATCAGAATTACTCTCTTTACAAAGTGAGACTTGGAGCCATAGATTCCAACCTTACTTATCACAAACTATAAACTTCATGAATTAAAAAATAAAAGAGGAAGTCTCAAAACAATGAGATTTCCTCTTTCTTTTTTCTTTATCAGAAAGGCATCCTAAACAACAGAGGTTATCCATATCAATTACTCTTTTTATTCTTTCCCATTCACAAAAACCATCAGTGAAATTGCCAAATACGGAATGTCTTTTAAAATAAAAAAATCGGTTACAGGAAATCCTTCAACCATTTTAAAAACCCCCGGAGTGGTCACCAGAAAACTCAATGTTGTCACAAATATAACCGCTGATGCAAAGCCCGCATAAAAACCAATTCTTCTTAAAAACAAAGAAGCCAGCAAACCAATCCCCGTTAGCACTTCAAAAATCCCAATAAGATTTGAAACCTGCTGAACTGACATTACTTTGTACATCCAGCCCATAGCAAAATGATTTTCGACCAATTCTTTTATCGCTCCGGCTTCCACTGCTGTAAACTTAAAAACTCCCACCCAAAGCAAAATAATCACAGTTCCTAAAACTCCCAGTTTGTACGCAAATTCATTTAAATTCATAACATTATTTTTAAAATTAGAATGTTCAAAATTAGCACTAGCTTTTAAAAGCAAATGTCAGATACCCGTCATTATCTATTAATTTCTCCACGAGCAATCTTCTACTTCTTCATTTAATTTCATTCTAAAAAAGAAAAAAATACGGTTCTTGGATGTCGTATTATTTCCATTAAAAAAACACAAATACATATTCCTCTTCAAGGCGTCAAAGTACGCTTAAAAAGTGTTTTTATCTGAGATCCCAGAAACTTAAAAAGGAATTCAAAATCAACAAAAACTGTCTTTTTTATTGATTTTGTTACATTTTTAAGACCTAAAGTCTATACTTTATAGTAATTTCAAGGCAAATTCGTCAACTGCTAAAATTCGAAGCCACTCTCCGAAAATTAACTTCGGAAAGAAAAACAATACTTATCTGCGATTCTTTTTTCGACCAAAAACAGATTTTTCAAAAGCCAATCGCAATTCGTATTTTTAGTTTGGGTATCGTATATAATGAAATATTGAAATTGATCACTTTTTAGCTTTTTTTAATTTTGCTTTCCTACTATATAGAAGCAGAAATTGCTGTGGTTATAGAAATTACAATTAAAAAAACAAAACAATGAGTAAGACATTATTTGACAAAGTATGGGATTCACATGTAGTGCGTAAAATTGAAGATGGACCAGATGTGTTTTTTATTGACCGCCATTTTATTCACGAAGTTACAAGTCCCGTTGCTTTTTTAGGATTAAAAGCCAGAGGCGTTTCCGTTTTATATCCGGAGCGTACTTTTGCAACTGCAGACCACAATACTCCAACTATTAATCAACACCTGCCAGTACAAGATGCTCTATCAGCCAATCAGCTGAAAGCTCTTGAGGACAATGCCAACGAATACGGAATTTCGCACTGGGGACTGGGACATATTAAAAATGGAATTGTACACGTAGTAGGTCCTGAAAACGGAATTACTTTGCCAGGTGCTACTATTGTTTGTGGTGATTCACACACGTCTACACATGGTGCTTTTGGAGCGATTGCTTTTGGTATCGGAACTTCTGAGGTTGAGATGGTTCTTTCTACGCAATGTATCATGCAGCCAAAACCCAAGAAAATGCGTATCAACGTAAACGGTCAGTTAAGCAAAGGAGTTGGACCAAAAGATGTTGCGCTTTATATTATTGCTCAGTTAACTACTTCGGGCGGAACCGGTTATTTTGTTGAATATGCCGGAGATGTTTTCGAAAATATGACCATGGAAGGCCGTATGACGGTTTGTAACCTAAGTATTGAAATGGGTGCCCGAGGCGGGATGATTGCTCCGGATCAGACTACTTTTGATTTCCTTGAAGGAAGATTATATGCTCCAAAAGGAGAAGCATGGGACAAAGCGGTTGCCTACTGGAAAACCCTAAAAACGGATCCGGATGCTGTTTTTGATGCCGAATTGAACATCAATGCTTCCGATATTGAACCAATGATTACTTATGGTACCAACCCAGGAATGGGAATTGGTATCTCAAAACATATCCCAAATGCAAAAGAAGTTGAAGGCGGTGAGGAAACTTACAAAAAATCTTTGGCTTACATGGGCTTTAAAGAAGACGATGTCATGATTGGAAAACCAATTGACTATGTTTTCTTAGGGAGCTGTACCAATGGGCGTATTGAAGATTTCAGGGCTTTTGCCGAAATTGTTAAAGGAAGAAAAAAAGCTGACAATGTAACGGCATGGCTGGTTCCCGGTTCTCATGTTGTTGAAGCTCAAATTAAAGAAGAAGGAATCTTAGATATTCTTACGGATGCCGGTTTTGTATTACGTCAGCCGGGCTGCTCCGCTTGTTTAGCAATGAACGACGATAAAGTTCCTGCCGGAAAATATGCGGTAAGTACCTCCAACCGAAATTTTGAAGGTCGTCAGGGCCCCGGTTCAAGAACGTTATTAGCAAGTCCGATTATGGCTGCTGCAGCCGCTGTTACCGGAAAACTAACAGACCCAAGAGAGTTATTTTAATTTTAGATTGAAGATTTTAGATTTCAGATTGCTGATCTAAACCTCTTCAGATAAAATTGACTTACAATTATTTAATACAAAACTTTTTAGTTTCTAAGTTTTAAGTTTTCAAAAAAAATCTAAAATCCAGAAATCTAAAATCTAAAATTCCAGAAAATGGCATACGATAAATTTAACATACTTACCAGCAGTGCAGTGCCACTGCCAATTGAAAACGTAGACACCGATCAAATTATTCCGGCTCGTTTTCTTAAAGCAACTAAACGTGAAGGTTTCGGAGACAATCTGTTTAGAGACTGGAGGTACAACGGAGACGATACTCCAAAAACTGATTTCGTTTTAAACGATTCAACTTACAGTGGAAAAATTCTCGTTGGAGGAAAAAACTTCGGTTCAGGATCTTCAAGAGAACATGCTGCCTGGGCGGTTTACGATTACGGTTTCAGAGCGGTAGTTTCAAGCTTCTTTGCTGACATTTTCAAAGGAAACTGTCTGAATATTGGAGTTCTTCCGGTTCAGGTAAGCCCTGAATTTGCCGAAACCATTTTTAAAGCCATCGAAGCTGATCCTAAAACAGAACTGGAAATTAATTTACCCAATCAAACGATTACTTTATTATCGACAGGCCAGCAAGAATCATTTGCTATTAACGGATACAAAAAGAACAACATGATTAATGGCTTTGACGATATTGATTATTTACAAAACATTAAAGAAGACATTGTGGCTTTTGCTGACAAACTTCCTTATTAAAAAATCAGGTTCAGTCCTATGAGACCCGGCAGTTTTTTTTTTAAATCTGTCGGGTCTTATAACTTAAACAAACCCAGACAACACAACAACAATCTATTTGTATAAAGGAATTTGGAAAATCAATATGGAAAAAAGAAAAATTGAAATAATGGATACAACACTCCGTGATGGTGAACAAACCTCGGGAGTATCATTTTCTGCTGCAGAAAAACTAACCATTGCACAATTACTGTTGGAGGAGTTAAATATTGACCGAATCGAAATTGCCTCTGCACGTGTAAGCGAAGGAGAATTTCAGGCCGTAAAAAGCATCACTACCTGGGCAACCGAAAAAGAATACATCAATCGCATTGAAGTTCTTGCTTTTGTAGACGGCGGCGTTTCGATAGAATGGATGAAAAAAGCTGGCGCAAGAGTTCAGAATTTATTGACCAAAGGCTCCCTAAATCATCTCACCCATCAATTAAAAAAAACACCTGAACAGCACTTTTCTGAAATCGCATACATCATCAGTTTAGCCCAGGAAAATGATATTGAAACCAATGTTTATCTGGAAGACTGGAGTAACGGAATGCGAAATTCTCCTGACTATGTTTTTCAATTTCTGGATTTTCTATCCACTCAGCCTGTTAAACGAATTTTACTTCCGGATACTTTAGGTGTATTAATTCCGTCACTGACTTTTGAGTTTATTTCAAAAATCAGAGCCCGATATCCTAAAATTCATTTCGATTTCCACGCTCATAACGACTACGACTTAAGCGTTGCCAATGTTATGGAAGCTATAAAAGCCGGCATCAACGGACTTCATGTGACCGTAAACGGAATGGGAGAACGTGCCGGAAATGCACCACTCGAAAGTACCGTAGCCGTAATAAACGATTACCTGCCTGAAGTGAGCATCAACATTAAGGAAACTTCTTTGTACACCGTGAGTAAACTGGTAGAAACTTTTACAGGCTACAGAATTCCTGCCAACAAACCGATTGTTGGAGATAATGTTTTCACACAAACTGCCGGAATTCATGCCGACGGAGACAATAAAAACAATCTGTATTTTAACGATTTGCTTCCGGAACGCTTTGGAAGAAAACGAAAATATGCTTTAGGAAAAACATCGGGAAAAGCCAATATAGAAAAGAATCTTCAGGAATTAGGCTTAAAATTGAATCAGGAAGATTTGAAATTGGTCACACAAAGAATCATCGAATTGGGAGACAAAAAAGAGACCGTAACCAAAGAAGATCTTCCCTACATTATTTCTGATGTTCTGGACAGCCATACTTATGAAGAAAGAATAAAAATTGAATCCTATATATTAGTTCACTCCAAAGGAATGCGCCCGTCAACGACTTTATGCCTAAAATTCGGCGATGAAGTTATCGAAGAAAATGCGCAGGGTGACGGTCAGTTTGACGCTTTTATGAATGCTTTATCCAAGATTTATAAAAACAAAAAACTAACACTTCCCAAATTAATTGACTATGCCGTAAGAATCCCTCCCGGAAGCAGCTCTGATGCCTTGTGCGAAACTATCATCACCTGGGTCAACAACGGAAAAGAATTCAAAACAAGAGGATTAGATTCTGACCAGACCGTTGCAGCGATTATAGCCACTCAAAAAATGCTTAATATAGTTACCTGATAAAAGGTGCTAAGTTGCTAAGATTCTAAGAAACTGAGAAAAAAACAGAATCCAAGCAACTCAGAACCTGAGAAACAACAACAACAACAACAACAACAACAACAACAACAACAACAACAACGTCAAGTTACTAAATGCGTTAAATTAGAAAAAATCTTAGAACCTTAGCAACTCAGAACCTTAGAACCTTAAATAACAAACATAGAATGAAATTAAACATAGCCCTTTTAGCAGGAGACGGAATTGGTCCTGAGGTAATAAACGAAGCGGTAAAAGTATCTGATGCCATTGCAAAAAAATTCAATCACCAAATAACGTGGACCCCGGCCTTAACCGGAGCATGTGCAATTGACGCCGTTGGAGTTCCTTATCCTGATGAAACTCACGAAATATGCATGAAAGCCGATGCTGTTTTATTTGGCGCAATCGGTCATCCAAAATACGATAATGATCCAAGTGCACCGGTACGTCCGGAACAGGGTTTACTGCTCATGCGTAAAAAATTAGGATTGTTTGCGAATGTACGTCCAACCTTCACTTTTCCATCCTTAATTGATAATTCTCCTTTAAAAAGAGAAAGAATTGAAGGTACTGATCTGGTTTTCTTAAGAGAATTAACCGGAGGGATTTACTTTGGGGAAAAAGGAAGAAAAGATAATGGTGATACAGCATTTGACAATTGTGTTTATACCAGAGCTGAAGTACAACGTCTGGCAAAAAAAGGCTTTGAACTGGCCATGACCCGCAGCAAAAAATTATGCTGTGTTGACAAGGCGAACGTTCTGGAAACTTCTCGTTTATGGAGAGAAACAGTACAGGCAATGGAAAAAGACTATCCGGAAGTTACCGTATCTTACGAGTTTGTAGATGCCGTTGCCATGCGATTGGTTCAATGGCCTAATTCTTATGATGTTCTAATTACAGAGAATTTATTTGGAGATATTTTAACTGATGAAGCTTCTGTAATCTCGGGCTCTATGGGATTAATGCCTTCTGCTTCTGTTGGGGAACACACTTCTCTTTACGAACCAATTCATGGATCTTACCCCCAAGCTACAGGATTGAATATCGCAAATCCGCTGGCTACTATTTTATCAGCCGCCATGATGTTTGAAGATGCTTTCGGATTAAAAGACGAAGCCGAAGCCATTAGAGCAGTTGTAAACCAATCCTTAGAACAGGGAATTGTTACCGAAGATCTGGCTCCAAAAGGCACTAAAGCTTATAAAACCAGTGAAGTTGGAGACTGGCTTGTAGCTAACTTATAGTTTATTTTAGTTTCAAGTTTCAGGTTTCAGGTTGTTGGAACGTGAAACCTGAAACCTGAAACGTGGAACGTGAAACAAGAAAACATGAAACAAGAAAACATGAAACAAAAAAAAGGGATCAACGCAAGTTGATCCCTTTTGTATATTTAGAAAAAAATATTAATATCCTCCTCTGTTACCACCACGGTCATTTCCACCACGGTTGTTTCCGTAACCTCCGCGAGAATCACCTCCACGGTTGTTATTGAAGCTTCTTCTTTCACCTTCAGGTTTTGGTTCAGATTTATTAACAACAATTGAACGACCTTGAACAGTAGCTCCGTTCAATTCATCAATTGCTTTTTGAGCCTCGCTATCGTTTGGCATCTCAACGAAACCAAATCCTTTGCTTCTTCCAGTAAATTTATCAGTAATAATTTTAACTGAATCTACTGCTCCGTAAGCCTCGAAAGACTCTCTTAAATCTGCTTCCTCAATACTGAATGGAAGGCTTCCAACAAAAATGTTCATATGTACTTATTTATAATAATGTAGCAAATGTAACTTTATTTTTCTGTAATCTACTATATATTAGTTTATTTATGTTTTTATTTTGATTTAAAAAAATAGATCTCAATAAAACCAAACTACGACAAATTAAATTTCTAATTCTCAGATGTTGCCGAAATTGGAATTTTGTAAAAAACACCTTCGGTAAAACTAATTTTTGGCTTTTCAGTATCTTTTTTATCCTCGTTCAGAGCGTCAAACTTAAAGGTTCCTGAAATTGTTTTATTCTCGGCATTAAACTCAGTAATCACGATTAGCCCATGCCCCCTATCCGTACCGGTAGAGAAACTGTATGATTGCGACGGCTGCGTATTAATGTAATTTGCAGTCGTGATATTGTCACGTCCAAGAGCATAAGTCTGCACTCCTGTATTCGGAACTTTTAAAACTACTTTCTCAAATCCCAAATCACCTTCAATAACAATACCGCCGCCCACAGAGCTATAAGCATTATAGGTTGTAGCGCGCCAAAACACGTTTTCTTTTAAACTTTGGAAGGCCGGATTATTAAATTTTATATCTTCAGAACAAGCAGAAACAATAAAAAGTAGTAATACTAAAGAAATTATTTTTTTCATATCACAGTAAATTTGAGGCAAAAATAACCTCAATTAAGATAATTATTTAAAAAATGAAGTTAAAATGACATAAATGCCTCAGAAATACACCTGAAATGCATTTAATATGATTTCGAACGTATAATTCATAAAAAAATTATATCTTTGCGCCCTTAATTAACAGGGGTCGAGTACCTCAAAATTTAATCATACGATTATGTCAGTAAAAATTAGATTACAAAGACACGGTAAAAAAGGAAAACCTTTTTACTGGGTTGTAGCTGCAGATGCACGCTCAAAAAGAGATGGTAAATACTTAGAGAAAATCGGTACTTACAATCCAAACACAAACCCGGCAACTATCGACTTAAACCTTGATAGTGCAGTTAAATGGTTACACAATGGTGCACAACCAACTGATACTGCTAGAGCAATTCTTTCTTACAAAGGAGCTTTATTGAAACACCACCTTGATGGAGGTATCCGTAAAGGAGCTTTGACTCAAGAGCAAGCTGACGCTAAATTAGCTGCATGGTTAGAAGCTAAAACTGGAAAAGTTGATGCTAAAAAAGATGGTTTATCAAAAGCACAAGCTGATGTTAAAGCTAAAGCTTTAAAAGCAGAACAAGAAGTTAACGCTAAACGTTTAGCTGCTGCTGCTCAAGCTGAAGCTGACGCAATTGCTGCTGCTACTGCTGCTGAAGCTACAGAAGAAGTTGCTGAAGTTGAAGCTTCAACTGAAGAAACTGCTACTGAAGAGAATAACGAAACAACTGAAGCATAATTTTAGCTAGCGAGAATGCGTAAAGAAGAATGTTTTTATTTAGGTAAAATCGCTAAAAAATTTAGTTTCAAAGGTGAAGTTCTGGCTTATTTAGACACGGACGAACCTGAGTTATACGAAAATCTGGAATCAGTGTTTGTTGAATGCAACAAACACTTGGTTCCTTTTTTTATTGAAACAAGT
This sequence comes from Flavobacterium lipolyticum, assembly GCF_020905335.1. Taxonomy (NCBI): domain Bacteria; kingdom Pseudomonadati; phylum Bacteroidota; class Flavobacteriia; order Flavobacteriales; family Flavobacteriaceae; genus Flavobacterium; species Flavobacterium lipolyticum. Next base: position 2,184,805 of record NZ_JAJJMN010000001.1, on the reverse strand, counting down.
TCTTTGCACAAAAACGACTTTCTTAGAATTCGTTTTGAAGATGTAAACACAGAAGAAGATGCAGATGCCCTTCTTGGTAATGCGATTTATCTTCCTTTAAGCATGTTGCCAAAACTTTCGGGCAACAAATTTTATTTCCACGAAGTAATCGGTTTTGAAATCGAAGACCAACGTTTAGGTGTTTTTGGAAAAATAGCTGCCGTAAACGATACGACAGCACAACCTCTTTTTGAAGTTTTGAATGGCGAAGTCGAAATGTTAATTCCGATGATCGATCAATTCCTTGTAAAAATAGACCGTGAAAACAAAAAGGTTATCATGAATCTTCCTGAAGGCTTAGTGGAGATGTACCTTTAATTAGATTATTAGACCGCCTTAGATTGTTGGATTTTTAGACTGACTTGATTACTCTTGCAATTAAAAATCTTGTCATCATTATTACCTATTCCATCTGAAATTAAAAATCGTTAATCTTCAATCACAAATCAAGATGTTTCAATTCAAACAATTTTCAGTTCTACAAGACAAAACCGCTATGAAAGTGGGCACTGATGGTGTTTTACTGGGCGCTTGGGCACCTATAAATCACAATCCATTTAGTGTTTTAGACATTGGTGCCGGAACCGGGATTATCGCTTTAATGCTCGCACAAAGAACAAATGCAGAACAAATTGACGCTCTTGAAATTGATGAAGATGCGTATGAAGAAGCAGTAGAAAATTTTGAAAACTCACCTTGGGGAGACCGTTTATTTTGTTTCCATGCAGGTTTGGATGAATTTATAGAAGAACCGGAAGACGAATATGATCTGATTGTTTCGAATCCACCCTTTTATGCTGAAGATTATAAAAGCGAAAACGAACAACGAGATTTAGCGCGCTTTCAGGACGCAATGCCTTTTGAAGAATTAGTCGAAGCAGCCGATTTACTTTTATCTGAAAATGGAATACTTGCCATAATTCTTCCTTTTAAAGAAGAAGAAAAATTTATTGCCTTAGCCAAAGAATCAGAATTATACCCCATCAAAATTACGCGCGTAAAAGGCACCCCTACAGCTGTTGTAAAACGTAGCCTTTTGGCTTTTAGCCGTAACGAAACCTCACAACCTGAAGTCGATGAATTAACAATAGAAATGAACCGACACGTTTATACTCCTCAGTATATCGATCTTACTAAAGATTTTTATTTAAAATTTTAAACCTGCTCAAAAAGACTCTTAAACTGATATAAAATCCGCTCGATTAAACGTAAATCTTCGGTCACAATCTCTGCACTTCCTTTCATTTCCTGCTGAAAAACGATTTGCTTTTTATAGGACGTTTCCAATCCGTTGGGAAGCGCTACATCCAACAATAAATTTCCATCTTTATCAGGAACCAAAGAGATATTTTGGATCTTTCCTCTTAACACTCCAAATTCTCTGTCGGGAAAATTTGCTAATCTGATGTTCACCATCTGACCTACTTTTATTTTCCCTGAATTCAATGCCGGTGCTTTTACCTTACCTACAAAACCATTTTTGCTATCCGGAATAATCGAGAAGACATTATCCCCAATATTGATCGTTTGATTCTCTGTCCAGACCTGCAAAAAAGTAACCACCCCACTCACCGATGACTTTAAAGCATAGGCCAATTCCCAATCTTTTATCACTTTCTTAAGCTGATAAAAAGACTGCGCCATATTTCTTCCTAAAGTAACTTCTTCTTTAGTCCCGCTGATTTGTGAGTTCTGACTCAATTTAGTATTGGTAATTAAAGCCGACTTTAACTGAGAAATGGAAGACAAAAGGGTTTTATAATTTTTTTGCGCCTGGAGATATCCCAGTTTTTTAGCCTCCATTTCCTGTGCAGAAATGATTCCTTTATTAAACAATGTTTCAAATCTTGCCATTTCATTTTTCTGAAGCTGTAGTTCACTTTCATTGATCACTTTTTGCTGCTGCAAAATCTCCAATCTGTCTTTAATCTGAATTTTTTCAGAAACCTGTGCCCGGTTTTCTACTTCAAAAGGCTGCAAATTTTTATTTAGTTGTTCTGCCTGATAATCTTTCTGAAAAACAGCAAAAGCACTTTCAATCTCTCCTAACTGAGTATTTTTCAACAGTTCGAAAGGAAAGGCTTTCTTGGGATCATTGATATTATATTCGTCAACGATTTTTTTCAACAAAAAAACATCTTTGTAATTTGCCGTGTTTTCAATAACAGCAAGTGTACTGTTTTTTGAAACAATCGATTTGTCTTTTACTAAAATTGCCTCAATACGACCCGATGATTTCGAAACGATCTTCTCTGGCGGAATATTGGTTGTAATTACAATTTGGGTAGTAACAACATCAGGATATTTAATAAACCAGGACACGAAAAAAAGCATCACAATAATGACAAATATCAAAACGGTTCCCCAACGAATCATCCAATGCGGTACTTTGGTTAGAATATCCTGAACTTCTTCGCTTCTTAGTTCAAATGTAGTATCTTCTGCCATGTTTTAATTTCCTAATTGTAATTGATTCTTAACCAGTTCAAAATAATTTCCTTTTTGTTCTACCAAAACAGAATGACTGCCAATTTCGATGATTTTTCCTTTATCTAAAACCACAATTTGATCTGCATTCATCACAGTACTCAAGCGATGGGCGATAACCACAACTGTTTTGTCTTTGAAGAAAATATCCAGTTTTTGCATAATTTCTTTTTCATTATTCGCGTCTAATGCCGACGTAGCTTCATCAAAAAACAAAACTTCCGGGTTTTTATAAACAGCCCTTGCAATTAACAAACGCTGCTTTTGTCCGGTACTCATCCCAAGTCCTTCGGCACCAATTTTGGTATTGTATCCTAATGGTAAACCTGAAACGTATTCTTTTATATTGGCTACATCAGCAGCATAGACCAAACGTTCTTTATCTACTTTATCGACACCAATTGCAATATTATTAGCAATGGTATCACTAAAAATAAACCCTTCCTGCATAACGGCGCCGATATTGGATCTCCATGCTTTTTGCGAAATATTTTTCAATTGTGCATTTCCGATGCTTATTTCCCCTTTTTCAGGTTCATAGAATTTCAATAAGAGCTTCATTAAAGTTGTTTTACCGCTTCCGCTGACTCCTACTATTGCCGTTACTTTATTGGCCGGGATTTTCAGTGTTAGATCTTCCAGAACAGGAATATCAGAACCTAAATATCGATAGGAAAGGTTATTAATATCAATATCCGAATCAAAAGGAACATCACTCGTCTGATAGACTTCTTGCTGCGTTTCGTCTTCTTTCTCATGAATCTCAGACAATCTGGCCAATGATATCTTCGCATCCTGAAGCTCCCTGACGAATTCTATAAGCTGCGTAATTGGCCCGTTTAAACTCCCTACTATCGAACTAATTGCCAGCATCATCCCCAGTGTAATGGAGCCATCGATTACCAGTTTTGCCGATAGGAATATAATGAAGATATTTTTTAATTCATTAATTACGGAAGAACCTATCGTTTGTGTTTGCTCTAAAACAAGCCCTTTTATGGAAACTCTAAAAAGCCTTGCCTGTATGTATTCCCATCCCCAGCGCTTTTGTTTTTCGGCGTTGTGCAGCTTTATTTCCTGCATTCCGTTGATAAGCTCCATCACTTTGTTTTGCTCACTGGAAACCTCTGCAAAACGCTTGTAATCGAGTACTTCTCTTCTTTTTAAGAACAAAGTAATCCATCCGAAATAAAGTAAGCTACCGGCAAAAAACACCAGAAAGATCTTCAGATTGAAATAAGCCAAAACACCTCCCATCACAAACATATTGATCACAGAAAATAAGACGTTCAAAGATGATGTTGTCAAAATTCGTTCAATTCTGCGATGGTCATTAATACGCTGCATAATGTCACCAGTCATTCTTACATCGAAAAACGAAATGGGCAGATTCATTAATTTAATAAAAAAATCCGAAATAAGAGAAATGTTTATTCGGGTAGAAAGATGTAATAAAATCCAGCTTCTAATAAGTTCCAGACCTGTCCTTCCGGCAAAAAGGAACAATTGAGCAAAAAGAATCAGGTAAATAAAATGAATGTTCTGATTTTGAATCCCGACATCCACAATACTTTGGGTTAAAAACGGGAAAATAAGCTGTAATAAACTACTGGCCAGTAACCCTATACTTAATTGTATGAGAAACGACCTGTACCGAAGCACGTATTGTGCCAACAACCCAAATCCGAGTCCATGATTGTCTTCTTTATCAAAATCAGACTGGAAAAATTTAGGAGTCGCTTCAATCAATAATGCTATTCCTTCCTGAGTAGATTCATCTGCATTGTTTCCGATCCAGAATTTAATAAAATCTTCTTTGTTGTATTCGATCAAGCCAAAAGCAGGATCAGAAATATAGTAGGTATTTCTTTTAATTTTGTAAAGTACTACGTAATGATTTTTGTTCCAATGCAGGATACAAGGAAGCGGCGCCTCTTCTAATCGCTCGAGATTTAATTTTACACCTAAAGTTCTAAAACCTATTTTCTCGGCAGCGTCACTCAAAAAAAGCAAATTACTTCCTTCACGAGTTGTTTCACTGATGTCTCTCAACTCCTGAATGTTGATTGTTTTGCCGTAATGTTTCGCTATTATTTTTAAACACGTCGGCCCACAATCTTTATAATCGGCCTGTTTATAATTGGTGAATTTTTTCAATTTAATTTAGGGTTAATCATTTATGCACACACAATCTTACCATTATCTGCCTTACAAAAATATAATATTTATCCGCCAAAAAATCGCAATTATTTGTTTTTCCTTCTGATTTATAGTTAAAATACAACAATGATCCTAAAAAAAAGGATTTTACAAGATTTTTTTATTGGGGGTTTGAGGCTACCTGGCCATTTAAAGATCTTATTTCCATACTTAACCACCTTAAACAACTAAACGACACAAGAGATTTCTTTAAGTTCATTACGAAAGGATGGGTTAATCCAAAAAAAAACAGAGAAGAAACAAATCTTCTCTGTTAGAGTATTTAAAAACATATCTATTAGAAATACAATTTCTTTAGGACATGGCACTGGTTAACCCTAACCAATTAAAATCAACTCAGTGACCAATTTCCTAAGAATCCCTACACCAATCATCAATGTGGGGAAATTTGCTCAATGTTCCACGATCGAGCGCCTACAAATTAAAAAAAACATGACTAAATTCTAAAAAAGGCTATTTCGTACTTCTATTAAAACGCTATAAATAATTAATTCCAAAAACGCGACCCGAGAGTCCTTCTTTTTTGTCTATACATGAATCTAAAAACATTTTTTACATCAGATAAGACTATAAACAATCCTCAAGTACTGCCGGTATTGTACCATTCGAACAAATCGAATCACACGTTACAAGAGTAGACGAACCTTTACCCGGACAAATGCAACATCTTTTAGGCGGATTAATTGGCTGCCCTCCTATCATGCTTTTTTGCTCGAATGCACTTAGCTCTTGAGCACCTTCTAAGTTTAAAATGATTTTTAACATAACTAAAGGTTTTTGTTTTTTGAACTCCTACTTCAATCATTTTAAGACAGCTGAAGCTTCTGTCTGTTGTAACTTTCTTTAGATACTATGCTGTTTTTTCCAAAACAACCTCTTCCTTCTCTTCGATATAATCGTTTAAAAAGTATTTTAACTCTCCTAGTTCATATTCTGCCGGGAAAATTTTATCATTTACAATCTTAACAGGTGTGTAATTAAAATCATTTTTAGAACACCATTCATATTGTTTGTTTATTTCCTGTGTTATCATCATACTTACAGAATCAACAGTCCATTTTTTCAACCATTTCTTAAGACTCATATTTTTAATATGCCAGTCCGAAATAGCCTCAACCGTTTTTCCCGGTGTAGATCTGTTTATGGTTAAAAGTCTTTCAACTACTACTTTATATGGATTTTCGGCATTCTCAGGATTTACATTAAACAAGACATTCAAGTGTATCTTATCAGGAAATCTCAATACTAAATCAAACGCCTCCTGAAATGTTTTATGACAATGTCCACAACTAGGGCTGATGATTACGGATAACTTAACGGCCGCATTTCTATTTCCAAAATGCAATCCTCTTAGATCATCAAGTCCATTTATATGAGGCACTTTTTTAGACAAGAAGTTCAATAAAGAATAATTTCTTTTAAACTTTTTCATCTCTTTAAGTGAACTTTCAGTACCTAAGATGTTTTTTATAATTGTTTTCAAAACTGCCCAAATAGGAACAAGAAGTGCCAATGAGAACAGGAATGGAAAAATTTCCGCAAAACCAAAACTCAACGTAAACAAATCTGACGCAAACCATATAGCACTTTGTACAAAAATCAAAGAAGACACCACTAAGCACATTACACACCATCTTTGAATTTCAAATTTTTGAATCCAAATGGAAGACACAATAACGGGTATCGCTAATAAGCTTAAAAAACCTATGAAAATCGAGGACTCCAGTGGTTTTACCAGAATTGCAATCAAACTGGCTCCAAAAAACATTAGTGGCAAGTCCGGAAAGCTAATCCATTTGCTTTCATTATCCTCTTTACTATTGATTACAGAGCTACAGGAAGAGTTAGAACTAAAATTGCAAAGTTTTGAAATGATACTATTCTTAAATCCCAGTTTTTCCTGAACAATGAAAATACTTACAATGAGTCCTAAAATTGATGTTGTTAAAAAAAACAGGCTAAATAAATTGTATGTATTATAAAAAAATGACAATCCAACTACCAACAAAAGTGGCAAACCATATTTCAACCAGCTGAATTCAACTTTTATTCTGTCTCTTGCTATAACATTGTTTGGTTCAATTGCAACTATAACCCCATTCCAGTCTAATAAAAACTTTTCATAAGCCATTTTCTGACTTCCTTTTTTCATCGTATTGATTCGAACAAAATTCTTTGCCTTTTCCACTAATATTAACTCTTCTTTGAAATAAGCCAAAAAATTTGAAGGCAAATCTACTATTTGCTCTTTCGGAACTCGTATCGCAGCATTCTCTACAGACAGTAAATCTAGAGAATCTGTTATCGCAAACAAACTAGGATAATTTGGATGAGAAAGGAACAAATCTTTAAACTCATTTTTAATCTCCGAGTACTTGTTTATTTGTAGAAATTTTTGGACAAGTTTTAACATCTTTTCGAGTCTTTAAAATCATAATTACACTGCAAAGATTGTTGTTTTTATTGAGAAAAAAACGCTAGTAGTACACATTTTATTAATTATACTACATACAATTTATAAATTATATCAGTCTGAATAAAATCACAATCAACTGATTATCAGTCTTTTATTCTTAAAATGATTTGTCCGAAACCCCAAAAACCCTATTCTCGATTAAGCGTTTTCCTTTTTGTATAGTTTTGATATATCAATAATCCTAATACAAATAAACATGGCAAATCGAGCACAAAAATTCGAAGATTTTCAATCGGAAAAACTGTCAAAAAAAGAACAAAAAACTGTTCAGGGAGGAGACGAATCTATTATTCCAGGTGACCCAAGTAGAGGGAATGGAAAAGGATCTAATTAATCATTTAAAAAAATCAAATCATGAAAAATAAAAAATTAAACTTCGAAAATTTCAAAAGCAATACACTTTCAAAAAAAGAACAAAAAACGGTTCGTGGAGGTGACGATCCTAATAGTCCTATCGATACAATTACTGGTGATCCAAGTAGAGGAAATGGAAAAGGATCTAATTAATCAATAAAAAAATCAAATCATGAAAAATAAAAAATTAAACTTCGAAAATTTCAAAAGCAATACACTTTCAAAAAAAGAACAAAAAACAGTTCGTGGAGGTGATGACCCTAATACCCCTATCAATACAATTACTGGTGATCCAAGCAGAGGAAATGGAAAGGGATCTAATTAATTGCTAAAGATCTACCAAAAATGGAAAATAAAAAATTAAATTTCGAAGATTTTACAAGCAATACACTTTCAAAAAAAGAACAAAAAGCGGTTCGTGGAGGTGACAACGATAGTAATAGAGGAAATGGCAACGGATCTACACAACTAATAAACCTATAACAATGAAAACTAAAAAAATAAAATTCGAAGATTTTGGAAACGAAAAATTATCAAGAAAAGAGCAACAAACAATTTTTGGAGGTGATGATGACGGTGACCCTTCCAGAGGGAATGGGAAAGGAAGTACTGACGAAATTCCTTAATAAAACTCTAAAAAAAAATTTAAATATTATTCGCAAACTGAGCTGGAGACACTCCAGTTCTTTTGCGAAATGATTTAGCAAATGACACTGCATTTTTGAAACCTACACTTTCTGCTATCGCCTGAGTTGAATATTTACGATACATATGATTCGTAATCATTTCATTAATAACATAATTAATTTTCAACTCATTCGAATATTCTCCAAAAGACTTACCAAATCGTTTGTTAACCACATAAGACAAATAAGTCGTATTTGTTTTTATCTTCTTAGCCACATAAGGCAAAGTAAAATCAGCGTGCAAAAATTCCTGTTTACTTTCTAACGCCAGCAATTTTTCTACTATTTTATTCTCTTTTGCCTCATCAATACTTAAATTGACATTCTCTTTCTTAAGTTGTAACTCCTCAGACTCCAGAGCAGCAATCTCTGGTTCAGGTTCGTTTTTCTTCTCTAAATTAGCTTTAAACTCTTCTATTAAAGCATTCATTTTTTTATGTGCTTTATTTTTATCCCGTATGTTTTTTATCAGCAAGAATACGATCCCTATAAATAAAACAACATAAAAGACCTTTAGAGCTTTATTCAGAAAAACGTCGTATTTATACTTCTCCTGAATGGTAACCATCTCACTGGTCAAATCTCCTACTCCAAGTTTATAATTTACTTCCAGAATCTCATCATTTAATTTTGATTCCAATTTTTCGTAATTATCAAGGTAACTTTTTGAATGTTTATAAGCCAGTTCAGGCTCTTTTAGTATGTTATAAATCTTTGCCTGATAATAATTTGACTTCAGATGATCTACCTGATTGGTTTTTGTTATCTCGCCAATAGAATCTGATTTTTTAAAAAACACTAATGCCTTATCATACTTCTTGATATTATAATACAAGTCTCCTAAATTATAATTAGTAGTACATAAGATTTCCTGCATATTATTTTGATTGGCCAGAAAGATGATGTCGTAATACGTTTTTTCGGCATTTTTGTATTCTTTCAGCTCTCCGTAAATATTCCCTAAACTTAATTTCGCCACAATTTTATTGTCCGGAAAATTTTGAGAATAACTGATCGTTTTTTGATAAAAATACTCCGCAGAGTCAAGTAAAACCTTCTTCTTAGGGTCTTTCATATAAAAGCTTTCATATGATCCTGCCAAACTAAGATTGATGTTACTCTTATTATTAAGGTACTGCTGTTTGGTATAAACGCTCTGGTTTTTATCCACAAAATCATTGAGACTCCGCAAATCCTTAATCGCTAATCTATAATTACCTACAGCAACATTTATAGCCGCAATATTACTCTTAAACTTAACAATTTGAATAATATCCCCAATCTTTATAGAGAGTTTTATTCCTTGTTGATAATTTTCGATTGCATCACTGTAATTCTCTCTTTTCCATTCTGATAAGCCGGCATAATTATACAAATAAGACCGAAGTTGAGTTTTTTCTTTATCATCCGGCATTTTATCTAAGTAATTTAAGGCTAACTGGTACTTTTCCTTAGATTTTACTGCATTTCCTTTTAACTGAATCAAATAAGACAATGCAGCATTTGCAAAAGCCAGATGTTTATTATTATTAGATCTTGCCAGCTGACTAGCATATACGATCGAACTGTCAACATTAGCATTTGCCGTTAGTCGAATTTTGTCTTGTAATATTAAGTACTCTTGTTCCGTAAAAACCTTTTTCTCCTGAGAAACAGCGACGTTTACAACAAAAAAGAATATAAAAGAGATGATCAGCCTCATTCAATTCGTTTTTTGAATCTCAAAAATAGCTTATAAATTCACAATAAACTAAAATTAATTCGTGTTTATACTATTTTCCTTCTTTACCATTTATAGAAATATAACAATTTAACCGTATTTTGTTATATTTTTATTGCGTAGATTTGTATTATAAAACTATCAAAAATGAAACCAGACCTATTTCAAGCACCAGATTACTATAACTTAGATGACTTATTGACAGACGAACACAAATTAGTTCGCGAATCGGCACGAGCCTGGGTCAAGAGAGAAGTTTCTCCAATTATAGAAGAATATGCTCAAAAAGCAGCATTCCCTACACAAATTATAAAAGGACTCGGTGAAATCGGTGGTTTCGGACCGTATATTCCGGTAGAATACGGAGGCGCAGGTCTGGATCAGATTTCTTACGGTTTAATTATGCAGGAGATAGAACGCGGAGATTCCGGTGTTCGATCGACTTCATCCGTTCAGTCTTCCTTAGTAATGTATCCTATCTGGAAATATGGAAACGAAGAACAACGAATGAAATATTTACCCAAACTGGCTACAGGAGAATTCATGGGATGCTTTGGTTTGACTGAACCAGATCACGGTTCTGACCCCGGAAGCATGATCACTAATTTTAAAGATATGGGAGATCATTATCTTTTAAATGGTGCCAAAATGTGGATTTCTAATGCTCCTTTTGCCGATATTGCAATTGTTTGGGCAAAAAATGAAGAAGGAAGAATCCACGGCCTAATCGTTGAACGCGGAATGGAAGGCTTTACAACTCCTGAGACACATAATAAATGGTCTTTGCGCGCCTCTTCAACCGGAGAATTAATCTTCGATAATGTAAAGGTTCCTAAAGAAAACTTATTACCTAACAAATCCGGTCTTGGCGCACCTCTTGGATGCTTAGATTCGGCACGATACGGAATTGCCTGGGGAGCTATTGGAGCGGCAATGGATTGCTACGATACTGCTTTACGTTATTCTAAAGAAAGAATTCAATTTGGGAAACCTATCGGAGGAACGCAATTGCAACAGAAAAAACTAGCTGAAATGATTACCGAAATCACAAAAGCACAGTTATTAACCTGGCGCCTGGGTGTTTTACGCAACGAAGGAAGAGCGACAACCACACAAATCTCAATGGCAAAACGCAACAATGTCGATATGGCCATACATATCGCACGCGAAGCCAGACAAATGCTGGGCGGAATGGGTATTACAGGCGAATACTCGATCATGCGCCACATGATGAATCTCGAAAGTGTTATTACTTACGAAGGAACTCACGACATTCATTTACTAATAACGGGTATGGATGTAACTGGAATTCCAGCATTTAAATAATGAATATTTATTAAAATATATACAAAACCAATACAAAAAGCTTCTTCTTAACGGGAAGCTTTTTATATTTGCATAAAAAATTCGAAAATGAATATTGAAACTATAAACAATAGCATTCAACCCCAAAAAGATCAACTTCTACAACATTCATTATACAATAAAATCCAAAATATCGATGACTTACATCGTTTTTTAGAAACTCATGTTTTCGCTGTTTGGGATTTTATGTCCTTATTAAAAGCATTACAATCTAAGCTTACCTGTACTTCTACTCCTTGGTTCGCGACAAAAAATCCTGAAACAAGATACTTAATCAACGAAATCGTTTTGGCAGAAGAAACCGATTTAAGTATTGATGGAAAAAGACAAAGTCACTACGAAATGTATATTGAAGCCATGGAAGACTGTGGTGCCGATACAAGCGGAATCAACCACTTTTTAGCCGAAGTAAACTCCTTGCATAATATTTTTGTTGCCATAAAACAAAGCTCCTTACATCCTGATACAAAAGCTTTTCTGGACTTTACTTTTAGAGTCATTGAAGAAGGAAAGCCTCATCAAATTGCGGCAGCATTTACTTTCGGAAGAGAAGATTTGATTCCGAGTATGTTTACTGCAATCCTGAAAAACTTCCAGAAGAATCTTCCTGAAACGGATCTAAGTAAACTTTTATATTACTTTGAAAGACATATCGAATTGGATGCCGATGAACATGGACCAATGGCAATGCAAATGATCACTGATTTGTGTGAAGATGATGCTCAGAAATGGAAAGAAGTGGAAGAAATTTCGATTTTGGCATTAGAAAAACGTATCGGACTTTGGAATGCTATTGAAGAAGAAATTCTGATGAAGGCTGAAATGGTTTAAAAACCGAAACAAGTTATTTAACGTAACTATTTGTTTAAAATGAACCGAAAATTAATTTGTCAAAATTATGAAACTGCATTTCAAACAAATAGTTATTGTTATCCTCTCTATATTCCTGTTAAGCTGTAGTTCTGACGAAAACACTGCGGAAATATCTACTTTTCCAATTACACCTCTTTTGGGTTCCATAAAATATTTGGCTTTAGGAGACAGCTACACCATCGGACAAAGCGTATGCGAAACGTGCAGATTTCCTGAACAGTTAAAATCGAGTTTAACCGCAATTTATCCGCAAGCCAGCTTTTCTTTAAAAATTATTGCGACTACCGGATGGACTACCACCAATTTAATTTCGGCAATAAACACCCAAAATCCGGATCCTAATTATGATTTAGTCACACTTCTTATCGGGGTTAACAATCAGTATCAGGGAAAAAGCTTTTCGATCTATGAGAAGGAATTTCCGGAACTCGTAGAAAAAGCAATTGTTTTAGCAAAAGGCAATAAAGAAAGGGTAATTGTTATCTCTATTCCGGATTATGCTTATACTCCTTTTGGCAAAATACAAATGGAGGGAGAAGGCGAAAGAATTTCAAGCGAAATCAATCAATACAATTCCTTTGCCGAAAGCTACTGCAAACTCAATAATATTGTTTTTGTTTCGATAACCGATATTTCCCGCAAAGGCCTTGATAATCCTGATTTGGTGGCCGCAGATGGCTTACATCCTTCGGCCAAAGCTTATACTTTATTTACTGAACGTATTTTACCGCTGGTGAGAGTAGCTTTACAGAACTAATATTTAAAATCTTAATTAAAAAAATATCCTTAATTTTATCAAAAGTTATTCTTCACAAATCAAAAATGATCTCATACAATTGAGTTTTGAAGAAGTAACAACAATTGACTGCAGTCCATAATCTTTTAAATAATGCAGATTTCACCATCAGTAGAATTATCACCTTACATTAAACATTATCTTTTTTTAGATACCAAAGAAGTATCCGAACAAAAGCTTCGTCTGTTTTCGGATGGTAATACCGGTATGGTGTTTTCTTTAAAAGGCAATCTTACCTCTGATCTAAACAATCAGGAAGTTCAGAGCTTCTTACCGGATTCTTTTTTGTATGGACAACTTACGGGATTTAAAGACATTTATTCCAACCATGAAATCACTCTTATAATTGTTGTTTTTCAGCCTAACGGGATTCATCAATTGTTGGGCATTCCGGCTTATGAGTTTCTCGACTCTATTGTCTCTATTGATACTATTTTTAACAGAGACGGTTTAATTCTTCAGGAGCAGCTACGCGAAAATTACACGATCCTGAAGAAAGTTGAACTTCTCAATCATTTTTTCGACAATTATATTTCCAACAAAACAGCTTCTTACCAATTAATTATTGAAAGTTCGCTTCGTTTTATTACCGCACATAAAGGGAATTTTAATGTAAACCAACTGGCTAAATTTACAGGTTATACCGAACGTCATCTGGAAAGAAAGTTCAAAGAGTGCATCGGATTAAATCCGAAGAAATTTGGAAATATTATCAAACTGCATTATTTCTTAAAACTGCTAAAAGATAAGTCGGTCGATACAAATCTCACCAACATTAGCTACAATGCCGGTTTTTCGGATCAGTCTCATCTGATAAAGGAATTCAAAAAACACACCGGAATCACACCAAAAGAATACTTAAACAATACCGGGAAATTAACCAATAATCTCCTCAAAACTGTTCCGCCAATTCTGCTTTAGAATGTCGGTTTTGTACAATTTTCAAAATAGTACCGATGCTACCTTTGCCGCCAATCAATAGTAAGCATTATGAAAAATTTAAAAATAGCCACCGCTCAGTTCGAGAACAAAAGTGGCGATAAAAGTTATAACTTATCCGTAATTGAAAAACTTTCACAACAGGCAGCAAGTCAGGGCTGCGATGTTATCTCTTTTCACGAGTGTTCTGTAACGGGCTATACTTTTGCCCGACATCTATCAAAAGAACAAATGCTGAACCTGGCAGAATTAATTCCGAGTGGAGAAAGCATTTCAAAATTAACCGAAATTGCGCGAAACCATAATATCGTGATTCTGGCGGGGCTCTTTGAGAAAGACGAAGACGATAACTTATTCAAAGCTTATGTGTGTGTAGACGGAAATGGTTTGGTTGCCAAATACCGAAAACTTCATCCGTTTATCAATCCACACCTTACTCCGGGCGACCAATACTGTATCTTTGAGATTAAAGGATGGAAATGCGGTATTCTAATTTGTTACGACAACAATATTATTGAGAATGTTCGCGCTACCACTCTTTTAGGTGCCCAAATTATTTTTATGCCTCACGTTACGATGTGTACTCCTTCTACCCGACCGGGTGCCGGATTTGTTGCTCCACAGCTGTGGGAAAACCGTGAATCTGATCCTACTTCTCTCCGACTGGAATTTGAAGGAATGAAAGGCAGAGACTGGCTGATGAAATGGCTTCCTGCAAGAGCCTATGACAATGCTATTTATGCCGTATTCTCGAACCCCATTGGAATGGACGACGATCAGCTGAAAAATGGCTGTTCGATGATTATTGATCCTTTTGGGGATATTCTTTCTGAATGCAGCTCTTTTGAAGACTCTTTTGTAACTGCACTATTAACTCCTGAAAAGTGCATTCAGGCTGGCGGAAACCGTTATATAAAAGCAAGGAGACCAGAATTGTATCGGGATATTATTGGTCAGGAGCATCAATCCGAACAAAATGTAGTGTGGTTGAATACTAATACAAAAAGTTAAAACTGATATTTCATGGGACTTTACGCCTCTTAAAGATTTACCTTTGAGGGATTCATTAATCTACAGTATACCACCCAATAATGGAATTTTTAAAAACTACGAATGAAGATATCGATGCCGTTTTCGATCTTTATAATGAAGCTACCTCTTATCAAAAAACGGTCAACAACAAAAGCTGGAGAGGCTTTGAGAGAACACTTATAGAAAAAGAAATTACCGAAAATCGTCATTTCATCATCAAAGAAGGAGATGAAGTTGCCTGTACCTTTGTGCTTACTTTTAACGATTTGATTATTTGGAAAGAAGCCAGTGCCGATCCTGCCATTTACCTTCATCGCATTGCAACGAATCCAAAATTCAGAGGACAATCGTATGTTAAAAAAATCATCGAATGGGCAAAAATATATGCTCGCGAGAATAACAAATCATACATCAGACTTGATACCCATAGCGGTAACGAAAGGATAAATAAGTATTACACCAGTTGTGGTTTTAACTACAAAGGCATCAGCACCATCGAGTGGACCAGTGAATTACCGGAACATTATAAAGAAGGCTCTTTTAGTTTGTTTGAGATTAAGCTGTAATACACCATAATAGATAGGCTTATATTAGAAAACGACTTGTGAATAAAGTTTCACAAGCCGTTTTTTAATTTATTTAATCTTCAGATTTAATTTATTTTTTAGTCTTCCAGATAAAACCATCTAAAATGTAATGTGTAAATTGAGGTACACTCAAAAGCGGTACTAATAAAAATTGCCATCCTGAGAAATCGAAGCTGGTACTTACCGCAATATTTTCATTCCAGACAAAAAACTCCCAGAGAAACTCTTCTGAAAAAGCAATTAATAGCAATATGCCAATATAAATTAAAATACCATTGTATCTCTTTAAATAAGCCAGAGCCCCTATTTCTTTGTGGCTCTTCCCGTCAATTTCTTTAAAGTACACTAAAGCCATATAAGGAATTCCGTGCGAAACTACATTTAGCAAGGTAAAAATAAGGTCGTCGTTGAAGTAAACAATTCCAAAATACCACGAAAGTCCAGTTCCTAAAATAATGCTGTTTTTAGGAATATTAAAGAATTTAGTTTTAACCGAAACGATTATCGTACGAATCACATAAAGAGATAGAATGGCACTATATACCCAAAACAAAATTTCCAGAATCGCTTTATTTTCAAAACGAAAAAATTCATTTTCAACAAACCAGTTGAATTTTCTTTCGGGTGAAAAAAACCAAAATAGCATTGGATAAACTGTAGAAGCATAAATTGCCAAATTATCAATCCACACAGAAACTTTCGTTTTCTCTTCCTTGCGTGCATACAATCGCATGAACCCATATTGCTGCCGAATAAAATGGAAAACTGCCACATAAGCCAGAAAAGACCAAAAAACTAAGCTTCCGAAAGAGAATAAGACTAAACCGGTAAGAAAACAAATAACAGGCACCAGAATCAGTCTTTTCCTGTCTTTCAGAAATTCCTCTTTTACAAAATAGGTTTTAAACAAGGTAGCGTAAACGTGTGCGACATCAATAAATACAATTAGAAAAAGCCAGGTGTAAAACGAATACTTATTTTCGATCGAAGTAATATAGTTCTGAAAAACAAAAATAATGGCCAGCACAAAAAATGACGGCCCAATGATTAACAATGAATCTGTTTTTGCTTTATGAATCCAGGGCTGTTCCATCTAAAATTTTATTTACGGCATTAATTCCCTGATGAAAAGCTTCTTCAAAAATTGAAATCCCCGACAAATCAGAGTGAGCAAAATAGATTAAATTTTCAATATTCTGTGAAGCTTTATTCTTTGCTTCTCCAAAAATAAAATCAGGCACCGGCGAAATCATTCCATGTCCTAACAAGAAAATTTTCATTTCTTCGGTATCATTTTCAATATTAGGGTGTGCAATTTTCAGATCATTAAAAATAACCTGTTTCCAATATTCTTTGTCTTTTTTGTAGATTTCTTTACGTGTTTTCTTTAGATCTGCAGATGAGAAACTATGATAATACGTAATCACTTTTTTGTCCTGAACCTGATTTAGTGTTTGGTGCTGTGCATAAACGTAACCGAGACCTTTTGCTTCATAAATTACATTATCCCAGGAAAGAGGAAAACTTAAATTATCTGTCAGATTGTTTACTACTAAGCTTGCTAAAAGCCAAGGTGTATAATGAAACTGTTTTGTAAATTGTCTCCGGTCTTTAATGAGGTATTGATTTACAAATTGCGGTGTTGCCATGATAACGCTATCCGCTATTATTTCTATTGAAGACTTATTAACATCATCAAATACCTGAACAATAACCTTGTCTTTTTCGGTTTTTACCTCATAAACCAAATGATTTTTCAGCGTTTTTTGCGTTGTGTATTTTTTAAGATGATGCGCTAATCTTGCATTTCCTTCCGGCCAGGTTAAAACGCTATCGGATTTTTCTGCAACTGCATCTTGTTTTCGTCCTGCAAAATAATGAATTCCCGCCCAGGCTGAGACAAAAGTAATTCCTAATCCAAAATCATCTTTACAGCAATAATCAATATAATTAAACAGGGGTTTTGATTTAAAATTATTCTTCTCAAACCATTGCTGCATAGTAATTTTATCCAATGCTCTTGTTTCTTGATCTTTAGAAGAAAGATGTATTGGAATATCAAATAAGTATTTTTGATCTTCTCCTTTTGCGCTTCTAAAAGCGTCCATTTCTCTGAAAAATCGTTGAAATTCTTTATGTTCTTCTTCTGAATTTCCTTCCTTTGGAACAACTCCTTCCTGCCAATTGTTTTTATAAAACAACCTTTCATCCGGCGCAAAAGTCAGTTGCAATTCATCAAAAACTGGAAGCCCTTTTTTATCATAACTCAAAATAATCTTTTCTTCTTCAAGAAAACCAAGAAGTTCTTTATCATTAAAATTTGGAAGTGGCAAATAATGCGCTCCCAAAGGGTATTTAGAATATTTATTCTCCCCATTAGAAGAGTTCCCTCCCAAATGATCTGCCATTTCAATCAATAAAAAATCAGAGATTCCCTTTTTATGAAACTGACGTGCAGCGCTCAAACCTGAGATTCCACCACCTATAATTAAATAAGGAATTTTTACCTGTTGTTGTGGCTTCGGAAAATCTTTTATCCACAAGCGATGTCCTAAAAGATGATTTGTTCCTGATAACCGAATCATCAGGACTGCTATTTTATCAGAACAAAATTGTATAAAAGGAAGTAAGAGCAAAGATGCTGTGATTCCTTTTACGAAATTCCGTCTTCCTTTATTACAATTTTCCCCATTCTTCATCAAAATAGCGTACTAAAATCTGGTTATCCAAACGATTAATTTCTATTTCATTTGAAATCATATCATTGGTAAAATAATTAAATCTGTCAAACTGATAATTGTAGAATTTCAATCCCGGGCTTTTTCTATTCACTTCGTTAAAACCGGATCCAAAACCATTGATTGCAATGGTATAACCCCATTCTCCAAACGAAGGAACATAGGCATGATATGCATCGACCTGTGGAAAAACCTGCATCACTGTTTTATTAATACACCAAAATGACTTAGGCGCAAAATAGGGTGAAGTAGTCTGAATCACAACTGCCGCATCCGGTTTTAAGATGTTTTTTATAGTTTGATAGAAATTGAGAGAATACAACTTTCCTAAGCTATAATTTGACGGATCGGGGAAATCTATAATCGCAACGTCAAACTTCTCCTGACAACTTTTCGCCCAGATATAAGCATCCGTATTTATAACTGTAACTTTCGGGTTGTTTAATGAATTTTGATTGAATTTTGTCAATACTTTATTAGTTTTAAAAAGCCTGGTCATCCCCTCATCCAAATCGACTAAAATTACTTTTTGAACCTCTTTGTATTTCAGGATTTCCCGAACTGCCAATCCATCACCTCCTCCTAAAACGAGAACATTTTTTACCTCTTTAGCCATTGACATTGCCGGATGCACTAAAGCTTCGTGGTAACGATATTCGTCTACAGAACTAAACTGAAGATTGTTGTTTAAATATAGCCTGTAATCACTTTTATTGTGCGTTAAAACAATACGCTGATAAGGAGTTGTGCTGGTATAAATTATATTTTCACCATATAGTTTCCCTTCTGAATAAGATAAGATTACATCGGAAAAGATAAAAACCGTAAGCAGAACACCGAATGAAAAAATAGCTTTTACTTTTAAAAAATAAGGCTTTTTCAGTTCTTTTTTAAGCAAAAAACACAACACTATGGCGATACTAACGTTGATCATTCCGAAGAAAAGTGAAGTTCCCATTATCCCTAATTTCGGAACTAAAACTAAAGGAAAAAGGATTGACGCCAATAATGCCCCGATATAATCGAATGTAAATACATTAGAAACCAAGTCCTTAAATTCGACTTTGTCTTTTAAAATATTCATTAATAGTGGAATCTCTAATCCAACCAAAAAGCCTGTTACAAAAACAAACAGGTATAGTATGAACTGAAAAGACTCGACGCTTTCGAACAATAGAAATAAAACTACCGAACTCAGGCCTCCTATCAAACCCACCAAAATTTCGATTTCGACAAATGTATTGAGAAGGTTTTTGTGGAAAAACTTTGAAAAAAAGGAACCAATACCCATCGAAAACAAGTAAACTCCAATAATAAATGAAAATTGTTTTACGGAGTCGCCTAATAAATAACTTGCTAACGTTCCTGCAACTAGCTCATAGATAAGCCCGCAGGTCGCAATAATAAATACGGCAAACAGCAAAAGAAATTCAAACCTGAGAAACTTTTTACCCATGAATCGCTGCACTAATGATCATCGAAATCCCGATGATGAATGCGGCCAAAACAATTGCAACGGCAACATTATTTTTCTCCCCTACCTCTTTCCAGGTGTTTTCCGGTGTAAGTTTTTCGATAATTAAATAAGCAACCAGTAAAATGATAATTCCTAAAAAAGAAAAAATAACTGAATTAACTATCGGTTGAACATGTATTAAATCCATAGTAAAATATTATTTGTGATAAAAACGGTTATAAGAAGTTCGGCTTCCCGTTGACTTGTAATTTTCTGTGGTTTCGCAATCGCAAATTCGATTTCCAGCGATTGCAAAATAAAGATAAACTCCAAAGCAAAAAAGTCCTATTGCTAATGAAGCAGCATTATTATATATAAAATCCGAAATTTTTTTCATGACTATTTATTCATCGTAACGAGAATAAGAACTATCAGCCCATCTCTCTTTTTCAAAATTATACGTAAAAAACCATATTATTAAGTAAATGGCAATCATAGCAATAACGACCATCCAGACATTTCTGTTTGATGGTTCGTTCCAAACTACATTTACACGCATTTCACTATTATTGATATCTTCCGGTGCTTTCATTGGGGTTATTAAGAGATGGTATCTTCCTGCTTTAACACCGCAAATATTAAACTTCTCCATATTGTCCCCTTCTGTCCATGATTCTCCATCAGAATAACCGTGATAAAATTCTATGTCTTTATTGGCATAAATTTCATCATTGGTCATTTCATCTACTAAAGCGACATTAAGATTTGCCCAGGAATTATCAACATCTGTAGCAACTGTAATAGTCAGCGGTGCCGAACCGCCATTTAGAATAAAAGCATCACTCGTGATTTCTTTATTATTAAATTCAGCAAATTTTATGGATTTGGAAAATACCTTTTGTTTAAATTGATCCTTATAGATAAACCAATTGGTTGCTATCAGCAATGCCGCAATACAACAAAAAATAATTGCTGTATTATTAAGGTTAAACCGGGATGGCTGAACCATGTTTACACCAAACTTATAAGGCAGCACAACATTCTTAAAGGCCTTTTTTATTTCTTCCTTTTTAATGTATTCTCCATAAAAAGCCGTTTCAACTCCATTCATTCTCTCCACAGAAATCATGTAAGGCGGTCTTATGTACTCTACTAAATGAATATTCTTATTCTGAGGCAATTCGAAATCGAAAAACCCCTGAGCGTTTATAATTGCAGCATCTGAATATTCAAAAATATTATAGTCTTCTTTATTATGCTCCAGAATCAAAGGATGCTTTTTTACCTCAAAAACTTCTTCCATTTCGGTCAGTAAAATCCAATGTCCGTTAGAAACCGAAAGGTAAATACACTCGTTTTCGTGATTCTCCAATATAAATTCTGTCCATCTGTAATCAGGATGAACTTTTTTCACCAAGATCCCTGTGACTTTATATTCGCTTCCTTTCAAAAAACCAACATCACCAATCGCCAACGGAAAATCATTAAGTGTGGTTTTATACTGAGATCTTCTGCGAAACTGCCCTTCATCATCACGAGTATACAAACTCTGACAATTGGGACATACAAAATTCACAACGTCAAAACCAACTCTTAATTCAGTTTCTGTATTACAATTGTAACAAGTAATTTTCATATCCTATCGATTGATTTCAAAATCTTTAATAATTCTTCCTTCAAAATAGCTAATATAATCCGCCATAACATCTTTAACTTTCTGTGAATTATCCTGAAGATAGTTACACAGATAAACATCCAATGTAAGTTGATTGTATTCGGGCCAGGTATGTATGCAGATATGAGATTCTTTTAAGCAGAATGAAATTGTAAAACTATCGTTGTCGAAATTATGTACAACCCCCCCTACCTTTTCCAGTCCATATTTTTCTAAAATCATATTGGTCGCATCAACAAAGCCCTGACTATTGGTTAGTTTCTGAGTTTCATCGACATGTAAAGTAACCAGTTTATGCAATCCTGGTGAGTAAGGAGGTAAATCCATTCTAGTTTTTTAGGGAACAAAAGAGGCCAAATATATAATAATTTCTTTAATAAATTTAACTTAAAAATACGTCTTAAAAATCTTCGACAATCTTCTATTTTTAACGTTCTGAAGGATTGCTTTTTCTGTTTTTAAAACCCTTTTAATACTCCTTTTACTAACCATTTGATTTTTGATAAACTTATTGTTGGTGAACTTACATAATGGAGTTGCGCCAAAGTAGAAAAACCGTATTTTTGTATCAATAATGAAAAGCGTATCTTACAAAAACGAACTTGTTTTTTACCAAAATCGATCATTCTTTTATAATTTTAAATATCTTTGAATATGAGCATAGCAGAAAAACCATATCATATAGGGCGAAAAATCAGCCGTATTCGTGAACTAAAAGACATGAAACAAGAAGCTTTGGCACAAGCTTTAGGTATATCTCAACAATCTGTTTCTACTATAGAAAACAGCGAAAGCATAGACGAAGAAAAACTGAAAGAAGTAGCAAAAGTGCTTGGAGTAACCGTTGAAGCCATTAAAAACTTTTCAGAAGAAGCCGTAATTAACTATTTTAATAATATCTACGATCACGGAGCCTTTAACAAACATTATAATGAATGTACTTTTAATCCTTTAGACAAAGTTGTTGAACTTTACGAGCGCTTAGTGCAAGCGGAGAAGGATAAGAATGAATATTTGGAGAAGTTATTGAAAGGGAAATAAGTTTTTAAATTATAGTCTACACTAAAGCAAGAGATCTTAAATAAGGTCTCTTTTTGTTTTTATAGAATACAGGAAAACGATTTATTCCCAAGCTCGCCAGAGTTTAAAAAAATAAAAATCCAAAACGCGGTGAAAAAACGACTTAATCACCGCATTTTCTGCGGAGAATAATTCTTATATTTACCGCATAATTGAAAATCAATGGCAATCTACATTCATCAGATTAAAAACTGGCCTAATCTATTGTGGAATGAGCAAGAATTTATTTCGTTATTAAGCGAAGTTAGAAACCTGCAAGGCAAACTCATGGGCAAGGTTGAGCTGTTAGGCTTCGAATTAAAAGATGAAGCCAACTTAGAAACTTTGATTCAAGATGTAATACAAACTTCAAAAATAGAGGGTGAAATATTAAATCCCGAATTAGTACGTTCCTCAATTGCTACAAGACTTGGCTTGGAATATCCCGGTTTAGGATATTCAGACAGGAATGTCGACGGAATTGTAGAATTAATGCTCGATGCGACTCAAAATGACAACAAAACATTGACCGATGATCGTTTGTTTGGCTGGCATGCTTCGCTATTCCCGTCGGGAAGAAGCGGTATTCATAAGATTGAAGTGGCAAACTGGCGGTCAGGCGCAATGCAAGTTGTGTCTGGCGGAATGGGTAGAGAAATTGTACATTATGAAGCTCCAAAAGCCGAACAATTAGCATCCGAAATGAAGCAATTTATTGATTGGTACAATGATGATGAAAATTTAGAGTCCTTACTAAAAGCTGCTGTAGCTCATTTATGGTTTATCACCATACATCCTTTTAATGATGGCAATGGAAGAATAGCCAGGGCAATTACAGATATGCAACTTTCAAAATCTGATGGTGTAAATCGAAGATTTTACAGCATGTCAACTGAAATAAACAATCAAAAGAAAAGCTATTATGCCATACTGGAAAGAACTCAGAAAGGAGATTTAGATATTACAGAATGGATCCTTTGGTTTTTAGAATGCTTAAAAAACAGCATCCTTAACTCAAGTACAATTGTAGACAAAGTAGTTAAAAAACATCAATTTTGGGTTAAAAATGCAAAACTGATAAGCAATAAACGTCAGCAAAAGGTACTTAACATGCTTATGGATAATTTCGAAGGAAATTTAAATACCGGCAAATGGGCCAAAATAACGAAAACATCTACAGATACAGCCCTCAGAGACATAACAGATTTAGTTAACAAAGGGATCTTGATCAAAGCAAGTTCAGGAGGAAGAAGTACTCATTACATTCTAAATGATCCTTTAAAATAAAATCAAACAAAACGATTCAAATAAAAGTTAATTTGTAAGTTATTAATTTCAAATACTATCCTTATAGAAACAAGAACATTAATACATTTCAAATCAGTGCTTCTTGCAGAGAGGAAGAGATTCGAACCCTTGATATAGCTACTCCCATACTGGTTTGCCCAAATTTGGAACGTGCAAAATTTGCACATTGCTTACCATCTTAAAAAAGCATTTCATATCCAACTTAGTACAAAAAAACAATAGTTTAATCTACTGTTACATCTTTGTTTAAGGTGAAATTGATAATTGGAGAAAGTTAATAAAAAACCCCGAAACAAAAGTTTCGGGGTTTGGTATTCTTTACGTTAAAAATTTGCAGAAAGGAAGGGATTCGAACCCTCGATACAGTTACCCATATACTAGCTTTCCAGGCTAGCTCCTTCAACCACTCGGACACCTTTCTAAATTGGTCTGCAAATAACATAAAAAAAAATGACTTAGAAAAACAAAATCGGATATTAGTTTACATACTTTTTCGAAATTCTTCCATAAACAGTTTTACGGCCTTTTTTTGGTAGCCTCCAAGGGTCAGCATAAACGATTCTCTTTTTGTGGGAACTCCTGTAATCTGAATGGCTTTGAGGTCGTCCCAGCCTTTTAGGGCTTTCTCGGCAACTATAGTAGCCCAGTCACTGTCCTGCACCATTTGCAGCAGGGCGTGAATGGAGTTTAGTTCGATCGAAATCCTGGGTCTCATTTTGTTTTTAGCGAATAATTCTTCTACAAATTCTCTGGAGTTTGAACCTTTTCCAGGCAAAACAAGCGGAATTTCCTCTATTTTCTTAAATGCAATTTTGTCTAAAGCCGCTAAAGAATGTGTTTTCGAAACAACCAATACCATTTGTGACGTAAACAAAGGAACTTTCTCAACGGGAATATTTATTTCATGTGACGAAATCACCAGAACCAGGTCTAATTCGTTCGTTAATAATTTTTGTTCTAAAGCTTCTGTCGTGCCGTATTCGACGACAATTTTCAGATTGGGATATTGTTTGGCAAACGTATTGATAACCGGCAAAATTAAAAGTCCGAAGATATAGGTTACGCCAATTCGCAGTTCACCGCCAATCATTTCGTTTAAATCTTCGATAGCTTGTTTTCCGTTTTCTACATTCTCAATAACTTTTTTGGCGTGAATCAGGAAAACAGCACCAGCCTCAGTAAGCTGTACTTTTTTACCGATCCTTTTAAACAAAGGCATTTCGAGTTCTTCTTCGAGTTTCTTTATTTGCTGTGATAAGCCCGATTGGGTTACAAAACACAATTCGGCCGCTTTGGTAAAATGAAGTACCTCAGCCGTTTTTATAAAATATTCCAATTGATAAATTTCCATACTGATAAGTTTTACTACTTATTATAAGTAAAATTATTAATTTTTCTAATGAAATCATAATCCCGAACTTTGTAAAAAAAAACAGGCATTATGTTTAAAGCGTTAAAATCTAAAAACTTCAAGTTGTTCTTTTACGGACAATCTGTTTCTGTAATTGGAACCTGGCTTCAAAAAACAGCTGTAAGCTGGATGATTTACAGCGTGACGGGTTCGGTTTTCTTACTGGGATTAGCGACATTTTTAAGCATGATCCCGTCCTTGTTCCTGGCTCCCTTGGCCGGAAGTATTATTGGCCGTTACGACAGACACCGCGCTATGATTCTATTGCAATCTTTGGCGATGCTTCAGGCAGGTGCTTTGGCCCTGTTAATTTATCTAAAAATATACAACATCAACTTTATTCTGGCCTTGAGTTTAATTCAGGGAATCATCAATTCTTTTGACATGACTTGCCGACAAACGATGATGATTGATATTGTTGACAATAAAGAGGACTTGCCCAATGCAGTGGCCTTAAACTCTACGCTGAATAATTTTGCCCGAATTGCCGGACCTGCCTTAGCCGGAATTATTCTGCACAATTATGGTGAGGACATTTGTTTTATTGGTAACTTCTTAAGCTACATTCCGGTTCTGATTTCTTTATTGATGATGAAAATCACACCGCATATTAAAGCCACCGAAAAAATGAGAATGGTAGACGACTTTCTTGAAGGTCTGGATTATATTAAAAAAGAAAGTGAGATGGCCAAAATGCTTCTGATGTTAATGTGCAGCAGCTTGTTTGTGATTTCGTTCAATACTTTAATGCCTGTTTTTGCCAAGGATCTTTTTAGCGGAAACGCGCAGACTTTCAGTTGGTTTGAAAGTGCTGCCGGAATTGGTTCAATACTGTCTGCCATTTATCTGGCCAATCTTAAAAAAGCAGACAATATGGGTAAAATAATGATCGCTGCGAGCTTATTATTAGGTTTTAGCATTATCGTACTGGCCTATTCCAATAATCTTACTGTGGCGCTTATTTGCATGGCTCTGAGCGGCCTGGGAATGATGGCACAAACTTCCTCTATAAATATTTACGTTCAGACACAAAGTCCTGTGCACCTGCGTTCGAGAAGTATTAGTTACTATCTGATGGCGTATCAGGGAATGATTCCTGTGGGAAGTCTGATTATCGGATATGTTTCGCACATTATCGGAACCCGAGAAACTGTTGCCATTCAGGGTGTTGTGTGTATTATTTCGGTAATTGTTTATGTGTACTACAAAAAACAAAGTTCTGAAGAAGAGTTTGGAACTTGTGAGGTTCGCTACAAAAATTGATAAACTCCAAATTCCAAAATGAAGATATAATCAGCAAACGTTTGGAACCTGGAATTTATAATTTGGAATTTTATCTTATAGCGAAATCTCCCCGCGTAAAGCTGTTTCGAAAATTGCCTTAAATTCAGTTTGCGGAATATTTTGTCCCAGCAGATACATTAATTTTGTTATGGCTGCTTCCGTGGTAATGTCCTTTCCGGAGATAACTCCAAGAGATTTTAAAGCGGTACTGGTTTCGTATTGTCCCATATTGACGCTTCCACCTGAACATTGAGTCACGTTAACAATGTGTAATCCGGACTGAATTGCTTTCTCAATCAAATCTAAAAACCAGTCTTCAGTTGGTGCATTACCGGAACCGTAGGTTTCCAAAACGATTCCCTTTAGATCTTTAATCGCCAGAATTGAAGCTAAAACCACTTCACTCATTCCAGGGAACATTTTGATGATTGCAACATGATTGTCCATTTCTTTATGAACGATTAGTTTCGCGTCTGTCTTTACAGGAAGAAATAAATGTGTGTTCAACTTTAAATGAACTCCTGACTCTACTAATTCCGGATAGTTTGGTGCTGTAAATGCTCTGAAATGTTCTGCATTTACTTTTGAAGTTCGGTTACCGCGGTACAGTTTATATTCAAAATACAAACAAACCTCCGTGATTACCGGTTTTCCGTTTTCCTGCAATGAAGCAATCTGAATGGCTGTAATCAGGTTTTCTTTAGCATCGGTACGCAAGTCTCCTATCGGAAGCTGGGAACCTGTAAACACTACTGGTTTTGCCAAATTCTCCAACATAAAACTCAATGCCGAAGCGGAATACGACATGGTATCTGAACCATGAAGTACTACAAACCCGTCGTAAGCAATATAATTTTCCTCAATAATAGCGGCAATTTTCGTCCACTCTTGAGGATTCATATTCGAGGAATCTATCGGCTCTTCAAACGAAACCGTTTCAATATCGCAGTCCAATTGTTTGATTTCAGGTATCTTTTGTAATAATTTACCAAAGTTGAACGCTTTGAGCGCGCCTGTCTCAAAATCTTTACTCATACCGATAGTTCCACCAGTATAGATTAGTAGTATTTTTGGTTTAGATGACATCCTGATATTTTAATTTATTAACAACCGGATTAGCGTACATGGCCAAAAATCCTTGTCTTGTTACTGGGTTATCACTTCCGATACGCATTTCTAAACGACGCTCGAACAACGATTTTTCGCTTTCTTTGTACAGATGAGCAAACTTATTGGTCTCGTTTAAAATATCGTAAGCAATAAAATTAGTTGGCCATAATTGATAATTTTTCAAAACCGAATCGTCAATAACCTGAGCCAAAGCCTGTACTTGTTTGTTGGCATTGTCATTCTCGGCTGTAATCTGATCGATTTCTGTATCTAAAACATCTCCAACCGAAATGTGTATTCTTTTTTTAGTTCCCATGATACCACTCAGGATATTCATGAAATCTTCGTTTTTGTCTTTAACATAAACCTCATTATTGGCTTCGGCCATTAACTGTGGCATCTTCAGAACATCTGTTGGATCGTATTCGTATGAAATGGACACGGGAACAATTTTTAATTTCTTAAAATAATCCATTAGATTAGGCTCATCAGATCCCATTCCGATCATTTTTAAAACTCCCGGATTGGTTTCATCGTTTCCGTCTTTGGTACGGCCTTCTCTCTGTGCAATCCAAACCGAACGATTCTCACGAAGTAATAATTGTCCGATATATTCCGATAATAATTTAGAACTCTGCAGCATTTCTCTTGGCGATAAACCTCTTAGAACCAAAAAGTTTCGATTTAGTTTTGCTAAAGTACTCAGGAATGCTTTTTTAACCAGATTGTCTCCAATCGCAGAGGCCGTCATGACTAATCCGTGCTCAAAAAGGCAAACATTTAATAAAGTAGTATCTAATAATATATCTCTGTGATTAGAGATGAATAAGTAAGAGGTGTTTTTTTCCAGTTTTTCAAATCCTGAAGTAGTAAGACCTTCAGAACTTTTCTCTAAAACTTTTTGTATAGTGTTATAAATAAAGTTGCATTGAAAATCACGAATAGAATGTGTCTTTTTTAGCTGCTCTTTCCAAACCTCATCTGCTACTTCCGGAAAAGTAAAGTTCATCATGGTTTTCATCATTGGATGATTGACTACATCATGAAGTGCTTCATTTATTTCAGAATCATAAAACGGTCGAATGGCATCAAATCTCTGCATTATTTATATTGGTATTAAGTGGGCAAAAGAACAAAAAAAAAATTAAACTATTGTAAGGTACGGGTTAAATCCCAAAAACGTCTTTAGAATTCTGAGTGGTTCGCTCTGCAATTTCTGCCTCAGAAACATCATATATATCGGCTAATTTGGCGATAACATTTACCAGATAACTACTTTCATTTCGCTTTCCACGGTATGGAATTGGAGCTAAATAAGGCGAATCGGTTTCCAGAACGATGTGTTTTAAATCGATCTGATTTAGAAACTGATCGATTTTTCCGTTCTTGAAAGTTACCACTCCGCCAATTCCCAGCTTCATATTGTAAGACAGCGCCTGAACTGCCTGCTCGTATGTACCTGAAAAGCAATGAAAAATTCCAAATAAATCCGCTGATTTTTCCTCTTCCAGTACTTCAAAGATTTCATCAAAAGCCTCACGACAGTGAATTACAATAGGTAATTTGTATTGTTTTGCCAGTTGAATTTGTCTTTTAAAAGCAATTTGCTGCTCTTTTAGATGCGTTTGATCCCAGTACAAATCGATTCCGATTTCACCCACAGCGTAAAACTTTCGTTTGGCCAGCTCCGTTTCTACATGTTTTAATTCTTCTTCGTAATTGTCTTTCACATAGGTCGGATGCAACCCCATCATCAGGTATACATAATCCGGATAATTTTGCTCCAGATCGTACATCGACTGTGTGGCAGCGGCATCAATCGCAGGAATAAAAAAACGGGTTACTCCGGCATTTATAGCTCTCTGCATCATCTCGTCGCGGTCCTGATCAAATTCTTCAGAATATAAATGGGTATGTGTATCGGTAATTATGGGCTTCAAATTCAATTGTTATAATTTTTAATGGCCCAAAATTACGATAATATTAAAAACTTTCCCAATTTGAATAAAATGAGGAAAAATGGCACGCGGATTTTTACGGATTCACTTCGTGAAAACGCGGATAAAAACGGATTTTTTCTAAAAGTAAACCCGACAGGTTTTAAAAGCCTGTCCGGTTTGAATCCGTATTAAACATTTGGTTATTTCCCTGTTTTAACAAACAGTAATGCGCGATCCAGAACTTCGTCTTTACCTTCCTGAATTCCTTTGATGGTTGGTTTGACTTCAATATCCGGAACAATCCCAATTCTCTGGGTTTCACGTCGATCCGTATAATAAACCCCAATTCCGGTATATCGGGTATGAAATCCTTTAAATTCAAGATCAAATACATTCCCGTCTGTTCCTGCGGTCTGGCTTCCGATTATGGTGGTATTCCCTGCGGCTTGAAAACACATTGCTGTCCATTCAGATTGACTCATAGATTGCTCATTAAGCAACACTACAACTTTCCCTTTATAATTATCTTTGTTTTCAAATCCGCACTTTATCCCTTCTTTCCATGTATAACGTCCCGGATAATTTAAATAGGGCATGGTGTAATCGCAGAATTTTTTTTCCGCAGGATTCAAAAAATTGGCGATTAATTCATACGTTTCATTGGGATAATTTCGCATATCAAAAACAATTGCCTGTGTAGATTTCAGAGCTTCAATCATATCCGGAATATGTCTATTCTTTATGATCCCCATATCTACATAACCAATATTATTGTCTAACAGTTTAAATTTCTCTTTCTTTTTAATAGCTCCCTTTTTAAATTCATTTCGATGAGAATCATGGTAATTAAACCAAATCATTGATTTTGTTTCGTACTGGCCGTCTTTTAAAAATTCTACCTCAACATTTTCATCGTAACTTTTCAAAATAGGCAACGTAACTTTATCTAAAAACTTAGCCTCGTTGGAAGCACTGATGAAGTCCCGATTCTCCTGAATTAGCTCTTTTATCGTTTTGCCCTTTATTTTTGTAATTACATCTCCGATTTTTATATTGTCTGCCTGAGCCAGACTATCCCCTAATATCTCTGTAACAACCAGTTTTTCTTCGATTATTCTACCCGTTGCAGGAAAGTAAACCGGTCTTTTCCCGACAACTTCTGGTCCGTACGTTGTTGTTTCGACATGACTGTCATTGAGCTTGGCTGTCAGTTTTTTAAGTGCTATGTAAAATTCATTTCCTTTTTTAGCCTCAAGCACAAGTGGCAGTACCTGCTGTAAACTCAGATCCCACTTTTGATCCATTACATATTTATACGGAAAATAATATTCTATCACATTCCAATAGGCAAACAACATTAGTATTCGAGAACTTTTATTGGTGTAATCCAGATCGAAATAGTTTTTCAGATACTTAAAACTATCAAAATTATAATCAAATTCCTCATTGCTTTGAAATCTGTTATTTTCGATAAACTTCAATTTTTTGGAAAGTTTTTTAGAAAACAGCTTATTATTAAACCAGCTTAAGTCAAAATTTTTATCGAAGAATTCAACCTCTTTTGGGATTACAATTGGCGCAACCATTTTAACTTCTCCTAAATCATCAATCCAGTTTTCGAGAATTAGTGAAAACTCTTCTTTGGTTTGCGCTTTTTCTATTAATGGTAATTTTTCTAAAAGCTGACTGTCCCAATTCACTTGTCCACTGCCAATTTTTGGGTGATAATATTTTAAGAATCCCCAAACTTTGCAGGTCGCAGTAAGTTTTTCGGTTTCTGTGATTTTGGCAGAGGCAAAGATCGTTTGAGTGCATACAATAAGTAGAACTAAAGTAATTTTGTTCATGTAAATAACTGGTTAGGTTGAAATTGTTTTTTGGTAAATTTTTCTGAAAAAAAAAATCAGCCGAATGTAAAACTAAAAATCCGGATTTGTTTACGACTTTACGTAAAAAACCTTTTGTATATAAATAAACCGGACAGGTTTTAAAAGCCTGTCCGGTTTGAAAGTATAATAATTTTCCCCTTTTTAAGTAAACAATCAATCTAACTCGTCCAGCAACTCCTGAACATCATCGTAGTTTTCATAATCCTGCGAAATGGTCTGCAGGATTTCTCTGCAGGCATTGTAATCTTTCTGTTTTAATTTGGACAGTGCCAGACTCCATTTGGCTTTTTCTTTGTAAGCTGAAGAACCTGATTTTAGTTCATTAAAAACTGCTTCTGCTTCTTTATAATCACTTTCTTCCAGTAAAGAAACCCCATAAAAATATTGTATTTCAGGTGTTTTATTCTCTTTTAAAATTTCTTCAAAAAACGGAATTGCCAGTTCATAATTCTTTTCGTTGAATGCTTTTTCTGCTTGTTTTAACGTTTCATCCGCATCACCACGTTCGACAAAAGAAGCGGTTTCGGGATGATTAAAATCTTCAAAATCAGGATTCTGATTGTAATCAAAAAAGAACAATCCGAATAAAATAACGATCGATGCCGCTGCTGCAAAATACCAAGGGCGCATCTGAACCACTTTAGGTTTATTTGTATTGAAATGTTTCTCTGAAATCTCCGTCAGATTTGCCGTAAAGGCTTCTCTCTCTCTTTCGTGTTCAAATTTACTTTTGAGCTGCAACTGCACTTCTTTGAAAGTTTCAAAGGCTGAAGCCAGTTCATGATCCTCAGACAATTGTTTCTCAAAACTATCTTTTTCCTCAACAGTCATTTCTCCCTGAAGATATTGATCGAATAATATGTAACGTTCTTCGTTCATGACTAATTATTTTTTAACGATTTAAAATTCCCGGCTTCCTGAATCCACTGTGTCAATTGCCCTACGCACAACGATTTTTTCTTACGAACATACCCGTAAGTCACATTGAGTTTCGCTGCAACTTCTTCCATGGTTTTGGTGGTGAAACTTAGTTTTAACAACTCCTGACATTTGTCTCCCAATTTTTGAAACATGACATCAAAGAGCTGTTGTCTTTCATCAAATTCTTCGGTTTGACCAATTAATTCAAGAGCAGATTCATTCATAGATACTGCATCCTCATTAATTGTTACCCCTTTATTGGATGTTTTTTTAAGTTCGTTAAGCCATTTCCTTTTGCACAATAAAAAAAAGTAAGCGTCAAAAGGACAAGTCAATTGCAATGTCTTCGCTTTGGCCTGATTAAAAAGTAAAATCATGACTTCCTGAACCACATCCTGAGCATGTTCCTTATCTCCGGAATTGTTCATGACAAACATGACCACCTTGGGAACGAATTTTTTGTAAATGCTTTGAATGACTGCAGAGTTATTTGCAGCAATGCCTTCAATATACATTTGATCGGGATGAATTTTACTCTTAACCATAAAGAATCATTTTGTAGCTAATTTAAAAAACAATTGGAAATAAATTTCATGTCATAAGGTAACAATTAACAAATCAAGTTGATGTAATAGTAAAGAGCTCCTAAAATAGTCTCAGAGAAGAATCTAAAAACCATCAAAAATCAGGAAAATGGAAACCTATCAATTTATAAACGAAAAGAGTTTGGATCAATTTCATCAGATGATTTCTGCCAAAACACGAAATGGATTTGTGGTTGTGGAGCATAATGAAAAGCTCCCGTATGTGGTTTTATCCAAAAAACCAAAAGCAATCAATCATCCGCTGCACCTCTTTCTGACCTGTATCACATTCGGACTCTGGATTACAGTATGGATCTATTTTACAATAACACTTTCACGAAAGACAAGCATTCTTGTTGCTGTAGATGAAGACGGCAATTTATTTGAAGACAGGTGTCTTTCAGAATAAACTCAGAAAAAACAAAAACAGGGGTAACAATATCAAATCCAAATTGATATACCAATACAATTAACAACCGAAATCTGAAAACCACCTGATCATCAGGACAGATTTATAAAAAACTAGAAATCATGAACACACATTTTAAAAAAATCGGACTTTTATTTTTACTGGCAATGAGTTTTGTAAGCTGCGACAATAGTGACGGCGACGATGCTCTTATTTTACCACCCTCGGCTACTGCTTTTAAAAGCATAAGTGAACAAGGGGTAAAAAAAAACACACAAAACTTTACCATTACTGCCGGAACCGGCGTGGTAACAGTAACTTCGGCCAAAGGAGTAAAACTAAGCATCAACGGGGATTGTCTTACCAAAAATGGAGTTGCGGTAACGGGGGCAGTTGCAATTGAGTACATTGAACTTTTTGACAAAGGAACGATGTTGGTTACCAACAAACCTACTATGGGAGTTATGCCTGACGGAAAGAAAAATCTATTGATTTCCGGTGGAGAGTTTTTCATCAGAGCTACTCAGGGTGGCGTTGAACTTAAAAGTTCCTGTTCTATGAATTTAATTGTGCCTGCGGCTTTAACAGATGGTGTAGACAATGCTATGACTTTATGGGTCGGTAAGATTGATGAGAAAGGGGAACTGGCATGGGAACAGCCTAAACCAAATGCTGACGGAACCGGAGGTAAAGGCGGCGTTCAGGGTGAAGGAACCAATTACTTTGTGACTTTTGGCAATTTTGGATGGACAAATGTTGACCGTTTTTACAGTGACCCAAGACCGAAGACTACTCTTTTGGTTGATGCTCCTGATGGTTATGACAATAACAACAGTGCGGTTTATTTGTCTTATGATGGTGAGGGCACTAATGCGCTTGCAAAATTAGATACTTATACTCCTGCCGGATTGTTTAGCGAGCACTACGGACAAATTCCAATTGGTCTAAAATGTCATGTAATTTTTGTAACCGAGGACAATGGCCAATGGCGATATGCAATTAAAGCAGTAACTGTTGCTGCAAATGATGTGTACACCTTTACACTCGGGGAGACAACAGTGGGAACTGAAGCACAATTGGTAGCCGCAATCAATGCTATTCAGTAAGTTACAAAATACTTTTTAAGAAAAAGTGATGATTTGCTCATCACTTTTTTTTACATTTAATCCAGTTTTCAAATCAATTCTGATGCTTTTCAGAAGCTAATCCTGCTGTTCGCTGTATCTTTTGTCCCGAACCCCGTGACAAAAGGATGCCGCTCCCATCAGGGCTAAAAACCTCTAGTTATGAAACCACTATCGTCTATTTTATTGATGCTATTTTCTATTCTTGCAATGGGACAAACGAAGGTAAAAGACACCATAACCCGAAGGGCCAATATTGTTTTCATTCAGAACGGAAATGCGGTTACTTATAAACCCGAAACGCCTCCTTTAATTCCTATTGCCGGTGCTCCAAAACCCAGTTATTCTTATTTGTGGGAACTCGGTGACGGACATTACAGCAAGGAAGCCGAACCCAAACATGTCTACAAAAACAAAGGAACCTATACTACCAGACTTGCCGTAACCAACAATTACGACAATGGAAAACCTCCGGCAACACGCCCGAAAAAAGTAGCCGTAAATGACCTTACCGACACCAATTATAAAGACATTGCTTCTTTAGCCGATCAAAACGGATTTGCTATTTTAAAAAACTGTGACCCGATTCCGGAACAGCAAATGGTAGTCGTAGTGAGTTATCAGAATCTGGAGAATTATGTCTCCAGCGGAAAACTGTATTTGTTTTATAACGAGAAGCAATTTAAGAATAATAATTTCGAACTGATTGATTACAGAACCTACGCCAGCGAGCGTGAAGTAAAGGAAAAAACCGTTGCCTCTGTAGGAGATCTGGACGATTCTAAAAATTATACTGCTTCTGCTGAAAACACTTTTAAAGCCAAAAAATACAGAAATACAACCAGCGAAGAAGACCTGGATGCTTCCTTACTCGACGCCCATAAAACCTATCATAATGTTTCGGTTTTAGAGTTTGACGATGCCAATCCCAATGAAACCCGAAATGTTTTTTATACTTTTAAAACGACTCCCGAAATGATCAAAGATACTAGTGCAACGGTTACCATGCGCGGTATTTTTGTTCCGAACCGAAGTTATAAAAATCATAAAATCAAGAATCTGGAAATGGAAATCGTAACGTCTCACGATCCTAACAAAATGGGATCCAACGGGCGTTTTATGAATTACAGACTGGTTCGTTTTAAAAGAGTAAATTTTAAAACACGTTTTCAAAACAACGGTGAAGGCCCTGCCCGAATGATTAGACTTGAAACGGATATTCCGGATATGTTCGACAAAAAAACCTTCCAGATTGAAGACCTATACCCCAAATGCCCCATCTGTCCAAAAGATGAAGTTCCAACGACAAGCTGTCTGGATACCATTATCAAAAAGAATCAAATCTTTTTTACCTTCAAAAACATTTACTTACCCGGAAGCGAACAGAAAAATGTACATGAAAAAGACAGTACAAAGGGTTTTGTAAAGTATTCGATGAAGTTTGGTGAGGACTTTCATAAAGTAAAAACCCGAAGCCGAACTGCTATTATTTTTGATAAAAACGAGCCCATCATTACCAACTACGCCACAACCCGATTCCTTCCCGGAATTTCAATTGGAGCGAAAGCCGGTTATAATTTGTATCCTGATCTGGAAAAATCAACGAGTTATTTTGTGGGGGCGACCATTTCGCCTTTTAAATCGTATCGTTTTTATTGGCAGGCAGAATGGATTAACGCCCTGAACAAATACGAAAGCGGCCGAACAGTGATCGATCAGACTGTGGCTGGTGCCAATGGCGTGAAGCAATTGCAACGTACCACCACGACAACCGAAAACAAAAATGTAAACTGGGAAATCCCGGTTTTGATTCGGTATAACCTTAACAATTATATCGGAGTGGGAGCTGGAATCCAGGCCAATTTTGATGTTTCATCAGAACAGAATCAAACAAAAAAAGTGGAAAACTTTGAAGGTGGAAATGATCAGTTTCTAATCAGTACCCGATCAGAATCTAATTCGATAAAGAACGGTTTTGGGAATTTTAAAACGGGGGTTCTATTCGATTTAACAGCCGGATTTGCCAGAATCGGACCGAGTTTTGGGGCACGTTATGTGATTAATTTTGAGCAGAATTTCAACTATTTTCAGTTTTATGGAATCTGGAAATTTTAGGAGTTATGCCACGGAGATGCACAGAGAATTTTCACGGAGACACACTAAGTTTTTTTTGCCACGAATTCACGAATTTTTACAAACACATAAAGCATCAAAGAAAGTAACAAATAAAAAATCTTGAGAATTTGTGAATTCGTGGCAAACCTTCTTTGTGAATTTCTGAGAAAAGACCAGAATTCGTGAATTCGTGGCGAAAATTTTAAACAATGATAAAACGATACTGCTACATATTTTTCTTCTCAACTCTTTTTCTGTTTGGACA
Organism: Flavobacterium lipolyticum; assembly: GCF_020905335.1. NCBI lineage: Bacteria > Pseudomonadati > Bacteroidota > Flavobacteriia > Flavobacteriales > Flavobacteriaceae > Flavobacterium > Flavobacterium lipolyticum. The sequence goes on along the minus strand of NZ_JAJJMN010000001.1, from coordinate 2,147,943 downwards.
GAATCAGGAAGATCAAATATATACCGCAATTGACTCTTTTATTGCCAATCCTTCCCCCAAAGCGCTACAAGATCTCACTAATACAGAATCTGTGTTCTGGAAAAATCCGAAGTCCAAAACCAAAGACGAATTACTGGCGATTGTGGTTTTAAACTGCAATAAAGCGTATTATGAAAATCAATTTGGGAAAGCTGAAAAGGCCGTTGCGAGTTATGAAAAAGCCTGGCAGATTTATCAGAAAAACAAACTTTCAGATTACGATATTATCGAATACTGCCTGAAACCCTTAGGCAATTTATATACCGTTTTGGGCGATTACGACAGCGCAGAAAACACCATAAAACAGTATTTCTTTATTGTCAACACTACTCCTAATTATCCGGATGCCCAAAAGCAAAAATTTGCTGCAATTCTAAATTTATCCAATGTATATCAGAGCTCGGGCAAATTCAATCCGGCCATTGATTTATTGGAACAAATCCTAAAAACAGAGAAACTGTCTAATGCTCAGAAAGGAATCGCACTAAATAATCTGGGTAATAATTACTTGCTAAGTTCCACTGGAGATTTAATGCGTCCTGAACTGTATCAGAAAATTGAAAACACTTTTGAGTCGTCTGTAAATTATTTGAAAAGCGAGAAAAATCAATCTGAGACTTTGTCTAATTCTTACCGGAATCTGGCGATGCTAAATCGGCAAAGACATCAATTTGAAGCTTCCAATTCTTATTTAGCGAAAGCAGAAAAGCTTCTACTGCAAACACCTCATGTACAAACCCGAAAAATAGCAAAGCTGTACTATGAAAAAGCCTTATTGCTTTTTGATGAAGGAAAATATGCTGAAAGCACGAAACAGCTTAAAGCCGTTTTTAAACTTTTAATCGCAAATTATACGCCACAGAATGTTCTTCCAAATCAAAATCAATTGTATGCCGAAACGGTTTTAATCGATGCACTCGATTTACAGGCTCAGCTTTTCCTGAGTCAAAATCAGCTTAAAAAAGCATTGGAATCTTACGAACTTTCGCTTCATATCGAAGAAGTATTGATGAACACTACTCTTTACGAAAACTCCAGGATAATCAACCAGACTCGTTCCCGAAATCGTACCGAAAAATGCCTTTTGATTTATGATCGTTTGTTTCAAAAAGAAAACAAAACGGAATATCTGGAAAAGGCTTTTCAATTGGCCGAAAAAACAAAATCCGGGGTTTTAAAAAGTTATCAATCGAATATCAAAAAGGCAACAACAGAGGAGAAATCACTTTTACAGCAGCTTCAAAATTTAAACAATGTTATTGTAAAAGAACAGCAAAAGGGCAGTCTGGCCAATATTGCAAACATCAACAGAGCAATCCAAAAACAGAACGAAGTGATGCTCTCTCTAAAGCAAATTCAATCTAAAAGCCCGGATTTACTTCCTGAGATCAGCGATCTAAAAACCTTATTTTCGAAATTGGAAAAAGACAAATCAGTTATGGTTTACTACTTTATGGGAGCTGAAAATTTGTATTATTTCACCTTGCAGAACAACCGAATCAGTCTCAATCGTCTCTACACGGCACATACAGCCATGCTGAATATTGTAAAATTTATAAACTATTTTAATACCTCAGCTGCTATTACAAACGATATTTCGGGATACAGCTACTATGGTAAAAAAGTATATGATTTATTGCAAATGCCGCGAAATACTATTTACCAAAACCTCATCATTGTTCCCGATGGCATTTTAAACTTCTTACCTTTTGAGGCTTTGATTACAAATGACTCAAAAACCACCAATTTTGCCAAGATGTATTATTTACTGAATGATTTCAGGATTACTTATGCTACTTCAGCAAACCTTTATGTTAACCCTAAGCCCGTTTCAAATTCAGAAAATACTATTTTTGGGGTTTTTCCAGTTTTCGAAAATACTTCTTTTGAATTGGATTACTCTAAAAAGGAACTAGAGGCCATTAGAAGTAATTTTAAAGGAAAATATCTGGAAAATTCAAAAGCTACTTTCTCTAATTTCAAGAATGATGCAAACCATTATTCGATTTTACATTTGAGCACTCACGCTTCTTCGGGTGATATTGAAAATCCTGCGAGCATTAAATTTTACGATCAGGAAATTTTATATTCGGAATTATACCATCTGAATGTCAATCCTGATTTAGTAGTTTTGAGCGCCTGCGAAACCGGAATCGGTAAATTGTACAAAGGCGAAGGTGCCATGAGCGTGGCCAGAGGATTTCAATTTGCAGGAGCTCAGAATTTATTGTTTTCGTTATGGAAAGTGAATGATTACACGACCTCTGTTTTTATGACTGATTTTTATGAAAACATCAAAAAAGGGCAATCCTATACAGAGGCCAATACAAATGCAAAACGCGCTTTTTTACAGAACAAGTCCATTTCGAATGCTAAAAAATCTCCGTATTACTGGAGTTCATTTGTATACTATGGTGCTATCCAAACAGAGAAACAACCGACAAATTATATCTTTTATATCATTAGTTTATTGGGGGTAATTGGTTTATTTTTGGTTTTCAATCACAATCGAAAATGGAAAATCTTCACGAGGTTCTCAAAAAAGAGAAATACAGAAAAATAAAATTCAATGTCACCAAAACGCAGCATTTATCGATTAAGGCAAAAATCAACGGTGTTTCGGGAAATTTTATTTTAGATACCGGTGCCTCTAATTCCTGTGTAGGATTTGAAAGTATTGAACGTTTTGAACTGACGGCAAAAAAGTCTAAAACCAAAGCTTCGGGTGCCGGAGGAACGGGAATGTTAACCCAAATTTCAAAGCACAATCGCCTACAGCTTGGAAGTTGGAAAAACCACGATTTTAGTCTGGTAATTTTTGATCTCTCCCATGTCAATGAAGCTCTGGAATCTTACAAAGCAAAACCGGTTCATGGCATTATTGGTGCCGATGTTCTGCTTGAAGGTAAAGCAATTATCGATTATTACAATCATTATTTGTACTTGAAATAATCGATTACAAATTTTAAATTCCAAATCCCAACACTAGAGTTTTAGTACGTTTTTTTGTATATATTTGTTTGCCTATTTTAACAAACCGATACGTATGAAAAAAACTCTACTTTTTTTTATTTTACTGTTTTCTAATTATTTTTATGCTCAGGTCAGTGATATCGAGCATTGTTACGGGGATACTTCCTTTAATTTAACTACTCAAAAAACACTTTTAATTGGTAATTTAAACCCTGCCGAAACAACGGTTAGTTATCATTTAAGCCTTGCAGATGCAACTGATAACTTAAATGCTATAGCAAATCCGGCAAATTATACCAGTGCAGAAAGTTCCAGAACTATTTACGCCAGAATAGATAACAATGGAAGTGTAACGACTAATTACTTTAATATAAAAGTATATGATCAGATAAACTTTACTCCTCTTACAACAGCTATCAGCTGTTTCGGACAAAATAATGGCATCATAACTATCTTGCCATCAGGAGGTAAAGCACCTTACACTTATAGTCTGGATAGAGGTCCTTTTACGGTTTATACTGGTAATCCTGTAGGTACCTTTACCAATTTGTCACCTGGCCCTCATACGATAACCCTAAAAGATGCCTTAGGCTGTACTTCGATGACTCAAGTTGTTCAGATCACAGAACCTCCCCTCTTAACGGCTGAAGCAAAAGTTGAATATGTAAATTGTGTTCCAAGAATAGTCATTTCAGGAAGTGGGGGGAATTCTAATTATGAATATTCACATTTTGGAGTTACTTATACGCAAAACAATGCTGTTATCAATCCAAGCCCCGGAAATCAGACGGTATATGTTCGGGATGGTAATGGCTGTGTCGCTTCAAAAACAATAGTGGTAGAATCTTTAAAACCATTGTCATGGTTGGTTAACTACAGGACAGGCGTTACATGTTCGGGAGGAAACGACGGTACTTTTCAAGTTACCGGGACAGGGGGAAAAGCTCCTTACCTATATTCTATTGGAAATGAGTTTACAACGATGGATGTTTTCAAAAATTTAAGCGTTGGAAACTATACGGTAAAAATAAAGGATGCAACCGGATGTACTATTTTTTTTAGTTTAACTATGCCTCTTATTAATCCTGCTATAACTATAAACCCAATTATAACAAATGACAGCAATGCTACGAATGAGGGAAAAATAAATCTAATGGTTTCCGGTGGTGCTGCCCCATATAACTATTCCCTTAAAGACAGCAATGGAAAACTAATTCCTTCTAAGACGACTAATCCGTTTACAGGTTTAGCAGCCGGATCGTATGAAGCTATTGTAACAGACAGTCGTGGGTGTATTCTTTCACAAAAAGGAATTAATATCCTTAATGAACCTACACCGCTTACTACGACAGCGGCAGTAACTCCAATTACGTGCGTCATTACTACCGGAACGATTACGATTACTCCAAATGGTGGAACTTTGCCTTATCAATATTCAATAGATAACGGAAATACTTATAGTAATTCTAATGTATTCTCTAATTTAAATGCGGGGACTTACAATTTAAAAGTTCTTGATGCACAAAATGCTTTAGTTTCCGCAACTGCCACTATAAATCCAATAAAAATACCCGAAATAACGACAACACAACAAAGAATATTGTGTCATGGAGACTCTAATGGTTCAATTACGGGAATGACAAATAACGGAAAATCGCCTGTTTTTTATTCCATAAACGGAGGACCTTATACTTCTTATAGCGTATTTGAAAATTTGGCCGCAGGGAATTACACTTTATCTGCAAAAGATGCTAACGGCTGTATTGTTTCGACAACAGTACTATTAGAAGATCCTGCTCCGATAACTGCCGAAATTACCTATTTTTACAGAACTGTAACCGTTAATGCAAGCGGAGGTTATGGAAAATATCAATACGCCCTTGATGGAGGTAGTTATCAGGATTCGAGAATTTTTGGAATGGTAACTTATGGTAATCACACTATTTCTATAAAAGACCCTAATAAATGTACGGTAAGTATTCCTATAACAGTAGTAGAGCCTACCCCGCTTGTTTCTTCTTATGTGGTCGACAAAGGTACCGTTACCATTACTACCAGTGGGGGTATCACACCTTATAATTATATGCTTCGGAAGTCTTCGGGATTTCCATTAACTACAACTCAGTCAAATGTATTTACAAACCTAATCAATGGTTCCTACGACATAATAGTATCAGACGCAAAAGGCGGCCAAGTTCTATTCTCAAATATCATTATTTCTGAATCGATTCCATTTACGGCAAGCGCTACTTCGACTCTTATAACCTGTACGGATTCAAAAGCTACTCTAACGGTCACACCAAACGGAGGCTCAGCTCCTTATCAGTATTCCATGTCTAATCCGGAGAAGTTTATAGATTCAAATGTCTTTTCTAATTTAAATGCCGGGAGCTATGGCGTAACGGTTCGGGATTCAAATGGTTCCAGGACTAGCGCTCTGATTACTATATCTGGTGCAAAACCAGTATTGGTTTCAGCTGAAATTGTCTCACAAATAAGTTGTAATAGTTCTGCTGATGGTATAATAAAAGCAAATGTAACTCAGGGACAGTCCCCTTATACCTACGCTCTTGACAACGGCCCATTTCAGACTAGTGATACTTTTAAAAATGTTCACTCGGGAACTCACACCATAAAGGTTTTGGACAAAAATGGCTGCCAGGCTATTGTATCTGTCACATTATCAGAACCTACTTTAATACAAACAACACTTGCTGTTAATGGTAACTCGATTACTGCATTGGCAACAGGTGGAACGCCGCCTTACAGGTACTCTTTAGAAAGTAATAATGTAGTTGTGGTAGATCCTCAGAACTCTAATACTTTTAATAATCTGCCTGCACGAATTTATAAGGTTCGAACTATCGATGCAAACGGCTGTTATTTTCAATCAGATTATTTAGAAATTTCTCCGTCACCTGTTCTTTCCGCTTCAGCTGAAATAACTCCTATCGACTGTAATACTTCTAACGGAAGAATTATTGTTACTGCAACTGGAGGTTTGGCTCCTTATGAATATTCCATAGACAACGGGAATAGTTATACTTCTTCAAATGTTTTTAGTAATCTTATTGCAGGAAGTTATCTCATAAAAGTTAAAGATTCACAAGCTACTACAGCTTCTATAACTGCTGTTATAAGTCCTGCAAACCCTTTAACTGCTACAGCTTTCATCACCAAAACGATAGACTGCCTTAGTAATGGCACTATAGATGTTATCGTTTCAGGAGGTAACGGATCTTATCAATATTCAATAGACAATGGGGTTACTTATACTTCCAATCCCGTTTTTACTAATTTAATTGCAGGTACTTATTCTATTCTGGTAAAAGATACTTTAAATTGTACTGCACTTGTAAATGCTATAACGCTGGAACAGCCTGTTCCTTTAACAGCGACTGTCGCTCATACGCCCATTACAAATTGCTATTCCCCTGTAAGTGATGTAGTTATTAATGCCGTTGGCGGTACAGTTCCGTATCAATATTCCTTAAACGGTCTTCCTTTTCAATCTAGTTCTTTCTATACGGGTGTAAATCCAGGAAATTATATTCTGGAAGTCAGAGATGCAAATGGATGCAGCTTTAGTACCGTATTCACTATAGAAGCACCGGTTTCTTTCGTGGCAAATGTAGCCATTAATCAGGCTCAAAATTGTAATGATTTTGATATTGCAACCATTACAGCAATCGGAGGACAACCGCCTTACACCTATTCTTTTAACGAATCTAATACATTTTTAGCATCGAATACTTTCACTTTAACTCCCGGAACCTATACCTTAAAGGCCAAAGACAGCAATGGCTGTATCGCAGCAGTAAACGCTACGATAGCCCCCCGTACTGCTCCTGATAGTACATTAATCATTATAAATGCAACAACTGCAACCAGTAACGACGGAGCTCTAATCGTAAATGCGACTGGAGGTACAGCTCCTTATACTTACACCCTTTTGAACAGCAATAATACAATCATAGTTCCGGCGCAAAGCGCAAATACCTTTAATAATCTGGCTCCCGGAACTTATAGTGTGATTGTTAAGGATGCTAAAGGCTGTTCTTCGTTACAAAATCAGGTAACCATTTCGGCTCCTTATCCACTTTTAGCTGTGGCTACTGTTATTCAGCCAGGTTGTAATAATCCAATGGGAACAATAACCGTAACGGCATCGGGAGGTGTCTTTCCTTATCAATATTCAATGGATAATGGTGTAACTTATAACCTCTCCAATACTTTTACAGTTTCTCCGGGCAGCTATAGCATAAAAGTGCGTGATGCTAATAATGCTATCTATACTTTTGTAACAACGATTGTAGCTCCAAATCCATTACATCTTACTGCAGTAGTTACTTCCTCAGTATCCTGCGTTTCAAACGGAGCAATCATGGCAAATGCTATAGGTGGACAAGCACCATATACATATTCCATAAATGGAAGTCCTTACCAGACAAGCAATAACTTTATGAATTTAAATGCGGGTGTTTACGCCATAACTGTAAGAGATACTAATAATTGTACAGAAACAATCAATTTAATACTGCAAGCACCAATTCCTATAGCGGTTTCGGCAACAATCGACAATCAAAATATAACTGTTACCGCAACCGGTGGCACTGCACCGTATCAATATTCATTAGATTTAAACATTTTTCAGTCAAGCAACACTTTTACAGTTTTCAACTACGGGATGTATCAGGTGTCTGCAAGAGACGCTATGGGATGTATTGCATTAATTCATGTTACCATAGATCCTCCTGCACCTTTAATAGGCGGAAAAAAAACAATAACAATCGATTTTAAACCAGGCCAAACTTTAGGAGATCTTGTTATCGAAGGTCAGAACATAAAATGGTACAGCACTAAAGGCCTTTCAACAGGTAAAACAAGTAAAACTTCAGAAACTCCTTTGCCACCGAACACTATTTTAGTGGACGGCGTTACGTATTATGCCTCTCAAACCATAGACGGAATCGAAAGTACGGAACGTCTTGCCGTTACAGCAAAAGTAAACGGATCGCTTGCGACACCTGATTTTGTGCTGCAGGATTTCAGATTTTATCCAAATCCAGTTCAACACAACTTATCGATACAGAACCCATCGGTTATTGATAAAATTGAATTAATCTCGGTTTCCGGAAAGACTATTTTAACGAAGAGCATAAACCATACACAATCTGAAATTGATTTATCCAATGTGGCTACAGGATTTTATTTCCTTAAAGTAAAAGCTGAAGGACAAATCAAAACCATTAAAATAGTGAAGAAATAAAACCACCAAAAGCCCATCACTTTCTATAAAACAAAAGGAGACTGTCTGATTTTAGACCGTCTCCTTTTTTAATTGAGTTATCCCATTAAGTGCAATTCAAAAAAAATAATATTCAACACATAGAAACATAGTCATTTCGCCTAAAAAGAATACTACAGAGAGATATTTTTCTCTCACATAGCTGATGTATTTTTAAAAATTAGTGAAGCGCCTTTTTGAGACAACTACATCTATGTTCCTATGTGTTTAAATCGATTACAACCAATGGCTTGAATTAATTGTACCGTTAAGAATTCGCTCCGGGATTTGGAATAATACATCCTGCCCAATTGAAAGCACCGTTAGCAATATTGTTGTACGTTACATAAAAGAACCCGCTGCGTCCCCAACCTGCTCCCCAGGAATTTTGTACTTTAAAAAGTCCGGTAGCATCGTCATATCCTATGATACAAACACAGTGACCTCCTTGTCTGCTGCCGTAAAGACTGGACCAAACATGGTTGTTATTACGGATATCATAAAAACTCTGATTGACATCAAAACACACTGCAACAGCATAATTTTGATTCAGATAATACTTGATATCAGCTGTACTTCTTGGATTCACATTAAACCATCCTCCCGTTTTTCTGGCGGCAGCCCACGTTTTTTGCTGAGCTGAAGGCTGAGTATTACATCCTCCGGCAATGTAAGGCATTTGAGCCTCTGAACATTCTCCCTGATTTTTGATCAAATTCATGGCATCATTCGGGTAAGAACCTGCTCCGCAATTCCCCAGTTTTATCTGATTGTAAATATAGGCCGCACTTCTTGAAGCCCCGCTCCAATTGCTTTGATGTACTGAATTATTAAGGTACCGGGCAATACTGTGTGCCGCATAACCCACTCCCCAGCCTACGCAGGAACCTTCGCTTCCCTGATCTCCAACCGGTGGAGTCGGTAAGTTTTTTGCGGCCGCAACTTTAGCCGTCAAAGACATTTTTTGGGTGCTTGTCACTAAATCTGGTCGTAACTCCGCAATTCTCGCACGATAATCAACGGGAGTTAAAAATTCAATACTTTTTAAATAGGCATCCGGCATCTGAGCAAGTCCGTATCTTCCTTTGTCTAAAAGATCGACATTACCGTCCATTAATTTGTCCTGAGCAACGGCATCAGCCTGGTCATTTCCTTTCTCACAAGAGTATAAAGCAAGCAATGCCAGCAGTACAAGTGCCAGTTTTTTAATCGAAAATTTGGTAAATAGTTTTTTCATAATTCTTTTGGGTTTTGTTGTTAATTTTTAATTTGTTAAATTATTTAACGAATTTATTATTAATTTTAGCAGAACATTAACACTAAAAAGATCACAACACTAACTTATCTTACACACAAATCTATAATCAGGATTTAATTAACAGGAATTGTATTTAATTATCGTCAAAACGAACGTCAATTATTAAAAAATTCGCCTATGGAAATCATAATAGAAAAATTAATAAAGGGCATACAATCACATCCAATCATACAAAACAGTACGCTCTCTGGTGTTACAGATTGGAAAAGAGCGCACTACATTATCCTTTCGGAAATAATCTCTGATGTTTTAGAGAAATCGGAATTTATGCAGGGCTCCAAAAGAAATGAGCTTGGATGTTCGATCTCGAGCATGACCTTGCAAAGGATTTTCACCAATGACTCTTCTAAAACCAAAAACTCTGATTTGCGGTTTTTAAAGAGTCTGGACAAACTGGCTATTTTTATCGGCTATCCTTCTTTAAACCATTTTCTGAATGATGAAGCGACAGACGCTGTAAAAACTTTACAGTCTGAAAATAAAATGGAATCGGGTGCCTTTTTTGAAAAACTGATTAGCGATTATTGTCAGGAAGAGTTTAATTCTTTACAAAAATTACCTGTCGTTAGTATGGAGGGATTATGCGATTTTGTATTCAAAGAAGGACCTTTTGCAAAAAGGATCAAGGATCTTTTTGAAAATTATTCGACTTTAAAATATCATTTAAACTGTGAAGATAATCGGTCTAATTTTGAGCTTTATGATTTTAAGATTTCAAGTCTGGAAGAAAATATCGCAATTCTTACGGTGAAGGAGTTTTGGAATCTGGAATGGAAAAACGAAAATGACGTTACTACAATTGTACTGAATAAGGTGAACAGACAGACTTATTTCATTAAAAAAAGAGACGATGTCTGGAAAATATGGGACAACTACAACCCTGATTATAACGAGATCTCAACTAAAATACACTCGGCTATAGAAAACCAGCACATCAAAAAAGTTCTCATTTAAACCGTTGGGTCTAACTTTTTTTAACACATAGAAACATAGCTTTTTTTAATTGAAAACTAGGCATTTCACTTCAAATAAAACTTCCCGATGCATCGGAATGAAAGAAATGTATTTCTTTTAAGTATTCTTTATCGTTTGTTAAAAATCTATGTTTCTATGTGTTGAATATTTTTTTTTGAATCACATCCAAAAGATTTTTTTATGAACGTTCTCCCTGATCAATTTTTCATCAACAGCTAACAGCTCTTAAACCATAAAAAATCCCAAATTCCAATTTTAGTAAAGGAATCTGGGATCTTTCATTGAAATTCCAAGTTCGGGCTATAGAATTTCGCTATTAAAAATCAAAACTATTAATGGGTATGTTTAGGATTAAAACCATCTTCACTTAATTCTGTTGGCGTATAATCCGCGAACATTTCAGCTTCGTAGTTGATTTTTTCTCCTTTAGAGAATTTATAAATAATTTTCTCCATGATATTATAAATAACCGGAACCACAATTAAGGTAAGGAATAAAGACGAAATCAATCCTCCGATAATTACCCATGCCAAACCGTTTTTCCACTCAGCTCCTGCTCCTGATGCTAATGCAATTGGGAACATACCGAATACCATCGCAATAGTGGTCATCAAAATTGGACGCAAACGAGCGTGGTTGGCCTGGATTAATGCGGTACGAATGGATTCCCCTGCCGCTCTTCTCTGGTTCGTATAATCGACCAACATGATCGCATTCTTACACACCAGACCGATCAACATGATGATCCCCAAAATCGTAAAGATGTTCAATGAGTTGTTGGTCAAAGCCAAGGCTAACATCGCACCGATAAACGAAAGCGGGATAGCAAATAACACGACAAACGGGTGAACAAAACTGTCATAAAGTCCAACCATTACCAGGTAAACCAAGATAATAGCGGCCAATAAAGCGATTCCTAAAGTACCAAATCCTTCTGATTGGTTCTCCTGGTCACCACCCCAGATGTAGTTTACACCGGCTGGTTTTTTCAATTTGTCTAATTTCACTTGCCATTGCTGAACAATTGTTCCTGATGGTACCCCAACGTTTTGTCCTTTAACCGTTACCGAAGCCGATTTGTCTCTTCGCTCTAACTGGCTAGGTCCTGAACCTTCTGTAATGTCTGCAAACTGCGACAATTTAATTTGTTGACCAGCTGCATTAACAAAAATCAGATTACTAACGTCAGTAATACTTTTTCTGTCGAAGGCATTGTATCTGATGTTGATATCGTATTCGTATTCACCAGCTCTGTATTTACCGTCCGTATTTCCACTAAAAGCAGTCTGCATGGTTAAACCAACGGTTTGAAGTGTTAAACCCAACGCTGCCATTTTATCACGATCTACTTTAACGTTGATCTCCGGATTTCCGTCCTCAACCGTTAATTTAATCTCTGTTGTTCCCGGAATCGTACGTAATTCTGCTTCTGCCAATTTAGCAAATGCCATAGCACTTTCTGTTGACGGACCTGTTACGATCAATCCTAATGTAGCATCTTCGGCTGTTCCTAGGATACCTACCGGAACGGTTTTTACTTTAGCACCAACTAATACTTTTTCTAACTTTCGTTTGATTTTTGCTGCATAAACGTTAGCATCGTCGGTACGGTCTTTTTGTTCGATCATTTTTACGTCGATCTCCGCTTTGTAAGCCGTTGCCTGTGATGCTCCAAAACCTTCACTGGTTTGCCCTACCGTTGTAATCTGGCTGTGAACATATTCTTGTCCTTTCAAATAAGCTTCTGCTTTCTGAGTCATGAAGTTGGTTTGCTCTAACGAAGCGTCTTTCGGCATTTCGATTTGAACTAAGAACTCCCCACTATCAGAAGAAGCAAAGAACTCTCCTCCGATGAACCCCCCTGCCATTAAACCAACTGTTGAAGCAAAGAACAATACAATTACTACTGCAAATGTTTTTATATAATGATCCAGACACCAGGTTAATAAATGAGAAACCCAGTCCGTAAAACGTGTTAAATAACTTTCGAAGCCAAGAATGATTCTTCCAAATAAATTCTTTCCTTCAATATGCTCTAATTTACCATAACGAGAAGACAACCAAGGAATGATGGTAAAAGAAGCTAAAAGCGACAACATCGTTGAAATGATTACCGTCACACAGAATTGTGTAATGATATTCGATACTAATCCGGAGCTCATCGCAATTGGAAGGAATACCACCACAATTACTAAGGTAATCGAAGTTACAGTTCCTCCAATTTCGGCTGTTCCGTCATACGAAGCACGAATTCGGCTTTTACCCATTTCCATGTGTCTGTAGATGTTCTCCAGTACCACAATCGCATCATCCACCAGAATACCAACTACAAGAGATAATCCTAATAAACTCATTAAGTTCAGAGTATATCCCATTAAATAAATACCGATAAAAGTAGCAATCAAAGAGGCCGGAATCGACACCATTACAATCAGCGAGTTTCTGATACTATGAAGGAAGAACAACATTACGAAAGCTACCAGTACTACCGCAATTAATAAATCGTGTACTACAGAGTCTGCCGCCTCTAAAGTAAAAACGGTACTATCCTTTGCTACTTCCAGTTTTAACTGGTTTACTTTATAATCTTTTTCAAGAGTAGCAATTGTCTTTAATAAATGCTCACTTACCGCAACCGCATTTGCATCTGATTGCTTTACAATTTGCAAAACGATCGCACTTTTCTGATCTACACGTGATATTTTTTCAGCAATCTTTTGAGTATCCTGTACATCGGCAATATCTTTTAAACGAACCTGAATTCCGTTTTGAGAAGAAACTACCAGGTTTCTTAATTCTTCAACACTTTTGTATTTACCTGCTAAACGAATTAATATTTTTTGATCACGAGTCTGGATGTTTCCTGTGGGGAAATCCAGATTCGAAGTCAAAATGTTTTGTTGCACCTGCGGAACAGATAGTCCGTAACCCTGCATTTTTAAAGCGTCAAGGTTTACCTGAATTTCACGCTCTGAACCACCAATAATATTTACCTGAGCCACACCTTGCACACGGGATAAGATAGGAGCAATTTTTTTGTCAATTAAGTCATAAAATTCTGCCTCATCCATTTTTCCGTTGGCACCAAGTGTCATGATGGGTAAATCACTTAGCGAGAATTTCGTTAGTGCCGGTGTTTTTACGTCTTCCGGTAAATCACTAATAATCGCGTTTATTTTTCGCTGTGCATCATTCAGAGAGAAATCGACTTTTGCTTCAGATGTTAGTGTAATCGAAACGATGGATAAACTCTCGTACGATTTCGAGTCAATTTTCTTAACGTTCTCTAAGGATGCGATCGCATCTTCAATTTTCTTGGTTACTGTATTTTCTACCTCACTTGGAGAAGCTCCCGGGTATATGGTAGAAATGGTAATAACGTTTTGTTCAAATTTTGGGATCAGCTCATAACCTAACTGGCTGTAGCTGAACAGTCCACCTAATGTTAGAATTGTAAAGAGTACAATTACCAACGACGGACGTGTGATGGATATTTCGGCTAATTTCATATATTTTGCTTTATGCTATAGGCTGTAAGCTATAGGCTTTAGGCTCTTGTTAAACGGCTTAAAGCGTATTGCTTAAGGCTTAAAGCCAATAATTATTTAATAATTTCTACTGTGTTACCGTCTTGCAGGTTGATTTGACCCGTTACAATTACAGTTTCTCCATCAGTTAATCCGTTGATGATTTCTACTTTATCACCCAAAATTCTTCCGGCAGTTACTTTTCTTAATTTTGCAATACCTTTTTCTACTACGAAAATTTGGTTACTGCTCACACTTCCTACGAATGCATTTCTAGGTACAACCATAAGGTGTTGTTTTTGTTGTTTCGATGCAAAGTTTGCAGTTCCGTACATACCAGCTTTCAGGTCGTTGTTTACGTTATTTGTAATTTCGATTTCAACCGGGAAGTTCAAAGATTCATCCGCTTTTGCAGCAATGAAAGTAATTTTTCCAGAGAAGTTTTTATCCGGATAAACACTTGCTGTTACGTTAATATGATCTCCTGTTTTTAAACTCGCTACCTGATTTTCGTTTACGGTAACTACTAATTTTAATTTAGAAACGTTAACAATATCAAACAATGCTGTTGCAGGCATTCCGGTTAAGATAGATCCCGGCTCGATGTATTTTTTATTGATAAAACCGCTAATTGGAGCTTTTACTCTGGTATCACCAACATTGATTTTTGCTTGTGTCAAATGCGACTGTGCATTAGTTAAAGCCAGTTTTGCCTGGTCTACCTGCTGCTTGGTAACTCCTCCGGTTTTAAAAGCATTTTCATATCTGATGTAATCTGATTTTGCATTTTGATAAGCCGCTTCTGCAGTCTGAGCATCAACATTGATAACATCTCCTCTCATTGTTAATAAAGTTTGCCCCACTCTTACGTAGTCTCCTTCTTTAGCCAGAACACTGATTACTTTTCCTGATTTCTCAGCAGAGAATGTCAATTGCTGGGTGGGTTGGAAGTTTCCGTTTGCTACGAAATCAAGTGAAACTTCTTCTGTTTTAACCGGAGATACTTTTACTGAAACTGCAGCATTCTTTTCTGCTACGATATCTGTCTTTTCCTTGTTCTCTTTCTTATTTTTATTTAAGATATATCCAATCACGCCCAGAGACGCGATTATGATTACGATTGTTATAATAGTTTTCTTCATTGTACTTCTAGTTATTTAATAAGAGTTTTAAGTTCGCCTTTTGATTTGATTAATGCTACTTCGGCAATTTTATAATTTAAAACTGCTCTGGTATAATTATTTTGTGCTTCAAGAGAGGCATTTTCTGCATCTAACAAGTCTGTTAAAGAGGCCAATCCCTGAAGGTAATTGTTTTTTGTATTGCTTAAGATTTCTGTCGCTAAGCGCATATTTTCTTTTTGATTGGTGATCGTCACAAGGTTGTTATCGATTTGTGCCATCGCATTTTTATAGTCCAGATCAAGTGAAAGTTTGGTATCCTTGATATCTTCCTCAAGTGATCTTAGCTCAACATCGGCCTGTCTTACTTTTGCACGAGTTCCGAAACCTGTAAAAATCGGCACATGTAAGTTTAAGGCAATTGCAGAGAAATCGGACCAGTACACTCCCTGAGAAGGTTTTGCAAACCAGGGCATTTGAGGCCCCTGACCAATATAGTTATACCCAGCAGTTAAGGAAAGTGTTGGATAATATCCTGCTTCAACCGCTTTTTTATTGAATACTAAAAGTTCCTGTTGTTTTTTCAAAAGCAGGTACTCTGTTCTGTTTGCAGCATTTGGCTGTTCTGTTAAGGCAGCAGGTACCACTTCAAACTCTTCTTTTGGCAAATCAATTTGAGTTTCAATTGGCATTCCCATATAAAACTTCAAAGCGTTTTCCTGTAACGTAATCTGATTTTTGATTTGCTGACGTTCTGTATCAATGTTTGACATTTTTACGATGATACGATCTAAATCAATCTTTTTAGCCAGACCATTGTCAAACTGTCCTTTTACGATATCACGAACTTTAGTAGTATTCACATAATTACTGTCTAATAAAGTAAGTCTCTCTTTTTGTACGTAAACAGAATAGTAGTTATTGGCTACTCTTTCAATAACCTGCTCTTCTGTTAACTGATCGTTGATCTGATAGAACTCACGGGTAGATCTTGCCGCTCTTAATCCTGTAAAAACAGACTGATCAAAAATGGTCTGTGTTAAAGAAACTCCGGCAGTCGAAACCCATTTCTGACCAAATGCTGCCTGAATCGTAGTCCCCGGTGCACCAAATCCTGCACCATCAATTACGGTAGTCTGAATGATCGGATTGTGTGTTAAATTTCCATTTGCCGAAATTTGAGGCAAAGCTCTTGAGCGTATTTCCTGTATTTTGTATTCACTGTTTTCAACCTGAAGTTTCGCCTTTTTAGCATCGGCTTTATTTTGAAGCGCATAAGTAAGCGCGTCTTTTAAGGTTAAACGTGTGACTTGTGCACTGGCCGACAGACCTATTGTACACAAAAAAAAGAGAACTATTCGTTTCATATGCTGCTAGATATTTGTTTGTGTTGATGATTTAAAAAATCATACTATTATTGATTGATGATTATACTTTGATTTTCTTAAGTTGCTTTTCCAATTCCACTATTCCTTTTTCTGTTGCCATAGCTCTGGTGTGATATTCCAGTGCCTCCAGTTCTATTTTTTGTGCTTCACTTTCTGAAACAGTAGTTTCGTTGATATGAAAAATTAAGGTGTAATAAAATTTCACATACACTGGTATATTGATATCCGTACGATACAATCCTTCACGGATTCCTTTTTCAATATTGACTCCAAAATAACGGTTGCACTGATCGATTTCGTGCGAAAGTATGTTTTGGTAAATTTCCGGATAGTGTCTTTTCAATTGATAAATAGGAGAAGTATCTGTATTATTCTTAAACATATTTCTAAACATTTCTCTGATTTCAAAATTCTCATGGATCGCATTATAATCTTTCGCCACAATCGTATCAATTATTTCATGTACCTGTTTGTGAACTAATGATGTGCTCTCTTCAATCAATACTTCTTTATTACAGAAATATTTGTAGATCGTTTTTTTCGAAATACACATTTCTCCTGCAATATCATCCATTGTAACACTTTTAAAACCAAGTTTTAAAAACAACTCGCTTGCTTTTGATATGATTTTCTCTTTCATTTTAATTTTCAAATTGTATTACAAATATACTGAGGAAACTAAATTCACGAAAATAGTTTCCGTACTATTTGTAATAATTTTACATTAATTTACTTCATTCTCTAAGATTTATATGCTAAACTCTAAATTTGCAATAAGCTTAATGTCTTTTCCTAAAGCCAAACCTCCATTATGACTGAACGAATTGTAATCTAAACCAAAATCCTGACGCTTAATATCTCCTTTGATTTCAAAAGCAACTTTCTTCTCACCATTGTATGTATTAACTCCTATAAACTCGGCATCAAGTTCCACTACTTTGGTAACATCTTTAATCGTTAAGTCGCCCTTGAAGAAATTAATATTGTTGTTTACTTTTTGAAACGAAGTCGATTTGAAACTAATAATCGGATGTTCGTTTACATCAAACAAATCCTGAAGTTGTAAATAAGTATCAATTTGCTGAAAATTATCAATCTTGTTGTTAATGTCAAGCGAAAACTCAACCGATGCATCTTCTACTTCATTGTCTTCAATATTCACATAACCACCAAATTTATTTGTAGTTCCTCCCATGTAAGCAATAATCGAATGTCTCATTTTAATCAAAACATCTGATTGGCTAGAATCTAAGGTCCATGTTGTTTTCATAAATTACTGTTTTTACTGAGGTTATAAATTTCTCAATTCTTCGCGGAAACTTTTTTAGTGTTCTAAGTTTCCATTTAACGGTGCAAATATAAACAGGAAACTCTGAATACCAAAAAAGTTTCCAAGTTTTTTTGAAAATAATTTTAAAACAAGCCCAAAACCGCCTTCGACTCCGCTCAGGCCGACAAACACAATCACAATGTGAATGTCAGCCTGAACGAAGTTGAAGCCTCCCGCACTTACACCAAAAACCCACTATCAAATTATCAAATTACCTCCACTATCTAATTCCTCCACCATCTTTTAAAATTTTAAAAACGCAATAATTCATAATGAATCGTATCTTTGGACCTCGCAAATCAGAATTTCATTTTATGCATAATATTAGTCAGTACCAGGATTTTTTTATTCATTATTTAAAAACCCAAAGCATACATAAAGAACCCCAAAATCTTTACGCACCCATTGAATACATTCTGGGCCTCGGCGGAAAACGAATCCGTCCCGTACTTACTTTGATGGCTGCAGAAGTTTTTAATACCCCATATACAACAGCACTTCCGGCTGCAATGGCTGTGGAAGTTTTTCATAATTTCTCGCTTGTACATGACGATATTATGGATGATGCGCCTTTGAGAAGAGGACAGGAAACTGTTCATGAAAAATGGGACCTCAACACCGGAATTTTGTCCGGTGATGCCATGCTTATTCTGGCGTATCAGTATTTTGAACAATACGAACCGATTGTTTTCAGAAACTTAGCAAAACTATTCAGCAAAACGGCTCTTGAAGTTTGTGAAGGGCAACAATGGGACGTTGACTTTGAACAAAGAAATGATGTTACGATTCCGGAATACCTAAAAATGATCGAATATAAAACGGCCGTTCTGGTTGCTGCTGCCATGAAAATGGGAGCTATCGTAGCCAAAACATCTGAAAAAGAAGGTGATTTAATTTATGATTTCGGATTGAATTTAGGTCTTGCTTTCCAGCTTCAGGATGATTATCTGGATGCTTTTGGAGATCCGGAAACTTTCGGAAAACAAGTTGGAGGAGACATTATCGAAAACAAAAAAACGTATTTATACCTCAAAGCAAGAGAATTTTCTTCTCCTGAAAAAGCTTCAGAGTTAGAGCAATTATTCCGTTTACAATTAGAAGACAATACCGCTAAAATAGCTACTGTAAAAGCAATTTTCAATGAATCCGGTGCTTCAAAAGCCACTCAGGATGCCATTGAAATGTATACGTTTAAAGCTTTTGAAACGCTGGATCAAATGGATCTTAACGCTGAAAAGAAAAATATCCTGCGTACTTTTGGGGAGAACTTAATGGGGAGAAAGGTCTAGGCTTCGACTTCGCTCAGCCTGACATTCGACTTCGCTTAGCCTATCATTCGACTTCGCTCAGCCTGACATTTGACTTCGTTAAGCCTATCACTCGACTTCGCTCAGCCTGACAGTTGACTTCGCTGAGCCTATCACTCGACTTTGCTCAACCGGACAATTGACTTCGCTGAGCCTATCACTCGACTTTGCTCAGCCGGACAGTTGACTTTGCTCAGCATGACATTTGACTTCGTTAAGCCTATCACTCGACTTCGCTCAGCCTGACATTCGACTTCGCTTAGCCTATCATTCGACTTCGCTCAGCCTGACATTTGACTTCGTTAAGCCTATCACTCGACTTCGCTCAACCGGACAATTGACTTCGCTCAGCCTGACATTCGACTTCGCTCAGCCTGACATTTGACTTCGTTAAGCCTATCACTCGACTTCGCTCAACCAGACAATTGACTTCGCTGAGCATATCACTCGACTTTGCTCAGCCGGACAGTTGACTTCGCTCAGCCGGACAGTTGACTTCGTTAAGCCTATCACACGACTTCGCTCAGCCGGACACAATAATTTAAATGATAACGTTGTGTCCGGCTGAGCGAAGTCGAAGCCCCCCCTTTTAACTAAAAAAGTACATCCGGATCAACCAAGTCCGATAATTTTTGTTTTAAATCTTCTTCCAAAATGGTTAAACCATACTGGTACGAAGCATTCATCCATCCAAAACCTTCTTCGGGGATAAAATCAAATTCGGTTCCAACGTTTCCATATTCTGCAAAGATTTTATGCGAGCTGATCGATAAATCAAACTTTTCCGGAATGGTTCCGTTATAATCCACTGCATTTCTGGTAATCAGCCAAAGCCAGCGGTATACCATTTCCTGTGCTTCTTCATTAAAATTATAATTCAGCAAACCTTCCCACAAAAGCATTTGATGCGGTGCCCATCCAAACGGATAATCCCATTGACGCACTGGTGCATTTTCGTCTATAGCTGCAATGGATTCTTTGGTACTTCCAGCAATTCCGCCTTTCATTTTAAATTTTGGAAGGGTCTTTTTTACCAGAATGTCTGCTTGTTTGGGTGTGCTTATTTTGGCCCAAAGCGGGTAAAAAGTAGTTGCAGCCTCAAAAAAATGCTGCTCTTCATTTACAAAATTATAATCCAGATAACATCCATATTCTGAATTCCAGCACAATTGATTGATTTTTTCCTTTCTTGAAGCTGCTTTCGCAAGCCAATATTCGGTTGAAAAAGACTGGTCTTCAAAATATTGAAATTCGTTTTTAAAATACTTCCTAATCAAAAAGGCAATATCCGTTTCGTATTTGTAAAGCAGACTATTTATCGCAACGGTATTTAAATTGGCACAAATTCCAACCAGTCTGTTGGTCGTGTCATGACCACTTTCGCGCATGCTTCGGTCGTGAATAAAATACTTATCCAGTTCGACATCGACCACTTCTCTTTCCAGATATTTTTTTTCGAATTCACGGGTAGACAGATTGTATTTCGGTGCGTATTGCTCCAGAATATCATCAAAATGCCCCTCCTCTACTTCAAATGGCAGTCCAATTCCTTCAGCTTTATACCGATTCAACCCATTAGCGGTTAGTCTTTTGCCTTCTTCCATCCAAACCGTCAGATATTCTTTAATGGCCGTTTTTAAATGTCTTTCGATCCAGAAAATATCCGGATTCGATTTTTCCAAAACATCGATAATCAATGACGTATAAAGCGGAGGCTGCGTACGGGTTAAATAATAACTCCGGTTCGCATTTAGTATTTTTCCGTAATGATCAATCTGGTATTTAAAATTCTCTGCAATTCCCAGAGCCAACTCTATTTTATCATCTATCAAAAGTCCTTTGGCAATAAAATAACTGTCCCAGCCATACATTTCATTAAACCTTCCGCCGGGAACTACAAAAGGAACTCCCGAAATTTCATTGTTTTTAATTTGAAGTGCCAAAGCCAATATGCCCGGTTTTTGATTGAGCGACATGACATACTCCGGTGAAATATGTTTCGGCATTTGTACCACTTTTAACTTTGGAGTTACGGCTTCCAGTTTTTTGAAATAATCAAAAACGATTTCATCTCCAAAAGGAACATACAAATACGAAATAGCATTTTCTATTTTATTGTCTTCCAGTATTTTTTTGACACCATTGGCATCAATCGTACGTGTTAACCCTTTCCAATACAGGTTTTTTATTTTTCCGGAGATTCTTTTTACAGGATCCTCTACAATTTGATCGAGACTGATTTCGGCAAATTCCGTATTTTCTTTTTTAGCCAAAGCCAGTTCCTGCAATAAGTTTGAAAGCTGGTAGGTTCCTTCAATAAGGATTGAATTTCCCTCTTCACCATTCAGTAAAAATCGCTTCGGACCATGATCATCAATCGTTATTTTTTTATCGCCGTCAGTATCTTCCTGAGCCAATAGTTTTTCGATAGTTTGGGATATATGTAGTTTAAATTTCATCTTTTGCAGTTATTTTTTTAAGAATAAAAAAAGACACTAATAATAAAGACATTGGAATTAATGTAAAATAAAATGCCTTTTCCGGTCCTTCATTTTTAAACAGCCAACCTGTTATTCTGGAGCCTAATGTTCCGCCAAGAGCCGAAAAAATCACAATTAATCCTGTCATCGAACTTTGCAGATTTTTAGGCAGAGCACTCAATACAATCGAATTTAACAACGGATAAATTGGTGCAATAAACAATCCGATTAAAGGAAATGCGAAACCAATTAAAGGTATGTCTGCCAGGGTATTGATGCTTTTCACTTCCAATCCAACGGTTTTTGGAAGTACAAAAACTACAATCAGCATGGCTGAAAGAATACAGAAACTTAGCACCCAGAGCCAGCCCACTTTTTTAGTTACAATTCCGGCAATCATCCTTCCGGCTGCCAGTGAAATAGCCAAAATACTAGCCATCATAATGCTTATATTTTCAGGCAAATGCAGCACTTTTGTATTGAATGTAGGCAACCACGAAAGGATTCCCTGTTCAATCATTACAAACAAAAAGACACTGATTACAAAAACAACCGTTAGCAATTTCGCCATTAAACGGAACATTTGCATGAAATCGTCTTTGAGATCTGCTCCTGCGGCGACTTCGGTTTCTTCAAACTTCACAAAGCACAAAAACAGAAACGACAGCAACGACAATCCGGCCAGAAACCAATACACATTTAGCCACGAATTGGGGTCTTCTTCCTTATTAAAAGCCGGAAACAGAAAATAAGCCAGTGCAATTCCAACCATAAAAAAACCTTCAATACTGCTCATCAAGGCATTGTGTTCCTTTTTGGTTTCGGTAACAGTACCAATTAAGGAATAAACCGAAACTTTAATCAAGGCAAACGAAACTCCAACTGTTGCAAAGAGAATTTTAGCATTGTCAAATGAATTTCCAAAATACATGGAAATACAAGCCAGAGTAACCAAACCCAAACCAATCAGCATGGATTTTCGATAGCCGATTCTGGGCAAAAAAGAGGCTATAAAAAAGGAAACAATCGCAATAGGCATGTCCTTAAACGCTTCTAAAATACTCGCCTGAACTTCATCTACTCCATAATTTTTCTGCGATTTCAAAATCACAATGCCCACGCTATTCAGGAGAATAGCGAAGACAAAATAATTGAGGTAAAGAGAGATTTTAATTCCTATGTTTTTCATTTTTTATTGGTTTGTCTTTTAATCGTTGAAATGTTTCAGGTTTCAGGTTTCAGGTTTCAGGTTTCAGGTTTCAGGTTTCAGGTTTCGAACATACTCTACACCTCACATCTTACATTTCACCTCCCACATCTCTTAAAAGTTAATCGCCACCGAAAATCTAAAGGCGCGTCCTAAAATTGGTCTTGCCATAAAAACATCACTTGCGGCTGACGTAGTTTGTCTTGGATCACCTTCGGTTAAACCTATTTCATTGAACAAGTTTGAAGCATCAACCGCAAAACGAAGATTATGATAGGTATAATTTAATCCCGCCCCTACTTCTTTATAAGCCGGCAAAACTTGTTTATTGTCCTGATTCGTGAATTTTTTATCATAATAAGAGAACTGCACATAAGCTGTAAAATCTTTTGTAATATCAACTTCCGGTCTTAAGTTACAGAAAAACTTAGGTATTCTCCTGGCTGTGTTTCCGTTAAAATTAAAAGTCGATCCGTCAGCATTGGTACCCGTAAAATTATCATACTCCGGTTTTTGAACCGTAAACGTAAAGTTCATTTTTACCATTTTATATCTGGCATTGGTTTCTACTTCAAGACCAATATTGTTTACATCGGCGAATTTATTCTCAGAAGTTCCATCCGATAAAATATCCGTAAAGGCAACATTTTTCAAATTCATATGAAACAGGTTGGCATTTACATTGAAGAAAGAATTAGAATATTTATACCCCAACTCAAACTGATTTACTTCGGTGTTTTCCAGCTTGCTCAAATCGGCTGCATTATCATAAAAGGACTCTTCAATAGGCGATCTGAAACCGTGGCTGTAACGTACATACGAAGCCATATTGTCATTGAATTTGTAGTTTCCGGCAGCGGTATACGACCATTCGCTCACATCATATCTCCAATACGTATACGGATTTCCTTTTACCGTTGTTACCTTATCATCCGCTGTATTGTTGTTTAAAACTCCCAGGTTCTCTGCAAAAAATCTCGCATTGTCTCGGTAACCGGAATACTTGTCCTTATTGTATCGTAAACCGGCATTGAAAGTCAGCTTGTCTGTCGCTTTAATTTCAGCATCGGCATAAACATCATTCAAAACTCCTTTGGTTTGTGCGTCTCTTTCTAACCAAGTAATTCTCTCCACCCCGTTCCAGGTATGATTTACACCTGATGTATTGTCTTTTACATTTAACAATCTCGGATTGTCTGAAACTCCCACTAAATAAGAATTCCAGTTCCAGTATTGATTCGATTTCCAGTTGGAATAATAGTAACCCGCAGTCAGTTTTACAGGATCTAAATCAAACGCAAAAGAGAAATTGTTGGCAAAATTGTTCATCTTTTTCTCGATGTGCCAAAGATCTGCTCTCATAATTAAAGCATTCGGATCAAGAGTTGCTCCATTATCTACATAAGAATAGGTCAGATTACTGGCTGTTGTATTCTGAACCCCTGTTGCATAAGCATCTTGTGTCCACGGACCTCCATTTGGAAAAATAGCATTGTAATTCAAATTGATATTGGTTTGTTTGAATGCATTCTTAAACGTCACTTTCTCCGATATCTTCTTTTTAAATTCCGCACCAATCGAGTTGATGATCGGATGAGATCCATCTTCCAAATCTGCCGTAAAAGTTCCCCCACCGTATTGCGGTACATTTAAACGGCTGAAATTTACTGACGTCAAGGTTCCGTAATTTGGATTAAAGCCCGGAATTCCTTCTATTTTACCATTATTACTTTTTAATGGAATTGGCAAATAGAACGCATTTCTGTCATCCAGATGTTTGAAGTTAATTCTCAAATAATCGTTATCATCAAATTTATAGGTAATATTCCCTTTGATTTGTCCTCCTTTATTGGCAGTAAAACCGGTATTTCTTACCCCATTATCGGCTCTGTAAAAACCTCCAACGTTAAAGAACAATTTGTCCTGAATTAAAGCCCCCGATAAATTAAGGTCGGTACGGAACATTCCGTAATCTGAAGTCGAGAATTTAGCTCTTCCCTGAAAGTCATTCTGTCCTGTCTTCGAAATAAAATTGATGATTCCTCCCGGCGCATTATTAGCAAAAATAGATGCTGAGCCCCCGCGAACTGCTTCCATTTTGCTCACGGTTTCGTCTAATCTGTAAAAAGTATCAGCATTCGCAAATTGCAGCGCGCCATCTTCAAAAACCGGCAATCCGTCTTCCTGAATCTGTACATACTCATAGGCTCCGGCAGACGGAATTCCTCTTGCAAAAAGGTTGTTTCCAATTTCTCCCCCTGAAGCTTCTACCACAAATCCGGGAATCGTTTGCAATAAAGCAGCTGTACTTGCCGGTGCCCTGTCTTCGATAGCCTTAGCTCCCATGGTGGTAATGGCCACACTGGATTCTAATTTAGACCTCGGACTTGAAGATCCTGTTACGACCACTTCTTTCAAACTTTGTGATTCCCCTTCGAGAAGTAAATTAACCTCTAGAGATTCTCCTTCTTTTACAGTGATTTGTTTTCCAAAGGTTTTATAGCCAACATTGGTCGCTACAATGGTATAATCTCCTGCGGGAATATTGGAAAATACGAACCTTCCGTTTTCATCTGTAATCGTATTTTTATCTGTTCCTTTAAGCGAAACATTGGCTCCCGGAATCGTTTGGCCGCTCTCATCGAGTACCTTTCCGGAAACGGTATTTTTATGCTGTGCAAACAAATGGTTCGGAACAGAGATTAAGCACCATATCAAAAATACTATGCTTAAATAAGAATGTTGCTGTTTCATGTTTTTTTGGTTTAGTTAGTAAATCTTTCATTTATGAAATGTAAACTTACTCAAGGAATTAACTCTAATTTAAGAATTCTAAATCGAAAACGTTTTCGAAATCCCCTAAAACGTTTTCGGAAGTTAATTTTTTATTAATACACTTTATTTTTTAGTACTTTTATTTCATGAATGACACCAAATTAATAGATATAGCCTCGGCATTGGGAATTTCGGTTACCACGGTTTCAAAGGCATTAAAAGGCTATACCGACATTAGTAAGTCTACACGTGCCCGCGTGATCGAAATGGCCGAAACCATGAATTACATGCCCAATTCGGTTGCGGTAAACCTAAGAACCAATGAAACCAAAACAATAGGTGTAATCATTCCGGCTACCGTGCATCATTTCTTCTCCAGTGTCCTAAATGGTATCCTCGAAGAAGCCGAAAAAAGAGGTTATCTTGTCATTATATTACAATCCAACGAAAAATACGAACTGGAGAAAAAACAGCTGGCCTTATTAATTCAAAAACGAGTTGACGGGGTTTTAATGTCACTCTCTAATGAAACGGATGACTTTACTCATATTAATGAAGCCATCCGCAAAAACACGCCTGTTGTTTTATTTGATAAAATTGCCAAAAGAGTCGATTGTTCCAAAGTCGTGATCAATGATGCCAAAGCGGCATTCGACGCTGTTTCTTACCTCATTAATAAAGGATTCAAAAAGATCGCACATTTCAGGGGTTCGTACGTTCCTCAAAACTCCATCGACAGATTCTTAGGATACAAAAGAGCTTTGGAAGCACATGGAATTGAATACGATTCCAAACTAGTTTATGTGTGTGATAACAATACCGATTTTGAAGACGGTTACGAAAATGCTCAAAAAATAATGACGGAACACCCCGATATAGACGCCATTTTTGCCATCACCGATCTGGTAGCCATCGGAATTATCAAATACTTTAATGAAGCGGGAATCAAAACACCGGAACAGGTAGCGGTTTTTGGGTTCAGCAATTGGTTTATGAGCACGGTTATATCACCTAAATTAACCACAATTGACCAACCCGGCTTTGAAATGGGCCATCAGGCCGTTTCGCTTTTAATCGATGAAATTGCCGACCTGAAAGAGCATCGGCCGGTGACGCATCAAATTATTGAACTTCCTACAAGAATCATTGAAAGAGAATCAACCGTAAAATGATTTTTTAGTTTTAACTTTGCGTCAATTCTTAAAAAGCCTCAATGTTTCCAATCCCTGCAAATACCGACATTTTATTGGCTGATGCCGAAAGCGAAAATCTATATTTAAGTTTGATTGAGCAAATTAACAAAGACTTTAATTTGGCCAACGAAGGAATAGATTTTCCAATGAGCATTTCTCCCGAAGAACTAAAAATTCAACTTCACGAGAAAATCTATAGAATGATTCAGTACAAATTTGCGGAGTACCTCAATCTGCTTTATATCATCGATGTTTCTGAAGATGAAATCAAAAAACTCGACGGTTCTGATTTGGTAATCTTAGCCGAGCAGGTCTCCTTTTTGATTTTAAAAAGAGAATGGCAGAAGGTTTGGTTTAGGAATTATTATAAGTAGAGGGGCTAAAGTACTGAGATACTAAGGTGCTGAGACTCTAAGTTTCTGAGATTCTAAGTTTTTTCTATACTTGTTTCCCATCCATCGTAATCTCCATTATATTCAATTGCCTTTTCCCATAGATAGATTACATAATCATTTACACTATTTTCATCAACTTTGTCAATCCTTTTTATTTGTAATTGATATGGAAACTCATCATTAATTTTATCTGAACTCACTAGTTCAAATCCTTTCTTACTAACTTCTGTCAAATAATTATTTCTTTGTTTTTCATCTTTGAAATAAATCCAGTGAAAAACTTCTCTTGAAGCAGTTAGCTTATCACCAGCATTACTCAAAGAATTTATCACTCCAAGATTTGCATCTATTTGAGCTTGTTTTTTAACATCAACGTTTTTTGTTTCTTTTTGTTGACAGGACGAACTTCCAAGAAGAATTCCAAAAAGAAGAGCAAAATATTTTTTCATTTAAGAACTGTAATTATGATAATGAATTAAAAACTTAGCATCTTAGCATCTCAGCACCTCTAAAAATAAACTCTCACAAAAGGCATAAACCCTGATCCGTAAAGACTTGTATTTTTATCATACAAAACATCATAACGTGCTTCCCTTGTATCAGTTGTATATAATTTCAAATAGAAAAACATGATTACTAATAAACTAAAAACGGCACCAACTGACCATAATAGCATCAACTTTTCATAATCATTATTTTTTCTTTTGAACTTTTTAATCAAAATCCAAAGAATAAGAGAAACAATTGCAACCCAAAAAAAGACATCAAAGGATCTTGTGTTAGATGGCAAGTCCGAAATAGACCAATATGTATAATAATTCATTTAAAAAGAGGTTCTAAGGTTTTTATACCGTCTCTCCTAATTTTTTATTTTCGACTATTTTTTGAATCAAATCTCGAAATGTTTCAATTTCTCCAGTTGTAACACTACTTTTCTTGTACATATAAATTGGCAATATTTGATCTATCCAATATTTATATCGTCGTTGTGGTTTTTGTTTTTCATATTCTAATTTATCAAAAACCCTAACACCTGTTAAAGTGACTTCTTCCATAAGAGGGGAAAAATTTTCATAGACGTCTAGAAAATCTTTGATTTTTGTTGAAGGTCTTAAAGCTGCAACATCAACACCTTTATCTTTTAAGTTTCTTTTTAAAACGATAAACGTTGCTGCAGATAAACACTCATTACCTAAAATCTTAATTGGATTTATAATTTCTTTTTCTGCAGTTGTAGATAAAAAATCACAGAGATCACCCAACGTTTTTTTCTTCTCTGGATTTAAAATAGAATCCCATTTTTCTGAGGTTTCATTAATTCTAAATTCTTTGTTTAAAAATTCAGCAAGCTTATCCCACTTCACTAAATCTCGCGCTCTTCTCCAGTCTTTAATTACTGTATTTGTTTTTAATACAAAAGATTCATCTGTCTCCAGATCAAGAGGACTGCAAAGTCTATGTTGTTCTTTAAATATTTCGAAAATTTCACTAGAGGTATAACGTATCGTATTATTCATATCTTCAAAAAAACTTAGCATCTTAGCATCTCAGAACCTTAGCACCTCTAAAAATAAACTCTCACAAAAGGCATAAACCCTGATCCGTAGAGACTGGTATTTTTATCATACAAAACATCATAACGTGCTCCAATAGTAACACTTCCGGTTCGGTAACCCGCACCAAGATATAAGGCGGTATTCCAATAATCATCAGAATAACTTGGTCGATAGGCCGTTGATTTATAGTCTGTATTGATACGAACCTGTTCCAATTCTGCTGACAGCTGAATTTCAGGAATCGGATTCACGAGTCCAACCAGGCTTCCGCCATAAACAAAAGAACTATAATAATTTTTAGAAGACAAATAACCAAATTGCAATCCAACACCAACCGCCACTATTTCGTTTACATTATATATGGCACTTGGTGAAACCGAAATGTCCGTATATCCGGAACCAATTCCTAAACCAAGACCTCCTCCAAACTGAACTTTCTCCCAAAAATGATTGCTGTTGTCTATGACATATTTTTGTTGTGCAAAAGCAGAACTCGAAAATGAGACAGCCAAAATCACAAAAAAAGTTTTGAAAACGATTGAAATTTGATTTTTATCCATAGTAGAGTCTATTTTTAACAAATTTTTACGTAAAAGTACGTAAAAAAAAGATTTAAATAAATGTGATTGTTGTACTTTTGCGATTCTATTTAACAAAAAGTATATTCACTCATATTATGGATAGGTTTTCATTTTTAAATGCAGCGCATACAGAGTTTTTCGCACAATTATATGATCAGTATTTAGTAAACCCAGATAGCGTTGAGCCAAGCTGGAGAAGTTTTTTTCAAGGTTTCGATTTTGGACAAACGACTTATAATGACGAAAATCCGGTTCAACGAATCGTTGAATACGTAACAAACGACAACGTAGATTGTAGTTTAGTTTCTGATAAATTACAAAAAGAATTCAATGTCCTAAAATTAATCGATGCTTACCGTACTCGCGGGCACTTGTTTACTAAAACAAACCCAGTTCGTGATCGCAGAACATCGTCTCCAACTTTAGACATTGAAAATTTCGGATTAACAACTGCTGATCTTTCAACAGTTTTTGATGCTGCTCAGGCAATCGGAGTAGCGCCTTCTACACTACAGGATATTGTTACACGTCTTCAGACTATTTACTGCCAGCACATTGGTATCGAATACATGTACATCAGAAATCCCGGCGTTGTAAAATGGATCCAGGACAAACTGGCTGTAAACGTAAACCAGCCAAACTTCTCTTCTGACGAAAAGAAAACAATCTTAAATAAATTAAACCAGGCTGTATCTTTCGAGAACTTCCTGCATACTAAATATGTAGGACAAAAACGTTTCTCATTAGAAGGTGGAGAATCTATCATCCCGGCTTTGGATGCCTTGATCGAGCAGGCTGCTGAAAAAGGTGTTGAACAATTCGTAATGGGAATGGCTCACCGTGGTCGTTTGAACGTTTTGGCTAACATCTTCGGAAAATCAACTCAGGATATTTTTGGTGAGTTTGACGGTAAAGATTACGATCAGGAATATTTTGATGGTGACGTAAAATACCACTTAGGTCTTACTGCCGACAAAAAAACAAGAACAGGAAAAAACATCAATATCAATTTAGCACCAAACCCTTCTCACTTAGAAACGGTTGGAGCAGTAATTGAAGGAATCACAAGAGCAAAACAGGACAAATACTACCCGAACGATTTCTCTAAAGTACTACCTATTGCCGTTCACGGAGATGCTGCAATCGCAGGTCAGGGAATCTTGTATGAGATCATTCAAATGGCTCAACTTGACGGTTACAAAACAGGTGGTACAATTCATATCGTTATCAACAATCAGGTTGGTTTTACCACTAACTATTTAGATGCACGTTCGTCTACATACTGTACAGATGTTGCCAAAGTAACACTTTCACCGGTATTACACGTAAATGCTGATGATGCTGAAGCTGTGGTACATGCCGTATCTTTTGCATTAGATTATAGAATGCAGTTTGGACGTGATGTATTTATTGACTTATTAGGATACAGAAAATACGGTCATAACGAAGGTGATGAGCCTCGTTTTACACAACCGGTTTTATATAAAATCATCGCTAAACATAAAAATCCAAGAGATATTTATGCAGAGAAATTATTGTCTGACGGCATAATCGATGCTTCTTATGTAAATGCTTTAGAAAAAGAATACAAATCTGCTTTAGAGGAAAACTTAGAAGCTTCCCGTAAAAAAGATTTGACGATTATAACTCCATTCATGCAAAACGAATGGAATGGATTTGTTCAGGTAACAGATACGCAAATGTTAGAAAAAACAGATACTACTTTTGACAAGAAGGAACTGGATTCTATCATCAATACAATCTCGACATTACCGGCAGACAAGAAATTCATCAACAAGATCACTAAAATTGTTACTGACAGAAAAGTTGGATACGACAACAACACTTTGGATTGGGGAACTGCGGAAGCATTGGCTTACGGTTCACTTTTAACAGAAGGATTTGACATTCGTATTTCCGGTCAGGACGTAGAGCGTGGTACATTCTCTCACCGTCATGCGGTAGTTAAAGTGGAAGATTCTGAAGAAGAAGTTATTTTACTGGACACTATAGCGAACAAAAAAGGAAAATTCGGTGTTTTCAACTCGCTTTTATCTGAATATGGTGTTCTTGGTTTTGATTATGGATATGCCTTAGCGAATCCAAATGCTTTAACTATTTGGGAAGCACAGTTTGGAGATTTCTCTAACGGAGCCCAAATCATGATTGACCAGTATATTTCTTGTGGAGAAGACAAATGGAACAACCAAAACGGTATTGTTTTATTATTGCCTCACGGATATGAAGGTCAGGGAGCTGAACACTCTTCTGCAAGAATGGAACGTTACTTACAACTTTGTGCAAGACACAATATGTATGTTGCCGATTGTACAACACCGGCTAACTTCTTCCACTTGATCAGAAGACAAATGAAAACGAAATTCCGTAAACCATTGGTAGTTTTCTCTCCAAAAAGTTTATTACGTGATCCAAGATGCGTATCTACTGTTGAGGAATTAGCAAACGGAAGCTTCCAGGAAACAATCGACGATACTACAGTAAACAAAAAAGACGTAAAATCTTTAGTATTCTGTACCGGTAAATTCTACTACGACATTGTCGCTGAAAGAGAAAACAACGGAAGAAATGATGTTGCAGTGGTTCGTATCGAGCAATTATTCCCTTTCCCTGTAGAGCAAATCAAAGAAATCATCGCACAATATCCAAATGCTGACGATTACGTTTGGGCACAGGAAGAGCCTAAAAACATGGGAGCTTACAGCTTTATGTTGATGAACTTTGACCTTGTGAAATGGAGATTAGCTTCATTGAAAGCTTACTCTGCTCCGGCATCAGGAAGTTACACACGTTCAAAACGTCGTCACGCCGATGCTATCAGAATGGTATTCGATAAAAATTTATTCAGATAAAAAACAATGTTTCAAGTTTAAAGTTTCAGGCCCCTACAAAACCTGAAACTTTAAACAAAATAAACTTTAAACAAAGAAATAAGATGATTCTAGAAATGAAAGTCCCTTCACCAGGGGAATCTATAAAAGAAGTTGAAATCGCAACTTGGTTAGTAAAAGACGGCGATTATGTAGAAAAAGATCAGGCTATTGCTGAAGTTGATTCAGACAAAGCTACTCTTGAACTTCCTGCTGAAATGAGCGGAGTTATTACGCTTAAAGCGGAAGAAGGTGATACAGTAGCGGTAGGTGCTGTAGTTTGTTTAATCGATACTGACGCAGCTAAACCATCAGGATCTGCGCCGGCTGCTGAAGCTCCAAAGGCAGAAGCACCAAAAGCTGAAGTAAAAGCTGAAGCACCAAAAGCTGCTCCGGTTCAGGCTCCGGCAGCAACAAGTTACGCAGCAGGAACTCCATCTCCGGCAGCAAGAAAAATATTAGACGAGAAAAACATTGCTCCGGCTTCAGTTTCAGGAACTGGTAAAGGTGGAAGAATCACTAAAGATGACGCTGTAAACGCTGTACCTTCAATGGGAACTCCAACAGGAGGAAGCCGTGGAACTGAGCGTACAAAATTATCTATGTTGCGTCGTAAAGTAGCAGAGAGATTAGTTTCGGCTAAAAACGAAACAGCTATGCTTACTACTTTCAACGAAGTAAACATGACACCAATCAACCAAATTCGTAACGAATACAAAGATGCTTTCAAAGCAAAACATGGTGGTTTAGGTTTAGGATTCATGTCATTCTTTACAAAAGCAGTTACAAGAGCTTTAGAATTATACCCTGATGTTAACTCTATGATGGATGGTGACTACAAAATTGCTTACGATTTTGCCGACATCTCAATCGCAGTTTCAGGACCAAAAGGATTAATGGTACCAGTAGTTCGTAACGCTGAATTATTAACTTTCCGTGGAATCGAGGCTGAAATCAAAAGATTAGCGCTTAGAGCACGTGACGGTCAAATTACCGTTGACGACATGACAGGAGGAACTTTCACTATTACTAACGGTGGAGTTTTCGGAAGTATGTTGAGTACTCCAATCATCAACCCTCCTCAGTCAGGAATCTTAGGAATGCACAACATCATCGAGCGTCCAATTGCTGTAAACGGTAAAGTGGAAATTCACCCAATGATGTACGTTGCACTTTCTTACGACCACAGAATCATCGACGGACGTGAGTCAGTTGGTTTCTTAGTAGCTGTAAAAGAAGCCCTGGAAAATCCATTAGAGTTATTAATGAATGGAGATGCTAAACGCGCTTTAGAATTGTAATTGTAATACTTTTCAACAATCATACAAAACCTGCTCCTTAACTGAAGCAGGTTTTTTTTCTTAATATTGACTTAAAATCCGCTTAAAATGTTAAAAAATTGCACAATAAAAAGTTTTGCCTTTTAAAAATTAGTTTATTTAGAATAAATAAGAATAGTTTGTTTGATTTGTATTCTGCACTTAAATTTGCACTATTAAAATCAATTCTAAATAATAATGAAAACCAAATACACAACAACATTTTTGGCTTTTCTCTTTGCACTGCTTGCATCTCCAACCATTTGGGCACAGCAAAGAGCAAGCATAAAAGGACAAATTAGCCTTAGTAACAATCAGGCCGCAGATAATGTGACCATTATCTTAAAAGGGACCAAAATAGGAACCAATACAGACAGCAGAGGTTTTTACGAAATTAAAAACATCAAACCGGGAAACTATGTGATTAAAGTTTCTGCGGTTGGGCATTCTTCAAAAGAAAAAAGTGTTTCTCTTAATGGCGGAGACGAAATAATTGAAGATTTCACGATCAGTTCCAATTCTGAACAACTGGACGAAATTGTAATCAACGGTCACGGAAAAAAGAATCCATTAGCCCGCAAAGAAAACCAGCAAGTATCAAGATTACCTCTTAAAAATCTTGAAAACCCGCAAGTTTATTCTACTATTACAGGCGAATTGTTAAAAGAACAAGTCGTAACCAATATCGACGATGCTCTTAAAAACGCACCGGGATTAACCACACTTTGGGCTTCTACAGGACGTGGAAATGATGGTGCTGGCTACTTTTCTCTAAGAGGTTTTGCTGTTCAGCCTACTATGATTAACGGATTACCGGGACTAACAAACGGAAGTCTTGATCCTGCCAATATCGACAGAATCGAAGTAATCAAAGGACCATCAGGAACCTTGTTTGGAAGCAGCCTTATTTCCTACGGAGGATTAATCAATATTACAACCAAAAGACCTTACGATCATTTCGGAGGAGAAATAAGCTACACTACTGCAAGTTACGGATTAAACAGAGTTACTGCCGACGTTAACACCCCATTAGACGACGAGCACAAAATAAACCTGCGCATCAATTCTGCTTATCACACTGAAAATAGTTTTCAGGATGCAGGATTTAAAAAATCATTCTTTTTTGCCCCTTCTCTGTCTTACGAAGTAAACGATAAACTTTCGTTCTTTGTTAATACTGAATTCATGAACAATAAAGCGACCAATCCAACCATGTTGTTTTTAGACAGAGGTACTGCTTTAAGAGTTCACAATATGAAAGAACTGGGCTATGACAACAAACGTTCTTATACCAGTAACCAGCTTACTATAGAAACACCTTCATACAATCTGCAAGGACAGATGATTTACAAGTTTAATAACGAATGGACTTCTCAAACAGTGGTTTCCAGAGGATCAACAAAGTCTGAAGGCTACTACACCTATCTGTACGAAAAAACGAAATCAATACCCACTATTTCCGAAGGAATAGTATTGGGTCGTTCTTTAAACTATCAAAATTCGACAACTTTAACTACTGATATTCAACAGAATTTCATAGGCGATTTTAAAATAGGAACCTTAAGAAACAGAATTGTTGCAGGTTTTGATTACTTCAACACCTCATTGATAAACAACAGTACCGGATATGTTGCAAATGGAGATGTATACATTGGTAATGCCAGTTTGAAAAGGGTTAACGAAGAGGTCTTCAAAATTACCGATCCTGCAAAATACATTACAACCGGTGATAACGGAAATTTATCCAAAGCCGGAACTGATGCTCTTTTAGCAAAAGCAAAAACAAACAACAACAAAACAAAACAGGAAGTATACAGTATTTATGTTTCGGATGTCATCAATTTTACCCCTGCATTGTCAGCCATGGCAAGTGTACGTGTAGACCGTTTTATGAACGCCGACAACGGAGGATACAATCAAACTGCTTTTTCTCCTAAATTCGGATTAGTGTATCAGCCGATTTTGGACAAAGTTTCTGTTTTTGTCAATTATATGGATGGATTTTCAAACGTTGCTCCCGGAGAAGACCTGATTGCAGGTGTGGGAACTCCAAGAATTTACAACCCGGAACATGCTAATCAATTTGAAGTTGGTACTAAACTGAATCTTTTCAAAGACAAACTTTACGCCACTTTCAGTTACTATGATATCAAAGTTACCGATCAGGTTTACAGCATCAGAACCGATGCTACAAACTCTACTTCTTACCAAAATGGAGGCCAGAGAAACAAAGGTTTCGAAGCTGAAATCGTTTCTAACCCTGTTGCCGGTTTAAATATTGTATTTGGATACAGCTACAATGATGCAGTACTTACCGCAGGTGATCCTGAATTTGTAAACTTCAGACCGGAAAGCGCAGGAGCAAGAAATTTAGCGAATCTTTGGGCCAGCTACAAATTTTTGGAAGGACCGCTACAAGGTTTCGGATTAGGTTTTGGAGGAAATTATGTGGGTGATAACAAAATCATGAACAGAAAAACGACCGGAGCGTTTACGATTCCTGAATATACCGTATTAAACTCTTCTATTTTCTATGCTGCAGAGAAATTCACTTTAACCTTAAAGATGGATAACATTGCAAATGCAGATACTTATGATGGATGGTCTACGATTCATCCCAGAAATATGAGAAGTGTAGCGGCAAGTTTCGCTTATAAATTCTAATAAAAATCAAAAAAACACCTTTCTTTACAGGAAAGGTGTTTTTTAAATTTCGTCAATCATGATCACAATTGCAAGTCTTATTGTTTTTTTAGCTTTTTACACGCTGTACTACACCTCGAAAAGAGCCACATTATCGTATGATTTAGGTTTCGAAAAATGGATGAAAAGCAATCCTAAACCAACTAAGTTTTTAGGCCTGGGACTTCTTTTACTAGCTTATGTGCTCTGGCTGCTTACACAGTCCTTGTGCTGCGGAACCCTAATGTTCTTTATTCAGCTCATGACCATTGGAAGTCTGATCATCATTCTGGCTCCTCTAAAAAAAATAAGCCGCTTTGCTATTCTCGGTTTTTTTATCCTTGCAGCGCTACTGGAATTTTACTACTACTAATTCATTTCTACTTAAAATATGCCGGCCAATCCAAAATATTTAACCCAATCCAAATGGCAAAGATTTGCCAAAATTACAGCTGCTATATTAGGCGGCTATTTTGTTTCAGTCACCTTTCATTTGGCTTTAGCAGCCTGGTTCAGTCGTGCCGATATACTGATGACCATGGCTTTTAGCGGATTCATCCTCTGGGTAGCCCTGATGGTCGTTGCCTTTCTGGCCAAAAGCGGATGGAAAATATGGGGCATCTACATCCTTATTACTTTAATTTTCTCTCTTTTCATATACCTGGGTCAAACCTACAATCCAATAGCAAAATAATCCATGAACAATCGTAATTACAACATCTATTTTCATACTCATACCGTTAGCGGAATTGTGATTAGCGTAGTACTTTTTGTGATTTTTTTCGCAGGATCCTTTTCTTTCTTCAGAGATGAAATTATCAATTGGGAAAGAAATGAATCTACTGCCTTAACCAAAGAAATCCAGCTCGACTATACTTCAGCTTTACAAAAACTGGACAAAGAATACGTCTTACACGGAAGAAACATTACCATTTCGAAACCAAGTACGGAACGAAGAGTAGCTGTTTATATGGAGGGTACAAAAGATACCCTGGCCCCTAAAAAACAACAAGAAGGATCGTTTTTCTACCTTGACACCAAAACCTTCAAAACCTTTACTTACGAAGATTCTTATTCTTTAGGAGAATTTTTATACCGCTTGCATTTCCTGGCACAAATTCCTTATCCTGCCGGTTATTACCTTTCGGGTTTCACCGCCTTGTTTTTTTTATTTGCCATCGTAACCGGGCTTTTACTGCATTGGAAAAAAATCGTTTCCAACTTCTACATCTTCCGTCCAAAAGAAAAACTAAAAACCTTATGGACAGATGCTCACACCGCCTTAGGAATGATTGGATTGCCTTTTCAATTTGTATATGCTGTAACCGGAACTTTTTTCATGATTAAACTCTTAATTGTGGCTCCGGCAGTAATGGCTTTATACAAAGGCGATCAGGACAAATTATACAAAGAACTGGAATATAAGGATCCTGAATACAAATTCGACAATAAGAAATTAGCAGCACCATTTAATATCGATCAGCTTGTTGCGAAAACAAAAAACAGCTGGAAAGATTTTGAAATCACTCGTGTTTTCATTCAGAATTATGGAGATGCCAACATGCACGTTTTAGTCGAAGGCCAAATGTTAAGTCATAAAAAATTCACCGGAATTGGGAAGATTGTCTATCGAATTGCGGACGGAAAAGAAATGGCCCGAAAAAATCCGATTACTCAAAACAACTATCTCGACGTGGTAAAAAACGTTCTGTATCGCATACATTTTGGTGATTATGGAGGTTATGCTCTCAAAATTGTAAGTTTCGTTCTAGGTATAATTACCTGTTTTGTCATCATTTCGGGCGTTATGATTTGGTTAGTCGCCAGACAAAAAAACAACTTACCCGAAAAGAAAAGACGTTTTAATGCCGGAGTTGTTAGAATCTACCTAGCCATATGCCTGAGCATGTACCCGATCACGGCCTTTGCTTTTATTGCGGCCAAAATATTCCACCCTCTCACTCAGGATCAGTTATACATGGTTTACTTTATAGGATGGCTTATTCTTACCGTGTTTTTCATCCTTAAAAAAAATGACGCTTTTACCAACAAATACTGCTTAATTTCAGGAAGTATATTAGGTTTTTTAATTCCAATTACAAACGGAATTGTCTCCGGAAATTGGTTTTGGACCTCTTTCATGCAAAATAAAATTCAAGTCTTCTTTGTGGATATTTTTTGGATATTCCTGGCTTCCATAACTCTTTATGTCGCCTGTTCATTACAACCTAAAAACGAAGCCGTTTCTAAAAAATAAATAAAATTACTTGCTCCCCATTGATTTTGCGTATAATTTTGCGTTTTTACAATAAAATGGGATTCAAAACACAAATACGATTTCTGCACAAATGGCTCGGATTAATTTCCGGGCTTATTGTTTTTATTATCAGTATTACCGGTTGTATTTTTTGTTTCCATGATGAAATAAAAGACATCACCCGTAAAGAATGGCGAGTCGTTGAACCTCAGAGCAAACCTTTTGTACTACCCTCTGTATTAAAGGAAAAAGCCAAAGAGATTCTACCAAATTACAACTCAAGTATGGTTTCGTATTACGGAAAAAACCGTTCTGCAATTGTTTACACCTATGCTGATAGCGAAAATCGATACCTCTACTTCAATCCCTACACAGGAAAACACCTGAAAACCGAAGATCCCGATACCGACTTTTTTATTATTGTCGAACGCATTCATTTGTATTTACTCTTACCGGATTATATAGGAAAACATATCATTGGAAGCGCAACCATCATCTTCATTTTATTAGTAATTTCAGGACTCATTCAATGGTGGCCCAAACGAAAAAGCGATCTCAAACGAAGCTTTACTGTAAAATGGTCCGCTAAATGGAGACGTGTCAATTATGACTGGCACAATACTTCCGGATTTTATATTTCGATTCTTGCCGTAATTATTGCCATAACCGGTTTAACTTTCACCTACGAGTGGGTAAGTGACGGAATCTATAGTACGTTCAATTTTGGGGGAGATAAAACGCTGGAAATAAAAGTACCTGTCATCGATACGACAAAATTCAACAGCAACTCCGTTACTGCTGTCGATCGCGCTTTTACAACAACCGCAAAACTTCAACCCGATGCCGAAATGTATTTTGTTACCTTTCCACAGCAAAAAGGTAATATCATCGAAACAGGAGCTTATCCGCATGCTTTACGATACGACCATCAAAGCAACTATTATTTTCATCCTCACACTGGAAAACTGATTCAAAGCGAACCGTTCCAAAAGAAAACGCTGGGTTTACAGGTTGTCGAAATGAATTATGGCATCCATACTGGACAAATCTTAAACCTGCCCGGAAAAATTATGGCCTTTATCGTAAGCTTAATTGCAGCCGCACTTCCTTTAACCGGTTTTATCATCTGGTACGGAAGAAATAAAAAATCTAAAAAAAGCAGAGCATAAAAAAACTCTCCTCAATTTTATTGACTTATTTATCCACAAGTTTTTTTTAAACTCCCGCAGATTTAGCAGATTTATTTAGATTATTTTGCAGTATACCAAACAAAAAAATCAGCACAATCAGCTAACCCGAGCGAAAGCGAATTGGCGAAGCAATCTGCGTAAAAAAAGGATCAAGAACAAAAGTCGGGAAGAAAAAGGCTGAAAGCCTGAAAAGCAACAACATCGTGCGCAGCACTATGAATTAGACTAAGGTGTAGAATTGCCCTGAAAGGGCAAAAGCAAACTTATACCTTACAATTTTCAATAAAGACCAAACCGCTCTTTTATAAAATATAATTCAAAATAGAATAAAATCAACTTTTTGCGTGTAAGCTTCTGCCCTTTCAGGGCGTAACCGATATTCGCTATCATTACTCATAGTGCTGCGCACCATTCTATTGGTTAAGCTCTTTCAGAGCAATACTCCCAACTTTTGCACCTGATCCGAAAAAACTAAAATACCGAAATACCAAGGCATAAAAAAAACCGTCTCGTTAAAAACGAGACGGTTCTATAAATCATTCGAAATCTTATTAATTTCTATTGGCTAAAGCATTTTTCTGTAAATTCTTAACAGATGTTACTTTGCTGTTTTCATACGCTACTTCGCAAAGATTTTTGTCATTGAAGAAAATCCATTTTCCGGTTTTTACTCCTTCAGTGTATTCTCCAACAGCCATCTTATTTCCTTTTGTATCATAAGATACCCAAACACCATCTAACTTACCGTCTTTGAAGAAACCTTCTTGTTGAACACTACCATTTTCATAGTAATACGTAGCTTTTACTCTATTTCCAACAGCTTCCAATTCCGGTTTTATCTCTTGTGCAACTAAAATTCCAGAGAACAATATTGCAACTAAAATTACACACTTTTTCATATCTTTAGGTATTAATGTTATCAAATCTTTATCAAATATAATCAATTGTTTACATTAAAAAAACTTTTACTTAACAATTTGGTAACATTGGATAAAAACTTAACATTGGAAATTTTTCAAAAACAAAAAAACCAAAGCTTAAGCCTTGGTTTTACTGCTATTTCCTAAAAAATATAAAACTTTTATAAACTTGTAATTTGAAACGTAAGTTACTTTAATAACGCATCTAATTGCGTCTGAAGCTCTGGAGATGAAGGTCTTTCTGCATCACTGCTCACTACTTTACCGCTTGGATCCACAATAATAAATCTTGGAATTCCGGTAACACCATAGCTCGTTACAAACTCTGATTCCCAGTCTTTATCCGCAAACAATTGAATCCCTCCAAGCTTCTTATCCGTCACAAACTTCTTCCATTTTTCATTATCCTTCGCTTTATCCACAGATACACTCACGAACTCAATATTTTTCCCATGATACTTTTCTTCCAGTTTTTGTAAATACGGAATCTCAGCTCTGCATGGCGCACACCAGGTAGCCCAAAGATCAATATAAACGTACTTTCCTTTTAAATCAGAAAGCTTCGTTTTTCCACCTTTATGATTTTCGTAATCAAAATCAGGAGATAAAGTTCCTGTCATCTTATTGGCTTTTGCAGCACTCTCATAGTCATCTTTAGCGTAACGATTAAAACTTTCAAATTTCTTTTTCAAAGCCGTCGTAAATTCAGCGTCGAAATTACCTTTCTCTAAACTTGCCAGATCCGTTTTCAGCTTTGCTTCCAATAGCGATGCAAACTCCGTAGCTTCCTTAACAAAAGCTTCCTTCTGAAACTTTTCATCATTTAAAGCCTGCTGAGCCAGAAAATTACTTTCGCCAACCCCTTTTCCTTTGTACACAATCGTTTCGTCAAACTCCTTGGCGTCCATTGTCAAATTAACATCCGAATTGGGTTTTAAATACAAATTAGAACCTTCCGTTCCATCCGAAAACATATAAAAACCCTTTGGAGCATCAAAAGAAGCCACAAAAATTCCCTTTTTATTAATTGGAATCACCTGTTTGAAATTATCTTTTCCTTTAATTACTAAAGTATCACTGTTTCGGTTCGTAATCTTAGCTGTGAATTTAATCGGGCTCTTGGTCTGACCGATCACACCCAAGGTGCTGCAAATCAACAAACCGGTTATTAAAAATTTGTTCATATCAATTGGAGTTTAGATTTTGTAATCCAAATCTAACGAAATTAGCCTCTCGAAATTTAAGAATTAACAAAATATTTCAAATTTCTAAGCATCAAGTCATCACTTTACTATATTAATTTGAATTTTGTGTTTACTTTTGCAGTCTAAAATTTTGATCATGTATAGAAGTCATAATTGTGGCGAATTAAACGCCTCAAATATTAACACGGAAGTTACACTAGCGGGTTGGGTTCAAAAATCACGCGATAAAGGATTTATGAATTGGGTTGATTTACGTGACCGTTATGGAATTACACAACTTATTTTTGACGAAAGCCGCACGAATAAAGCAGTTTTTGAACTTGCCAAAACATTGGGAAGAGAATTTGTAATTCAGGTAAAAGGAACCGTAATTGAGCGTGAAGCCAAGAACAAAAATATTCCAACCGGTGAAATCGAAATTTTAGTATCGGAACTAACTATTCTGAATGCCGCTTTAACACCTCCCTTCACAATCGAAGACGAAACGGATGGTGGTGAAGATATCCGAATGAAATACCGTTACTTAGACATCAGAAGAAATCCTGTAAAAAACAGTTTATTGTTCCGTCATAAAGTAGCTATGGAAGTTCGTAAATATTTATCGGACTTAGATTTCTGCGAAGTAGAAACTCCATATCTTATCAAATCGACTCCGGAAGGAGCACGAGATTTCGTTGTACCAAGCCGTATGAACGAAGGACAATTTTATGCCTTGCCACAATCACCTCAAACCTTCAAACAATTATTGATGGTGGGTGGAATGGATAAATATTTTCAGATTGTAAAATGTTTCCGTGACGAGGATTTACGTGCGGACCGTCAGCCTGAGTTTACACAAATCGACTGCGAAATGGCCTTTGTAGAGCAGGAAGACATCTTAAATGTTTTTGAAGGACTGACCAGACATTTATTAAAAGAAATCAAAGGCATTGACGTAGACAAATTCCCAAGAATTACCTACGACTATGCTATGAAAACATATGGAAATGACAAACCGGACATTCGTTTCGGAATGGAATTTGGTGAATTAAACGAATTTGCGCAACACAAAGAATTTCCGGTATTCAACGCTGCAGAATTAGTAGTAGGTATTGCCGTTCCGGGAGCAGGAAACTATACCCGTAAAGAAATCGATGCCTTAATTGACTGGGTAAAACGCCCTCAGGTTGGAGCATCAGGAATGGTGTATGCCAAATGCAACGACGACGGAACTTACAAATCTTCTGTAGATAAATTTTACGATCAGGATGATTTAGGCCAATGGGCAAAAATCACAGGAGCAAAACCGGGAGATATGATTTTTGTTCTTTCAGGACCTGCCAATAAAACCCGTGCACAGCTTTCCGCACTTCGTATGGAACTTGCAACCCGTTTAGGCTTGCGTAATCCGGAAGAATTTGCACCATTATGGGTAATTGATTTTCCACTATTGGAATTAGACGAAGAATCAGGGCGTTACCATGCAATGCACCACCCGTTTACCTCTCCAAAACCGGAAGACATGCAACTGCTGGAAACAGAACCAGGGAAAGTTCGCGCAAACGCTTACGATATGGTGTTAAACGGAAATGAAATTGGCGGAGGCTCGATTCGTATTCACGATAAAGCAACACAGCAATTAATGTTCAAATATTTAGGCTTTACTGAAGAGGAAGCTAAAGCACAGTTTGGTTTCTTAATGGACGCTTTCCAGTTTGGAGCACCGCCACACGG
This sequence comes from Flavobacterium lipolyticum, assembly GCF_020905335.1. Lineage (NCBI taxonomy): Bacteria > Pseudomonadati > Bacteroidota > Flavobacteriia > Flavobacteriales > Flavobacteriaceae > Flavobacterium > Flavobacterium lipolyticum. Next base: position 2,104,317 of record NZ_JAJJMN010000001.1, on the reverse strand, counting down.
AGGTTTAGCTTTTGGATTAGACCGTTTAGTAGCCATCTTAGGAGGTCAGGAAACCATCAGAGACTTCATTGCATTCCCTAAAAACAATTCGGGACGTGATGTGATGATCGATGCTCCTGCAGCAATCGATGAAGCACAATTGAAAGAACTTGCAATAAAATTGGATTTGAAATAATTTCTTATTCTCTTTTTTAGAAAATAAAAAACGACAACTAAAAGTTTCAGTTGTCGTTTTTTTATGCATTTTGACGTCATTTCACCCTTTTTTCGTGTTAATAAAATCTTAAAACACAAAATAAAACCCTAGTAAACACAGGCTTTTTCCCACAAAAACAAGTCTAAAAAAAACAAACTCCGCTTAATATACAAAATTTTTGTAAAACATAAGCTACTTTTTTAACATTTAATTATAATAATTAATGATTCTCAAATAAAGTATACACATACCAAATTTGATGCAATATAAATAGCGAAAAGACTGTTAATCAATAATTTTTACAAAAATTTAACAGGTATATGTCTTTTGTATGAATTTATATATTACATTTGCTTTATTATAAATTATTATTACAATTACAATGCGTACAGGTACAGTAAAATTTTTCAATGAGTCTAAAGGTTATGGATTCATTACAGACGAAGAAACAGGAAAAGACATCTTCGTTCACGCTTCAGGAATTAACGCGGAAGAATTACGCGAAGGAGACCGTGTAAGCTACGAAGAAGAAGAAGGAAGAAAAGGGAAAGTTGCTGCTAAAGTAGCAGTAATCTAAGAAAAATATAGCAATTTATTTTTTTTGCCTCTGAATGGTTTTCAAAACGTCCCGAAGTATCGGGACGTTTTTTTTTGCCCAAATCTTAAAAAAATACTAAAATCCTTGGATCTTATTTATAATCAATAAAAATTAGCTGTTAACCCGGTTTCAGGGCACACTTAAATCATTTTTTAGCTTGTGATTTACAGAGTTGAAAGTTATCTTTGTGGCTTATTCTTTAAGTAAAAAAGCTAAGTTTATGCAATCTGATCAATACAGTTACATTCCTATTTTAATGCAGTTCATTTTGGCTGTGGGTTTTGTCGCAGGAACCATCGTTATTTCCGGAAAATTAGGTCCAAAAAGAAGTTCTGAAGTAAAAGATAAAAACTTCGAATGTGGTATCGAATCTGTTGGAAACGCACGTATTCCTTTTTCTGTAAAATACTTCCTGGTAGCCATTTTATTTGTACTGTTTGACGTAGAGGTAATTTTCCTTTACCCATGGGCAGTAAACTTCAAAGAACTAGGTGTAGAAGGAATGCTTAAAATGATTGTTTTCATGTCGCTTCTTTTAGTGGGTTTCTTTTATATCATCAAAAAGAAAGCTTTAGACTGGGAATAAATGCGATTTTAGATTTCAGATTTTAGATTTTAGATTACCTGATTTAAAATTTTAGATTTGAAAGATAACTTCTCAAAACACAATATTGATTTTTAAAATATTGATTTCGGTTTCAGAATTAAAAATCTAAAATCAGAAATCTAAAATCTAAAATAAAAAATGAGCGATTCAAATGTAAATATGGTTGCGCCGCCGGAGGGAGTTACTGGTGAAGGTTTCTTCGCCACAAAACTAAATGATGTTGTAGGTTTGGCAAGAGCCAATTCACTATGGCCACTACCTTTTGCAACCTCATGCTGTGGTATCGAATTCATGGCAACAATGGCTTCACATTACGATTTAGCACGATTTGGTTCTGAGCGTGTGAGTTTCTCTCCTCGTCAGGCAGACATGCTTTTGGTAATGGGAACTATTTCAAAAAAAATGGCGCCTATTTTAAGACAAGTTTACGAACAAATGTCTGAACCTCGCTGGGTAATTGCCGTTGGAGCATGTGCTTCATCAGGCGGAATCTTCGATACTTATTCTGTTCTACAAGGAATTGACAAAGTAATTCCGGTTGACGTTTATGTACCGGGATGTCCTCCAAGACCTGAACAAATTGTTGACGGAGTAATGAAACTTCAGGAATTAGTAAAAAGCGAATCTGTAAGACGCAGAAGCTCTCCTGAATACCAAGAATTACTAGCTTCATATAATATTACTTAAGATGGCTTTAGAAAATACCCTGATCCAAGATAAACTTACAGAAACATTTGATACAAGTGTTTTTAACTTTCAACAGGAAAGAGATATTTTTTCATTGGAAACTACCGCTGATAAAATCACAGCCCTGATTCTATTTTTAAAAAACGATTCCGATTTACGCTTCCACTTTCTAACCGATTTATGCGGTGTTCATTATCCGGACAACGAAACGGATCGTCAGTATGCCATCGTTTATCACTTGCACAACTGGTACGAAAACAAACGTATTCGAATCAAAGTATATTTAAACGGTGAAAAACCGGAGATCAAAACCATTTCAAATATTTTCTTGAGTTCGAACTGGATGGAAAGAGAAACATACGATTTCTTCGGAGTCAATTTTATTGGACACCCACAATTGAAACGTATTTTGAATATGGACGAAATGGTGTCTTTCCCAATGCGAAAAGAATTCCCAATGGAAGACAGCGGAAGAACTGATAAAGACGACAGATTCTTTGGAAGAACAACAACAAATTGCTAAAAATAAATAATTCAACATTATAAAATGTCAGAACTATTATTATCACCAGAGCATCGATATGCTAAAATAATTAAGGACAAACTAAACGAAGACGGAAGTGAACTTTCAGTACTTAATTTAGGTCCTACACACCCGGCGACTCACGGTATTTTTCAAAATATCCTGTTGATGGATGGTGAAAGAATTCTTGAGGCTGAACCAACAATCGGTTACATCCACAGAGCTTTCGAAAAAATTGCTGAAAATCGCCCTTTTTACCAGATTACTCCTCTTACTGACCGTATGAACTATTGCTCCTCTCCTATTAACAATATGGGATGGTGGATGACTTTAGAAAAATTACTAAACATTGAAGTTCCCAAAAGAGCACAATACCTTAGAGTAATTGTAATGGAGCTGGCCCGTATTACAGATCACTTAATCTGTAACTCAATCCTGGGTGTAGATACTGGTGCTTATACTGGTTTCTTGTACGTTTTTCAATTTAGAGAAAAAGTTTATGAGATTTACGAAGAAATTTGTGGAGCTCGTTTAACAACCAATATGGGAAGAATTGGTGGTTTCGAAAGAGACTGGTCGCCTGAAGCTTTCCGCAAACTAGACGTCTTTTTAGAAGAATTCCCTGTTGCCTGGCAAGAGTTTGTTAACTTATTCGAAAGAAACAGAATTTTCCTTGACAGAACCGTAAACGTTGGTGCTATCTCAGCAGAACAGGCAATGGCTTACGGATTTACTGGTCCAAACTTACGCGCTGCAGGAGTTGATTATGACGTTCGTGTAGCACAACCTTACTCCTCTTACGAAGATTTTGATTTTGTTGTTCCTGTTGGAAAATCAGGTGATACTTATGATCGTTTCTGTGTTCGTAATGCTGAAGTTTGGGAGAGTTTAAGCATTATTCGTCAGGCTTTGGCTAAAATGCCGGCAGGAAACGAATACCATGCAGAAGTTCCGGATTACTACCTTCCTCCAAAAGAAGATGTTTACACTTCGATGGAATCTTTAATTTATCACTTTAAGATTGTAATGGGAGAAGTTCCTGTACCGGTTGCAGAAATTTACCACCCGGTTGAAGGAGGAAATGGAGAAATAGGATTCTATTTGGTTACAGACGGAAGCCGAACGCCATACCGATTACATTTCAGAAGACCTTGTTTTATTTATTACCAGGCTTATCCGGATATGATTAAAGGATCTTTACTTTCGGATGCAATTGTTATTCTATCCAGTTTAAATGTAATTGCAGGAGAATTAGACGCGTAAAGATATTGTAGATTTTAGATTGCAGGTTGTAGATTGAAAAATCTAAAATCTAAAATCAGAAATCTAAAATTAAAAAAGATTGCAGAATATGGATTAATGGACAAAGATTGAAAAAATCTGAAATCCAAAATCTAAAATCTAAAATAAAAATGGAACGAAAACATTACAAACAAGAAATAAACATGACCGAAGCATTGATGTCCCGCATCAATGAATTGATCAGTCATTATCCTGAGGACAAAAGAAAATCGGCTTTGTTACCCGTTTTGCACGAAGTACAGGACGCTCATGACAACTGGTTGAGTACAGAGTTACAGGATAAAGTTGCCGAAATTTTGCACATCAAACCAATTGAGGTTTACGAAGTGGTTACTTTTTATACCATGTACAACCAAAAACCAATTGGAAAATACATGTTCGAATTTTGCCAGACTTCTTGTTGTTGTTTAAACGGTGCTGAAAATTTAATGGATTATACTTCTGAAAAATTAGGCATTAAAATGGGAGAAACAACTCCTGATGGAATGTTTACCATTGCCGGTGTAGAATGTTTAGGCGCTTGCGGATACGCTCCGATGATGCAGTTGGGAGATTTCTACAAAGAAAAATTGACAGAAGAAAAAATAGATCAGTTAATCGCTGATTGCAGAGAGGATAAAATAATATTACACGATAAATAAAAGTGCAAAACAATCATTTAACATATTTCAAAATCGAAAATTTCAAGAAGTTTGACTCTCTTGAGATACAAGATATTGGGCAATTTAATTTGATTGTTGGAGATAACAATGTCGGTAAAACTTGTCTACTGGAGGCTTTGCTGTTTGATAAAAGACCAAAAAACACAATCAATTGGTTTCATGAATTATTAATTAAAAGAAGACTAATTCCCAATTTATTCATACTCTTAAATGAAGAAAACAAAGAGTTAAATTTTGAGAGCAATACTTTTACTTTTTACCAGAAAAACAAAAAACGACCTATCAGTTTTCAGATAAATGAGGACAGATATTCAATTGAAAACATATTTGAAGAAATACATAAGACTTCAAAAGAAGATTTAAAAAATTTCACAGATAAGGTTAGTTTATTTGATTATGATGGTATAAGAAAGAAATCAAAAAACTGGATAGTTTTTAAAAATAATGATGATGTAAAGTTTTTACTAGACCTAACATCCACTTATTACGAAAACTTCATCAACAAACCCGAAAATAGCAAAATACCTAGTATTCCTTCATTAATGCTTAATGATGAATTAGAAAAGTTTTTAGGCAAACATTATGAGCAGATTTTTGTAAAATTAAATTTAGGCGTTAAAATTTCAGAGATAATTTTAAAATTATTTCCAAATATAGAAATTACTGAATTTCAAAGTTCAGAAATAAATCTGCTTTCTTTCAAAAGCTTAATGATTAAAACAACCGAAAGAGATGAGTTTCACAATATAAGAGAATACGGAGAAGGATTTGTCCGAAGTATTTACATAACTATTTTATTATTGTCCAGCGATTATAATAAAATTATTATTGACGAAATAGATACTGGGATTCACCATACAAAACTAGTAGAACTTTGGAAAATTGTTATTCAGCTTTGTAAGGAATTAAACATTCAACTTTTCGCCACAACGCATTCTAAAGAATGCTCAGAAGCTTTTTTTCAAGCTTCGAAAGAATTGAACGAAACGATTCAAAACGATATAAGATTAATTGAACTTTTTCAATCAAAAGAAACCGTTTTCTCTGGAACTGTTTCTGGTTTTGAAAACATAGAGTACTCAATTAAAAATTTACCATTTAGAGGAGAAAAGATATATGATTGATGTAGTTCTTTTGGTAGAAGACAAGAATGATGTTTCATTCTTTAGAGATTTTATATTAAAAAATTATTGTGACTCTGACATTAAAAAACAAAAGTATGTTACAGAGAAGGAATATGAAATTACGGTTGGTAACAAAAAAATTGTTGTTGCTGACACAAATAAGGGAAGTACAGAAACTGAAAATACTGGTGGATGGGCAAAATTAAAAAATCAGATAAATTCAAATTTTTTTATAAAGCTTAAAGCAGAGAATGAAAACATAAAATTTATCTCTTTATTTGATGCAGATGAAGATAAAAGTGATAATATTTCCAAAAAAGAAAAAGATATTCAAGATTGGCTAAATGGAAAAAAAACCACAATTAATCGATTTTATCTACCTTTCAATAATAATGAAAGTCATAATTTAGAACAATTGTTAGAATTATCATTTAATAAAAATATAACCCCATGCTGGGATGATTTTATTTCCTGCATCGTAAATGATAGAAATGCCGACGCAACAATTCCATCTAGTAAGAAGGGGAAAATTATAGTATATAAAGATCTTTATTCAAGTATAAGGAATAAAAATAATGAGTATTTATCAGAAATGTGGAATTTAGATACAACTACAAATGAACATTTAAAGCCTTTAAAAGGATTTTTAGACCAATTTTTAAAATAAGATGTCACAGAAAATATTATTAGATAAAATCAACATTCCGGGTATTAAAACCTACGAAGTATACCGCCAAAATGGTGGATATTCCTCTGTAGAAAAAGCTTTAAAAACACTTACACCGGATGAAGTTACTGAAGAAGTAAAAAAATCAGGATTACGTGGTCGTGGTGGTGCAGGTTTCCCTGCTGGAATGAAATGGAGTTTTATTGATAAAAAATCAGGAAAACCAAGACATTTAGTTTGCAATGCCGACGAGTCTGAACCGGGAACTTTCAAAGATCGTTATTTGATGGAATTTATTCCTCACCTATTGATTGAAGGAATGATTACCTCAAGTTATGCCTTAGGCGCTAACCTGTCTTATATCTACATTCGTGGAGAATATATGTGGGTTTTCAAAATTTTAGAAAGAGCCATCGCCGAAGCTAAAGCAGCCGGTTGGTTAGGAAAAAACATATTAGGTACAGGTTACGATTTAGAGTTACACGTTCACTGTGGAGCCGGAGCTTATATTTGCGGAGAAGAAACTGCACTTATCGAATCTCTGGAAGGTAAAAGAGGAAATCCTCGTATTAAACCACCTTTCCCGGCGGTTTCAGGACTTTGGGCCAATCCAACAGTGGTAAACAACGTAGAAACTATCGCTACTGTGCCTTGGATCGTAAACAATTCTGGTGACGATTATGCAAAAATAGGTATTGGACGTTCTACAGGAACTAAATTGATTTCGGCTTCAGGACACATTAAAAACCCGGGAGTTTATGAAATTGAATTGGGGTTAAGTGTTGACGAATTCATGAATTCTGATGAGTACTTAGGGGGAATGTCTTCTAGCAGACCTTTAAAAGCGTTTGTTCCGGGAGGATCTTCAGTGCCAATTTTACCTGCTGAATTAATTTTTAAAACAGCAAACGGTGAAGACCGTTTAATGACTTACGAATCTTTAAGTGATGGTGGTTTTGCTACCGGATCAATGTTAGGTTCCGGAGGATTTATTGTGTACAACGACACCGCTTGTGTGGTTCGTAATACCTGGAATTTCGCCCGTTTTTACCACCATGAATCTTGCGGACAATGTACGCCTTGCCGTGAAGGAACAGGTTGGTTAGAAAAAATATTATGGAGAATTGAAAACGGTCAGGGCCGTGAAGAGGATATCGAATTATTGTGGAGCATTCAAAGTAAAATCGAAGGAAATACGATTTGTCCACTTGGTGACGCAGCCTCATGGCCGGTAGCCGCAGCAATTCGCCACTTTAGAGATGAATTTGAATATCACGTTCGTTTCCCGGAAAAAATTAAGAATAGAGATCACTTTGTAGCTGAACCTTTCTCACAAGTGAAGCATTTAGTAGGCAAACAAACAGTTTAAAAATATAGTTTAAAGTTTCAAGTTTTTTAGTTTCAAGTGAAAGCCTGGAACCTAAAACCTGAAACTAAAAAAACAAAAGTAAGAGATGAAAGTAACCATAGACGGTCAAAGTATAGACGTAGAGCCAGGAACAACAATCCTGCAGGCTGCACGTATGATTGGTGGAGATTTAGTTCCGCCAGCCATGTGTTATTACTCAAAATTAAAAGGCAGCGGTGGAAAATGCCGTTGTTGTTTAGTTGAAGTTTCGAAAGGTAGTGAGGCTGACCCAAGACCAATGCCAAAATTAATGGCATCTTGCGTAACAGGATGTATGGACGGAATGGAAGTAAACAGTAAATCTTCTGATCGTGTAACAGAAGCCCGTAAATCGGTAACAGAGTTTTTATTGATCAACCACCCGCTGGATTGTCCTATTTGTGATCAGGCAGGAGAATGTGATCTTCAGAACTTAAGTTTTGAGCACGGAAATCCGAAATCACGTTTTATTGAAGAAAAAAGAACGTTCGAACCGGAAGATATCGGTCCGAATATTCAACTGCATATGAACCGTTGTATCTTATGTCAAAGATGTGTACAAGTTGCAGATCAATTGACAGACAACAGAGTTCACGGAGTATTAGACCGTGGAGATCATGCTAATATTTCAACCGGAATTTCTAAAGCAATCGACAATGAATTCTCAGGAAACATGATCGACGTTTGTCCGGTTGGAGCTTTAACCGATAAAACTTTCCGTTTCAAATCCAGAGTATGGTTCAACAAACCTTTCAACGCTCACAGAGAATGTACAACTCCGGGATGTTGTGGTAAAACAACCGTATGGATGTTTGGAGGAGAAATTCAACGTGTTACCGGTCGTAAAGACGAGTACCATGAAGTAGAAGAATTCATTTGCAACAGCTGTCGTTTCGATCATAAAAATGTAAGCGACTGGGTAATTGAAGGACCAAGAGAATTTGAAAAAGATTCTGTAATCAACCAAAACAACTACACTCAAAAATTAGAGAAAGTTGAAATCGATACAGAGAAAAATATCCTTTTAGGTAGAGATATTGATCGTAAAAAAATTAGTATGGCAGCAATTCCATTAATTACTAATGATAAAAAATCTTAAGAAATGGAAAGTGCATTTATTATAGAAAAAAGTGTCGTTATTGTTGTCGTTTTTGCGATTACTATGATTATGGCAATGTATTCTACCTGGGCTGAACGTAAAGTTGCTGCTTTTTTACAGGACCGTGTAGGACCAAACCGTGCCGGATGGGGAGGATTATTACAACCTCTTGCAGATGGTATGAAATTATTCTCGAAAGAGGAGTTTTTCCCCAATACACCAAATAAATTTTTATTTATCGTAGGGCCCGGAATCGCAATGAGTACGGCTTTAATGACCAGTGCTGTTATTCCTTGGGGAGACAAATTACATGTTTTTGGCCGTGATGTTTATTTACAGGCGACTGACATCAATATTGCGTTATTATATATTTTTGGTGTTCTTTCTGTTGGAGTTTATGGTATCATGATTGGTGGATGGGCTTCTAACAATAAATTCTCTTTGATGGGAGCTGTTCGTGCAGCTTCACAAATGGTTTCTTATGAAGTTGCCATGGGATTATCGATGATTGCTTTATTGATGATGACCGGAACTTTAAGCTTAAAAGAAATTTCCTTACAACAACAAGGAATGAACTGGAATGTTTTTTACCAGCCGTTATCTTTTCTAATCTTCTTAATTTGCTCTTTCGCTGAAACGAACAGAACTCCTTTTGACTTAGCAGAATGTGAAAACGAATTAATTGGAGGTTACCATACGGAATATTCATCGATGAAAATGGGATTCTATTTGTTTGCTGAATATGCGAGTATGTTCATCTCAGCCACTATTATCTCGGTATTGTTCTTTGGTGGATACAATTATCCCGGAATGCAATGGATGGTTGATAATGTAGGGGTGAACGCAGGAAATATCTTAGGTATCGCGGTATTGTTTGTTAAAATATGCTTCTTCATCTTTTTCTATATGTGGGTACGTTGGACGATTCCAAGATTCAGATACGATCAATTAATGAATTTAGGATGGAGAATTTTAATTCCGCTTTCCATTATTAACATTATGATTACGGGTGCTGTAATATTAAGACACGATATCGCAGCAGCTTTAGGATTCTAAAAACCGTAATGCCCTAGCCCTGATAGCAGCGGCATCCTTTTGTGTCCGCCGCGGCGAACACAAAAGATACAGCGGATAGCAGGATTAGCTTGAAAAGAAAAATAAAACAGATTTAATTTGTATCATACAAATAGTGAATCGTAAATCATACATTAAAAAATGTCAATAGAAACTATATCATTATCGGGTAGAAAAAAGGTGGTCTCTAACAAGGAGATGACTTTTATGGAACGATTGTATCTTGTGGCGATTGTAAAAGGATTGTTTATCACGCTTAAACACTTATTCAGAAAAAAGGTGACCATTCACTATCCTGAACAAGTACGTGAAATGAGTCCGGTTTATCGTGGTCAGCACCAATTGAAACGTGATGAACAAGGTCGTGAAAACTGTACTGCCTGCGGATTATGTGCTTTATCATGCCCTGCAGAAGCGATCACAATGAAAGCCGCTGAGCGTAAAGCAGATGAAAAACATTTGTACAGAGAAGAAAAATATGCTTCAATCTATGAAATCAATATGTTACGTTGCATTTTCTGTGGTTTATGTGAAGAAGCCTGCCCGAAAGACGCCATTTACCTGACGACTTCAAAAGTTTTGGTACCTTCAAGCTATGAAAGAGAAGATTTCATTTTTGGAAAAGACAGATTAGTGATGCCTCTTGATGTGGCTATCAAAAATGCCCAACTTAATAATGCTAACTAAATGATACATATTCCCGATTTTGCACACGCAACAACTGTACAAATTATATTTTGTTTCTTAGCGTTTATTACGGTGATTACCGCTTTCCTGACTATTTTTAGCAGAAACCCAATTCATAGTGCTATTTACTTAGTGATTTGTTTTTTCTCTATTGCCGGTCATTATTTACTATTAAACTCTCAATTTTTGGCTATCGTACACATTATAGTCTATTCGGGAGCGATTATGATTCTGTTCCTGTTTACGATCATGTTGATGAACCTGAACGAACAAAAAGAAGTACACCGTCCCAGAATTACTCGTTTGGGCGCCATTGTTTCTTTCTGTTTGATCTGCATCGTATTAATTGCCATTTTTATCAACTCTAAACCAATTGTTGGCGAATACGACTCAACGGGTGAAGATTTCCAATCAATCAAAGTATTGGGTAAAATATTACTGAACGAATATATGGTTCCGTTCGAATTTGCTTCGATCTTGCTTTTAGTAGCCATGATTGGAACTGTATTATTGTCTAAAAAAGAAAAATTAAATAAATAATGGGTAATATATTAAATCAAATAGGTATTGAAAATTACATCTTTTTGAGTGTTGTACTTTTCTGTATTGGTATTTTTGGTGTATTGTACAGACGAAACGCTATTATCGTTTTCATGTCTATCGAAATCATGTTGAATGCTGTTAACCTTTTATTTGTTGCTTTTTCAACTTACCATCAGGACGCGCAGGGACAAGTCTTTGTATTCTTTTCGATGGCAGTTGCTGCAGCAGAAGTCGCAGTTGGATTGGCTATTTTAGTTTCGATCTTTAGAAATTTAGGTTCGATTAGTATCGATAATTTAAAAAATTTAAAAGGATAAATAAAAATGGATACCAATTTAGCTTTACTTTTAGTTTTATCTCCTTTTTTAGGATTTTTAATCAATGTTTTCTTTGGCAAGAGCTTAGGAAAAACCGTTTCAGGAATCATCGGAACTGCTGCTGTAGTGGTTTCTTTTGCTGTTACCCTTTTCTTTTTCAATCAGGTGAGCCAAACCAAACAAGCGCTTCAGGTTACTTTATTTGACTGGATTCAAATTAGTAATTTAAAGATCAATCTTGGATTTTTACTAGATCAGTTGTCTTTACTTTGGTTGCTTTTCGTAACCGGTATTGGATCATTGATACATTTATACTCTATCAGCTACATGCACGACGATGAAAATATGCACAAGTTTTTTGCTTATTTGAATCTGTTCGTTTTCTTCATGATTACTCTTGTAATAGGAAGTAACTTGTTAGTTTTATTCATCGGTTGGGAAGGTGTTGGACTTTGTTCGTACTTATTAATTGGATTCTGGCACAAAAACCAGGATTACAATGATGCTGCGAAAAAAGCTTTCATCATGAACCGAATTGGAGATTTAGGTTTATTAATCGGAATGTTCATACTAGGTGCTATGTTCTCTACTTTAGATTATGCTACTTTAAAAACGGCAATCGCAGGAGCATCGAACTTAAATATCCCATTGCTTTCATTAGCTGCTTTATGTTTGTTTATTGGAGCTTGTGGTAAATCAGCACAAATTCCATTATACACCTGGTTGCCAGATGCGATGGCAGGACCAACTCCGGTTTCGGCATTGATTCACGCTGCGACAATGGTAACCGCCGGTATCTTTATGATTACCCGTTTGAACTTTGTATTTGATTTAGCTCCGGACGTTCAGTCGGTTATTGCTGTTATTGGAGCTGTAACTTCATTAGTTGCTGCAACAATTGGTTTGGTTCAGACCGATATTAAAAAAGTATTGGCCTACTCTACCGTTTCTCAATTAGGTTTAATGTTTTTAGCCTTAGGATTTGGTGCTTATGAAGTAGCTGTTTTTCACGTAATCACACACGCTTTCTTCAAAGCTTGTTTATTCTTAGGTTCAGGATCTGTAATTCACGGTTTACACGGAGAGCAGGATATGCGTAAAATGGGTGGTTTGCGTAAAGCGATGCCTATCACTTTCTGGACGATGTTAATTTCATCATTAGCCATTTCAGGTGTTCCGTTTTTCTCCGGTTTCTTCTCTAAAGACGAAATTTTATTAACGGCTTTCCATCACAATATTCCTCTTTATGTAGTAGGATCTATTGCTTCGATCATGACAGCCTTTTATATGTTCAGATTGATGTTCCTTACTTTCTTTAAAGATTTCAGAGGAACCGAAGAGCAAAAACACCACTTACATGAAAGTGACGGATTGATTACTTTCCCTTTAGTGATTTTAGCTATTCTGGCTACTTTTGGAGGATTGATCAGTTTACCTGGAAACAGCTGGTTAAATGGTTATCTAGCCCCTCTTTTCACAAAAGTTGCAGGTGAAGAGCACCATTTAGGTACCACAGAATACACGTTAATGGGTGTTGCTGTTTTGGGTGGATTATTAGGTATTTTAATTGCTTATGTGAAATACTTCAAACAGGATAATGTTCCGGAAGCGGATGAAAACATTAGCGGTTTGACCAAAGTATTGTACAACAAATATTATGTAGACGAAGCTTACGATGCAGTATTCGTTCGTCCTGTTAATGCATTATCAAAATTTTTCAGAGACTATATCGAAACTGGTCTGTCTGCCCTTGTTTTTGGATTAGGAAAAGTAGCCAACGAATTGGCTTTTCAAGGTAAAAAATTACAAAACGGAAGTATCGGATTATATCTTTTTGCATTTGTTTTAGGGCTTTGTGCCATTGTTTCCTATATATTTTTAGCTAAATAATTTTACAACTATGAACGTTTCTCTTATATTAATTATTCTTCTAATTGGTGCATTTGCCACTTATTTTGTTGGTGACAAACTAGCATCAAAAGTAGCTTTGTTCTTTAGTTTGGCGGCTTTAGGTTGTTCAATTGTTTTATTAAATCATTTTTCAGCTGGTGAGAATATCAGCCTGATCAATACCTGGATTACTCAGCCAAAAATTTCATTTGCTTTAAACGCAGATGGTTTAGGTATGGCGATGCTTTTGCTTACTGTAGCTTTAACGCCAATTATTATATTTTCTTCTTTTGGTAACGAATACAAAAATGCCAAAGGTTTTTATGCTCTAATTTTATTTATGGCCTTTGCTATGACAGGAACATTCCTGGCAGCAGACGGTCTTTTATACTATATTTTCTGGGAGTTGGCGCTTATTCCAATCTACTTTATTGCCCTTATTTGGGGGAATGGTGATGCCGAAGAACGCAGAAAAGCAGTAGTTAAATTCTTTATCTACACCCTGGCAGGTTCCTTGTTCATGTTAGTTGCTTTTATCTACTTGTATCAGAAAGCCGGAAGCTTCTTAATCGAAGATTTGTACAAATTAAATTTATCAGCTTGCGAGCAATTATGGATATTCTTAGCTTTCTTCCTTGCTTATGCTATTAAAATTCCAATCATTCCTTTCCATACCTGGCAGGCAAATGTGTACCAAAAAGCACCAACGGTTGGAACAATGCTTTTATCCGGTATCATGTTAAAGATGGGATTGTACAGTGTTATTCGTTGGCAATTGCCACTTGCACCATTGGCAGCAAAAGAATACATGAACATCTTTATTGCTCTTGGAATTGCGGGTGTGATTTACGGATCAATTGTAGCTTTAAGACAAAAAGACTTAAAGAAATTATTGGCTTACTCTTCTTTGGCGCACGTTGGTTTAATTGCTGCAGGAACTTACACCCTAACTATTGATGGTTTACGTGGAGCTGTATTGCAAATGATTGCTCACGGTTTTGTAGTAGTAGGTTTGTTCTATGCAGCCGAAATTATCTTCAGAAGATATGAAACCAGAGAAATTTCACAATTAGGCGGTATTCGTACACAATCTCCAAAATTCACCTCTATGTTTTTAATTTTGGTATTGGCTTCTGTTGCTTTACCAAGTACTTTTAACTTTGTTGGAGAATTTACTGTTCTGTATAGTCTTTCTCAAATTAATATCTGGTTTGCTGTTTTAGGCGGAACTACTATTATTTTAGGAGCTTATTATATGCTTAAAATGTTTCAAAATGTAATGTTGGGAGAAACCAATTCGAAAACTTTTGCTGACGTTTCTGTTAATGAAGGAATTTCATTAGTAGCGATTATTGCAGTGTTGATTTTCTTCGGATTCTATCCAAAACCAATTACAGATTTGATTACACCAAGTTTAGAAACGATTCTGAACGTTATCCATAAAAACTAAGATTTTAGAATACGGATTAACGATTTTTGATTTCAGATTGATTTAGAAACTTAAAAAGTTAAACACTGTAAAAAAATTAAAAAATATTTTAAATAAAAATAAATTAGGGCATCATTAGTTTTAGATTTCCTAAATCAAAAAAACAAAAATGAATACATTAATAGCTATAACAGGATTGGGTATTTTCTGCCTATTGTTTGAAATTCTTAATTTAAGAAAGGCCATTGTTCCTATTACCATCATTGGTTTACTAGGTGTTTTGGCACTTAACTTTTACGAATTCGGATCAACAGCAAGTTACTATAACAATATGATTACAGTGAGTAAGTTCTCTGTGACATTTTCATCGTTGTTTATTGTGTTGACCATTTTCCTGGTAGCATTAAGTCATAATTTTTACGAAAATCATCCAACCAAAATCTCCGATTTCGTTGCGATCAAAGTATTTTTATTAGCCGGTGGAGTGGCTATGGTTTCTTTCGGAAACTTAGCGATGTTTTTCTTAGGAATTGAAATTCTATCAATTGCTCTTTACGTTTTGGCAGCAAGTGATCGTTTGAACTTGAAAAGTAATGAGGCTGGTATGAAATATTTCTTAATGGGATCTTTTGCATCAGGAATCATTTTATTCGGAATCTGTTTGATTTACGGAGCGATGGGAACTTTTGATGTAGCTGAAATCCATGAAATCTCTTTATCTGCCGAATTGCCAATCTGGTTTCCAATCGGAATGATTTTGATGATTATTGGTATGTTGTTCAAAGTAGCAGCGGTTCCTTTTCATTTCTGGGCTCCGGATGTTTACGAAGGTTCTCCTGCGTTGACTACTGCTTTAATGAGTACTTTGGCAAAAGTTGTAGCAATCGCTACGCTTTATAAATTGGTTTCTGCATTGAATTTCATTCCATCACTAGACAATCAGGATCTTTTAGGAACTTTTGAAACTATTGTTGTAATCGTTTCAATCGCTTCTATGACGGTTGGAAATATAATGGCATTGCGTCAGGTAAATGTAAAACGTATGCTGGCATTCTCAGGAATCTCGCATGCCGGTTTTATGTTAATGACTTTGCTAACGATAGCAACCTCAGCAGGTGTTTTATTGTATTACACAGCTGCGTATGCATTGGCCGGAATCGCTGCATTCAGTGTTGTTTTATACGTATGTAAAAATCAGGATAACGAAGATATTACCAATTTCCATGGTTTAGGAAAAACAAATCCTCTATTGGCAGCAATCCTTACAGGTTCGCTATTGTCTATGGCTGGTATTCCTATTTTCTCCGGTTTCTTCGCTAAGTTATTCTTGTTTAACCAAACCATTCAGGCAGGATACATTGCTTTAGTAATTGTAGCGGTTATCAACTCCATTATTAGTGTTGGATATTATTTCAAACTAATCTTAGCGATGTACTCTAAAGAGCCGAATCAGGAACGTACAGGAAAACCTTTCCTTATTTATGCGGTTGCAGTAATTTCAATTGCTTTAAACATTGCTTTAGGTTTATTCCCTTCTTTAGTTTTAGATCTTTTAAAATAAAAATTTCAACATCAAGATACGAGCCGTCAATTTTCATTGACGGCTTTTTTATTTACAGGAATAAAGCTTCAAAACAATCGTCCCCAAACTGTTAAAAATTCCATAGGAATCAAGGCACATCAAAAAATATCGATTATATTTGATGAGTTTTTAAAACCAATTACATTATGAACTTCAATTCAAAAAATCCATTTTTAAGCAACAAGCGTTTCTCCTCTAATGCTGTTTCAAAAGCTGAAGAAGTACATCAGGCACAAATTATCGACTACAATCAGGAGATGACTTTATCGGGTACAATCAACAAAACGGCTATCTTGTTTTTAATTTTATGCGGATCGGCCATGGTAACGTGGTGGATGGCATTTAATGGGATGAATGTGATGCTGCCAGCTATTGGTGGTGCCATCATTGGACTAATTTTAGTTGTAATTTCAGCCTTCAAACCTCAGGCTTCTCCTTATTTAGCTCCTGGTTATGCTTTATTTGAGGGACTATTCATTGGAGGAATTTCAGCCATCTTTGAAGCCAAATATCCCGGAATTGTAATTAACGCCGTTGGAGCAACTCTGGTTACTTTTTTAGTATGCCTTGGTTTATATAAATTCAGAATCGTAAAAGTAACGGAGCAATTTAAGTCAGTTGTTGTTGCGGCAACATTAGCAATTGCTACTTATTATTTAATTTCATGGTTAGTCTCTTTATTCACAAGCTGGACTCCTGTTCATTACGGAAACTCCATGATGAGTATCGGAATTAGCGTTTTTGTGATTATTATTGCTGCGTTAAACTTATTCTTAGACTTTGATCAGATCGAAAAAGGAGTACAGCAAAGAATGCCAAAATTCATGGAATGGTATGGCGCAATGGGACTAATTATCACACTAGTTTGGTTGTACATTGAATTCTTACGACTATTATCAAAATTATCAAGCAAAGATTAATTCTTTCTTTTTCTCATAACCAAAGCCTTTTGAAATATTCAAAAGGCTTTTTTTTATGCTCTTACCCCTCAGGCTAATGCCCACTCCATGTTAACACTATACTACTGTTTTAAGCTTTCAGCCTGCTTTAAAACTTCAATCTAATCAATACTCCGGAAATTCACAGACACCCTTTCTCTACTACTTCCTTTTTCCATCTCAAAAGGGATGAACGGCTGTAGAAAAGATGACTTTTAAATCACAAAACACGACTTTTTTATCGCTATAACATAAATTACTCAAAATGTTATAATTCTATATTTTGGTTTTATTGCATTCGGTTTCTTCTCTCCATTATACTCTTAAATGCAATAAAAATGCTACTTCACAAAACCTATCGTATTTATGTAATAAATTACAATTAATGCAATTTATTACATTATCACTATTCAAAAGTATAATTTTTTATCATTTTTACTTTTTTATAACAAATATTTTACACATATCGAAAAATAACATATTTTTGTGTAATCGATTACAAATTTGTTTATTGAAGCAATACCCAAAAAATCACAAAAAACTTTATTAACCAAAAAACCACAATTATGAAAAAAAACCTACTCATTCACCTGCTTTTACTACTTACAGTACCCCTATGGGCACAACAAGTACAGATTACCGAATCCTCAGGCTGGCTTGAATCGGCATTTATTAAATGGCAACCTGTAAGCAATGCACAAACCTACAATGTGTATTATTCCGGTAATGGAGTTACCGATAAAAAAATTGACGACCAATTGATCAGAAGTTACGGAAGTTATTTTCGTGCAGACATTCCGGGTCTAAAAGCGGGATCTTACACCGTTAAGATCAAACCAGTCATTTCGGGTGCAGAAGGTACTGGTTCAACAACAGGTTCGTTAACCGTTGCTGCCCATGATCGTAATGGATTTGCTTTTGAGGGCGGACGCGTTCCGGGAGGATACAAAGCTGACGGAACTCCGAAAGACAATGCGGTTATTTTATACATCACGCAAAATACCAAAAACACTATTTCGATGAATATCACCGGAGCCAGTGCAAATCCTTGTGTTGGTTTACAAAATATATTGTATGCCATCAAAAAAGGAAAAGATACACGTCCGTTTATCATTCGTTTAATTGGAAATATTACCGACATGTCTGTGATGGAAGGCGGAGATGTTGTTATTGAAAATGCCAACAATGCAGCCAGTTACCTTACGATCGAAGGAATAGGAAATGATGCTGTTGCCAATGGCTGGGGCATACGTTTGAAATCGGCATCGAACATAGAGGTAAGCAATCTTGGTCTTATGAACTGTAACAGTACCGCGGGTGACAATGTTGGTATGCAACAAGACAATGACCACGTTTGGGTACACAACTGCGATTTATTTTATGGAAATGCAGGAAGCGATGCTGATCAAATTAAGGGAGACGGAGCTTTAGACAATAAAACATCAACTTACATTACCCTGTCATACAATCACTTTTGGGACAACGGAAAAGCAAGTCTTTTGGGTCTAAGCGAAGGCACTACAAGTGGTTTGTACATCACCTATCACCACAACTGGTTCGATCATTCTGATTCGCGTCATCCTCGTGTGCGCTATTATTCCGCTCACATTTACAACAATTATTTTGATGGTGTAGCCAAATACGGTTCGGGGTCTACATTAGGATCTTCGTTATTCATAGAAGGAAATTACTTCCGCAACAGCAAACACCCCATGTTAACTTCTTTGCAGGGTACTGATATCTGGGACGAAGCCAATCAGGTAAACAATGCCGGAACTATGGGAACTTTCTCAGGGGAAACCGGAGGATCAATTAAAGCTTTCAACAATACCTTTGATGCTTCAAACGGAACGAATAGCATGCGTTTCGTTGCTTATAACGATCCTAATCCGTTATACAATATTTCAGGAAAAATTAGCTCAACAACCGACTTTGATGCTTATGTTGCCACGACAAGAGGTGAAACAGTAAGCAGCGCTGTTAAATCAAAATCGGGAGCCAATACCTACAATAACTTTGATACTGATGCTGCACTATACGTTAAAAATTTAATCCTCGAACAACCGGCGACTGCTAAAACAAAAGTAACTCAATACGCCGGACGTGTTTCGGGAGGCGATTTAAAATGGACTTTTGATAATAGTGTAGATGACACCTCTTCACTTGTAATCACGGCACTGAAATCGGCACTTACCAATTACACCGGAACTTTAGTGGCTGTTCAGGGAGAAGGCAATCCGCCTACAAGTTCTCAAACCCTAACGGCAACTGCCAATAACAATCAAACTGTAACCAGCGGTACTGCTATCGGAACGATTGTTTACACTTGGGGAGGCGACGCAACAGATGCAACGGTTACCGGACTTCCGGCGTCAGGAATTAGTTTTGTAAAAAATACCAGCGCCAAAACCATTACTATTACCGGAACTCCAACCGCTACTGTTTCTTACTCTATCGCCACTACCGGAAAAGGAACTCCGGCAACTGGCTCAGGAACCATTACGGTAACCACAGCCGGGACGCAAACACTGACATCTACAAACAATAACAGTCAAACAGTTGCCAGCGGAACCGCAATTGCAACAATTGTTTTCACCTGGGGAGGAAATGCAACAGATGCAACAATTACAGGATTGCCTGCTTCAGGAATTAGTTTTGTAAAAAATACCAGTGCCAAAACGATCACCATTACAGGAACTCCAAGTGCTAACGTGTCGTATTCGATAGCTACAACCGGAACCGGAACTCCAGCAACAGGTTCAGGAACTATTACTGTTACTACCGGAACACCTGCCGGAGATGAGATTCATAACTTTACAACATCCGGAAAAACAAGTTCATTTTACACTATTACCGGAAATATGAATTCAACTAACGGATCAGTAACCTATGCGGGATTAACTCTTACAGCACGTCTCAAAATAGAATCAAATACTACCATTACCTATACTACTACGAGTCCTTCAACATTAACCTTGGTTTTCGACTCTAACTTTACCGGAACGATCAAAGTAAATAATGTCTCATACACTGCATCAGCCGGAAGGGTGACGGCTTCAATTCCTGCAGGATCCAACACCATTACAAAAGGTTCTGTTGCCAATTTGTTCTACATCAGTACAGAATACAATAGCGCAAGTACGCTAAGAACAACACAAACAGCTGAAATTCCTGCAGAATCAAAAGCTTCAAAGGTGATTGTATATCCAAATCCGGCTTCAAATGTTTTATACTTCTCCGAATCAGCGCAAAGTATAGAAAAAGTTCAGGTATACAATATGTCGGGAACTTTAGTAAAAAGTGTAGGCAAAAATGTGGAAAGCATTGATGTAAGTAATTTAATTTCGGGTACCTACCTAGTAAAAGTTTATACTAATGAAGGCTCGTTCAACCAAACTGTTCTAAAAAAATAAAGCACTCAATAGCTTAAAATTCAAAAAGGCTTCCAAATTTGGAAGCCTTTTGTACTTTATAACTGTTATTAAAAACGAATTCTACAAATCAAATTTAATTCCTTGTGCCAAAGGCAGACTCGTTGTATAATTGATTGTATTGGTCTGACGACGCATGTAAATTTTCCAGGCATCAGATCCTGACTCACGGCCACCTCCGGTTTCTTTTTCTCCACCAAAAGCACCTCCAATTTCTGCACCTGAAGTTCCGATATTTACATTCGCAATTCCGCAATCAGAACCCACTACTGATAAAAATCTTTCTGCTTCACGCAAATTATTGGTCATAATAGCCGATGATAATCCCTGTGCAACTCCATTTTGAAGATCGATAGCGTTATCCACTTCTCCTGAATATTTAATCAGATACAACACTGGAGCAAATGTCTCGTGCTGCACAATTTCAAATGAATTCTGAGCTTCGGCAATTGCAGGTTTTACGTAACAGCCGCTTTCGTAACCTTCTCCCGAAAGGACTCCGCCTTCTACTAATACTTTCCCTCCTTCGGCAACCACTTTGTTCAAAGCAAGTGCATACATTTCAACTGCATGCGTGTCAATAAGTGGTCCAACGTGATTGTTCTCGTCTAATGGGTTACCAATTCTTAGTTGTTTATAAGCAGCAACCAAGGCATCCTTTACTTTATCGTAAATACTTTCGTGAATGATTAATCGTCTTGTCGATGTACAACGTTGTCCCGCTGTACCCACAGCTCCGAAAACAGCACCAATAACGGTCATTTTAATATCGGCATCCGGAGTAACGATGATCGCATTATTTCCCCCTAACTCTAACAATGATTTCCCTAAACGTCCGGCAACAGCCTGCGCTACAATTTTCCCCATACGGGTTGAGCCTGTAGCCGAAACTAATGGTACTCTCGTATCTGCTGTCATTAATTCTCCAATTTTATAGTCGCCATTGATCAAACAAGAGATTCCTTCCGGTAAATTATTTTCTTTGATCACCTGAGCGATAATGTTCTGACAGGCAATTCCGCAAAGAGGTGTTTTTTCAGAAGGCTTCCAAACACAAACATCTCCGGAAATCCATGCCAAAGCCGTGTTCCACGACCAAACTGCAACCGGAAAGTTAAATGCCGAAATGATTCCCACAACTCCTAACGAATGGTATTGCTCGTACATACGGTGTCCCGGTCTTTCGGAATGCATCGTTAATCCGTGAAGCTGACGCGATAAACCAACTGCAAAATCACAGATATCAATCATTTCCTGTACTTCACCGTAACCTTCTTGCAATGATTTACCCATTTCGTAGGAAACCAACTTACCAAGCGCTTCTTTATTGTCACGAAGCTTTTGTCCAAACTGACGCACAATTTCTCCACGTTGTGGTGCAGGAATTAAACGAAAACTTTTAAAAGCTTCTGTAGCTGCCTGCATAACTTTTTCATAATCCTGAGGCGTCGACATTTTTACTGATGCTATTAATTTTCCATCAACCGGTGAAAAACTGTTTAAAATTTCTCCTGAAGAAAAATTCTGTAGTCCCGTTGATGTTCCTTCGTTTATTGATTTGATGCCCAATTTTTCCAGAGCCTCATTCATTCCAAACTGTGATGCTATTGTTGTCATTGTAACTTTTTTTGTTAAAATTGTTATATTTTTATGTAAAGATATTATTTCGGACCGAAAATAGACCAAACTAATTTGTTAAAATCAGGTAAATTTAGCTTTAATTAAAATGAATCACAGCTTTCTATCATGATTTATTCGTCTTAATTGATGAAATTTGTGGTACTAAAATTACTCTAATATGTCTATTCTTAACCGATTTTTAATCTGTTTCCTTTTAATTTCAGTTCAGGCCTTTTCTCAAAAAGAAAAAAAATCTTCCTTTCAGGTAGTTCCGTTAGGCATAAAAGGAGGAATAGATGAGAAGAATCTTTCAGCCTATTTAGTTGCCCCTACTCACACCAATGATTTTATCTGTTTAGATGCCGGAACTGTGAATGCCGGAATTGAAAAAGCAATTGAAAACAAGGTTTTTAAAGTTTCAACCAGCGAAGTTTTACGAAAATACATTAAAGGTTATTTTGTTTCTCATGCCCATTTAGATCATGTTTCGGGTTTAATTATAAACTCTCCTGCTGATTCTTCCAAGACGGTTTATGCCACTGAAAAATGTATGGAAATGATGGAAAATCACTATTTCAATGATCAAACCTGGGCCAATTTTGGAGATAAAGGTCCCGGAACTCCATTAAAAAAATACCATTTTCAGACTTTAAATATCGGAGAAGAAATTCCGATTACCAATACCACGATGACGGCAAAAGCATTTCCGTTAAGTCATGTGAATCCGTTTGAAAGCACTGCCTTCTTAATTAAAAATGGTGAATCGTATATACTCTATCTGGGAGATACCGGTCCTGATGCTGTAGAGAAAAGCGATAAATTAAAGTCTCTTTGGACAGCAATTGCGCCTTTGATCAAAAGCAAACAATTAAAAGGTATTTTTATTGAGGTTTCTTTCCCAAATGAACAACCGGATCAGTTTTTATTCGGACACCTGACTCCAAATTATCTCATGAAAGAGCTTCATGTCTTAGAAGAATTAGCAGGAAAAGGTACTTTGAATGGTTTTCCTATTATTGTGACTCATCTAAAGCCACCCACTAAAAATATTATAAAACTTAAAGAACAGCTGCAAAAACAAAATGCCTTAGAGGTTAAAATTATTTATCCTGAACAAGGAAAAAGATTTGAATTGTAAATAGTTTTGTAGGTATTTTTCTATAAATTTACTAAGCTAATTTTTTAATAATGAAAATTGTTTGGTCAACAAAAGCTAAATATACTTTTTATACAACACGTAATTATTTAATTCAATATAGAAATACTGAAATCGCACAAAAATTTGTGAATGAAGTTTTACGAAGTACTAATTTAATTTCGAAAAATCCCCATTTAGGAAAGTTTAGGTATGATTTAGAATGTAATGAAATATTTATTACATTCTAAATCACTCTATTATGTAATTAACGAGGACTTCATTCATTTAATTCGGTTTTATGATAACCGTCAAAGACCGGCGACAATTTTAGACCTTTTTTAAATTATTCCTTTTCTCTTTAATTCAAGTAGCATGTCTTCATGTGTCATAAAATTACCCTCTTCAAACTCTCGTTTGGCTTGTTCAATATCAGTCTTGAGCTCTAATCTGAAATTTTCTTCGGGAGAAAGTATTTTTGCTATAGACAATACTTCATCCGGAGTGAAAGTCTGAGATTTTAGTTTTCGATAGAAAGTCGGACTTGGAATACCAACTTTCTCGATAATATAATTTTTTTTATATGGAGATTTATCAATTAAATTTTCAATACTGTTCACAATATTCATGTAGGTAATTATTTCCTGTATCATTTTTGATATATTTTTACATCGTTTATAATACAAATATAGATCAAATACGAATGTAACTTATTTATTTGCCATAAAAATAAAACCCGACAGGTTTTAAAAACTTGTCGGGTTGAATAAGTATACGTTTATTTCTTTGCCACAAATCTGGGATCCGATTCCATTACAGTACCGCAGTTATCGCAGGTTCTCAACTCTAACGAATTATAGAAATGTTCGAAATGCGGCAGAAAGTCTTTTTCAATATTATGCAATTCAAAAAGCACCTCATACAATTTATGATTGCAATGATCACAATGCCAAAGCAGTCCGTCTGTATATCCTTTTCCTGCACGTTTGCGTTCAATTACCAATCCAATTGAACCTTCGGAACGAACAGGTGAATGAGGAACTTTTGCCGGATGAAGATACATGTCACCTGCATGTAAATCCATTTCCTTTCGTTCGCCATCTTCCTGAATAATAACTTTTATACTGCCTTCCAGCTGATAAAAAAGCTCTTCGGTTTCGTTATAATGATAATCTTTTCGGGCATTCGGACCCGCAACAATCATCACGATATAATCACCGGAATCAACATAAAGATTTTTATTCCCAACGGGGGGTTTTAGTAAATGACGGTTCTCATCGATCCACTTTGTTAGATTGAAAGGTTTAGCTATTGCCATTTTTAAAGGTAGTAAGTTTCTAAGTAGCTAAGTTAAGGAAAAGTTTTCAGTTGGAGTGCCAGTTTTCAGTCTCAGTCTCAGTCTCAGTCTCAGTTCTCAGTCTCAGTTCTCAGTCTCAGTTCTCAGTCTCAGTTCTCAGTCCCAGTCTCAGTCCCAGTCTCAGTTTACAGTGATCAACTGAGACTCAAAACTGAAAACTGCGACTTACTTAACCTCTTTGATCAAATAGATATAAACCGGAAAATGGTCACTAAATCCAACTTCTGTCAAACTATGTCGCAGCGGATACCCTTTATACGGTCCGGAACTCTGAACCAGAAAAGTTTTATTGAAAATTCCCGCTTTCCAAAAGTTAAAAGTTGAAAAATCAGATGGTATAAGTGACTTTGTAATGATGATCTGATCAAAAATATCCCAGGAATCTCTAAATGCAATTGTGCCCAAACCTTTATCGAGCATTGCTGCAAAGGGATTAAAAAGCCCGAATTCCTCCACCTCTGATTTTTTTGTCTTTGCACCCAAAACATTTTTTATACTTTTATTAAAGGGACCATCATTCAAATCACCCATTGTAATCACTTTAGCATTGGGATTTATTTGCTGTAGCGAATCGATAATTCTTCTGTTTAAACTTCCTGCAGCTTCCCGAAAAACACTGCTTGCTTTCTCCCCTCCTGATCTGGATGGCCAGTGATTGACAATAATATGAATTTCCTCTCCTTCTAAAAATCCTGAAATTAAAAGCTGATCTCTGGTAAAAACACGATTCTTATCATCGGTTTTAATATCGATATCATGATCCTGCTGTTCGACTTCCGCTTTTTTATCAGAATTTTTTTTTAGATAAATACGCAGCGGAATATTGGAATATGACGTGGGTCTAAAGTATTTTCTCTGATATAAAAGCGCAACATCTATTCCTCGCTTATCCGGCGAATCAAAATGAATGATTCCATAGTCAAAAAGGAGTAAATTCGGTTGTTTCACCAGATCTTCGAGAACCGTGCGATTTTCAATTTCGGCACCGCCAATTAGTACGGGAGCATTTGAGTTATCCGGCCTTCCAATTTCAGATAATACTCGGGACAGGTTTTTTAATTTCTTTTCGTATTTTTCCATCGTCCAATGCTGAGTCCCATTGGGTGTCCATTCATTATCATTGGTAGTGACATCATCATTAGTATCGAAGAGATTCTCAAAGTTGTAAAATGCAATAGTATGGATCGCATATTTTTTTGGCTGTGCCTGAAAAATTGTAAAAGATAAAAAAGCGAGACTACAGAATTGAAAAGAAATTACTCTCATAAACTTAACTCTTTAAAAGATTCAATTTAAACAATTAAATCATATTGTAAGAATTTTCTAATGTTTTTATTTTTTAAAATATCTATATTTGTTTTATCTTTACGAATGAATCAGCAGAAAAACATGAAAGCGAGCACCCCTCAATACTACAGAAACTACTTTTCTATTTATAAACTCGTATTTCTTATTTTTGCTTTACAATCCATCCACTGTCAATCACAACAAAACATGATAACACCACCTTATTTACAAAAAGGAGATACTGTAGCCATTTTAGCAACAGCAAGAAAAAATATAGACGATAATCTGAAACCTACTATAGATTTATTACACAGCTGGGGCCTTGAAGCCGTAGTTGGAAGTACTATTGGTTTAGATTTTAACCAACTGGCCGGTACCGATGAACAACGTGCTGCCGACTTTCAAAAACAGTTAGACAATCCAAATATCAAAGCAATCTGGTGCGTTCGCGGAGGTTATGGAACGGTGAGAATGATCGATTTACTTGATTTTACCAAATTCAAACAACACCCTAAATGGATTGTTGGTTTTAGTGACGTTACCGTTCTGCACAATCATTTGAATACGATGGGCTATCAGTCCATTCACGGGATCATGCCTGTAACGGTTCCAAGAGCTACTCCAGCTGCGGTCAGTTCAATGAAATCTGCCTTGTTTGGTGAACCTATTTCTTATACTATTGCTCCGGATAAAATGAACCGCTTTGGAAACGCAACCGGAGAATTAGTAGGTGGTAATTTATCTATTTTATACAGTTTGTTAGGTTCTCCTTCGGCAATTGACTGTAAGGATAAAATTTTGTTCCTTGAAGACCTGGACGAGTATCTTTATCATATCGATCGAATGATGATGAATTTGAGACGTAACGGATGTATCGAAAACCTAAAAGGAATTGTTGTTGGAGGCATGACCAAAATGAAGGATAACGAAGTTCCATGGGGGAAAAATGCGGTCGAAATTGTAGATGATGTGACCAAAAAGTACAATATTCCTGTAATTTTTAATTTCCCAGCCGGGCACATTCAGGACAATAGGGCCTTAATTATGGGAAGTACCGTTACTGTAAATGTAAATGAAAGCGGAAGTACGGTTACTTTTCAAAAATAATAGCATCTGAGATTTTTTCTCTAAAGAGTTTTAAATACCACCAATCATAATCTCGCACAAACGCGAAGTCGCAAAGTTATATTCCTTTCTTTGCAACTTCGTGTCTTTGCATGCAAATTACTCCTTACAGCGTAAAAAAATCACAACCCGCAATTCATAGTTAAAAGATGGCAGAACACAACGAACTTGGGAAAAAAGGTGAAGATCTTGCTGTGGAATATCTGGAGCAAAACGGATACAAAATTCTCGATCGAAACTGGACTTTTCAAAAGGCCGAAATTGATATTATCGCTGAGAAAGAATCTATTTTGGCCATCATTGAAGTAAAAACAAGATCGACTCTGAATTTTGGTTTACCGCAAGATTTTGTGAAACCTAAAAAAATTCAACTGCTGGTAAAAGCCGTAAATGCCTATATAAACGATAGGGAAATAGATATTGAAGTCCGTTTTGACATCATCGCGATACACAAAAAAAAGGAAACATTTGCAATTGAACATATTACAGACGCTTTCTTCCATTTTTAACATAATTTTATATTGTTATATTTGTAACAAATTGTTTTTTTATTTATATTCGCGAGGTTTTATAACACAAAATTAACTACACCCAACCAATTAAGTTACAAAAAAAAAAGAAAAAAACTATGAAAACCGTTTCTTCAATCGTCGAGAATTACATTAAAACAAAACCCTTTTTATTAAATGCGCTATCGCTTGGAATCATCAACCTCACTTCTCTTTCACGGAACATTATGACCGAATTAGAAAGTGAATTTGGTAAAGAAGTAAAACAAGGCGCTGTTGTAATGTCATTGAAACGACTCACAGAAGAATTGGATTTTAAACTGAATCATAAAATCAATAAAGTAATTAAGAATATAGGCGAAATCACTGTTCGATCTGAATTGACGGATTACACTTTTGCCGCTTCCGAAACTGTTTTGAACAAACAGGCTGATTTAATTTCTGACATTAATGCTTTATCTGATATCTTTTATACCTCATCACGCGGAGTAAACGAAACCAATATTGTGGTAAGCAGCAGTGTAAATCATTTGGTTGAAAAACACTTTATGCGCGAGAAACTTATTCAGAAGTTAGACAACCTGGCCTCCATAACTGTAAAATTACCAAAAGAAAACATCGTGGTTCCAGGAATCTATTACTTCATTTTCCAACGTTTAGCATGGGAAGGAATTATTATCAATGAAGTCATTTCGACTTCAAATGAATTCACCATTTTAGTTGGTGAAGATCAGGTTGATGTTGCTTTCAAAGTAATTAAGGATCTGAAAAACTAGATTTAAATTAGCACTAAAAGAATCTTTAGAAATGCTTTCAGCCTACAATCCTTTTATCTTTTAATAGAAGATAAAAGGATTTTTTTATGATTAGAAAACAACATTATTCCCAAATCTATTGCTCTGAAAGAGCCTCAGCAACAGTATGGTGCAACACACTATGAATAATAAAAAGGATCATTTATGCCCTGAAAGGGCAAAAGCCTGATCACAAAGAAAAGAAATCATACTCTTTTGTGTGTTTTTTTTTAAATTGATCTGTTCCTTATTAAAATCCATACCTGGTTTTGCCCTTTCAGGGCGATATTTATACTTAATTTATACTATAGCACGTTGCACCATGCTATTGCTTTTGGGCTTTCAGCTCTTTTTTAATCCTCTCGAATGCTTATGTCAAGGGGGAAACATAATAAATAAATTTACTCAATGCATGAACTGTTGTCCTAATCTGTGAATATTTACACGTCTTCTGGCAATCTCCTTTAAAACTAATCAATATAATTTTCTAACTTAAAATGCGTTAGGGATGGCAGCGATATCCTTTTGCGGCAGCTGAAATTTTTTCAATTTCCCAAAATCTCTTGTCGCAAAAGATTTAGCGTACAGCCCGACCCGAAGGGTAACGCCCTAACTTTTATAATAATTTTACCCGTCCTTATATAGGTACTAAAAATAAAACCCGACAGTTTTTTGAAATCTGTCGGGTTTAGAATATTATACCTTTTAAAATTATTATTCACCCAATAATTCCATCAACTCCAATGCTCGTTTCGTAGATTTTACATTATCAAAAGTCAATAAAAGGCGTAAACCGTTAGGAGTTTGTTTTTCTTTCATCTGACAAAGATTACTATGAGTCTGTACAAATTTGATCACTTTATGGAAACGCTTCGATTGGTAATAATCAGATTGTTGGTCTGAAACAAAATAACCGATCATTTTGCCTTTCTTCATCACTAATTTCTCAATACCTACACTTGTTGCAATCCATTTGATGCGAATACTATTCATCAAGGCATTGGCACGTGGCGGCATCGGACCAAAACGGTCAATTAATTTATTTTGAAAGATTACCAGTTCTACCTCATTTTTCACACCGCCCAACTCGTTGTATAAACTCAAACGTTCGGTGACATTGTTGATGTATTCATCAGAAAATAACAACTCAAAATCAGTATCGATTTGCAGATCTTTTACATATTCCTTGGTTTCAATATCGTTCTCTTCCGGATATAAGTCCTTGAATTCATTCTCCTTCAATTCTTCAATGGCCTCATTCATGATTTTTTGGTAGGTATCAAATCCAATTTCATTAATGAAACCGCTTTGTTCTCCACCTAATAAATCTCCTGCTCCACGAATTTCAAGATCTTTCATCGCAATGTTAAAACCACTACCTAGTTCGCTAAACTGCTCTAAAGCCTGAATACGTTTTCTGGCATCCTCAGTCATAGAGGAATAAGGCGGACAGATGAAATAACAAAATGCTTTTTTATTGCTTCGGCCTACTCTTCCTCGCATTTGGTGCAGATCGGATAATCCGAAATTATTGGCATTGTTGATGAAAATGGTATTGGCATTTGGTACGTCCAAACCACTTTCGATAATTGTTGTGGCTACCAGGACATCGAAATCGCCGTTCATGAAACCCAGCATCAATTCTTCGAGTTTCGCACCCTCCATTTGACCGTGGCCGATTCCAACTCTGGCATTTGGTACCAAACGCTGAATCATACCGGCAACTTCTTTTATGTTTTCGATTCGGTTATTGATGAAGAAAACCTGTCCGTTACGCTGAATTTCATACGAAATAGCATCGCGGATTATTTCTTCATTAAACCCAACAACATTGGTTTCTATAGGATATCGGTTTGGCGGAGGGGTCGTAATAACAGACAAATCTCTCGCTGCCATTAACGAAAACTGAAGCGTTCTCGGGATTGGCGTTGCCGTTAAGGTTAGGGTATCGACATTCGCAGCAATGGTCTTAAGTTTATCTTTTACGTTTACTCCAAACTTTTGTTCCTCGTCGACAATCAACAAACCAAGGTCTTTAAAAACTACATTTTTATTGACTAATTGGTGTGTTCCAATCACAATATCCAGTTTCCCTTCTGCCAAATCTTTTAAAGTTTGTGCTTTCTGTTTAGCAGTTCTAAAGCGGTTCATATAACCAATGGTAACCGGCATGTCTTTCAAACGTTCTGAAAACGTACGATAATGCTGGTACGCCAAAATGGTGGTCGGAACCAAAACGGCTACCTGTTTACTATTGTCTACTGCCTTAAAGGCCGCACGAATCGCTACCTCTGTTTTTCCAAAACCTACATCACCACAAACTAAACGATCCATCGGACGATCGCTTTCCATATCCGCTTTGACTTCCTGAGTCGATTTAGTTTGATCCGGTGTGTCTTCGTATATAAACGAACTTTCTAATTCGTTCTGCAAATAACTGTCCGGTGCAAACTGAAACCCTTTTTCCAGACGTCGTTTCGCATACAACTGAATTAAATTGAAGGCAATATGTTTGACCCGCGCTTTGGTTTTTTGTTTTAAAACTTTCCAGGCGTTTGATCCCAGTTTATAGATTTTGGGAGGGGTTCCGTCTTTTCCGTTGTATTTGGAGATTTTATGAAGCGAGTGAATACTCACATACACTATATCATTATCGGCATAAACCAGTTTTATAGCTTCCTGCGTTTTACCTTCAACCTGAATTTTTTGCAGGCCGCCAAATTTTCCAATTCCGTGATCGATATGCGTTACATAATCACCAACCGAAAGCGCTGTTAATTCCTTAAGCGTAATATTCTGCTTTTTCGAATAACCGTTTTTGATATTAAATTTGTGATAACGCTCAAAAATCTGGTGATCGGTATAGGCCGTAATCTGACTTTCTTCGTCAATAAATCCCTGATACAAAGGAAGAACAACAGTATGATATTGTTTTCTAATGTTCTCGGAATTAGCTTCGTCTAAGGTTTCGAAAATATCATGAAAACGCTTGGCCTGAGTTTCATTCGAACAGAACAGATAATTTTTATATCCGTTAAAATGATTGTCGCTCAGGTTATTCAGCAGCAAATCAAATTGTTTGTTGAAAGAGGGCTGCGGGTGAATATGAAAATCGAATGTTTTTGTGATTTTAAAAACAGGTTTTGAAGCCAATTCGACTATCGAAAAATCTAAAGCGCGTTTGATAAATGAGCTTTGATTTAAGAATAGTTTTTCAGGTTCAGCCCGTTTTATTTCTTTTGAAAGTTTCTCGAAAGCTTCTTCGGCCCTGACGAATTGTTTGTCTAACTGAGTGAAAAGTCCTTCTGTATTTTGAATAAATAAGACGGTTCTCTCAGCAATATAGTCTAAGAAACTCTCTCTGTTTTCCTGAAAAAGTTTGTTCTCGACATTCGGGATTATCGTGATTTTTTTATGGGTTTCCACCGATAACTGTGTTTCGACATCAAAACTTCTGATGCTGTCTACTTCGTTACCAAAAAACTCAATTCGGTACGGATGATCGTTAGAAAACGAGAACACATCGACAATTCCGCCTCGAACAGAAAACTCTCCTGGCTCGGTAATAAAATCGACTCTTTTAAACTCATATTCAAACAAAACTTCGTTGATAAAATCTATCGAAATTTTATCGTTCAAAGCGACTTTCAACGTGTTTTTATCAAGTTCCCTGCGTGTCACTACTTTCTCAAAAAGCGCTTCGGGATAAGTAACAATCACTGCAGGTTTTTTACGGGAATTGATTCGGTTTAAAACCTCAGCACGAAGCAAAACATTGGCATTGTCTGTTTCATCAATTTGATACGGACGGCGAAATGACGCGGGATAAAACAGTACATCCTGTTCTCCGATCATTTGTTCGAGATCGTTCAAATAATAAGCCGCTTCTTCTTTGTTGTCTAAAATAACTAAAAAAGGCAATTCTGATTTTTTGAAAACAGCACGCAAAACAAATGAAACTGCTGACCCTAACAATCCGTTAAGATGCATTTTTATTTGTTTCTGTTCCAGTAATTGTGTGGCAATCTGCTGATTTTTTGGCAGATCATCATACAGGGTATATAAGGCGTTTTTACTCAACTTTTGGTGTGTTTGGATCTATATTTTTCCCCGGAATCGGAGCTGTAGTTTCGTTTGGGATAGCACGAGCGGTATCTAACATTCTTAAGAAATCTTCCTCACCTTCTTCTTTCGGAATTTTACTTTTTACATTAACAACATCCATCTGTCTTTCTAATGAAACCAACTCTTTGTTGATCTCACCAATTAAAAATGTCACTTTCTCTGAAGGAATCTGGTTCAGATGAATGAATAAATCCATCATTCTGACTTTGGTAATCAAAATAGAAATCCGGCTTCTGATCTGAGGAATATTAAATTCAGGAGGAATATTAGTATTTAAAGCCATTGCTTTTTTTGAAATCGCTGCTGACTTTTTTTGAAATGCTCCAATTGTTTTTCTGGGTTTATCTCTGAGTTCGTTCAAAAAGTCACGCCATTCAATCCATGAATTCACTTTTTGCTCCGAGATTTCGTTGATTGGCTCATCGATAAAAGACCAGCTTTTATTGATTTTATTAAAAATGACTTCGTTTTTCTTGGCTTCCTTTTCATTTTCAGCGCGGCGTTTTTCATCTTCATTCTGACATGAATTCAATACAAAAACAAAAAGCAAAAAAAGAGATATCTTATATTTCATTTGGTAAAACATTAAGCTACAAAGTTACAAAGTAATTTTACAATTACGAATTCTGATTTTTGGTACAAATTACATTATTTAGCTGCTATTGGACCGAAACAGGTTTAGAAATTCTTGGTTGTAAGACTTATGGAAAAATCCTGAATTCCTGATCGAAAATACTTATAATTTACAACTTGCGTTCCACATTCAACAGCGAATAATCTAAAAAAGAATCTTTATCATTGTTAAATTTACAATTTGTTCTCCTTAAAAGCGAAAACATTTGCGAAAACGTTATATTTGTCTCTCAAAAAAACTATTCAAAAAATGAATCCAAAAATATTAATCATCGGTGCCTGCGGTCAAATTGGGACGGAACTGACTCAAAAACTGCGCAAACTATACGGAACAGACAATGTAATTGCTTCTGACATTAGAAAATTAAATACTGACGTTGTAAATTCTGGTCCGTTTGAAGTAGTCAATGCTTTAGATTTCAACCAAATTGAGCATCTTGTTGAAGTGCATCAAATTACTGATATATATCTGATGGCGGCACTTTTATCGGCTACAGCCGAGAAAAACCCTGCATTTGCCTGGGATCTGAATATGAATTCATTATTTCATGTTTTAAATTTAGCCAAAGCCAAAAAGATAAAAAAGATATTCTGGCCTTCGAGTATTGCGGTTTTTGGACCTACTACACCTAAGGAAAACACTCCTCAATATACGGTAATGGAGCCTTCTACAGTTTACGGAATTAGTAAACAAGCGGGAGAAAGATGGTGCGAATACTACCATAATATTTACGGAGTTGATGTTCGAAGCATCCGTTATCCGGGCTTAATCAGCTGGTCGACGCCTCCTGGTGGCGGAACTACAGATTACGCTGTAGATATTTTTTACAAGGCTATTGCCGATAAAAAATACGAATGCTTTTTATCCTCTGAAACAAAAATGCCAATGATGTATATGGATGATGCAATTGATGCTACCATTAATATCATGAAAGCACCTGCAGAGAAAATCAAGATACATTCGTCATACAATTTAGCTGCAATGAGTTTCACTCCTACTGAAATTGCTGCAGAAATTAAGAAACATATTCCTGAATTCGAAATAACTTACAACCCTGATTTCCGTCAGAAAATTGCGGACAGTTGGCCGGCTAGTATTGACGATTCAGAAGCCAGAGAAGACTGGGACTGGAAACATACTTTTGATCTTGAAACGATGACAAAAGACATGTTAGAGCATTTAGGATAACATCTGCTTACAAAATAAAAAAACGCACAAATGTGCGTTTTTTTATGCTTCTCATTTGCTCACCAATATTCCCCATTAAACAGATGAAAGGAGATTTTTCTATTCTTCTTCATTTGGTTCCTTTTTGAGAAAATAATCTATTAATAAAAAAGTCCCGTTTACCATTTATTTCTAAAATTAAACGGGACTTTTTCATACTCCTTCTTTCTCCGGAATGGCTGTTTGCTTTTCGATCAATAAAACGGTCTTTTCTATTCTTTTCAGGAGTTTAAATATGGTGATGAAAGACACCGGATCTGCGCCGAGATTCTCCGAAATTAAAACCTTATCCGCTTTCCTTTTATCTTTAACGTCTACCAACGCATCTATACTAACATTATAAAAAACGGCTATTTTCTTTAAGTTTTTATAGGTTGGATAAAAGATATCGCTTTCCCATTTTCCATAAATTGTTTGTGAAACTTTCAGAATAATCGAAATCTCCTTTTGCGACATCCTTTTTTCTCCTCTTAATTTTTGCAGCTTAGTACCAAAAGTCATTTTGTTTTTTTTTGAAGCGAATATACTACAAATACATTTTTCCTTCCTTATTTAATTGTTAAAAATTATAAGAAAATTCTTGTTTTTGTTTTTTATAAATATTATGCCTTAAACACTATTGATACCTCCTCTTCATCACGCTCCAAACCAATGTAAAAACTATAATTGTAAAAAAGCAAAAAAGCCAAAGTGAGCAGAAACTAACTTTGGCTTTTTTTATATTTTAAAGTGACTATTATTTCACCTCATAAACATTATTCGCTGCTTTTACATCGGCCATTAATCCGCTTGGATCAATCGTGATTTTCTTAATGGCAGTTTTGTTCTTGTCTATTGTAAAACTGTAGTTCGATTGTGCCCAGGCCCAGTCGTCTAAAACGGTTCTTTTTACATTCGGGTTTGGATTTGGCTTGATAAAGTTCATCATTCTTAATGGAATGTAAAAACTCTCAGTAGTTCCGTCTGTATATTCCACTGTTAAATCAATCGGCATCGGCATTCTTCCAATTCTTTCTAAAGTGATATTGGTTTTTCCTGCATTATCCGCTACTTCTTTGATACCATAATCAATTGTATTGGTCGTTCCTGTCCAATCGATTAAATACCAATCTAATTCCGCTCCTGAAACTCTCTCCGCTGATCTTTTAATATCATTTGGAGTAGGGTGTTTGAATTTGAAATCATTGTAGTATCTTTTCAAAGTAGCATCTACATTATCTTTTCCAATTACATATTCTAATTGCGACAAGAAAAGACTTCCTTTTACATAAGAAGAAATACTATAAGGTCTGTTTTCATCGTAACGGTCTCCATGAGTGGTTTGTGGCTGCTCTTTTCCGGAATTAACCAAGCTGTAATAAGCTGCATAATTTCCTTTAAACGGATTCACTTCTTTTTTATCTCCTTTCAATTCATTCAAAGCACTGTCTTCGATGTAAGTGGTAAAACCTTCATCCATCCAAGGGTGTTTTGATTCGTTTGAAGCCAGAATATGCTGAAACCAGGAATGCCCTAATTCATGAGTTGCTGTTCCTAAAATTCCTTCAAGAGTTCCGTTTCCAAGCATTAGGGTACACATTGCATACTCCATTCCGCCATCTCCACCCTGAATAAAAGAGTATTGTTTGTACGGATATGCTCCCACTCTGTGGTTGTAATAATCCATTACTTTCACCATTAAAGGTTCTAATTGTTTCCAATTTGCAGTTGTTTTTGGATTGTTTTTGTAGAAGAAGTGCAAATCAACATCGTTTGGTCCTTTTACAATATCATGTGTGTATTCTTTATCTGCTGCCCAGGTAAAATCATGAACGTTTGGTGCAATAAAATGCCAGGTCAACGTTTTTGTTTTCTTTGGATAAGTAACGGTTACACCTGCATCTTCATAACCGTGACCTATTTGATTCTTATCCTGTAAATATCCTGAACCTCCGATAGTATAGTCTTTATCGATTGTAATTTTCACATCAAAATTCCCCCACACGCCATGAAATTCTCTGGCGATGTATGGATCTGCATGCCAGCCTTCGAAATCAAATTCGGCTAATTTTGGGTACCATTGCGACATTGACAATTCTACTCCTTCAGCATTATTACGTCCAGTACGACGAACCTGAACCGGAACTTGTCCGTCAAAATCTAAAGTAAAGGTTGTTTTAGAATTTGGTAAAATTGGTTTCGCCAATGTTACTTCTAAAATAGTTCCCGAAACTCTCGTTTGTGCCGAAACTCCATCTTGTTTAAAGTCTGAAACTTTTAAATACCCAATTTCATTTGGTTTTAAAGTTTCGATTCGGCTTTGTTTGGTTTCTTTACCGTCTGCGCCTTTTACTTTATTTACCATTCTTCCATCAGGATCTTTTATAGAATGCAAACGAGCATCCATTTCACTTCCCGGCTGAAATGCATTTAAAAATAAATGGTAATACACTTTCTTTAAAGTATCAGGAGAGTTGTTTGTGTACACTAACTCTTGTTTTCCTTTGTACTGATAGTTTTTTACATCCATGGAGACTTCCATTTTGTAATCGACATGTTGTTGCCAATAAGGAGCGCTTTGTGCAAATGCTGAGTTTAAACTCAAACTCAAAAAAGATAGTAGTAAAATTTTTCGCATGGTTATTTCAATCAAAATGGAAGAGCGCGAACTCTTCCATTACATTAGTATTCTGTTTTGTTTATTTTTTAGACATTTTTTCGGCCATCAATAAAGCATTGTAAGCGTTGACCATTTTAGCAGTTCTTGAAGATTCTGTCGAAGAAACTGCTACCGGTTTTACTTCAGGATTTGGATTTTCACCCAAAACTACCATTGACGGAAGTGCTACTCCTGAATCCATTAGGATTTGTTTAACCTGAGCTGCTTTTAATTTCGGATAGTATGAACGTATCAGTGCTGCAACTCCTGCTGCATTTGGAGCGGCCATTGAAGTTCCCTGCAGGTATTTGTATTTGTTGTTAGGTATTGTGGCATAAATTTCTTCACCCGGAGCAAAAACATCTACGTTTATTTTTCCGAAGTTCGAAAATCCAGCTACAACCGTTTCTCCATACTCTTTCTTCAGTGCTCCGATTGTGATTACATTATCAGCAAACTCTTTAACGTTATCTTCTGAGTCATTTGGATAATTGATGTTTTTGGTTTCATCAATATTGTATCCGTCATTTCCGGCTGCATGCACTATTAGAACATCTTTTTTTGCTGCATATTTTATTGCATCGTATACCCATTTTTTATGAGGAGAGAAACTTTTTCCGAAACTTCCGTTGATCACTTTTGCACCATTGTCAACTGCATAGCGAATCCCTAAAGCAATATCTTTATCGTACTCATCGCCATCCGGAACGGCTCTTACGGTCAGAATTTCTACATTATTAGCAACTCCGTCTCCCCCTAAATTATTCCCGCGAACCTGCGCAATGATTCCCGCTACGTGTGTTCCGTGAAGCGCTTCCTCTTTATCCGGACCAAAAACAATATTATTTCCATAACGTGTGTTTTTAATATCCTCCGGATTATCACCTACTATTTTTCTTCCGTCGAATTCTTTATTTAAGTTGTAATTCAACTGACCGTAAACCTGCTTGCTATACTCTTTTAACTCAGAATCAGGATCAAAAGTTGACCCTGCATTCGTTAAAATTTGAGTCATGATTTCTTTGCTCTGAGCTACTTTTGGATCTGTAGAAGTTATAGCATCTAAATCCTCAATTTTATAGGTTGTTTTATTAAGTTCTTTTTGTATCGTTTTATGAACTTCTAACAAAAAGTCAGATTGCTGTTTGTCGCGTAAAGCGTCTTCGTATTTCTTGGTGTATTGCGCCAAAGCCTCTTTATATTCGGGAGATCCGTCATCACCTTTTTTAACGACACGCGTTAATTCAAGATTTTCGTGAACAGCATTTCCTAAGAAATTCCATCCGTGAACATCATCAATAAATCCGTTTTTATCATCGTCGATTCCGTTACCCGGAATTTCTTTTGGATTCGTCCAGATCATCCCTTTCAGATCTTCATGTTCGATATCGACACCTGAATCTACAATTCCCACGATCACCTTCTTTCCGGTTTTCCCTTGCAGTAATTCAGCATAAGCTCTATCGACACTCATTCCCGGGATCGAATCTTTGATTAAATCAAGATGGCTCCATCTTTTTAATTCATTTTCTGAAACAGGAGCTTTCTTAACAACGGCTAAAGGAGCTTTGATAAAATCTTTTCTTGCCGATTCCTGTGCCTGTAAAGTAGTGCTGCAACCTGCCAAAACAAGTAATGCAAAAGCAGATAATTTGAGATGTTTCATAGGACTCATGTATCTAATAAGTATTCTAAAGTTAAATTATGGGTCTAAATTATGATTTTTTGTTACATAAAGCTAACGATTAACACTGTGTTATGATTTTTGCCTTAACATTTAAGAAACCTTAAGGCACTTGTAATCTTCATCTGAATCAAAAATCTTACACGATTTATTCTCTCAGAAAAACAGCACGTTAGGCGTACTCTTTTTTAATCTTTTAAAAGAACTATGGCCATTACGCCTTCCCGTAAGGAAATACAAATTAATTTTTATAGACTTGTGCGACCTAATGATAAATCCTCTCTATGAAGACAAAACTACTCTTATTGCTATTACTAGCAAACCTTTCCATTAATGCCCAGACTAATTTAGTCCCAAATGGTGACCTTGAAAATTGGTCTTCCTCATCACAACCCGATAACTGGTATCGCTATTTTAGTGGATTTATTTCTCAAAGTACAATCGCTCAAAAAGGTTCCTCGAGTACCAATATGAAGATTTCCAGCGGTACATTTAACTATATTAATAGCGAATTTTTTCCGGTAACAGCAAATAAAACATACCGAATAACGATGTACCACAAATTAGTTTCCGGTACATTTTCGAAACTTGATTTCAGTGTATATCATAAACCCGGTGCTTTTAAAGCTGAGATTATCAAAAAAACTGATGCCGTGTTTTCAAGCTCAGAATGGAGAAAAATCGAATTTGAGTATACCCCAACCGTAAGCGAAAACATAGAAATCGATATTTGGACCACAGGAACACAGAATTCTGAAATTTTAGTCGATAATGTTTCTGTTGTTGATATTGCTGATGTTCCTTTGCCATACACCCTAATACCTGATGTAAATTTTGAAAACAAGTTAATCGCATTAGGAATTGATTCCGGAACTGCTGATGGAAAGGTATTAACTTCAAAAGTTTCTACTATCACTGAAATAGATCTTTACAATAGCAATATTACTGACTTAACCGGAATTCAGGATTTTATCAATTTAAAGACCTTAGATTGCGGTGGCAATAAATTGTTAGCTTTAGATGTCACTAACAATACACAATTGACTACATTAAGGTGTAATGGAGGCAGCGGAAGCTCAACCACTAGGGGAGATGGTCAACTAACTAATTTAAATGTCTCTAAAAATACCTTGCTAACTTTTCTAGATTGCGGTAACAATCAAATTACAAATTTGAATATTTCTCAAAACACGTTATTAAAAACATTAATTTGTAATATTAATAGATTATCATCCTTAGATACCTCTAACAATATGCTACTAACGTTGGTGGATTGCGGCGCAAATGACATCAATACGCTAGATTTTTCTAACAGTGAATCTTTACAAATACTCCGATGTTCAGTTAATAAATTGACAACAATGAACATCAGTAATAATAGCAAATTAATTGAGTTAGATTGTATTTCTAATCTATTAACAAGTTTAGACATTTCTAAAAACCCAGCTTTAACACGTGTTCGCTGTGGATCCAATAAAAAGTTATCAAGCTTGAATTTAAAAAACGGAACAAATAAACTCCTGAAATTAACCCTTGCAAATATTATGTTTTGGGACAATCCAAATCTAAAATGTATCGAGGTTGATGATGTTGCTTATTCAGAAGCAAATTGGAGCGATGTGAAAGATGCTACTGCAACTTATTCTAATTCTTGTAAAACATTAGGTATTGATACCAACAATTTTGCAAAAGCAACAATCTATCCAAACCCAACTAAAGGCGAAGTAAACATTCAAAATGCAAGTTTAGAAAAAGCAACTGTTTATAACACTTTGGGGCAACTTCTAAAATCATTTACCTTAAATTCAAGTGACACCACTAATACGATCAATTTATCCGGTTTGCCAAGAGGCGTTTATTATATATACTTAATCAATGGAGATATTGCTTCGGCTAAAAAAGTAATTGTTGAATAATTATAATTTGTTAAACCAAAAAACCCCATTCGCTGCGGCGGATGGGATTTTTTATTTTTAAGCTTTTGCTAAAGAATTTCTTCGCAGGTAAATACTTCTTTTAAGCGAACACCTTTTTCAGTATGTTCTACCGTTATGATTTGATTGTGGGCATCATGTTCCAAAAACAAATAATAGTTGTTGTCTGCCGCTGCATTTAAAAACTTTGATTTCTCCGGCATTGTCAATAACGGCCTAGTATCGTAACCCATCACGTAGGGTAACGGAATATGCCCTGCTGTAGCCAGCAAATCGGCACAAAAAACAATCGTTTTATCCTGATACTTAATATGTGGAATCATTTGCTTTTCGGTATGGCCGTCCACATAATAAATTCCAAAATTCATTTCTTCAGAAAAGCCGAAATCACTTTCGGGACGCTTTATAAAATTCAGCTGTCCGCTTTCCTGCATAGGCAGAATATTCTCTGAAAGAAAAGAAGCTTTTTCACGGGCATTAGGTTTCGTTGCCCATTCCCAATGATTTTCATTCGTCCAAAACTTTGCATTTTTAAAAGCAGGCTCGTAAAAAGTCCGGTCTGAATTCCATTGAACACTTCCTCCACAATGGTCAAAATGCAAATGCGTCATAAAAACGTCGGTAATATCGTCTCTCTGAAAACCATATTTTGCTAACGATTTGTCTATCGAATGCGATCCCCACAGCGAATAATAGCCAAAAAACTTCTCCGATTGCTTGTCTCCCATTCCGGTATCAATCAAAATCAGACGATTTCCGTCTTCAATAAGCAGGCAGCGTGCTGCGATATCAATTAAGTTATTAGCATCGGCAGGATTGGTTTTGTTCCAGATGGTTTTAGGAACTACACCAAACATGGCGCCTCCATCTAACTTAAAATTTCCGGATTCTATAGGGTAAAGTTTCATGAGAATAAATTTTTAATAGGAAAACAAAACTAGGAAATACTATTTCATTTTTACAACAAACCATCATAAAGTCTTCAAAAAACAATAATAAAGTCTCATTCTTTTATCAATATAACATATATCTATTTTAACATTTGTTATAATAATGTGAACCGTTATGGAAAAAGGTTTTTAAGTCGTATCTTTGCCGATAATTTCATTTCAACATTGAAAGACAGCACTTTAAAATCGTAATCTTCGGATTACTATTTTTAAGAGCAAAATTGGAGTGAAAACAAAAACAAACACGATAAACAATGATAAAAGTTTCTGATACAGCCAAAAATAAAATCATCGATTTGATGAAAGAAGATGGTTTTGATGCTGCTAGCGACTACGTAAGAGTAGGCGTAAAAAGCGGTGGATGCTCTGGTTTGTCTTATGATTTAAAGTTTGACAAAACCAAAGGCGACGACGATAAAATATTCGTAGACAACGACATAACAATTGCAGTTGAAAAGAAATCATTTCTATATCTGGCCGGAACAATTCTTGAATTTTCAGGTGGATTAAACGGAAAAGGTTTTGTATTCAATAATCCGAATGCAAGTAGAACTTGTGGTTG
Organism: Flavobacterium lipolyticum; assembly: GCF_020905335.1. NCBI lineage: Bacteria > Pseudomonadati > Bacteroidota > Flavobacteriia > Flavobacteriales > Flavobacteriaceae > Flavobacterium > Flavobacterium lipolyticum. The sequence continues at coordinate 2,061,993 of NZ_JAJJMN010000001.1, read as the reverse complement.
TGGAGAATCTTTTTCACTATAAAATAATTAAACGATTGCAAAATTTAAAGATTTAAAAATTACAGAAGTGATGTTATTTAAATCCTTCAATTTTTGAATCTTTCAATAAAGAAACAATGAGCAAATACACAGAAGACGATTTAAAAATCGAACTCGAAACTAAAGAATACGAATACGGGTTTTATACTGATATTGAATCGGAGACCTTTCCTATTGGCTTAAACGAAGACATCGTAAGAGCAATTTCTCTTAAAAAAGAAGAACCAGAATGGATGACTGACTGGCGCATTGAAGCTTTTCGTGCCTGGAAAGAAATGATCGAACCGGAATGGGCAAATGTACATTATGCAAAACCAGATTTCCAAGCCATTTCATACTATTCTGCTCCAAAACAGGTAGATCCAAACAAAACTTTGGATGATGTAGATCCTGAATTATTAGAAATGTACAAAAAGTTAGGGATCTCTGTCGATGAACAAAAAATGATGAACAATGTCGCTATGGATATTGTAGTCGATTCTGTTTCTGTAGCTACGACCTTCAAAAAAACTCTTGCTGAAAAAGGAATTATTTTTTGCCCAATTTCAGAAGCTATAAAAGAACACCCTGAATTAGTTAAAAAATACTTAGGAACTGTTGTACCTCAAAAAGACAACTTCTATGCAGCATTAAACTCAGCCGTTTTCTCTGACGGAAGTTTTTGCTATATCCCAAAAGGTGTTCGTTGCCCAATGGAACTTTCCACTTATTTCAGAATCAATCAGGCAGGAACTGGTCAGTTCGAGAGAACACTAGTTATTGCTGATGAAGGAAGTTACGTTTCATACCTTGAAGGCTGTACCGCTCCAAGCCGTGATGAAAACCAATTGCACGCTGCTGTGGTTGAATTAATCGCTTTAGATGACGCTGAAATTAAATATTCTACCGTTCAAAACTGGTTCCCTGGAAACAAAGAAGGAAAAGGTGGTGTTTATAACTTCGTTACCAAAAGAGGTTTATGCGAAACAAACGCTAAAATTTCATGGACACAAGTAGAAACAGGTTCTGCTGTAACCTGGAAATATCCTTCTTGTGTATTAAAAGGAGACAACTCGGTTGGAGAATTTTATTCAATTGCCGTTACCAATAATTACCAACAAGCTGATACCGGAACTAAAATGATCCATTTAGGAAAAAATACTAAATCGACTATTATTTCTAAAGGTATCTCTGCCGGTAAATCCCAAAACAGTTACCGCGGATTAGTTCAGATTAGTCCAAGAGCTGAAAATGCCAGAAACTTTTCCCAATGTGATTCTCTTCTAATGGGAAACAATTGTGGTGCGCATACTTTCCCATATATCGAAAGTAAAAATCCATCAGCCAAAATAGAGCACGAAGCAACAACAAGTAAAATTGGAGAAGATCAGGTTTTTTATTGCAACCAGAGAGGTATCCCTACTGAAAAAGCAATCGCCCTAATTGTAAACGGTTTCAGTAAAGATGTATTGAACAAATTACCAATGGAATTTGCTGTTGAAGCTCAAAAATTATTAGAAATTTCTTTAGAAGGATCTGTTGGTTAATTGCGAGATGGAAGATAAAAAAGTAATCATTTTAGGTTCCTCTAGAAAAAACGGAAATACAACCAGAATCGCGGATGAAATTTCTAAAGAAACCGGAATAGAAGTAATTAATCTGAGTGATTATAATATTTCTTATTATGATTACGAAAGTAAAAACAGAGAAGATGATTTTTTTCCTTTAATAAAAGGTATCATCGAGAAGTATGACACTTTAATTTTTGCAACGCCTATATATTGGTACAATATGAGTGGAATCATGAAGGTATTCTTTGACCGCTTTTCGGATTTAATCCGAATTGAAAAAGAAACCGGAAGAAAACTCAGAGGGAAGAAAATTGGTGTGATCTCCAATTCACACGATAATGAAATTGAAGAGAGTTTTTACATTCCGTTCAAAAAATCAGCCGATTATCTAGGCATGGAATATTTAGGACACGCGCATTTTAATGCCAACATCCTAAACGAAACAACAAAAATAGAATTGACATTTATATAAAATAAAAAGACAATGTTATCAATAAAAAACCTTCACGCCTCAATTGGTGATAAAGAAATCCTTAAAGGAATTAATATAGAAGTAAAAGCTGGCGAAGTACACGCTATCATGGGACCAAACGGTTCAGGAAAAAGTACACTTTCGGCTGTAATTGCCGGAAACGAAAACTATGAAGTTACTGACGGAGAAGTTTTCCTTGACGGAGAAGATCTTGCTGATCTTGCTCCTGAAGAAAGAGCACACAAAGGAGTTTTCCTTTCTTTTCAATATCCTGTAGAAATTCCGGGAGTTAGCGTAACTAACTTCATGAAAACTGCCATCAACGAAACTCGTAAAGCAAATGGTCAGGAAGAAATGCCTGCAAACGAAATGCTGAAAGTGATTCGTGATAAATCGGAGTTGTTAGAAATCGACCGTAAATTTCTATCACGTTCTCTTAATGAAGGATTTTCCGGAGGAGAGAAAAAAAGAAATGAGATTTTTCAAATGGCAATGTTAGAGCCAAAATTAGCCATCCTTGACGAAACAGATTCTGGCCTTGATATCGACGCCCTTAGAATTGTTGCCAATGGTGTTAACAAATTGAAAAGCGACAAAAACGCCATCATCGTAATCACACACTACCAACGTTTATTAGATTATATCGTTCCGGATTTCGTTCACGTTCTTTACAACGGAAGAATCGTAAAATCTGGTGGAAAAGAACTAGCCTACGAATTGGAAGAAAAAGGATACGACTGGATTAAAGCAGAGAATTAATTTTTAGTTTCAAGTTTCATGTTTTTTTAGTTTCAAGTTGACTTATGTTTTGTAAGTTTAAACTTAAATTATTTAAACAGAAATTATGGCGACAATATCTCGATTTGAAGATTTAGAAATCTGGAAAGAAGCTCGACGATTAGCAAAAGAAATTCATCTTATTGCAGTTCATACAGAGTTAAAATCAGATTTTAGATTCAAAAATCAAATAAAAAGCTCTTCTGCTTCAGTGATGGATAACATTGCTGAGGGTTTCGAAAGGGATGGAAATTTAGAATTTAGACAATTCTTATCCATCGCAAAAGGTTCAGCCGGAGAAACAAGATCACAATTATACAGAATTTTTGATTTTGAATACATTTCAGAACAAAAATTTGAGGCTTTAAAAACAGATTATGAAAATTTAAGCGGTAAAATAAAAAACTTTATCTCTTATCTAAATAAAAAAGATTTCAAAGGAAATAAGTTTCAGTAGATTAAACGTGAAACTTTAAACCTGAAACAAAAGGATTCAAAGGAATTTAAGTTCCGGCAAACAACCTGAAACTTGAAACCTGAAACTCCAAAGGAAACAAAAGAAAAATGGATTTAAAAGAAAAATTAGTATCGTCTTTTATGGCTTTTGAAGAGCGTGTCGATGTACATTCAGATTTGCATGACATTCGCACCAAAGCACTAAAAAACTTTGAAAATAAAGGTTTCCCAACCAAAAAGGAAGAAGCTTGGAAATACACATCGTTAAACGCCATCTTAAAAAATGACTTTACGGTTTTTCCTAAGCAGGAAAGTGCCATCGAATTCAATCAGGTAAAGAAATATTTTTTACATGAAATCGACACTTATAAATTAGTGTTCATCGATGGTGTTTTTAGCTCGCATTTGTCTTCAACTACACATGACGGAATCGATGTTTGCTTAATGTCTTCGGCATTGACCAAACCAAAATATAAAATGATCATTGATACCTACTTCAATCAGATTGCAAGTAAAGACGATAGTTTGACTTCGTTGAATACGGCCTTTGCAAGTGAAGGAGCCTTCATCAATATCCCAAAAAAGAAAGTAGCCGACAAACCTATTGAAATTATGTATTTCTCTACAGGTAATGAAGCTGCATTAATGGTTCAGCCCAGAAATCTGATTATTGTTGGTGAAAACTCTCATGTTCAGATTATCGAGCGTCACCAGAGTTTGAATGAGAATCCCGTTCTCACCAATTCGGTTACAGAGATTTTCGCTCAAAAACGTGCCATTGTTGATTATTATAAAATTCAGAACGATAATAGCGAAGCGAATTTAGTAGACAACACTTACGTTTCTCAACAACAGGAAAGTCATGCTTATGTTCATACCTTTTCGTTTGGAGGAAACCTAACGCGTAACAACTTAAACTTTTATCATTTTGGTGAAAGACTGACAAGTACACTTAACGGAATCTCGATCCTAAACGACAAACAGCACGTTGATCATTATACCTTAGTGAATCACGCAACGCCAAATTGCGAAAGTTTCCAGGATTATAAAGGAATTTTCTCTGATCGTTCAACAGGAGTTTTCAACGGAAAAGTTTTAGTAGAGAAAGAAGCTCAAAAAACAAATGCTTTTCAAAAAAGCAACAACATTTTATTGAGTGACAAAGCTACGATCAATGCCAAGCCGCAATTGGAAATTTTTGCCGATGACGTAAAATGCTCTCACGGTTGTACGGTTGGACAATTAGACGAAACAGCAATGTTCTACATGCAATCCCGCGGAATCCCGAAAAAAGAAGCTAAAGCTTTATTGATGTACGCCTTCTCAAATGCTGTAATCGAAAGCATTAAAATACCGGAATTAAAACAACGAATTACTAAAATCATCGCTATGAAATTAGGCGTTAATTTAGGATTTGATTTGTAAAATAATTTAACCGCAATCCCGATAGCTATCGGGAGCAAAGAGTTACGCAAAGTTCGCAGGGTTTAGTTTTAAACTTTGCGAACTTTGCGCTTTTTACTTGGCGTCATTGCGGTTAAATTTATTTTTTTACTGAAGAAATAACCTCCTTCAAAAATTCATTAAAATCAAAATAATGTTCTCCTTCATTCACTCCCATCCTAACAATTACCATATCCAGAGACGGAATAATCGCTACCATTTGTCCCTGATAGCCATTACAATAAAACATATCACGAGGTGCATCGGGAAACTTCCCTCCGGCATTTAACCAAAACTGAGCTCCATAACCTCCATTTGAAGTATTCGTTGGTGTTGCCGTATACTTTACCCAACTCTCGTCTAAGACCTGCTCTCCGTTCCAGTTTCCCTTATGCAAATACAGTAGTCCGAATTTTGACCAGTCTCTCGCTGTTGCCCATGCATAAGAAGATCCGACAAATATTCCCGACATATCCTGCTCCACAATCATCGAGTTCATCCCAATTTTATCGATTACAGCACTGTACCAGAAATCGAGATATTCCTGTTGTGTTTTAAACTGACTTCTTAAAATTCGCGATAATAAATTAGTAGTTCCCGAAGAGTAATACCAATGTGTATTAGGTTTAAATTTAGCGGGTTTATCCATTTGTACTTTCCCCATATCTTCTGCCTGAAAAAGCATTTCAGTCGCATCACAAATTTTGGTATAGTCTTCCTCCCATTCTAAACCTGAGTTCATATGAAGCAAATCATTAACGGTAATATTTTTACGATCGTCATTTCTCCATTCTGCAATTGGAGCAGGCTTATAAATGTCCATTTTTCGTTGTTGCACTAAAACGCCAAAAGCCGAACTGGTGATACTTTTAGTCATCGACCATCCTAAAATTTTACTGTCTTTATTAAAACCAGTATCGTATTTTTCAGCAATCAATTTATCTTTATACACCACTACCACGGCACGCGAACGTTTATTCTTTTGGCCTTTTCCATCAAACGAACCGTCCACGGCCTTTTTCAGTTTGGCATAGTCAATATTTGAAAAAGTGGTATCCTTTGGTTCTTTATTCCCATAAGGAAAAGAAAGATTGTTAACCAATTTTGTTCTTTTTGGAAGCAGGTACGGCTTCGAAATATCATAATCATCGTCAATCAAAGTAGCCCCCAGTCCTTCTCTGTAAATTGCTTTTCTTTCTTTCAGTCCATAAACTGTAGAAACAGCAAACTTACCGGCATCATCAATAGTATTCTCGGCTAAATCAATCATGTGGATATCATTATCCGTTTTTTCGATTAATTCCTTCGAACGATTGTCAATAAAATGACCTGATGCAACACTCTTGGCCGAGAAGCCTGAAATCAAATCCAGCTTGGGATAAGTAGTAAACCCAAAATACAAAAAGGCAAGAACTAAAACAAGTACAAGTAATTTAAGAATTCTTTTCATCTGGTTGTGGTATTTTTAATGCAATATAAATATTTTACAATCAAGATTATACAACTTATTCCAGAAATAAAATTCATGAAATATAAAAAAAGGAATCTATTTTTAAAGAATCTGTAGGCAAACGCTCAATTGATAGCATCATAAAAGGAAATTATAGTTTTAATGGATAAACCAATTTTGTTTTAGTACTTTTGTAGATAGAATTTTTCTAAATAAGACATGTTAGACATCCAAAAAATAAGAGCTGATTTTCCGATACTTTCAGAAAAAGTGAACGGAAAACCTTTAGTATATTTCGACAACGGCGCAACTTCACAAAAACCACAAGTTGTGATTGATGCAATCGCAAAATATTATCAGGAAATAAATGCCAACATTCATCGTGGCGTCCATACTTTAAGCCAATTGGCAACTGATGCTTACGAAATTTCAAGAGTAAAAATCCAACATCATATCAATGCGAAATTCTCGCACGAAGTACTTTTTACTTCCGGAACGACTCACGGAATTAACTTAGTAACCAACGGTTTTGCTTCTATTTTAAAACCCGGAGACGAAGTTATTGTTTCTTCATTAGAGCATCACAGTAACATCGTGCCTTGGCAAATGTTATGTGAGAAAACAGGAGCAACTCTTAAAGTTATTCCAATGAATGAAGAAGGAGAACTAATAATAGAAGCTTACGATGCCTTATTGTCAGAAAAGACAAAAGTGGTAACGGTAAACCATATCTCGAACGCATTGGGAATTATCAATCCGATCAAATACATGATCGAAAAAGCTCATGCTGTGGGTGCCGCTGTTTTGATCGATGGTGCACAGGCTGTTCCACATTTAAAACCTGATGTTCAGGATTTAGATTGTGATTTTTATGCTTTTTCAGGACATAAAATGTGCGGACCAACGGGAACCGGAATTCTTTATGGAAAAGAAGAATGGCTGAATAAATTACCTCCCTACCAAGGTGGCGGTGAAATGATCAAAGAAGTTACTTTCGAGAAAACGACTTATGCCGATTTACCTCATAAATTTGAAGCAGGAACTCCAAATATTGCCGGCGGAATTGTTTTGGGAACGGCTGTTGATTATTTGAACCACATTGGTTTTCATAACATTCATCAGCATGAAACACATTTATTACAGCACGCAACCAAACGTTTATTAGAAATCGAAGGATTGAAAATTTACGGAACCGGAAATAAAGCCTCTGTAGTTTCGTTTAATATTGATGGAATCCATCCGTACGATATCGGTTCCATTATAGATAAATTGGGGATCGCTGTGAGAACCGGACATCATTGCGCGCAGCCAATCATGAATTTTTTCTGCATTCCGGGAACGATCCGTGCTTCATTTTCTTTTTACAATACCAAAGAAGAAATTGACATAATGGTGGAGGCCATTAAAAAAGCGAAAGCTATGTTAAGCTAAAAAAATCTTTTATGAGGATATTATCTTTGTTACTCTTAACTTTTTTTATTGGAACAAGCTGTTCCAGCCAAAAAAAAGCCAACATGAAAGCTACTGAAATTGAATACTCTGCAGTTTCCCGAGGCACTTACAAAGTAATCGTGGTGCAGAATAAAACGGTTTCAGTAACCAATGGCCGTAATGCTCAGCCGGTGGAGAGCAAAATAGAGGATCTAAAATGGAAGCAGATTGTAACTGAATTTTCAAAAATCAATCTCAAAACTATTCCGGAATTAAAAGGTCCAACACAAAAACGCTTTCATGATGGCGCTGCTTTGGGAAACTTAAAAGTCACTCAGAGTCAGAAAATATATGAAACTCAAGGTTTCGACAATGGATATCCGCCAAAAGAGATAGAAAAATTGGTAAATTTGCTGCTGGATTTTACGAAAGAATAATTATGACAATAAAAGAGATACAAAACGAAATAATAGACGAATTTTCGATGTTTGATGACTGGATGCAACGTTACGAGTACATCATCGAATTAGGAAAAAGTCTTCCCTTAATCAAAGAAGAATATAAAACCGACGACAATTTAATCAAAGGCTGTCAGTCTAAAGTTTGGCTGCAAGGAGAACAGAAAGAAGACCACATTGTCTTTACGGCCGATAGTGATGCTATTTTAACTAAAGGAATTATCGCGATTTTAATTCGTACATTCTCCAATCAAAAAGCATCCGATATTTTAAGCGCCGATGTTGATTTTATTGACGAAATTGGTCTAAAAGAACATTTATCTGCAACACGGGCGAATGGTTTGGTCTCGATGATTAAAAACATCAAAATGTACGCATTGGCTTTTGATGCAAAAAATAAAAATTAAAAAAAAATAAACCCTAAAGAGATTAAGTTTCATAAAGCATTAAGCTTAATATTTTACTGGTAAAAAATAAAAACACTTAGTGTTGAAAAAACAAAAACAATGGAACAAGAAATAGACACAAATGAATTAGGAGAATCTATCGTAAAAGTTTTAAAAGGCATTTACGATCCGGAAATTCCTGTAGACATATACGAGTTGGGATTGATTTACGATGTAATGGTCAACACCGATTACGAAGTAAAAATCCTAATGACTTTAACTTCTCCAAACTGTCCGGTAGCAGAAAGTTTGCCAAGAGAAGTAGAAGAAAAAGTAAAAACAATTGAAAACATAAAAGATGTTGATGTTGAAATTACTTTCGATCCGCCATGGAGCAAAGACTTAATGAGCGAAGAAGCAAAATTAGAATTAGGAATGCTTTAATATTTGTTTCAAGTTTCAAGTTTCACGTTACTCAACTTGAAACTTGAAACCTGAAACCAAAATTTTCTTATGGAAGAAATCATCAATAAAGTTGCCAATAGTGCCTTGGAGGTATTTGATCTTGAAGATTATTACCCAAAAGGAGCACGTGTGCAAATCGATATATCACAATGGCTTTTAGAAGGTTTTTTATTAAAAGAAAAAGACTTTAGAGAGCATTTAAAAAATCACGACTGGTCGCAATATCAAGATCAATATGTAGCAATAAATTGCAGTACAGATGCAATTGTTCCTGCCTGGTCTTCTATTCTGGTTGCAGTACATTTAGCACCATACGCTAAAAAAGTGGTGAACGGAACTATAGAAGATTTGGAAGCAAGCTTATACGAAGAAATATTAAGCAAACTTGATTACACTCCCTATAAAGGCAAACCTGTTATCGTGAAAGGCTGTTCCCGCAAACCTGTACCTACCCGTGCCTACATTTTAGCAGCAACCTATCTGCAGCCTTTTGCAAGAAGTATCATGTATGGTGAGGCCTGTTCGGCGGTACCATTATACAAAGAACCAAAGAAATAACACTCCTTACCAGCTGCATCCCATAAGGCTTTTTAACGATTATTTAGTATATTTGTTCTTACACATTTAAACCAGATATCATGAAAAAGCTAGCATTATTACTCCTTGTTTTAGCAAACTTTACTTTTGTTCATGCGCAAAATTCAGAAAAAGAACTAATCCAGAATACTGAAAAAGCAGTAAAAAAAATAAATGATACTATCGAAGATGAAGGATGGAAGGCAAAAGGTACTGTGTCTCTTTTACTAAATCAATCCAGCTTTAACAATTGGGTTGCCGGAGGTGAAGACAGCTTCTCCGGAACTTTAGGAATCAATTATGACTTTAACTATAAAAAAGACGATCTCACCTGGGACAACAAGATTCTGGCTTCGTATGGTCTTTTGCAAACTAAAAATGCCGATTTCGAAAAAAAGACTGATGACCGTTTAGAATTTAATTCAATTGCAGGAAAGAAAGCTTTTGGAGATTGGTATTATTCTTTCTTTTTAAATTTCAGAACCCAATTTACAACCGGTTATCTGTATGGGAAGGATGTAAACGGGAAGGAAATCCGAACTGAAAACACCAAGTTTATGTCTCCGGGGTATCTAACTACAGGACCTGGTATTTACTGGTCTAAAACGGAGAATCTAAAAATAAACTTTGCTCCCCTAACTTCAAAATTCACTTTTGTAGACCGCGCTTATACTTCGGGAATTGATCAGGCAACCGGGCTTCCTTATGTAGACGGGGCCTACTTTGGAGTAGATGCTAATAAAAGCATGTTATACGAACTCGGATTTTATGCTTCGGTTTATTACAAACTGGCTATTATGACCAACGTAACTGCTGAGAATACCCTGAATTTGTATTCTAACTATTTAAAAGATCCGCAAAATGTAGATATCAACTACTCATTGAATGTCATCATGAAAGTTAACAAATTTCTATCGGCAAACTTATCCTTCCAGGCCATCTATGATGATAATGCTTTCAGTGGATTCCAAACCAGACAAGTATTTGGTGTAGGCATTAATTTTGGGTTTTAAAAATCACAATACAAAATAAATTCTACAAACAATAAACCCTCTCCTATATCTTCATAATACGTTAATTATAAGAAGATCTAAAACCTAAAAAACGATAGAAGCTAAAATTTCTATTTTTCTTATACACCCCCTTTTTATTTATTGAAATAGTGGGTGTTTTTTTTGAGTTTTATCGAGCACCTAAAACACATAAATATTACACCAAATTATACTTATGGATTAGTTCTACATAGTAGAGTATAATACCATATAGTATGAAAATAATGTAATTTTCCTCAGACTACTGAACTCATAATCAACACAGAACACATCAACTGAATCTACTGACTTTTAAAGTCTATTCTTTTTTTAAAGAAGTTAATTCAGAGTACTTTTATCCCCCTTTAAAAACTAGTTATCCTTAAAAAATGTGGTTATTAAATTTACAAGAAATTGTCCATATGCAAAATTGACTAGCTACAAATTACAAAACCATAGTGATCAAGTACCATTCATTAACACAAAAAATATTATGACTATTAAAAACCACAAAATTGTACTAAAAGATACCAGTCCTGGTGAAATGGCACGCTTTAGACATTCTTTTCTTAACATCTGGCGTCAGCAGATTGAAGACGATAAAAATACTGCTAAAATTGAGAAATTTGCTTCAAAATACACAAACAAAACTACCAGACTTGGTCAGATCACTATAAAAAACGATCTTTATGATGCACAATATATAAATAACACCAATAAATTTGACAGCATCTATGTAGAAAACCAGAATAATAGTGAAGATCCTAAATTAGGTGATTATTTTGATCTAAACGAAACTTATACGGGATCTGACAATTTAAATAATAAATATAAATTCAATGGAATGGAGCTTCAAGACGAGCTGGGACTTAACATATATGACTATGGCGCACGTAATTATGCCCCTGCACTTGGTCGATGGATGAACATTGATCCATTGACTGAGACATCCAGACGATTTAGTCCGTATGTTTACACTAATAACAATCCAGTATATTTTATTGACACCAATGGAATGTCAGCTGAAGGAAGTGGAGACCCAACATATTTACTTCAATCTGTTAATTATGATAAAAAGACAGGAAACTATGCGATAAAAGAAAATGTTACAGTAAGTAATTCAAATTCTTCAAGTATGGTCAATGAATTTGGAGGTACAACAGAAGTGACAAATACCACAACTACAAGTGCTAATTTCACAACTGTTGTTAATTCAAAAGGAGAAATAGTAAGTAAGTCAAATTCTATTTACACAACCAAAACAACGACCGAGAGAAATCCTTCAAATATTTTAGATACGGGAAAAGTCACCGATTCTAAAACAAAAAAAACATCGGATAAAAGCTTAACTGGTCCTTTAGCAAAAGCATTTGAGGGTAGCGTTGATGGCATGAAAGATTTAGTAGTTCCACTAAAAAGTGATTTGCAAAATTTTAGAGAAACAACAAAAGATATACCTGGAGCTGGTGATGGTACGACTGGAGGCTTTGGAAGGTTAGGCGAGGCATTAATTGATTATGTAAGAGGAACTGCCACTAGTTACTCGTCAGCGATGACAAAGTCAAAAAGAAGCAAACTGGAAGATCGAGATTTTAATAATGCAGGATATGTCATTTATTCGAAAACATTAAAACAAGTAGGAACAACATTAAATAAAAAATAAGAATATGGCAAGAGAACCGTTCGCAGCGAAACTAACTTCCATTTGGATTGGAGGATTTTTCTTTTGGGCTATTAAAGGATTTAAAGGAAATATGAATGAGCAATTTACTGAAAAATATGAGCTTAGAAATGTTTGGACAGGATATCTAATAACATTGTTAGTAATTGGTATAATTGGATATTTAATACTCAAATATTAAAATATATCCCTAAATTGGTGCGAGTGTCTCATTCGTAAACGTAATCAAAATAACAAAAGCCACTTCAAATCGGAGTGGCGTTTGCTTTTATAGCGCTTTAAAGTGCACCAAACTGTTAAAATAGAATTCAAGTTATCCTGGTATTTGCTAGGGAATCTCAAGAGACTTGAGAAATAGTATTCAGAATATCCTCCCTCCCTGTATCGGCTATTTCAATACTAAATTCCTTGATTTTGTAAGTCAAGTTATCCGCCTGTAGTATAAAATATATAATATTTCCAACGAATATCATCGATAATGCAAACGAAAATTCTACAGTTTTTGAAATTTCCCGGAACAGTGTCTCATTTTGGAACACATATTGACCCAGTAAAAAAATATTTTAAAAAAAAGTGCCAAAAAGCTACACTTTTCGAGATTCGTTAGTATTTATTGAGTAAATTCAGGACTATAGTGGACAAACAGTAAAAAGCTATTTATTTGCTATCAATCATTTTCTAAAAATGAATCCGAAAGTTAAAAGATACAAATACGATAATATCGTTCAGTACATGGAAGAAATCAGCGAGCAACAGTCTAACGAAAAATATAAGGATTGTGATTCTACCAGCAATCAAAAAATATTATGATTATCCGGTTATGAGTAGTTACAGAACTGACCATCCGTGCAAGCGATTGAATATCAAAGTCAACAGTAATTAGGGAAATTTGCTGGAAAACACACAAACAATACTACGAGACTTGGTGAGATCACTATAAAAAACGATCTTTATAATGCACAATATATAAATAACGCCAATAAATTTGACAGCATCTATGTAGAAAACCAGAATAATAGTGAAGATCCTAAATTAGGTGATTATTTTGATCTAAACGAAACTTATACGGGATCTGACAATTTAAATAATAAATATAAATTCAATGAAATAGAGTTTCAAGACGAGCTGGGACTTAACATGTATAACTATGGAGCACGTAATTATGCCCCTGTATTAGGAAGATGGATGAATATTGATCCGCTGGCGGAAAAAAGTAGGAGATTTAATCCTTACACCTATGCGCTTAATAATCCAGTGTACTTTATTACCCAGATGGTATGGAAGCCAGCGACCCTAATGATATTATAACTAAACTTTCAAATACAAAAGGAGATAAACATTATAAACAAAGAAATGTTAACATGACTATGACTTTAACTGTTGTTAATAGTGATGGTGTCGATTTATCTAAAACAATGTTCAATAAATCCTCAGGCAGTGTAGCTTTATCATCCTTATCTGGAAATGCACAAACTGATAATCGAGCTCTTGACATTACAAATTCAGATCATTTAACCGTATCAGTAACATACAAGGTTGTTAAATCTTTATCAGATGTTGGAAAAGATGACCATGTGATGATATTAGCAGATAATATTCCAAAAATGAAGGATGGTACTGACCCTGTTGGTTTGGCTGAGAAGGGAGGAAGAGTAAGTGCAGTAGAGAAAGGCACAATTGCCAATAAGACTTTTAATGAGGCTGCAACACATGAAATTGGACATCTTTTAGGTTTGTCTCATAAAAATGGTGGTTTAATGACCCCAAGTGTAAATGGTTCATTAAGTACAAGCCAAAAAGAAAGAGGAGAAATAATAAATGGAGGAGCAGGTCAAATATCTCAATCAACGGGTAATGGTACTTATCGCCAATCAAGTGTAAACACTAGTTATAAAAGCGGTATCAAGTCTCAGGTAAATAGTTTTGTAAGCAGTAATAATATAACATGGTAAAATGAAAAAAAGACGAATATTATTAAAATGTATGATTATATCTTTATTTTTTAGCTGTAATCAGAAGGATAATTTTCAAGAGTTTGGTTTCGATAGTTTTTCTATATCTCTTCCTTCAAGTTGGAAAAAAATTAAAACAAAAGGAATCGATTCGAACGTTAATATAATTGTAACCAAAAACAATGATTCAATATATTTTGATTGGGGACAATATTCCCAAGAGTTTAATGAAACAAATAAGGTATTTAGTAAAGAACAGATTCGAAAATATGATTCTTTAAAAATGAATATTAATGGGCTTCACTATTCGGATACTCCAGAAATTGACCAAGCGCAAGGAACTTTTTTAAAAGAGTATTATTACTATGACACTATCAACAAAAAAGTTGCAAAAATAAAAGTTCCTAAAAAATATAAGCTAGGTGAAACAGGAATCTATTTTAGTAAAATTAATAACAATGCATTATCGATTGTAGGTAAAAATTTAAATAAAGAGGAGCAAGAAATTTTAGTTGAATCTTTTAAAACCATTAAGTTTAAATAGTATTACAACTAAATTAAAAAACTTATTATTTTGAAAAAAAATGAAAATGAAAAAAAAAATATTTTTGGTTGTAGTGTTATCTATAGTTTTATTCTCTGTTTATTATTATTGGAGTAATAAATATGTAAATCTTTATCCTGTAAATTTAGAACACGAAGAATATATTGTAAATACAAATAAAATTCCAAATGATTTTTATAAGAAAATGGAGTTAGTTCTGAATAATTATAATGAAGATTATATTGTAAAAAATAATACAATTCTAATTAAAAATAAAAAAATGAATGACTTAGAATTGATTTATAATTATACCAAAAAATCAAATGACTCTATTTGGTTATCTACAATAAAACGTTAGCCCCTGCTAGCGTGAACATCCCGCTGGTGAAAGTAATCAAAATAAAAAGCCATTCCTATGAACTGCCCCCAAAAAGCTAGACACTATTTGCAGGCATTTTTATGGAAAGAAAAATCAAGTACAATTATGAGTTTAAACTTCGGTGTGTAAATGAAGTTTTAAATAGACACCGTTCAGTTAATTCAGTTGCGAATGAAAATAATTTTTCCGGACAATCTCCTTCAACAGATAAATCAGTTGGCACTGATACAACACTAAATAAATTTAGATTACAGGTTGACCGTAAAGGAAATTATTATTTTAGAGATGCTGATAATAACATTCCGTATAATAAAAATGAAGCTGTTAAATCAGATAATATGGATGGAAAATACTCAAGACATATATTAACCGAAGTAAGAGATACAAATTAGAACTATGAAAAATTTATATAAATTTATTTTATTGTCAATTTTTACCCTTTATTTAAGTTGTTCTTCGAAGATAGAGGAAAAACAAATCATTGGTAAATATGAAATTGATAAATTTGTCACAAGGGATACATTAGTTAAAGCAGAAGAGTATCGATTATTATTGATCAATGCAGATAAAACTTTTGAATTAAAAAACGATAATACAAAGACAAATTCCGTTGGAACTTGGAAATCTAATAAGTCTGAAAATGATAATGAGATCATTATTGAATTTAGCTTTTCAGACAGAAAAGTAAAAGGATTATTAAACGGCACTATAATTAGTTTTAGTTATCCAGATGACTTATATAAAGGCAGATACTCTAATTTACTATATGTAAAATTAAGAAAATAAAACACCTCTTCATTATGGACTTTTTGATCCCTTAATCTGTGGCGAAAAAAACGAGGACAATTAGTGGCTGAGAATTCCTCACAGATTTGGCAGGTTTAGCAGCTTATAAAAAAACCTCCCTTTTGAAAAAGTCAAAAGGGAGGTTTGTATATTTAAATCCGGAACTTTATTCCTCTTCTTTCTCAACTGCATCTTTATAATCCGGATACAAAAACTTATTATACGGGAATCTTGTGATATGAATCTGGCGGACTGCCTCGTAAACCATTTCTCTGAATTCTTCAAAATTCTGTTTTTGTGTTGCCGAGATAAACAGTGCTTTATCTTGTCCCACATTACTCATCCAGGTCTGTTTCCATTCCTCAAGCGTATAATGTCTTCTTGTTCTCTCCGTAATTAAATCATCTTCATCAATCGTCAAATGTTTGTAAGCATCAATTTTATTAAAAACCATAATAGTTGGTTTGTCATTACTCTTAATCTCTAACAAAGTTTGGTTTACCGATTCGATATGATCTTCAAAATCAGGGTGTGAAATATCTACAACATGCAATAATAAATCGGCTTCACGCACCTCATCGAGCGTACTTTTAAACGAATCTACCAGTTGTGTTGGCAATTTTCTAATAAAACCTACAGTATCCGATAATAAGAACGGTAAGTTTTTAATCACTACTTTTCGAACAGTGGTGTCTAAAGTTGCGAATAATTTATTTTCAACAAAAACATCACTTTTACCAATCGCATTCATAAGAGTCGATTTTCCAACATTGGTATATCCTACCAATGCCACACGAACCATCGCACCTCGATTACTGCGCTGAATGCTCATTTGTCTGTCGATGGTCTTGATTTTATCCTTTAGTAGCGAAATTCGGTCACGCACAATACGTCTGTCCGTTTCGATCTCCGTTTCTCCGGGACCACGCATACCAATACCCCCTTTTTGACGCTCAAGGTGTGTCCATAAACCTGAAAGTCTAGGCAGTAAATATTGACATTGTGCCAACTCAACCTGCGTTCTTGCATAAGAGGTCTCAGCTCTTTGTGCAAAAATATCCAAAATTAAATTCGTACGATCTAAAATTTTACAATCGATAATTCTGGAAATATTCTTTTGTTGTGATGGTGATAATTCGTCATCAAAAATCAACGTCGATATATTGTTTTCTTTTACAAAAAGATTGATTTCATCTATTTTTCCTGTCCCTACAAAAGTCTTCGGATTTGGACGTTCCATTTTTTGCGAAAAGCGTTTAATCACTTCACCACCTGCGGTAAAAGTCAAAAACTCTAATTCGTCCAGATATTCGTTAAGTTTTTCCTCACTTTGATTTTGAGTTATAATACCTACAATGGCAGTTCGCTCAAAATTTATAACTTCTTTTTCTAACATAGCTTTGAATAAGGTGCAAATTTAATGATTTGTAAGGTACTAACCCTTATAGAACTTGTTTTTTAAACTGTATTTGAAAAATTACCCTATTCTTTAAAAAATCCAAATCCCAAATCCCACATTCCAATTGTTAATCGAAGTTTGGAATTTGGGATGTGGATTTTCAGTTTTAAAATTTACGTTACTCGTAAATAAAAGTCTTCTCTGTTTTTACAATTCCGTTTTCTTCAATCTGAGAACAGGAAATTGGAAAGTTTAGTTTATTGTATTTGTATTTTCTGCTCACTCCGACCAATACAGTAGAGGAAGGACTAAAAACAATTTCGTTATTAGGAGAGATGGATTCAAAACTAAATTCTTCTTCATGATAGGAGATCATCGGTACAATTACTTTATAATTCTCTCCAAACAAACTTTTAACAATTAGAAGATCAACAGAATTTTTATCATCAAAAATAAAACTTTTTGAAATTTTATCTCCTACCAAACCTTTATGCTTTATGACATTATCATTGAAATACGCATATTCAATTTTGCCAATAATTGCTTTATTTCTGTCACGGGAAGTACGTCTCACGATAGTTCCTTTTTCAACAATATATTCGATATCGTCAACTAAATTCTGGTGATTGGTGCTCTTTTTTGTAATTACCTTTACTCTCGCTCCCTCGTAGGTAAAAGTTACAACTTTGGTAATATAATCGTTCCCTTCCTGATATTTTTTAACAAACTTTGTAATGTTGTTGTCGGCATCATACGTATAATTTACAACTTCTTTCCAGTCGCTTCCTACCTTATCTTTTACGGTCATGTCCAATAATCCTTTGGTGTTGTAAAAGAAATGCTGAATAACATCTGAAGTAGTAATCGTTTGTATTTTTCCGTCTTTAAAAACAACTGTTTTATTTACAATTTCACCATCTTTAGAATTCTGGTAATTTGTTTTTACAATATTAATTTGTTTCAGTCTCACAGGTGCAGCATCCTGATTCTGACTGTGTACTAAACATGGAAAAACCATCATGATGATGGCAAGAAAATAGATTTTCATAGTTGTATTTGTATTGATTTGGGGTGACCAAAATACAAAATTCTATTAAAATTTAACAGTTTAAATCTGAAAAACAGCTCAACATTAAATTGTCCCCTAAAAATCAACATCTTAACTGAATCCATATAAAAAACAGTCTTATTTTTCGGCAAAAATCCTAACATCGTCAACCATAAAAGCACCATTCAAAGTTTTATCCTTACCCGAACCCATATATTTAAATGCAATATTAATATTCCCTGAATAGGAAGATAAATCAATTGCTCCGGAACTGATAAAAACCCGGGACGGTGTTGACAATGAAGGGAATTTTGCTGTTAGTTTTGTCCATTTTGCTTTGGTTACGCTCGAACCGTCAAAATTAGTAGAAACATAAACCTCAAGCATATTTAATGGTGAATCAAGTTTTAAGTCATGCTGTGCGCTTCTAAAGGATAATACTGCATTTTTATAACCGCTCAAATTGATTTTTGGAGTAACCATCCAGGCAACATTTTCGGCTGCGGTTGTACTTGTAGTATTAAACTCTGTATAACCGTTTCCGGCATACAGCATACTCT
Source organism: Flavobacterium lipolyticum (assembly GCF_020905335.1). Lineage (NCBI taxonomy): Bacteria > Pseudomonadati > Bacteroidota > Flavobacteriia > Flavobacteriales > Flavobacteriaceae > Flavobacterium > Flavobacterium lipolyticum. Next base: position 2,043,110 of record NZ_JAJJMN010000001.1, on the reverse strand, counting down.
CCCATAATTTTGAAGCTTTTTCAACAATATTACTCCATCCCGGCAAAGTAAAATTCACATTGTTTTTTACGGATTGGAAATCTTCCGCAAAAATCGGAGTATCTCTTTTCCCATTCATTTCCAGATCTTTTTCTGATCTGCTCATTAGTTGATAATCTGATCCGTATTTAGTCAAAACTCCTCTTACTTTTCCGCTCCCTTCCGGCACCAATTTATTAGCAAAGCCCGCGTAACTGCTTGTCCTGAAAATAATCTGATTCCCACTTTTATCCTGAAGGTTCCAGTTTGTCGAACCTCCTACATTGTTGGACTCTTCAAAATAATGACGACCAATCGCTTCCTCTGCAAACTGGACTCCGCTTAACTCCACCAGCGTATTAAGCTTACCGTCGTTTAACGCTTCTTCCACAGAAACAGCTTTCACCAACTTACTTTCATCCATTATGGTACAAGACGCATTAAGAACATTTTTATAGTCGGTCTGCGAAATTCTGCCAATCACTGGATCTCCCGAATTGCTTACAGACAAACTTCCGATACGCAAACCACCAAAATATAAATCTGTAAACTGATTCTTTAGTTTGATATACACTTTATTCCCTACCCGAAAATCGATATAGGTGTTGGTAACATCAACCGCAACACTAAATCCTATTGCCGGTGTTTCATCCGTTGCGATAGTTTGCAGGAAAAGTATCTTAAAAAAATTCCCTCCTTCATCGCTTGACACCACATAGGCCTCAATACTATCATCGAAGCCATACTGTTTCGGAACGGAACCTGAAAATTCTTTTACTTTCTGAACCTTTTGATTGACAACTAAATTCGGTTGTGTACATTCCAGTTTTGGAATTTCAATTTCATTATTGCAGCTATAAATTATCAGTAGCAAGAATGCATAACCGAAAACTAAGAATCTATTTTTCATTTCAAATTGGTTTTAAAATTTTACAAACTCATTGTAAGGTTCACAAAATAAGTTCTTCCATATCCATAATAATATTTAGAACCAAATGAGGGTGTTCCGCTGGAAACATCCTGATTGAGAGCTCTGAAATTAGCATTTCTGGTTTGTTCAAAACCACCTGTTTTGTACACTGCATTCAGAACATTATTAACACTCCAGAAAAGCCCAATATATTTGTGAGCGATACGCCAGGACTTTCCTCCTGTAATATTTAATAATGAAACCGGATTAATTTTTTCCTGTTTCAGTAAAGCAACTGTCCGTTCTTCTGTCGCTTCTGGAAATAGGTGACCATTCACAGCGTTTACATAAAACCGATTGGTTCGTGCAATTGGCGAAACGTCAATATAAGCTTCAGTCAAATAATTAATATTCGCTCCGAACCACCAAAACTTAGGATCTCTGTATTCTAATCCAATCGAATAAGCTTGTTGGGGCATGCCCGGCTGTTTGTAGTTTTTAAGATAGGATTCTCCAAAATCAAAAGTGGTCTGAGTACTGCCTTCTGCTACATTTGCATCGTTAGTTATAGATACATTAGGGTTACTACTATAGACATAATTACCGTATGCTGCAGATGAAGTCATTTTTAAAGTTGATGAAATTTGCCATTCAAGACTAAATTCCATACCACTATTTTTCTTGTCCAGATGCGTTAAAGTCTGACTAACAAATGCATCCGTATTATTGTAAGCTGCACCCTGATCAAAAATTCCTTCAGCAAAGAAAAAGGAAGTTCGGATTGTATTTTTAATCAATGAATAATAAAACGTTGAACGAATTTTAAAATTTGGAGAACGAAAAACATAGTTTCCTTCCGCACTACTTATACTTTCATTTTCAATTCCGTCGACTATTGAATTATTCAATCTGGAATTCAAAAACGTGTTTCGTAAGGATGGTGCTCTGCTAAGATGCATTCCGTTAAAAAACAACCATTGTTTTCCTGAAATTTTATAGGTCAGACCTCCTTTAAAACCAAAATTTTCAAAATTCACCTTGTTGCTTTTTCCAAGTGATGATGTTGGATAAATCCCATTTTGATACAATCCTTCTCTTTGGTAATTGGAAACAGAATAAGACTGTCCTAAATAAAAATCTGTTTTATTATAACTGAATTTAAACTGTGTGAAAGCATCAATTGTGGTTGCAAAAAGATTATAATTGCACCCATAGGTATCTCCTTCTTTTACCTGACGATTTGGATTTTGCAAATCAGACTGTGACTGATCACCTTGGTAAAACGCATCAATGTCTTCAAAATATTGCCCTCCCAACAAATCTAAAAGATATTGAAACTGATGTGATTTTAAATTTCTAAAAGTAATTCCTCCATCAAAAGCAGTATTCTCTGTTAATTGTATATTCAGATTTGAATTTACCGCGAAGGTCCTATCATCTGTCCGGTCTTCGTATAAGACATAATGCCTTTTTGAAGGTTCAAATCCGTTAATTGTTCCATCAGAATTTAAAATTGGTTTCTGATTGGCATGATATAATTCATCCCAATTGATTTGACGATCTTCGAGAAAATTTGCTTTTGCTTTTTCGGCATTTATATAATCGGGGGTGAAATTTCCTGAAAACTCCCCTTTATCTTTTTCGTAGATTGAGGTATAGTAACTGGGTAATTTTTGATAATACACCGGATCGGGACTGGCTGCGTTTTGATAGTCAATAGTACTGTTTCCTACCCGACCGAATTGATACATTAAACTGGAATTCAGATTTGTTTTCTCATTTATTTTGTAATAATGATTTAGCATCAATACCGGTTCTTCGACTCTTTTTACTCGCGCATTTCTCTTTTTCCCGTTTTGAAATCCCCAATAAGAATTGTATTTCTCATTGGTTAATTGGGTAACTTCATTTGTATTTGCCGAATTTTTTCCTCTTGAATTTGGCGTATAAAATCCTGTAAAGCTCAATGAATGTTTGTCGCTCAGCTTCTTTTCGACACTAATAAAAAAAGATTCTGCTTTGAAATTTGTTCCGTCAAAATAACCTTGATCCGACCAGCGTTTTCCTGCTGAAAGAACATAAGCCCAGCCGGAAGCATTCATTCCGGAGGCATAAGTAGCAATGGTTCGCCAACTGTAAGTTGTATTGCTCCCTGAAAAAGAAAGCTGACTGCTTTTTCTGTACAATGAAGCACGTGTATTTATTTGCTGGGTTCCTAAGACTCCTCCGAAAGTATAATTTGAAGCAGCTGCTCCAACTGAAAATTCCTGATTTCGCAATACGTTGTTCAAGCCTCCCCAATTGCTCCATTGCGGTCTTCCATCGTAAATTTTATTCATGACCATGCCGTTAAGCATCATTGTACCATTTTCGCTGTCCAGACCCCGAACTCTAAATCGAGCCTGCCCCCAATTGAAAGCTGAAGCCTGCATAAAAGCATCTCTTGAAGATTGCAAAAGACCCGAAGTCATTTCAGAAGAACTATTATCGTCTGAAAAATCACTGCCTAATAAGGTGATTAGTGCTGCCGGTGTCTCCTCTGAAAAATTATCTTCTAATGGTAAAATCCCCAGTTCAACCTTTTGCCCCGGTTTCGATTGTATTTTTAAAAGAAGATCTTTATAGCCTTGACTGTGTATCCATAATAATTGCTCTCCCTTTATAGCAGAGTGTAATTCAAACTTTCCCTTTGCTCCAGTTAATTGTGTTATGGAAGAATTTTGAATGTTTACCACAATATTTTCCAATGGATTTAAAGTCTTTGAGTCAACTATAGTTCCTGAAAAAGTGGTGTGTTCCTGCGCAAACAGAAAACTAATAGGCAATAAAACAAATAGTAACGTTCCTTTTTTTGTCATAAAAACCCCAATTTACTTTATATTTTTAGTTTTAGGATTGAATGTTTTAACAACAAAAACATCCAGTCTCTTACATCAAAAGATAAAATAGGTTTTTGGAAGGAATGAAAAATAAGAAGTTAACACTTGTTATTTTTTTAGGATTCAAATATAAACAAAAAGCAGTAATAAAGTATTTTCTTATTAAATAAATCTTAATATCAAAACAATCCTTCGCTTTTTTTAGCGTACAAACTAAGAGGCTATCCTAATTTTGGAAACCATAAAAGCAATCAGGACTCCGAAAATCCCAATAAAAGCGAATGAAAACTGAAGTCCGAAAGTTTCAGCGATATGTCCGATAACCGGTGGTCCCATTAAGAACCCCAGAAAACTTACACTCGAAACAATAGTTAAGGCTTCCCCGGGTGGAACTGTTGGATTTTTCCCTGCCATGCTATAAACGGTAGGAACTATAGTGGCAACTCCTAAACCAACTGCCATAAAAGCAATCGTACAAGGGATAAGATAAGGAAGAAAAACAGCTGTAAAAAGCCCGGCCGAAATCATAACACCACTGATTTGCATCACGCGTTCACGTCCGAATTTATTGATCAAGCCGTCTCCCAGAAAACGTCCGCTTGCCATCATAATCATGAAGGAAGTGTATCCCAAAATCACCAATGGACCAGGTGCTTTTACGATATCTTTAAAGTATACACCGCTCCAGTCAAACATTACACCTTCGCTTGCCATACTGCAAAACCCAATCACTCCAAGCCAGATTAAAGCGCTGTCCGGTTTTACAAATAGTTTCTTTTTCTCGCTCTTGACTTTGATTTTTTCCTTGGCTTTGATTAAAAACTTAAAGTTAAAAGCAATCATTATTAATACGACTCCTGCCACAATCAAAAAGTGATGAAGAGGACTTAATTTTAGAGCCAGCATTCCCAATCCTACCAAAGCCCCGGTAAATCCTGCAAAACTCCACATGCCATGAAAAGACGACATGATTGTTTTCCTAAAAAGAACTTCGGTATAAACGCCTTGTGTATTGACCGCGATATTGGCCAGATTTCCAAACAATCCAAACAGAAACAATCCTAATGACAATTGTAAGGCCGTAGTAGCCAAACCTAAATTGGCCAGACACAAAACATACATGATTAAGGAAAGAATCAAAATTCGATGACTGCCAAATTTCGTAACCATCTTGCCTGAGAATGGCATAATCAGCAATTGCCCCATCGGCAAAGCAAAAAGAATAGAACCGAGATCTCCTTCCGTTAAATGTAATGCCGTTTTAATGTCCGGAATCCTACTTGCCCAGGTCGCAAAACTTAAACCCATTCCAAAATAAAACATCCCAACTGCCAAGCGAATTCGGTTCAAATAGGAGATTTTAGCTTCTCTGTAAGCTTTCTTAATTTTTCCTTTGGTCTGGAATAATGCTAATGGATTGAAGTCGATCAAAATAATTCGTTTTGGATTTAACACTATAAAAGTACTAAAAAGCTGCTTTATGGCCTATAAAACCTGAGTATTACTCGATTTACAACGTTGTATGTTTATAATTTTTTTGAGAGACGAAGGTTCTGAGACGCAAAGGGGCAAAGATTTTTTGTCGTTAACTGCTTCTGGTTGTTTTACTTTATAGATTATGCTACTTATTTTCAGATTTCAAGAATTAAAAAATCTCTGACAATCTGTTTTACTCCTCAAATCTCTGAGTAACTTCACGATAAATTAATTACTTTTTGCTGCGTATGACTTGCAATTGCCGCTTCGATAATCTGCATTACTTTTACTCCGTCCTGTGCGGTAACCGGTTCTTTTTCATTCTTTACGATAGCCTCATAAACACCATCAAAGAAGGAAAAATAATTGCCCTGAAGCGTTGGGATTTTTTCCCTGATTACTTCTCCCTCAATTTCCGTGTGTAAAAGGCCTTGCAAGGCTTCTGATTCTGTTCCCCAAGATTCCAGATTTGGTTTTTTACTCAATTTTAAATCATCTTCCTGAACATCTCCACGAGGTTTTAAAAATGATCCTTTTTTACCGTGAAGCACATAAGCAGGATTGGCTTCTCTCACAAAAAAACCGGCTTTCAAGCGAACTCTGAAATTTTCGTAAATCAGCAATAAATCAATCCAGTCGTCCACCAAAGTATTTGATCTGGTAAAACGAATGTCTCCAAAAACTGCATTTGGAGAACCAAACAAACAAACGGCCTGATCAATTAAATGAGGACCTAAGTCTTTCAGGATTCCGGCACCATCATTTACAGTTTCTTTATGTGCTTTAGGACTTAATAACGGATTGTATCTGTCAAAATGAAATTCAGCTTCGATCAAATCTCCTAAAACCCGATCATTGATTACTTTTTGAACCGTTTTAAAATCACTATCCCATCTTCTGTTTTGAAAAACGGCCAATTTCAGTCCTTTTTCTTTTGCAATTGTATCCAGTTCCTGAGCTTCGGCTGCTGTTGTGGTAAAAGCTTTTTCAACTACAGCATGTTTTCCGCTCAAAAGCACTTGTTTTGCATACTCATAATGCGTTCCCACTGGGGTGTTTACAATCACCAGATCAACGTCATCCGCCAATAAATCCTCAATCGAAGCATAACTTTTTACAGCCGGATAGTCCTGCTGAATGAGTTTTTTGCTTCTTTCCCAGGAGCCCAATAATTCAAACCCTGGGTGTATGTCTAAAAATGGAGCATGAAATACCTTCCCTGACATTCCGTATGATAATAGTGCTGTTTTTATTTTTTGCATTTTATGTTTAGTTTTTTGCCACAGATTATTGTGATTAAAAAGTATTTTATTTCTGTCATGACCCGAGCAATAGCAAACGGACAAAGTAATTCACGAATTATGTTAAGTTTTTAAACACAATAATTTGTATAAATTCGTGAATTTGTGGCGAAAAAAAATATTATAGTTTCGCTCTTTCGTATTGTTTTGGCCACTGAATATCGTCGTTTAATTCTTTAGCAAAATCTAAAGGCAAATTCGGATTTCTGAGCGATTCTCTAGCAAACAAAATCACATCGGCCTGACCATTTTTCAAAATTTCTTCGGCTTGCTTTGCTTCTGTAATTAAACCGACAGCCCCTGTTAAAATAGAAGCCTCTTTTTTAATTTTGGCGGCGAAAGGAACCTGATAATTGGGTTGCAAAGGAATTTGCTGATGCGAAACTAATCCGCCTGACGAGGTATCTATTAAATCCACACCTTTCTCTTTTAAGAGTATCGAAAGTTGTACGGATTCTTCCGGATTCCATCCTCCTTCTGCCCAATCTGTAGCTGAAATTCGAACAAACAAAGGCAAATCAGACGGCCATTCGGATTGTACAGCTTCAACAATTTCTAAAGTCAGACGGATTCTGTTTTCGAAACTTCCACCATATTCGTCATTTCTGACGTTTGTTAAAGGCGATAAAAACTGGTGCAGCAGATATCCATGTGCTCCATGAATTTCCATGACTTGAAAACCTGCTTTAACAGCTCTTTTTGTTGCTGCTTTAAAATCTGAAATTACTTTTTGAATTCCATTTTTATCTAAAGCTTCTGGAAGAAAAGGCTCATCATCATGATACGGGATCGCACTTGCCGAAACAGTCTGCCACCCACCTTGTCCAATATTTAATTTTTTATTGCCTTCCCACGGAATCGAAACACTTGCTTTTCGTCCGGCATGTGCCAATTGAATTCCGGGTATAGCCTTTTGAGAAAGAATAAATTCGTTAATTGTTTTTAATTTTTCAATATGCTCGTCTTTCCACAAACCTAAATCAGAAGGTGAAATTCTGGCTTCAGGAGAAACTGCAGTAGCTTCCTGGATGATTAAACCCACTCCGCCACTGGCCCGGCTGCCTAGATGAACCAAATGCCAATCGTTTGCAAATCCGTCTGTTGCCGAATACTGGCACATGGGCGAAATAACGATTCTATTTTTTAAAGTAATCTTTTTTATGGTTAAGGGAGCAAATAATAATGAGGTCATATTGTAACTTTTAATTGTTCTCGACCGCCTGTTGGCTATGACGGTACTCTAAAAAGTAAAGTTACGGTATCTGCTTAAAAGTAAAAATCCAAATGTTTATTAATTAACAAACATTTAAAACAAGTTTCGCTTGTTCCAAAGCGTATAGTATCCCTTTTTTGATCGGGCTGAATGTTAGGATTTCAGGATTTTAAAATATTAAAGTATTTCGTCAATCATTTTTTCCACCAAATCATGAGCTTTTTTTAATGAGCCACAGTCAATAATACATGACCCATCACTTTCGTCACGAAATAAAACACTGCCATAAATATTGAACAGGCATAAAAAACAATTAGTGTCCCTAAAAACAAGCTTTCAATTTTTGCCATTTTCTTTCTCATTCCAGTTTATTTTAGTTTAATTGTAAAAGAAAAAAGCAAACAAAACTAAATTCTTTATAAGTATTTTACTACAACAAACTTACAGGAGTTCCGTCCAATAACATTGGACGGAACTCTCAACCTCCAAAAATTTCTTTCCTTTCTTCGTCTTTAATTATACTAAGAGAATAATGCACTACTAGCTCAAAGGACGTTTCATAATAAAAACTCTCTCTTTTTTTACAATATTTTAACGGCGCATCAAATCCTTTAATTATTTCCAGCTCATTGTAAAGCTGGCTTCTGCTTAGAAACATTTTTTTTGCAAAAGCAGCCGGCGAACCTGTTTTCTCCTCACAGATTAACTGATGAATCCTCTTCATTCGCTCTATTTTCTTTATAAAACTCATCGACTATCGTAATGAATAAGTGAGACATAAATCTTCCAAAATCGAATCTTTCTCTAAATAAAGTTCCACGTTTAAAAAGCAGGAAAACTACAAAAGCATTTTACAAAAAGCTGCCTCAATAAGCCATAAAACTATCATGATGAGACTTATTTTATATTCATCTGTCCTTATATATATGAAGTAAGAGAGAAGAACCGCTTTTCTTCCTTTTTACGAAAAAGAATTTAGTTCTGTCTTAAAAAAATAAGAATGAAGTATTAACAAACATTTAAAACCTTATGTATTATATTGCACTATCAAATTAAAATAGAAACGTTACTTTTGTGCGTTAAATACGAACTAAAAATACAAAATGGATATAGTTATCAAACTCTCTCAATTTCTATTGAGTTTATCTTTACTTATTATTCTTCACGAATTAGGGCATTTTATTCCCGCAAAATTATTTAAAACAAGAGTCGAAAAATTCTACTTATTTTTTGACGTTAAATACTCTCTCTTAAAAAAGAAAATTGGCGAAACAGAATACGGAATCGGTTGGTTACCCCTTGGAGGTTATGTGAAAATATCCGGAATGATCGATGAAAGTATGGACAAAGATCAAATGGCTTTACCTCCACAACCTTGGGAATTCCGTTCGAAACCGGCATGGCAGCGTTTAATTATTATGTTAGGTGGTGTTACGGTAAACTTTATCCTGGCGTTTATTATTTATATTGGAATGGCATTTGCTTACGGTGACACTTATGTGGCCAATGCAGATCTGAAAGATGGTGTTTTGGTTGAAAACCCTGTAATGCTAAAAGCAGGTTTCAAAACCGGAGATAAATTTCTGGCTGTTGACGGACAAAAAATAGAAAATTTCGATAATGATATCAACATGAAAATTATCATGGCCAAAGAAATCTTAATCGAAAGAAACGGACAACAGCAAACTATAAAAATGCCAACTGACTTTGTCGATCAGTTGTCAAAACAGGAAAAGGCACCTCTTGTAAACATGAGAATCCCTTTTGCGGTAGCAAGTGTTACAGAAGAATCCGGAAATACAGCTTTAAAACCAAAAGATTTAATTGTTAGCCTTAACGGTCAGGACTCAAGATACTATGATCAGGTAAAAACGATTTTAGAAAGCAACAAAGGCAAAACTATTCCTGCTGTTGTTTTACGCGATTTAAAGAAAGTACCCATTACCGTTAAAGTTTCTGCGGCAGGAAAGCTAGGTGTTGGCGTTGGAGGTTTAAATATCGAATCCTTAGAAAAATTAGGATACTATAAGGTAAGCACTAAAAGCTACACTTTCTTAGAATCCATTCCGGTTGGACTTACAAAAGGTAAAGATCAGTTGGTAGGTTACGGGAAACAGCTTAAAATGATTTTCAATCCTGAGACAAAAGCTTACAAACAAGTGGGTGGTTTTGCAGCTATTTTCAACATTTTTCCAAGCAGCTGGAGCTGGGAAACCTTCTGGTCGATCACTGCTTTATTATCAATTATGCTTGGAGTAATGAATTTATTGCCAATTCCTGCTCTTGATGGCGGTCATGTAATGTTTTTATTATACGAAATAATTAGCGGCAGAAAACCGAGTGATAAATTCCTTGAAAACGCCCAAATGGTTGGTTTCGTTTTACTTATAGCACTACTTTTATTTGCTAACGGGAACGACATTTATAAGGCAATTGTGAAATAGAAAAAAAAATCAATAAAAAGTGCTAAAATATTTTTGAGAAACTAAAAAACGTCTTATATTTGCACTCGCTAAAAAGAACAGCAACTTCCTCCTTAGCTCAGTTGGTTAGAGCATCTGACTGTTAATCAGAGGGTCCTTGGTTCGAGCCCAAGAGGGGGAGCAACTTTTTAGCAAACATATTTACCTTTAAGGTGATTCCTCCTTAGCTCAGTTGGTTAGAGCATCTGACTGTTAATCAGAGGGTCCTTGGTTCGAGCCCAAGAGGGGGAGCTTACTAAAAACCACTTACAAACGTAAGTGGTTTTTTTTTTTACTCTTTTATTTTATTCCAGCGCACAGACCATACCCGAATCTTATTCAGCCGTCTCCCCAAAACAGGATCAAGAACAAAACCTGGGGAGGAATGTCAAAATAAAATTAGAAATTTGTAATCTAAGAATTAGATATGACACCTATAGAGCTTTTAAAATTTATGCTTCCTGATTTTTTAGGATCAGGTTCAAAAGTTGGGGATTAAGCAAAAAGATTAGATAATCTGAACAAGAAAAAATCTATATTGCTCACTCCTCTAAATTGACTTCTAAAAGCTTTTATTTTAGCATTGAAAGATTCTGCCGAAGCATTTGTGCTTCTATTATCAAAATAGTTTAAGATTGACTGATAATTAATAGTTATGGTATTGAGTAGAATATTAAAGTTTTTAAAACCTGATTCTTCTACATTTCTATACCAATGTGCCAGTTTGGTCATGGCAATATGTTTGTCATTGTAGTTATTGTAAATTCCTCGAAGCTGTTGGTTTAAATTGTAAGCTGTTTTAATGTCAGGATATAGTTCAAATACCATTTGTGCTCTTTCTTCTTGGCTCCGAGTCCATTTTTCGCGAGACTTATAAAGTAGATACCTACTTCTGGCTAATAACTGTTTAACAGAATCTCCGTTAGGTAAAAGCTGGGGAATGTATGTTTTGTTTTCTAATTTGGCTTGTAGTATCGATTGATTCTCAAAGTCCATAGCTTCCCAGCGATGTTTGATTCTAATCTCTTGTACTGCTTCGAGTGCTAATTTTTGAACATGGAACCGATCTGTAACCTGTATGGCTTTAGGAAAACATTTCTTAGAGATTAGCTTCATGGAATTAGCCATATCGAGCGTTATCTCTTTGACAAAAGATCTTTTCTTGTAATCAATCTTTCTGATGTGTTCTATAACCTGATCTGCTTTAGTTCCGGCAACAATAGCTACCAGGCAACCTTTTTTGCCTTTGAATTTCTTGTTGGTCAGGATAGTATAAAGTTCCCCCTGAGACAAAGCCACCTCGTCAATGGATAAATGAGTGCCCATGTTTTCAGGGTAAATCATCCATTGGTGCGCATGTTCGCGTGGAGCCCATGTATTAAACGAGCTTAAATGTTTTTTGTATTGTCTTTGGAGTCTCTTTCCGTTAACTCCGAAAAAGCCTCCAATAGTATGACAATCTGTAGCACTCTTATCTATTAATTTCTTTTAAAAAAGTCGCAAACTCCTGAGTCATGCGAGTTCCTTTAGCAACTAAAGTCCAATCTCTTTTGATGATTTCTCCATTGGTTTTATTAGTCCAACGGCGTCTTTTGATGTGTAAATACACAAATTTACCTCTTAATGGAAAATCCTGAATAGTAATCTCATCAAGAAACCCCTTAGAAATCAATTCAAAAGAATTAAACTCTTGTGGAGGTTTTATTTTTTCTTCAAAATACAGATGCAATACTTCTTCTGTGTTAGTGGTAGAAACTACTTCAAAGTATTCTATTAAAAAATCAGGAAGCATAAATTTTAAAAGCTCTATAGGTGTCATATCTAATTCTTAGATTACAAATTTCTAATTTTATTTTGACATTCCTCCCCAGGTTTTGTTCTTGATCCATTTTTTAATAGAATACTTTGAAGTAGTTTCTACCACTAACACAGAAGAAGTATTGCATCTGTATTTTGAAGAAAAAATAAAACCTCCACAAGAGTTTAATTCTTTTGAATTGATTTCTAAGGGGTTTCTTGATGAGATTACTATTCAGGATTTTCCATTAAGAGGTAAATTTGTGTATTTACACATCAAAAGACGCCGTTGGACTAATAAAACCAATGGAGAAATCATCAAAAGAGATTGGACTTTAGTTGCTAAAGGAACTCGCATGACTCAGGAGTTTGCGACTTTTTTAAAAGAAATTAATAGATAAGAGTGCTACAGATTGTCATACTATTGGAGGCTTTTTCGGAGTTAACGGAAAGAGACTCCAAAGACAATACAAAAAACATTTAAGCTCGTTTAATACATGGGCTCCACGCGAACATGCGCACCAATGGATGATTTACCCTGAAAACATGGGCACTCATTTATCCATTGACGAGGTGGCTTTGTCTCAGGGGGAACTTTATACTATCCTGACCAACAAGAAATTCAAAGGCAAAAAAGGTTGCCTGGTAGCTATTGTTGCCGGAACTAAAGCAGATCAGGTTATAGAACACATCAGAAAGATTGATTACAAGAAAAGATCTTTTGTCAAAGAGATAACGCTCGATATGGCTAATTCCATGAAGCTAATCTCTAAGAAATGTTTTCCTAAAGCCATACAGGTTACAGATCGGTTCCATGTTCAAAAATTAGCACTCGAAGCAGTACAAGAGATTAGAATCAAACATCGCTGGGAAGCTATGGACTTTGAGAATCAATCGATACTACAAGCCAAATTAGAAAACAAAACATACATTCCCCAGCTTTTACCTAACGGAGATTCTGTTAAACAGTTATTAGCCAGAAGTAGGTATCTACTTTATAAGTCTCGCGAAAAATGGACTCGGAGCCAAGAAGAAAGAGCACAAATGGTATTTGAACTATATCCTGACATTAAAACAGCTTACAATTTAAACCAACAGCTTCGAGGAATTTACAATAACTACAATGACAAACATATTGCCATGACCAAACTGGCACATTGGTATAGAAATGTAGAAGAATCAGGTTTTAAAAACTTTAATATTCTACTCAATACCATAACTATTAATTATCAGTCAATCTTAAACTATTTTGATAATAGAAGCACAAATGCTTCGGCAGAATCTTTCAATGCTAAAATAAAAGCTTTTAGAAGTCAATTTAGAGGAGTGAGCAATATAGATTTTTTCTTGTTCAGATTATCTAATCTTTTTGCTTAATCCCCAACTTTTGAACCTGATCCCCAAAACACCTGACAACCTACAACAACCATTTTTTAAACGAAGCTAAAGCTAAAACTTTCGTTTTTGATACGGAGTCCCCTCCCCGTCTTCACAATGCCCTTTTAAGACTCAAAAGAAACATCGCCCAGTTGTAATTACACCATTGATAGAATTCCGTTAACTCACGCCAGCCAAAATGCCTCAAAACAACTGCCACCACCCCGTCCTTCTCCACTAGATCAAACGAAATACCCGTTCCAATCCATTCCGGATCTGATTCCACACATTCCCACACTATTCTTTTATCAGGAGACAATTCAACCACTTTCATTCTTGTCACATCCTCATCTCCGAAACCAAACTCATTGACAAAACCCACTTCCGGCTTAACAACTAATTCCTCCGTCCAGACAGCTGCCAAACCTTCCTGCGTCGTCAACACCTTATAAACCTCCGCGATAGGCACTTTAATATAATTGATATGCTCTATTTTTTCCATTTTCACAACTAGATTATTGTTCACATACCCAAAGTTAACAAGTTTTACATCACTCCAACACAAGCCGTTATCTCAAAATTCCAAGAACCTTAATTCACCACTCCACCAAAGAACACATCCCTTTACAACATCAATAGACCGCAAACCCACACAAACACAACAAAAAAAAACCCGCTATGAGAAGTGTTCATTTGCAACGCTGTGCGAATATCCCTGACTTCGCACCCGCAAAGTGATTAAGTTTTCCTGTAGAAGATGTAATTTGGAAATGACTATTAATACATAGAGAATTAAGAAAAGTCAGGAGACTTATACAGGCTTAAAGTTTATTAGAACTAAAGGTTAAAAACGCAAAGTCAGGAGACTTTGCGTAGCGGGAGGTGATTCAGATCCAAAAATCAAGAAATATTTAAAAAATCATATTAAAAATGATCATAAAATTCTTGAAAATAGGCAGTATGAAATTGTAGAAAATATTGAGATAAACGAATTACTAACAAGAATGAAAAGTGAGTAAAGCAAAGAAAACACCCTTTTTTAAAAGATAACCTAGAAAACGAGTAATAAAAGAGCTGTCGTATTCGGGCAGCTCTTCATTGTTGTTTGACTTAATTTTTAACTATTCCGATTGGCTTTACATTATCCACGCTCTTAGTATATTCTCAGGATTATCATTATTGTAATCAATAATCCTTCTATCATACAAACCTTGATCCTCTTTATATCCTTTCTTTTCTAAATCAGCGATGGAGTTGTTGACTCCAAAATAATAGACTGTATATTGAGGTTTTACCTTATTTAATACAATGATATTATTTCTAATATGTAATTCTCTTTCTTCGCTCAAATTAGCTAATTTTTGAAACAGTTTATTTGTAAAATCTTCTAATAATATTGATATCATATGTCTGTTAAATTAAATTATTGATATACCTTAATGTCTCTTTTAAGGGATTTCTTGTAATTATATAATTTTCTAGCTGTACAATGTATGTTTTTTGTGTTAATTTAAAAAATGAGAAGTGTAGGATTTTGAAAGTTTATTGAAACATGTTTCAGTAACAGGGGGCAATATTCAAATCAAAGATCAAATTCAAAATTTATGAAGCACAAAAAAAAGCCCCTTCTTTTCAGAAGAGGCTTTAAGTACCCGGAGCCGGAGTCGAACCGGCACGGTTTCCCACAGGTGTTTGAGACCAGCGCGTCTACCAATTCCGCCATCCGGGCTTAGCAGACGAAAAAACAATCAAGATTTGATTATTTCAACGCAATAGAATAAGTTTATTATGATATCATAACTGTGCTTATTCCTTTAACACGGTGCAAATGTAAAAAATAAAATTAAAAATTCTAATAAAAATACTTAATTTTTTCCTTTCAGTGTCCAATAAATTTTCTAAATTTGCACCTCGTTAAAACGAAGCACACACAACTAACTACAAAACAACAAATTAAATGTCGCACCTAGAACCAGAAGCTAAAATTTTTGCTTGTTCACAAAGTGTCTATCTTGCAGAAAAAATTGCAGAACAGTACGGAATTCCGTTAGGAAAAGTAACGATGTCGAAGTATAGTGATGGAGAATTCCAACCATCGTACGAAGAATCAATAAGAGGATTACGTGTTTTTATCGTGTGTTCAACTTTCCCATCTGCTGATAATTTGATGGAATTGTTACTCATGATTGATGCAGCGAAACGTGCATCAGCAAGACACATTACAGCTGTCATGCCATATTTTGGTTGGGCAAGACAAGACAGAAAAGATAAACCAAGAGTTCCGATTGGAGCAAAATTAGTAGCTAATTTATTAGATGCTGCCGGAGCGACAAGAGTAATGACAATGGATTTGCACGCAGATCAAATTCAGGGGTTTTTCGAAAAACCGGTAGATCATTTATTTGCATCTACAATCTTTTTACCATACGTAGAAAGTTTAAAGTTAGACAATCTAACCATTGCATCTCCGGATATGGGAGGTTCAAAAAGAGCATATGCTTACTCTAAGTTTCTAGAATCAGATGTAGTAATCTGTTACAAACAAAGAAAAGCAGCCAACGTTATCGACACTATGGAACTAATTGGTGAAGTAAAAGGCCGTAACGTAATATTAGTAGACGACATGATCGATACGGGTGGAACATTAGCTAAAGCCGCAGATTTAATGATCGAAAAAGGAGCATTAAGCGTTAGAGCCATTTGTACACACGCCATTTTATCAGGTGAGGCCTATGAAAAAATTGAAAACTCTAAATTAAGCGAATTAATCGTTACCGATTCTATTCCTTTAAAAAGAGAATCAAAGAAAATAAGAGTCGTGAGTTGTGCACCTCTTTTTGCCGAAGTTATGCACATGGTGCACCACAACAATTCCATCAGTGGAAAATTTATAATGTAAATTTTGGCCGTAAGCTTTAAGCAATAAGCCGTAAGCACTCCAATAGTTACTTTATAAAAAGCTTAAAGCCTACAGCTTAAAGCTTATAGCAAATGAAGAATATTTATTAATAACTATATTTTTTTTACAATGAAATCGATTACAATTAAAGGATCAGAAAGAGAAAGCGTGGGCAAAGTGTCAACTAAAGCCTTACGTAATGCTGGAGCGGTTCCTTGCGTGTTATACGGAGGAAATCAGGCAGTACACTTCTCAGCAGACGCTGCAGCGTTCAAAAACTTGGTTTACACTCCAAACGCACACACAGTTGTGATTGAGCTTGGAAAAGGAAAATCATTTACAGCAGTTTTACAAGACATTCAGGTTCACCCTGTTTCTGACAAAATTTTACACATTGACTTCTTCCAATTATTTGATGATAAAGAAATCACAATGGAAGTTCCTGTGAAAATTGTTGGTACATCTAAAGGTGTTCTTGCAGGTGGTGTTTTACGTTTGAACCAACGTAAATTAAAAGTTAAAGCTTTACCAGCAAATCTTCCTGATTTTGTTGAAGCTGACATTACTCCACTTGAAATGGGTAACAAATTATATGTTACTAAAGTTGGAAAACCAGAGTACAAAGTTATGCACCCGGACAACACAGTAGTTTGTCAGGTAAGAATCTCTCGTGCTGCTATGAAAGCTGCTCAAGAGGCTGCAAAAGCTGCAAAAGCTCCTGCAAAAGGAAAGAAAAAATAATTTTTTTCAATTCAAAATACAAAGCATCAATCGAAAGGTTGGTGCTTTTTTTTTGAGGTTCTGAGATACCAAGGCACTGAGATTCTAAAGTTTTTTTACTACAGAACGGCTTCGACTCCGCTCAGCCGGACACCCTTAATATTTGTCGAACGTGTCGGGCTGAGCGGAGTCGAAGCCCTCTAAAGCTAATTATCTATTTTTTTTTAGAAGCAGAACATCCCGTTTTCATAAAACGCGACATTCCTGCCATCCGCTATATCTTTTTATCCGCAAAAAAAAGCGGCTAAAAAGGATGCCGCTGCTGTCAGGGCTAGCCAGAAGTTTCGTTTTTTTATTAGACAAGAGGCACAAAGTTGTAATGGTTTTTAAACAATCTTATCCGTATGATAAAAAATAATCCGTGTAAATCCATCCAAATCCGCGTCATCAGCGTGCCATTCTTTGCCGTTAAAAGCAAATTATCTAATTAACAAATTGGCACATTCTTCAATTAACCCTATTTTTGTACCATGATAAAATGGATGACAAAACTGTTTTCATCAACACAAAAAGAAGAGAACGCTGATTATATGAAAAAATATTTAATCGTTGGATTAGGCAATATTGGTGCCGAATACGTAAATACACGACACAACATAGGTTTTAAAGTACTTGATTTTTTAGCTAAGAAAGAAGGTCTTTCATTCGAAACCGTAAAACTGGGTGCTTTGGCCGAATATAAATTTAAAGGAAGAACTTTTTTTCTGCTCAAACCAAACACCTATATGAACCTGAGCGGTAAAGCCGTAAAGCACTGGATGGACAAAGAAAACATTCCATTAGAGAATATCCTGGTAATTACAGACGATCTAAACCTCTCTTTTGGAACTATCCGTATCAAACCAAAAGGCAGCGACGGAGGACACAACGGACTTAAAAACATCAATTTAGTTTTAAATACCCAACAATATACCCGCTTTAGATTTGGGATCAGCGATCAATTCAAAAAAGGACAACAGGTAGACTACGTTTTAGGAGATTGGGACGAAGAAGAAAAAGCAAAATTGCCCGAACGTTTAGAAGTCGCTTCAGAGATTATTAAATCTTTTGGTACCGCCGGCTTAGAAAACACGATGACGACTTTCAACGGAAAATAAAGAATTCCAATACGTTAGCATTCCGAAAAACCAATTATCAATTAATTAAATGGAATAATAACGAAATAGTATTTCCAATTCCAAAGTTAAATGTCTAAATTTGGAATAAATAATTATAAATCATAAAATCATAATATCATGGCTTTTGAATTACCTCAATTACCTTATGCATATGATGCATTAGAACCACATATTGATGCCCGTACAATGGAAATTCACCATTCAAAACATCATAATGCTTACACCACAAATCTTAATGCAGCAATCGCCGGAACAGATTTAGAAGGTAAAACTATCGAAAACATCTTAATCAATCTAGATAAATCAAATGCAGCAGTTCGTAACAATGGTGGAGGTTTTTACAACCACAATTTATTCTGGACTGTAATGTCTCCAAATGGCGGTGGATTACCAACAGGTGATTTACTTGCTGCTATCGAAGCTTCTTTTGGAACTTTTGAAGAATTTAAAGCAAAATTTGCTAAAGCCGGTGCTACACAATTTGGTTCAGGATGGGCTTGGTTATGCGTACAAAAAGGTGGAAAATTAGACGTTTGCGGAACTCCAAACCAAGACAATCCATTAATGCCGGAAGTAGGCTGTAATGGGACTCCAATCTTAGGAATGGATGTTTGGGAGCACGCTTACTACCTAAACTACCAAAACAGAAGACCTGATTATATTGAAGCTTTCTTCAACGTAATCAACTGGACGGAAGTTGCAAGAAGATTTGCTTTAGAGAAATAAGAAAATAGAGTAAAGATTATAGAAAAAAGACGAGTGCCAAATGGTACTCGTCTTTTTTTATCGTTTAATTTTCCGTTGAACACTTCAATTTACATAATACTGGATATGACCAACATGTAGATCAGCAGCGCCATAAAAAACAATACCAAGTTAATATTACGCAATTCTTCCTCTTTCTTCATTTGCAAAGCTATGGTTTCAGCAAACATATAAGCAAACCATACTATCGGAGCAAATATACTAAGCAACAGAAATTCAAACTCACTTCTATTACTCAAATCAGGAAGTGACAATAGCAAGAGTGGCCCTCCCGCAATAACGACCAAAATTACAATCCGGACAAGTAAATGTCTGATTCTACTTTTTGCTTTTAGAATTATACCCCTTGAATTTGCATTATCTGTCTCAAAAGACTCATTAAGTTCCTGATTCATTTTTTTTTCGAGTTAACCTTGTTCTTCCTTTATTATTCACACAAGAAGCATTGTACTTCTAATTGAGTCCTAATATACCCTAAGAAACAGCAATAAAAAAATTATAAAAAATGAAATATGTGAAAACTAATCTGTTTTATTGTTTGACTTAATTCTGAGTCAGATTAATATTTAGAATCCAACTTTCTTGTCGTTAAAAGCCAATTCTTCTTATAAAGAAGAAAATAGAACAAAGATTATAGACAAAAAAGACGACTACCAAATGGCACTCGTCTTTTTTGTCGTTATATTTCGTCTTTACTCTATTCTCTTTGTTCTATACTCTATTCTCTTAAAAAAAGAAAATAAAAAAGGCGGAATCACTTCCACCTTTTTTGCCCCAAATCTACCATAAACTTAACCTACTAATGTTATGGTTCTGTAAAGGTATGGCAGCTATTCGAATGAAAAAAACTTTCTAGACGAATGGCAAATATATCCGATAAAGTGAATGTAATGTCTTACTTTAGAAATACTTGAGTTTATTCCAATAAAAAAGGTGGAATTACTTCCACCCTTTTTGCCCCAAATCTACCATAAACTTAACCTACTAATGTTATGGTATTTCAAAAGTATTGTAGCTTTCCAATTTCACCAAACAAATAAGACGAACGGCAAAAAAAATCGATGAACTACACAATTTAACCTTTTGTTAGTATTTTATTAATACGCTCTCGCGTCTTTTCCTTCGTAAAAATTCATGAAAGCTCTATTAACCACACGGTTCCCACCAGGGGTCGGATAATCTCCTGTAAAGTACCAATCTCCTAAGTTTTTCGGACAAGCAATATGCAAATCTTCTACTTTTTGGAAAATAATTTTTACTTCAGCATTAATTTCAGGAGAGCTTAACATTTCAGCTATTTTATCTGAAATTTCTTCAGGAGTAAACTGGTCGTAAATTGCCGTAACGTAGTTTACAACATCCGTATCTACATAATTCTCCTGCGCTTTACATTTCGCATAAACCTCGTCAACAATATGATATAAATTTCTTTCTTTCAACAAAGCCAAAGCCGCTCTAAAAGCCACAAGACCTTCCAGTTTAGCCATATCGATTCCGTAACAGTCAGGATAACGAATTTGTGGTGCCGATGAAACGATTACGATACGTTTAGGCTTTAAACGATCCATCATCTTTATGATACTCATCTTTAAAGTAGTACCACGAACAATACTATCATCAATAATAACCAGATTGTCCGTTGGCTTAATCACTCCGTAAGTAACATCATACACGTGAGCAACTAAATCATCACGACTACTGTCTTCTGTAATAAAGGTTCTTAGTTTAGCATCTTTGATCGCCACTTTCTCTGTACGAATCTTTACAGCCAATAATTCCTGTAAAGTCTCAGCATTAAGCGTATTCCTGTTGGCTAAAATATAATTGTTTTTTCTTTGATTTAAAAAATCCTGAGCCGCTTCAACTAAACCATAAAAGGAGGTTTCAGCTGTATTTGGAATATAAGAAAACACCGTATTATCGGTATCACTGTCAATTGATTCCAAAACAGCAGGTAAAATTAATTTTCCTAAATTTTTACGTTCCTGATAAATTTCAGCGTCACTTCCTCTTGAGAAATAGATTCTTTCGAATGAACATGCTTTTTTAACGGTTGGTTCTAAAATTTGATTCATAGAAACTTTTCCGTTTTTCTTAATGATCAAAGCATTTCCCGGTTCGATTTCCTGCACACTTTCAAAAGGCACATTAAATACGGTTTGAATAACCGGTCTTTCAGAAGCCACAACTACCACTTCATCGTCCTGATAGTAATATGCCGGACGAATTCCTGCAGGATCTCTAAAAACAAAAGCATCACCATGACCTAATAATCCGGCCATTGCATATCCTCCGTCTAAGTTTTTAGCAGAACGGGCTAAAATTTTCGCAATATCCAATCGGTCTGCAATTACCGGAGAAGCCTCTCTCTTAGAATATCCTTCGAGTTTGCAATCCTGATAAAGCTGCATCACTTCTTTGTCTAAAAAGTGTCCGATTTTCTCCATTACAGTAACCGTGTCAGCCATTTCTTTCGGATGCTGACCCAATTCTACTAAATTTTCGAAAAGTTCTTTAACATTAGTCATGTTAAAGTTCCCTGCCAAAATTAAATTACGGTGCATCCAGTTGCTTTGACGCAGGAATGGATGTACACTTTCAATGCTATTCTTTCCGAAAGTTCCGTAGCGAACATGCCCCAGAAACAACTCTCCTATATAAGGTATGTTTGCTTTTTGTTTGGCAACATCGTCTGCATATTCCGGATGAGAACTCATCTCTTCATTAATACGCTCGTTGATTTGCTTGAAAACATCCTGAATGGGCTGTGAATGATTGGAACGAACTCTGCTGATATAACGTTCACCGGGAGCCACATCTAATTTAATGCTTGCAAAACCAGCTCCGTCTTGCCCACGGTTGTGCTGCTTTTCCATCATCAGGTACATTTTTTGTATCCCGTAAAAAGCGGTTCCGTATTTTTCTTTGTAATATTCAAGCGGTTTAAGAAGTCTAACCAAAGCTATACCACATTCGTGTTTTAAAGCGTCGCTCATTGTGTTGTGTATTTTGTGTTGTTGTAAGTTGTGTGTATAAACGTAATAAAAAAGCCCCGTTATTATTCGAGGCTTTTGGGCATTATATTTCTATGTCAAACTGAGTTAACGACTTAAACTGTTGTAATCGAATCGCTACTTCAGCTTTGCTTAAGCTCTCCATCCTTTCTGTTCCAAATTTCTCTACACAGAATGAAGCTAAATTCGAACCGTAGATGATCGCATTCTTCATATTGCCAAATGAAATGTTTTCACTTTGCGCAATGAATCCTGAGAAACCACCTGCGAAAGTGTCTCCTGCTCCTGTTGGATCAAAAACATCTTCTAATGGTAATGCCGGAGCAAAAAATACTTCTCTGTTGTGGAATAAAAGTGCACCGTGCTCTCCTTTTTTGATCACCACATATTTTGGTCCCAATTCCTGGATTTTCGCTGCAGCTTTTACTAATGAATATTCTCCTGAAAGCTGTCTTGCCTCTTCATCGTTGATCGTGATTACGTCAACACGTTTGATCACGTCTAATAATTCAGGTAAAGCACAGTCCATCCAGAAGTTCATAGTATCTAAAACTACTAATTTTGGTTTTTTCTCTAACTGATCCAAAACACTGCTTTGTACTAATGGGTGTAAGTTTCCTAACATCACCACATCGGCATCTTTATAGTTTTGAGGAACTTTTGGTTGAAAATCAGCCAAAACATTAAGTTCTGTTACTAAAGTATCTCTGGAATTTAGATCGTTGTGGTACAAACCGCTCCAAAAAAATGTTTTACCGCCTTTTACAATTTCGATACCTGAGATATCAATATTTTTTGAAGTCAATAAATCCAAATGTTCTTGAGGGAAATCGTCTCCAACTACAGAAACAATAGCCGATTGCAGGTTGAAAAAAGATGCTGATAAACCAATGTAAGTCGCAGCACCACCTAATATTTTATCTGTTTTTCCGAAAGGAGTTTCAATCGCGTCGAAAGCAACCGTTCCAACAATCAATAATTTATTCATTTTATGAATTTCGAATTAGGGTGCAAAGATACTTCATAAGTTACAATATTGCAACGGTTTAGGTTCTCAAAATTTTCATAAATAAACAAGAGTGTTTTTCAACACAAAACAATTGTAAATGAAATACTTACACCATAATATTTTAGGAAGTCAAAATATGTTTTACAGATTTAAAATACAAGATTTATTTTTACGAAATACTTTTGAAGCTTTTACTGATTTACAACGCTAAGACCAGTTTTATACCTGATATTTTTTATCAAAATAATTTTTCAAAACCCCAACCTGAATCAAAACCATAAAAGGAACCACTAAAATCGCATATAAAACATTTTTAGATAAATGTATTCCTGAAAACAGCGTCGAAATCTTATCCGCATATAATTTTCCAATTTCCAGATTATTGTCGGTTCCGCCAAAGAATACTGCGTAAACCATTAAAGCAATCAAACCTAAGCCAATCACAAACCAGATCGATTTAGAAATCAGAGGTTTATACACTTTGGCACCACTCTTTTCAGCTACCTGAATCTGAGCCATTATTTTTGAGGTAAAATCAATTGAAGGCGATTCCAAAGTGGTTTCGCTCATCATTTTATCAATAAGGTTTTCTATGTTTTTATCGCTCTCTTTCATCACATTACACTATTTCAGGTTCTAATTGCTTTTTTAAAATTACGGCTAATTTTTGTCGGCTTCTGTATAATTTCACCTTAACATTATTGGCTGTAATTCCCATAACTTTTCCAATTTCTTCTAAACTTTGATCTTCGAAATAAAATAAAGTCAATAAAAAATTTTCTTCTGCCGGCAGCAAATTCAAACAGTTCTGAATCGTTTGCTTTCGTTCTTTATCTTCTAAAGCACTCAAAGCATTGTCCATTGTCTTAATTAAATGTGCCGAAAATTCATCTATTGAAATATTCAGATCTTCTTTTTTATTTTTCTTCAAACGATCCAGACACGTATTATAAGCTACTTTGTAAACCCAGGTCGAAAATTTCGAATCTCCTTTAAATTTACTCAACGAATTATAAATTTTAATAAAAGTGTCCTGTGAAACTTCTTCAGCCTCTTCTCTGTTTTTAACCATCTGAAGCGCCAGAGTAAAGATCATATTCTTATAACGATCCACTAGCACGGCAAACGCATTGGTCTCACCCTGCAGAATTTTATCGATATAATGTTGATCCGGTATTGTACTCATATTATATAGGACGACAGTTTATTATTGCAGGTTACAAGAATTTTAAAATAAATCTCAAAAAATAAATTTCCAATCTCAAATTACAAAATCCAAGTTTCAGGTTTCAAGTTTCAAGTTCCAGGTTTCAAGTTCTAGGTTTCAAGTTCTAGGTTTCAAGTTCCAGGTTTCAAGTTCCAGGTTTCAAGTTTCAAGTTTCAAGTTCTAAAATCTGATTATTGAATACATTAGCGCTTTGTCAAAGTTTCGATATTCAAAATTAACTCATAATCAGCATGTTTTGGAATTTGGAATTTAAAAATTGAAATTTTTAACCAAAAGTTGTAACCTAAATTTTAAAGCTGTCGTCCTATGGAGTATCAATCAATTAAACAATAAAAAATATGGGACCAGAAATTTTAGTACCAATAAGCCTGTTTCTAATGATCTTCGGGATTATTTATCTTATTTATTCCACCAGAAACAGAGAGCGTTTAGCACTTATCGAAAAAGGCGTTGACGCCAGCATCTTTTTAAAAGGGAGTGGAAAAGGCGTTCCAACTTGGAAGGTTCTTGTTTTAAACCTGGCCTTTCTATTAATAGGAAGCGGGGTTGGGATTTTTGTTGCCTTACTGATTACAACTTATACTTCGCTGGAAGATTCAGCAGTATACCCGTCTATTATTTTTATTATGGCAGGAGTTGGTTTGCTTGCCGGATTCAGCAAAGCAAAAGACTTAGACAAAGAGTAAAAACATTAAACAGTACTTTAACAACAAAGATAACGCGTCGGAACAATTGTTTCCGACGCGTTATTTTTTATGATTTTGAACCTATGGTTTCGTAGTAAACGTCTACCGAAAGTTTTTTTTGCATCGATGCCATAACAGCCAACTCATCACAACGTTCGTTCTGTGGATGATTGTTATGCCCTTTAATCCATTTAAAATCGACCTGATGTTTACGGTAAATAATCAGGAAGCGTTTCCATAAATCCGGGTTTTTCTTACCGACATAGTTTTTTTTCTCCCAGCCAAAGACCCATTTCTTTACCACAGAATCGATAACATATTTAGAATCTGAAACTACCAGAACCTTCATATTGGGCTTTTTTAGCTTTTCAAGCCCCACAATTACAGCTAAAAGCTCCATTCGATTATTAGTAGTAAGACGAAACCCTTCATAGAATTCTTTCTTATGCGGAGTTCCAACCAATTCCATCACCACTCCGTACCCCCCGTTTCCGGGATTTCCTTTTGCAGCACCATCTGTATATATATGTACTTCGTGACTCATTTTTTTTTAGACTTCTTAGATATTAGATTTTTTAGATTGTTAGACTATTGGATTGTTAGATTGTCGGACTATTGGATTGTTAGACTTCCTTGATTTAGCAAAACCTAAAAAACATTAAGCATAAAAAAAAGAAATCTAAGAAGTCTAAAAATCCAGCAATCTAAGAAATCTAAGCTTCTAATAATCTGGAAATAATTTCCGGAAAATACTTTTGTTCGAGTTCATGAATCTTTTCAGCCACAGTTTCCGGGGTATCTTCTTCGGTTAAGGCCACACTTTTCTGAAAAATGATACCGCCTTCGTCATAGTTTTCATTTACAAAATGAATAGAGATTCCGGTTTCTTTTTCTTTATTATCCACTACAGCCCTGTGTATGTGCATTCCATACATTCCTTTGCCCCCGTAGTTAGGCAAAAGTGCAGGATGAATGTTTATTATTTGATCGGGATATTGTTCTATTATGTTCTCTGGAAATTTCAACAAGAAACCTGCAAGAACTATCAGATCCGGACCTATTTCTTGTATTTTTTGTAATACATTTCGCTCTAAAAGTTCGTTTTTGGAGAAGATTTCGACTGGAATTTGATGATTTTTTGCTCTTTCTATAACTTTTGCCGAAGCGTTATTTGTAAAAACCGAAACGACCTTTGCAATTTTCGTTCTCGCAAAATACTTTATAATGTTTTCAGCATTAGTTCCTGATCCTGAGGCAAAAACAATAATTTTTTTCATAATCCAATTTATTTTTAGACTGCAAAAAACGGAATAAAAATCGAAAATAAATAGTCTTAAAAAGCCTTTCTTGAAATTAATTTTATAAATTAGTGTTACATTTATAAACTAAATAGTTGTTTTAAAATAAAGTTTTTTATTTTTGCCAACAAATTAAATTCTAAAATTAAAGATTATGTCAGACATTGCATCAAGAGTAAAAGCGATTATCGTAGACAAATTAGGTGTTGACGAAAACGAAGTTGTAACAGAAGCAAGCTTCACTAATGATTTAGGAGCTGACTCATTAGACACTGTTGAGCTTATTATGGAATTCGAAAAAGAATTTGATATTCAAATTCCAGACGATCAAGCAGAAAACATTGCTACTGTTGGTCAAGCTATTTCTTATATCGAAGAAGCTAAAAAATAATAATACCACACCCGATTTCTAAAAATCCCCATTTTTTGAAATTCCAAACTCCAGTTATTGGTATTTGTTTTTTAAAATTTGAAATTTTTAAGGATCGGGTGTTATTATTTTTTCTCAAAATTAAATTTCGATTGATTTTCAATCAAAAAGATATATTTATATTGTAATGCCCATGGCTCTTAAGTAAACAGTACAGTTAAGAAAGCGTGGGTTTTATTTGTTTAAAGTACAAAATACATATTTATGGCATTAAGGCGAGTTGTTGTAACAGGATTAGGTGCACTTACTCCTATCGGGAATAATATCCAGGAATATTGGAATGCACTTGTGAATGGAGTTAGCGGAGCCGCTCCTATCACATATTATGATACAGAGAAGCATAAAACGAAATTTGCCTGTGAAGTAAAAAACTTCAATATTGAAGATTTTATGGATCGTAAAGAATCTCGTAGATTAGATAAATTCGCTCAATATGCAGTTGCTGCCAGCGATGAAGCTATTAAAGATGCCGGACTTACTAATGATAATATAGACAAAACAAGAGTTGGTGTTATCTGGGGAGCAGGAATTGGAGGTTTGGAAACTTTCCAGGAAGAAGTAATTTATTATGCTAAAGGAGACGGAACACCAAAATTCAATCCGTTTTTTATTCCTAAAATGATTGCCGATATAGCACCTGCACACATTTCGATGCGTAACGGATATATGGGACCAAATTATACCACTGTTTCTGCATGTGCCTCTTCTGCAAATGCTTTAATTGATGCTTTCAACTACATTCGTTTAGGAATGTGTGATGTTATTGTATCAGGTGGTTCAGAAGCTGCCATTACCATTGCTGGTATGGGAGGTTTTAACTCGATGCACGCTTTATCGACAAGAAACGAGAGCCCTGAAACAGCTTCAAGACCTTTTGACGGAACCAGAGATGGTTTTGTATTAGGAGAAGGAGCCGGAGCATTAGTTCTTGAAGATTACGAACATGCAAAAGCTAGAGGAGCAAAAATTTACTGCGAAATTGGTGGTGGCGGTATGTCATCTGATGCTTACCACTTAACAGCACCACATCCGGAAGGAATTGGGGTTATTGCAGTAATGAAAAACACTTTAAGAGATGCCGGAATGAATCCTGAAGATGTGGATCACATCAACACTCACGGAACTTCTACTCCTCTTGGAGACGTAGCGGAATTAAAAGCAATTAGTGCTGTTTTTGGAGATCATGCAAAAACAATCAATATTAACTCTACAAAATCAATGACAGGTCACTTACTGGGTGCTGCCGGAGCTATTGAAGCGATTGCTTCTATTCTGGCTATGCAACACGGAATTGTACCTCCAACGATTAATCATACTGTAGTGGATGAAAACATTGATCCTTCATTGAATCTTACCTTAAACAAACCTCAAAAAAGAGAGGTAAATGTTGCTATGAGTAACACTTTTGGTTTTGGTGGACACAATGCTTGCGTATTGTTTAAAAAATTAGTGGACTAATTTCTGCATATGAATATTATCAAAAAAATATTTTCTAAATCCCGTTCTCAAGAAGACGGGATTTTTTTTGACACTATTCAGAAAATACTTGGATTTCAGCCTGTTTCTATCGATTTTTATAAGAAAGCATTTACACATCGCTCTTCCAATAAATTAGACGAATCAGGACATCCGATTAATTACGAACGTTTGGAGTTTTTAGGAGACGCAATGTTAAGTGCCGTTATCGCAGCACATTTGTTTAATAAAGCCCCCAAAGGCGACGAAGGTTACCTTACCAAAATGCGTTCGAAAATTGTGAGCCGCGAACATTTGAATGAATTGGGCAAAGACCTCAATCTCGTTCGATTTGTAGAAAGCAAAGTTCCTATTCAGCATTTTGGCGAAAATATTCATGGTAATATTTTTGAATCCCTTATTGGAGCTATTTATCTGGATAAAGGATATTCGTTTTGCGAAAAATTTATTCAAAAAAGAGTGATCACTCCTTATGTCGATATAGCACGACTTGAAGGAAAAGTAATTAGCTATAAAAGTTTGGTTATCGAATGGTGTCAGAAAGAAAAAAGAATCTTTCATTACGACATTTTTGAAGATAACGGCATTGATGGCCAACGTTTGTTTGGCGTAAAATTAAGCATAGACGATAAAGTCATTGCAAGAGCAAGAGCAACCTCAAAAAAGAAAGCAGAAGAAAAAGCCTCACAAAGGGCATATTTTGCATTTCAGGAAAAAATAGACAAGAAATAGCTACAAAACACTTGTAACTATCTTAAAGCTATAACGTTTTCGTTTATAATTTAACAAAAACATACACTTCTTAACTATTGATGCTCCGTTAGAAATAGTATATTTACACTTTATTTTTCATGACATGGCTATTCATAGATTGGATTTAGACGAATTTGACGAAATTGATTATTATTTAATGGCAATTCACACTTCATTAGAAGATTACAGATTGGCCTATTTTATCAATAAAAACCTTCCGATAAACTTAAGTAAGAGCAAAAACGAGATCCATGCTCAGACTAAAGAAGGCGAGGCAAATTTTTCGAGATTTTATTATTATGACTCCGAAAAAGCAGTTTCATGGAATCTGATTCAGAATAAAAATGAGATCATTTCAGTGAGTAAAAATGATTCTCAAGATTTGTTTTCCAATGAAACAAGTGAGGTTTCAACAACAATTCATTTACTTCCTGAATTCAAAAAAGTAGATTTTTTCCTGAAAATTGACAATAGCGAAGAAGCTATTGACTTTTCAGAAATTCAACAACAATTAAACAAAATAGAAAGTATTGCAGCAATTTATGCTGTAGATACTGACAAGATAAAATCAAAAAACAATCTAATTTTTTAAAAAAAATGCTAAAAACAAACAAAAAAACCAAAATTGTTGCTACACTTGGGCCTGCATGTAGTACGAGGGAGATTATCAAGGATATGATCGAAGCAGGGGTTAATGTGTTTAGAATCAATTTTTCGCATGCTGATTACGAAGGAGTAAAAGATAAAATTAATATTATTAGAGGTCTTAATGAAGAGTTTGGTTACACTACTGCAATCTTAGGTGATTTACAGGGTCCAAAACTTAGAGTTGGGGTAATGGAGGAAGGAACAGTAGTAAATGACGGTGATGTTATTACTTTTACAACTGCTGAAGATATCATAGGAAACGCTCAGAAAGTGTTCATGAAATATCAAAATTTCCCAAATGATGTTAATCCGGGAGAACGTATTTTATTGGATGACGGTAAATTAATCTTCGAAATTCTTACCACAGACAAAAAAACAGAAGTTACCGCTAAAGTAATTCAGGGAGGAGAATTAAAATCTAAAAAAGGAGTTAATCTTCCAAATACTAAAATTTCTTTACCGGCTTTAACAGAAAAAGATATTGCTGATGCGATTTTCGCGATCGAACAAAAAGTAGACTGGATTGCACTTTCGTTTGTAAAAACACCTCGTGATTTACAAGATCTTCAAGAATTAATCGCCAAACATTCAGAACATAAAATTCCGATCGTAGCTAAAATTGAAATGCCGGAAGCTCTTGAGAACATGGATAAAATTGTAGCGTATTGTGATGCCTTAATGGTAGCCCGTGGAGATTTAGGGGTTGAACTTCCTGCTCACGAAGTACCATTGGTACAAAAAGACCTGATCCACAGAGCAAAAACGGCAAGAATTCCGGTTATCGTTGCAACACAAATGATGGAAACAATGATTACCAGTTTAACACCTACAAGAGCTGAAGTAAACGACGTTGCTAACTCGGTAATGGATGGAGCTGATGCCGTAATGTTGTCAGGTGAAACGGCTACAGGAAACTATCCGGTACAGGTTATCCAAAAAATGACACAAATTTGCGAGGCAGTTGAAGACTCTCCGCTTATTCAGGTTCCGCAAAACACACCACAAATTAAAACAAAACGTTTTGTTACTAAAACAGTTTGTCATCAGGCAGCTTTATTGGCTAATGAAATCAAAGCAAAAGCAATTTGTACTTTGACAAATAGTGGCTATACTGCTTTCCAAATTTCAGCCTGGAGACCATCTGCACATATTTTAGTATTTACTTCAAACAGAAGAATCTTAACACAATTGAATTTGTTATGGGGAGTAAGATCTTACTTCTATGACAAAGACGAAAGCACAGATGATACTGTAACTGATGTTAACGAAATCGCAAGAGAAAAAGGATATGTTGTAAAAGGAGATTATTTAATCAATCTTGCAGCAATGCCAATTAAAGAAAAAGGAATGGTAAACACCATGAGAGTTTCTGAAATAGAATAGTTTACTTTTTTAAGTTTACATAGAAAGCCATTCGATTATCGAATGGTTTTTTTTTATTCCTGTATTTTAGTACCGATTGTATGTTCAATATAGTCCAATTGCATTGTACTATTTTCCTATTACATCGGCATTATAGCAGAAAACATTGGGCTAAAACAGAAGTAAAATTGATATAATTCCCTCTTTTCATCAAAAGCAAAGACCTCGCACATTATGCTATTTAAATAAAATCGTTTATCTTTGATAGAGAAGCAATCAATTGAATTATAACAACTTACCACAAACGCCAATATTTATTTAATACAACTTTACCTATACTCAGGATTTAATCAATATTTTAATAATTTCTAATTTAACTAATTTAATCATTAATTTAAATACCAAAAGATGAATATTAAAAGAAAGAATCTTCGTATAATCCCATTGTTTTTATTGGGTTTACTGTACAGCTGCTCCCCAACTGTAAGAGTTACCACCGATTACGATCGCAGCACTAATTTCGGCGAGTATAAAACTTTTGCCGTTTACGACTTAAAAGAACAGGAAGGTCAGATTAGTCAATTAAACGTTGATCGTGTTACAAAAGCCATCCGCAGCGAAATGTTGAGTAAAGGTTTTACAGAAACTACAGCTAGCCCGGATCTAAAAATCAATGCCATATCAATCTTAAAAAACAAAACTGAGGTATCGGCAAACACTGACTTCTATGGTTATGGTGGCATGTATCGTCCGTATGGATATTGGGGTAGAGGTGCCATGATGGGAGGCGCCAATACCTTCGTCAACACCTATGATTATGTCGATGGCTCTCTAATCATCGATATTGTATCAACGAAAACAAAAAAACTGATATGGCAAGGAATAGGTAATGCTAAAATAGACAGCCAACCTAACAATCCGGAAGAGTTTATTGCATCATCTGTCAAAAAAATCCTGGCAGGATTTCCTCCCGGATTAACAAAAAAATAGGTTTGCAACTCCAAAAAGCAAGCACTAAAATACGCAACAGATCTGTTACCCCAGTATCGTAACCATAGCCGATCTAAGATGAAATTAAAAAAATTCCCGACTTAATCAGGTCGGGAATTTGTATTGCTGTATGAATACGTGAAATTAGCAACTAAAAATTATTTAATCCAGTAAGGCTTTATAATCTTACGCTCTTTATGGCACAATGCCAATAAGATAATAGTCGCAATAAGACAAAAGAATGTTGCCTGAATACTCCCTTCGGGACCAAATTCTCCTCCGGTTATCAATACTGAACCTTGTATTTTGCTCACGATTAAACTACTCGTTTTTTCGTTTCCAGATGTAATTGCCCCGTAAATGCCTGATTGTGTAAAATTCCAGGCAAAATGTAACGCAATCGGAAACCATAAACTACGACTGTAAATAAAAGCGGTGCCAAATAAAAAACCTGCCGTAGTTATGCATAAGCCCGAAAGAAAGCTACCGTGCGGATTTGCAAGATGAAAAACACCAAATAGTATGGAGGAAATTGTAAGCGAAATATAACTCCCCAGTTTTTCCTCCATAATTCTAAATATAATACCACGTACCAATATTTCTTCAATAATAGCAACAGTAAACATAATAGAAAACGGAATGAGGATAAACGAAACCGGGTTGATACTTACAACACTATAACTTCCGTTGAGATAAATCACCAAAATAGTGAGTGATTGTAAAGTAAAACCGATTGCAGTTCCAATAAACAGATTTCTTAAAAGCCCTTTTACTGCTAACTCTTTTATTGTTCTTTTATCATACTTTTTAAAAAAAAGGATATAACTAAAAATACATGATGCCGAAACAAAAAGCCCTTTTAAAAGATTTCGATACTCTTTATCGAGTGGAGTTAATGCCAGTAATTTTGCTGCTATTTGCTGACCAATAATAACAACTGCCATAAAAGTAAGTAAGGCAAGAATAATTTTGGTTATGGGAGAATTAAACGTTTTTTGTTTTAAAGTAAGCGTTTCCATTTTTATTTGGTTTAATGATTTATGATGTAGCAAAAGTAGCAGGCATCAAAACCAAAAAATAGAATGAAATTTGCCTTCGTTATAATTTTTGAAATTGTTTGGGTAAAAATCCGGTTTGATTTTTAAAGGTTCTAATAAAGTGACTTTGGTCTGCAAAACCACATTGAAAACCAATTTCGGTTAGATTCGTTTGATTAGATTGTATAAGCGAAAGCGAACGATCTATTTTAATTCGGCGCATATATTCTCCTAAAGTACAGCCAAAGTATTTAGGAAAATGTTTCGAAATCGTAATGGGGTTTAAATTTAAAATCTGTCCCAGATTGTGCAGACTTGGATTCTCGTTCCAGCAATCATTTAATAATTCGTTTAAGCTTTTTACCCAAAACGGACTTTTTTCAAATTGGTCCAAATGGTTATTATCTTTGGATAATTGAGCAAACAACATCGTAATGGTATCTCCGGAAAAAGCATCAGCAATCTGAGATTCTTTAAAAATCTTCAGGATTAAAAATTTAGACAGTGCCGTATTCTGAACTGATCTTTCGATAATAGCTTCTGTTAACTGAAGTTCTTTCAACAGATTTTCTTCAATTTCAATATTAATGTTTTTAGACGGAAACAGCGTCTCCTGATTCAGATGCAGTTCATCACTATGGTAAAACAATAACGATCCCGGGCCAACAATAGTACTGGAGTTTTTTCGCTTTTCGGCCGTTCCTCCTTTTAAAAAAAGAGTAATGTGCGCATTATTGTGCGAATGCCAGCCTTCGTAAACTTTACTTTTATATTCAGTTTCAACAACAGCAATCCCTTGCGTATTGCTAAAAATGTTTTTGGTGTTTCCCAGATATTTCTCTTTTTCGAGCTCGTACATTTTGTAATATAAAGTGTAATTACAAGAACCAAAATACTACATATTTTGGAGAAATAAATCGTCATTTGGATTTGTTTCTAAAATAGTCTCTCATTTTGCATTGTTTGTAGGTTTTTCTAGCTTAAAAAAAACATTTTGTAAAAATTAACGATTACAGGTTAGTTTTATTAGCTAAAATTTAATTGTTTTGTAACAAATTAGAAACACGAGAGACTAATTTATCAAAATCTTAAACATAAATTATGAATACATTTTCATTCAAATCAGTACTGGCAGCTTCTGTATTTTTTGTTGGGGCAACCGGATGTTTTGCACAGGACATTTTAGTGAATTCACTAAAACTGAATGCAAGCGAAAAAAGTAAAGAAAACTTTAAATTCACTGAAGTTATTAATCTTGGAACTACCTCAGTAAAAGCTCAGGGTTCATCAGGAACTTGCTGGAGTTATTCGACCAACTCTTTCTTAGAATCAGAAATGATTCGTTTAGGAAAACAACCGGTTGAATTGTCTCAGATTTTTTCGGCAAGAAACGTTTATGTTGAAAAAGGAATCAATTACGTACGTATGCACGGAGCGGTTAGCTTAGGCGACGGTGGTGCATTGCACGATGTAATTAATATGTACAAAAAATACGGAACCGTTCCGAGAGAAGTTTACACAGGATTAAACTACGGAACCGACAAAAATAAATTTGGTGAAATGGCCGCTCTTATCGAAGGCGTTTTGGCTGCTGTAGTGAAAAATCCAAACGGAGAATTAACGCCAAACTGGCAAAAAGCATACGCTGCTGTTATCGACTCTTATTTAGGAAAAACACCGGATAACTTTACTTACAAAGGAAAAAACTATACTCCGCAATCTTTTGCTAAAGAAGTAGTAGGAATTAATCCTGATGAGTATATCGAAATGTCATCTTTCACAACTTCTCCGTACTACCAAAAAACAACTATGATGGTACCGGACAACTGGTCATTTGATCAGGTTTACAACGTAAAAGTAAACGACATGACAGATGTTATCGACAATGCTTTGAAAAAAGGATACACGGTAGCATGGGCAACTGACGTAAGTGAGAAAAGCTTTAGCTGGAAAAATGGTGTAGCTTATGTAGCTACTAAAAAATTCGACGATATGACGGCTGAAGAAAAAGCTGACATGTTCAACGGACCAAAAGCGGAACCAGAGATTACTCCGGAAATGCGTCAAACAGCATTTGACAACTACACGACTACTGACGATCACGGAATGCACATCATTGGTTTAGCCAAAGATCAAACCGGAAAAGAATATTACATCGTTAAAAATTCATGGGGAGAAACAAACGACTACAAAGGTTTCTTGTTTGTAACTAAGAATTTTGTAAAATACAAAACAACTGCCTTAATGGTAAACAAAGGAGGAATTCCTTCTGATCTTGCTAAGAAATTAGGGGTTTAATTACCTTAGAGTTTTAAAAAATAAAGAAGCGCTGCAATGAAAATTGTGGCGCTTTTTTATTTTAACCGCAAAGAGCGCAAAGGTTGACGCAAGGAACGCAGAAACATCTTATCAGTAACCAATATCAAAATGCTGTGTCCAAATTAGCATTACAAAAATGGAACGCGGATTACGCAGATTCGTTTCACGAAAACGCTGACAAAAACGGATTTCTCAGAAGTTAACCAATAATAAAGAAATCCACGCTGATCCGTGTTTTCGCAAAGCGAATCCGTATAATCCGTGGGCTATTTTTTACCGCAAAGGGCGCAAAGGTATACGCAAGGAACTCAGAAACATCTTATCAGTAACCAATATCAAAATGCTGTATCCAAATTAGCATTACAAAAATGGAACGCGGATTACGCAGATTCGTTTCACAAAAACGCTGACAAAAACGGATTTCTCAGAAGTTAACCAATAATAAAAAAAATCCGTGCTAATCCGCGTTTTCGCAAAGCGAATCCGTACAATCCGCGGGCTATCTTTTTAACCGCAAAGACCGCAAAGGTATACGCAAGGAACTCAGAAACCTTTTATCGGTAACCAATAATAAAAATCCGCGCTGATCCGTACAATCCGTGAGCTATTTTTTAACCGCAAAGACCGCAAAGGTTTACGCAAGGAACGTTAAGCGCTATTTTTTGTCTAAATCAGGTATAAGTACTTGGATGAGTTGTTTTTAGTATCCATAAATTCGTCTTGCTTAAGCAATTAAGAGGCGTCTCCCGAAAAGCCTAAACAGAGTAGGACAATCAAATCAACTATTAAAACATGTCAACATCACAAGTAATTACAGTACCTATTACAGAGCAACAACATCTGCTATTTTTATTTCTTCCGTTAAAAAAAGGCCTTTTGGCAGAGGCTATAAAAGCTGCTCAGCTAATTAGAGAAGCTGCAGCTCCTGCAACAGCTCCAAGCGGAGATCTCCGTAAAACAACCGGTGTTCATTATTTTACAATTTATGCACAAGAAGACGGAAAACCTACTCCGGGAATTCCGGTTCCAGGATTTCAATCTTTTCCGGGAAAAGACGTAATGGTGGTAATGTCAATCTACGACGGACAATTTGATGCTTATATCAATGCTTTTTTTGAAATTGAAGCCGTTGTAAATGGCTTAAATGGTCTGTTGCATTTAATAGATGAAACAGGAATTCCTGGCGTCGACCCGGACGGACCAACCTCAGCAAAACATATCATAAAAAAGAAAGGAGTTAAAAAAAATGCAGCAGCATTCTTTTGTTTCCTGATGCGTTATAATTTTGGAGATCCTGTTTTTTCTGCCGGCGATAAAAACGGAAAATATACTTTTGGTACCAATTTCCCGGGTCTTACAGTCGCCAAGATTATTGATAAATATCCAAAAGCCAGCGAAATATGGCCACCGGCTCCAAGTGATGTCACTTATAGTTTCCCAAAAGCCCAAAAACCAGATTGCAAATAATTCCTAATCTTATTGTGATAAAAGATGAGCAATTCAAATCAGGCGGAGATGAATGATGTGCAGGGATTAATACTCAAAGGGTATAATTTCCCGCATATCAGGTACATTATTCTAAGCATAAGAGACGTTAAAGGAGCAAAAAAATTCTGTGCCGGTCTTGCTTCACAAAATAGTACCACAGGTTTGCATATTACCACTGCTGAACCTTGGGAAAATATGATTAAACCTGATTATTGTCTGAATATCGGGTTTACGTATTGGGGTTTGGAAAAACTCATAGGGACAGTCAATTGCAACGAAATAAATGATGATTCAAGTGCCGAAGTCTTTGCTTCGTTTAAAAAAGGAGCTATAGCTGACGCAACCGAAATGGGAGACACAGACGAAAGTGCTCCGGCTAACTGGTGGAAAAACGGAGGCTGGATACCAAAGCAAAAACCGAAACCGGACGGCAGTGATCTTCATATTCAATTAACGCTTTTTACTTTAACGCCCAAAAACAGAGAAAAATATTATGCCGATTTGTTGCAAATGATTCCCAAAGCAGCATCGGGAGGAGCATCAGTAATTCCGGTCTACTATCAGGATTCAGATCCTATAACGGTCGATGGTAATTCAGATTATGTCCATTTTGGTTATCGGGACAGTTTATCTCAGCCGCGCATTGATGATATTGTATGGAACAAACCCAAACTAAAAAAATTAATGGGAATAAGCAGTATCGACGACAGACCAAAAGTTCCGCTGGATCGTTTTGTAATAAGTTCGGATGCCGATGATTATAATGCACATCCCCTTTTGGTAAACGGTTCCTTTGCGGCATTTAGATTATTGTATCAGGATGAAGCGAAGTTCAACAAATTCATCCATTCAGACCCTAAAACGTCACCCGAATTAATGGCCGCCAAAATGTGCGGACGCTGGCGCGATGGTACGCCTCTTGTGGTCTCTCCTGACAAAGAAGATAAAACACTGGGAGAACCAAGTTCTAAAAATTTCAATTTTACGAACTTCAATTATTTAACACCAAGTCCCAACCAACATGGCGATCAAAGCAGTGACGAAGACGGGTTAAAGTGTCCTTATGCAGCACATATACGAAGAGCAAACCCGCGGGACGATTTTAATGTGACCGGAAACAGTAACAATGCAGAAACCCATAGAATTGTAAGACGCGCTTCGCCTTATGGTCCCGTATACGATCCTAATGAAAAAGCCGGCATACAAAGAGGACTCGTTGGACTGTTTATCGGAGCTGTTCTCGATTTTCAATTTCGCTTCGTTACTAAACTCTGGTTAGAAATGGGTGGTTTCAGAAACCCCGACGATTCTCCAAATTACAGCGGTGTTGATCCTCTATTTGGTCCGCAGGTTTCAGATACCAATCCCTATGATTCCATTTTTGCTTTCAATAAAAATGGTACCTATAACGAAGTTCCTGGTCTGACCCGTTTCATTCGTACTGATGGAAGTTTGTATTTGTTTTTACCGGGAATTACTGGTTTAAAATATATTGCAGAAGGAAAAATTCCGCCCTCATCATAGATTCAGAATTCTTTTTGATCTTGCTTAGAAATTAGGAGTTTACCCTTTTTATGAAATAGATAAAGCGCTGCAAATTTGTATAGCGCTTTTTCTATTAATACGCAGGTTATTTTTCAATAGTTTTAGCTATAAAATCATTTAGATAAAGTGTATATTTGAATTTATAAATATTTTATTGTTAATATTGATTACAATGAGAAAAATATTAAATCTCAAGATTTAGTAATTTATCCTCTTAAAAGGGAAGATGAATTAGTAACAATATACTTAATGAAACATATACTGTTCAATATTTAAGTGCAAATTAAATTTATTCATGAGGTAATTACTGAAAATACAAGAATTCATTTTTATAAATATATAAAACAGCACTTATGAAAAGTGAGGAAATCATAATCCTTTTTCAACAATTTGAAGAAGTTGCATCAAACATAGAAGGAGTTGAATGTTGGAGTGCGAGAGAATTGCAAAAATTATTAGGTTACAGTAAATGGGAGAACTTTGAAAAAGTTATCAGAAAAGCAAAAGACGCTTGTACAAATGCAGGAGAAGAAATAAATGATCACTTTCCTGAAGTCAGGAAGGTGATAGAAGCTGGAAAAGGTGCTCAGCATTTAATAGAAGATATAGCGCTTACCCGTTACGCCTGCTATTTAATTGCTCAAAACGGAGATAGTCGTAAAGAAAAAATTGCATTTGCTCAAAATTATTTTGCTGTTCAAACTCGAAGAGCAGAGATAATTGAACAACGTTTGCTAGAATTTGAAAGAATTAAAGCAAGAGAAAAACTTACTCAAACTGAAAAACAGCTTTCAGGAATATTATTTGAGCGTGGTGTAGATAATAAAGGTTTTGGATTAATTCGTTCTAAAGGTGATCAAGCATTATTTCGTTTATCGACACTACTGCTTAAGAAAAAAATGGGAATTCCTGACAATAGACCAGTTGCTGATTTTTTACCTACAATTAGTATAAAAGCCAAAGATCTAGCGGCAGAAATGACAGGTTTGAATGTACAGAGTAAAGATTTAAAAGGCCAAAACAAAATAGAAAGCGAGCATATTGAAAATAACAAAGCCGTAAGAAATATGCTTACCCAGAGAGGGATTATTCCCGAAAATCTTCCTACGGCTGAAGATGTAAAAAAAATACAACGTAAATTGGACAGCGACGACAAAAAGATCTTAAAGGAGACTAAAAAAAAGAATAAATAATTTAAAATTATTATAAAATCTTAAAAAAGCGCTGCAAAATCTGTAGCGCTTCTTTGAGTTTCTATTTTTTTACAAAAAGAATTACTTCCCTTTCAATAATTTTTCTAAATATTCAACCTTCTCTTTTTCAGCCTGCACCAAACGCTCGTAAAGTTCTACAACTTTGTCCAGTGGATTGAAATTACAATTATGGTTTACTGTTGGTCCGCTATGGATTGTAGATCCTTCATAGTTATTTTGGATATTGTTTAGTACCACTTCATCACTATAATTTTTAATGGCTTCCGCTGATACACCCAATACCTCAGCAATTTTCGCCAATTTCTCCTCATCAACCGTTTCGCTTCCTTCGATATTAGAAACCGATTGCTGGCTTACACCAATAGCGATGGCCAATGCTTCTTGTTTCATTCCTCTAAGCTCTCTTATTCGGCTAATGTTTCTGCCGATATGTTTTGGTTTTGTTGCTGTGCTCATAATTCAAAGATATTTAAAATTGTTGAGAATTTATGGCGATTGTGAAACACAAGCTTTGCTTAGTGGTTTACAATCTTACTTTTTTCGATACCACGCTATCTATCGCTTAATTGCGCCCACCAAACAAAAGTACGTTTTTTCGTATAATTACTAACCATAAACTAAACGCCATGCCAAAAGAAAATCAAAGCCCTAAAGATCAAAATAACGTAATAACTGCTGTAGCTCAATTTCTATCGACACTCTGGATGGAAGGAGAATTTAGAGACCAACCCGCTTATTTAACCGAGATTTTCGAAGAGATTCTTAAAACCGAAATTGGAGACGATCTTGATCTGCGAACCAAAATGATCAGCTGTATCAAAACCAGTAAAATGCTGGCAAAAGCCTTAGATCCTTTTACTGATCAGGAAATCGAAAAAGCCAGTATCGAAATGTTGAATACAAATTAACACTAAAAAAAGGAACGCGGATTACGCAGATTCGCTTTGCGAAGACGCTAATAAAAACGGATTTCTCAGAAGTTAACCAATAATAAAAAAATCCGTGCTGATCCGTGTTTTCGTGAAACGAATCCGTACAATCCGTGGGCTATTTTTTAACCGCAAAGACCGCAAAGGTTTACGCAAGGAACGCGGATTACGCAGATTCGCTTTGCGAAGACGCTGATAAAAACGGATTTCTCAGAAGTTAACCAATAATAAAAAAATCTGCGCTGATCCGTGTTTTCGTGAAACGAATCCGTACAATCCGTGGGCTATTTTTTAACCGCAAAGGTTTACGCAAGGAACGCAGAAACACTTTATCGGTAACCAATATCAAAATGCTGTGTCCAAATTAGCATTACAAAAAGGAACGCGGATTACGCAGATTCGCTTTGCGACAACGCTCATAAAAACGGATTTCTCAGAAGTTAACCAATAATAAAAAATCCGTGCTGATCCGTGTGCTATTTTAACCGCAAAGAGCGCAAAGGTTTACGCAAGGAACGCTAATAATTAAACTAAAACTTATACCTTAAAAACCTCACAGCTTCCGTGATGCGAAACAGGGAAATTGCAGGAATTGGCTATAAAACACAATTGGTTAGCTTTGGTATGAAGTGCATTGGCCAGTTCAATCTGATCGGCGTTTGCAATTTTTACTTTTGGGTTGAGATGAACGGCGACAAAGCGTCCGCTTCCATCAGGAGAAACTTCAAGGGTTGCTTCTGCATGATCTGAATATTCCAGAACTTCTATTCCGTTTTGAGAACATACATACAGATAGGACATCATGTGGCAGGAAACGAGACTGCTCAGCAATAAATCTTCGGGATTATACAATTCAGGATCTCCTTTAAAAGCTTTGGCAGCCGAAACATTTAAAATCGGTTTTCCTTCGATGGTAATCTGATGACTTTTGCTGTAAAATCTTTTTACAGCATCTTCTCCTTTTGGTTTAAAAGTCCATTTTACAGCTGCCTTGAATAAATGTTTCATCACGATTGTATTTTTGTTCTTGCGAAGTTAAGATTTTATATGGTTTGCGAATTAGTCTTGTCTCTATGTGACGTTTTTTACAAACTCATCCCAAACAAAAAATGGCCGGAATTTCTTCCGGCCATACTTACTCAATTAGAAACTTGAGTTTACTATTATTTTGTCGGATGCGGCGCTATTAAATTAACCGTAACAGAACCTCCGCCATCTAAAGTAGTTCCTTTTTTGAAAGCTCCTGTAGCAGGATCAACTTCGTAAATTGAGGCTACAGCATCAACAGGACTAATTGCGGTGTAATACTTTCCTTTGTATACCAATGGTGAACGCACCATTGAAACCGGGCTTAAAGGTGTATTAATCAACGAAACTGTTTTGTTTTTCAAATCAATTCTAACCAACTGCCCTACGTTTTTTAAACGGTCTCTTACTGAAGTCATTAACTCTTCGTATTGAACGGTACCAATTGCAATTCCGTTACCCACATAATTGATTCCCATCAAACAGGCTTGTTTTCCTAATGGTGTTGTTACATCAATAAAATAATCTTTATCAAAATCTGCTGCGCCTTTTTTAATACGTACCACTCCAGATTTTCCGCCTACACCTGTCCAGAATTTACCGGCACTCGCTACAAAGTAATGGTTTCCTTCTTCGTCTTTGTCTAATGAATGTAAGTAGTCATAACCCACTCCACCTTCAGTTGCAGTACTTTTGATTACTTTCAAGTTATTCATTGCAGGATAATCATAAACTAAAGCTCTTACGCCATCAACTGTATAGGATTTTGATTCGTTGTCGTAAAAATAACCTCCCAGAATAAGCTTTCCGTTGTCTACAAATGCTCTTCCAACAGAAAACTGAACTCCTTTTTTAGCAGCGTCGTATGGTACGGCCAATGTTCCTTTTGCTTCGATCGTGAAATCACTTAGTTTGATTCTGGCCCAGCCCACAGTACCATTATTGATATCCAGTCCTCCCAAAACCAACATGGTATTATCGTCTACAATATTCAGCGATTGAAAGTAATTCGGAACCACTCCGTCTGTAAGTATAGCCCCTTTTTCTTTTAAGCTTCCGTCTTTACCCATTTCGTATTGAATGAATTTTTTCTGCGGAAGGTTCATCAAATAAACATACTGTTTGTGCCAGATATAACGAGATCCGTTAGCCTCAATACCTTTCCCTTTAAAAGTTAAAGATCCTTCTGATAATGAAGGTACCGATGCGATATATTGCAAATCCTGAGTCCAGCTGGCAATTGTAAAATGCTGTGCACTTTCGGCTTCTACTTCATCTGACTTTGAACTGCAAGAGCTTACAACTGCCGCAAACATAGTAACAGCAGAAACCATAAATGTTGTTTTCTTTAAGAACGATTTCATTTTCATTGATTTTAAATTTAATTGGTTATTGTAAAAAATATCTTAGTTTCAAACTGAAAAACCTTCCCGGCTTTTGCAGTAAGTAATTGTCATAAACTTGCTTGTCTAAAATATTACGGCAGGCAAAATTGGCACTGTAACGTCCGTTTCCAAAAGTGTAACCAAGTCCAGCATCCTGAACGAACTGAGTTGGAATGTACATTTTCTCGCGTGCTTCTCCCAGACTTGGCCAACCTAAGTAATACTGATGAACATAATGTGTGCTAACAAAAAATGAAATTTTCGGTTTCATTTGAAACAT
This sequence comes from Flavobacterium lipolyticum, assembly GCF_020905335.1. Lineage (NCBI taxonomy): Bacteria > Pseudomonadati > Bacteroidota > Flavobacteriia > Flavobacteriales > Flavobacteriaceae > Flavobacterium > Flavobacterium lipolyticum. The sequence continues at coordinate 1,999,998 of NZ_JAJJMN010000001.1, read as the reverse complement.
CTCATCCAGGAATAATCTCGCCTCTGCATTTGCCATTACGTAAGGCGTATTTCGTAATCGGTCTCTATAAACATGATTTGGAGCACCGTTTCCTTCAAAACGCTGCATGTTCCTGATATCCTGATAGGTAAAATTAAATGATGTTTCAAGCCATTGCTTTCGGGCATAATTGGCTTCAACCTCAACCCCAAGCGTACGTATTTTTCCTAAATTTTCATAGCGGGCGGTTCCCATCAAATCTCCCTCTGTTAACCAGATCAGATTTTTGGTGTCTCTGAAAAAAACATTAAGACCGAAATTTACATTCTGAACGGTATTACGTATTGTTTTCTGAAGGGATGCATTCACATTGAAACTTCGTTCAGGCTGTAAATCCGGTGCATTTACAATTGTATTACCATTGCCCAAAAGCTCTACGGCTTCAGGTAACCGGGCAGTATTTTCAGCAGAAAATTTTATGGTATAGTCTTTTGGTAATAACCATTTAGAGGTGTATCCAAAAGCCCATGCATTGTCTTTTGTATTCTGATAAAAAGTTTCCTTAGAACTCCCGCCATTGTAATCAAATACAACGGCATTGGCTTCATAAGCAAAATACTTTGTAAAGAAAATATTCTTCCAACGGTCCTCAAATGAAGAAATCTCATACGATAAACCTGCGATATGTTTGTTCAGATCCTGAGGTTGTCGGAGCGGAATTGTCCAATCAGCTTCGGCAATAACATCACTGCCTTTTCTTCTGGTACCGGTAAACACATAATTTAAGTTAACCTCCTGATTCTCTTTTAGGTGATATACAAAATTAATTCTGGCCAACTGCGTGCGATCCTGAAAAGAATAAATGGACTTACCTGATCTGATTCCTCCCAATTCTCCATCTACCGTTCCGATAGGTTTTCCTGTCCAGTTGTATTTATAAGAGCTGGTATCAGTAGTTGTACCTCTTAACTTGTTTATAGAAGCATACAGATCTACATCTAAGTTTGAAAATAAAAAGCCTATCTTAGAATAGCGCAGAGAAGGCATAACAAACTTCTCATTATAGCGTACGTCTCCATACACATAAGCCATTGTTCTTCCGGTCTGTATTCCTCTGTCCTGATCTGCTAAAGTAAAACCTAACAGCAAGGCATCTGCCCATTTGACATTGGTAAACCCAATATCAGTTCTAATGGTGTACGATTTGTAATCGTCATTAAATCTTCTGAATCTTGGATAACCGGGAATAGGTCTTCCATTTTCTCCCGCAACTTCTACCGTTGGCCCCCAAACCGGATAATTATTGTCGGAAGAATTAAAGAAAGAATTCGTTTGCAAAGTAAAACCGGATTCGTTTCTCCATTTTCCGGAAACTGCTGTACGATAGGTATTAAATGACCCTATGGTTTGCGACACATCGATATAATTTTTAAGACGGCTGCGTGTTACCAGGTTTACAGAACCTCCAAGTGCATCGGCACCAAAGGACACCGGAGTAACTCCTTTATAGATTTCGATTCTTTCGAGTGTATTGATGGAAAAATTGTTGATGCTGAAGGATGATCCGAAGTTTTCCATCGGAATCCCATCTACAAAAAACTTTACGGCTTTACCGGATAATCCATTAATCGAATAATTGGTTTCAGAGCCCATTCCACCAGATTCCTGTACGCGAATACCGGATACTCCATCCATTAACCGATTCAAATCGACATCACGTTCTGCCAGTTTTTTTGTACTGATAACAGAAACGGCAAACGGCTGTTCTTTGATTTTGGTTTCAATCGTTTTGCCAAACAAATCAACAGAATTTAACACAACCGAATTCGATTTTAACGCTATAACAATTTCTTCTTTCTGATTCTGTCCGACAACAACAGCCATTTCCCGGATTTGATAACCCGTCATCGATACCACTAACTGATATTTTCCTGATGTAATATTTTGAAAAACAAATTTCCCGGAGCTATTACTTTTCACCACCACAGCAGTATTTTGCAATTGAATTTCGGCACCGGCAACAGGCAGATCGCTATCGTCTACTATATAACCTGTAAAACTGACATTCCCATTATTCTGAGCATAAACGGCAGTACATATGATCATTAAAATAACCGTTAAAAAAAATCTTTTAAATTGCATCACTGATAATTTGTTCCCTAAACCAATAACTTCTCTATTTCAGTTATATCGGTTTTCTTATATTCTTCTTATTTGTATTTTAACCCGTTGAATGAAATTGTTTTAACACATAGAAACATAGTCTTTGTAAACTTTAAAGAAGGCGTTTCACTAGTTAAAGTACATATAGTAAACTGTGTGAAAGAAAGACTTTTCTTCTTTACCTGCCTTTTTTGAGTAGTAATACCTATGCTTCTATGTGTTAAAACTAAATTTTGTTCCATTTACCCAAGGGGTTATATTTTCTTATAACTTAAAACGTTCCGACAGCCTCGAGCTAAATACTCTTGGTAAACCTTCGGCGATTTCATCTCTGGTTGCTGTTATTACCTCATAGTCTGCATCTGTCATGGCGAGATACGTTTGTCCTTTTTGCAGTTTTACTTTGTCCTGATACGCAACTGTACAACCTGAAGTTCCGGTGCCAATATTAAATTCCTGCACTTTTGCCGAATCGCTAATAACCGAAACGGCTCCGCAAAACTTAACATCGCTTGCCTCACCCAAAAAATCCATTGAAATGTTGCACTGGCTGCCAGGCTCAACCAAAAATGATAAACTGCCAATGTTTATTTTCTTGATCTCCTGACCGTTTAAATTGTTCACCAAAATCTGCGAAGCAAATGTTGATGAATTGTAGTAATGTAAACTGACAATCCCAAATAACACACAGGCCGCAGTTGTTAGGGCAGCATAAAGAAATCTGTTCTGAGATTTTGGTTTTACATGAATCGTTCTGGAAGCAATATTGCACCAGATCTCTTCTTTTAATCCGTCTCGTTGTGGAGAGCTAATAATTTCACGTTCTAAATCTATAAAACTTAACCATTGCTCCACTGTTACCCTTTCGGCAGCATTGCATTCCTTTCGCGCATATTTTTCTAATAAATCGGATGTAATAAACACAGTTCTGGTTTTGTTATATAATGATGTAGTTGCACAAGTCCTCGCTAACCCTACATAGGGGAGTAAAAAAAATGACCAAACTGCGAAAAACTTTTAAATGTTCACGAATGTGCCGAAGTGCTCTTGTAATATTTCCTTCAACGGCTTTCTCTGTAATAACAAGAGAAGCGGCAATAGAACGGTTGTCCATCCCGTCTTCCCTGCTCATTAAATATACCTGCCGGCATCGTTCCGGAAGTGTGCTGATGGCCAACTGTAGTTCACGAAGCAGATCTTTATGCAAAATATGCTCTTCTGTATTGTTGGAAACTTTATTCATTTCGGCAAAATGAGTACTTTCGTGTTTCTTTTTAGTGACTTGTTTTCGATGATATTCTACTATTTTGAGTTTTGCAGCACCATATAGATATGCTCTGATAAAAGTTTCGATTTGTAGCTGTTCCCGTCTTTCCCAGATACTGATGAAAATTTGCTGTACAATTTCCTTTGCAGCTTCTTCGTCGCCGGTATGATGTCTGCAAAAACAAAACAATTCATTCCAATACAAATCATAAATCTCCGGGAAATTTTTGGCGTTAATGTTTAGATATTGCTTTTCCATAGAAATAAAAATATGACGCAAAACTATCTTATTTAGACTAAATAAGATTAATAATAATTGAAATTTGTGCTGTATTTTTAAATCTGCTTGTGTAATATTCTGGTAATTTGCCTTTTAAAAAAGCAAAAAAAAACATGATATGGTCTCTATTTTACTGGGCTTAAACCAATATTGGTCTTAGAGCTATAAGAAAATACCGCGATGTTTTTCTTGGTTATAAATTGCATTTCCTCTCACCGAGTCCTATCAGAATCGTCTTTCTTTTCAGGAATGCTTATTCATTTCGTCAATGTATCGCTAGTTCAAAAATTGATCAATTGACAACACCAACTCGTTTCGCTTCAGAATCGATTTTGCGACAAAAAATTGTCTTGAGAACACTTAATTCAAGTAAGAATTATCCTCTTATTTTATTGCGTAAAAGTGACGCTTTGATATGTAAAATGATATTTTATTTAAAAAAACTTGTGAAAAAGGTTAAAAAATGACCGCTTTAATAATGATTTTAGCATTAAAAAACCATTACTTTTGTAACAGAAGTCTCAATCAAAGCAGTTAATGTAACTTTTACAAACGGTTACATTTATTAAGTGTTTACACAACGTTTAAAAAATTGAGAAACGAAATTAACAGGATTATATATTTACCACTAAAAATTTGAATATGCTTAACAGTTATAGCTCTGCAGATAAAGTTTTATTAGCAGTAGATTGTATTATTTTTGGGTTTGATCGCGAAGGTTTGAAAATTCTCTTAATCAAAAGAGGGTTCGAGCCTGAAAAAGGAAAATGGTCTTTGATGGGAGGCTTATTAAAGCAAGACGAAGTACTCGACAATGCTGCGATAAGAGTTTTAAAAATGTATACGGGATTAAACGATGTGTATATGGAACAACTTTATGCCTACAGCGAAATTGATCGTGACCCTTTAGAAAGAACCATTTCGGTTTCGTACTATGCTTTGATTAATATTGAAGATCACAATGCCGAGCTTATTGAAAATTATCATGCACAATGGTTTAGTGTGGCCGATGCTCCGAGTTTAATTTTTGATCATAACGAAATGGTGCAGCAAGCCATCAGAATATTACGTTATAAAACTTCGATCAAGCCAATTGGTTTTGAATTACTTCCTGAGAAGTTCACCATGCGCCAATTATTGGAGTTGTACGAAGCTATTTTGAGCAAAGAACTGGACAAAAGAAACTTTATCACTAAGATTAATACCATGGGAATCCTGAACAAACTGGACGAAAAAGACATGCAGTCTTCCCGAAAAGGATCGTATCTCTACACTTTCAATAAAGAAAAATACGAGGAAAAACTACGCAACAATTTTGTTTTAAACTTGTAACGTAATTCGTCTGTAGTTTCTTAAATCCGGAAGCGCAGACGGAATAATTATAACGAGTTTCGAATCAAAAGAGACGATTTATTTTCTATCTGCTGCTTGCGTCCGTGAAGTACCATATCGGCTAAAATTTCTCCCATCATTTCAAAATCGGTTGAAATGGTGGCAATGCCGTTAGCCACAATCTTTTTTAAAGGAGTTTCGTTATAAGAAATAATTCCGAAATCCGTTCCGAGTTTAAGGCTTTGCGATTGGGCATTTTCAATAACGCGAACCAGGTCACGATCGTTTGGTATAATGTACAAATCACCTGCATTGATTTCTCCGTTTGTAAATTCTGTGATGATATCAAACTTAAAATCGTACTTTGTACAAAAAGCAATAAAACCGGTTTTCATTCCCAATGGTTCTCTAAATCCCGGAAAAATCAAAATAAGCTTTTTATACTTATCCATTCGTGCTTTCCCTTTAACTAAACCTTCAAAAATATCTTTTTCGTGATTTTGATAAACTGCCGGATACAATTTCAAATCCGGATTGGTCTGATCCAATATGATAACCTCCCCTACTGGTAGGTTTTTTATCGCCTCTGCCACATCGGTTAAATTGGTAGGCATAATAATGTACTTGGTGTAATTTCCGTTACTGTCGGTAATCAGTTTTTGAAATACCTGAACATTAAAGTGATGAAAAAAAATATCAACCTGGACGTTCTTCCCAATATTCTGTATAAACGAATTATAGATGTCTTCTTTGAAACTGTTTAACTCATCAAAAAGTAAAAAAATCTTTTGCTTGATATTGATTTCAACGCTTTTAACATAATACCCTTTGCCCGGAATGGCATAAATAATACCTCTTTTTTTAAGCTCGTCATATCCCAACAATACCGTATCACGTGACAGCGAAAATGCCAGGCAAACTTTATTGACAGACGGAAGCCGATCGCCTTTTACCAGTTTTTCTTCCTCAATTGCTTTCTCTACAGAGAGAATAATCTGCCTGTATTTTGGCAAACCAATATTACTTTGGATAGAAATTATATTCATACAAAATAGATTTTGACGCAATATACAAAAAACTGGTAGGTACTGGTATGTAAAAACAGATATTGTTTCTATTTTTGGTTTTCATTTTTGGCAAAAAAAATATGAATATAAAACAAATATCACACCTTCCGAACACATCTGCCATGGAATCATTTGGTTTATTGCCCGATCACGAAGAAATTCTTTCTTGTGAATTGTGCAACAAAAACGGAATGAAAGCAAAAATTATCAATTATGGTGCAACACTGACCTCTTTGTTAATTCCGGTTGCAACAGGTGAGGTTGTTGATGTTGTTTTAGGTTTCGATACTTTAGAATCTTATCTGGCTTCTTATCATTTACCAAGCGCTCCTTACTTTGGCGCTACCGTTGGGCGTTATGCCGGACGAATCGACAAAGGTGTTTTTGCCTTAAACGATCAGACATTTCAATTGAATACCAACAACAATGGTAATGCTTTACATGGCGGGAACATTGGCTTTGGGCAAAAAACATGGAACATTACCCATATTACTTCGGGCGATAATCCTTCGATAACTTTAAGTCTTTTGAGCGAGAATTTAGAGGAGAATTATCCGGGAGCTTTACAGGTTGATTTGACGTATACTGTAACGGAAGAAAACGAATTAAAACTGGAATATAAAGCGACCTCAACTGAAGATACGGTCGTGAATCTTACGCATCACACTTATTTTAATCTTGACGGACATCATCGGGATTTGTTAAACCAAACCCTCTTTATTGATTCTGACAAAATGTTGGAAACAGATACTGAGAATATTCCAACCGGGAATTTCATTGCTCTCTCTGATCATGATTTTGATTTCAGAACGGCTAAAAAATGTCCGGAAGCTATTGACAATTCGTTTGTAATTGAGTCCGGAAAAGCGGTTTCCGCCACTTTATCCAGTGTCGGAAACAATTTGCAGATGAAGGTTATTACAGATCAGCCCAGCGTACATATATATGTAGGCGGAAATTGTTTTGGATCTATAAAAGGAAAAGAAAACACTAATTATCATACATTTAGCGGAATATGTTTTGAAGCACAAAATTTTCCGGATGCTCCTAATCATAAACATTTTCCGAATTCGGTTTTACGAAAAGGGGAAACCTATCATCAAAAAACCCTTTACCGATTTGAAAACATAACCTAATGTTTGCTAAAAAAACAACCAAAAACTAAAAACTATTTCTTTCAACCACTACCTAATGAATGATATTTTAATACAAAACACAACCGCTTTTTTTGAGAAGTCTTTTGGATCGGTTCCGCAAAAAGTGGTGCTCTCTCCCGGAAGGATCAATATTATAGGAGAACATATTGACTACAACGACGGCTATGTTTTACCAGCGGCTATTGACAAGATTATCTGTTTTGCTTTTGAAAAGAACAATACCAACAGCTCTAAAATAATAGCCATCGATTTGAACGAGGCCTTTGAAATTGATTTAACTGCAGAAATTCTTTTAAGCGAAGAGGTCTGGACCAATTATATTCGTGGCGTAATCAAACAATTACAGGACAACGGTTTTGTGTTTGAAGGTTTCAACTGTGTCTTTAGCAGCAACATTCCGGTAGGTTCCGGTTTATCCTCTTCTGCTGCTTTAGAATGTGGAATGATTTTCGGAATTGCATCACTTTTCGATTTAAAAATCAAAAAAGCCGACATCGCTTTGTTAGGGCAAAAGGCAGAACACTGGGTAGGGATCAATTGTGGTATTATGGATCAGTTTTCAAGTGTTCATGGTCTTGAAAATAAGGTTATAAAACTGGATTGTAATACCCTTGATTTTGAATATCACAATGCCGATTTCAAAGATTATGCTCTGATTTTGTTTGACAGTAATGTAAAACATTCTCTTTTTACCTCTGAATACAACACCAGAAGACAGGAGTGTGAACAGGGGCTGGCGATTGTAAAACATCATTTTCCTCAAATAAAAAGTTTTAGAGATTGTACGGAAGAACAGCTTTTGACGCTGCAGCATCAAATGTCAGCAACTATTTTTAAAAGAGCACATTTTGTAGTAAAAGAAATTGATCGTGTCGAAAAAGCTTGTGAAGCGTTAGATCAGGGAAATATTACACTTTTAGGGCAATTACTTTTCGAAGCCCATTATGGTTTATCGCAAGAATACGAAGTTAGCTGTAAAGAGCTGGATATGCTAGTAAATACGGCAAAAACGGACGATTTTATTGTTGGATCACGCCTCATGGGGGGTGGTTTCGGGGGGTGTACCATAAATTTTATAAAAAAAGGGCATGAAAATGAGGTGAAAAATAAGTTTTCAAATCTTTATTTAAATACATTTGGGATTGAATTAAAATTTTATGATGTAACAATCTCTAATGGAACAAGACTACTTCTTTAACATCACAAAAACTATAAATGAAAAACTTTGACATCAACGAAGATCCGCACAGACGTTTCAATCCATTACTAAACGAATGGATTCTGGTATCACCTCATCGAGCAAAACGTCCGTGGCAAGGGCAAAACGAGACTCTTGCAACTGAAACTCTTCCAAAGCACGACCCAAACTGTTATCTCTGTCCGGGTAACGTTCGCGCTAATGGAGAACACAATCCGACCTACAAAGACAGCTTTGTCTTTGAAAATGATTTCGCCGCAATGAAGCAGGACGAAATTATATTTGAAGAAGACATCAAGCACACTTTTTTTAAAACAAAACCCGAACAGGGAATTTCAAAAGTAGTCTGTTTTTCACCAAGACATGATCTTACTTTACCGGAAATGGAAATTGAAGGAATTGAGAGCATTGTAAAAGTCTGGCAAAAAGAATACGCTGAACTGGGAAGCATCAAATACATCAATCACGTTCAAATTTTTGAAAACAAAGGAAGTATTATGGGCTGCAGTAATCCGCATCCGCATGGTCAAATCTGGGCACAGTCGTCGCTTCCAACTCAGGTTGAAAGAACACAAACCAATCTGAAATCTTATTTTGATAAGAACAACCGAACGCTTCTTCAGGATTATGTTCAGGCAGAATTAAAAACCGGTGATCGTGTCGTAATCGAAAACGATGATTTTATTGCTTTAGTTCCGTTTTGGGCAACCTGGCCTTACGAAACGATGATTGTAAGCAAAAGAGTTGTCAATAAAATTACTGATTTTACGGAAGAAGAAACTAATTCCTTTGCCGTAATTTTAAAACAACTTACCATCAAATACGATAATTTATTCAGTACTTCTTTTCCGTATTCATCAGGAATCCATCAATCACCTACAGATGGTTTAGAACACCCGGAATGGCATTTTCACATGCATTTCTATCCGCCTTTGTTGCGATCAGCCACAGTAAAGAAATTTATGGTGGGTTATGAAATGTTAGGCGAATCTCAGAGAGACATTACCCCTGAAAGATGTGCCGAAGTTTTAAGACAGCAATCAGACATTCATTACAAACAAAAATAAAATAAGACTTTAGCCTATTTTGCCCCACAAATTGTTACAGCTTTGAAAAACATACTCAAAAAAACAGGTACTTCTTAGCTCTTTTTTACCCTTTAATACAGAATCACATTAATAAATCAAATCAAAAACGAATATTCAACCCAAATCAAAAAAATAAAAAAAACAATATTTAAACCACCTCAGACAAATATTGTTTTTTACCCTCTACTAATCAAACAATCACTATCTAATTATTAAAAATAGTACTATCAATGAACCAGAACCTTGCTTTCGCAGATTATGCGGTTTTTATTATTTACTTCATCGTAGTTTCGGCCTACGGTTATACGGTTTACCGAAAACGTAAACAAGACGAACAGGATGCTAAAGCTTATTTTTTGGCCGAGGGAAACCTGACCTGGTGGGCTATTGGAGCTTCTTTAATTGCTTCAAATATCTCGGCAGAGCAATTTATCGGAATGAGTGGTGAAGGTTTCTTTTTAGGAATTGCCGTTGCGGCTTATGAATGGATTGCAGCCATAAGTCTTATTGTGGTCGCCGTTTGGTTTATTCCCGTATACCTAAAGAATAAAATCTATACGATGCCACAATTCTTAAAAACACGTTATAATGATTCTACTGCTTTAATCATGGCTGTTTTCTGGCTGTTCTTGTACGTTTTTGTAAACTTAACTTCTATTTTATATTTAGGAGCTGTGGCCATAAACGGTATGGCCGGCGGAGAATATCTGCATATTATCATGATCGGACTAGCATTGTTTGCCTTATTCATCTCTCTTGGAGGAATGAAAGTTGTTGCTTATACCGATGTTATTCAGGTGGCCGTTTTAATCATTGGAGGTTTAGTAACCTCGTATATTGCTCTTACCACCGTAGGACAATATTTTGGAGTCGGACAAAATGTAATTGCCGGATTCAAAGTTTTAATGAAAGAAGCACCGGAACATTTTAAAATGATTATTCCAAGACCAACTGCAACATCCTCTCAGCTTGATATCAACAAATACCTAACTTTCCCTGGTCTGATGTCTTATCTTGCCGGTATCTGGATCATCAACCTGAATTACTGGGGATGTAACCAATACATTACGCAAAGAGCCCTGGGTGCCGATTTACAAACGGCACGCACCGGTATTTTGTTTGCCGGTATGCTCAAATTGTTAATGCCTTTAATCGTAATGTTACCGGGTATTGCTGCCTATGTTTTGTATCAAAACGGGCATTTACCACAATTAGTCGGAGGAAAAGACGGAGCTTATTCTGCCGTACTGACTTTCCTTCCAACCGGATTAAAGGGGCTTTCCGTAGCGGCACTAACCGCAGCAATTGTAGCTTCGTTAGCCGGAAAAGTCAACAGTATCTCGACAATCTACACTTTGGATATTCACAAAAAATACATTCAAAAAGAAGCTGGTGAAAAACAGCAGGTAAACATTGGAAGAATTGCCGTTTTTGGAGCGATGCTTTTAGCAGTATTATTTACCTGGAATGATATTTTAGGAATTGGAGGTGTTGGCGGATTTACCTATATCCAAAAATACACGGGCTTTATCAGTCCGGGAGTTTTTGCCATGTTCGTTTTAGGAATGTTCTGGAAACGAACTACGGGAGCTGCAGCTGTAGTAGGCGTAATTTTAGGTTTTGTATTATCCGTACTATTCAACGAATATGCTCCTGCCTTATTTGGAAATGAAACACTATTGTACACTGCTTATCCAAACGGAAAAGGAGCTTTTGAAATTCCTTTTCATATTTGTATGGGATTATCGTTCATCTTTACCACCTTGGTAATGGTTTTAATCAGTTTTGCAGGTCCTAAAGTGAATCCTAAAGCATTCGAAATCGATGCCGAAATGTTTAAAGTAAAACCACAAACGACTGTTTTAATCGTCATTACATTATTGATTATTGCGGCCCTGTACATTAAATTTTGGTAGTTTTATTCTATTCTTTTTTGAAAAATAAAACCGTACCGGGAAAATCACATTTTTTAAATATTATGTTATTAATTTAGAAAAAACCTACTTTTTTAACCATTGCTAATCAGGATTTTACGCGCCAAATTTTATTAAACCCGACAAGTTTTAGAGCTTGTCGGGTTTTTAATTATTGTAGGTCACCGCCTTATTTTACACTATTTCCCACAAAATCTTCATCACCAAATTCTTTGCCTTTTTTTCAAAATAAAAAAACCAAATCACTGAAATTTAAATATTTTACTTACAATATTGATTATTTGTACAAAGTAATTTCTTACTATATTTGATTTGCGTATGGTTAATCTTTAAACTTTAGGTACCAAATTTAAAGAGGCAAAAACGATACGTTTTTTCAAACAATCACAATTAACGGAATGTATAACGTATTAAATGTTTTTACTATGATAAAAAATTATAAACTTTTATTCTTCTCTTTTCTTGTCTGTTTTATTCCAACTATGGCTAAAGCCCAATTAGGCAGCTCCTGTGGAATTCCAGCTTGGTATTCGGTCACACAATATTCCAGTAACTCTTATGTCCGTTACAATAATATAGTGTACAAAAACAATTCCTGGTCTCAGGGAGCCGGCAGCACACCTGGATCAAGCAGTGTCTGGTTGGCAGTAGGAAGCTGTGACGAGCAATTAATTATCAATAATCCATCTCTGGCTTATACTGCCTGCAATACCGTTTCTGATTGGAACAGCGCAACACCCAACTATAATGTAAACAACATTATACGATACAACAATGGTGTCTACAAAGCCAAGTACTGGGTGGCCGGAACAGAAATTCCTGATCAGTCTTCTGCTTACACTTTTCTTGGTGTGTGTATCAAGCCCATAGCTATTTCTCCTGCCTACGCCGATGGGCAAATTATTATAAAAAGCACATTATCGGCTATCAATCTCACCGCATCACTCAATCTGTACGGTTTTTCGGCAACACAAAATAAGGTCGAAATAAAAAAGACAACAGAGTCTTCTTACACGACTTACAATATGAGTTTATCCGGCAACACGATATCGTACAACTGGACTCCAACCGCTTATGGGGATTACAACATTCGATATACCACTGTAAATTCGATTGGAATAAGCACTGTAGTCAACACAACTATTAAAATTGCGATTACTGCTCCTGCTGTGATAACGATTACTGGTCCGCCAAACGCGACTTCTTATACTCAACTTAATTTTTCGCCTATAAGCATTACTTTTACTATTCAGCCTTCGTCCGGAAGTTCCATTAGCAGCATACTGTTTAAAGATCTCACCGCCGGAACTAATGCTAATGTGACCACCAATCCACAAAATTCTTATACCTTTAATTGGACCCCTCAGAATTATGGAAACAATTCACTGCAAATAGCAGTCACAGACAACAATGGGACCATAGCAACAACCGGTTTACAACTTACTATTGTGAATCCTGCCACACAAAATATTTCCTTTGCTTCACTTCCAAATCAAATAAAAGCGGTTAATGGAATACCTAAAACATTCGTATTCGATAAGGCTATCACTTCATTAAAAAGAAGAAACACTACTGTATTTGATTATACTATTACCGGAAATACTTTAAAGATTATCCCTAAAAAAACAGGCAGATCCGGACTTCAGATAACCACTTCAGATGGTACGATATACCATCTTGGTTTAAGAATAGACAATGCCAATGGGAGTGTGTTAAAATATCCTGATTATGTTTCTGTAGGATCTGTATCCGAAGACACTACCGACGATGTCAATTTTTACAACAACAATATCGACGATAGCAATCTGCTCAAAAACAACAGAATGGATGTACGATACATCTATATCAATGGAGGACCAATAGCCGGATGGAATACCTGGCAGCCTGACAGAGCTATAAAATTTGCACGGAATTCTTTGAAAATGGGGCTTATTCCTTTCTTTGTTTTTTATAACATTCCCGACGGAAGCGAATCTTACGAGCTGGATCTGGCACACGTAAAAGATCCTTCCTATATGACGGCTTATTTCAATAATCTCAACCTTTTTCTGAATCAGGTTAAAGCGGAACTGGGAGATGAGTTTTTTGGAGTGGTATTAGAACCTGATTTTCTGGGCTATATGCAGCAGTTTAACGAACCTATAACGACTACAACAGCCGTAAATGCAACAAGTATTGCCCAAAATGCCGGTACATTAAAAACCCTGGTAGAAAGAATCAATTTTGAGCTCAACAAGAAAAGAACAGACGAAAACCTGAATATGGAATTTGGATGGCAGCTTAATCTTTGGGCAAAATCTGGTGTAGCCGGTCCAAAAGGAATTATCAGAGAAACGGATACCGGGACCTTTACTACCCAGCTTAACAAAATTAAACAAACCGCTGCAGATATTTTTCAGTACACCAATAGTATGGGAATTATGTCTAATAATGCAGACTTTATTTCTATTGACAAATATGGTCTTGATGCTATGGGTGCCGGAAGTACCGGAAACCCTGCAGACCCCTTCTCTTATACCTGGTTCTGGAATAATGACCACTGGATGAATTACCTTAATTTTGTTCAAAAACTTTACGAAGCCTCTGGCAAACATGTTGTCCTATGGCAAATCCCGGTAGGACATATCAATGGTTCAGAAACCGTAAATGAACGAACAGCAGGTCCTTTCCAAATTTTAAATAATACCAGCCAGCACTACGAAGATTCTGCTTCTACTTTTTTCTTTGGAGATACCGTAAATTTCTCAAATGACGCGACTCGTTATAACTATTTCAGTCAGAATAAACATGCCGACCCTAAACTTCAGGTTAATCCCACCACCAAAAAAGTGACTTTTGGAAATCACTTTGCAGAGGTAAAAAGTAGCGGAACCAAACTTGTGTTAATGGGAGCTGGTGTAGGAGCCAGTACGGATGGAATTGGAAACCCGGGAACTACGCTGACCGATGATCATTTTTGGATTCAAAAGTTACAGGATTATTATATCAATCAAACTTCCGGCACTAGCACAACCAGTGCTACTGCTCTAAATGATGATCTAACTTTTAATTCCTCTCTGATTATCTACCCGAACCCCGTTAAGGAAGAGCTAAGCATCGACACCAAAGAAAAAGTTGAAGTCGTATATGTTTTTGATATGAATGGTGAAAATGTTATCACCCTGAAAAATAAAACTAAAATCAATCTCTCCGAACTTAAAAACGGCTGGTACATAGTAGCTGTAAAACTTGAAAATGGTAAAAAGATTTCCAACAAAATATTAAAAAATTAAACAGGATCTTAAACCTAAAATTATTTTTTAATTAATATAAATAAAAGGAGGCGTTAGTGAACGCCTCCTTTTTTGTTTTGATGTATCTGTTTCCATACGAGAACCTTTGCATGTTTTGCGGTTAAAAAATAACACGCGGATTATACGGATTCGCTTTACGAAAGCACGGATCAGCACGGATTTTTTAATACTGGGTAAAAAATAATTTTTATTCCTAACAAATCTGTTTTCATAAGCGTCCCTTGCGTAAACCTTTGCGCTCTTTGCGGTTAAAAAAACAGCACACGGATTCGTTTCACGAAAGCACGGATCAGCACGGATTTTTTATTATTGGTTAGAGAATAATTTTTATTCCTAATGAATCCGTTTTTGTCAGCGTTTTCACAAAATGAATCTGTGTAATCCGCGTTCCCTTTTTTAATGCTAATTTGGGCACAGCATTTTGATATTGGTTACCGATAAGATGTTTCTGCGCTCTTTGCGTTAAAAACATTTTTGAACTTTAGCGTGTAGATGATTTTATTTTAACAGGAAAAATATTTATACAAACATTTTAATTACTTTTAACACACTAATAACCAAAAACAAAACAAAAAATGAAAAAATTAATCTTTGCATTATTTATTATTTCCGGAGCAGCTTTTGCACAGGACATGGAAGTAGTAAAAGGAAACTTTGATTTCTTAAAAGATCAAAAAGAAATCAATACCGAATTTGATTACAGCAACTTTACGATGATGAAAGAAAAAAAATCGGAAGCACAGTATGTCCAGGAGCATAAAGCCGAGTTAGATCAAAAGGCAAAAGGCAACGGAAACATCTGGGAAAAAAAATGGATTAGTGCAAAAGACCAAATCTGGACTCCTAAATTTTTAGAAATTGCCAATATTGTTTTAACCAAAGAAAAAAAGGATTTGAACTTTCAGGAAAATTTAAAAACTCCTTATACTTTAATCGTGACTGCGGTATGGATCTATCCGGGTTGGGATGCAGGAATTATGAAACAACCCGCAAAAGTAACGACCAACTTAAAGTTTGTTGAAACTGCTAATAAATCAAATGTCCTTTTAGAAATCACAAGCGAAGAAGCTCCGGGTGATCAATGGGGCAGTAATTTCAGCAACGAAACCAGAATTGGTGAAGGTTTCGCCAAAACAGCAAAATCAATGTCTAAACTTATTGCAAAAAAAGCTTATAAATAAAACGATAAGAGGAGAGCTGTTTTATGACAGCTCTCCTCTTTATTTCCCTATATTGATTTTAAAAAACAATAAAACCTAAAATATGCCGCTCCTCCGGAATCTATAAATATTTTGCTCCGATGGAGCAATCCGCTGGTGCTTTCTTCCCCGTATAAATCTATTTATTACAAATATTTTGCTCCGACGGAGCAGACAATAATAATTTTCTAACTAAAAAACTACTTCCCTTTTTTATATCCCGGAGGAATAACATATTTATAGAAATAAAAGGTTTATTTATAAATTAGAGCCCTGTAAGGGCGAAATATAACTGCAATAGAAACAATCACCTAAACAAAAAGCCCTGATTATTCAGGGCTTTGTTCTTTTTGCATATTGAGTAAATACGCCATATTTTTAATTACATGATCGTGTTTCTTCACAAAAGGATTTTCTTCGTTCCAGACATATCCCGCCAATACCGAACAAATCTTTTCTTTCACATCCGGATTTTCCGGCTGATGAAAAAACAAAGTCTGAAGATTCCCGGTGTACCATTCCTGTACATATGTGGTAAAAACAGCTATCCCCCTTTTCATATATCCGGTGAATTCTGTTTCCCAATCCACTTCGATTCCCTGAGATTCTTTAAGGTACAATTTGGCCGCCAGCATTCCGGATTCGGTTGCAAAGGCCACTCCAGAAGAAAATACCGGATCTAAAAATTCAGAACTGTTTCCTGTTAAGGCAAAACCATCACCGTACATTCTTTTTACCGCTCTTGAATAATTCTCCAATTTTACCGGCTCAAATAAAAATTCGGTTCCTTTAAATCTTTTAATATAATAATCCGATTTCTGAATCGCATTCCTTAAAGCCTCGGCATTATCTTTATTTTCTGAAAGTGAATTAATAAAATCGGTTGGTCCTACAACCCCCAGACTCGTATTTCCGTTGGAGAAAGGAATTACCCATAACCAAACTTCGGTTTCCAGAATATCAAAGGAAATTTGGGTTCCCTCTTCTCCTTCTTCTCTGTTAATATCTTTTACATGTGTAAATATCGAAGAATGCGGATCTAGTTTTGACGGGGTATCCAAGTCTAAAAGTCTTGGTAAAACACGGCCGTATCCACTGGAATCAATAATGAATTTAGCGTGTATTTCTTTTAGGTTTCCATCCTTATCTTTTACAATTGTTTTAGAGTTTTTACCCTCAAAAGAAACCTCCAGAACCTCTGTTTCAAATTCCAGATCAATTCCTTTTCTAATCACTTCCTGCGCCATGGTGTTGTCAAAATCAGCTCGCGGTACCTGCCAGGTCCAGTCCCAGCCTTCACCAAATTTTTTACTGAAATCAAAAACACAAATTTCTTCTCCTCTGATAAAACGAGCGCCAAGTTTTTTCTCAAAATTCATCGCATCCAAACTCTCAAAAAGCTCAGCCTTAGCAAAATGATCCATTACTCGAGGGATAAGACTTTCCCCTACTACAAGTCTTGGAAATTTTGTTTTTTCAACTACTTTTATCTTAATGTTGTTTTTGTGAAGATACGATGCCGAGACACATCCTGATGGTCCTGCGCCAATGACTAAAACATCAACAAACTCCTTTATCATATTAATATTATTATCAATTATTAACCTACATTTGCCATCATCAAAATAACTACATTTATTTTGATAAATAAAATTAAATTAGCACAACCAAAAACGATTTAATGAACACAATTAATGAATATTTAAGTTTAGCAGAATTCGAGTCTATTATTTTTGGAAATAATAAAGTTGTCATCAGCGATATTGTTTTAAACAGAGTGAATGAAAGCTTCAATTTCCTAAAAGAATTTTCAGGAAACAAAGTAATATATGGTGTCAACACTGGTTTCGGACCAATGGCACAATATAGAATTAAAGAATCTGATCAAATACAATTACAATACAATTTAATCCGAAGCCACTCTTCAGGAACGGGAAAACCTTTAAGCCCCGTTTGTGCGAAAGCAGCAATTTTGGCTCGTTTAAACACTTTATCATTAGGTAATTCAGGGGTTCATCCTTCTGTAATTCACCTGATGGCAGAACTGATCAACAAAGACATTACTCCTCTTATTTTTGAGCATGGCGGTGTAGGTGCCAGCGGAGATTTAGTACAATTATCACACTTAGCTTTGGTTTTAATTGGCGAAGGCGAAGTTTTTTATAAAGGAGACCGAAGACCAACTGCTGAAGTTTTCGAAATTGAAGGTTTAAAACCTATTCAGGTAGAAATCAGAGAAGGTCTGGCTTTAATCAACGGAACTTCGGTAATGACCGGAATTGGAGTTGTAAATGTACATCTTGCCAAAAAATTATTAGACTGGTCTTTAAAATGTTCCTGCGCAATCAACGAATTGGTTCAGGCCTACGACGATCATTTCTCTGAAGAATTAAACCAAACCAAACGTCATAAAGGACAACAGGAAGTAGCCTCAAGAATGAGACAAAATCTTTCAGACAGTACCTTGATCCGTAAAAGAGAAGATCACTTATATTCCGGAGAAAACACCGAAGAAATCTTCAAAGAAAAAGTTCAGGAATACTATTCTTTGCGTTGTGTTCCTCAAATTTTAGGACCGGTTTTAGAAACTATAAACAATGTCGCTTCAATTCTTGAAGACGAATTTAACTCGGCAAATGACAATCCTATTATAGATGTAAAAAACAAACACGTTTATCACGGAGGAAATTTCCACGGCGATTATATCTCGCTTGAAATGGATAAACTAAAAATTGTTATTACCAAATTAACGATGTTGGCTGAACGTCAGCTGAATTATTTACTGAATTCAAAAATCAACGAAATCCTTCCTCCGTTTGTTAACTTAGGAACTTTAGGATTCAATTTCGGAATGCAGGGGGTTCAGTTTACCGCTACCTCAACCACTGCCGAAAGCCAAATGTTATCTAACCCAATGTACGTTCACAGCATCCCGAACAACAACGACAATCAGGACATTGTAAGTATGGGAACCAATGCTGCCGTTATTACTTCAAAAGTAATCGAAAATTCCTTTGAAGTTTTAGGTATCGAAATGATCACCATCGTTCAGGCTATTGATTATTTAGGACAAAAAGATAAAATTTCATCCGTTACCAAAAAATGGTACGACGATGTTCGAAACATTATTCCTGAATTTAAAGAAGATCAGGTGATGTATCCTTTTGTTCAAAAAGTAAAAGATTACCTGATTCACAGTTAATACTTATTTTTACATTATTAATATTGAACCTTTAAAATCATGAAAAAGACACTTATTATTTTATTTGCATTCACTATTCAATTTGTTAATAGTCAGGAATTGGCGTTAGTTAAAAAAGATTCAAAAATTGGATATCTCTCCAAAGACGGAAATTTTAAAATTGAACCTCAGTACAAATCCGCAAGAAGCTTTTCTGAAGGATTGGCAGCTGTGGAAAATAATGGAAAATGGGGGTTTATAGATGCTAAAGGAGCCTGGGTAATTCCGGCAGATTTTAAAAATGTTAAAGATTTCAACAGCGGAATTGCAGTCGTACAAAAAGACAAAGACTGGGTGTATATCAATACAAAAGGAGAAGTTCAGAACGCTCCTGTGTCAGACAAACTTTTTGATTTCGAAAATGGCGTAGCGTTCATTCGACAAAATGGCAAAGTAGGATTAATCAATTCGAAAATGACTGTTGTTTTAGAACCAAAATACGATCAGATCAAATCTTTTGAAAACGGTTTTGCCAGAGTTGAAAACAATAAAAAATGGGGAATTATTAATACTTCCGGTAAAGAAATGATCGAGCCTGCGTATGAAGAAATAGGAAATTATTTCAAGAACACAAGCTGGGCAAGAAAAGATAAAACCTTTGGAATCGTTAGTTCAGGAAGTTTTATTCCTGTTGACGGAGCTGAAAAAATCTGGGATTTTGACACGCAGGATCTTACATACGCCAAGAAAAATGGCAAAATTGGATTCATTGACTTAAAAGGAAATTGGGTAATTACTCCAATTTATGACAAGGTGAAAGCGTTTTCAAAAAGTTTAGCTCCGGTTTGCGTAGGTTCAAAATGGGGGTATATCAATCCGAAAGCTGAATTTGTAATCGAACCTACCTACAGCGATGCCGAAGTTTTTAGTGCTGACGGACTGGCTCCGGTAAAAGAAAAAAACTGGGGATTCATCAATCAAACCGGAAAATTAGTTATTCCAACCCAATACAATATTACAGCAAATGGTTTTGTTATTGCGCTGTTCGTAAAACAAGACAAAGGCTTTATCGATGGTCTGGCCCGAGTAAAAAATGAAGGAAAATGGGGATTCTTAAAACCAGACGGAACTGTATTAGGCAACCAATGGTTTGAAAATGCTGAACTGTTTTCACAATCAAAAGAAAGAATCAGCACAGCAGAAATCGCGGCAGAGAAACCAAAAGCAGAAATGAAAACGACTGAAAAGTCAGAGACAAAAACTACCAAAAAACCGGTAGCCAAAAAGAAGAAATAAAACCTATTAACCTATACGTTTTGCATATGAAATTGCTAATCAAAAAGTGATTTTATATCGAACAAATAAAAATAAATTCTGAATATGAAATGTGTATTAGTAACTGGCGGTTCACGAGGAATTGGAAGTGCTATTTGTAAAAAATTAGCCGTTGATGCAAATTATCATATCCTGATTAACTATCACTCGAATAAAACAGCTGCTGAAGTAACCCTTCAGGAAATACAAAAACTAGGAGCAACGGGAGAAATTTTAGGTTTTGATGTTTCCAATTTTGAAGATGTACAAAAAACATTAACACAATGGCAGGAAGCTAATCCGGAAGCAATTGTAGAAGCAATTGTAAACAATGCCGGAATTACAAAAGACGGTCTTTTTATGTGGATGAGTCCCGAAGACTGGAATGGTGTAGTAAACACCAGTTTGAATGGTTTTTTTAATGTTACGCAGTTTTTTATTCAAAAAATGCTACGCAATAAATACGGCCGAATTGTTAATATGGTTTCCGTTTCAGGAGTGAAAGGAACAGCCGGACAAACGAATTATTCGGCAGCAAAAGGCGCAATTGTCGCAGCAACCAAAGCACTGGCTCAGGAAGTTGCCAAACGAAATATTACTGTAAATGCTGTTGCACCCGGTTTTATTAAAACGGACATGACCAGTGAACTGGATGAAAAAGAATTATTAAAGCTGATTCCGGTAAACCGTTTTGGAGAAGCTGAGGAAGTTGCAGATTTGGTAAGCTTTTTGATTTCAAAAAAATCAAGTTACATTACAGGAGAGATTATCAATATAAATGGAGGAATATATTCTTAATAATCCTATGTTTGTGAGATTGTTTTAAGTTTTTTAAACGTCAAAAATTGCTCACAAAGACGCAGAGTCGCAAAGTTTTATTAAAAAAACTTCAAAAAATACACTTAGGATAGAAAATACTTTGAAATACCACCATGAATAAAAGAGTTGTAATTACTGGAATGGGAATTTATTCTTGTATCGGAACTTCTTTAGATGAAGTAAAGGAATCTTTATACCAGGGAAAATCAGGTATTCAGTTTGATTCTGAAAGAAAAGAATTTGGTTTCCAATCGGCCCTGACGGGAATGGTTCCGAAGGCTGATTTAAAAAATTTATTGACCCGCAGACAGCGAATGAGCATTGGTGAAGAGACCGAGTATGCTTATATGGCAACAATCGAAGCATTGAAAAATGCGAATATAGATGATGCCTTTTTTGAAGAACGCGAAGTGGGAATTATGTACGGAAATGACAGTGTATCAAAAGCTGTTATTGAAGCTACTGATATTGTCAGAGATAAAAAAGACACCGCTTTAATAGGTTCAGGTGCTATTTTTAAATCGATGAATTCAACGGTAACCATGAATTTATCGACGATTTTTAAACTTCGCGGTATCAATCTTACTGTAAGTGCAGCCTGTGCCAGCGGATCACACTCTATAGGACTCGCTTATTTTTTAATCAAAAGCGGATTTCAGGACGTTATCATCTGTGGAGGCGCACAGGAAATCAATAAATATGCGATGAGCAGTTTTGATGGTTTGGGTGTTTTTTCGGCCAGAGAAAGCGAACCGGAAAAAGCTTCCCGTCCGTTCGACAAAGACCGCGACGGATTAATTCCGAGTGGTGGTGGTGCAACATTAATTCTGGAGAGCTATGAATCGGCTATTGCCAGAGGCGCAACCATCATTGCCGAAGTTGCGGGTTACGGATTCTCTTCAAACGGCGGACACATCTCGACGCCTAATGTTGAAGGGCCGTCTATAGCCATGCAACGAGCACTTGACGATGCACAGCTAAAAGCAGCGGATGTTGATTATATAAATGCTCATGCAACCTCAACTCCTGTTGGAGACGGAAATGAAGCTAAAGCCATTTTCGAAGTTTTCGGAGAGAGAAATCCCTATGTAAGTTCTACCAAATCGATGACAGGTCACGAATGCTGGATGGCAGGAGCAAGCGAAGTAATCTACTCTATCTTAATGATGCAGCACGATTTCATTGCTCCAAACATCAATTTAGAAAATCCTGACGAAGATGCTGCTAAATTAAATTTGGTCAAAACTACTTTAAACAAAAAATTTGACATATTTTTGTCCAATTCCTTCGGATTCGGAGGAACCAACTCTGCGTTGGTGGTTAAAAAGTTTAAATTGAGCGATGAATAAAGAAGAGATTATAGCAAAAATTAATGGTTTTTTGGTTGATGAATTTGAAGTAGACAATGATGATATCGAACCGGATGCTAATTTAAAAGAGACACTTGGATTAGATAGTTTAGATTATGTAGATTTAGTAGTCTCGATCGAATCTAACTTTGGTGTGAAACTGGTAGAAGCTGATTTTGTTGGAATTGCTACTTTTCAGAATTTTTATGACCTTATTGAAACCAAACTAAAAGCTAAAGCTGTTTAATGAGTCAATGGGATGGCAAATCAAAGGGAACAGTTTTAGGCTATAGAATATTCGTTTTTTTAATACAAAAAGCGGGTATTAAGGCTGCTTATGTCCTGCTTTATTTTGTTGCTTCATATTACTTTTTGTTTTTAAAAAAAAGCAACAAAGCCATTTTCTATTACTTTAAAGAAAGGCTTCAATATTCCTGGTTCAAATCTAAAAAAATGGTCTTCAAAAGTTACTATACTTTTGGACAGACGATCATTGATAAAATTTCCATTTCGGCAGGAATGCGAAACAGATTCACTTATGAATTTGACGGAATTGAGGTACTGAAAAAACTCTTGGCCGAGAAAAAAGGAGGTGTTTTAATTAGTGCTCATGTTGGAAATTTCGAAATTGCCGAACATTTCCTGGGTGATATTGATCTTAATTTTCAAATCAATCTGGTTACTACCGATTTGGAACATTCTGCTATAAAAAACTACCTGGAAAGCGTTACCCAAAAACCTACCGTAAAATTTATCATTATTAAAGACGATTTGTCTCATATTTTTGAGATCAATGCTGCTTTAACCAATAACGAACTGGTTTGTTTTACCGGCGATCGTTACTTTGAAGGCACCAAATCTCTTTCGGAAAACCTATTGGGTAAGGAAGCCAATTTTCCTGCGGGTCCGTTTTTAATTGCTTCACGATTAAAAGTTCCTGTTGTTTTTGTTTATGTAATGAAAGAACCTAACTTACATTATCATTTGTACGCCAGAGAAGCTGCCTCGAAACATCGTGATGAAAAAGGATTGCTGAAAGAATATGTACAAAGCGTTGAGACTATTCTGCAAAAATATCCGCTGCAATGGTTCAATTATTTCGATTTCTGGAATAATCTGAAATAAAACTTAAAAAATCTCGCAGAGACGCGAAGTCGCAAAGTTTTTACTCCGTTTTGTCATTTCAAATTAAAACTTTGCGTCTCTGTACCTTTGCGAGATTAAAAAACCCAACAAAAATCTGTGGCCCAAAAACAATTCATTTAAACAAGAAAATTCGTTTAAATAAATTTACCTATTTTTGTTCGCAACCAAAAGCAAGTATACCACAATGAAAAATGTTCTCATAATTTATTATACGCAGTCTGGACAACTGGGAACAATTGCACGAAATATTGCAAAACCCTTCCTGAATTCAGGGGAGATCAATGTAACTTTTCACGAAATACAACTGCAGAAAACTTTTCCTTTTCCATGGGATAAAGACTCTTTTTTCGATGCTTTCCCGGAATCATTTCTGCAAATTCCAACCGAACTAAAACCGGTTCCGGAAGAAATTCTAAACACTAAATACGATCTGGTATTGTTTCACTATCAGGTTTGGTATTTGTCCCCTTCTATTCCGATTAACTCTTTTCTAAAAAGTGCCGAAGCCAAAAAAATATTAAACAACACACCTGTTATCACCATAAGCGGCTCTCGTAATATGTGGATTATGGCACAGGAAAAAATCAAAGTTTTACTAAAAGAAGCCAATGCTCAGCTTGTTGGAAATGTTGCTTTAGTAGATCGTGTTGGAAATTTAATCAGTGTAATTACGATTGTAGAATGGATGTTTTCGGGCGTAAAGAAAAAATATCTTGGTATTTTTCCACTGCCGGGAGTATCAGAAAAAGACATACTGGAGTCCGATAAATTTGGAGAAACGATACTTTCTGAATTTAAACAAAATCAATTACAGAACTTACAGCCCAAATTAGTTGCCATTGATGCTGTTAAAATTAGCCCTTATTTGGTCACCGTTGATAAAACGGCAAATAAAATCTTTAATAAGTGGTCGAATCTGATTTATAAAAATCAAAAAAACAGAAAAACACTTCTTAAAGTATTTAATGTTTATTTATTCCTTGCAATATGGTTAATCTCGCCAATAGTGTATATATTGCACCTTATTACCTACCCCTTTAAGTTAAATACCATAAAAAGAGAAACTCAATATTATCAAGGAGTTTAGAAGACGAAATTAGATTATGTTTGAAGTATATATTACCAAAGCCGCAAAGTATTTGCCAAATGAAGCCATTTCTAATGATGAGATGGAAAGTTATTTAGGCCTCATTAATGATGCTGCCTCTAAAGCAAGACGTATTATTTTGCGCAATAATAAAATCACAACTCGTTATTACGCAATAGATAAGTCCGGGAAAAGCACGCATAACAACGCCGAGTTAACCCGAAATGCAATTCTGCAATTGTTTGATGAAAACTTTACAGCACTGGATCTTGAAGTCCTTTCCTGCGGAACCTCAACACCTGATATCTTCCTTCCTTCGCATGCTGCGATGGTACATGGTTTATTGAAAAACAAATCTGTAGAACTAAATTCTTCAACAGGAGTTTGCTGTGCAGGTATGAATTCTTTAAAATTTGGTTTCCTGTCTGTAAAATCCGGAAACTCTAAAAATGCCATTTGTACGGGATCTGAAAAAGTTTCGACCTGGCTCAATGCCCAAATGTACAACCACGAAGCGGCTAATTTGAAAAATCTGGAAGAACAGCCCATCATTGCCTTCAAAAAAGATTTTTTACGCTGGATGTTATCTGATGGTGCAGGAGCGTTTTTATTAGAAAATCAACCAAAAGGAGCGATCTCTTTAAAAATTGAGTGGATGGAAGCCTTTTCGTATGCTTACGAATTAGAAACCTGTATGTATGCCGGTGGTGATAAATTAGAAAATGGTGAGATCAAAGCCTGGAGCGATTATGCACCGGAACAATGGTTAAACGAATCGGTTTTTGCCATCAAACAAGATGTGAAATTACTGGACGAGTTTATTCTTTCCAAAGGAGCAGAAAGTATGAAAGATGCTATGGATAAAAACAAGATCACATCAGATCATGTCGATTATTTTATCCCTCACGTTTCTTCAAACTTTTTTGTGGAAGGACTAAAAAAAGGACTGAATGAAAAAGGAATCGGTATGGCCGATGAAAAATGGTTCATGAATCTTTCAAGAGTTGGAAATGTTGGCTCTGCCTCTATTTACTTAGCTTTGGAAGAATTAATGAATTCAGGAAATTTGAAAAAAGGAGAACGTATTTTATTATCTGTTCCGGAAAGCGGAAGATTCTCTTTTGCGTATGCTTATTTAACTGTTTGCTAATGGAAACCACTTTACTTTTAGAAAAAAACGCTGTCGAAAATTTATTGCCTCAAAAGTTTCCTTTTGTTATGGTTGATAAAATGTATTCGTTTACTGAGACCTCATTGGTTGCGGGATTAAAAATTGAAAACGATAATATTTTTTCCGACAACGATACCTTTTTAGAAGCGGGTTTAATCGAGCATATGGCGCAATCTGTGGCTTTGCACACAGGTTATCAATTTTTCCTAAAAAACGAAACAGCCCCAACAGGCTACATTGGATCGATCAAAGAAATTGAAATAAAAAAGTTACCCAAAGTCAACGACTCAATTCAATCGACCATAACTATTTTACAGGAGTTTGCCGGAATTACTCTGGTAGACATCGTAACGTATCTGAATAATGAAGAAATTGCGAACGGACAAATGAAGACCGTTTTAGCCAAATAATATAAATAGGAATGAAAACCGGAGTCGACATACAAAACTATCTGCCCCACCGAGCGCCACTGCTTATGGTGGATTTAATTTTGGATATAAATTCCAGTTTTGTAGAAACCACCTTTTTGATCCGTGAAGACAATATTTTTGTTGACAACAACATTTTTATTGAAGCCGGACTCATCGAAAACACCGCACAAACCTGTTCCTCAATTGTAGGCAAAAAATATTTTTTTGACGATGACGGGACAGAAAATGAAAACGTAAATGTAATTGGTTTCATCAGCGCCATAAAGAATCTGAAAATACATGCGCTGCCAAAAGTTAATGACACCATTATTACCAAAGCAAATTTAGTTTCAAAATTTGCGGGTGACGATTATACTTTATGCACCATGAGTTGCGAAAGTTTAGTTGATGACAAAATACTTTTAGAATGCGAAATTAATCTGTTCATCCAACAAACGATTTCGGCTATTTCATAACTTCTCCCGAAAATATAAAGGCCATGGAAAAAGAAAAAGTACCACAAGACAACGGCAATTTAACCAAAAATAATCTCAAAGAACTGCTTTACGCCACCGATGAAAATGGTGACTATACCACAACTTTAAGTACTGGTTGGGAACCTAAAACCATTGCACTATCCAATTCGATCGATGACATAAACGAACGAATTGCCGAAGCAAAACAACAGGTAGAAATAGGTGAAGTAAGTCCGATTTGTTATTATATGGAACTTAATAAAATGGATCTCACCATTCTTTCCAGTTATGTTGGAATGTGGAAATGGCGTGTAAAAAGACATTTTAAACCCTCTGTTTTTGCCCAATTGAGCAACACTACTTTACAGAAATATGCCGATGCTTTTGAAATTTCAATAGCTGAATTAAAAAATATTAAAACCGCGTAATGCAAACTAATTTTACACATCATCAATCTGCTCATTGCGAAAATGGAGTAGCTTCGAATTTGTTAAAAAACAACGGACTGAATATCAGTGAACCAATGGTTTTTGGTATTGGCTCCGGACTTTTCTTCGTATACCTGCCGTTTATAAAAGTCAATCACGCTCCGGCCATTAGTTACAGAACTTTGCCTGGACAGATTTTTAACAAACTGGCGAGCCGTTTAAACTTAAAAATAAAAAGACAAAAATTTTCCTCTGTAATAAATGCCAACAAGGCCTTAGATGAAAATTTAAAAAATAATATTCCAACCGGATTACAAGTTGGCGTGTACCATTTGAGTTATTTCCCTGATGAATACCGCTTTCATTTTAACGCACACAATTTAGTGGTTTACGGAAAAACCGAAACCGATTATCTGGTGAGTGATCCTGTAATGGAAACCGTTACCACCCTGACACATGACGAACTGGACAAGGTCCGTTTTGCCAAAGGAGCTTTTGCACCAAGAGGACAAATGTACTATCCGATTCAAATTCCGAAGGACGTTGATTTAAAAAGCGCCATTATAAAAGGAATCAAAAATACCTGCCGCGATATGTTGGCACCAATGCCTATTGTGGGTGTCCGCGGAATCAAATTTGTTTCCAAACAAATCCGAAAATGGCCTGTAAAACACGGTACTAAAAAAGCCAATCACTATTTGGCACAAATGGTTCGTATGCAGGAAGAAATAGGTACAGGAGGCGGAGGTTTCCGATTTATTTATGCCGCTTTTTTACAGGAAGCTTCAGTTATTCTGAACAATGAAGAATTAAAATCCCTTTCAAAAGAGATGACACAAATCGGTGATTCATGGCGTGATTTTGCCGTTGAAGCCTCAAGAATTTACAAAAACAGAAGCGCCAAAGAAGATGCCTACAATACAATTGCCGATGAACTACTGGACATTGCCAATCGTGAAGAAATCTTTTTCAAAAAACTAAAAAAAGCTATTAGCTAAGAATATTTTGCAATCCATAATAAAAATAGAATCCCTTTCGAAAAAGTACAAAAATGCAGATCTGTATTCTTTGAACGATGTTTCGCTGGAGATTAATCAAGGTCAGATTTTTGGGTTATTGGGGCCTAATGGTGCCGGAAAAACCACTTTAATCTCCATGCTTTGCGGACTGATCAAACCAACTTCAGGACATTTCACTATTGATAGTCTGAATTATACCCATCATTCCTCCAAAATCAAAAAAATAATTGGCGTTGTCCCTCAGGAGTATGCTTTATACCCTACCCTAACAGCCCGGGAAAATTTACATTATTTTGGAAGCATGTACGGACTAAAAGGCAATTATCTAAAAGACAAGGTCATTGAAACCTTAGATCTTTTAGGATTATTAAAATTTGCCGACAAGCGTATTGAGACTTTCTCAGGCGGTATGAAGCGCAGAGTCAATTTGATTGCCGGAATTTTACACAATCCCAAAGTTTTGTTTTTAGACGAACCAACCGTGGGTGTTGACGTTCAATCGAAAAATGCCATCATAGACTATTTAAAATTCTTAAATCAAAACGGAACCACCATTATCTATACCTCACACCATTTAGCAGAAGCGGAAGATTTCTGTACTCATATTGCCATTTTAGACCGCGGCAGAATTTATGCCCAAGGTACACCTTCGAGCCTAATTGCTTCTACTGAAGAAGCTCGTAATCTTGAAGAAGTTTTTATTTCATTAACCGGTAAAGACTTTAGAGATGGTATATAAAATTTGGATGTCGGTCGTAAAAGAATTTCTCCTGCTCAAACGAGATCTGGGCGGTTTGATCATTTTATTCATCATGCCTTTGGTTTTGGTGATTACCGTAACCTTGATTCAGGACAGTACTTTCAAAACCGTTAGCGATACCAAAATTCAGATTTTACTGGTTGATAACGATAAAGGTTCAGTGTCTAAAACCGTTTTTGATAATCTGGAGAAAAGTCAGCTTTTTAGTGTGGTCACACAAATTGATCATAAACCCATTACGGAAGAAATTGCCAGGGAAGCCGTTTACAAAGGAAAGTTTCAGCTGGCCATTGTAATTCCGGAAAAACTAAGTGTTGATCTGCAAACCAAAATTGATCAGAATGTCGAAAACATTGTGAGCAAAATGGGGCTAACAGAAACAGATACTTCGGCTCAAGCCAAAAAACCGAAAGTAATTAAAGAAAAAGAAGTTAAATTGTATTTTGATCCTGCGGTTCAAATGAGCTTCAAGAATGCCGTGATGAGTTCCATCGATAAGATGATTTCACAGATCGAAACCAAGTCTATTTATACCACTTTTCAAAATCAGCTGGGAGAAGGAAATGCCGAATTTGAACAAAAAAGTTTCATCACCTTTAAAGAAATTATTCCAAAAATAAACAACAAAGAAGTGCGTCCAAACTCCGTGCAGCATAATGTTCCGGCCTGGACCCTTTTTGCTATATTCTTTATTGTAATTCCTTTATCTATCAATATTGTAAAAGAAAAATCACAGGGAACCTTTGTTCGTTTATTGACCAATCCGGTTTCTAATATTGTGGTTATAATTGGTAAAACCATCACCTACTCTGTCATTTGTATGATACAGTTTTACATGATGGTGGCGGTCGCAGTCTTTTTGTTTCCACATATTGGTTTACCTTCTTTAAATATTGAAGGCCATTTATTTTTAATGAGTGTTGTAGCCTTATTTTCAGGTTTCGCGGCTATTGGTTTCGGAATTTTATTGGGAACGGTCGCAAGCACGCAGGAACAATCGGCTCCTTTTGGTGCAACAAGTGTTATTATCCTGGCAGCGATTGGCGGAATCTGGGTTCCCGTTTTTGCAATGCCCGGCATCATGCAGCTTATTGCTAAATCATCACCTATGAACTGGGGATTAGAAGCTTTCTATGATGTTTTACTTCGCAACGTATCTTTCCTTGAAATCATCCCAAAAATAAGTTTGTTATTTTTGTTCTTTATTATCACAACATCCATTGCATTATTCTATGACAAAAAGAAAAGAACAGTTTAACGAAGCAACCGAACTAACCGTTTCACATGAAATCAGAATTCGTTTTAACGAAACGGATCCGCTTGGAATCGTGTGGCACGGCAATTATATCACCTATTTTGAAGACGGACGTGAAGCTTTTGGTCGACAACACGGACTTACTTATTTGGACATTGCCAAAACAGGCTACACCACCCCAATCGTAAAATCAAAATGCGAACACAAATTGTCTTTGCGTTATGGCGATGTGGTAACCATAGAAACTACGGTAATTGACACACCCGCTGCCAAAATGATCTATCGTTTCAGAATACTGGACGATAAAGGTGAAGTGGCCTGCACCGGAGAAACCGTTCAGGTTTTTTTAGATCAGGAAGGAAATCTAATGCTGACCAATCCTCCTTTTTACGAAGAATGGAAACGAAAAGTGGGGTTATTAAAGTAAAGTTTTAGCCACGAATTCACGAATTAGAAAAAATTAAAATCGGAATCTGCTCAATCTGCCAAATCTGCGAGCAAAAATTTCACGAAATTAAAATCATAAAATGTTAAGAGAAATATACATCACGCAAACCAACTGCATCACATCATTAGGTTTTGATGTCGAATCAAACGTTGAAGCAATTCTTCGAGGAGATTCCGGTATTCAGATTCAAAATGATATTTCTTTAATGCCCAATTCATTTTATGCTTCTATTATTTCTGATGAAAAAATAAACAGTGCCTTCGCAAAAATAAGTACAGAAACAAAATACTCCCGTTTAGAGAAAATGATGATTTTGGCTTTAGAACCGATTATCAAAAACTCGGGAGTTGAACTAAATTCCAAAGCAGCCTTTATCCTTTCGACAACCAAAGGAAATGTAACGGCTTTAAAAAATGATTCTGTTGACAGTTTTACTAATGCACATTTAGATGTTTTGGCAAAAAATGTTGCCGTTTTTTTCGGATTTCAAACACCGCCCATTGTGGTTTCGAATGCCTGTGTATCCGGAATTTTAGCCATTTCTGTTGCCAAAAGAATGATTCAGTCAGGTCTTTATGACCATGCTTTTGTTGTGGCGGGTGACGAAGTTTCAGAATTTGTTTTGTCCGGTTTTAATGCATTTCAGGCTATGAGCGATTTACCATGCAAACCGTATTCTAAAAACAGAACCGGTGTAAGTTTGGGAGAAGCGACAGCCGCAGTGTTAGTTACCGCCGAAACTGCAAATGCCAAAATAAAAGTTATCGGAGACAGTTCGATAAACGATGCCAATCATATTTCGGGTCCATCGAGAACCGGTGAAGGTTTGTTCAGAAGTATTCAAAATGCTTTGAAAGAAGCTCAAATTGAAGCTGCAAAAATCGATTATATTTCAGCACACGGAACCGCAACGCCTTTCAACGACGAAATGGAAGCCATTGCCCTAAACCGTTTAGGTCTGCAAAATGTTCCTGTCAATAGTCTGAAAGGATTTTACGGTCATACCTTAGGCGCTTCGGGATTGTTAGAAACCGTAATTGCCATTGAATCTGCCAATCAAAATAAGCTTTTTGAATCAAAAGGTTTTGATGAAATTGGGGTTAGCGAACCAATAAATGTTATTGAGAAAAAGGAAGAAAAGACAATTGATTTTTTCCTGAAAACAGCTTCCGGATTTGGAGGTTGTAATACGGCGATTGTTTTTGAGAAAGTAAAATAAATTTGAACTATTCGGAAATTCCGAACAGTTCAAAAGTAAAGTCCAACTAACAAGGAAATCTTGAGAGTTCAAGATCCAACTTGTAAAGAAAATTTACAAGTTCAATATTTAAAATTCATAGAAAATCGAAAAAAAATGATTGTCATTTATATCTAAATTCTAAAAATGATAAATTTCAAATTAAAATATATTGATGAAATAGTTCCTATTGGTCAAGAACCAAATCAACGTTTAAGTTGGTTTTGGCTAACAGATGGAGAGTTATGGCTTGATTTCGAAAATGAGATAATTTACGAGTATTCTGATGAAGCAATTTATTATTTTGGAAATAAATCAACATCATATAATGAGTATTATTTGGTCAGATTCATTGAGGATTTTACTAACCTTTTTGGAAAAATAAATGAAAGCATTCCTGAAAAATTTTACTCTTTAACTGAAGATTTAGAAAAGTTTAAAACTGAATCAGAAAATTGGTTTAGTATTCATGATACAGATGAAAATGAGAATACTGATTTTTATTTTGATGAATATTATAAATTACTTTCGTGGATTAATGAGAGAACATTAGATTCAGCACACTTAATTGGTGGTCCGAATTTATTTTTCTTCAGAAAAAATGATCAAATAAAAATTATTTGGGAAGCTGAATATACTTTAGAAAATGGTATAAGTTTATGGACAGTGAAAGATGGCTTCTGCGAAATGAACTACCATGATTTTGTGAATGAAATTAAATTGTTCGGAGAAGATTTTTTTAATAAAATGGACAACCAAATTGAATTAGCATTATCTAAAGATTTTAAAAATATACATATTGATAAAAAAAGGTTAGTTGAAGAACATCAAGAAAGAAAAGAAGATTTTTGGAATGCATTCAAAATGCTAAAACAAGAATCAGTTAATAAAACAAATTGGACAGATATTGAACAAACATATAATAGCATAGTAAAAGAAATAGGATAATATATTCCCTAAAAACAGCTTCCGGATTCGGAGGTTGTAATACGGCGGTGATATTTGAAAAGGTAAAAAATGATTAACCGCGAATTGCACTAATTTTCACAGATTAATTAGTGTAATTTAACCCCAAAATCAATTCGTGCTAATTTGTGCAATTAGTGTTAAATTAAAACAATGAATCCAAACAAAACTAACATACAATCCTATTGCACCATTGAAAACAACGAAATTGTTTTGAACGGGACTTCGGTATTCAAAATTGAACCGACGAATTTTGGTGATTTCTCAAAACAGGCTTATCGCAATTTTGACCTGCAATACCCAAAGTTTTTCAAAATGGATGCTTTGAGCAAGCTTGCTTTTTTAGGAGCTGAATTGCTTTTGAGTCCGATAACTTCTGATGAAAAAGAAAACAATATTGCCTTGGTTCTGGCCAACAAATCCTCAAGTTTAGATACCGATGTTAAGTATCAGGAATCTATTTCCGACAAAGAAAACTACTTCCCAAGTCCGGCAGTTTTTGTTTATACTCTGCCAAATATTTGTCTGGGCGAAATAAGTATCCGCCATCAGCTGAAAAGTGAAAATTCTTTCTTTATATTTGATGCCTTTAACACCGAATTTATGTCCAATTATTCTACTATTCTTCTGAATACAAATAAAGCCGACAGGGTTCTTTGTGGCTGGGTAGAATTTTTCAACGACGATTACAAGGCTTTTCTTTGCACCATTAGCAAGGAAGAAAGCACAAAATATAACAACGAAACTATCAATACATTATACAATAAATAATCATGGAAGCATTAAAAGAAGAATTAAAAAACAAAATCATTACTACTTTAAACCTTGAAGATATCGCGATCGAAGATATTGCAGATAACGATCCTTTGTTTGGAGATGGTTTAGGTTTAGACTCCATTGATGCGCTTGAATTAATCGTGATTCTAGATAAAGATTACGGAATTAAACTGGTAGACCCAAAAGAAGGAAAAACCATTTTTCAATCCATCGAAACGATGGCGGCGTACATTAGCGCTAACAGAACTAAATAGATTTTTAGATTGTTGGATTATTAGACTTTTAGATTTCTTAAATGAAAATATTCAAAAATCTAATTCAAAATAGTTTTTAAAACTTTTATGAGCCAAAAAGAATAGTCCAACAATCCAAACAATCCAACAATCCAATAATCTAAATGAAAAAAGGTGTTGCAATAACCGGAATGGGAATTATCTCCTCGATTGGAAATTCAGTCGAAGAAAATTACATTTCGTTAATCGAAAATAAAGTTGCGGTAACGCGTATCGAAAACATTGAAACGATTCACGCTGCTATAAATAAGGTAGGTGAAATTAAAAAAACTAATGATGAATTGGTTCAGGAATTAGAACTTACTCCCGATAATAACTTTTCGAGGACTGCTATGATTGGCACTTTTGCAGCGAAACAGGCTGTTAAAAATGCCGGAATCACGGCGATAAACGAATTCAGAACCGGGCTCATTTCGGCGACAAGCGTGGGTGGGATGGATATGACCGAAAAGCATTATTACGATTATTTCAAACATCCTGAACTTGTCAAATACATTACTTGTCATGATGCTGGCGATGTAGCCGAAAAAATTGCAGACGAGTTAGGTTTAAAAGGAATTGTAACCACTATAAGCACGGCTTGTTCATCGGCAGCAAACGCAATTATGTTGGGAGCAAGACTTATAAAATCCGGAAAACTGGACCGCGTAATTGTTGGCGGAACTGACGCTCTTGCAAAATTTACGATCAACGGATTCAAAACCCTCATGATTTTATCTGACGATTACAACAAACCTTTCGACAACAACCGAAAAGGACTAAATCTGGGTGAAGCAGCCGCTTTTCTGGTTTTAGAATCCGATGAAGTCGTTCAGAAACAAAACAAAAAAGTTCTGGCCCGTGTTTCAGGTTATGGCAATGCCAATGATGCTTTTCACCAAACGGCTTCTTCAGAAAATGGAGATGGTGCTTACCTGGCCATGAAAAAAGCCTTTGACGTTTCGGGTTTAAAACCAAGTGAAATTGACTATATCAACGTGCACGGAACAGCTACTCCCAACAATGATTTGTCTGAAGGAAGAGCTATACTTCGAATTTACGGTGATGAAAAAGTACCCGATTTTAGTTCGACAAAACCTTATACAGGACATACTTTGGCAGCTGCTGCCGCCATTGAAGCTGTTTACAGCGTTCTGGCGATTCAGAATAATGTGGTTTACCCCAATCTGAATTTTGAAACTCCAATGGAAGAGTTTGACTTAAAACCGCAAACGACTTTAAAGAATAAAAATATTGAACATGTTCTGTCTAACTCTTTTGGGTTTGGAGGAAACTGTTCCACTCTTATCTTCTCAAAATGCAATTAAAAAAAACATATATAAATGGAATAGGTTGTATTTCGACTCAAAAAACATTTGATA
Organism: Flavobacterium lipolyticum; assembly: GCF_020905335.1. Classification (NCBI taxonomy): domain Bacteria; kingdom Pseudomonadati; phylum Bacteroidota; class Flavobacteriia; order Flavobacteriales; family Flavobacteriaceae; genus Flavobacterium; species Flavobacterium lipolyticum. Next base: position 1,964,545 of record NZ_JAJJMN010000001.1, on the reverse strand, counting down.
CTGTTTTTTTAGAAGAAGCCACACACAACCTCGACGAGAATGTACTTAAAATCGTTCCGCCGGTTTACAAGGATTATATTTCTCCTGCTGCCATAAGAAGAATGGCAAAAGGTGTGAAAAACGGAATCGTGGCCTCGGCAATTGCCATGAAAGATGCACAACTTGAAAATGTAGATGCCATTATTACCGGAACAGGATTAGGATGTATTGAAGATTCTGAAAAATTCCTGACCAACATCCTCGATAATAATGAGCAATTCTTAACACCAACTTCATTCATCCAGTCGACACATAATACGGTTGGCGCTCAAATTGCGTTGTTGCAAAAATGCAACGGTTACAATTTTACCTATGTCAATGGAGCTGTCTCTTTTGAATCGGCACTTTTAGATGCTAAAATGCAAATTGAGGAAGAAGAAGTACAGTCTGTTCTTGTGGGCGGTGTGGATGAAAATGGTGATTACACTACTGCGCTTTTTAAATTGTCAGGACGTATCAAACCAGACGGCCAGCAACCCTACAACCTTTTAGAGGCTACTACAGGCGGTGCCGTTTACGGAGAAGGTGCCAGTTTTTTTGTTCTGGAAAATGAACGAAAAGAGACTACCTATGCTGAAGTACTGGACATTGCCATACTAAATACACTGGAAGAAAATGAAATTGAAGCCGCAATCAGATTTTTTTTGAAATCCAATCAATTAGAAATTTCAGATGTCGATGCCTTGATTTTAGGATTTGACGGTAATGCAGATTTTGAAAATTATTATAAAAATCTAACCCAAAAGGACTTCGCTCAAACTCCGCAATTGTATTACAAACATTTGAGTGGTGAATACGATACCGCTTCGGCTTTTGCTTTATGGATGGCGTCTAAAATTTTAAAAACTCAGGAAATCCCTGAAATTATAAAAGTAAATTCAGTCGAAAGACCGGCTTATAATACGATTTTATTGTACAATCAGCTCAACGGAAAAAACCATAGTTTTACGTTACTTTCAAAATGATAACGCATAAAAACATTTCGTTATTCTTTCTCTTTGTATTGCTGCTACTGCTTCTTCTGAATCTCTATACAGCAATTAACGGAGCATGGTTTATCGCAATTGTTTTAATTTGGTTAGGCATAAATACTGTGGGCTCTGCTGTAATTTCTTCTAATTATCATGTAAAAGCTTACTGCAATAATTCATTGGAAACCCAAAAGAAAATTGCGATTACCTTTGATGACGGACCCTCTATTTTTACTCCGGAAGTTTTGACTCTTTTAAAGAAATATGAGGTCAAAGCTACTTTTTTCTGCATCGGAAAAAACATCGAAACTCATCCTGAAATCGTACAACAAATTATAGCAGAAGGACATTTGGTTGGCAATCATTCGTACAGCCATTCTCCTTTTTTTGATTTTTACAATGCTACAAAAATCACGACTGAAATTCAGAAAACGGATGCTCTTTTAGAAAAGTACACCTCCAAAAAAATAAATTTTTTCCGCCCGCCCTACGGGGTTACGACACCCTCCATCCGAAGAGCTTTAAAACGTACCGGCCACAAAGTAATTGGGTGGAATATTCGTTCATTGGACGGTGGCACAACCAACCAAAGTTTAATTTTCAAACGAATCATAAAACGTATTTCTCCGGGAGGAATTGTACTTTTGCACGACACAGGAGTACACTCTGTTTTAGTACTGGAACAGTTTTTGCAATTTTTGCAGCAAAACAATTATAAAGTAATTTCAACCGAAGAACTTTTGAATCTGAAAGCTTATGAAAACTGAACGCGGATGAAGCTGATTCGCTTACGCGAAGACGTGGATAAAAAACGGATTTTAATACTTTAATCTGCGAAAATCCTTTAATCTGTGGCAAACTAATAAAGCACAATTCGTAATAAATATGAAAACTAAAATAGCACTCTTAATTTTATTTATCTCAGGCAATTTGTTGGCTCAGGAACAAAAAATGTCTGATGCCGAAATTAATGCTTTCAAGCAGGATGTAAATGTAGTTTCCAAAAAAATCAAAACCCTGAGTACCGATTTTGTTCAGTACAAACACTTGGACTTTTTATCGAAAGATATTGAGACTTCGGGAAAAATGGTTTTTAAAGAACCTTCTTTATTACAATGGCAATACAAGAAACCATACAATTACAGCATTGTTTTTAAAAACGGGAAAATCCTGATTAACGACGAAGGGAAGAAAAGTGCCGTTGATATTGGCAACAGCAAAATCTTTGGCAGAATCAACAAATTGATTGTCGGAAGCGTAAGCGGTAATATGTTTGACGATAAGGAGTTTGTCATTTCTTATTTCAAATCAAAGGGACAGAATATCGCTAAGTTTGCTCCTAAAGATGCCACTTTAAAAAAATACATCAAACAAATTGAACTGACTTTCGACAAAGAAGAAGCAACTGTCGTTCAGGTAAAACTCTTAGAATCCTCTGAAGATTATACCCGAATTGTACTTAAAAATAAAGTGATCAATGCAAAAATCGACGATTCAGTTTTTAATAATTAATTGCTTCCTTGCAATTGTTCTGGTTTCTTGTGGTTCTGTCACAAAAAACTATACTCCTAAAAAATTAGACCGAACGTCTTATCAGGTCCCTTATTTCGCAGATTCAAAAACCGATTACGTGTATAAAACCAACATTACGGTTTACGGCCATGAAATGTCTGGAATTTTCATCGCCAAAAAAATCAATGACACTACACATCGTATTGTTTTTACAACAGAATTTGGCAACAAATTAATGGATTTTGAGATTTCTGAAAGAGACTTTAAAATCAATTCGATTGTATCCGAATTAGACCGAAAAATCCTTATCAATACGCTAAGAGAAGATTTTCGCTTGCTGCTGAAAAAAGATTATATCTTTCAAAAACAATTCGAAAACGAATCAGCTGACATCTATAAATCACAGGATGGAAAACGTGACAACTATCTTTTTGTCTCCAAAAAAGACCAAAAGTTAGAAAAGGTGGTTCAGTCTTCTAAAACAAAAGAAAAATTTACACTGACATTTAGTTCAGAAAACAATATTTTTGCGGAGAAAATTTTGATTAATCATCAAAATATTAAGCTGAAAATTGAATTAAATTATTTGAAATCAGAGTAAAAATTTAAACTAAACCTAAACTTAAATCAAACCAAAAATGAAAAAAATAACCGTAATTGCCTTTGTTTTATGTATTGGAGTTATAACGTCAAATGCCCAGGTAAAGGTTAGTCCGGGATTACGCGGAGGTTTAAATATATCGGATTTAAGTAATATGCCGGGGAATAGCAGTTCAAAATCTGATTTTTATGTGGGTGCGTTAATGGCTATAAAATTCAATAAATATTTTACGCTGCAGCCCGAGTTAAATTATTCCAGACAAGGCGCTGATATTCGTTTGTCTTATTTAGATTTTGACAACAATACTTCCCGTCGCAGAAGCCAGAAAGCCGAAATCAACTATCTTACACTTGGAGCTGTGGCTAAATTTAATTTTAAAGGAAAAGGTTTCCACGTATTAGCAGGACCATCAATAGATTTAAAAACCAATGATAATTTTGACAAATTTGGCGAGAACCCTGTTGATGTTGACTTTGCTATTGTTGGCGGAGTTGGATATACCCTTCCAAACGGATTAACTTTTGAAGCCCGATTGAAACAAGGATTAGTTGATATTTATGGCTACGACGGATATGATTATGATAATGATAATAACAGACGCTATTATGATGACATTACTTTAAATCAGGTTTTCCAGATTGGTATTAGTTACACGTTCAAAGTAAAATAATTTAAATCATGAACAAAAGAAATTTAATAATTATCGTATTGGCCTTGTTTGCCGTAACAAGTTCACAGGCACAAGTTACCTTTAAACCTGGTCTGAGAGCAGGAGCTTCTTTTTCTACATTCTCCAATACACGTTCCGACTATAAAACTGATTTTTATATTGGAGGTTTTGGTGAAATCAAATTGACTAAAATTTACACTTTACAACCGGAAATCACGTATAGCCAGCAAGGAGCGAGTAACGTTAAAACTTTTATCAGTTATAATAATGGCAATGATGTTGTGAGTTCGAAAGATTTAGAAATTGATTATCTTTCCATTGCTGTAGTCAATAAATTTACTTTAAAAAATGGCTTTCAGTTTCAGGCTGGGCCCACTTTAGATTTTAGATTACAAGACAACTTGCTTTATGAAAAATCAGATATTGATCTGGCTTTTATAATGGGTATTGGTTATAGATTACCTTCCGGATTGACTTTTGAGGCTCGTTTCAAAAAAGGAATTGTGGATGTTCTTGATAGTGATTATTACGGCAGCAACGGTAACAATAATGATTATTGGTTTAGAGATTATAATACAAATGTTAGTTTTCAAATAGGTGTTTCTTATCCTTTTGGCAAATAAAAAAAATATGGTTTTAAAAGATTTTTACAAAGTTCTTTCCGAAGAAAAAACAGGAGATTCTAAATACACAATTTCGATTCTGATCAATGAAAAACACGACGTTTTCAAAGGTCATTTCCCGGGCAATCCGATTATGCCTGGAGTTTGCATGATTCAGATTATTAAAGAACTTACGGAGTCTATCACCAAAAGTACTTTGATCATGCAGACACTTTCCAATGTGAAATTTATGGCGCTAATCAATCCCGAAGTAAATCCGGAATTACGCTTAGAACTTGATATTGTTACAACAGAAGAAGATTTGGTTAAGGTGAAAAACACCACTTTTTTTAACGACACCGTTGCGCTGAAACTGAGCAATGTGTACAAAAAAATATAACTATGAAATTAGTATTGTCATTGTTTTTATGGGTTCATTTTGTGAGTACTCCGGATTTGTCCAGCATCAGAAAAATGTATGCCGACGTCACAAAATCAGAAGCAAACGCTAAAGAATTTTCAGAAAAACTTTCTGGTATTTCTGCCAACGATGATAAAATTCTGGTAGCCTATAAAGCGGCTTCTATTTTATTGGATTCGAAATTTAAAAACCGGTTAAAAGATAAAATGGATCGTTTTAAAGAAGGCGCAAAATTATTGGAAGCCACTATAAAAAATGATCCCAATAATATCGAAATGAGAATGATTCGGCTGAGTATTCAGGAGAACGTTCCTGGAATTACCGGCTATAGAAAAAACATTAAAGAAGACAGAAAATACCTCACCGAGCATTACGCAGAGCAAAGTGCTGCTTTAAAAGAATATCTAAAAAACTTTGTTTTACAATCAAAGAGTTTCTCTGAGAAAGAGAAACAATTTGTGAAGTAGATAAAGGAAAAAAAACTCATGATACCTACTTTACCACAGCAGGAATTACTAAACGCTACAAATTTTTGTGTGATTGTACCCACGTACAATAATCACAAAACATTGAAAAGAGTGTTGGATTCTGTTTTAGATTTCACTTCAAATGTCATTATTGTTAATGACGGTTCGACCGATGAAACTTCTGAAATTCTGAAACACTATTCGCAATACACTCAGATTCATCATCCTAAAAATCTGGGAAAAGGAAGAGCCTTACGAAATGGTTTCAGAAAAGCAATCGAATTAGATTTTGAATACGCGATTACAATTGATTCAGACGGACAGCATTTTGCTACCGATATTCCGAATTTTATTGCCGAGATTCAAAACCAACCTAATTCTTTATTGATTGGGAGCCGAAATATGACTCAGGAAAATGTTCCTAAAAAGAGCAGTTTCGGAAATAAGTTTTCTAATTTCTGGTTTAAATTTGAAACCGGAATTCAACTCGACGATACTCAATCCGGTTACCGACTGTATCCTTTGAAACTCATTCCGAAACAATTTTATACCAATAAGTTTGAATTCGAAATTGAAGTAATTGTTCGCTCTGCCTGGAAAGGTATTGTGGTTAAAAATATTCCTGTTCAAATTTTGTACGATCCTGCTGAACGTGTTTCTCATTTTCGTCCGTTTAAAGACTTTACCCGCATCAGCATATTAAATACCGTTTTGGTCATTTGGGCATTGCTGTACATCAAACCCAGAGACTTTTTTAGAAAAGCAAAAAAAAAAGGTTTTAAAAAATTCTTTTTGGAAGACATTTTAGAAAGTAGTGATTCCAATTTTAAAAAATCGGCAGCAATTGCTTTGGGAATTTTTATCGGAATTTCTCCTTTTTGGGGGTTCCAAACCATCTTGCTTTTAACTTTTGCTACCTTATTTAAGCTTAACAAAGTGATTGCTTTTTTAGCTTCAAATGTGAGTTTTCCGCCTTTCATTCCTTTTGTTATTTACGGATCTTTAAAAATGGGAAGTTACTTTGTTTCAAACGATGTTATGCTAACTGCAAATGGTTCGGTTACACTCGATGATATTCAAAAAAATGCAACACAATATATCGTGGGAAGTCTTATTTTAGCATCCGTTTTAGCGCTCTCAGCAGGTCTGGTAAGTTATTTACTTTTAACCGCTTTCAGCGCGAAGAACAAAACAAAGATTACATAATGTTTTGCCACAGATTGAAAGAATTAAACGGATTTTTTTAGCCACGAATTTCACAAATTAGCACAATTTAATTGGCGAAAATTCGTGAAATTCGTGGCGAAAAAAACTGTAAGCAAAAACAATACTAAATAAACATGCATCAATATTTCTACGCCATTCATCTATTTGTAAACCGAAGAAAATCTTTATCGGTTATTCTGGCTATTTTGATCCTTTTTGTTTTTGGCTTTTTTGCCTCTCAAATTAAATTTGAAGAGGATATCACCAAACTGATTCCCACGAATGATAAAACAGATGTCACGGCAAAAGTGCTTAAACAGCTTAATTTTGCTGATAAAACTACGGTTATTTTCAAACTCGATAAAAACGGAACCGAAGACGATCTAAAAGAAATGGCAACTGCTTTTTCAGACAGTGTCACTCAGTCCTGCAAGCCCTATGTAAGCGGTATTCAGGGAAAAATTGACGAAGAAAATATTCAGGAAACCATTGATTTCGTCTACCGCAATCTGCCTCTTTTCCTGGAAAATAAAGATTACGAAGTCCTGCAAAGTAAACTTCAAAAAGACAGTATCGCGGCGACAGTTCAGGGAAATTATAAATCAATTATCGCTCCATCCGGATTTATCACGAAAGATTTTATTTTACAGGATCCGTTAGGAATCTCCTTTATCGCTTTAAAAAAATTACAGCAATTAAATATTGGTGACGATTTTACGCTTGACAATGGTTTTGTCGTGACCAAAGACAAAAAGAAATTACTTCTTTTTATTACCTCAAATCTTCCTTCAAGCGAAACCGAACAGAATACCATTTTCGCAGCAAAACTGAAATCCATTCAGGACAATCTGAATCAGAAATTCAAAACCAAAACCTCGATTCATTATTTTGGCTCCGCCCTGATCGCAGTCGCAAATGCCAATCAAATTAAGAGTGATATCATCCTGACCACATCAATCGCGATGTTTACACTGATGCTCATTTTGATTTTGTTTTATAGAAAAGTATTGATTCCGATAATTATTTTTCTTCCTACTGTTTTTGGCGCTTTGTTTGCCATCGCCTTTTTATATTTTGTAAAAGAACAAATTTCTGCTATTTCATTAGGAATTGGTTCTATTTTATTGGGAATCACCATTGATTATTCCCTTCATATTCTCACACACTACAAGCACAACAGCGATATAAAAACCTTGTACAAAGACATTACTATGCCGGTAATCATGAGCAGTTCAACAACGGCTGTTGCCTTTTTGTGCCTGCTTTTTGTAAAATCAGATGCCTTAAATGACTTGGGGATTTTCGCTGCCGTTATCGTAATGGCTTCTGCATTTTTCTCTCTTTTAATTATTCCGCATCTCTACAAACCGAAAGGAAATAACGTAGAACACAAGAAAAATGTGATTGATAAACTGGCTCATTTTTCCTTTCACAACAACAAATTTCTGATTGGTTTTTGTGTTTTAATAGTTATTGTTTCCTGCTTTACTTATAAGAATGTGGGGTTCAACAACGATTTGTCACAACTGAATTTTATTCCGACAGAAATAAAAGCGGCTGAAAAAGATCTGGAAGAAAGCACTAGCCTAACCTCCAAAACTATCTATATCGCAGCCTACGGAAATAGTATGGAAGAGGTTTTACGAAATAACACTGCCCTGTTCTCCGATTTATCAAAAGAAAAACAAAACGGCAAAATATTGAATTTTAGTTCTGTTGGCGGTATTATGCTTTCGCAAAAGGAGCAACAGCAAAAAATCGATCGCTGGAATTCGTTTTGGGACACCAACAAAAAACAGCTTCTACAAACCCAACTAATTGCCGAAGGTTCCAAACTCGGATTTAAACCTACTACTTACACCGCTTTTTTTGAGCATTTGAATTTCAATTTCAAACCCATTTCCGCACAGGAATATTTGAAAATACAGGCTTTACAGCTGAAAGAATTTGTAACCGAAAAAAACGGATTCTTCACCATTTCTACTCTCGTAAAAGTGAGTCCTGAACAAAGAGATTCTTTCGTAAAATCAACTGAGACGAAACAAAATCTGATTGCAATTGATCGCCAACAGATGAATGAAACGTTTTTCAGTACTTTAAAAACCGATTTCAACACACTGGTAAATTATTCGTTTATAGCAGTGATTCTGATTTTATTTTTCTTTTTCCGAAGACTGGAATTGGTTATTGTAAGCTGTATTCCAATTGCTTTAACGGGAATTGTTACGGCTGGGATTATGGGTGTTTTTGGACTTCAGATGAATATATTCAGCTTGATCGTCTGTACCCTGATTTTTGGTCATGGTGTCGATTTCAGTATTTTTATGACCAGCGCCCTTCAAAAAGAATACACGACCGGGAAAAACGAAATTGCTATTTATCGAACCTCTATTATTCTTGCCGTAATCACCACTATTTTAGGAATCGGTGCAATGATTTTTGCTAAGCATCCGGCCTTGCGATCTATTTCATCAGTGTCACTAATCGGGGTTTTTGCGGCCCTTATTATTACGTTTATTTTCTATCCTATTCTTTTTAAAATATTCATTTCAAACCGTTCAAAAAAAGGAAATCCTCCGTTTGTCTTACGCACTTTTATACACGGTGTCATCTCTTTTTTCTATTACGGTATGGGCGGAATCTTGATGTCGCTTTTCAGTATCACGATTATGCCGTTGCTGCCGATTAAGGAGAAAACAAAAATGAAAGCCTTCCGATACGTGATCTCAAAATTCATGAAATCGGTATTGTATTCCAATCCGTTTATTCATAAAAAGGTCGTGAATAAATTTGGGGAAACCTTCGAAAAACCGGCCATTATTATTGCCAACCATTCTTCGTTTATTGATATTTTGGCAATGGGAATGCTGAGCCCTAAAATTATATTTTTAGTAAGCGACTGGGTGTACAACTCTCCTATTTTTGGCGGTACCGTTAGAAAAGCAGGTTTTTATCCGGTTTCGGAAGGAATTGAAGGCGGAGTGGAACATTTGCGCCAAAAAGTAAACGAAGGGTATTCGTTAATGATTTTCCCAGAAGGAACGCGTTCTGAGAGCAATCAGGTCAAACGTTTTCATAAAGGAGCCTTTTACCTGGCTGAGGAATTTAATCTGGATATTATTCCTGTGGTCATTCACGGAGCTTCAGAAGCGATTCCAAAAGGCGATTTTGTCATTCATCACAGCCATCTTACGATTTCAATTCTGGAACGAATTTCTCCGGACAACGCTTCTTTCGGAAAAAATTATGCTGAGAGAACCAAACAAATGAGTGCTTTTTTCAAAGAAGAGTACCACAAAATCCGTCAACAATTAGAAGGTCCGGACTACTTCAAAAAAATGATTTTACACAGTTTCGATTATAAAGAAATGGAAATCATCCATAACGTCAAGAGCGATTTAAAAGAGCATCTGGAAGTCTATTATCGTTTAAACAAACAGCTTTCGGCAAAAGACAGGATACTCCATTTATCCAATGATTATGGACAATTAGATGTGTTACTAAGCTTGCAGGAGCCTCAGCGAAAAATAACTTCGTTTAATTTTGACGAAGAAAAACGAGCGATTTCAAAAACCAATTATTTCCTCAAAAAAAGAAAAATCTCTTATTTAGATACGCTTGAACCGGCTTTGCAAAATCAATATGATGTTCTTTTGATTTCCGATAAAAATCAAGCCAATGATCTTGAAAAAATCATTTCTCTAACTTCTACGGTAATCTTGCTCAATCCTTCTGATTTAAAAAACACTTTGATTACATTTGATTTTGAATGTGTTTTTGAAGATAACAGTATAATTGTATTAAAGAAAAAAGGAGCATGAAAGAACATTACGATGTTGTAATTGTTGGCAGTGGATTGGGTGGATTAGTCTCTTCGATTATTCTCGCCAAAGAAGGTTATAGCGTCTGCGTACTTGAAAAAAACAATCAGTATGGTGGAAATCTCCAGACTTTTGTACGTGACAAAACCATTTTTGATACCGGAATTCATTACATCGGAGGCTTAGAAAAAGGACAAAATTTGTACAAATATTTCAACTATTTGGGCATTATGGAGCATCTTAACCTCAAAAAAATGGACGATAACGGTTTTGACATCATCTCTTTTGAAGACGATCAAAACGAATATCCTCATGCACAGGGTTACGCTAATTTTACCTCTCAATTGGAACATTTTTTTCCGGAAGAAAAAACCGGTATTGAGGAGTACTGCAAAAGAATCAAAACAATTTGCGAATCTTTTCCGCTCTACAATTTAGAATGGGAAGGTAAATACGATAATGAAATCTTAGGCTTAAACGCCAAACAGACGATCGATGAATGCACCCAAAATGAAAAACTGAAAGCTGTTCTTGCCGGTTCTAATTTTTTGTATGCCGGAATTGCCGACAAAACACCTTTTTATGTTCATGCACTTTCTGTAAATTCCTATATTCAAAGTTCGTGGCGCTGCATCAATGGCGGAAGTCAGATTACCAAGCAGCTTTTAAAACAGCTTAAAAAATATGGTGGTGAATTTTACAAATACAAAGAAGTTACCCGTTTTAATGTTGAAAATAAAAAAGTAACTTCGGTAAACATGAAGGACGGGACCAATGTTTCCGGTACTTATTTTATCTCAAACATAGAGCCTAAAACAACTCTTAAAATGACCGGTGAGGAACACTTCCGAAAATCATTTTACAGTAGAGTTCAAAGTCTTGAAGGTGTAATTTCGGCGTTTAGTCTGTACATTGTCTTTAAACCGAAAACTTTTAAATACATCAATCATAACCATTATCATTTTAAGAAAAGCAGCGAAGTCTGGACCGCTCATAACTATGATGATGATTCCTGGCCAAAAGGCTTTATGGCCTCAATGAATACCTCCAAAAAACAGGAAGAATGGGCAGAAGGAATGACTTTTATTACCTACATGAAATACGATGATGTAATCCCGTGGGCAGATACTTTTAACACTACCGTTGAAGAAAATGACCGCGGAGAGAGTTACGAAGAATTTAAATCCAGAAAGGCAACCAAATTCTTAGACGAAATCGAACTAAAATTTCCGGGGATCAAAAATTGCATTCAATCCGTTCATACTTCAACACCACTCTCCTATCGCGATTATATTGGCGGGCACAATGGCAATATGTACGGATATGTTAAGGATTCGAATAATCCGATGAAAACGCTGATTCCCTCAAAAACCAAACTGGATAATTTGTATCTTACGGGCCAAAGTATCAACATGCATGGGGTTCTCGGAGTAACTATTGGAGCCGTGGTAACCTGTTCTGAAATTGTTGGTAAAGAATATTTGGTAAACAAAATCAATCAGGCATCTGAATAAAAAGCTATGAAAAACCGAATTATATTCTTTTTATTTATCGGTTTTTTAACGATGTTGGCCTCTTGCGGAACATCAAAATCAATGCGACACCAGCCTGAGATTGCCAAATACAATGCGACAAAACCTGTTGTCACTAAACTATCGGACAGTATTTTTGTTTCCGGAAAAAATTCGCTTTTAAAAAACAGACAAGGCCTTTGGGAATTGTATGCCGAAGGCGATCCGTTAGAAATCGGACTCAACACGGGTGCTTTATCAGATTCGCTTTTAAAAAAACAAGAACGTATTTTCTTCTCTAAAATACAGGATATCGTTCCGTCAAAATTTCAGCAGAAACTCCTTCGCCATTTCCTGAAATGGTACAATCGAAAACTATATTTGAATGTTCCGGAAGAATATCAAACCGAAATTTTTGGAGTTTCACAATACACCTCTCCTGATTTTAATAACATTGCACCACGATACCAGCGCAGTCTGTACCTGCATGCTGCACACGATATTGGCCATGCCTTGCAGGATTTGGCTTTAGTGGGCTGTTCATCCTTTGCAGCATGGGGAGAAAAATCGGAAGACGGAAATTTAATCCTCGGACGCAACTTTGATTTTTATGTGAATGATGCTTTCGCAGAAAATAAAATCGTGGCGTTTATCAATCCGAAAGAAGGTCACAAATTTATGATGATTACCTGGCCCGGAATGATTGGTGCGGTTTCCGGAATGAATGAAAAAGGACTAACGGTTACCATTAATGCCGGAAAATCTGAAATTCCGTTGATTGCCAAAACACCCATTTCAATCCTTACCCGCGAAATATTACAGCACGCCAAAAACATAAACGAAGCAATTGCTATTGCCAAAAAAAGAGCCGTTTTTGTATCCGAATCAATTATGGTGGGAAGTGCCGAAGATAACAAAGCCGTTCTGATTGAAGTCACCCCTCAAAAAATGGACGTTTACGAGACTCCAAACAGCAATCAATTATTTTGTTCGAATCATTTTCAGGGAGAAGATTTAAAAAACGAAAAACGCAATCGCTTCCAAATGGCCAACAGTCATTCTGAATATCGTATGGAAAAGATGAAGGAACTTTTTTCTCAAAATCCGAAAATCGATCCTAAAATTGCCTCTGAAATTCTTCGAAATAAAGAGGGTTTAAATAATATTAGTTTGGGATATGGTAATGAAAAAGCACTTAACCAGCTGATGGCTCATCACGGTGTTATCTTTAAACCTGCTACAAAACAAGTTTGGGTATCCACAAATCCGTATCAATTAGGCGAATTTGTGTGTTATAATCTGGATACCATTTTTAAAGAAAGAAAAACAGATCGCATTGTTTCCTTACAGCAAGTAAATTTAGACATTCCGAAAGATCCTTTTTTAGAAACAATAGCCTATAAAAATTACCAAAAATTTAGAGTCGAAGACCACAAATTTGATTCGTATCTGAAAAACAAAGAAACAATAAGTCCTGAATTCATACCGAATTACCAATCGTTAAACCCTGATAATTGGGTTGTGTATTACAAAGCAGGGTTGTACTTTTATCAAAAAAAAGAGTACCGTCTTTCTCAGTCCAATTTTGAAAAAGCACTAACAAAAGAAATCACAACTGTTCCTGACAAAACAGTCATTGAAAAATATTTAAAAAAAATCAAAAGAAAATTACAATGATTCCATTAATAGAAAAAAATTCTCTAGAAGAAATTAAAATTTTTCAAGAGCAGAAGTTAGCGGAACTATTACACTATATCAGTCAAAATTCTCCTTTTTACAAACGTCTTTTCGCCGGACAAAACATTGATCTTTCGAAGATTAAAACTCTGGAAGATTTACAGCATTTACCCGTAACAACAAAAGAAGATTTACAAGAGTACAACGATGATTTTTTATGTGTTCCGCAACATCAGATTATTGATTATGCTTCTACTTCCGGAACTCTGGGTGATCCCGTTACTTTTGGTTTAACCGATTCTGATCTGGATCGTCTGGCTTATAACGAAGCCATTTCGTTTGCCTGCGCCGGAATTGCCGAAGGTGATGTAGTACAACTGATGACGACAATTGACAGAAAGTTTATGGCCGGTCTGGCTTATTTTCTGGGACTGCGAAAATTAAAAGTGGGGGTAATCCGCGTTGGTGCCGGAATTCCGGAATTGCAATGGGATTCGATTTTAAAATACAAACCGTCTTACCTGATTACCGTTCCTTCCTTTTTACTGAAATTAATCGAATATGCCGAAGCACACGGAATTGATTACAACAACTCCAGCATAAAAGGCGCCATTTGTATTGGCGAACCTTTGCGAAATCAGGATTTTTCAATGAATACCCTGTCAAACAAAATCACTGAAAAGTGGAATATTAAGTTGTTCTCCACTTATGCGTCTACCGAAATGAGCACCGCTTTTACCGAATGTGAACACGGTGTTGGCGGTCATCATCATCCGGAATTGATCATTGTAGAAGTTTTAGATGAAAATAATAGGCCTGTAAAAGAAGGTGAAATTGGCGAATTGACTTTTACCACTTTAGGTATTGAAGCTATGCCTTTACTGCGTTTTAAAACCGGAGATATTGTACAACTACACAACGGTCCTTGTGCCTGCGGAAGAAATACCTTGCGTGTTGGTCCGGTGGTTGGCCGCAAAAAACAAATGATCAAATACAAAGGTACAACACTTTATCCGCCTGCGATGAATGATGTTCTGAGTGGTTTTGACAATATCGAAAATCATATTATCGAGATCTCTACCAACGATTTAGGAACCGATGAGATCCTGATAAAAATAGCCGTGAAAAATCAGACTCCTGAATTCTTACAGGAGATCAAAGATCATTTCAGAGCCAAATTAAGAGTAACCCCAAAAATTGAATTCGCTCCAAAAGAAGCGTTGAATCCTTTGGTTTTTAACCCTATGAGCCGAAAACCTATTCGTTTTTTTGATTACCGAGTTACGGTTTAAAGTTGCTAAGATACTGAGATTCTAAGGATCTAAGTTTCTCTTTTACTATTTAATAAGAATGAAAACTCAGAACCTTAGCATCTTAGAGACTTAGAATCTTTTAAATTGAACTAAATGTTGTAATTTTGCAAAAAATATTGAAGATGGTCAAGATTGGCAACATAGAATTACCCGAATTTCCTTTATTACTCGCACCGATGGAAGATGTGAGCGATCCACCGTTTCGCAGATTGTGCAAAACGCATGGCGCTGACTTAATGTATTCTGAATTTATTTCGTCGGAAGGATTAATTCGTGATGCTATCAAAAGTCGAATGAAGCTGGATATTTTTGATTACGAACGTCCTGTTGGAATCCAGATTTTTGGTGGTGATGAAGAAGCAATGGCACTTTCGTCTAAAATTGTTTCTGCCGTAAAACCGGATTTGGTGGATATTAACTTTGGATGTCCGGTAAAAAAAGTAGTTTGCAAAGGTGCCGGAGCCGGAGTTTTAAAAGATGTCGATCTGATGGTACGTTTAACCAAAGCGGTGATCAGAAGTACCGATTTACCTGTAACGGTAAAAACGCGTTTGGGCTGGGATGACAGCTCTATTAATATTGATGAAGTAGCCGAAAGGCTTCAGGATATTGGTGTTCAGGCTCTGACGATTCACGCCAGAACCCGTGCACAAATGTATAAAGGCCATTCGGATTGGTCGCACATTGCACGTGTAAAAAACAACCCAAGAATCACCATGCCTATTTTTGGAAATGGCGATATCGACAGTCCTGAGAAAGCATTAAAATATAAAAATGAATACGGTATCGACGGGATCATGATTGGTCGCGCTGCGATTGGTTATCCGTGGATTTTTAACGAAATCAAGCACTATTTTAATACCGGGGAGCATTTACCTTCTCCTACCGTAATTGATCGTGTTGAAGCGGCCAGAAATCATTTGCAATGGTCTATGGATTGGAAAGGCGAACGCTTGGGAATTGTAGAAATGCGCCGTCATTACACCAATTATTTCAAAGGAATCCATTCGTTTAAAGAATACAAACAAAAACTAGTTACTACAGACGAACCTGAAAATCTTTTCGCTGTTATGAAAGAAATCGAACAGGTTTATGCCGGATATGAGTTTGTTTAAAAAATAAAAAAAGAGGAAGTTTCATTTACATGGCTTCCTCTTTTTGCATAAAATCATTTAATTCTCAAACTCAAGAAATGCATCATTTTCAAAATAAAAAATGAATGCATCAAACAATTGATTTATGGATGGATTTTCTAATTCTTCTTTTGCATTTTCTACCACATCTTCAATACTTGCACCATCCAATGTTTCCACCCAACCCTTTTCTTTTACTTGTTTTGGCAAATATTCATCCGAGTCTGGTGCAAAATCACGACTATCAAGTGAAAAAATTCCTAAGGTATCTAAATTCCATTCGCCAGAATTTGGAGGAAGATAAAACCATTCTAAATTCTTTTCCGGATGCGATAATACCTCTCTAATACTTATTAATTCCATACTATTTTCACTTAAAATTACACCTGAACACGTTTCCATTTTCCTTTTTTGTAAAAGAAAATCCCTGCTAAAGTAATAGCCGTTTCAGCAACCGGAATTGCAATGAAAACGCCTTTTGGTCCCATATTAAAATGTTTTGCCAGCACAAATGCTAGGGGAATCTGAAACAGCCAAAATCCAAAGAAATTAATTCCTGTTGGTGTCCAGGTATCTCCCGCCCCATTAAATGTGTTGATCAAAACCATCCCGATTCCGTAAAAAATAAATCCTACACTCATAATCTGTAATGCTTCAACAGCAATGGTTTTTACCATTTCGTCATTGGTAAAAAATGAAATGATATATTCTCCAAAACACAAGGTAATGATCATAATAGTCGCCATGAAGATGACATTGTATTTTGCTGTAGTATAAACAGATTTCTCCGCGCGCTCAATTTGTTTGGCTCCTAAATTTTGTCCTACCAAAGTCGCAGCGGCATTACTCAATCCCCAGGCCGGAAGAATAAAAAACATCATTATTCTAAGAGCGGTCTGATAACCTGCCGACCCATGATCTCCTCCCGTTGTTGCTACCAGCTGTGCCAGAAAAATCCAACTGCAGGAAGCGATCACAAACTGTAATACGCCCGGTGCTGCAATTTTTACTAAGGCATTTATCTGTTTAAAATCCGGTAAGAGGTAGGACATTTTAATTTTCAAAACTCCATTTCCGTAGAACAAATGATAAATTTGATACAGGACACCAATACTTCTTCCGGTAGTGGTGGCAATCGCAGCACCAAGTAAACCAAGTGCAGGAATTTCGGCAAAACCATTAATTAGTATCGGGCATAAAATAATATTACAAATATTGGCAATCCAAAGACTTTTCATGGCGATTGCAGCATTTCCGGCACCACGGAAGATTCCATTAATCAGAAATAAAAGTGTAATACTTAAACTGGAACCAATCATAATCTGGGTATATCTAAAACCATGTTCGGCCGCGTCTACAGATGCTCCCATTAAAAGGAGAATATCTTTGGCATAGATAATTCCAAAAATGCTTAAAAAAATACTTAACACAAATGCAATAACGATGGCCTGCATTCCTGCTTTTGCAGCAGCGACGGGATCTTTTTCTCCAATACGCCTTGCTACCACTGCAGTTGCTGCCATACTTAACCCGATGTCAATAGAATATATAATGGTTAAAACCGATTCGGTTAATCCAACCGTCTGGATTGCAAAACTGCTGTGCTCCAAATGCCCGACAAAATACAAATCGACGAGAGCAAAAACAGATTCCATCATCATTTCCAAAACCATCGGAATGGCTAATAAAATGACTGCTTTTTTAATGCTTCCTGCGGTATAATCAAAAGACTCATCTCCCTGGAGAGCCTGTTTTAAAGTCGTGTAAATTTTAGAAAATAGATTTTTCTGTATGGTAGTTTCTGTCATAATAAATTAAGATAAATGATAAAATTTGTCCAAATGCAACGATCTGAACTCAAAAAACAAACGTAAGTATCCTAATTATTCTAAAAATAAAATAGGACTAAGCAGAAACTATCATATGCTGTAGATTTTTAAGACGGTAAATATAGGTAATATTTTTCTGGTAGAAATACTAATCAAGAAGCTTTTTACTCACACGGCTGCTGGCAATTAAAGAAGCCACAAAACCAAGTGATACAATAGTTGCCATCACAATAAGTACATTTTCTAAAGTAAAAACTACCGGATAGGCCAAAGTGGGTGTCAGCATAATCAGATTGTATTCTTGTTGAAGCAATACTAAAATGATGCCCAGAACAAGACCAATTATACCTCCAAAAACACTTAACAAGGTTCCCTGAAGCAGGAATATTTTGCGTAAACTGGTGATTTCTGTTCCCAGATTAAAAAGCGTTTTCAGATTGTGCTTCTTCTCTAAAATCATCATAATTAAAGCACCCACTAAATTAAAAAGGGCTACGATAATTACTAGTGTAAAGATCAGGTACACTACAATGTTTTCGGTATTGAGCATCTTATACAAAGATTCGTTAAGCTGTGCTCTGTTTTTTATAGTGATTTTATTTTTGAATATCTTTTCAAGCTGAGATCTGATCGCAGTTTCATTGGCGTTTTCTTTCAGATTGAATTCTATTCCGGAAATCTGGTTTGTTTTATACAGCAGTAATTCCTGCGTCAGACCCAAATCTGCAAAAACATATTTTGAATCTAAATCTTCACTGATGGAGTAAATTGCAACTGGTAAAACGTCTGTTTTATTAAACGCTTCTTCCGGATTTTCGATCGCTCCTTTTCCTGGTTTAGGTGCAAATATCTGTAAAGGATTTTCGAAATCAAGAATTCCTAACGAAAAATCACGAGCAATTCCATAACCAATGACCACCTGATAGGTATCCGGTTTTAGCCATTCTCCGTTAAAAAGTTTTTTCCTGATATCGTTAACAACAATATAGTTTTTGTCAACGCCTTTTAAGTAGGTTACCAGCTGTTTGTCTTTAAACAAAAACAAAACCCGTTCTTCGATAATCTTACTGTAGGAAGCAATTCCATCAATATTTTTAAGCTGAGTTTCCTGATCCGGCGTTACAAAAAATGATTTTCCGTAAGTGCTGCTTATTTTCAGATCAGGATCTATTTCGTTGGTGAACGAAAGACTGAAAACCTTTAGTCCGCTAAAAACGGACAAAACCACAAACAAAGCCATCGTTCCAACAATAATTCCCATGCTGGCAATACGATTGATGATATTGATAGCATTGTTTTTACTTCTGCTAAAAATATAACGTTTGGCTATGTAAAGGGGGAAATTCAATTTATGATTTTCTTCTTTTTTCTAAAAGATCACGGTTTTCAATTGGGTTCTCTCTGTTAGATAATGCATTATCAATCTTTTCGATATAATCTAAAGAGTCATCAATAAAAAACACCAGGTTGGGTACACGACGCAATTGCAAACGCACGCGTTGTGACAAATCGTGTTTGATTAAAGTTGTATTTGACTTTATGCCTTCTAAAGTTTCTTGAGCTTTATCCTGAGGAAAGATGCTTAAATAAACTGTCGCTACCGATAAATCTGTAGTAACACTAACTTTGGATACTGAAATTACTAAATTAGTGATTCCGTTTTTTCGCACTTCACCTTGCAAAATATCAACCAAATCTTTTTGGATGACACCGCCTATTTTTTTCTGTCTGTTTGTTTCCATACTGCAAAAATACTATTTTTAAATTTCAATCGGTGCAATTTCAAATGAACAATAGGATGATTTTTGTATTCTCGTTCACTTTCTTTCAAAAATAACTCACCTTTTAAAGAAAATTCAGCCTGTACTCTACTTGTTTCAACATTTTGAGAAATTGTAAAACATGATAAAGGTCATTTGTTTTATGTGGATTATTTCACAATTTTAATAGAAATAATACAACACTTCCTATTATGAAAAAGAGAGAACCTATCAGTCATATTATGACTAAAAGCGTCATTACTGCAAGTGAAAGTGACGACCTTAAAAAAATCGTTGAACTTATAAAACATCACTCTATCCGACATATCCCAATCGTCAGAGGCAAAGAAGTAATTGGTATCATAAGCCGCACGGATATTAATCGCCTAACTTTTGGTGCTTTGTTCGAAGGACAGGAGGAAGCTGACGAAGCTATTTTAGAAATGCTCAGTATTTCTCAAATCATGACTTCAAAGCCAAAAACCGTTTCATCCGATACCAGTATTCGGGATTTAGCTCAAATTTTAGTTATGGAGGAATTTCACGCACTTCCTGTTGTCGACAATGGCAAACTTACCGGTATTGTAACGACAACAGATGTTATGAAATATTTACTTGAACAATACGATTAACTTTAAATAAAAAACCTTTTCACCAGTCTATTTCCGGTGAAAAGGTTTTCTATTTAAGTCCTGAATCAACTTTAATATTGTACTTTTTGGAAGCTTTTTAAAAAGGGACTATTACTTTTTTTAAAACTGCTCCAGTAGAGCAAAATAGGTATAGTAATTTTAATTTCACGGTATCAAAAAGCTCCAGGGGATCGGAATGTAAATCTTTTAACCCCTCCCTTTTTATACCAAATTTTCCGCAATCCAGTCATTTTGACAAGCAAAAAAATCTTCGCTGCGATTATACAATTTTTACCAAATTTTATCCTGATAATAGAAACAACAACCTCTGACATAGCGCTCCGCTGGAGCTCATTTGTCGTGCTTGATAATTGTGCTATACCTATTAGACTCCTCTGGAGCCCAATTCGGAATTCATCTGTGGCATCTACGGCCATTTTCAAAATTATATTTATCTAGATTAATAGAAGTAACGGATAGTCGAAAATTTAAAAGCTCCCATTCAATACTATTATCTGTTTTGCAACCATCCCTCCGGATTGTTATTCGATGTATTTTGAAGAATCAAAAACTTAATGATGGTTTTTCCGGTGTCACCACTGGTTCTCACTTTTCCTATACTTTGTTTTACATTTACTTTATCGCCTTTCTCCACAAAAACCTGACTAAGGTTTTGATAAACGGTAAAATAATCTCCATGCTGAATCATAACAGCTCTGTTGATTGGAGACAAAACAATTACACTCGATACTACTCCTTCAAATACGGCACGGGCACTTGCTCCTTGTTCTGTTGTAATCTCAACTCCTGAATTATGCACCGTTAATGTCGGATAAAGAGGGTGAGGCTGATCACCATATCCTAATGAAATAAATCCTTTTTCTACCGGCCATGGTAATTTTCCTCTGTTGGCTTTAAAGTCGGCAGCTAAAATTTTTCCTTCCGGAGTCAATGCAATTTTAGACGAGGAAACCGGAGTTTTAGATGCTGTCGAACCAGGATTTTCTTTTGCTCTTTCCAGGGCAGCTTTTCTGTTGGCTTCTGCAATGGCTTCACGGATCAAACGATCAATTTGTCTGTCGATTCTTTTGGCTTCCTGCTGTTTGCTTCTCGTATCGGCAATAATTTTGTTCTTGTCCTTTTTAATCGAATTAACTAGTTTTTGCTGCTCTTTCTTTTCCGTTTCTAAACTTTGTTTTTCTTTTTCATTTTCAGCAATAATCTTCTTCTTCACAATACGCTGACCGTTCAGTCTCGCATTATAGTCTTCCAGCTGTGCCGTTTTGGATTGAATTTCCAATCCCTGGTTTTTTCTGAAATTGGTATATTGTTTTAAATATTGTGCTCTTTTATAAGCTTGTAAAAAGCTCTCTGAAGATAAAATAAACATAGCTCTGCTTTGCTCAGATCGGCTTTTGTATGATTTAAGAATCATTTTTGAATAATCTGCCTTTAATACTTCCAGTTCTTTTTTAAGTTTATTAACCTTAACCTGATTAATATACATGTCATTACTCAAAAGTTTTTCCTGTTTTGCAGTAGTATTAATCAGCTTTTCTTTCAGCTTGATTTTATTGGACTGAATTAAATAAACATTTACTGCCGATTTTTCTTTTTTCTTTACCGATTGCAGCATCTTTTCATTATCTCTAATTTCCTGCTGAATCTGAGCTTTACGCTGTTCCAGTTTTTCTTGTTGCGAATCTTGTGCCCACATAAAAGTAGTGGCACATATAAAAATTAGGCTTAGGAGAAATTTTGGCATGTTTATATTTTCTTTTTGCAAATTTACTTAATTATAACTTTCTTATAACCACTTGGCACACTGTAAGGAAAAGAAAGTTCTTCGTTAAACGAAATCGTATTGTAATTTAAACTAATATTTGTTTTTCCTTTTGGCTGAATTGCACTGATTTCAATACTTGTTGGAAGTATTCCCTGATTGAAAACCTTACTGTCGGCATAGGAAATCTGCAGGAATCTGTTTTCTGATGGCTGCGAGATCTCTTCTTTTTGCAACAGGTATTTTTCAGGATCCAAATAGAATGATTTTTTCAGATTAGAATCTTTTTCATCTTCTAAACGAAAAAGATTATCTACTATCGTTTGTGCATATTTCCCTTTTCTCAAATCATCTAAAGCTTCACCAACCAATAGGTTCTGAACTTTACTGTAATCCAGTTCTGTTCCCAGCCATTTACTTAAACTTGTAAAATCACCTTCGTAGTAGGTACCGTTTATTTTTTCGTAGTAGCTTACTGCTGTTGGCGTAATCAAAGCTTTTGCCATAGTAATACCCAGGAAACGAACACTTACTAAAATTTGTTTGTCTTTTTCAATTTTAATCTCGGCGGTAACATTCTGACTTTGTTTATCGTCAACATATCGTGCACCGGCTTTTACGTACAGCGTTGAAAAATCTAACTTATTGTTATAATGATTCTCTATTACTTTTTTTTCTTCTTTTGGCGTAATTTCTTTTACTTCGCTGGTATTGTTCTGCACGGCAACCGCCTTTGATTTACAGGAAATCATAAAAACGGATAATACCGCTATCGCTATATATTTTTTCATTTACCGCCTTTTTTAATTTTGAATCTGTACAAATCAAAATCTGTTTAATTGTTTATAGTGTTGTTTCAGGTTGTCGAAAATAAAAATCAAGATCTTAGCATATAAGCACATCCCCCTCTTTCCTCTATTTTCTTTCCTCTATTTTTTCTTTTTCAATAATTCATTTGCCCTCAAAAAGTATTCCTCTTTTTTCTTTGCATCTCCCAATCCATTGTAAGCCTCTCCCAACTGAATATTAAAATTTGCCTCCAGTGTTTTGTCCTCTACCACATAATCGAGTCCTATTTCTAAAACGGTTTTTGCATTTTTAAATTGCTTTAACTGATTATTTCCTAAACCGGCATAGTAATAAAACTGCGGCTGACTTGGATAAACCTCAATCATGCTCATTGCTCTTTTTGTCATTGGCTCAAACTGTTTCATCTGAGCATACGCTTCAAGCAAAAGCAAATTAGTTTCACGGTCTGTCTCTGAATTGGCTTTTAAATCTTTTTCATAATATTTAATCGCATTTTCAAACTGACCTTTACTGTGATAGAATTTTCCAATTTCTTTGGCCACATCCACATTCGGATCATTATCGAAATAGGAAATGGCTTTCTCTAAATCTGACGCATACTGTGGATTTTTGTTCGTATAGATCAAAAACTCATTTAAGGTACGATGTTTTATTTTGGAATCAATTTTTGAACTTCCCAAAATTACATTCATTGCCTTAATCGCTTTATCAGCCTGATTGGAATCCAGATACCCTTTAAACAAACTTACCTGCGCCCATTCTGAAGTTGGAATTTCCTTTGCCAGCTGTTTTGCAACATTTAGCGCCTTATCTGATTCTTCTGATTTTGAATATAAAAAAATCAGATTTACATAATTTGATTCTTCTTTTGGATGCTGCTTTATCTGCTCAATCAAGTTATCAATTTCTGCATTTTGATATTTCCCCTGAGATAAGATTTGCAATCTATAGCGATCACGATCTTCTGATTTCCCATACTTATCATTCATTTCATTGATCGCCACCAACGCTTTATCAAACTGATTGGTGATCATATACAGCGAAATCAAATCATCTTTGTACTCTTCATCAAAAACCATTATTTTCTGAATGGTTTCAATCGCCAAAGGATAATTTTTGGTTTCAAAACTTACATCATAAATTCCCAGCCAATACCATTTGTTTTTAGGATCAAGCTGAGTCGCTTTTTCAAACGAATCCTGCGCGCTTCGATAATCTTTTAAGGACAGATAATTTTTCCCGAGTTCAAAATAAGCCACCGCATCATTAGGTTTTAGTTTGATACACTTTTGTAATGAAATGACGGCCTTATCATAATTTTCAATTCCTTTTTGTTTCAACGATTCATAAAAAGCATCCTGATACTCATCGGTTGCCACAGCAATATCTTCCGGCTCTGTTTGAGCCATAACCGAAATGGGATTGCCAAGCAAAACGAAAAATAAAATCGCGATAACTCCTTTTTGTATCATTTTTTAAAATTTATTTTTAAACAAAAACGAATCTATTCCAACTGATAATCTATTCTAAAACTGAATAATCTCCGATGCTAACACTGCTAAACTTACCATCATAAACCACATGATTTCCAATCATTGCATTGTCAAGCTGTGCATTTTTTATTTGAGAATAAGTTTGTATTAAACTGTTGCTAATTGTACTGTCTGTAACGTGACAACCTTTACCAATGGATACATTTGGACCAACTGTTGTGTTTTTCAACACTACATTTTCGCCAATATAACACGGTGGAATGATAGTTGAGTTTTCCAATTTCACATCGTAATCTACTAAATGCTCCCCATCATTGTGTAAAAACCCTAACATTCTTGAATTTGTTTCAACGGTAACATCCTTATTTCCGCAATCCATCCATTCATCCACACTTCCGGTTTTAAACACTTTACCGTTTGCCATCATGGCTTTAATTCCGTCGTTGATCTGATATTCTCCACCATTTTGAATATTATTATCCAAAACTCCCTGAAGTTCCTTTTTCAAATCACCTACTTCTTTAAAATAATAGATTCCAATAACTGCTAAGTCACTAACAAATTCTTTTGGTTTTTCTACTAATTCTATAATTTCATTATTAGTATTTAATTTTACGACACCAAATGCTTCCGGCTGATCCACTTGTTTCACCCAAATAACAGCATCGGCAGAAGGATCTAATTCAAAATCGGCTCTGATCAAAGTATCTGCATAAGCAATTACTGCCGGACCTGATAAAGATTCTTTGGCACACATAATCGCATGTCCAGTCCCTAAAGGTAAATCCTGACGGTAGATGGAAGCTTTGGCTCCTAAACTTCCTGCCAATTCTTCTAAACTTGCTACAAGATCATCACCAAAAAAAGCAGGATCTCCTAAAATAAAAGCAACCTCTTCAATAGGTTCTTTTAATATTTTGGCAATGTCTTCCACCAATCGGTGCACGATCGATTTACCTGCAACCGGAATTAATGGTTTTGGAACTGTTAAAGTATGTGGTCTAAGTCTTGATCCACGACCCGCCATTGGAACGATTATCTTCATTTCTTTTTATTTATTTTAATGGAAAGGTTTAAAAAACCTTCTTAGTTTGGTTCTTAATTTTAATCGTAAAGGTTATTTATACTGTAAGTTAAAACTTTTTTACCGCAAAGTTCGCAAAGCTTTTTCACAAAGATTGCTAAGTTTTTTCATTTCATTTTTAAGATCGCAATCTATTAAACTGATTACTGCGACCGTAACTGAAAACTATTTTACTCCTGTACTTCCAAATCCGCCTTCTCCTCTTGACGTTTCAGAAAGCTCGTTCACTTCTATCCATTCTGCTCTTTCGTGTTTTGCAATGATAAGTTGTGCGATTCGCTCTCCATTTTCAATTACAAATTCTTCGTTGGATAAATTTACTAAAATTACGCCTATTTCGCCTCTATAATCTGCATCGACAGTTCCGGGAGAGTTTAAAACGGTTACTCCTTTTTTCGCCGCCAGTCCGCTTCTTGGTCGTACTTGTGCCTCATAACCAATAGGCAACTCTATAAAAAGTCCGGTTTTTACAATGGTTCTTTCTAAGGGTTTTAACGTAATAGCTTCTGTTAAATTGGCACGTAAATCCATTCCTGCCGAAGCGATCGTTTCATAGTTCGGTAAAGCGTGCTGTGATTTATTGATAATTTGTATTTTCATTTTTATTTTAAAAGATTAAAAAGTACCCTTACTTTTTATTCATAATTCCTTTGATTGTTTGTTTTTCGTTATGATAAACAAAATAGACAAAGCCCAAAAACAAAGGGATTCCAACAAAATAATTTTCTCTGAATCCGTAAAAAGAGATAGCCGAAAATACAATTGAAATTCCTAAATAAGCTCCAATTTTGTTCATATCATAAGGGATGGGATAGTATCTGTTCCCTAAAATATAAGAAATCAGCATCATACTTCCGTACGCTGAAATAGTCGCAATTGCAGAACCGTAGTAACTGTACTTTGGAATTAAAACATAGTTTAAAATCAAAGTCACGATGGCTCCCACAATCGAGATATAAGCTCCAATTTGTGTTTTGTCTGTTAGTTTATACCAAACCGATAAGTTGTTGTAAATCCCTAAAAAGAAGTTTGCTAAAATGATTAACGGCACCACTTTCATGGCCTCCCAATACGATTTATTATCTAGCAATAAATATTTTAAAACGTCTGCAAATACAATAACACCTAATAAAATCAATGATCCTAAAATCACGAAGTATTTTGTAATTACGGCATAGGTCTGAGGTGCATTTTCGTTTTTCGCATGACTGAAAAAGAAGGGTTCAATCCCGAGTCTGAAGGCCGTTGCAAATAAAACCATGAACAACCCTAATTTATAACAGGCTGAATACGCTCCAACTTCAGATTTTGCAAGATTCTCCGGCAACAGATATCCCAGCAAAATTTTATCAAAATGTTCGTTAACTGCGAAAGCAAGTCCTGCCACTAAAATAGGCAAACCATATCTCATCATTTTCTTCCAAAGTACCGGATCAAATTTTCGTCCAAGTGAAAGATAGTTTGGTGAAAGCACGATGAACGTCGCTAAACTCGCCAATAAATTTGCAATGAAAATATAAGCAATCTGAAAATTTTCGACATACAAATTATCCCAAACAGAATTAGGGTTTGATGCTGCCAGTTTAGGAAGGTACATCAGGAAAAATATGTTCAGTAACAGATTGATTACAACATTACCTATTTTAATCGCCGCATAAACCATAGGCCGCTGATTGGCTCTTAACTTAGAAAAAGGGATTAAAACCAAAGCATCTAAAACCAGGATCCATACGGTGTACGTGATGTACTGCACATCTACTTCGGCCAAAGTTGCCAATGTATTTCTAAAAATTAAGGCTGCAAATAAGAAAATTATGGACGACCAAAATATTGAAATCGTAGACGTTGCTATTACATTTTTCTTGTCGTCTTCGGCACTGTAAAACCTAAAAAATGCCGTCTCCATTCCGTACGAAAGTACCACATTAAAGAAAACCATCCAGGACAAAACAATCGAAACTTCACCGTATTCTGCAGTTGGTAAAATACCGGTATACAATCTGACTAACAGAAAACTCAGCATTCGCGGCAAAACCGTCGCTAGTCCATAAATAGCCGTTTGTTTGAATAGATTTTTATATAATCCCAAAATATATGTGTGTAATAAAATTTATAAAACAAAAATAACCAATTCTTTGGTTTATTATTGATTTTGCGCTTCAATAAAAGAACTTGCCGGAATTTTAGTGAGTTAATTTTTTTTCGTCTAAAATTTTAACAAAATGAAAACCTCTTGGTCCGTACCCCTGATTGTAATAGAAACGGTGCGCAGCAAAATTTCCGGTAAATGCATCCAGAACGATACTGCTGCAATCTAAATCAATTGCTTTTTGTTCGATATAATCCGTTAGCAATTTTCCAATTCCTTTTGATCTAACGTCCGGATTTACGACAAAATTGTCTATCTCAAGATATTTCCCTGTCCATAGTTTTGTAGCCGACCAGCAACCGGTAATCCCTAAACAAACACCCTCTTCAAAAACACCGATCTGGATATAATTATGAGGAACCATTTCTGAAAGATAGGCCGTGTACTTTTCAACTGAAAGATTTGGATAAAGAAATCGCATGGTATCAATCTGATCCACCATTTCTTTGATTGTCGTGAGTTCTTTTATTTGTAGTTTCATTGTTTAAAAAAATAGATTTCAAAAATACTTATTTTTTCGTTGTCGCTTATATAATTCTCAACCCGATATAGGAAATACACGAATAACCGCTAATCTGCTTCCGGACAATGCTTTTAGACAGTCTTTCTTTTATTTCAAATTTTTTCTAGCATCCAATATGATCAAAAACCGTCATTTTAGGACTAACAACTGAAAATAACTTTAATTCTCATTGTCACACTAAAATGTTACAGTTAATTTTCATTTTACTAAGAAAGTCTTTGTTCTTAATTAAGATTATTCTTACTTTTGTAAAAATCTTAGGACAAGGATACCTATTTTCTGTTACTTGTCTAGTATATATAACATAAGTACATTACTGGCTCACCGGACTTACTTTAAAAAAAATAAAAACCATGATAACAAACATTGATGTAACAGATTTTACTCCGACATCTGAAAGAATAGGGTCAACAATTACCATATTTGCGCCCCCTCAGGAAGTTCCTCCAAATTCTCTTAGAGTTCTTAATGCTATGTTTTATCCCGTAGCAGAAGGACAACGTCATCAGCGTCCTGCAACTGCACATATAATAGATCATGAAAAGTATACAAAATTATCAATACAGCCTTCAAAATATCTTGAAGGAGGGAAGCAATATTGCTTTATTATTAGTTTGGTAAATGAACAAACAGGTGATAAGTATAATTTTCGCAGTCCGGCAGGTAAACATTTTAACCTGCTTTAAAAATGCATTTATGGCTCAAAAAACCAAGTAAAAGCGGTAGATTTCGGATAGCTATATATTTTTAAAACCAAAATAGGTCTTTTTTTTAAAAGTACTTGAATAAAAAAAAGAGTTTAAATCTAAGACTCAAACTCTTTTTATATTTTAAAAATATCTTAAATAAGCTATCCGTTCAAAGCTTCCGCTCCACCAACGATTTCTAAGATCTCGTTAGTAATAGCAGCCTGACGTGCTTTATTGTAAGTTAATTTCAATTGGTTTCTTAATTCAGTTGCGTTGTCAGTTGCTTTGTGCATTGCTGTCATACGTGCTCCGTGTTCTGAAGCAAATGAATCGCGGATTCCTTTATATAATTGTGTTTTCAATGATTTCGGAATCAAAGTCAACACGATTTCTTCTTTTGAAGGTTCAAAAATGTAATCTCCTGTAGAAACTGCAGCATCAGATTTAATTGGCGCTAACGGTAAAAACTGTTCTGTCTGAACAATTTGAGTCGCAGCATTTTTAAACTGATTGTAGATCAATTCGATTCTGTCGTACTCTCCAGTAAGGAATTTCTCTGTTAAACTATCAGCAATTCCGGCAACATTTTCAAAAGTTAAATGATCAAAAATTGCATTATGATGACCGTGTACTTTATGCGTTTTGCTTAAAACATCATTTCCTTTTTTACCAATAGCAAAAACGTCAACTTGTTTTCCTGCGTAAAATTCGGTACGATTCTTAACCTCTTTAATTACGTTAGAATTGAATGCACCACATAAACCTCTGTTTGAAGTTATGGCTACAAGCAATACTTTTTTTACTTCACGTTGAGTAGTGTAATCACCTCCAACTTCACCATCAAGTGTAGCGGAAAGATTTTGCAACAACTCCGTTAATTTCTCGGCATAAGGGCGCATCGCAGTGATTGCATCTTGTGCTTTCTTAAGCTTTGCAGCAGAAACCATTTTCATAGCCGATGTAATCTGCATCGTCGATGAAACGGAAGTAATTCTATTACGGATTTCCTTTAAATTTGCCATCTATTAATTAGAAAATGTGACAATTTGCAAATTAGATAATTAGAAAAATGCGGAACATTCACTAATTATCTAATTCACTAATTATCTAATTAGTTATATTTTGCTGAAATTTCTTTTGCTGCTTTTTCGATAACATCAGTAATGTTGTCATCTAACTTACCAGCTTTTAACGCGTTAAGCGTATCTTTATGTTTGCTGTTTAAGTAAGCTAAGAAATCAGCTTCAAATTCTTTTACTTTATTTACAGGTACGTTTCTTAATAAGTTTTTAGAACCTGCATAAATAATAGCTACTTGATTTTCAACAGGATAAGGATCATTTAAACCTTGTTTTAAGATTTCAACGTTTCTTTTTCCTTTTTCAATTACGTTTAAAGTAACTGAATCTAAGTCAGAACCAAATTTAGCGAAAGCTTCTAATTCACGGAATTGAGCTTGATCTAATTTTAAAGTTCCTGAAACTTTTTTCATTGATTTAATCTGAGCATTACCTCCAACACGAGATACAGAGATACCTACGTTGATCGCAGGACGAACTCCAGAGTTGAACAAATCTCCATCAAGGAAAATCTGACCATCTGTAATCGAAATTACGTTTGTTGGGATATATGCAGAAACGTCACCAGCCTGAGTTTCGATAATTGGTAATGCCGTTAACGAACCACCACCTTTTACGATAGACTTGATAGAATCTGGTAAATCGTTCATGTTTTTAGCAATTCCATCATCAGCAATTACTTTACAAGCACGCTCTAATAAACGAGAGTGTAAGTAAAAAACGTCTCCAGGGTAAGCCTCACGTCCCGGTGGTCTTCTTAATAAAAGAGAAACCTCACGGTAAGCAACAGCTTGTTTAGATAAATCGTCATAAACAATTAAAGCCGGACGACCTGAATCTCTAAAATACTCTCCAATTGCAGCACCTGCGAAAGGAGCATAAACTTGCATTGGAGCTGGATCAGAAGCATTAGCTGCAACAATAACTGTATAAGCCATTGCACCTTTTTCTTCTAACATTTTAGCAATTCCTGCTACAGTTGAAGCTTTTTGCCCAATTGCAACATATATACAGAATACAGGTTTTCCTGCATCATAAAATTCTTTTTGATTTAAGATTGTATCGATACAAACAGTTGATTTACCTGTTTGACGGTCACCAATTACAAGCTCACGTTGTCCACGACCAACCGGGATCATAGCATCAACTGCTTTTACTCCTGTTTGTAATGGCTCCGTTACCGGCTGACGGAAGATAACACCAGGTGCTTTTCTTTCTAAAGGCATTTCGTATAAGTCTCCACCAATTGGTCCTTTTCCATCAATTGGAAAACCAAGAGTGTTTACTACACGTCCTACCATTTGCTCACCTACTTTAAGAGAAGCAATACGTTGCGTTCTTTTTGCTGTTGATCCTTCTTTGATTCCAGTTGATGGTCCTAAAAGTACCACACCAACGTTGTCTTCTTCAAGGTTCAATACAATAGCTTCAAGTCCGTTGTCAAATTCAACTAACTCACCATATTGTACATTCGATAGCCCGTAAATACGAGCAATACCGTCTCCAACTTGAAGTACTGTTCCTACTTCCTCTAGCGTAGCACCAGATTCAAAACCTTCTACTTGCTTTCTTAATATTGCTGAAATTTCAGCAGGTTTGATTTCCGCCATCTTAATTTATAATTTAGACACTTTTATGTGTAATAAAACTAATTACTTAACTCTCTTTTTAATACCTGCAATCTGTTTGCAACAGAAGCATTGTATTGTTGATCCCCTATTCTTAAAATAAACCCTCCAATGATAGATGGGTCTACTGTATTTTCAATTGTTATTTTTTTATCTGATAAAGTTGCCACTTTTGCCAAAACTTTAGCTTCTAAAGCGGCATCCATTGGGATTGCTGTTGTAACTTTTGCTACTTCAACACCATTACCTTCGTCAAATATTTTTTTGTATTCTAAAGCGATAGCTTCCAGAATTTCAAATCTTTTGTTTTCAAATAATAAATGAAATAACCCTTTAGTTACACCATTTACATCTGCAAAAACTTCTAAAAGAGCACTTTCTTTAACTTCAACTTTTGTAGTTGGGTTTTGAATAAAGGCACTTAATTCTTCATTACTCTCAATTGCCGTTGCAATTGACTTCATATCGTTATTGACAGCTTCGGCAACACCTTTAGAGTTTGCTAAGTCCAGAATTGCTTTTGCATAACGAATTGCTGCTCTTGTACTTGCCATAATCTTAGTTTAGCTTTACGTCACCTAACATTTTCTCTACTAATTTAGTTTGAGATTCTTTGTTAGATAATTCTTCTTTCAATAATTTTTCAGCGATGCTTAATGATAAAGTTGAAACTTGTGATTTCAATTCAGCCATAGCAGCATTCTTTTCACTTTCGATAGCAGCTTTAGCTTGCTCGATCATTTTTTGACCCGCTTCTTGTGCTTCGTTTTTAGAATCAGCAATCATTTTCTCTTTCATTTCACGAGCTTCTTTTAGCATCGCGTCACGCTCTGCACGAGCTTCATTCAAAATTCTTTGATTGTCAGCTTGTAAGTTTTCCATTTCTCTCTTTGCATTTTCTGCAGAAAGTAATGCATCTTTAATACCTTCTTCTCTTGCTGTAATAGATTCCATAATTGGTTTCCAGGCAAACTTTACTAAAAGTAAAATCAAAACCAACAAGATTAGTGCTTGCCAAAAGAATAAACCGAATGAAAAATCGTTAATTAACTTATCCATTTTATAACTATATTAAATATTTAATTTCTTTTTTTAAAAGTAACAACACCTTTAACCAACCGTTAAAGATGTTGTTAGTTCTTTCTTTATTATTTTCCTAAGATCAAAGCAGCAAATGCTAAACCTTCTAATAAAGCCGCGATAATAATCATCGCAGTTTGAATTTTACCAGCAGCTTCTGGCTGACGAGCAATAGCGTCCATAGCAGATCCACCGATTTTACCTAGACCTAAACCAGCACCGATTACTACTAAACCTGCACCTACTAAAGTTGGAATTGTTCCCATAAGTATTTATATATATAAAATTAAACTTCTAAATTAAATAATAACATTATCATCGTGTCCGTGTCCATGATCATGGTCGTGATCTGCAACAGCCATACCTATAAATAATGACGATAACATTGTGAAAATAAACGCTTGCAAAAATGCAACTAAAACTTCAATTACCGAAATAAATAATGTTAGTCCTAAAGAGATTGGCAAATCTGCTGCTAAATTTTTACCTACGAAAATCATCGCGATCAAACTCATAATTACTACGTGACCTGCAGTAATATTTGCATACAAACGAATTAATAATGCAAATGGTTTTGTTAATGTACCTAAAACTTCGATCGGAGCTAAAATAATTTTCATCGGAACTGGTACTCCTGGCATCCAGAAAATGTGTCCCCAATAATCTTTGTTAGCACTAAACTGAGTAATGATAAAAGTAAACGCAGCTAAACAAACTGTGATTGCAATATTTCCTGTAACGTTAATTCCAAGTGGAGTCATACCTAATAAGTTTAACAACCATACAAAGAAAAACACCGTTAAAAGGTAACCCATAAATTTTCTGTATTTTTTCTCTCCAATATTTGGAACAGCGATCTCATCTCTGATGAAAATAATAAGCGGTTCTAATACTCTTCCGAAACCAGTTGGGATTGGTCCTTTTTTATAAGACTTCGCTAATCCGGTAAACATTAAAAATAATAATACCGAAACAAAAAGCATTGACACTACATTTTTTGTAATCGAAAAATCTAATGGTTTTTCGTTTTCAGGATGTCCGTGGTCATTAAAAGTAATAGTTCCCGCAGCATCTGTTTTGTAAATTTTACCGTGAACTAATTTGTAGAAGTTTCCGTCAACTTCAGCAACTGCTTCACCGTGGTGTAATTTTGAAGAAGAGAAAATTTTCAAACCTCCGTCAATAAGAATTACAGGTAATGGAAAACCGTAATGTTTATTTTCTTTTTCATCTGAGAAGAAAACAAAATCATGAGAATCTTGTAAGTGATGATCAATAAAAGCGTCCACTTTTGCTTTTGGGTCAAGAGCTGCATGCTCCTCTTCCGACGGCGCGTTATGTGAAATTACTTTTTCTTCATGAGCGGCTTCAGCATGTACATGCGTTGAGTCATTCTCTGAATTTGCAAAACTCATTACTGGAGAACAAGCTACTAAAGCTGCAAGAATAAATTTGAGCGGTTTGTTTGAAATCACCATATCTGTTAAAAATCTTATTTTTTACGTTTCTAAAATTTGGTGCAAAGGTACATTTTTTATTAATATTCAAAAGGATATGAAAAATTATTTTTGAACCTTCTTTTGCATAATCCCCATTTTAATGCTTTTCATTTAATAATCGGACAGTTAAAAGCGTCTGAAATAACAAAAACAAAATAAATGTTATAAAAAAATTGATTTTTTCAACCATCATCTCGCCACTTTTGTTTTCCAAAATCGGTCTTAAAATTAAATAGGCCAATAACATTTGGCTGGCGGTCCCGAACAGGAAAGCCATTCCGACAATTTCAAAATTCTTCTTTTTTACTACTAATAATATAAGGTATAAAAATGCCGACAGTGCGAAAAAAATCAAATACAAAAAGGCTGTACTATAATAAAAGTTTTGGGTATTAATTTCTAAAACTGAAAAAAGTGCTTTGTGCAATAAGTAAGCCGCCAAAGCAAAAAAGAATAAATATAAAATGGGTTTGTAATTTTTTAAAAGCATTTGATTTTTTTTTGCAAAGATGCAATATTTATTTCAAGCCGTTTAAAAGATGATTTACTTTGTTTTATTGATTTCGTTAACTTGACGAATTACATTGTACAAAGCCAATCCAACTCCAATCATGACAAAAATGGTGTTGTAATCTAATTTTGGACTGGGATGATTTTCATCCAGCCAGGTACCAAAATAGGAAAATAAAAAAATAATAATCCCCATTTGAACGGGAATATTAATGAGCGGAAGCCACTTGTTCCTTTTGTTTTTGTTCGGTTCCTTTTCCATCTTTTAGGGTTACATCTTTAGTATGAGCTAACATGGTACAGGTAGCGGTAAAATTTGCGCCTGGTTCAATAGACAGTTTTCCTATGGCAACTTCTCCATGAATCTGTGCCGATGCTTTTATATTAAGGACTTCTAAAACTTTAATTTTTCCCTGAAATACGCCTTCAATATCAGCATTATTACAAACAATTTCGCCTTTTACAATGCCGGAGGCTCCTATAACCAGTTTGCCCTGCGAAGTAAAATTTCCTATCAATTCTCCGTCCAGTCTAAAATCGTCTTTAGCAACAATGTCTCCTACAATAGAGGTTCCTTCAACTATTCGATTCGTTTTTCCTAAAAGTTCTGTTCCGTTTTTTTTTACTTTATCAAACATGATTATGGTGTTTTGGGGGCTAAGTAGGTATCGAGGTTTTTCTTAATTTGAATCAATTTGTAATTATCACTCGATATGATAATTGCGGGATTCGGTATTTTATACTTTTTATCATCTCTAAAAACTCCTGAAATATCTCTGGCGTATGCCTCTGATTTTAAACCGTGAATCACCACAAAACTTTCAGTTCTATTGTATTTATCAAAAGAAGTTGTCAATCTCTCATAATTTTCAACTAATAAAAAGACTCTGATCGCTTCTTCAATCTTTTGACGGGTTTTAGTGTCGTTATTAGCAACTACATATACAATTTTCCAGTTTTTACTGTCAACTGAAGTAAAATCAAGTTTTTCTAAAACTGGTATTTGCTTTTCTAAAATCTCGCGCGCATTTTTTCCTTCATCACTGTTTGGATAATTATCGGCAACTGATTCTAAACCTTTTTTGTATGCGGTTAAACCATTTACTTTTCCTAAGGTATTGGCTTTTAACAATTCATACTTAGAAACAATTTCATCACCTGAATATTGATTGATCAGATTGTCAATATTATCCAAGACGGTATCAAACTGCTCCTCCTGAAACAATTTATACCATTTTTGGTACTCTTTATCCGGTGATGCTAAATCGCCCGCATTGGTATTGTTCAAAATTTGAGCGTATCGTGAAGTCGGATAATTGTTTGTAATATCTGATTTTATCCTTTCGGCGCGGGCAGGATTTGTAATTTGATATATTTTGTACAAGTTATACATCGCCGGTAAAATCAATTTTTCTTCCGGCTTATTTTTTAATAATTGTTCCAGTTTGTCACTCGCCAGATTGTATTCCTTAAATTTTTCTTTGTAAATAAGTCCTAATTGATAGTACGCAAAATTGCGTTCTACACCAATACTATCGATTGCAGCTTGTGTTTGAGGGAGCTGTTTTTCGTAGAAATCTGTAGTATATTTTTCAATAACTATAGAATCTTTGAGAGTATTTGCCGCATTTTTATTTAAAGTATCATTTAATGCGGCATTATTGGCTGATTTCGCAGCGGCCAATCTCCAGTTGCCTTCTAAAACTCTATTACCCCATAATTTCTTAAACTGTAATTTTCCGTAAGCAACTGTGGTAGGATTGTAAAAATAAAAAGTACTGGTACCGGTACTTGCCGTTTCATTTCCTGGCGGCGGATTAAATGCTCCTATTCCGGGATTAGCCGTTCCAACTGACTGAGGATTAACCGCTGTTGGTCCTCCATTAGCATTTGTATTACGATCGATATTGGCCAGTTTTTCCTTTTCTTTTTCTTCTAAAATTCGTTTCTCCTCGTCTTTTTCTTTGAGAACAGCGATATAATCATTAAAATAATTTTTTCTGTCAGTCGGAGACAAACCATATACTTTTATGATACTATCGTTACGTTTTGCAATTGCTTCGTACTTGATAACGTTGTCCAGATTTTTTCTGTTTTTTTCAATAAAAGCAAACTCTCTGGATTTAGGATCTAATTTTACTAACGTACTGTCATAATATTTGGCAGCGATAGTGTAGTTGGTATTCTTAAAATACATGTCGCCAATATTTCTATAAGTCGACGCTACCAAGTAAGGGTCTTTTGATTTTCTTCCCAATGACCTGTTGTAGAAAACCAAAGCATCCTGTTGCTCCTCATTTTTATCAAAGAAGACTCCCATTTCATAAAATAAAACATCCAAATAAGGTCTGTTTTCACGATCTGCCACTAACTTATTGTACATTTCTAAAAACAAATCCTGATCTCCATTTTTATAATCAAACATTTGCGCCTTTTTTGCATAGGCATGCATCATGTATTTTCGATCCGCTTTTCTGTTCATGTCAATTACACCGTCATAGTAATAGAAGGCGCTGTCTCTTATTCCGGCTTCCTGATACATCTGACCTAAGATAAAACGGTAACGTGCACGGTCTTCATTTATTCTGGTAAACTCCTCAGCGATTTTAAGTTTAGCAACCGCACTGTCCTTTTTTTCCAAATTTAAATACGCTTCTGCCAATAAAGCATTCGCATCCGAAAATGTCTGCTTGTTCAGATCTGTATTTTTTAAGAGCAGATTGATATTTTTTACCGCAATGGCATCATTACCTAAACGCATATTGGTTTTCTCGCGCCAGATTTTCGCAGTATAAATATTACTGCTGTTTGGGTATTTGTACAAAATATAATTGAATGCCTCCAAAGCCGGAATAAACCTCTGATCGTAGTATCTGGCTTTCCCAAGCATTAAATATGCTTCGTCTATTTGTGAATTTCGCTCTCTTCCTCCAATATTCATGGAATGCTTCTGAATCGCTTTTGTAGCCTTGGTCTCCGCTTTTTCGAAATCAGCATTTTTGGGTTTATCCCCTTGTGAAAAATTCTCATCAAACTGCATCTTTTCGATCGGAAGCATTTTCCAGAAGTTATCCTGATTATTCGCATGAACAGCCTTTAATCCTTTGTCAAGACCAATTCCGCCATTGTACAGAATGTTATATTTTGTACTTAGCGCATGGGAATTTCTGGCCAAAAAATTATTTTTCTTGGTAGAACAGGCTATCAAAAAGAATAAAAAAACAATAAAAAAACTATATTTAAGAATATTCTTTTTCAATAGAAAAGAGTTTATATCAATTAACTTCTAAAAAGGATTTTTAGTATATTGACTTGTAAAAATACGCTTCTTTTTGAAATATAGAAACTTATACTGCAAAAAACAACTCCAGTTCTTGTAAGGTTTCTTTTGAAGTTTGAATATCTTTTACAATTTCTCCTTTATTTAAGGCTACTATTCGGTCACAAACCTCTACGGTATGCTGCAAATCATGACTGGAAACCAGCACAGTAACGTTTGGATTATCTGCCAAATCTTTAATAATCTTTTTTAATCGGCTTACCGTTGTCGGATCCAGATTTGCAAAAGGTTCATCTAAAATAACAACTTCAGGGTTACCGATAAGTGTAGCAATGATACCTACTTTCTTCTGATTTCCCTTAGATAAATCTCTCAAATATTTTTTGTTGTTCAGGATTTCTCCGTTAAAAAACTCTTCATGCTGCTGTAATAAGGCATCAATATCGGCTTTGTTCTGGTGACGTAAATCCCCAATAAAATAAAAATATTCCTCAGGAGTTAAATACCCAATCAAAAAACTTTCATCGAGAAAAGATCCTGTGAAGGATTTCCAGTGCTCGTTTGCATTCACCTGAATATTGTTGTTTACTATATTTCCGGTTGAAGGCTGAATCAAATCGAGTAACAAGCTGAAAAAAGTGGTTTTTCCTGCCCCGTTATTTCCTACTAATCCGAAGCTCTGCCCTTTTGGAATTTCAAGATTGTTTATGTTTAAAACTGTTGTATCGTTATATTTTTTTGAAAGTTGGTTTACTTGTATCATTTTTGAAAGTTTAATTGTTGATTTGATTAATCGTTAATTTAATTGATTTCCAATTATATGCTATCAATTTTCTAATTGACACATTTTCTAATTAACTAATTAGTTTTTTTGTTTATAAGCGCTTATAGTGCTGTACTTCTCTATTTTATATCTTTTTTCGATCAGTGAAAATACTTTTTCTTTAAAAGCAAAACCTAAAACTCCGGCACCGGCTACAAGTGCTAATCCTATGGTTTTATTCCCTAAATACAATCCGATTCCATAAAGTCCTAAAGGCACTAATATCTTTGGTAATGTCAGTAGCATTGCATTAACATTAAACGCTTTTTTATCTCCAAAGGCCCCTCCCGCCGAACTCAAATCAATTGGCGTTTTTGTAAAAGCACCGCCCAAAAGTACCAGATGCGAATTGACTCCTATATTGTAAATTGCTCCAACAACAACCGTTAAATAAATTTGCCATCCAAAGAAAAGATAAAAAGACGCCAGTATTGTAGAGATGAAAGTAGCAATAACAATCAGCCACCATTTTGACGTTATGTATCCGCGATACGGAATATTCTGCGTCATCATTAATTGGTAATACGAACTATCCCAACTCGGTACAAATTGTCCGAAGACAAATAAGAATCCACCAGAAACAAATATTCCGGCAAAGATGGTCATCACCTCGGGCTGTTGTTTGTTTCCGAAAAAGATAAGTCCGTAAAACAAAAAGATAAAACTCATTACCAGAGTCGTTTTTGATCTTTTGTTTCTCTTAATCAATTTGATATCGTTTTTAAGAAAGGTTCCTAAAGTCCCGAATTGATTCAGCCACGAAAGGTTTTCAGTGGTAGCGATATCTTCTTTTTGCGAAAGTCCTGCAT
The DNA here is from genome assembly GCF_020905335.1 of Flavobacterium lipolyticum. Taxonomy (NCBI): domain Bacteria; kingdom Pseudomonadati; phylum Bacteroidota; class Flavobacteriia; order Flavobacteriales; family Flavobacteriaceae; genus Flavobacterium; species Flavobacterium lipolyticum. The sequence goes on along the minus strand of NZ_JAJJMN010000001.1, from coordinate 1,925,141 downwards.
CTAAAAACAAATTATTCTTGAAATATTTGAAGGTAAACAGATAGAGTCCTATCAGAATCAAAGCAGGAATCAAAAACAATCCTTTTGTTGCATAAAAACCTTGGAAAATTGGCGTTGTAAAACTGGTAATATCAAAGAGTTTATAATACTGAGCGGCTCCTAAAGCGATAATTGCTCCAACAAAAACGACAAACAACTTGTCGATATTACTTAGAATAATATTCAAAAAATTGTTGATATAAATTAAGGAGAATGCCGCTAAAAACCAGAAGATAACTCCCAAAAGATCATACCCTTCTAAAACTAACACTATTGAAAAAGGAATAAAAAACAGTGCATGAACCCAATTGAAAAAAGACAATGCTGTTTTGCCTAATGAAAAATGAACAATGGTCGATTTTCTGAACGGTAGAATCAATAATGGTTTAATATTCAAAACCGGAATTGCCTGCATCAATAAACGAACTACCAGATCGAAAAGAAAATAATAAATCAAAAATTGGTTGATTGTCACCAGAGGCTCCAGTTTCATTTTTTTTAAAATATAGAATGCTCCTATTCCAGCTCCAACAAAAAGCAAGGAAAAATAGACCATTAAAAAACCTAATAAAACTTTCATCACGACACTTGTGCCAAATGATGCAGATCTAACAAAGGCTTTCCATTCCAGATAAATAAACTTTTTAATCATGGTTATTTGTTTTGAGTTTTCTAGTATGTGATCAAATGTAAGAAAACGTTACAAAAAAAGTTAAAAATAATCGTTTAGTGCCTGTCAATTAACTGTCGTTTGCTACTTTTGCATAAAAAATACAATCATGCCTTCATTCTTAAAACTAATAATTAAAGAGGTAAAACGCGAAACTGCCGATGCTGTTTCTGTACTTTTTAATGTTCCCGAAGAACTAAAATCAGACTATAAATTTATAGCCGGACAATACATAAATTTAAAACTAACTCTTGATAACCAAGAGATTCGTCGTGCTTATTCTATTTGTTCTGCACCGGAAAGCAGCGAATTACGCATTGCTGTAAAAGCAGTAAAAAATGGTTTGTTTTCTCAATTTGCCAATACGAAACTTAAGGCTGGAGATGTTCTTGAAGTAGGTCATCCGGAAGGAAAATTTACTTTTGAGCCAGATGCTGAAAGACAAAAAAACTATGCGGCTTTTGTGGCCGGAAGCGGAATTACTCCGGTACTTTCTATTATTAAATCGGTTTTAAAAAGTGAGCCAAAAAGTTCATTTGTATTGGTTTATGGAAACAAAACTCCTGAAGATACTATTTTCCATCAGGAACTACACGATTTACAATTACAGTATGTAGGCCGTTTTTTCATCCATTATGTTTTTAGTCAGGCTAAGGCTGAAAATGCTTTGTTTGGAAGAATTGATAAATCGGCAGTAAATTTTGTACTGAATAACAAACACAAAGAATTACAATTTGACAAATTTTTCTTGTGTGGTCCTGAAGAAATGATCGATACGGTTTCGGCAATTTTAAAGGAAAAGAATGTAAAAGAATCCGCAATTAAATTTGAACTTTTTACTTCTTCTACTCAGGAAAATAAAATCAATACTTCCTTAGAAGGGCATACAAAAATTACGGTTTTGGTTGATGATGACGAAGTTACATTCGAAATGTCTCAAAAGCAAACCATCCTTGATGCCGCTTTAAAACAAGGAATCGACGCGCCATACTCTTGTCAGGGAGGAATTTGCAGCAGCTGTCTGGCTCGTGTAACTTCCGGAAGTGCTGAAATGACTAAAAACTCGATTTTAACGGATAGCGAAATTGCTGAAGGTTTAATTTTAACCTGCCAGGCACATCCTACTTCAGAGTCTATTTATGTAGATTATGATGATGTTTAATCGTTAAAATCTCAAAATATTCAAATTCCAAATCCCAAACTTACAATTGGGATTTGGAATTTTTTTTGTTTTATAATTATTAGCAATCTTTGTAAAATTTGAATTTGGAACTTAAAATTTACGTTATGAAATCTGTACAGGAAATTTTTAAAAATAAAGAATATCTTCTAGAAGAACCTGAAGTTGAAAAACTTGTGGAATATTGTGAAGAACTTCAGGATGAACTTATAGAATTTAAATTTCAGAAGACAAACAATAAAGAACTCGCCATGCTGGATATGCTTAAAGAAGTTATAAAAGGCTGCGATGCTGTCGAAAAAGAACAAATGGAACATGAACGATTTGGTTATGAAGCACCAAATTATCAAGTCACAATTTCGAATCTAAAAAGTTATATTTATAGCAGATGCCGGGATGAAAAAATTTGGCTCTAATTACAATTACAATAAAAGCATTTTTTCGATAAAATATTGCTGAATTTTTATTATATTAGAGGTAAAATTATAGCAATCACAATCTCATATGTTTTTGTGTAGATATGTAGGGCTAAATCGAATTTGTCAACACGTTTAAATCTTAAATATTATGACAATACATCACTTACTTCGTTTATCATTTATAGCACTTTTTGTAATAACAGCTCTTTTTTGTATCTACTTTATAATTAAGAAACAACAAAATAAAAAAGGTCCCAAATTGCTTACCAAAGAAAAATATAGTGCAACAATGATTGGTAAAATGACTGAAATAAATGTTTCTGAGAAGAATACTTTTAATATCTGGCCCTACATAAGCAAATTAAAAGCGGCTAAAATACTATCGAATAAAATTAAAGAGTCACAATTGGTGCACAAAATCTACAGAAATTCAACGGAAGATTTTGAGCACATTTTATTGTCTACAGAAAAAGAAAATCATTTTGTTGTAATCGTTGCTAATAAAAACAAAAAGAAAACAGTTGGCTACTTTCTTTATGATTTAAATGGATTATATGCTTAATTGAATCTTCTTGACTATATCTTTGGGCGAAATCGATCTCATAGCGTCTTCATAACCTTCAACGATTTTGTTTCCATAAACAGATGTTGGTAATTTAGGATATTGATTTCTGTCTGAAATCAAAGCATTTTCCATTGTTTGTCCGAATGGTAAAAATCCCGCATACGGATGTGTAGCACCCCAAAGTGTAATGACTTTTACTCCCAGCATTGCCGCAATATGTGCATTTCCGGAATCCATAGAAAGCATTACGTCTAAATTACTAATGAGTTGTAATTCCTGTTGAAATTTAATTTTTCCAGCCACATTAACTACATTTTCAAAGGATTGTGCAAACGAATCCAGGATTTCAATTTCTTTCTTTCCTCCACCAAAAAGTAAAATGGTATACGTTTTATTTTCCGCCAATTTTGCAATTACTTCCTGCATTAAATCTTGTGGATATACTTTGGAATTGTATTGTGCGAAGGGTGCAATCCCAATTAATTTTTGGTTTTGATCGCCAATAATTTCTAAAATATCCGGGCTTAATTTTGCTTTTTGCGGGAATTCAGGATTTGATATGTCTAAAGGAAAACCAAGTTTTTCAAATACTTTTGCATGCCTTTCAAACATGGTTGGCAATTGTGCAAAAATTTTATTCTCGGCACGGGTTAATTCTTTTTTACCTTCACGTCCTTTGTCCACTGTGGCTCTTTTTTTTCCGCTTAAAGCAAAAAGGAGACTTACAATTTTGGATCTCAGAACATTATGAAGGTCTGCAAAAGCATCGATTTTGAGTTTTTTTACATCACTGTATAATCTAAGTAGCCCTGCAAATCCTTTGTGACGCTGCTTTTCATCAAAAGCAAAAAACTCAAGATTCGGGATTCCTTCAAAAAATGGTTTAAAAAACGGTCGTGAAATAACGGTGATTTTAACCGTTGGATACTGCTTCACAAAAGTGCGTAAAACAGGAACCGTCATGGCTACATCTCCCATTGCGGATAGTCTCATGACGGCTATATGCTTTATTGTATTGGACAACTCTGCCAAATTATTTTTTATTTTGATATAAAACAGGATTCAATTCATCGTCATTGTACATTTTCATTTGTTTGTACACTTTCATGAATTTATCTCCATTTTCAATGTCAGTCAATAAATCATCAATTGCAGTCGATAAGTCACTTCTTTGTTCTAAAAGTACATTTAATTTCTCCTGACATTTATCTCTGTGCTCTTGTGAAGCTTCAGCACGAGTAGCTTCTTCATGCATGTGATAAATTTTTAACGCTAAAATAGACAATCTATCAAAAGCCCAAGCAGGACTTTCGGAATTGATTTTTGCACCATCTTTTACTTTTACATCGCTGTATTTTTGCAAAAAGTAGCTGTCAATGTATTCCACCATATCTGTACGTTCCTGGTTTGAGGCATCAATTCTTCTTTTCAGAGTCAAAGCCGCTACCGGATCAATTTGCGGATCACGGATAATATCCTCAAAATGCCATTGAACAGTGTCAATCCAGTTTTTTAAATACAATAAATGCTCAAACTTATCCTTTGGGTAAGGATTGTTTATAGGTTGATCAACATTATCAAATTGGTGATAATCTTTGATGCTTTGTTCGAAAACAGAATATGCTAATTTTGAAAACATGTCTTTATTTATTAGAGACACAAAGATACTTTTTATACTTTTATGGTGTGAAGAAAACGATTAATTTTTCGTTATTGCACTACAATCTATCCATAATTCTAAAAATTCAGTATGAAAATTCATTATATCTCCAAAAATAACAGCGTATTAAATCACTTTTTAGGCCAAATCAGAAATGTTAATGTTCAGAACGACAGCATGCGTTTCCGAAGAAATATTGAACGAATTGGCGAAATTATGGCTTATGAACTGAGTAAGGATCTGGCTTATAAAAATGTTGAAATTCAAACTCCGCTTGGCATTAAAAATACGACTGAAATAGAGAGTGATTTAGTTTTATGTTCCATTTTAAGAGCTGGTTTACCGTTGCATAACGGTTTTTTAAATTACTTTGACCATGCGGAGAATAGTTTTGTTTCGGCTTGCCGATACCATCCAAATAACGATGCCGAATTCGAAATTCGGGTTGAATACCAAGCTGTTTCAAACATAAACGACAAGACTGTTTTACTTCTTGATCCAATGTTGGCAACGGGTCAGTCGATTGTTGCTGTTCACGAAAAGCTAATTCAAAATGCCACTCCAAAAGAGATTCATATTGTTGTAGTTATTGCTGCGCCAGAAGGTGTTGCTTTTCTGGAAGAAAATCTTCCGGAAAACTGTCATTTATGGGTCGCTTCTTTAGACGAAAAGCTAAATGAAAAAAATTATATCGTTCCGGGTCTTGGCGATGCCGGAGATCTTGCTTATGGAAGTAAATTATAATTGAGAAAAAAATGTAAATAAACTGCACAAAATCAATACATAAAAAACAATTTCGTTATTGAGTTTTTGCTGCATATACTCTACATGACTTGCTGCCATGATCGTCAAAGGCGCAACACTAAAAAAGAGCAAATCGTTACTTTTATCCGGCGATAGAATATAAACAAAGGCTGCAATAAAGAAACAAGCTACTACTTTTTTGTATGAAGAATGCACTATTTGTGGTCGATTTGATAATGTGGTCAGCATCGAAACTACAAAAAATAAGGCTACGGCCACATAGATTGAAAGTGCTCCATTTTCATAATTGCTCTTAAAATAATCAATATTAAAATCGATTACGGCACGTTCCTGAAAAAAATCTGTGATGTCGATATGGAAAATTAAAGAGACCAATAAAAAGATTATGGACACTGCCACAAGTGCTATAAAAGGTAAAATCCAGTTTCTATAATCTCTGGAAACATGGAAAACTATCGAGATAAAAACTAAAATCAGGAAAAGAATACACCAAAATTGAAACAAAGAAGCTATTAAAATCCAAAATGATGCATCAAATATTTTTTCTTTAGAAGCTTTCAACGACTGTAGCGAAATCAATCTTCGAAGTGCCAGAAGTATAAAAAAGTTACCATATATTACATTGGAATTGTTGAATATTGTGGGGAAAAACAATAGAAACAATAAGTAAAAAAATATCGCGTATCCATTGTCTTTACTGAGTCCGTTCTTTTTTACGATAAAATTTATCAGGAAAAATGAGGCCAAAATAAAGCACAACAAGCTCACTTTTTGGAATGCCAAAAAATAAGATGTTATCCAGGAAGGTTCCTGAATTTGAAACAAAAAAAAGAAAACCAGTATTAAAATTACGACCAATGAATAATTTAATGGTGTAGATTTTTTAAAAACACTTGTTATCATAAGGATATTTTATACTTTTGTGATTGTAAATATAATACTTGTTTAAAAAGGAAAACCAACAAGTTGAAAAAAGATTCTGCTAACAGACTTCTGGTTTCAATGCGTTACACAACAATAAATAACATATAATTTTATAAAATTATGACAGCTTTTTTTGAAGGAATACAGTACTTATTCGTTAACATTTTATTCGCACCGCTTGATTTTTTACGTCGTTTGGAACTTGTTACATGGTTTGGTGCTAATACTATCAACTGGATTTTTATGATCATCTGTTCATGCGCAATCGTTTATTGGATTAAACAATTACGCATTTTTGATGATGCCGGAACAGAAAACCAAGATACTACGGCTCACTCTTTTTTAAAGTAAGTCGAAGCCGATATCTTTTCTAAAATACATCTTATCAAAGCTTAGTTTATCTATGTTTTGATAAGATTTTTTTATGGCCTGTTGGAAATCGTCTCCATAAGAAGTTACCGTTAATACTCGTCCTCCATTACTCACGATACTATCGTTTTCTAATTTTGTACCTGCATGAAAAACAATAGAATCTTCAATATTTTCTAAACCGCTAATTACTTTTCCTTTTTCAAATTCTTCAGGATATCCACCAGAAACCACCATAATGGTAGTTGCACTTCTTGGATCAACTTTTAATTCGAATGTATCTAATTTTTGATTGGCTACCGAAAGAAACAATTCCACTAAATCAGATTCTAATCTCGGTACTACCACTTCAGTCTCAGGATCTCCCATTCTTACGTTGTACTCAATTACAATCGGTTCATTTTTTACATTGATCAAACCAATAAATACGAATCCTTTATACTCAATTCCATCCTTCTGAAATCCTTCGATAGTTGGTTTTACGATACGTGTTTCAATTTTTTCCATCAAAACAGCGTCAACATAAGGAACCGGAGAAACAGCTCCCATTCCACCTGTATTTAAACCTGTATCGCCTTCACCAATACGTTTGTAATCTTTTGCTGTTGGAAGGATTTTATAGCTTTTCCCATCAGTCAAAACAAAACAGCTTAATTCAATTCCGTCCAAAAATTCTTCGATTACCACTTTTGAACTCGCTGCTCCGAATTTTTCGTGAACCAGCATGTTTCTCAATTCTGTTTTAGCTTCTTCTAAATCCTGAATAATCAAAACTCCCTTTCCTGCAGCCAAACCATCAGCCTTTAAAACGTATGGAGGTTGTAATGTTTCTAAAAAAGCACATCCGTTCTCTACCGTTTCAGCCGTAAAACTGTCGTAAGCAGCAGTTGGAATATTATGTTTCATTAAAAACTCTTTAGCAAACTCTTTACTTCCTTCTAACTGAGCTCCCAATTTTGATGGCCCAATAACCGGAATATGTTGTAAGCTCTCATCGTTTTTAAAATAATCGTAAATCCCTTTAACCAAAGGATCTTCCGGGCCTACGACTACCATTTTTACATTCTCCTGAATTACAAATGCTTTGATTGCATCAAAATCTGTTGGAGACATTGCAACATTTGTAGCAATTGCCGACGTTCCAGCATTTCCAGGTGCAACAAAAAGTTTTTCGCAAAGCGGACTCTGAGTCATTTTCCAGGCAAAAGCATGTTCTCTTCCGCCCGATCCCAATAGTAAAATTGTCATGGTGTAGTTGTATTTAGTTGTGGTGCAAAAATAATTGCTTTTACACGTAAAAAATAATTAAATCTTAAAAAGTTATTGATTGTTCTCTGTTAGTAATTTGATAGTATTATTTTTGACGAAAATTAGCTCTTCAAATGATTTCTCTTTTCGATATTTCGCTGCAATTAAATGGTTTTCCGATAAAGAAAGCCAAAACGCAATTGGATGAAATCCGAAATTTATCGGAAGAACAGTATACACATTTTCTTCAGAACAGAAAAGAAGAAATCGTAGCTTTTCATTTGAAAAACAATTCTTTCTATCAGGAATTGGCTGGAGGCAATACTAAATTGGAATGGGAAAATTTACCCATCCTTAACAAACAAAATTTACAAAAACCACTGGAAGAAAGGCTTTCAAAAGGCTACACCTTAAAAAATGTGTACCTCAACAAAACTTCCGGATCCAGTGGAACTCCTTTTGTTTTTGCCAAAGATAAACATTGCCATTCCCTGACCTGGACTTCCATTTTTATGCGTTTTGGCTGGTACGATATCGATTTTAATCGCTCGTATCAGGCTCGATTCTATGGTATTCCGATGAATTTTACCGGATATTATAAAGAACGAATTAAAGATTTTCTGACTCATCGTTTCCGATTTCCGGTTTTCGATCTATCTGATGGCGTTCTGGAAAAGTTTTTGCAAAAATTCAAAACTAAAAAATTTGATTATATCAACGGTTACACGAGTTCGATTGTTTTATTTGCTAAGTATTTAGAGCAAAAAAATCTTATCTTAAAAGAAGTTTGTCCCTCTTTAAAAGCTTGTTTTGTTACTTCGGAAATGCTTTTCGAATCCGATAAAAAACTTTTAGAAAAACAATTCGGAATTCCAGTTATCAATGAATACGGCGCTTCAGAACTCGATTTGATTGCTTTTGAAAACTTAAAAGGCGAATGGCAGGTCAATTCAGAAACACTTTTTGTAGAAATTTTAGATGAAAACAATCAGATTCTTCCCTATGGAAAAGAAGGCAGGATTGTGATTACATCTTTGTTCAATAAGGCACATCCCTTTATCAGATATGATATTGGCGATATCGGAATTCTGGATGAAAAAAGTACTCCGCAGAAACCCATTCTAAAAAAACTTATTGGAAGGACCAATGATATTGCTCTCTTACCAAGCGGAAAAAAAGCACCGGGCTTAACCTTTTATTATGTAACCAAAAGCATTATTGAAGACGATGGAAACGTTAAAGAATTTATCATCAAACAAATGCAATTAGATTCTTTTGAAATCGAGTATGTAAGTGATATTGAATTAAATGCATCTCAAATTGAAAAAATAGAAAAGGCAATTACGGTATATTTAGAACCTAATCTAACTTTCAGCTTTACCCGAAAAACAGTTTTAAACAGAAGTAAAAGTGGAAAATTAAAACAATTCAAATCTTACCTTTAAATATAAATAAAATCTTACATTTGTTTTTTTTTAATGTAAACTTATGGAAGATCAATCTTTACTTTCTGAAGAAACTATTTCTAACAAAATATATTATATCCGCAATCAAAAAGTGATGTTGGATAGTGATTTGGCGCTACTTTATGATGTGGAAACAAAAAGATTAAATGAACAGGTAAAAAGAAATTTATCTCGCTTTCCTAAAGATTTCATGTTTCAACTTACTGAAAACGAATTTGAAAACTTGAAGTCGCAAATTGCGACTTCAAGTTGGGGCGGAAGCAGAAAATTACCTTTTGTTTTCACTGAACATGGGGTAATGATGTTATCTAGCGTTCTAAAAAGCGATAAAGCCATTCAAACCAATATTCAGATCATGCGCATTTTCACCAAAGTGAGAGAAATGCTGCTGGATACAGCTGAAATTAAAGTGGATATTCTTCAGATTCAAAAGAAGTTAGAAAATCAGGATAAAAATATCGAATTGGTTTTTTCCTATTTAGATGAATTAACGGAGAAAAAAGAAGACGGAAATGAAAGAGTGAAAATTAGTTATAAAAAATAAGCAAATTCACAGTTCATTATTTAAGAAATTATTCCATTCTGATTAAATTCCAATTTAAACTTTACTTTTGCCGAAAGAATGTTTTTAGAAAGAATCTAATAGTCCCATGAAAATCACCCTAATCGCAGGTGCAAGACCTAATTTTATAAAAATAGCACCCCTTATTAATGCTATAAAAGACAAGCAAAATCAAGGTTTTGATGTTTCCTTTCGTTTGGTTCACACAGGGCAGCATTACGATAAAAACTTAAGTGATACCTTTTTCGAAGAATTAAATATTCCAAAACCAAATGTAAATCTGGAAGTAAAAAGCGGCTCTCAGGCCGAACAAACTGCCGCAATTATGATTGCTTTTGAGAAAGAATTACTTCAAAATCCAACTGATTTAGTTTTGGTTGTTGGCGACGTAAACTCGACGATGGCTTGTTCGATTGTGGCTAAAAAATGTCATACAAGAGTAGCACACGTTGAAGCGGGAATTCGTTCCGGAGATTTAACAATGCCGGAAGAAATCAATAGAATGCTGACAGACAGCATTACGGATTACTTTTTTACGACCTCCAAATCCGCCTCAGAAAATTTATTAAAACTAGGATCAAATCCTGAAAACGTGCATTTTGTAGGAAATGTTATGATCGATACTTTATACCAAAACATCAATAGAATTTCGGCTCCGGATTTTTGGGAAGAACATCAGCTTAGTGAAAAAAACTACATTGTTCTAACCTTACATCGTCCGGGAAATGTAGATGAAGTTTCTTCTCTTATTGCTTTACTACATGGAATTGATGATTTGGCAAATAACAAAAAAATATTGTTTCCTATTCATCCCAGAACACAGGCTATCTTAAGTGAAAGCTCAGCTAAGTTTAAAAATATCCTCTTTGTTGCTCCACAAAGCTACCTGAATTTCATGTATTTAATACAAAACAGTTTTGCCGTTATTACGGATAGCGGTGGTATTTCTGAGGAAACAACTGTAATGGGAATTCCTTGTTTTACCATGCGAAATAATACTGAGCGTCCTGAAACCGAGACCATTGGTTCAAATACTATTGTTGGAACGTCATTAGAAAATTTACAAAAAGTATACGGTTCATTTTTAAAAAATGGTCCCAAGAAAAGTGGTGTTCCGGATTTATGGGATGGAAAAGCATCTGAACGAATTATTTCAATTTTATTGGCTAAAAAATAATGAAGGATATTCTAATCATATCAAACTATTATCCACCCGAAAAAGGTGCAGCGGCCAATAGAATAGAACAACTGGCTTTAAAATTGGATCAAAATGGTTATGAAGTTTCGGTAATTTCTCCTCTTCCAAATTATCCAAAAGGCGAATTATTTCCGGAATACAAAGGCCGGTTTTCTGTTACCGAAAAAATCCAGAATATTACCTTAAAACGACTTTGGATCTATCCGAGTAATAGTTCGAACATCTTTAAACGAATTGTCTCGACATTGTCGTTTTCCAGCACTTTGTTTTTTTATTTATTGTTTGCCAAAACACCTAAAAAAGTAATTGTACAATCTCCTCCACTATTACTTTCGTTTGTTTCTGTTTTTGTGCTTTGGATTAAGAGTAAAACAATCCTTTTGAATGTTTCAGATCTTTGGCCAACTGCCGCTATCGAACTGCAAGTATTAAAGAAAAACAGTATTTCACACCGGATTTTGCTTTTTATTGAACGTTTTATTTACCAAAAAGCAACGCATATTTTTGGGCAATCTAATGAAATCATTACCCATATTCATTCCGTCTTTCCCGAAAAAAAATGTTTTCTATATCGTAATTATCCGGATCATTTTGTGGAAGATCTCCTCGAAGAAAAAGACAATTCAAGTGAACCTATTAAACTATTCTACGCCGGATTACTAGGTGTTGCTCAAGGGGTTTTTGAACTTATTCAGCAATTGAATTTAGAAAATGACAACATCGAACTGCATATTTTTGGTGATGGTGCCGAGAAAACTCAAATTGTGAATTACCTCAACCAAAATCCAACTAAAAAAATTGTTTTTCACGGAATGTTAGAACGAAACGTTTTGCATGAAACTTTGAAAAATTTAGATATTGCCCTTGTTCCGCTCAAGACAAGAATCTACGGATCTGTTCCGTCCAAAATATTTGAATATAGTGCTTTAGGATTTCCTATACTTTACTATGGAGGTGGCGAAGGTGAAAATATTGTAGAAGAGAATACCCTTGGTTGGGTAGTCCCTGTTGAAGATTTCCAACAATTAAATACAACTTTAGGAACAATCTCGACACTAGGTAAAGCAGAAATACAGAAGATGAAAAAGGCTATTTTTCTTCATGCCAAAAGTCATTTTAATTTGGACCAGCAAATGAAGGAACTCATCGAAAAGAATGCTTTTTAAGTAACTTAATAAAAAACGGGCAATTATTCTGGAAATAATTGCCCGTTTAAATTTTCTTATTTGATATAGTTCGAAAAATCTTTGTGTTCTTCCTTTGAAAGCTCTTCTTTTGAAAGTGATCTGAAATAGTCATACGTAATTTTCATTCCTTCAGAACGGCTTACTTTTGCTTCCCAACCCAATAACTCTTTCGCTTTTGTGGTGTCTGGCTGGCGTTGTAACGGATCATTTATAGGTAATGGATGGTAGACTACCTTTTGATTCGTTCCTGTTAATTTAATGATCTCTTCTGCAAAATCCTTAATTGTAATTTCATCCGGATTTCCAATATTTACGGGATATACATAATCTGAATGCAAAAGTCTGAAAATACCTTCGACCTGATCGTCTACATAGCAGAAAGAACGCGTTTGCATTCCGTCTCCAAAAATGGTTAAATCTTCCCCGCGCAATGCCTGTCCGATAAAGGCCGGAATTACACGCCCGTCGTTCAGACGCATTCTTGGACCATAGGTGTTAAAAATACGCACGATTCTGGTTTCTACCCCATGAAAAGTATGGTAGGCCATAGTAATCGATTCCTGAAAGCGTTTGGCTTCATCATAAACTCCACGCGGTCCAATGGTGTTTACGTTTCCATAGTACTCTTCGGTTTGTGGGTGAACCAGAGGATCTCCGTAAACTTCGGATGTTGATGCAATTAAAATTCTTGCTTTTTTCACACGAGCTAATCCCAATAAATTATGTGTCCCAAGAGATCCAACTTTTAAGGTCTGAATCGGAATTTTTAAATAATCAATCGGACTTGCCGGCGAGGCAAAATGTAGTATATAATCTAAATCACCTGGAATGTGCACAAACTTGGTGATATCGTGGTGGTAAAATTCGAAATGTTCTAACTTGAATAAATGCTCTATGTTTTTAAGATCTCCGGTAATCAAATTATCCATTCCGATAACATAATATCCTTCTTTGATAAAACGATCACATAAATGCGATCCCAGAAATCCCGCCGCTCCTGTAATAAGTATTCTTTTCATAGTAATTATTTATACCTCGCAAATGTAACTGATTTAGCATTCTTAAAAAAAGTACCTAAGATTAATCTGCTATGTTTTATAAAAATAGGAAGTAAAATTTCTTTTCAAACCATTAAAATTTTTCTGCTAGCTTCTCCTTACCAAAAGCTCTCATTTCACTTTCAAAACGTTGCTTCGAGAACTTCATCGCATGTTCACGGATTACTTTCGGGTTAAATTCTATCTTTTCAAAGTCAATCACAGCTTCTTTTATACTTTGTGATGATTGTTCCTGAAAAAAAACTCCTGTCCTATTTTCAACAACTGTTTCTAAAGTGCCGCCTTTTGCTAAAGCGATAACCGGAGTACCACAGGCCTGTGCTTCAACCGGAATAATTCCAAAATCTTCTTCGGCGGCAAAAACAAACGCTTTTGCCTTTTGCATGTAGTTTTTTAAACTATTGGCTTCTACAAATCCAACAAACTCAATATTACTTTTAGCAATTGTCTGAAGTTTTTGAAATTCCGGTCCGTCCCCGGCAACAATTAATTTTAGATGTGGTAATTCATTAAAAGCTTCTACTATTAATTGTGTTTTTTTATAAGAAACTAAACGCGAAGCTGTAAAATAATAATTATCCTTCTGTTCTTCTAAACTAAAAAATTCAACATCGACGGGAGGATAAATGACTGTTGATTCACGGTTGTAAATTTTCTTTATTCTTTCTGCTATATAGTTAGAATTGGCAATAAAATAATCGACATTTTCAGAGTTTGAGACATCCCATTTTCTTATTTTCTGCAAAACATATTTTGCGTAAAATCCCTTTAAACCTTTATCTAAGCCTGAATCTTTTAAGTACTGATCCTGCAAATCCCATGCATATCGCATAGGCGAATGACAATAACAAATATGAAGCTGATCTTTTCGGGTCCGAACTCCTTTCGCTACAGCTGATGAAGAACTAATTATTAAGTCGTAATCACTCAAATCAAACCGCTCTATGGCTATTGGAAATAACTGTAAAAATTTACGATGGTTTTTCTTTACCGTTGGTAATTTTTGAATAAAACTGGTTTTCACTTTTTTTCCATTCAAAATAAACTTTCGGTCTTCATCCTTTAAAAAATCAATCAGTGCGAAGTGATCAAAATCATCCCAAATTGAATTTATGGAATGTATTACTTTTTCAGCACCTCCATTTACATAATACCAATCGCTAATTAATGCTTTTTTCATTTAAATTGTTCTTTTGAAAAAATAATAAAGAATTAAAAAATCCAAAAAAGATAACTCCATCGTGTCTGCTTAAAATATTCTCAAAAGAAAAATTAAGGAAAATAAAAAATACAAATGAAATATAAATCCCTAATTTATGATGAAATGCTCGTTTTAAAAGAAGATACTGTGAAAATAAAAATAAAACAAGCCCTAAAATTCCCGAAGACAAAATTATGTTTAAATATTCATTGTGCGAATTATAGCTGGTAACTTTATAAGTATCTGTATTTCTATATTTTTCATCATAACAAGATTGCAATTTGGCATCAACATCTCCTACTCCATAACCTACAATTGGTTCTGCTTTTGAGATTTCATAACCACAAAAATAAATTCCGTTTCTAATCTGTTCATTACTAATATTAGGATAATTGTCTTCATATTTCCCTTCTGGAAAAGAGAGTTTGTAATTTTTTAGTTTTTCAAATCTTTCTCCTATTCGATCTACTTTAAAGACTAAAATAAACGTCAAACTAATTAACAAGACACTGGCAATTGTAACTTGTATTACGTTCTTAAACAAACAAAAAAAGCAAACTATAATGGTTGCCACAAAAGGCATTCTGGATCCGATGATGTATTGCCAATAGAAAAAATATCCTACCATAAATAAAAATATGAAAATGATAAAATACTTTTTTGATTCAATTCTAATTTTATACACTAAAATAATTATCGCAAAACCAATCCACATTGCCAAATAAGTTCCATGTACTTCTATTTTGCTTTCGATAAGTTGTCTAAAATCCCAAAACTTTAAACTTGAATTGTATAATTCATGAAACAACGTTATATGCAAGAAAAACAAAATTAAGCCCACAGCCAAGCAATAAACATTTGTAATTACTTGAAATTTCTTAGCATTCAAAAGATCTGTATTATTAAACAGGAAAATTGCAGGAAATAAAACAGAAGGTAAAAGTCGTATTATAAATTTAGTCCCTGTCTTAATATCAATGGTATAAAACAATGAAAAAACAAAAATTAGAAATAGAGAGGAGAATAATAAAAGCTCTATTGTTTTTTCTTTGCTCCAGAATTTTTTTCCTTCGAAAATAAAATAAGACAATGAAAATAAAAATCCACCAAACATTAAAATGCTTTCCACTCCTTTTGGTAAAATAGGAAAGAGTGCTACTGCTATTAAAAAAAAATAGACGACCGATTTGTTATATTGTAAAATTAACTGCTTCATTCTAACTTTTTGAAAGCATTTAGATGCTTTTTAATCGATTTTTCCCACGTAAATTTCTCTAACTGTTTATGTGCCTCAGCGGACAAAAATTTACCTTTTGATGAGTCTACAATAGTATCCTGTATCAATTTTCCCAATCCAACATCGTCCTTTGGATCAAAATAAACGACCGCTTCTCCACCTATTTCCGGTAAACTTGCTGCATTTGAACTTAACACTTTTGTTCCAGTTGCAAGTGCCTCAAGAATGGGTAACCCAAAACCTTCATAGAGTGAAGGAAATACAAATAGATTTGCATTATGATAGATATGCGGAATCTCAGAATCATTTACATAACCCGTAAATGTAATATCTTTTTGTAGATTATTATTCTTTATAAAACTATGAATATCATTATCTTGAGTCAAAAATCCATCTTTCTTACCTATAAAAACCAATTTATACTTTAATCTAAACTCTTCTGATAAAGCGTTATAAGCTTTTAATAAAACAATTAAATTTTTATGTGGTTTTATATTTCCAACATATAGAATATAATTGTCTGGAAGTTTAAAATCATGCTTTGCTTCTGAATTTTCGAATAATAGTTTATTTACACCACAATATACCACATCTATTTTTTGAGAATCAGCTTTGGTATATTTCAAAATTTCGGTTTTTGAAAACTCTGAAACTGTAAAAATTAAACTTGCTTTTTTAACTGCATTTTGAAATAAAATCCTCGCATATTTTCTCTTCAACTGTGAAATTGAAGCTTCACTTGTTAAATGATATACATCATGAATTGTTGTTACTGTTTTTTGAGCTTTTACTGGTAAAAGCGGCGTATTAAAATGTGGACACCATAAAACATCGCAACTCGGAATTATTTTTGGGTATTGAAACTGTTCTTTAAGAGAATAAACTTTAGCATTAAATTCGATTATTTTTATCTTTTTACTCCACTCAAAATATTCAATTTCTTTGGTATTACCCAAAACTAAAACCTCATCAAAGTTCTGTAAAATTCCAGGGATTACGTTCTTTAAATACGTTCCAATGCCAGAAGCATTTATTAAACGAATATCAATTACTAATTTCATCTATATAATTATTTTGATAGGCTAAAATAATAGCCAACAGTACCCATGGATATAAAAAATAAATCTGTACTCCAAAACAATAAATAAGAAGAAACCCTATTACAAGAACTATTCCCTTATTCATCCTTTTTATTTCGTAATAAATACCATAAACAATAAATATAAAAATGAAAAAACCCAAAATTCCCATCTCTACAATAATATCAACAATTCCTCCAAATCCATGCGCATCAATATCTATAGATTTCTTAGGAGGTTTCGGAAAAAAAGTTCGGTACTCTGCATTATTTCTTAATAATGGATAATTTCCAAGTCCTATTCCAAAAACTGCATTTTGTTCTACCATATTTGGAACAATATAAACACCTGAAATCCTTCCTAAAATTAAATTAATATCTTTCGGCCGTTCTTTAATCGATTGCTTTACCCTGTTTAATTCTGTAACATACATAGAGCTTACATTCATAAACAAAAAATAGAATCCTGCTAAAAAAACAAATATTAATGGAAAAATAACCAATCTTAATTTGTTTTTTAAAATCTCAAAATTAAATAAGGCAATCCAAATAACAGAAAATAAAATTCCCGCCTTAGATCTGGCAAAAAAGGCAATAATTATAAATAAAAAAAACTGCTTAAAAAACCGATACCTGGACTTTTTCTGAAAAAAAGAAAGTATAAAAATAAAAGAAAGCATTAATCCAAAAGGCCCTCCTTCGTTGTAAAGACCTCTCAACCTATCATTATCATAAATGACAATACTACTATATATGGGTAGTACCCCTATTTTGACTAATATATAAAGAAAAAAAAAGAAAGCAGTAATTAGAATATTCCAATTCACTAAATAATCAATTATTTTTTTAGATTGATCTTCATTATTTTTAAACAATCGAAATGTAATAATGGACAAACTAATACATGATACTAATTCAAGATATCGTGCAATCGTAATAACATAAGGTGCTTTAAATTTCGATGGTCCAAGGACATCAAAATGATGTGTTGAAGTAATTATAAGCCCTAATATCGCCTCAATAGTAAAAAAAACAAAAAAGTAAAATATAAACTTATTAATAGGTTTTTTTAAAAGAAATGGAGCTACTAATAACAATAAAAGTTCAGAAAATTTTACAAATCCTAATTTAACATCTGGTGTCTGAATACAAAACGTAATCAAACAAACTGTTAAAATCAGTCTAAGATTGTTTTTGTTTATTTTCACTTTCTACTAAAATCGATTTATAAATTGAATATCTATTTTTTTACTTTTTAAGTTTAACCTCAACATTATAAGCTGGCGCTAAATTACGAAAGAATGTTTCTTCATATATTTTTCTAGTTGTATCGTTGATATTCACCCAAATAAAAAAAGGCCAATTTAAAGGGTTTTTGCGCATAAACGTTATTTTTGAATACAACATTTCGCTAAACTTAAAATCAAAATAATAATTACGTTCATATCGAATGTTATCAATAAAAAAACTAAAGGTTCTAAATGAAAACATTTTTTTATGCGTAGGATCTATAAAATTGTTACTGGATGTAAAATGGGGAACTCTAATTTCTACAATTCCTCCTGGCTTTAAAATTCGATGAATTTCTTTTAAAACCTTTATATACTCTACATGTTCTAAAACATCATTACATAAAATATATTCAAAAAAATTATCTTCAAACGGAAGTTTATTATTTTCGATATCACAAACTACATCAACACCGGGTAATTGCGAAATATCTAAATTAACGAATCCTTTTTTAATATCATTTCCACAACCAATATTGAGCTTATTTATCATTTTTAAAAAAATTAAGTTTTGGGAATTGAAATACTAAAATTATCCATAAAGATATTGAAATAAACATCTCCGTAATGTAAATTCCAGTAGCCATACCATAGATTCCGAACTTTTTTGATAATATTCCATTGACTACAACATTCAATAATACAGAAAATATCATAATAAATGTTACTTTTTTTTGTTTATTAAAAACCATAAATGTCATATACGGAACCATATTTATAGCCACTACAAAAGGAATCCAGGCACTGTAAATTAAAAATTTACTACACGGCAATCTGTTGGTTTTTAAAAAATAGGAAACAATCAGATCTGAAAAACCAGTTAAAAATACCCCAGCAATAATCATTGAAATTAGTAAGAATAAAAATAACTTCTGAGCTAATAATTTATAATCTAAGAGACTTTTGGCTGCTAATTCACAAGCTTTTGGAAAAATACTTTGAATTACAAAAGAACCACAAAATTTAACCAATAATATAATTTTTTCAACTACACAGTAAATTCCTAATGCATATTCATTTACAAATAGCCCCAAAATCATAGGGTTCAAATAAGCATTTGCATTTATAGAAATTACTTGAATAAAAATTGCAAAACCTGCTGTGATTTCATTTTTAACGACCAAAACATTTGGTTTATAAAAATGCCATTTCATTTTAGAAAACAGAACAATAACTGAAAAAAAACAAGTTAAAAAATCAGATAGTCCAATAGTTAAATTTATTAAAAACAAATTGTTTATATCATTGAGAAAAAAGTAAATGATTAAAAAACTTATTAGTTTGAAGAGTATAAAAAAATAGAAAAAATATTTCATTTTATGCAACGCCCTGAGAATCCACAATGGATTAAAAGCCCTACCGATCAATATTAAAAATGAAGAAAAATATAAAAATGAATACTCATTTGCCTTCGGTAAAAAGGTGTATATAACGAGTGAAAATAAGACAGCTACTATAAATAGAATTACTTTGGTATAACCTATGGTAAAAAAATGTCTGTTTACAAATTCTTTATTTCTCTCATTTAATGTAATTTCCCTTGTCGCATTAATGTTAAAACCGTAATCTGTAATTGAAGCAATAAAAATAAAAATAGACTGAAATAAAATGACTAATCCAAAACCTTCGAGCCCACATTTTTTAATAATTATGGGAGAAATCAACAATGGATAAATAAAATTGACGAAATTAATCGAAAACAAAAAAAAGGAAGAATTGATATGCCTTTTATTTG
Organism: Flavobacterium lipolyticum; assembly: GCF_020905335.1. Taxonomy (NCBI): domain Bacteria; kingdom Pseudomonadati; phylum Bacteroidota; class Flavobacteriia; order Flavobacteriales; family Flavobacteriaceae; genus Flavobacterium; species Flavobacterium lipolyticum. Next base: position 1,905,291 of record NZ_JAJJMN010000001.1, on the reverse strand, counting down.
CAACAATAGTTTCCGAAAATTTACTTTTAACCATTTTTTTAGTGTTGATTCTAAAGGCTTTTTTGAAACTGTTTTTTATAAAATGCCTTAAAAAGATAAATAAAAACGAAGATTAAAATAAATAAAACGGGAAGTATAAATTTTAACTTTCCGAAGACAGATTTTGTATTTTTTATATTTAGAGTAGCGTTAATGTCTTTAATCGTTTTATCAGAACTTACTAATTTTAGCCTATTTTTTCCCTGTTCAATAACCAAATACTGTTTTGTTTTAATAATATCATTTAATTGTGTATTCTCATTATAATATACCAATTTATCATTTCTGCCAGTATTTTTTACTGTGCTGGAGAACCCTTTCAAAACATGGTCTATCTGAGCAATAATGGTATCATTTTGAGCAATTTGCTGTTCTAAATTCTTGAATCCTATTTTTTGAATCGAACTAAAATATTCCGAATTATTTAAGTATTTTAATAACGGCTCTATAACTTCTTTATCATCTACTAATTCTTTAGAAATAAATGAAATCGTATGAAAAGTATAGTTTTTACTTGTAACGTTGTCTACTAATACTTTATTGATATCACCATCTTCGGCCATTAATTTTATAAGATCAAAATTTTGTTCTTTATCTTCTACAAATTTAAAAGCATCCGAGATTGGTTTAATTTCAATTTTTGAAATTATTTTTGGCTTTGAGATTCCAACAATATTTTTTAAGAAAACAGTATCTCCGGAAGCAATCTTTGCATCAATTAAGTCAATTTTTGCATATAAATAATCTACACTTCCAAAATTTGGTGCAACTATAATTTTATTATCATACGATTCTCGATTGGCATCAAAATACCATCCCGCCAAAAAACCTAACAAAATGAGTACTGCTGCCAAAATCCAGTTTCGAATAAAAAACTGAATAGCCCTAAAAATAGAGGTATCAATTCTCTGAAAAAAATGGTTTACTTTTTTTGAAATTAAGGCTAAGTCAATCTCCTGATCCTCTTGATTTTGGGATACTTTTGTACTCATTTATAAGTTTTATTTTACGTTGAAAATCTGCTCTAAAATTTTAATGGTAATCAAATACGTTGGTTTTACACCGGTTGTACCTAATCCACCTGAAGCTAATGTGCTACCTGTTTCCAATGGGTTATCTGATGCATAATAAGCATAGCGAACTTTAATATCATGTGGCACACTTTTTCTGATTTTTGAAGCAGACTGAATCGCTTTCTGATAATAAGAACCTTCCATTTCAAGACCAATTACACCCCAGGTAGATTCGTGGAAAAATTTCAACAAATCTCTGTTCTGCAATGATGTTCCTAAAACAGTAACCATAGCTCCTTCAAAAACAGCAATATCATTTCCTTCAAACATGGCTCCTGTTAATTCATTTTCAAAGAAATAATTATCCGCAGTTCCTTCATTTATGTGTGCAGTAGGAATCATAATATCTCCTTTTCCACCTTCCAGAATTCCGGCTTTACCCATTATCGAAACCGATTTTACGTTCAATAAGGTATCTTTTTTATACGGTTTCAAAAGTTCATCAATCGTTTCATACGCCTGTTCTCCAAATGCATAATCCATTACAATAATAACCGGTTTTTCTTCTTCTAATTTTGCTTTTGGGAAGGCTGTTTTTCCCCAGTCAATTTTAGCCGTATCAAAAATCTGAACATCGATATTCGTTCCAGAGCTATCCGGCAGCGAAATCATTCCGTTTTTTAACGCCAGCTCTTCTACAACTCCTCTAATTTCTTTGGCACCTGATTTACTTAACTCTTCATAAATATAAAAATCAGACTTCTCCTTGAATTTTGTTTTCAACAACGGTGTTGCAAAAATTGAATTCATCACACTGTGCATATTTGCACTAATCACATGAATTGGACGTTTTAACAGATTGTTTGCCTTAAGAACTTCCTTGATGTTCGTTGCCCAGATTTCACCGTGAATATGGTGCCCTAAACGTTCTCTTAAAACTGGACTAAAAGTAATAGTACGTTTATTATTGTCAATCACTTCTTCAATCGCCAGTTTTCCTAACCAGTAAATAACGTGAAGGAAACGATCTGGAGCATTCTCTGATCCAAAAGCGTCATAAATGTCTAAAACTTCTTCAAAAGTTCTTGCCAGAATATTAGCAACATGCGAAATTGCTTTTTCTTTCTCTATTTGAGAAAGCTTCTTGGTTTGCAATACGGCTTGTTCTAATTTCATCCAATCGCGGGAAACCTCTCCTCCATCATCTAATAAAACTCTGTTTTTAATTTTATGTGATTCGATGAAAATAAAAGTCAAATGCGTCAGAATATCATAAATGTCTGATCGCCCGCGAGTGATTTCAACATTCATTTGCTCCTCATCAATACGATAACAGTTTCTTCTTCTTTTTGGAGGAACAATAGGTTGAAAATGTGATTTAGAATATCCTTCGTCTGAAGTTAAATTAATGAAACGACATTGCTCGATTCCTATCGGAAGACGTTCTATTACGTATAAAAGACCATTAAGTTCTACTTTTTCTTCCCCTATATTTCCGTATATCTCCGGACGTAATGCCAGTAATGATTCACGTAAGCTATCTCCTGAAACTCCCATTGGTTTATAAAAACCACGGTTGAATAAGTGACGCATCGTAATATACATTTTTTCTATAGCGGCAGACGATTCCTGTGCTCTTGATCTTGATATATGTTTGGTTTCTTTCATGCTTATTTTATTTTAAAATCTTCTTAGGAAGAAGATTTAATTTGTATTCTTCAATCAACGAAAGTAGTAATTAAAACCTATACTTTCATAAAACATCAGTGTTACTAAACTGTTGTTTCATTATATTTTTACTTTTAAATTATCAGCAATATCTCTATTATTTGATAATCTTGGGATTTTATTCTGTCCTCCTAATTTTCCTTGTGACTTCATATAGTCCTGAAATCCGTTTTTGGAAACTTTACTTACCACAACTTTACGCAAAACATTTCCTGTAATCAAATCATCGTAATAAATATTTTGTTTTCGCATCGAACTGTCAATTGCTTCTGCAAAAGCGTCCATATTTTCGGGTTCTGTTTCAAATTCAATCAGCCATTCATGGTACGGTAATCCATTTGAAGGGTTTATTTGAGGGGCAACTGTAAACTCATTAATTACAACTTTGGTTCCTTGCGTGGCTTCTTTCATCGCATTTTCGACCTCGTTTGCAATCACATGTTCTCCAAAAGCTGAAATAAAGTGTTTGATTCGACCCGAAACAATAACTTTGTGTGGAAATAAGGAAGTAAACTGTACTGTATCTCCAATATTATAACGCCAGAGCCCCGCATTTGTCGAAATAATCAAAGCATAGTTAACACCTGTCTCTACTTCTCCAATGGTCAGACTTTTTGGATTTGGTTCAAAAAATTCATCTGCTTTGATAAATTCGTAAAAAATTCCCGAGTTCAGCAACAGCAGCATCCCTTTTTCTTTTTGAGAATCCTGATACGCGAAAAAGCCTTCTGAAGCGGGAAACAGTTCAATACTATCTACCTTTCTTCCCATCAGATTTTCAAACTTGGCACGATACGGCTCGTAATTTACACCTCCATAAATAAACAATTGAAAGTTTTTAAACAAATCCGTGATTTTCTTACCGCCACTTTTTTCCTGTAAACGCTCAAAATACATCTGGACCCATGACGGAATTCCCGAAATAATAGTCATATCCTGTTCAATCGTTTCCTCAACAATGGCGTCAATCTTAGTTTCCCAGTCTTCAATACAATTGGTTTCCCAGGATGGCATTCGGTTTTTTTGAAGATATTTTGGTACAAAATGTGCCCCTATGCCTGACAATCTTCCAAATTTGATTCCGTATTTTTCAATTAAAATAGGACTTCCCTGAAGGAAAATCATTTTACCATCAACAAAATCAGCATTTCCAGTTTCATAAATGTAATGCAGAATCGCATTTCTGGATGCTTCAATATGAAAAGGCATTGACTCTTTGGTAAGCGGAATGTATTTGGCTCCGGAAGTTGTCCCGGAAGTTTTAGCAAAATAAAGCGGTTTTCCTTTCCAAAGAATGTTTTTTTCCCCCATTCTCACCTTATCGATGTAGGGCTTTAAATCTTCATAATCCCGAACAGGCACGCGTTTTCTAAAATCATGAACTGTTTTTATCTTATCAAAATGATGATCTTTTCCAAACTGAGTTTCTTTGGCACTGTGTATTAAACTCTTAAATACAACTTGTTGGGTTTCGACCGGTTTATTGGCCCAAGCCTTAGTTTGATAATATATGGTGCTGGCAAATAATTTTGCTGCTACTGACTTAATAGACATTGTTTGAGGTATTAATTCTTGTCACTTTTCTTTTTATTTCGGGATTTTTCACCCGACTCCTTCTCCATTTTGGCTACTTCTTCTCTTAATTTAATTTCTTCTTCCGAAGCTTTCATATCCACCTCCGAAGGCTCAGCTGTTTCTGCTAAAATAGAATCTTTATTGAATTTTGCATATTCCAGTTCTCCTCTTAAAACTTTCTGAATCCCTTTTATATAGGCCTCATTTTTCTTTAAAGCAGTTTCAAGTGAATCTGATTTTATGGCTAATTCTGTCGCATTCTTTTTTAATTCAGAGGAAGAATACCCCGGGATAAACTCGCGCAAAGGTGTAAAAGCAATGATGAAAGTAGTAATTAAAATCAAAAAAATTCCACCCAAAGTAAACGTCACAAAAACGTTCATTAAATTAAGTTTGAACGAAAAAATTTCTTCAAAAGTATCCTCATTCAAAATTACCAATCGGTTCTTAATGAATAAACTTTTCCTGAAATTGAACTTTTTCCTGGTCATTTATGGTTATTTATTACGAGCAAATATAACAATTAATCGTCTAGTTGCTGCGGGACAAAAATGAACGAATACACTTATTTTACTATTTTATAAAATATTTAACGCTGCCTGAAACAAATATTTTAATCTAAAAAGACTTCTTGTTCGTATATTTCTATATACCTTTGCTTAAAATTTAGAAAACAATTTGCTTCGGCATTAAATATAACAATCATGGGAAGATTAGGTCTTACAGAAATCCTTGTAATAGTAGGTATCGTGATATTACTTTTTGGAGGTAAAAAAATTCCGGAATTAATGAAAGGTTTAGGAAGCGGAATTAAAGAATTCAAAAATGCTGCTAAGGACGATCAATCTGCTCCTGCTGCTAAAAAAGAAGAGGAAGAAGTAAAATAATTTACTGCTTTATAAAATTTTAAAATCCCAAGTTACAGTGTAGCTTGGGATTTTTTTGTGATAGACTTTTCTATATAAGAAAAGTTGTATGTAAATATCTTTATATTTGGAAAAACTATTTTATATGAAAAAACCTTTACTCTTATTACTTTTCTTTTTACAATTCTTAACAATTGATGCCCAAAATTCAATTGATGTTGAACATGAATATGGATCATATCAGGGATTCTCAAATGGCAGTGTTTTATGTACAGCTACACAACCAGACGGAAAAATATTAATAGGGGGTGCCTTTAGCTCCTATAGAGGAGACAATTCTTCTAATAATATAATTCGTTTGAATCCAGACGGTACAAAAGATACAAGTTTTAATATTGGTGCTGGTTTTAGTAACTCGATGTATTCTAATTATATATCTTCAATTATTCTGCAAGATGATGGAAAAATGATTCTGGGAGGTGTTTTTACAAAATTTCAAGGATTCCCTCAAAATTATATAATTCGTTTAAATTCAGACGGAAGCAAAGATGCTACATTTAATTGCGGAACTGGTTTTATGGATAATCCAAATGGCATTTCTACCGTACTTGCCATGGTAAAACAAAAAGATGGTAAAATATTAGTTGGAGGAGGATTTTTAGGTTATCAGGGAATCGCTACTAAATATTTGATACGTCTTAATGCTGATGGAACTAAAGATACTTCATTTGATATTGGAACTGGTTTTAATTCTACTGTAAAAACTATAGTTTTACAAAATGATGGAAAAATAATTGTCGGTGGAGAATTTACTCAATTTCAGGGAGTATCTCAAAACCATCTAATTCGTTTGAATACAGATGGAAGTAAAGATGCTTCCTTTAACGTATCTTCAGGATTTGATGATACAGTAAATAGTATTGTATTACAACCTGATGGAAAAATTGTAGCAGGTGGTTATTTTATGAGATATGTTAATGATACTCAAAATGGGATAGTGCGATTAAATCCTGATGGTTCAAGAGACAAAACTTTTGATATATTGACAGGGTTTGGATTTGCTCCGTCTGTAACGGCTTTAGGTTTACAACCTGATGGTAAAATAATAGTTGGGGGTGCATTTCTTTACTATAAAGGAATTTCTCAAAATCATTTGATTCGTCTAAATTCTAACGGAACCAAAGATACTTCTTTTGATATAGGAACTGGTTATGGAATCGGACAAACAGATCGTATTAATTTTATTGTTGTGCAGCAAAATGGAAAAATATTTACAGGAGGATATTTTGATGATTACCAAGGTATTACTGTAAATAATATTTTATCTATAAATAGTGATGGAAGCAGAGATACTACTTTTGAAACAGGAGATGGATTTAACAGTACTGTTTATGCAATTGCGCAACAAACCGACGGAAAAACAATAGTTGGTGGTAAATTTACTAATTATCAACAAACTCTTCAAAGTAATCTTATACGTTTTAATACGGACAACTCCATTGATACATCTTTCAACATTGGCTCCGGTTTTTTTTATTCTTATAATGGTACTCAAGGTATCATTAAATCTATAGCTATTCAAACAGATGGAAAAATAATGGTGGGTGGTTACTTTAATGCTTATCAAGGTATTCCTCAAAAAAACTTGATTCGTTTAAATGCTGATGGAAGCAAAGACAACTCTTTTAGCACAGGAAGTGGTTTCATCCGTGCTTATGATGACTCAGACAGTGTTAATTCAATTGTAGTTCAACCTGATGGAAAAATAATTATAGGAAGTGATATAACTGAATATCAAAAGGTTGTTTCTAGATATCTAATTCGTTTAAATACTAATGGAACTGTAGATACCTCCTTCAATATTGGAACTGGATTTGATGCTCCTGTTTTATCTGTAGCTCTGCAAAGTGATGGTAAACTGATTGTTGGTGGTAAATTTAAAAACTACCAAGGGGTTAGCCAAAACTATTTGGTTCGTTTAAATGCTGATGGGAGTAAGGACAGTTCTTTTAATATTGGAACTGGGTTTGGTAGCCTTTATACAATAGGCGATGTTCATTCTATCGTTGTACAAACTGATGGTAAAATAATTGTGGGTGGTAAATTTAGTTACTTTCAAGGGGCGAATCAAAATTATATAATTCGTTTAAATGCTGATGGGAGCAAAGACAACTCCTTTAAAATTGGATCTGGATTTGGCAATTCTGTTTTATCTATAGCCTTGCCAAAAGACGGAAAAATAATAGTTGGCGGTAGTTTTTATAGCTACCAAGGATACCAATCTGTACACTTAATTCGTTTAAATGCTGATGGAAGCATAGACACTAGAGCATCAGAATTTAATAGTTCTTCTTCTACTTCTGTTAATTCTATAAATCTGCAATCCGATGGTAAAATAACAATAGGCGGAGATTTTACTGCTTACAGAGGAAATACTAATTCTGCTTCTTTAATTCGACTAAAAGGAACTTACACTCCTACACCACTAACCTCGGAGATTACGCCAACTCACATCACTTGTGCAGGTTCTACAGGTTCTGCAACAATAGCGGTTTATGGAGGAAGAAGCCCATACACCTATCTTTGGTCTAACGGAGAAAAAACATCCAAAATTACTGAGTTGACTGCTGGAGATTATTCATGCACCGTTACAGATGCCGATTTAACAACGGTAACAAAAACCTTCAAAATAAATTTAATCCCAGATTTGGAAAGTCCAACAATTGTAGCTCCTGTAAATATCTCTGTAAATCTAAGTTCCGGATGCACTGCAACTGGAGTTCTTTTAGGAAATCCAATAACTTCCGATAATTGTGCTGTTGATTCGGTTACTAATAATGCGCCAACCGCTTTTTCAATTGGCAATACTACTGTAATATGGACAGTAAAAGACTCCAATAATAATACTGCAACTGCTACACAAATTGTAACGATAAAAGATGTCACTTTGCCAACAATAAAAGCTCCAGCATCAATAACAGTCAATACTAATACAAATTGTACTGCAACAAATGTTTTACTGGGAACACCTGTAACCTCTGATAATTGCACGGTCGCTTCAGTAACTAATAATGCGCCAACTGTTTTTCCGGTTGGGAATACTACCGTAACCTGGACAGTAAAAGATGCAAGCAACAATATCGCAACGGCAACGCAAATTGTAACGGTAAAAGATGTAACGCTTCCAATCATTACTGCACCTTCAAATGTAATCGTAAATACAACTTCAAATTGTACTGCAACAAATGTTTTACTGGGAACACCTGTAACCTCTGATAATTGCACTGTTGCATTGGTAACGAATAATGCGCCCACAGCTTTTCCTATTGGGAATACAATTGTAACATGGACAGTAACAGACGCCAATAACAATACCGCAACAGCAACGCAAATTGTAACAGTAAAAAGTCTTAATTTGACCGTTACAAATAATAACGGAATCCTATCAGTTGCTGAAACTGGCGCTATTTACAAATGGTTAATTTGTGATAATGGTAATTATACCGTTATTTCAAATGAAACAAATTCTACATTTAAGCCAATAAAAAATGGCAGTTATGCTGTCGAAATAACCAAAAATGGCTGTACCTCAACAAGTACTTGTACTGAAGTTAGAACACTTGGAACAGAAGATTTTGAAACTCAGACATCTTTGAAATTATACCCAAATCCAACCAAAGATTTTGTTACAATTGAAATGAATTCATCAAATAACAATTATTTAAAAATTTTCACTCTTAATGGTCAATTCATTCTTTCTAAAGAATTGAAAACGTTATCTACCACTGTAAATATTTCGCATTTAGCAGCTGGAGTTTATATGTTTGAAATTTCAAATGAAATTGGAAAATCAGTCAAAAAAGTAATCAAAAGATAATTGTTAAAATGCATAAAAAAGTCCCGAAATTTCGGGACTTTTTTAATTTTTATGATACCTCCTTAATTTGAATACCATCTTGAAATTTGGAATTTCTTTATTGGATTTTTTACAAAACCATCGTCAGCTGAATTCTCTTCCTGTCTTCATCAACTTCGGTAACCTTAACCTCAACATGCTGATGTAGTTTTACCACTTCGTTTACATCACTCACAAAACCGGCTTTTAGCTGAGAAATGTGAACCAAGCCACTTTCTTTAATTCCAATATCAACAAAACAGCCAAAGTTGGTTATGTTATTCACAATTCCAGGTAAAATCATTCCGGTTTTCAAATCTTTGATCGATTTTACATTGGCATCAAACTCAAAAACCTTAGCCGACTTTCTCGGGTCTAATCCAGGCTTTTCAAGTTCTTTTATGATATCTTTTAAAGTTAATAACCCAATTTGAGGAGTAATATAATTTTCGGCCTTAATAAGGGCTGTTTTCTCTTTATTAGCAATTAATTCATTTACCGAAAGTTTTAGATCTTTTGCCATCTTTTCAACAACTGGATATGCTTCCGGGTGTACAGCCGAATTATCCAGCGGATTTTTGGCATTTGTAATTCTAATAAAAGCAGCTCCCTGCTGATAAGCCTTATCTCCTAAACGAGGCACTTTTTTCAGTTGTTTTCTGTCCTCAAAAGGACCATTTTCGGAACGATACTGAACGATATTTTCAGCCAGCTTCTCTCCTATTCCACTCACATAACTCAATAAATGTTTACTCGCCGTGTTGATATTGATTCCAACCGAGTTTACGCAACGAATTACCGTATTGTCTAGTTCTTCTTTTAATTTCGTCTGATCCACATCGTGTTGATATTGTCCAACTCCAATTGCTTTTGGATCAATCTTTACCAATTCGGCCAGCGGATCTGAAAGTCGTCTTCCAATAGAAACCGATCCACGAACCGTAACGTCATAATTTGGAAATTCTTCCCTCGCAATTTTTGATGCCGAATATACCGACGCTCCTGCTTCAGAAACAATAAAAACCTGTAACGGTTTGTCGAACGCTATTTTTTTAATGAAAAACTCTGTTTCACGCGATGCAGTTCCATTTCCAATAGAAATAGCATCAATCTGATACGCATTTACCATAGAACGTATCTTCTTGATTGCCATGGTTTCCTCATTTTGAGGCGCATGAGGATAAATCGTTTCATTATACAACAGATCTCCTTTTTCGTCCAAACAAGCCACTTTACAGCCGCTTCTAAATCCGGGATCTATAGCCAAAATACGTTTTTCACCCAAAGGCGGCGCTAATAATAACTGTCCTAAATTGTTTGCAAAAACCTGGATTGAATTAGCATCTGCTTTTGCTTTTGCCTCCTGTAGAGTCTCATTTCCAATAGCAGGATTTAGCAGTCGTTTGTAACTGTCTTCAATCGCTAACTGTAAATGTGCGGTGGTACTGTTTTGTTTTTTAATGATGATTTCATCAATAATATCATAAGCTTCATCTAAATCGACATCCACTTTCATTTTTACAAAACCTTCATTTTCAGCACGAAGCATTGCTAATAAACGATGTGAAGGCGCTTTTGTCAATGGCTCTTCCCACTCAAAATACTGACTGAACTTTTGAGCCCCTTCTTCTTCACTCTTCTTTTTTACAACTTTAGTTGCTATCACTGCTTTGCGTTGATACAATCTTCGCAATTGTTTACGAACATAAATATTTTCGTTTATCCATTCTGCAATAATATCTCGTGCACCCTGCATGGCAGCTTCTTCATTAATCACATTTTCGTTCAGGTATTGTGTTGAAATAAAATCAACATCAACATCATTCTCTGACATAATGATTTTTGCCAATGGCTCTAAACCAAATTCACGGGCAACATCTGCTTTTGTTTTTTTCTTCTTTTTAAAAGGCAAATAAAAATCTTCTATCTCCTGTAAATCAAAACTTTGTTCAATTTTCTGTTTCAATTCCGGCGTAAGCGATTTTTGTTCTTCAATAGATTTCAAAACCGCTTCTTTGCGTTTTACAATCGTTTCATATTCCTTTTGAAGTTTCGCAATTTGCTCAATTTGAACTTCGTCCAGATTTCCGGTTGTATCTTTTCGGTAACGGGAAATAAACGGAACTGTACAATCTTCCTCTAGTAATTTTACCGTGTTTTGAATGTTAATTGCTGCTGTTGGAACAGACTTGGCAATAAATTGAATATTAGTCATACTTTATAATGAAATAATTTCTGGATTAGAAAATGAGATAATCTGTCTTTCAAAATCGACATTAGATTAATCAATCACTCCGCTAAAATAATATCTTTGTTTTTAATTTTTAGCCAATGGAAGTTTTATTAACGTATTTTTTAGTTGTAAATATCACCGTTTTTATTCTCGCGGGATATGATAAATATCAAGCCCGGAAAAACAAACGAAGAATCCCGGAAAACACCTTGTTTTTTCTGGAAGCCATTGGCGGCACAGTTGGATTGTTCTTAGCCATGTTATTCTTTAGACATAAAACGAGTAAATCTTCTTTTATTATAAAATTCTCGTTTATTTTTTTCATTCAGATTGTATTGGTTTATCTAAAATTAACTAATAAAATCTAAATAATTACTCTTGTTAATCACTTCAAAAGCAGCATCAGGATACGCTTTTGCAAAAGCTGTTGGAATTTTTACTTTTTTACTTTCACTCCATTTAAATTCAAATCCCTCCAGCTTTTCTCCTTTTTCTTCTAACCAATCTAATTCTTGCTGGTCATAAGTTCTCCAGAAATAATTTTTGGTTTTAATTTTAAGATATTGCTGTTTTTTAATTCGTTCATAAGCTAAATAGTTCTCCCATAAACCACCAACATCATTTCTTAGAGCTAGAGTATTAAAATTGTTAATAACAGCATTTCGAATACCATTATCATAAAAATACCAACGACTTGACTTTACAATTTCTTTGCGTAAATTTCTGCTAAATCCTTCTACTTTAAAAAGAACAAACACTTTAGAAAGTAAATCTAAATAATTCGCAACCGTATTTTTTGACAACTGTAACTGATTAGCCAATTCTTGTATAGAAACTTCTTTACCAACCTGATAAGCAACCAAACGAAGTAAATCATAAATTTTATCAGCATGTTTAATCCCTTCAAAAACTAAAATATCTTTCAATAAATATGAGTTGATAATTTCAAAAAGATAGTCCTTTTTATCCTCCCAGTTATCATATTGAATCAATTCTGGATAACCACCAAAAAGTAATCTTTCTTCTAAATTTTCACGAATTTGTTTATAGTTTTCCCTTTCAGAGAATTCTATTTGCGCTAATGGAAATAAGTAAATTGTATTTTTTCTTCCTACCAGAGGTTCGCCTAACTTATTACTTAAATCAAACATTGAAGATCCTGTAGTTATAATTTTAATTCCTTCAATTGTATCCACAATCAATTTAAGAATCATTCCAATTTCCGGAACATTTTGTGCTTCATCAATAACCAGTAAATCAATACCCGACAATAATCTTTTATAATTATTAACAGAACGTTCTTTTAATAAAGCTACATCATTAATATCTTCTCCATTAAGCTGCAAATAAGTATCAGATGAAATTTCTTCCAAATAACTTTTGATCAACTCTGTCTTGCCAACACGACGGGCTCCAAGCAAAATTAAAACCTTATTAGGTAGTACCTTTTTCTTAAACTCGTTCACAAGCGCTCTTTTTAAATACGTTTTCATTCTAATTGACTTATAATTAGGATACAAATATAAAAAAAACATTAATTCAGTCAGTTAATTGACTAAATTAATGTAAATTCAGTTAGTAAGTTTACCTAATTAACGTAAATTCAGTCAGTAAATTAAATATATAACTATGTAATCAACAAAAAGCCGGATGGATTTTAAAAATCCACCCGGCTTATATATTTAGTATTGGTGCGAAGCACCGAATTTTTTTGGCTTTTTACTGACAAGCAATTTTATTCACTCTGTTTTGATGTCTTCCGCCTTCAAATTCAGTTGTTAAAAAGGTTTCAACAATCTCAACTGCCTGAGGAATAGAGGTAAAACGAGCCGGAATACTTACAATATTAGCATCGTTGTGTAAACGTGTTAAATAAGCAATTTCTTTAGTCCAGCATAAACCAGCTCTCACTTTTGGATGTTTGTTAGCCGTCATTGCAATTCCGTTTCCGCTGCCGCAGATTACAATTCCAAAATCAGCTTTACCTTCAGATACATCACTTGCAACCGGGTGGCCAAAATCAGGATAATCTACAGAAGCCTCTGTATCAGTCCCATAATTGGTTACTTCATATCCTTTTGACTGCAGCATTGCAACAATTGCTTTTTTGTAATCCGGTCCTGCGTGGTCATTTCCTATCGAAATTTTCATTTTTTCTATACTATTAAGTTGTGTGGTACAAATTTACTCAATTAATAAATGTTTGCCACGAATTACATGAATTTTCACGAATTTCTTTTTTCTGCTCACTTATAAACATTCCATAAATCATCTCAATTATAATTGATACACATTCGTAAAATCAGTCGAAAAAAACAAATTTTGTAACTATCATACTATCAAAATCTTAACAGTTATTAACATTATTAACAACTCTGTAACTATCTCATTACCAATAAAGAATAATCATAATATTTGTTAAAATTTTGAAGTGTTAATAGCAATTCGTAATTCGTTGATATTCAATTAACTTTAAGTTAACATTATTTGTTAATAAGTTAGAATAGAAAATAAGAAGTTTTTTTTGGTTGTGTCGAAAAAAAACCTAATCCAAAACGCAAATGAAATAACCTAATAAAGTTTGAGGAATTTTTGGAAAAGTTATCAATATCAAAAATGCCATTTTCAACAAATATCAACATATGAACTTATCTACAAAATGAATCTATTTCAGGTTGTCAACCGTTGTTAATTAAAATACAAAAACTCTTAGAAATTAATCCTTTAACAAAATATAAGTATGTTGATAACTCAAGATAACTAAGAGAAACTTCATTTCAATGCTTTTAAAAATAAATTTATAGCACATATTAACAAGCTATAATAACAACCAAATTTTTTTAAATTTTTAAAATTCTTTTTTGTTGTATTTAATATATGTTGACAACTTTGAAAATTGAAAAAGAAAAATATTTTTTGAAATTGAAAAAATAGAAGGATTCAAACGATTTTCAGAGGATTGTTCAGATTGTCCAGAATTTGCTGAACTTCTTCGAAATCGTTCGGATGAACTTTGAGTTTGATTCCACCCAGCGCAGTGCTGTACAAGGGAACGACAGACAGTGTCATTTCGTTTTCAAAAAAATAAGGAATACCTTCCTGTTCTAATAAGTGTTTCAGAACCACGGTTTCGTGTAAATAATTGAATACAGCAATGGTTTTAAAGCTTTCCATATCAGGTCTTTTTGTAAAGATACTCAAATGAATAGTACTAAAATTTGTTCTTAGTACTAATTTGAATAGACGAATTGCAACGGCTTCCAGAAAGTTATATTTTTAATAATTTATTTGTTAAAATATATAATCTGATATCTTATTTGTAATTTTAAACTTTTAAGAAAAGATATATGAGTAAGAAAATTAGAAAGCCGATAAAAAAAGAGAAAGATTTCTCCAGTAAAATAGTAAAAATTTTATCGCAAAGCCCTAATAAAGGATTCAACTACAAACAAATAGCAGCAAAACTTGAACTTGACGATACTAAAAGCAGAAATCAGATTATAAAGGATTTAAAAATCTTAGCCGCTTCAAAGAAAATTATTGAATCAGAACCGGGTAAATATTTAGTAAAAGCCGAAAGTCAGGATTATTACGAAGGAACAATTGATATGACCAGCCGAAAAACGGCCTATTTTATTTGTGATGAGTTTAGCGAAGATGTATTTATTCCAACTAATAATTTAAACAGGGCATTAGACAAAGACAAAGTTAAAGTTTATGTGTACAACCGAAGAAAAGGTAAAAGACCTGAAGGTGAGGTAATTAGTGTTATAGAAAGAAATAAAACAGAATTTGTTGGAGTAATAGATATTCAGGCCAACTTTGCTTTTGTATCCACTGCAAACCCTAAGATGTATACGGATATTTTTATTCCAAAAGATAAAATAGGAGAGGCAGAAAATGGTGATGTTGTTTTAGTTACCATTGAAGATTGGCCAAAAAGAGCCGATAGTCCGTTTGGATCTGTATTAAGAGTTTTAGGAAAACCCGGAGAACACAATACTGAGATTCATGCTATTTTGGCTGAATACGGTTTACCGGCAGATTTTCCGGTAGAAGTGGAGGTTTATGCTCAAAAAATTGATACCTCAATTCAGGAAGCTGAGATTGCAAAACGTCGTGATATGCGTGATACACTTACGTTTACGATAGATCCAAAAGATGCTAAAGATTTTGATGATGCCTTATCTTTCAAAAAGTTAGAGAACGGAAATTATGAAATTGGAATTCATATTGCCGACGTTTCCTATTATCTGGAAGAAGGAACAATCTTAGATGATGAAGCCTATCAACGTGCCACTTCGGTTTATTTGGTGGATAGAGTAGTACCAATGCTTCCGGAAGTATTGTCTAATTTTGCCTGTTCATTACGTCCAAATGAAGAGAAATATACTTTCTCAGCAATTTTTGAAGTTTCTCCAACTGCACAGGTTATTAACCAATGGTTTGGAAGAACTGTGATTTATTCTGATCAGCGATTTGCCTACGAAGAAGCACAGTATATAATTGAAACAAAAGACAATACCATTCCTGTTGATATCTCAATTACCGGAGAATCGTATACAGTTTCTGATGAAATTATGGAAGCCACTTTAAAATTAGATGAGTTAGCAAAGATTTTGAGAAAGAAAAGAATGGCCAATGGAGCCATCTCTTTTGATAAAGTCGAAGTAAAATTCAACCTGGATGAAGAAGGAGAACCGGAAGGAGTGTATTTCAAAATTTCAAAAGATGCCAATCATCTGATCGAAGAATTTATGCTTTTGGCCAACAGAAAAGTAGCAGAATACATTGGTAAACAAAAGAAAACATTCGTTTACAGAATCCATGATGAACCTAACGAAGACAAATTAATTGCGATGCAAACCGTAATTGCTAAGTTTGGTTACAAAATAGATTTTAGAAACAAGGGAGATATTTCGAAATCATTGAATGCTTTGATGGAAGAAGTAAATGGTAAAAAGGAGCAGAATTTAATTGATACTCTGGCGATCAGAAGTATGAGTAAAGCCAAATATTCGACAGAGAATATTGGTCATTATGGTTTAGCTTTTGATTATTACAGCCATTTTACATCACCAATTCGTCGTTATCCGGATGTTATGGTACACCGCTTGCTGCAGTATTATTTAGACAATGGAGCTTCTGTAGATGAAGAAGCCTACGAAACAAAATGTTTACATTGTTCTAATATGGAAAGTTTAGCTACTAATGCTGAGCGGGATAGTATCAAATACATGCAGGTGAAATACATGCAGGATCACCAGGATGAGGAATTCCTTGGTGTTATTTCCGGTGTTACAGAATGGGGAATCTATGTGGAGATTGTTTCCAACAAATGCGAAGGAATGGTAAGAATCAGAGAGATAAAAGATGATTATTATACTTTCGATGAAAAACAATATGCATTGGTTGGAGCCACTTCAAACAGCATTTTACAATTAGGAGACGAAATTTATGTAAAAGTTAAAAATGCCGATTTAGTTAAAAAACAGTTGGATTTTCATTTTTTAAGAAGAGCAGAATAGAAGTTTAATTTAAAAGAATAGAAGTATGAAAAAGTTAATTATAGTAGCTGCAATTTTATTGGTTCAGATGTCTTTTGGTCAGGTTACTAAGGAGTTAGGTGATTTTGATTCCGTTAAAGTATTTGATAAGTTAAGTGTAAAATTAGTTCAGTCTTCAGAAAATAAGATTGTAATTAAAGGAGCAAGAGAATCAGAAGTCGAAGTTGTTAACAAGAAAGGTTTATTAAAATTAAGAATGCCTTTTCCTAAGTTATTATCAGGAAATGATTTGGATATTACTGTATATTACAAACGTTTAGAGCTTATAGATGTTAATGAAGGAGCCAGCGTTAGTAGTAAAGATGTTATAAAAGCAACAGTATTTAAAGTAAGTGCACAAGAAGGCGGAACAATTAATGTTGAATTAAATGTTGATAAACTCAATGTTAGCTCCGTTTCCGGTGGTTCAATTACTTTAAGTGGTAAAGCCGATAATCTAGATGCAGGTCTTGGAGCCGGTGGTTATTTGCTGGCAAGTAAATTAAAGACCTCACAAACGAAAGTAAGCGTTTCTGCGGGAGGAAAAGCAGATGTGAATGCTTCAACCCTTGTGGATGCAAAAGTGAGCGCAGGAGGCTCTATTTACATTTATGGAAAACCGAAGCAAATCAATCAAAAAACGGTTTTTGGAGGTAAAATCGAAGAAGTAAAATAAGAAATTGTATTTGAATGATAAATGATATTTTGGCTGGACTGCCATGGGGACTTTTTTTAAGTTTTATGGTAGGTCCGGTATTTTTTATACTATTGGAAACCAGTATTACTAAAGGATTTAGAGCTGCATTAGTTTTTGATCTTGGTGTTGTATTAGGTGATATTTTCTTTATCGCAATTGCTTATTTGGGAAGTTACAGACTGATTCAGAGTTTAAAAGACAAACCGGCTCTTTTTATTTTTGGCGGAATTATTATGCTGGCGTACGGTATAATTTCTTTCGTAAGACTAAAGAAAGAAGCAAAAATAAACGACGAAGAAATCGATCGTGATATTATTAAAAGAAACTACGGTAGTTTATTTGTAAAAGGCTTTTTACTGAACGTTATTAACATTGGAGTACTTGGTTTCTGGTTAGCGGTTATTATTTCTGTAGGACCAAAATTAGAAATGCAAAATTCAAGAATGTTTACTTTTTTTACTTCGGTTATCATTACTTATTTAGTAGTTGATTGTCTTAAAATATTATTAGCCAAACAATTAAAATCTAAAATGACACCGACGAATATCTTGAAAATTAAAAAAGGTATTAGTATTGTCTTGATGGTTTTTGGTGTAGTTTTAATGATTCAGGGTTGGTTTCCTAAAGAAAAAGAAATGGTTAAAAACGCTTTCGAAAAGATTGAAAAGTAAGTTGTTAATAACTCCAAATTATAAAATTAAACCTCTGTATATCAGAGGTTTTTTTGTGTTTATAAGTCTCAGTTTATTCAACTAAACTCAATAGGTTTCTAATACCTGTCGGGTTTGTTATTGTTGACAACGTTATTTTGCGTAAAGTTTGTCATTTCGACATAAGGGAGAAATCACATTAGAAACTCCGCAAACTTAGTCGACAATCTTTGTCGATTATTTGGTGTGATTTACCTGTCGGGTTTGTTATTGTTGACAACGTTATTTTGCGTAAAGTTTGTCATTTCGACATAAGGGAGAAATCACATTAGTAACTCCGCAAACTTAGTCGACAATCTTTGTCGATTATTTGGTGTGATTTCTCGTTCCTCGAAATGACAAGATTGTGTATAATTTAATGCCTCAAAAAACTCTAAATTTCTTTAAAGGTTTTAAGATATCATTCGGATTCGAACATAAATCTTTATTTAATTTTTTCTAAAAATTACCATAAAAAAAAGAGACACATTTCTGTATCTCTTTTAGAGGTATCGTCCGGATTCGAACATAAATCTTTATCTAATTTTTTCTAAAAATTGACATAAAAAAAAGAGACACATTTCTGTATCTCTTTTAGAGGCATCGTTTGGATTCGAACATAAATCTTTATCTAATTTTTTCTAAAAATTGACATAAAAAAAAGAGACACATTTCTGTATCTCTTTTTGAGGTATCGTTTGGATTCGAACATAAATCTTTATTTAATTTTTTCTAAAAATTAAACATAAAAAAAACCTCTAAATTTCTTTAGAGGTTTTAGAGGCATCGTCCGGATTCGAACCGGAGTAGGAGCTTTTGCAGAGCCCAGCCTAGCCGCTCGGCCACGACGCCATTACTTGAACGGATGGCAAAAGTAACTAAAATCTTTAAATTTCAAAAGTTTCAAAGTAACTATTTTAAAAAAATAGCATTTTTAAAGAAAAATTTATTTTCTAGTTTCCGTCATTTTTATAGTAACTGTTTCAACATCACCACCAATGGGAGGATTTATCTTAGAAACCCAAACAGTAGTTTTTTCTATCATTTCAATCTCCGAAAGTACACGATTATTGATTCTTTTGGCTACATGCTCTAATAAATGAGAGCGAATTGCCATTTCTTCGGTTACAATTTTGTTCAAATGAACGTAATCAACAGTATCTAACAAATGATCTGTTTGTGCTGATTTTTGTAAATTAGTTTTGATTTTTAGATCGACTGTGTAATCAGATCCAATTTTTCCTTCTTCAATTAAACACCCATGGTAGGAAAAAGTACGGATGTTTTTTAATTTTATAACTCCCATTTTTAATTTTAGTTTCAGGTTTTATGTTCCAAGTTACACGTTTACTGAGAAGTTTCTAAAGAAAACCGTAAACTGTAAACCGAAAACTGTAAACTTTTTTATCTTTGCTAAAATTACTATAAAATAATGGCATCAGAAGAGAAATCACTCAATTTTATTGAACAAATCATAGAAGAAGATTTAAAATCAGGTCTTTCTAAAACCAAGCTTCATTTTCGTTTTCCACCAGAACCAAATGGGTATTTGCACATTGGGCATGCAAGTTCTATTGCATTAAATTTTGGTTTAGGACTTGATTATCAGTCACCTGTGAATTTACGTTTTGACGATACAAATCCCGAAAAAGAAGAGCAGGAATTTGTTGATGCTATAAAAAAAGATGTAGAATGGCTGGGCTATACCTGGTCAGAAGAACGTTATGCTTCAGATTATTTTCAACAATTATACGATTGGGCAGTTCTGTTAATTAAGAAAGATAAAGCTTATGTAGACAGTCAGTCTTCAGAAGAAATGGCGATTCAAAAAGGAACTCCGTCAACGACAGGAACTGATAGTCCGTACAGAAATCGTTCAGTAGAAGAGAATTTAGAGCTGTTCGAAAGAATGAAAAATGGTGAATTTGAGGCTGGTACTCATATTCTTCGTGCCAAAATAGACATGAAATCAACCAATATGTTGATGCGTGATCCTATCATGTACAGAATTTTGCATAAACATCATCATAGAACAGGGGATAACTGGAAAATCTACCCAATGTACGATTGGGCACATGGACAAAGTGATTATTTAGAGCAAATTTCACACTCCTTTTGTACACTGGAATTTTTACCTCACCGTGAATTATACGATTGGTTTTTAGACCAAATTTTTGAAGATAATAAACTACGTCCGAAGCAGAGAGAATTTGCCAGACGTAATCTTTCGCATACAGTTGTAAGCAAAAGAAAATTACAGCAACTAGTTAAGGAAAAGCATGTTAACGGTTGGGATGATCCCAGAATGTCAACCATTTCCGGACTAAGAAGAAGAGGTTATACTGCTGCATCTTTGCGTAATTTTGCTAATACAATTGGTATTGCAAAACGTGATAACCTGATCAGTGTATCGGTTTTAGAATTCTGTATCCGTGAAGATTTGAACAAAATTGCACCACGTGTAATGGCCGTTTTAGATCCGGTAAAATTGGTAATTACAAATTATCCTGAAGGAAAAGAGGAGTGGTTGGAAGCCGAAAATAATCAGGAAGATGAAAATGCAGGTTTCAGAAAAGTACCTTTTTCAAGAGAATTGTATATCGAAAGGGAAGACTTTTTAGAAGAAGCGCCTGCTAAATTTTTCCGTCTTACTTTAGGAAAAGAAGTACGTCTAAAAAATGCTTATATCATTAAAGGAGAAGCTGTTATAAAAGATTCAGAAGGTAATATTACAGAGATTCATGTAAGTTATGACACTGATTCTTTAAGTGGAAGCGGGACAGAAGCAAGTCAGAGAAAAGTATCCGGAACCTTACATTGGGTTTCCATTCAGCATGCAGTTGAAGCAGAAGTTCGCATGTACGATCGTTTGTTTACAGATGAAGCTCCGGACAGTTATAAAGAGAAAAACTTCTTAGATTTTGTAAACCCAAATTCGTTGGAAATAATTACTGGATTTGTGGAACCAAGTTTAGCTACAGCTCAAAATGAAGATAAATTTCAGTTTCAACGTCTGGGTTATTTTACAGTGGATAAAGATGCAACTCCTTCAAAATTAGTATTTAACAAAACGGTTGGACTAAAAGATGCCTGGGAAGAGAAGGGGAAAAAAGAAGAAAATAGTATCAACAATTCTTTGAAGGATATCAATAAATATTTCAAAGTGGAGACAAAAGCAGAACGTATTGCCATTGAAAGTGCAATAGGGGAGAGCATTAAAAATGTTTCTAGCTTTTCGTTGTTGCAAAATTCTTTAAAGAAGAATATTAACAATAATAAAGGATCATTGTTGTTTGCTCAGTTTATTCTAAAATATTCAAGTTTAAAATCTCCTGATTTTGAAGAAGACGATATTAAAAAATTATACACCATGTCTCTTAGAAGTGAATCTACTTATGTGAGATCTAAAGCACTTTTAAATTTAAGAGATTTAGAAAATGAAAGTTTAAGAAAGCAATTTGAAGAAGATATTTTGAAGTTACATTCAAATCCTCCAAAAAATGCTTCGGAGAGAGAAATTGAGATTCTTTCTGAAATGATTCAAAAATAATATCAAAATAATCTATTGAAAAGCGCTTTTTATAAGCGCTTTTTTTATTATTTATGTTTTCTATTAATTTTTTAAAATTCATAATTTTTTTAGATTAAAAACAACCTTCATAAGTTGATTTTAAGCTAAAAAAAAACTTCTTTCGATTCATTTATCATCTTTATAAAAACAGTTAAAAATTTAGCTTTATTTTAATTTTAGCTTTTATTTTAGTCCGATTTACTGCTTTTGAGCATTACATTCTGTAAAAAGTTAAGAATTCGACCGATTTTGCAAATTTTCCAAAGAATTTATTCAGTCGTATCACTTTTGAAGCAAAATGAAAAGTGAAAAGTATAATAATTAGTTTTATCTATTATTTTTATTAAAATTAAGTTTTTACTTATTATTTATACAATTTATTTATTTTTTTAATTTTATAGTTTTTATAGATTAAAAATGACTTTCATAAATTAAATTTAAGAGATAATAAAAAATCAGTGGAGTTATTTATCATCTTTTAAAAAATGATTCAAAATTTAAGCTAATATTAATTTTAGCTATTTTTTGGGTATATTTTTTAGATTGAGGACTCATTTTTGCTCGCAAAATTCGGAGTTACCTAATTTTTATAAATCGCAAGAATAATTTGGTTGAAAAGACAGATTTAAATGGGAATTTTGACCAGTTAGCTTGTTATTTATTTTAATTATTAATTTTTTATTTTATCATGTTTTTATCTATTATTTATAAAAACTATTTTATTATTAAAAATTATAGATGTTGTAGATTAAAAATGACTTTAATAGAGTAGTTTTATGGTGATTTTTTATTTCTTCCATCTCCTAATTCATTTATTGAATAATCGTTGATTTAAGGTCTTTATTTTAGTTTTTAATGTTATTTTTCTCAGTTTAACGGGTTATTAACACACAATTGTTTATAAAGTTTGTATTTTTATACAAATGTCAAATTGAAAATGGTTTTTCGATAATTTAAAACGAAAGTTGAGAATCGAAAAGGGAGTTGGGGTAAAGTTTAAAAATGATTCATTTTTACTTTAGTTTTAATTCTAGAAATGAATTCTTGCCAATCGTTTTATATTCTAATTTTCATTGTGATCTCATTTTGATAATACTTTAGTAGATAAGTATTTTTTCAAAGTAGTTTCATAATGTTAAAAATCATAGAATTATTCATACTGTATAGTTTCAAATTTTTATTTTCAATTTTTGGCTGCAAACAATTTAAATTTATTTAGTTATGAAAAATATTATTATTACACTGTCGTTTTTATTTGCAAATCTTGCAATTGGTCAGACGCACCAAATTACAAAACACAATGGAGAACAATTGGATGTTAATTTTATCAAACAGGAAAATGATTTAATTTATTATTCATTAGATAGGAGTAGAGAAGAACAGAAAATTAGCAAGTACGCAGTTTCACAATTGACCAATAAAGAAACAAAAGAAACTAAAAAAATTAGTGATAAAGTTCTGGTTGATTCTAAATCAGATTACAAATTGGTGACAGTTTTGTCTCAGGAGAAAACAGCCGGTTTGAAACAGGTGGCTAATTTTTCGGGAGTCTCCACTAAGACAAAAGGAGAGTCTCCACTTGCAAATCAGAAACAAACTGCGATGAGAATAAAAACAAAATCGGCTTCAAACGGATACCCATTTGTGAGCATTGTTGAAAAAGCAGATGGAAAGTATGAAGCAGTAGCTTATGCGTATTAAATTTTGTGTTAACTTTTATTAAATATCATCAAGTCAATATTTTATAGTTTAAAAAAAGAGTACCTTTATTGATCACTTAAATTAAATATTATGTCAAAGAATCTAAATACTGTAGCAGCAATCATAGGTGCTGCGGCCGCTGGTGCAGCGATTGGAATTTTATTTGCTCCCGATAAAGGATCTAAAACCCGTGCTAAACTTAAAGAAGGTTTAGATGATGCAGCTCATAATTTAAAAGATTCACTTTCAGCAAGTTCTGAAGTACTGCGTGAAAAGTTTACGCATGCAAAAGAAAATTTAGATGGAACTTATGGAGAGCTGCTTTCCAATATGAGTTATAAAACAGAAGAAGTAATTAGTTTTTTAGAAGCTAAACTGGCTGATTTAAAAGCACAAAACGCTAAACTTCAGAAATAATAATCCGGAAGCACAAAGCTTAGAATGATTTGTTGGATTGTTTCGGTTATTTTATTCTTAGAATAATCAAATGCCAATTTTGAATCATAAGTTTTGTGCTTCTTTTTTTAACCAAAACTACAACTATGGCTTTTGAAGAATTAAAAGAGAATACTGAAAATATTCAGGATCAGGCTAAAATTTATCTCGACAGTCATTTGGCCTACTATAAACTTTGGGGTTTTAAGGTCGCAATGAAATCGACCACTCTGATTTTTAAGTTTACTTTGATTTTATTGTGTGTTGGAATGGTATTACTTTTTGGATCTGTTGCAGCAGCATTCGCTTTTAGCAATTGGTTTGGAAGTTACACTTTAGGATTTCTAGCAGTAGGAGGGATCTATCTTTTGGCCACAATACTACTTTTCTTTGTAAAAGATAAGTTTGTAGAAGGACCAATTTTGGAGAAATTTTCAGAAATATTTTTTAATGATTAATTATGGAAACAAAAAAATATTCATCATACGCTGAAATCGAGAGAGATTTAGAAATTCTGAAATTGGAGAAAGATATTAATTACCAAAAATTAGTATTAAGTTTTCAAAAAACTAAGGAGTCTATAACACCACAAAATGTAATTAACGGAGTATTTTCTTCTTATAAAGAGTATTTCTTCAATTCGTATCCACAAATTTTACAATCCATTTTACCCTATATTATCAATTGGTTTATAAAAAGAAAAAGAGGCAAATAAGCCTCTTTTTCTTTTGTTAATTATTTTATTTCTGGTTGAATGTCATCTTCATAACCAGACTGTTGTGGTTCGATTGGTTTTATTTTCTCAATTTTTTTGTTCGTTTTTTTCATCATTTCACCAACCTGGTTAGAAGCTGTAAAAGAAGCAACCATATTGTTGAGCATATCACTTCCGGCTTGTGGAGAATTTGGTAACAAGATTAGGTTCGAATTGGCATCAGCACCAATTGCCTGTAAGGTATCATAATGTTGTGTAACTACAATTAGGGCAGAAGCTTCCTGAGAATTGATACCTACATTGTTTAAAACTTCAACACTTTCTACAAGACCTCTGGCAATTTCACGACGCTGATCTGCAATACCTTGACCTTGTAAACGTTTACTTTCGGCTTCGGCTTTTGCTTTTGCAACGATTCTGATTCTGGAACTTTCGGCTTCAAATTCAGCAGCAGTTTTTTCTCTGTCAGCAGCATTAATTCTGTTCATGGCATTTTTTACCTGAATGTCAGGATCAATATCAGTCACCAAAGTATTGATGATATCATAACCATAAGTAGTCATCGCTTCATTCAATTCTCTTTTTACGGCAATAGCAATGTCATCTTTTCTTTCAAAAACGTCATCCAGTTTTAGTTTAGGAACTTCGGCACGAACCACATCAAATACATAAGCAGTAATCTGATCGTGTGGATATTCTAACTTATAAAAAGCATCATATACTTTTTCCTGAATAACTTTAAATTGTACCGAAACTTTCATTTTTATGAAAACGTTGTCTCTGGTTTTGGTTTCAATAATAACATCTAACTGTTGTATTTTAAGATTAACACGTCCGGCCAATCGGTCAACCAAAGGAATTTTTAATTGCAATCCTGAATTTCTTACGCTTAAAAATTTTCCAAATCTTTCTATAATTACCGACGATTGTTGTTTCACGGTAAAGAAGGAGGACATTAGTATAAAAAATGCCAGGACTAAAATGATAATAAATGCTGTACTCATGGTGATAATGATTTAGTTTTTGATGTTGTAAATTACGAATATTCTTCCAATTTAAATTTTTAAAACATTAAAAAAACGCTAAGAACATTTGTTTGATGTTACTTAGCGTTTGTTTTTTTTACCATTAAGATATTAAGAGAGTTAAGTCAAACTTTTTCAAGAGAATTAAGTTAAGCTTTATGAACTTAGAAAGTTATCAATTTTTATTGGCAAAGAAACTTAATTAACTTAATATCTTAATGGTAGAATAATTATTTCAATATTGAAATGGCTTTTTGAATTCTCGAAATAGTTTCTTCTTTTCCAATGATTTCAACAATGTCAAATAGGTGAGGACCTTTTAGTGCTCCAACCAAACTAAGTCTGAAAGGCTGCATGACTTTCCCCATACCAATTTCATTTTTAGTCAGCCAGTCTTTTACAATGGTTTCAATATTGGCTGAAGTAAAATCTTCAATATTTTCTACAACCGAAATTAATTCTTGCATTAAAGCTGGTGTCTCTTCCTTCCAGTTTTTACTTGCTTTTTCATCATAAGACATAGGTGCCTGAAAAAAGAAATCCGTTAAATCCCAAAATTCTGAAACAAAATTAGCTCGTTCTTTAATCAGTGAAACAATTCTTGTAAGCTTTGCAATGTCTTCCTGAGCGGAGACGAAGGAAGAGAAGCCTTTTTCTTCTAAAATAGAAGAGAAACTTTTTGCTAAATCGGCATCATTTTGTTGGATAAGATGCTGGTGATTGAACCATTTGTTTTTCTCAGGATCGAATTTTGCTCCCGCTTTATGAACTCTGTTCAAATCAAAAGAGGCTACTAATTCTTCTAGAGAAAATATTTCCTTGTCCGTTCCGTCGTTCCATCCTAACAAAGCCAGGAAGTTTACAACTGCTTCCGGGAAAAATCCTTTTTCTCTGTAGCCGGATGAAATGCTTTCTTCCGTTTTCCATTCCAACGGAAACACAGGAAATCCTAATTTGTCACCGTCTCTTTTAGATAATTTTCCGTTTCCAACCGGTTTTAAAATCAAAGGTAAGTGCGCAAATTCAGGAGCATCCCAGCCAAAAGCTCTGTACAATAAAACGTG
Organism: Flavobacterium lipolyticum; assembly: GCF_020905335.1. NCBI lineage: Bacteria > Pseudomonadati > Bacteroidota > Flavobacteriia > Flavobacteriales > Flavobacteriaceae > Flavobacterium > Flavobacterium lipolyticum. Next base: position 1,878,499 of record NZ_JAJJMN010000001.1, on the reverse strand, counting down.
AAGAGGCATAGAAGGTAACCATTCTTCACCACGAATTACATGTGAAGTTTCCATTAAATGATCATCTACAATATTGGCTAAGTGATACGTTGGCATTCCGTCGCTTTTGAATAATACTTTATCATCCAATAAATTGGTTTCAAATTTTACATCACCACGAATAATATCTTTTAAATGTAAAGTTTCATCAACCGGAGTTTTAAAACGAATGACATAATGTTCGCCATTGGCAATTCTTGCAGCAGCTTCATCTGCAGAAATTACCAAAGAAGTATCCAACTTTTCACGGTTATGATGATTGTATATAAACGTTTTTCCTTCAGCTTCGTGTTGCTTTCTGTGTGCATCCAGTGCTTCCGGAGTATCAAATGCATAGTATGCCCAGCCAGATTGGATCAATTGATCGGCATATTTTTGGTATATTTCTTTACGATCACTCTGTCTGTACGGACCAAATTTTTCATTTTTTCCAACCGTTTCTTCAGGAGCAATTCCTAACCATTCCAGCGCTTCCATAATATAAGCTTCAGCACCTGGAACAAAACGAGTCTGATCTGTATCTTCAATTCTCAGATAAAAAACACCGTTATGTTTTTTTGCAAATAAATAATTAAATAGAGCAGTACGAACACCGCCAATATGTAATGGTCCAGTTGGACTTGGTGCAAAACGCACACGAACTTGCTTTGACATTTGTTTAAATTTTGATGCAAAGATACGGTTTATGATTTTAGATTTAAGAATGTCGATTTTAGATTTTTGCCTCCTGAAAGCTTAGCGCCTTAGTAACTTAGAATCTTAAAAGGTATTATTAAAATTACTACTTTTATAGGTTATAAATAAAAGAGATTCATTTTGAAAACAACATCTGCCATATATCAAAAATTAGAAGCGTTTATAAAAAAATATTATACGAATGAATTGATAAAAGGAGGACTTCTTTTTATGGGTTTTGGATTATTGTATTTTCTTTTGACACTTTTTATTGAGTATTTTCTATGGTTGAAACCATTTGGAAGAACCGTATTGTTTTGGTTATTTATTGGAGTAGAAGTTTTTCTTTTGTTTCGATTTATTTTATTCCCCGTTTTTAAGTTATTCAAACTTCAAAAAGGAATAGATTACAATCAGGCTTCGGCTATTATTGGAAACCATTTTACGGAGGTAAGTGATAAGCTGACTAACTTTTTGCAATTATCGGCTTCAGGCAATACAGCCGAAAGTTCGGAATTAATGCTGGCTTCAATAGAACAAAAAGCCAATTCTTTACAGCCGATTCCATTTGGAAATGCGATCAATTTTAACAATAATAAAAAGTATTTGCCATTAGCAATCGTTCCGGTTTTGCTTTTTGCCGTGTTTTATATTTCAGGAAACAGTACTATTATTTCACAAAGTTTAAATAGAGTAGTGCATTTTAATGCTACCTTTTTGCCTCCGGCACCTTTTAAATTTGTTGTTCTAAATCAGAATTTACAAACCGAACAAAACAAAGATTTTGTTATCAAGATGGAATCTGTTGGGAAGATCGTTCCTGAAAATGTTATGATTCATGTAGGGAATGAAAGTTATTTTATGGAATCTTCTCAACCGGGAAAGTTTGAATTCAAAGTTGAAAAGCCAGTTGAAAATGTTTCTTTCTCTTTTGAAGGTAATACAGTTTCATCAGAAGAATACGAATTGAAAGTGATCACAGTTCCATCAATTGCGAACTTTGAGATGGTACTTAATTTTCCATCTTACTTAAAAAAGAAAGCTGAAATTATTCAGGGAACAGGTAATGCAATCCTACCTGAAGGAACTTTGGTAACCTGGAAAATGAAAACACAATCTACTCAGGAGATCGTTTGGAAGGGCGAAAATTCATTTTTTAAGTTTAATAGAGACCAAAATGAGTTTAAATTGGCTAAAAACATAAGTCAAAATACAGAATATCAAATTCTTACCTCGAATAATAAGGTCAAAAACTACGAAAAACTGGATTATCAGCTCTCAGTGATCAAAGATCAGCACCCATCAATTCATGTAGCACCAGCTCCGGATAGTTTGAAGTTAGATAAAAATTATGTTCTGGGTAGGTTAGGCGATGATTATGGTTTGTCTAAATTACAGGTTGTTTATTATGAAAGAAACAAACCCAACACTGCCAAGCGTGGAACAATACCTGTGAAGTCAGGAGTATTTGATCAGTTTGTTTTTAACTTTCCAAGCAATCTGGCAGTGCAGGAGGGAGTATCTTATGAATACTATTTTGAAGTTTTTGATAACGATGCACCACATGGTTTTAAAAGTACAAAGTCTTCTGTGTTTTCTGATCGTGTTGCTACCACTGATGAAATTCATGATAAGGAATTGCAACAGCAGAATGAGAACATTAATAGTTTAGAGAAGTCTTTAAAGAATCAAACCAAACAGTTTTCTGAGATGGACAAGATTCAGAAAGCCGGTAAAGAGAAAGAGAATTTAGAGTTTAAAGATCAGCAAAAAGTAAATGATTTTATCAAGCGTCAGAAACAACAAGACGAGTTGATGAAACAATTTACAGAGAAGATGAATAAAAATCTGGACAAGTTTCAATCGGATAAGAAAGATAAAACAGCTGAAGATTTGCAAAAGAGATTAGACAATGCTGAAAAGGATCTGGAGAAAAACCAGAAGTTAATGGAGGAATTGAAGAATCTAAATGATAAATTGAATAGCGAAGATCTGTTTGATAAGATGGAAAAATTCAAACAGATTAGTAAAAACCAATCCCGTAATTTAGAACAATTGGTTGAATTGACCAAGCGTTTTTATGTATCCAAGAAAGCAGAGCAAGTTGCTGAAAAGTTAAACAAGCTTGCAGACAAACAAGAGCAGCTTTCAAATAAAGACAAAGAAAACACGCAGGACAAACAAGAAGATATCAATAAAGATTTTGATAAAATTCAGGAAGATTTGAAGAATCTGAAAGAAGAAAACAAAACATTAAAAGCTCCACTAGACATTCCGAATGATGCTTCGAAGGAGAAAGACGTGAAGAATGATTTGCAGAAAGCTTCAGAAGAATTGAGTAAAAAGAATTCTTCGTCAGCTAAACCAAAACAAAAGAGTGCTGCTAAAAAAATGAAAAGTATGGCAGAACAAATGGATGCCGGTATGGAAGGTGGCGAACAAGAACAAATGGAAGAAGATGTAGCAATGCTTCGTCAGATTCTGGATAATCTTTTAGCTTATTCTTTGTCGCAGGAAGATGTGATGAAACAATTTAGAACAATGAAATTGGGTTCGTCAGCGTACACGAAGAACATTAAAATTCAGCAAAATTTGAAACAACAGTTCAGATATGTGGATGACAGTTTGTTTGCTTTATCACTTCGTAATCCAAAAGTTGCGGAAGATGTAACCAAAGAAATTGGAAATGTACAGTACAATATTGATAAAGCTATTGAAAGTTTAAGTGATGTTCAGGTTCCAAAAGGAGTATCGCATCAGCAATATGCAGTTTCTTCTGCAAATAAGTTGGCAGATTTTTTGAGTGATTTATTAAATAATATGCAGATGTCTATGTCGAAACCGGGATCTGGAAAACCAAAACCGGGTGATGGACAAGGAATGCAATTACCGGATATTATCCAAAAACAAAAAGGTTTAGGAGATAAGATGAAAGAAGGTATGAAGTCTGGCAGTAAACCGGGAGATAAACCTGGGGATAAATCCGGTGAAAAAATGGGTGATAAACCGGGCGATGGAAAAAGTGGTGAAGGCAAAGAAAGTAATGGAAAGGATGGTAAAGGTAAAAATGGTGATGGTAAAACCGGTCAGGGAAATAAAATTGGAGGTCAAAGTAATGGGCAGATGAAGGATAATGATGGGGAAGGAGATGCTGAAGCAATCATGGAAATTTATAAAGAACAAGTAAAATTACGTGAAGCCTTGCAAAAAGAACTTGCTAAAAAAGGATTAGACTCTGAGGGTAAATCTGTAATCGATCAGATGAAAGCTTCCGAAAAGCAAATTTTGAATAAAGGTTTTAAGAATGAGAACTTGCAACGTATCCTTAATATTCAGCAAGAATTACTAAAGTTAAACAACGCAGTTCAGCAACAAGGACAAGATACGAAGCGTCAATCTGAAACCAATAAGACTGAATTTCCTAACAGAACAAACGCGTTGCCGAGTTCATTACTGGAATATTTAAACAGTGTGGAGATATTAAACAGACAATCACTACCTTTGCGCTCGAATTTTAATCAAAAAGTTCAAGAATATTTTAATACAAAATGATCAATTTTAATTACGAAACCGAATTTACTTTAGACAACGAACAAGCTTTTTCTGACTGGTTAAGTGCTGTTATCGTTTCTGAAAACAAAAACGAAGGAGAGATAAATTACATTTTCTGTGATGATGAGTATCTTCATAAGATTAATGTAGAGTATCTAAATCATGATACGTTAACAGATATAATCAGTTTTGATTATACAGTTGGTAACGAACTCAACGGAGATATTTTTGTTTCTGTTGAAAGAGTTGAAGACAATGCTAAAGATTTTAATGTTTCTTTTACTGAAGAATTGAAGAGAGTTTTAGCACACGGCATATTACATTACTGTGGATATAAAGATAAAAGTGATGCTGAAGCGGAGTTAATGCGATCTAAAGAAGATGAAAAGATTACGATGTTTCACGTGGAACAGTAGATAAATTACCTTTTTTTAATTCAGTTTTACGTGTTCCACGTGAAACATAATAGAGTAGAAGAGGGTGATTAAATTAAAGTGTTTCACGTGGAACATGAAAAAAAGTTTATTTCTGTGTTTAAAAGAACCGGATGTTCCACGTGGAACGATTGTTTTTTTGATAAAGAAAGGTTTTAGATTGTTTCACGTGAAACAATATTTTTTGAGAATTATAGGGATTTAGTATGGGGAAAGTTTTTAGAATTGAAGAGAGTTCCTAGTTCGAGTTTTGAAACAGAAAGCTTCTAACGTGAAACCTGAAACCTGAAACTTGAAACTTGAAACTTGAAAAAGAAGAACCACGTTCCACGTGGAACAAAAGAAAAGAAAATTAATTCTGAGAACCGCCTTAAACGGTTTGAAGAGAATAATAAAACAAAATGTTTTTAGAAGAATACGATGTTATTGTAGTTGGTGCTGGTCATGCAGGATCTGAGGCCGCGGCAGCGGCAGCAAATTTGGGATCCAAAACTTTATTGGTTACAATGAGTTTGCAGAACATCGCACAGATGTCTTGTAATCCTGCGATGGGAGGAATTGCAAAAGGACAGATCGTGCGAGAGATTGATGCGTTGGGTGGATACTCAGGAATTGTTTCTGACCGAACGGCTATTCAATTTAAGATGTTGAATAAATCGAAAGGACCGGCAATGTGGTCGCCAAGAGTTCAAAGTGATCGAATGCGTTTTGCTGAAGAATGGAGAATGATGTTGGAGGGAACTCCAAATTTGGATTTCTACCAAGAGATGGTCAAAGGTTTGATTATTGAGGATGGGAAGATAAAAGGAATCAAAACTTCGTTGGGAGTTGAGATTCGTTCTAAGTCTGTTGTTTTGACAAACGGAACTTTTTTGAATGGTTTAATTCATATTGGAGAAAAACAGTTTGGAGGAGGACGAGCAGGAGAAAGTGCCGCAACAGGAATTACTGAGGATTTAGTTCGTGCCGGTTTCGAAGCTGGAAGAATGAAAACGGGAACGCCACCACGAGTGGATGGACGTTCTTTGGATTATTCTAAAATGAACGAAGAGAAAGGTGATGCAAAGCCGGATAAGTTTTCTTATTCTGATTTGACTTCACCGTTAACACATCAGCGTTCTTGTTACATGACGTATACGTCATTGGATGTTCACGATATTTTGAGAGATGGTTTTGATCGTTCGCCAATGTTTAACGGAAGGATCAAAAGTCTTGGTCCAAGATACTGTCCTTCGATAGAAGATAAAATTAATCGTTTCGCCGATAAAGAGCGTCATCAATTATTTGTGGAACCGGAAGGGTGGAATACTTGCGAAGTGTATGTGAATGGATTTTCAACTTCACTTCCGGAAGATATTCAGTTTAAAGCATTGCGTTCTGTAGCCGGTTTTGAGAATGTGAAATTCTTTCGTCCGGGTTATGCGATCGAGTATGACTATTTCCCACCGACACAATTGAAACATACGTTGGAAACAAAATTAGTGGAAGGATTGTATTTCGCCGGACAGATCAATGGAACTACCGGATATGAAGAAGCCGCTTCTCAAGGTTTGATGGCGGGAATAAATGCACATTTGAAAGTACATGAAAAAGCGCCGTTGATTTTGAAACGTGATGAAGCTTATATCGGAGTATTGATTGATGATTTGATTACGAAAGGAACAGAAGAACCTTATCGTATGTTTACTTCAAGAGCAGAGTATAGAACTTTGTTGCGTCAGGATAATGCCGATTTTAGATTGACGCCAATGTCGCACGAAATTGGTCTTGCTTCTGAAAAGCGTTTACGCCGAATGGAAAAGAAATTAAGCGAGTCTGAAAAGATGGTGGCCTTTTTTAGAGAGACCAGTGTTTCTGTTGCAGAAACAAATCCTATTTTAGAAGCTAAAGAAACCGCTCCAATTTCACAGGGAGATAAAATGTTTAAAGTTTTCTCTCGTCCGCAAATTGATTTAGTCGATATGCTTAAGTTTGAAAAAGTGAAAGCGTATGTGGAAGAAAATAATCTGGATCAGGAAATTTTGGAGCAGGCAGAAATTCAGGTGAAGTATTCCGGTTATATCGAAAAGGAAAGAAATAATGCGGATAAACTAACTCGTTTGGAAGAAGTGAAAATACCGGAGAATTTCGATTACGATAAAATTAAATCAATGTCGATTGAAGCCAAACAAAAGTTAAGCAAGATTCGTCCTGTAACTATTTCTCAGGCTTCAAGAATAAGCGGAGTTTCTCCAAGTGATATTTCTGTTTTGTTAATTTACATGGGAAGATAAAAAAAAGAGACGTGCCAATAGGTGCGTCTTTATTTGTTTTGATTTTCTTTGTTTCAAGTTTTGAGTTTCAAGTTTCAAGTTTTGAGTTTCAAGTTTCAAGTTTGAGGTTTCAAGTTTGAGGTTTCAAGTTTTGAGTTTTGAGTTTCATGTTTCATGTTTCAGGTTTCAGGTTTCAGGTTTTGAGTTTGGGATTTGAATTTTATTACGTTGGATTGTTTTAAGAAAAAGTGACCTGAAATAAATAAATGTTCCACGTGAAACTACTTTGATAAGTCTTGCTAAACTTGAAGAAAATCGTAAAACTATTTTAAAAAAATCTGTGAGATGCGTAGTAAAGCATTTCAAATTAATTAATACTTGTTGCATTAGTATTTTTGATGTAACATTTGCGTTGCCAAATTCTATTAAAAACCTATAATTAAAAATGAACGTTTTAAACAAAAAACATTTTCTTTCTGTAAAAGACCATTCTGTATCTAAAGAAATTTTTGATCTGTATTACGATGAAACTTTAGATATGTTAATTACTTCTCCACAACCCGATTTAGAAAATCTCGGAAGATATTACGAAAGCGAAGATTATATTTCTCATACCGACAATAAAAGATCTTTGTTTGAAAAAGCCTATCACTTTGTAAAAAGTATTGCTTTAAAAAATAAACTGAATTTGATTAATGGTGAACAATCTCAAAAAGGCAGAATTTTAGATATTGGTGCCGGAACCGGAGATTTTTTATTGACAGCAAAAAATGATGGTTGGGAAACAGTTGGAGTGGAACCAAGCGAGAGAGCAAAAAATATTGCGATAGAAAAAGGAATTTCTTTTGTAAACGGAATTGATGCTCTTGAAAATAATTCTTTTGATGTCATTACCATGTGGCACGTTTTAGAACATGTACCAAATTTGGAATTGCAAATTCGGGAATTGAAAAGATTATTAAAACCAACTGGAACTTTAATTGTGGCGGTTCCAAATTTCAAATCGTTTGATGCAAAATATTACAATGAATTTTGGGCAGCTTATGACGTGCCAATTCACTTTTGGCATTTCTCGAAAAAAGCTATTCAGTCTCTTTTTGGAAAAGTAGATATGAAATTAGAAAAAGTGCTTCCGATGAAATTCGATTCATTTTACGTTAGTCTTTTATCGGAAAAATACAAAACGGGAAAAATGAATTTCGTTAAGGCCTTTTTTATTGGTTTGCGATCAAATTTAAAAGCATCGGGAACAAAAGAGTATTCATCACACATTTATGTCTTAAAAAACAGCTAAAACGTAAAATAAGCGCATTTAAGGCGTTTTCTAAGGGAATATGAGGGTTTGTGTCGTCTTTTTTAAGAAATCGCCTTAAATAAAAGCTATGAAAGCCACTTTTAATAGTGAGATTTTATGGTAAAATGCCAGTCCATAAATAAAAATAATGCAGTAAAAATGGAGCATTTTTTTAGAAATTTTGGTATTTCTTTTTAGAAATTCGAGTTTTTAGAAAAGTGCTTCTTTTTTTTGCTAAGTTTTGTTTCGTGAATGTAAAAAATAATAAATATTTTTTTGACTGGATTAATTTTATGGGTTTGCGATCAGATGAAGCGCAACGGTAAAAAAAGAACAATTCTTAACGGATTTACGCTTTCAATCACCCTAAAACTTGAAATAAGCTTGTTTAAGGGGTTTTCTGATGATAGGTGAGTATTTGTGTTGTTGTTTCTGAGAAAACGTCTTAAAAAAAGGCTGTGAAAGTCATTTTTAATAATGATATTTTATGGTAAAAATCTACTCAATAAATAAAACTAATATCATAAAATTATAGCATTTTTTAAACTTTATGTTGATGCTATTTATTTTTTTATATTTTTGTCTTCATTCAATACAATAAAAAAAATAGAGATTTAAAAAAATGAAAAAAGCATTAGTAATTATCGCACTTTCAATTTTCGCTGTTTCATGTAGTGACAAAACTGCGGAAGTTAAGGAAGTAAAAACAGCTTACGTAGATACTTCAGTTTTAATGAAAGAATACACTGAAGCAAAAGACCTTGAAGCTAAATACAAAGCTCAGGCAGAAGAAAAAGGAAGACAACTACAAGCTGAGATTACACGTTTTAAACAAGACGCTGCTAATTTTCAAAGTCAGGCACAAGCAAACGGTCAGGCGTGGGCACAACAAAGAGGTGCTGAATTGCAAAAAAGAGAACAACAATTGGGTTATGCACAACAAGCTTTGTCTCAACAATTACAACAGGAAAGCGGTGTTGAAATGGATTCTTTGGTAAGTGGAGTGAAGAAATTCATCAAAGATTACGGTAAGAAAAACGGTTATTCTTATATCTATGGTACTGGAGATGCTGCTTCAATTTTGTATGCTGAAGAGAAATTCGATATCACAAAAGATATCGTTAAAGCTTTGAATGACAAATATAAAGCGACTCCAAAAACAGAAGAAAAACCAGCTGTAAAAGAGGAAGCTAAAAAATAATACCAAACTAACTAACTAAATTTAAAAACCTAAATCTGTCAAGATTTAGGTTTTTTCTTTTATAAAAATACGATACTTTTAGCTCTCAATTTACGCCTAATGCAAAACGTTTCAGAAGCAGCAGCTTATACTTTACAATTCATCAATCAAACGCAAAAATCTATTTTCCTGACCGGTAAAGCGGGGACCGGGAAGACTACACTTTTGCGTGAAATTATTGCCACTACGCATAAAAATACTGTGGTTGTGGCTCCAACCGGAATTGCGGCGCTGAATGCCGGAGGTGTTACGATTCACTCGATGTTTCAGTTACCATTTTCAGCCTTTATTCCATCATACGAAGAGGCTTCTCAGTTTACTGAAACAGTGAAGTTTGAGAATAAGGAAACTTTACGTCGACACTTTAAAATGAATAATGTGAAGCGTAACGTAATCAGGAATATGGAGCTTTTGATTATCGATGAAGTCAGTATGTTACGCGCTGATCTGTTGGATGCCATTGATTTTATGATGCAGACCGTACGCAAAAGTACCCGTGCTTTTGGTGGTGTTCAGGTACTTTTTATTGGCGATTTGTTACAGCTTCCGCCGGTTATCAGAGATGAAGAATGGCGAACTTTGCGCAATTATTACAAAGGAAAATTCTTTTTTCATTCGCATGTAATTCAGCAATATCCGCCGTTATATATTGAATTATCAAAGATTTATCGTCAGTCAGATGATACTTTTATTTCGGTTTTGAATAATCTTCGAAACAATCAGATTACACCTCAGGATATTCAGGTTTTAAATGAATATGTGAAACCTGATTTTGACTTAAAGAATAATCCCGGATATATTACACTTACCACGCATAATGCCAAAGCCGATTCGATTAATGAGCAGGCAATTGGCGATTTAGCCGGAAATGAATTCGCTTATCAGCCGTTTATTGTGGGGGATTTTCCGGAGAAAATTTTTCCGGTTGAGGAAAATCTAAAGCTTAAAGTGGGTGCTCAGGTTATGTTTGTCAAAAATGATTTGTCTTTTGAAAAACGTTATTTCAACGGAAAAATGGGCGTTGTAAAGTCACTTTCGGCCGAAGAAATATTCATACATTTTCCTGAGGAGGATAAAACCATTGAAGTTGAAAAGTACGAATGGAAAAATATCCGATACAAAGTAAACGATCTCACCAAAGAAGTTGAAGAAGAAGTTTTGGGCACATTTGCACATTATCCACTTAAGCTGGCATGGGCAATTACGGTGCATAAAAGCCAGGGGTTAACTTTTGAGAAAGCTGCGCTCGATGTATCGCAAGTTTTCTTACCCGGACAAGCCTATGTAGCATTATCGCGTTTAACGTCCTTAAACGGGCTTATTTTGTTGTCTCCGCTGCAAATGAATGGTATTTCGAACGATCAGGATGTGATGGATTATGCTTTGAACAAAGCAAGCGAAGAAGTTTTGAAAAACTCCTTGCATTTTGAAACTAAAAATTTTATTCATAACTATTTGATTAGTAGTTTTAATTGGGCTGATTTGGCTCAGGAATGGCGCAATCACCGTTTTAGTTATAACGAAAATGCAGTTGCTTCTGAAAAATCAAAGCATGCTGCTTGGGCACATAAGCGTTTAGAAATAATAGATTCGTTAGCAGATCCTGCACAAAAATTCGTTAATCAGCTTAATAAAATTTTCAATAAAGAAACTGTCGATCTCTTTTTTGTACAGGAAAGGGTAGTGGCAGCTTATGATTATTTTTTTAAACCAATGGACAAACTGGTTACGGATCTTTTGAATAAAATGGCCGAAATTCAGAAATTTAAAAAAGTAAAAGAGTTCTACGAAGAGCTCGCTTTTTTGGATGATTTGCAAACAAAAGCTGTTTTGCGCTTAATGAAGGCCAAATTACTCATCGAAATTGTCGTGACAGGTGAAACCATCTGTAAAGAGAAATTGTCGTCTACAGCGATTAAAAACTACAAATTTGACAAGGTTGCAAAGATCCGCGAGGAATTTAATATGTCGAACACTGATATTTTTAAATCTGAAGAACCTACAGTGCGTTATACAGCACGCAAATTAGATAAAAGCACACCAAAGGCCGAGAAGAAAACAACCATCGAAGAAACCCATGATTTATGGCTGGAGAAAAATTCGGTTCAGGATATTGCCCGAATTCGTAAACTTACTGTGCAAACAGTTGAAATGCATTTGGTTAAACTAATTCAGGCTAAAAAAGTGGAGATATCCGATGTTTTACCGTATGATAAAATTCTGGCCTTGCGTGAAGCTTTCGAGTTTTATAGCGAAGAATCCTTAAGTCCGCTAAAGGAGAAATATGGTGATGAATTTACGTGGGATGAGTTGAAGATGTTTAAAGCAAGCATTAACTGATTTTTAGATTTTTAGATTGTTAGATTGTTAGATTGTTAGATTGTTAGATTGTTAGATTGTTAGATTGTTAGATTGTTAGATTGTTAGATTGTTAGATTGTTAGATTGTTAGATTGTTAGATTGTTAGATTGTTAGATTGTTAGATTGTTAGATTGTTAGATTGTTAGATTGTTAGATTGTTAGATTGTGGAATTTGGAGGTTCTGATGAAATTTTGGAATCTACTATAAAAACATTATGTAAAATAGAAAATATGAAAAAGTTACTTTACATTCTCTTCATAGGCATTGCTATTCAAAATACGTCAGGTCAGGACCTGAAACCCGAATATCAGAAGTTTGTTAAAAAATTTATTGATAATGTAAAAAATGATAGAAAAGAGGCTGTAGCCGAAGCTATTAAATACCCTTTAAGAAGAGATAATCCAATTCCGTCTATCAAGAATAAAGCAGAGCTTGTAAAAAGATATGCTGAAATTTTTGATACTGAACTGAAAGCCGAAATTTCACAATCGGATGCGACAAAAGATTGGTCAGAAGTGGGCTGGCGTGGCATAATGCTAAATCAGGGAACTTTGTGGATGGATACTGACGGAAAAGTTTTCTCAATAAATTATCAGTCAAAAGTGGAAAGTGATCTCAAAAACAAATTGATAGCTTCTGAGAAAAGTAAACTTCACCCATCGATTGCAAAGTTTAAAGAGCCACAAATTATCATAGAAACATCTAAATTTAGAGTTCGAATTGATGACTTAGGAAATGATACTTACAGATATGCTTGATGGTCAATAAATCAATCGATGAGCGAAAAACCGGATTTAATCATTACCAACGGAAAATGGTTTCACGATGGAACAGGAGGTAACAACCATTACGATTTTAAAAAAGGAAATTATTTGTACCAGTGTTATATTACAGTTTTAGGTACAAAAGATTCAGCACCAGCTAATTTAACCATTTATCAAAACGGAAAAGAAATCCTTAATCAGGATGCTAAAATTGTTCCACGTTAAACATTATCCTATTTCGAAAGAATGGGATTTTTTGTTTTATTACCCCATTTCAATTCGATTACAACTATTTTAAATTAGTTATATTTGATCGTAATTGTCGGATTAATAATTAATTAAAAATATTTAAGATGAAAAGAAGCAACATATTTTTAGTAGTATTATTTTTTTGCAGTGGGTTTATAGTTGCCCAGGATTCGAAAATCGATTATCAGAAATTGGTTAAAAAGTTCATTGAAAATGTCAAAAATGATAAGAAAGAAGCGATTGCTGATGCGGTGGTTTATCCGTTAGAGCGAGTATATCCTATACCCGATATTGCAAATAAGGCAGATTTTATAAAACGATATTCTGAAATTTTTGATACTCCGTTAAAAAACGAAATTATAAAATCGACGCCAGAAAAGGGCTGGACAGATATGGGTTTGCGCGGAATTATGTTAATTCAGGGCAACATTTGGCTTGATACTGAAGGACGTTTAACGGCCGTGAATTATCAATCGAAAGCCGAAATAGAACTTAAAAACAAACTAATTGCGTCGCAAAAGAAAAACCTGGATCCTAGTATTGCTTTTTTTCAGGATCCGGTTTGTATTCTGGAAACTTCTAAGTTTAAAATTAGAATCGATCATTTAGGTTTTAATAACTATCGATATGCATCATGGTCCATTCAAAAGGAAATGACTGAAAAGCCTGATTTAGTTATTAATGGTGGCGTTTTAGTCGTTGAAGGTATTGGCGGTAATCACCAGTATGAATTTAAAAAGGATGGGGATGTTTATGAGTGTGCCATTATCGTTTTGGGCGAAAAGAATTCTCCTCCGGCAAGACTGAAAATATATAAAGGGAAGAAAGTAATTCTTTCGCAGGATGCAGAAATAATAGCGAACTAAAAAAGCCCATTCCGAAGAACAGGCTTTTTTTAGTTTTATAAAGGTTGTACGAGAATCCAGGCATCCGGATTTTCTCCTTTTTGTATTTCTTTCTGTGCTTTTTCGGCTTCGGCCATTGTAGCATAGCTGCCGTAGAGAACAGGGAATAATCCGTGTTTGTTTTCGCCTAGCATTCTGGCTTCGTAACCATCTTTTACTAATTGATTATAAGCTTTTCTGGCATTTTTTTCGCTTCTGTATGCACCGGCCATAATGTGGTAAGGCATTGTTTTTTCAGCAGCTGTTTCTACATTTGTTGTATCTACTGAGAGAGTTACAGCAGGCATAGGGTTCTGGATAAAGAAAGTCGCTTCCTGAATTTTGTTTTCTACTTTTTTCTGTACACTGCTTTCTACAACAAGTGTTTTGGCGGCGATTTGATTTTGATATAAAGGATATCCGATACTTCCTGTAATTCCAAGTCCTAAGACTAGTATCGCAGCATATTTCAAAAGTGGATTTGTTGTTCTTCCTTCTTCATTTTCGTATAATGAAATTGCATCTCCTTCCGAAATTTCCTCTATTTTTCGCTCGAAATTCTCTTTTTTTACTAGTGGGGAAACAAATGGACTTAGTCCAAAAGAACTTGTAAGGAAATTAGTTTGATCATTAGGAGTGAATACCATTTTCTGATCAGCATTATATCGAATTTCACCAATATTTTTAAGTGCTACAACACCATTTTCTTCTAGTGTTTTTTTCCAGCTCACGACTTCAAAAGCAATGGCGCTTACTGCAAAACCGTAAGAAGTTTTTTCAGCCTGTGCGATATGATTTGCCAACAATCCATCATTGTTTTTTAGATAACCATTGAAAGAGATCATTTTTGTCGGTGGAAAGAAAGAATTTGTGCTTTCATTCAGCTTTGCCGATTGAATTTCTGTTAAAAATGCTCCAAACCCTGGAACCGTTACACACTGATAACGATACAGTAACTGTGCTATGTAATTTTCGATTTTCATAGTAACAAAGTTACAACTACAGAATACTTATCAAAATGTTATTCACAATTTTTATTAACAATTGCTTTATTTTTATAGACAATTCTTTTTCAAATAGTTAATAGGTAGTGTTTAAGTCGTGTAGGATTTGAAACAATATTTATATTTAAATTTAACAGGATTAGACTTTCTTTTTATGATATTTGTGTTTCGTATTTGAGGTTTTATTCTTTCTTATTTTACATAATATTTTACACGGATGCCGGATCAGGATTTATTCTATTTATTAGCCTTATTAAAAGTCGATGGAGTTGGAGATATAATGGCTAAAAAGCTGCTTAATTATTTTGGCAGTGCAGAAGCTGTTTTTAAAAGTAAGGGAAGTCAAATGGCTGCTATTGATGGTGTTGGATCGGTTTTGTTACAGAATTTTAAGGATAAATCGGTTTTCGAAAAAGCGAATCAGGAAATGGAATTTATGAAATCTGGTGGCGTTAAAGTGTCTTTTTTTAAAGAGGATGGCTATCCGGAACGCTTAAAACATTGTATTGATTCTCCTGTGCTGATTTTTACCTCTGGAAATATAAATTTAGCAAATAAACGAATAATTAGTATTGTGGGAACGCGCCAGATTACCTCTTATGGAACGGAGTTTTGCCGAAATTTAATAGAAGAACTGGCACCTCTCGATCCGGTAATCGTAAGCGGTTTTGCCTATGGTGTAGATATCGTAGCACATCAGCGGGCGATGGATTTTAACCTGCAAACTATTGGAGTTCTGGCACATGGTCTCAATCAGATTTACCCAAAATCGCATAAGAAGTATATGGTTCCAATGGAAGAAAATGGTGGTTTTATAACCGAGTTTTGGAGTACATCAAATCCCGATAAAGAAAATTTTGTTCGTAGAAACCGTATTGTGGCGGGTATGACTGAAGCAACAATTGTAATAGAATCTGCTGAAAAAGGAGGGTCGCTGATTACCGCCAATCTTGCTAATGATTACAATCGTGATGTTTTTGCCGTTCCCGGACGTGTGACAGACAAATACAGTCAGGGTTGCAATAATCTCATTAAAACACAACGTGCCAATGTATTAACAAGTGCCGCAGATTTAGTTTATATGCTGAACTGGAATGTGGAAACAAAGGCAAAACCGGTTCAAAAACAGCTCTTTATTCATTTGGAAACGGAGGAACAAAAGGTGTATGATTTTTTGCTAAAAAACGGTAAAGAATTGTTGGATATTATTGCGCTGCAGTGTGATTTTCCTATATATAAAATTTCGGGAATTCTCTTAAATATGGAACTGAAAGGAGTCATTCGACCCTTGCCGGGAAAATTGTTTGAGGCCGTTTAATTTGGATTAAACCTGACAGGTTTTTAAAACCCGTCAGGTTTAGATGTTTATTTACTAAATCCCAGAACTTCTCTTACTTTGGCTAAAACACCATCAGCAAGTACGGAAGCTTTTGAAGCGCCTTTTTTCAGTAGGTTATCTACTTCATCAAGGTTGTTCATGTAGTAAGTATATTTTTCTCTTTCGGTTTTAAACTTTTCTATAATCAGTTCAAACAAAGCTTGTTTGGCGTGACCGTAACCATAGTTTCCTCCTAAATAGTTGGCTCTCATTTCGGCGATTTGCGCTTCAGTTCCCAGCAGGGAATAAATGGCGAAAGCATTACAAGTGTCCGGGTTTTTAGGTTCTTCAAGTGGTGTACTATCGGTTTCAATACTCATCACCTGCTTGCGAATTGTTTTATCGTCAAGGAAAATATTGATCAGATTGTTAGCTGATTTACTCATTTTTCCACCGTTTGTTCCCGGAATCAGTTTGCCGTCTTCCTGGATTTTTGCCTCTGGAATCACAAAGGTTTCTCCCATTTGGTGGTTGAAACGTGAAGCGACATCACGAGTGATTTCTAAATGCTGTAATTGATCTTTACCAACCGGTACAAATTCGGCATCATACAATAAAATATCGGCGGCCATTAACATCGGATACGTAAAAAGTCCGGCGTTAACATCGTCTAAACGATCCGCTTTATCTTTAAACGAATGTGCGAGAGTCAGACGCTGAAAAGGAAAAAAGCAGCTTAAATACCAGGTTAATTCTGTCGTTTGTACCACATCAGATTGTCTGTAAAAGGTTACTTTATCAGGATTTAAACCACAGGCTAGCCAGGCGGCAGCAGTGCTGTAAGTGTTTTCTCTAAGAGTTTTACCGTCTTTAATTTGTGTAATCGAATGTAAATCAGCAATAAATAAAAAGGATTCATTTGCCGGATTGTTTGATAATTCGATTGCAGGAATAATTGCTCCCAATAAATTGCCTAAGTGTGGCGTTCCAGTACTCTGAACACCGGTCAGTATTTTTGCCATTCTCGTTTTTTCTTATTACTAAATGCAAAGTTCGTTTTTTTAGAGCAAAGTGTGTAATTTTTTTTAGTTTCTAATTATTTTAACCACAGAGAACACAAAGTTTTTCACAGAGTTTGCGAAGGATTTAACTTTAATGAATGTTAAATTTTTTGAAGTTCACAAAGGGAATGGGTATGTATTAATCGTTAATAACCCTTCGTATACCATTTTTTAGAAGAATTTCATTGAAGTTTATAAGTAAGCCTAGTTTGTATTTTCCAAGTTTTAAGTATGTTAAAGTTTGGGCTAAATGAATTGTGGTTAATGATTCTACACTTTTTATTTCGACTACAAATTTTTTCTCCACCAATAAATCAACACGATAACCGCAATCTAGTTTTACTTCTTCAAAAATTAGAGGCATCGCTTTTTCTTTTTCTACAGAAAGACCATGTTGTTTAATTTTATAAAATAAACATTCTTTATATGCATTTTCAAGTAAACCAGGACCGAGTGCTTTGTGAACCTGAATTGCTAGTCCGATTACAATTGTAGATATTTCATTCTCTGTCATAATATCAAATTTAATACTTATTTCCTTATAATTAATTAAATTTTAACCATAGAGATAGAAAGTTTTTCGTAGAGAAAGGGAAGTTAGATCTAAAAAAATTTAACTTAAAATCTGTTAACTTAGAAAAAGCTTTTCTATTTAAAAAACTCTGTAAACTCTGTGAAAGACTTTGTGTTCTCTGTGGTAAAAAACACGAGCGTAAATTCTTTTTGTAGAATTCATTTCTGATTTATTACATTTGAAACCATGAAAGGATTAAAAGTTGTTTTTTGGGTTTTATGGCGTATATGGTTTTATATTTTAATGGCCATTCCGATATTGATTATGCTGCCGTTTTTGCTAGTTTCTATAGCGTCAGAGAAGGGTTACCCCTATTTTTTTAAAATGGCCCGCATTTGGGCTAAATTTATCCTTTTCGGGATGGGTTTTTATTATAAAGTCGAACGTGAAGAGAAGCTGGTTCGAAATAAGAGCTATATGATCGTAGCCAATCATACTTCGATGACCGATATTATGCTAATGCTGGCTCTCGTTAAAAATCCGTTTGTTTTTGTGGGAAAGAAAGAGCTTTCAAAGATTCCTTTGTTTGGGTTTTTCTACAAAAGAACCTGTATTTTGGTTGATCGAACTTCTTCGAAAAGTAAAAATGAGGTTTTTAAAAGAGCGCAAAACAGGTTAAATCAAGGGCTTAGTATTTGTATTTTTCCTGAAGGCGGAGTTCCTGACGATGAATCTATTTTACTGGATGAGTTTAAGGACGGTGCTTTTCGTCTGGCGATTGAGCACCAAATTCCGATCGTTCCCATTGTTTTTGCGGATAACAAGGAAAGATTTTCATATACTTTTTTCAGTGGAAGTCCTGGAAAAATGCGTGCAAAGGTACTTCCTTTTGTTGCTACAGAAGGATTGGCAGCTGACCATAGAAAAGAACTGCGAGATCAGGTGAGACAAATGATTTATAAAGATTTACTGAAGTTTAAAAATAAAGAAAAGTAACTCATTTTAAGGATAAAACCCGGCAAAATTGAAAATTGCCGGGTTTTCTTTTGAATTAAAATTACTCCATTTTATATTCAATAATGCTTATCTATGAATTATTTTTTCAGAAATAAAACGCAATACTTTTCTTAATTTCAGTTTGGTTTTTTTACGGTTTTTGTTGTACAACACTTCTATTTTCTCTTTCATGGTTAAAATATTTTGGGTTGATACTAAAGAGTTTAATAAAACTCAAGTTAACGACATACTATTATAGAGCGTAAAAAATGAAAAAGGTTGCGTGAAAAGGTGAAAAAAAAAAATAAAAACCCGTTAGAACCAAAAAACTAACGGATTTTTATTGAACAAACCAACCAAATTTAAAGAAAAACCTTTGATCAGATACTTTTGGCTAAGTACCAGTCAAATCTTTTGTCTCTTCATAAGATGGTTTGGTTCCGGAATGGTTGCGTTAGTAAATGCATATTTTTTTAAATAAAAAACCCGATCATCTTTTAGGAATGATCGGGTTGTATGTAAAGTATTGATTGTAAATACTTTTAATGATTTTAAGCGTCTGCTAATTCTTTGATATGTGCTTTGATTTTAATCTCAAGTTCGTCTGCTAATTCCGGATTATCTTTGATCAAAGCTTTAACAGCATCACGACCTTGTCCTAATTTGGTATCGCCATAGCTAAACCAGGAACCTGCTTTTTTAACGATTTCAAATTCAACAGCAAGATCAAGAATTTCACCTGTTTTAGAAACTCCTTCTCCGTACATGATATCAAATTCGGCAGTTTTGAAAGGCGGAGCAACTTTGTTTTTTACAATTTTAACTTTGGTTCTGTTTCCAATTACATTTTCACCGTCTTTAATTTGCGAAGAACGACGAATATCTAAACGTACCGAAGCGTAGAATTTTAGAGCATTACCTCCTGTTGTAGTCTCCGGATTACCAAACATAACACCAATTTTTTCTCTCAACTGGTTGATGAAGAAAACGGTACAGTTTGTTTTACTGATGGTTCCGGTAAGCTTTCTTAAGGCTTGTGACATTAAACGTGCATGAAGACCCATTTTGGAATCTCCCATTTCACCTTCGATTTCACTTTTTGGAGTCAATGCAGCAACAGAGTCAATTACCACAATATCAATTGCTCCTGAGCGAATTAAATTTTCGGCAATTTCCAGCGCTTGTTCTCCGTTATCAGGTTGCGAGATGATTAAGTTTTCGATATCGACACCCAATTTTTCGGCATAATTTCTGTCGAAAGCATGTTCAGCATCTATAAAAGCAGCTATTCCGCCGGCTTTTTGAGCTTCAGCTATTGCATGCAATGTTAGAGTGGTCTTACCAGATGATTCAGGACCGTATATTTCAATAATTCTTCCTTTTGGATATCCATTTACTCCAAGGGCTAAATCAACGCCAAGTGAGCCAGAAGAAATCGTTTCTACCTCCACAATGGCTCTGTCGCCCATTTTCATTACGGTTCCTTTTCCGTAGGTTTTGTCAAGTTTATCAAGCGTTAGTTGTAACGCTTTTAATTTGGCTTCTTTGTCTGAACTCATCTTTTCTTAAATGTCTAAATTGTTATTTTTTTCTTTCAAATAAATTTAAAGAAGATACTAACTTCTTGATCTTTATTAATGAGGCTTATATTTTGTAAAAATAGTTCTTTTTTCGAAGTTTGATTGTTCCAAATTGTCACAATTTGCACTACAAGAATAAAGCCTTTAATTCTGTGGCATCGGAAGGATTTAGTTTTCCGGCTAACACTAAACTAAGTTGTTTACGACGCAAAGCGGCGTCAAAACGTTGTATTTCAAGTTCAGTTTCGGGCAATATAGCCGGTACTTCTACAGGTCTGCCGGTATCGTCTACGGCTACAAAAGTGTAGATGGCTTCGTTGGCTTTGGTTCTGTTACCAGATTCGCGGTCTTCTACCCAAACATCAATGAAAACTTCCATCGAACTTTTGAAAGATCTTGAAACTTTTGCTTCAACTGTTACAACACTTCCTAACGAAATGGCTCTGTTAAAAGCCACGTGATTTACAGAGGCTGTAACTACAATTCGGCGGGAATGTCTGCGGGCTGCAATACTTGCGGCACGATCCATTCGGGCTAATAATTCGCCACCAAAAAGGTTGTTTAAAGGATTTGTTTCACTTGGTAAAACTAAATCGGTTAAGATGGTAAGGGACTCTGATGGGTGTTTTGCATTCATTTTTTTACTGTAAATTTTATTTTTTGCCACAATTTTATTTTTTGATTTCAATTCAATTTTGTTTTACGAATGTTGAATCTGTGACGATTTAATTTTTTTATTGACTTTAAAGCGGTGCGATTATGTCAGATTAGTTCAACCAGTAAACCGCCATTACTGCCGGAATAAAATAGATCACTATGGTTCTTGCACCGTCATAATCTTTGGCTAATCGCTGTCCGAAAAGCATCATTAGCAATGTGATACATGAAAATATAGCTCCGTATAATCCAAATTCCCGGCCACTGTCGGTGAGCAATTGTATCGCTCCGACTACACATAAAATTCCGGAGATTAATTCCATAATTAAAAGATGAAGCAGGGCAAGTGGTATTTGGTTTTTAAGTCTTGTTTTGGCAAAATGTCCTTTAAGCCACTCGACATTGTCTTTCCAGTAAAATATTTTTTCGTATCCGGATTGTAAGAAGGTTAAAGCTAAAAATGCTAATAGTAAAATGGAGGCAACATTATTCATTTGATAACTATTTTTTGTGGATTAAACGAGTCAGTTTTATAGATAAGTCGGTTAGAATTATTTTTGCATTTCCGTTCCTTTCGATATGATACATTGCATCCGAAAGTTCTTTGAAAATTTCGTGAATATTGTTTCCGTTGACAAAAGGTGCAAAATTTTCGAGTTTGAATTTATCTACTTTTGGTTCGATGTACACAAGAGTAGGGGCCTGATAGTTAAGCATCAAGGCTTGTCGAAACATTTCCATACAGAACTGGATGAATTTTTTCTGACTTTCACGTCCCAGACCGGCAATTTCTTCACTCCAGGAAATTAAATCCTGAATAGCAGCTGCATTTCCTTTCGCTCTAAACGCAGCACGAACCCAATTGACAAACCATTGTTCGAAAGGTAACTCTGAATCATCTTCTTTTAAAAGATGTAAGGCCTTACTAAAATTTCCCTGTGCCTGATGTGCAATTTTAAAAGCTAATTTTTCGTCAATGTTTTCTTTAGAAATTAAAGCTTCTGCAATTACTTTTTCGGGAAGTCCGTTAAAATGAATGACCTGACAACGGGAGCGGATGGTTTGAATTATATCTTCTTCGTTTTCAGAAATGAGAATGAAAATAGTCTTGTCTGAAGGTTCTTCAAGTAATTTTAAAAGTTTGTTGGAGGCGGCAATATTCATTTTATCGGCCATCCAGATAATCATAATTTTGTAACCGCCTTCGTATGATTTTAATGAAAATGATTTCAAAACTTCCTGTGCATCTTCAACTCGAATTTCTCCTTGTTTGTTTTGAACACCAAGTATTTTGTACCAGTCAAACAAACCTCCATAAGGCATTTCCTGTATAAAAGTACGCCAGTCCTGAATAAAATCTAAACTTTTGGGTTTTGTTTTGACATCCTCAGTGGTCACTGTCGGATAAATAAAATGCAAGTCGGGATGTGAGAGGTTTTGAAATTTCAAATTGCAGGAATCATTTCCGTTTGAGTTTTCGTCTCCTGTGTTGTTGCACAAAATATATTGTGCGTAGGCAATTGCTGTTGATAATGTGCCACTTCCTTCCGGCCCAATGAATAGTTGTGCATGCGGAATTCGTCCGGAAGCTGCACTTTTTATCAAGTGACTTTTGATGTAATCCTGACCTAAAATTTGAGAAAATTGCATGAAGCAAAGATAGAAGAAAATGATGTAGTCAAAAATTTTAGCTCAAAAGTTTATCCATACAGAGTCATTTCTAATAATCATGAAGATTTCGAGCTGTTTTTTGACGTTTGTTAACCAACTTTTGTTAATAAACATGGCAAGATGTGGAGATATTAAGACTTTTTTGTTAATAGTTTTTTGCTGTACAATGATTAACGAAAGCTTTTTTTGATTACTGGTAGTACGTGTTAGTTTATTTTTTATAGCCAATATCTTACCCTTTGCAACAGAGCCAATTTTAACTAAAATCTCGTTAAAACGCACATTTTCTCGACATAACGCTGGTTTTTAAGCTTTTTTTAAGCTTTTTTTTTGAAAAAAGAAATCAATAAAGTTGCAGTTTAAGTTAATTTCTATATTTTTGTTTTTATGAACAACCAATTATAAACTAAGAATCTATGAAAGGGAAAATTATTTTATTAAGTACACTTTTTTTTATGACGACTGGTGCCATTTCGGCTCAGGCGAAAAATGCTCCAAGAAGTATAATCAGTACAACTGCTATTATTCGTAAATACCATGATCAAAAAGAATTGAGTGGTATGCAAAAAGGAGAACTTTTAGAATTGTACATCGAGCGTATTAAAGTTTTAGTAAAAACTCTTCCTTACATTGCTTTGGTAACAAAACCGGGAGTTACGATGGCCGACTTAGGTATTCCGGATGACAACGAACACAAAAAAGTGTTAGATGGTCAGGCTGTTGGTACAACAACATTTTTAGATACAACAGTAGAATTTCAAAGAAAGATGATGCCGTATTCTGATAAAGGAAACTTAATCGCTGCAATTTTATTCTACGAAAGCACATTGAAATCTTTACACGAGTTCAACGAATTGAACGAAATGTAATATTATATAATTTTTAAAGCTTTTTTTGTCAATGTTTATATAGAGGATTGAATTTATATAGATATTTTAGAAAAGAAATAAAAAACAACTCTCTCGAAAAGTTCTGAGTATGATCAGAAAATTCGAGATGAGTTTTTTCATTTACGCATACCCAAATTTATTATTAACTGTAATACCCCCTTATCATGAAAAAAATTACTCAAATGATCTGCGTTCTTTTGACAGTTACGAGTATGAGTGCTCAACAAGAGAAAGGAATTATGGGCTACAACAATTGGTTGAACAACTGGACCGAATTTAAGCCTAACAAAGTAGAGTATGGAGAAGCAAACCAAATTTTAGCAGGAAATATTTCTGTTAATACTAAATTGCTGAAGAAGAATATTTATGTACTGCAAGGTAATGTTTATGTTACGAACAATGCAGTTTTAACCATTGAACCAGGAACTTTAATTATTGGTGATTTTGAAACAAAAGGAACTCTTGTTGTTACAAAAGGTGCCCAAATTATGGCCGATGGTTTAGAGACCGACCCAATTGTATTTACTTCAAACCGTAGCCAGAAAAAAGCTGGTGACTGGGGTGGAATCGTAATTCTAGGGGATGCACCAATTAATAAATTTGGAAATGTTGGTTCTTACAACTTAGATCTTGATCCTAGTTTAACGACTTACGGTGGTGATAATGCTGCGGCTAATTCAGGAGTTTTAAGATTCGTAAGAGTTGAATTTGCAGGTAAAAAAGTAAAAGGTGTAGACACTTTCAACGGTATAACTTTTGCCGGTGTGGGATCTAAAACAGTACTTGACAACGTTATGGTAAGCTACTCTGGTGGTGACTCATTTGCCTTTTTTGGAGGTGATGTAAACGCTACTAAATTTGTATCTTATAAATCAATCAATGACGATTACAAATTTACTCAGGGTGTACAATGTCGTTTGTACAATTCATTAGCAGTAAGATCTTCTTATTTATCAAGTAATAAAGACGGTTCTCGTTGTATGGAAGTAAAGTCTTTCGAAAAGAAAAGTGAAACGGATTTTACTAAAAAGCAAACTTTAGTTGTTGCAACTAATATTACGATGCTTAATGACAGCGAAAACATCAAAGCTGATATTCAGTCAGGATTAGTAAAAGAAGCTGTTTTTGTAGCTGAAAATGCTTCTCTTGAAATGAAGCGTAGTGTAATTTCCGGATTTAATCCAGCTGTTTTATTAGACAGTAAAACAGAAATTAATGATGCTAATCTAAAGAAAATCAAATTTGAAGAAATGTACTTTAACCTATGTAACGGAAATATCTTTACAGAGTACAACTCAAACAATGAAGATTTAGAAAGCTGGTACGGAAATAGTGTATTTTTCAATGTGTATTCTCAAAGTAACAACAGAGAGACTTTCATTGACATTTTCAACCCTAAAAAGCCGGATTTCAGATTACAATTAGGCAAAATTACAGCGTCTAGCAGCAACAGATAATAGATTTCGATTTTTATTTCAGCGTAAATTTTATTAATAAAGTCCCCAGACATAATTTATGTATTCGTCTTAATACCGGACAAATAAAGATCAAGACATAATGGCACCATCTAGAAAAAAATATTTTATATATATAATATTTTTGGTTTTCCCTATTTCGCTTAGTTTATATGCTCAAAATACCACAGTAGAACGACCTACTTCTGCTGAAGCAATAAGCGAAATAAGAGGCTGTGAGAACCAAAAAATAAAAAATGCTGATCCAGTATGTATCGGCGAATTAGATAATTCTAATCAGTTATTAGCAGGGCTATCCATCCCCAAGGATAGCCTTTCTATGGCAGCTGAAGTGAAAGATCAGAATTCAGAGTGCAAAGAAAATTCGTTTTTAACCGGTTCTTTTTCAGTTCTTGCAAAGGATATTATCGAGAACTATAAGTACGATTTTTCTGAAACATTTATTGATATCCTCTTTTTTGAAGACATAGATTTAGCAAGAACACGCACTATATGATTCAAAAAATTACCCCAAATTTTACCAAATTAGTGCTTTTGTTTTCTTTAGTTATTTTAACTAAATTAAATTCATATGCCCAAACGCCAGTGATAGGACCACAGCAGCTTCCCTTTGAGAGAATCTGCGCTGGTTTTATTGTCAATGGCGTTGTGTTTAATGAATATTTTGCAACTTTCAGCTACGTAGATTTTCCCGCTGGAACAATTTTTGCCGTAGAACTTTCTGATGAGACTGGAAGTTTTACAAATCCAACAGCTACTACAACACTTTCGGTTACAGATGATGCTGCTTTAAAACAACAAACAATTAAATTTGCGGTTCCGACTAATCTGAAAGGATCAGATCTATATAGCTTACGCGTTAAGAGCTTGAATACTACACCTGTAGTAAATAGCCCAAGATTTAAAAACGCCGTTGGTAATACAACCTTTTCTGTTTATTACAGTACTTATGTAAGTTCGTTTTATATTAATGAAAAACAGCCAACAGCGTCTTTTTGTGCTGGCGGTAATCTTACACTTTCCGTTTATAATCCTACGCCTTCTGATCAGGCTTCGTCACCTGCTAATTACTCCAATCTAAAATACAAATGGTACAAAGATGGTGCTGTAATTGCCGGACAAAGTTCTAAAGATTTGATTGTAAATTCTGCCGGAAAATACTATGCCGAAATTGACTATGGTTTATGTTCTGATGTAAATTTTAGCTCAAATCGTGTTGATGTAACCACTTCAGGATCGGGAGGATCGGCAGTTACCATTAGCTCAAGTTTGGGAAACCCGTTTTGTGCATCTGGATCAGGAACAGTTCTAACGGCTACTTCCGGAAATACTTACGTTTGGAAGAAAGACGGAGCAATAATTTCGGGTGCTACTACGCGTAGTATTAATGCAAATGTATCAGGAGTTTATACGGTACAGGTTGATTTTGGAGGATGTAGTGCTACAGGAACTATCGATTTGAAAAGTAATAGCTTTAATGCGAGTATAGATGCGCCGGAAACCACATCAATAAACGAGGGGGAAACTTTGAATGTTTCGGTTACAACAGATGCTTCAAACCCTACTTTTGAATGGTTTTTAAATGGAAACGCAATTGCAAGTGCAACATCAAGTTCTTATGTTGTATCTATTCCTGGTAATTATAAAGTTAAAATTTCTCAAGCATCGGGTTGTATTTCTTCTCAGGAGTTTAGTTTTAAAGTTACAGGACCAATGGCTTCGACGACAGTGATTCCTAATGTTGTAAGTCTCCAGAATCCCTATTGGAATATTCCGGATGTTTATAAAACAGTCCAGACGAAAATAATAATCATGAGTTCTAATGGTGAAATTATGTATGACGGTTTAGGAAGTGATTATAATCCTGAAACCAATACGTTTATAAAAGATTTTAAAAATGTTAATCCGGTATATTACTATGTCATTAAATCCGACAATGGTGAAAAAAAAGGATCAATAACTGTAATAAGGTAATATGAAGAAAATTTTACTATTCATCACACTATTTTACGGTTTTTCAAATACACTCTATTCTCAGGACAAAAATGAGGATGGAGTTGTTTCGTTTTCGTTACCTATTAGAAATTCTTTAAAGTTTAATCGATACTTAATTAACCCGGCTTTTAGCTTTGTTCGTGAAACAAATGCTTATGCCAGTTTTTATAATAAAAGACAATGGGTACAGTTTGAGAATGCACCAAACACCTATTTAGCCAACTATTCGGGCCGTTTTAGAGAAAATGAAGCTTTTGCTTTTGGTCTGTTTCAGCAAAATTATGGTTTAATGACGGTTTTTGGAGGAATCGGAAACTTTGCTCATAACATCGTTTTAGAGCAAGACAGTAATTTAACTTTTGGTTTAAATGTTGGAGTTTACCAAAGCAGTTTAAATAAAGGAAAAATCATCTCAGATGATCCAAATATTTTAAATGGAGATTATCCGTCAAACACTTTGCTTACGGTTAATCCGGGAGTAAATTATGGAACAGAGTTCCTTGACTTTGGATTAGCGGTAAACAATCTTATCCTATATAATTTCGGTGGCGGAATTGTAAAAGAAGACCCTGAAAGAGCGATTCAGTTGCATGCTATGTATACAGGATACATTGATAGTTTTGGTTTTTTTGACAGAAGTAAATTTTCAGGAATTGTAAAAACAGAGGTTAAAAAAGGTAAGACAGTAATTTCCGGACTTGCAATGATTGCAATTCCAAAAGGAGTTTGGGCTCAAGCAGGATACAATACATTATATGGGATTTCTGCCGGTCTTGGATTTAATATTTCTCCAAGTATTGCATTTGAATACAACTATGAAAAAGGCATGGGAAATTTTACCAATATGGGAGGTTCGCATGAATTTACAATTGCTTATAAATTTAAAAATAAAAACTATTACTATGGTGATGATGAAGAAGGCTCTTTAATAGATCCGGCTAAACCAAAACCGGTATTGGCTAAACCATCATCAGGAACAACCGCTGAAAGAACTGATGGTGCAGAAAAAGCGAGACTGGCTGCCGACGCGAAGGCTAAAGCCGATGCAGAAGCGCTAAAAGTGAGACTTGCCGCAGCCGAAAAAGTGAAGGCTGATGCAGCAGCGGCAGCAAAAGCAAAATTAGAAGCAGACAATAAAGCCAAAGCTGATGCCGAGGCACTTAAGATAAAAATAGCCGCTGACGCTAAAGCAAAAGCGGATGCCGCAGCAGCGACAAGAGCACAAACTGCAACGGCAAACAGAGCAGTTGCTGCAGAACAAAAAACACAGGCGCAGCTGACCGCAGATAAGGCAAGAGCGGATGCTGAAGCCCGCAGAATAAAATTGGCTGCAGATAATAAAGCGAGAGTAGATGCAGCGGCAGCGGCAAGAGCGAATGCTGCTAATGCTAATAAGCCTTCAGCGACGCCACAAAAAACACAGGCACAACTGGCTGCTGATAAAGCCAAAGCTGATGCCGAAGCAATGAAATTGAAATTAGCCGCAGATGCTAAAGCAAAGGCTGATGCGGAAGCCGCTAAAGCAAAAACTGCTGCGGAAAATAAACCGGCAACAGCGCCACAAAAAACACAGGCTCAATTAGCTGCTGACAAAGCAAAAGCTGATGCGGAAGCCGCTGCAAAAGCAAAATTAGCTGCTGATGCAAAAGCAAAAGCAGATGCTGAAGCTCTGAAAATAAAACTAGCAGCAGATGCAAAAGCTAAGGCTGATGCTGCAGAAGCAAAACGTAAAGCCGATGCAAAAGCGAAAGCAGAAGCTGCAGACTTACAATCAATTTTAGCTGCGGATGCAAAAGCCAAAGCAGATTCAGATGCGCTTCAGGCGAGACTGGCTGCTGAAGCGAAAGCCGCTGCTGCTGCTGCTGCAAAAACAAAGGCAAGTATAGATGCTGCCAATAAAGCAAAAATAGCTGCTGACGCGAAAGCTAAAGCTGCTGAAGAAGCTGCCTTAAAAGAAAAACAAGCTGTTGAAGCCAAAGCCAAAGCAGATGAAGAAGCCAGACAAGCCAGAATTGCTGCTGAAGCTAAAGCGAAAGCCGATGCAGAAGCTCTTAAAGTAAAATTAGCTGCAGATGCTAAAGCGAAAGCGGATGCAGAAGCACTTCAGGCGAAATTAGCTGCCGATGCAAAAGCCAAAGCCGATGCAGAAGCTCTTCAGGCGAAATTGGCTGCAGATGCTAAAGCGAAAGCCGATGCAGAAGCACTTCAGGCGAAATTAGCTGCTGATGCAAAAGCCAAAGCAGATGCAGAAGCACTTCAGGCAAAATTAGCTGCCGATGCAAAAGCCAAAGCAGATGCAGAAGCACTTCAGGCAAAATTAGCTGCCGATGCAAAAGCCAAAGCGGATGCAGAAGCACTTCAGGCGAAATTAGCTGCTGATGCTAAAGCGAAAGCGGATGCAGAAGCCCTTCAGGCAAAATTAGCTGCCGATGCCAAAGCCAAAGCAGATGCAGAAGCACTTCAGGCGAAATTAGCTGCTGATGCAAAAGCCAAAGCAGATGCCCAGGCTCTTCAGGCGAAATTGGCTGCCGATGCAAAAGCGAAAGCGGATGCAGAAGCACTTCAGGCTAAGTTAGCTGCTGATGCAAAAGCCAAAGCGGATGCAGAAGCTCTTCAGGCAAAATTAGCTGCCGATGCTAAAGCGAAAGCCGATGCAGAGGCACTTCAGGCTAAGTTAGCTGCTGATGCAAAAGCCAAAGCTGATATGGAAGCTTTACAAGCTAAATTACTTGCGGATGCGAAGGTAAAAGCAGATGCAGAAGCAACTGCTAAAGCGAAAGCAGATGCAGAAGCAAAACAATTACAGGAAGCGGAAGAAGCTCGTTTGGCAAAATTAGCTGCCGATGCCAAAGCGAAAGCCGATGCTGAAGCTCTTCAAGCAAAGTTAGCTGCTGATGCAAAAGCTAAAGCAGACGCCAAAGTTAAAGCGGATGCAGAAGCCCTTCAGGCGAAGTTAGCAGCAGATGCCAAAGCGAAAGCCGATGCAGAGGCTCTTCAAGCAAAGTTAGCTGCTGATGCCAAAGCGAAGTTAGCTGCCGATGCTAAAGCAAAGGCGGATGCAGAAGCCCTTCAAGCGAAGTTAGCTGCTGATGCCAAAGCGAAAGCCGATGCAGAAGCTCTTCAGGCGAAGTTAGCTGCTGATGCTAAAGCTAAAGCTGATGCAGAAGCCCTTCAAGCGAAGTTAGCTGCTGATGCCAAAGCGAAAGCCGATGCGGAAGCTCTTCAGGCGAAGTTAGCTGCCGATGCCAAAGCAAAAGCCGATATGGAAGCCGCACAAGCGAAGTTATTGGCAGATCAAAAAGCGAAGGCTGATGCAGAAGCGACAGAAAGATTAAAAGCTGAGGAAGAAACAAGACAGTTGCAATTAGCAGAAGAAGCTCGTTTGGCAAAATTAGCTGCTGATGCGAAAGCGAAAGCCGATGCAGAAGCTCTTCAGGCAAAGTTAGCTGCGGATGCACTTGCAAAAGCTGCTTCAGCTCCAAAAGATGATACAGCAAAAGCAATAGATAACTTATCTCAGTCTATCGAGAGCGCAAGTAAAATGCAGAAAGATTTATTGGCACAGTTTAATACAACAGTGGCAAGTAAACAAAGAGACTTGAACGACTTAAGAGAAGAGAATGATTTAAGTGAGAAAGGAATTTATAAAGAACCAAAACCTTTCAAAAGTGTAGCAGCCGAGAACAGTCAGCTGGAAGCTTTAAAATCTCAACTTGCTGAAGTAAATAAAGCACAGAAAGATGAAATTGCGAAGTTGACTAATTTATACAACGAAAGGCTTAAAAAGTTTCCTAATAAAAACGATGCTTTGAATAAGGCTTATCTGGAAAAGATAAACGAGTTAAAAGCAGCACAATTGAAAATGGAACAGGATAGCGCAACATTACTTTCTAATTTAGAACGTATCAAGGCCGAGACTGAAATTGAGAAGAAACGTCGAATCAAACGTGCAGCATATGAGAATGATCAGGGCCGATATGCACAGGATGTTGCCGCTCTTAAACGTATTAGAGAAACAACGAAATTAAGCAGTACGCCTCTAACAGCAAGTGATTTTGATTTCGGTGAAGACCAATCAAATATGCAGATTATCAAGAATATTAAGAATGCTGATGGTGGATATTATTTAATTATTGCAGTTCACAGCAGTGTTGAAAAACGCGATCAGTTCCTCGCTAAAGCAGTTGCAGCAGGACGTACAGATGTTAATTTCTTTTATAATGTAACCACAAGTAAGTATTACATCTATTATGAGAAATTCGACGGACTGTCAGAAGCTACAAAAGCACTGGAAGCAAAAGGGACTAAGCCATACAACGGGAAAATGGCAATTGTGAAAGTGGAGAATTAATATAATTATTGAGAATATAGCCCCGTTCTTCTTAATTTTTTTAAGAAGAACATCTATTATAAATGTTTCAGAATGCTTTGATTTATTTTTTAACGCCCCTTAGAAAATAAAAGAGAAGCAAAAACAAAATGAAGACTATGAAAAAACCTACTAACCTAAGATTGATTTTATTAGCTTTGATTTTCTTTCAAAGTTACTTTGTAATTTCTCAGAATCTTAAGTCATTTACTCCGAGATTTGACAAGAAGCTAAAAGGAGACATGTTGCTTATTGGTAACAATATCCTGAACAGAGATGGAGGAACCAGAAATTCCAGACCAAATGTCGCTTACAATGATGACTGGCTTAACTCGGATTTCGACATGAGGTATATTGATGTCGATAATGACAACAGTACTTTTAGTTCCAGTAGTGCAACTTTGACAGTGCCAAAGCCGGCTTGTTATAAAATTGTTTATGCCGGTTTGTATTGGGGGGCTATCCTACAGCAAAATGATCGTACAGGTATAGAGAAGGTAAAACTTAAATTACCAACAGGGGGCTATCATGATATCAATGGAGAGATCATCCATGATGCTAATGCAGCACCAATTGGAAGTGGTAATAATAGGCCTTATGCCTGTTATGCAGATATAACGAACTTAGTTGCCGGACAGGCTAATGCACAAGGTGTCTATACGGTTGCTAATGTTATATCGAGTCAAGGTTCTAA
The DNA here is from genome assembly GCF_020905335.1 of Flavobacterium lipolyticum. Lineage (NCBI taxonomy): Bacteria > Pseudomonadati > Bacteroidota > Flavobacteriia > Flavobacteriales > Flavobacteriaceae > Flavobacterium > Flavobacterium lipolyticum. The sequence continues at coordinate 1,846,530 of NZ_JAJJMN010000001.1, read as the reverse complement.
TGGAGGAACCGGTTTATCTGCGGGCTGGTCTATTTATGTTGTTTACGAAGACCCAACTTTGCCGGCGAAATATATCACTTCATTTGATGGTTTTAGTGCAATTGGAGGTGTAACTACTTTAGACATTCCTGTTTCAGGTTTTAAAACAATCCCAACTGGTCCGGTACGTGTAAAGTTTGCTTTTGCTGCTTTAGAAGGGGATCAGTCTATTGCGGGTGATTACCTGCAAATTAACGGAATTGGGATTAGTGCTACAAACGCCGCAAATACAGCTATTAGAGCCTCAAATAACTTCTTTAATAGTAGTGTAACTTATGTTGATCCGGCTACAGATAAAACAGAGAATTTCTTAAACCGAAGTCCCGCCAGTACCAATACGCTTGGGTATGATGCGGGTATTTTGAATATTAATAACCCCGGAACTCTTTTGAGACCCGGAGGTATTGTTATTGATAATAATGAGACTTCGGCAAATATTAGATTAGGAAGTACTCAGGACGTTTACTTTTATTATTTTAATGCATTTGCGGTAGATATTATTGAGCCTCATATTGTACTGACGAAAATTGTTAAAAATTCAGCAGGGACGGATATTGGGGGGCAAAATGTAGTATTGGGGCAACAATTAAATTATGAAATTGGTATTAGAAACTCAGGTAATGATGATGCAAAATCTTTAACCATTAGAGATCAGTTGCCAATTAATATTATATTTAATTATCCGGGAGACTTAAACCCGCTTCCGGCTGGCGTAACGGTACAAAGTTATGATCCTGCAACCAGAAGTATTGTTTTTAAAGTAGATGATTCTGTTGTTAAAGCAAATACATTAAAAGAGACTGTCATAAGCTTTAAAGTTAAAGTTGTTCCGGATTGTAATTCCTTAAGTGAAGCATGTTCTAATAGTATTGATAACTCTGCATATGCCACTTATAAAGGAACTTTAAATCCTGATTTTCAAATTTCAGATGATCCGAGTGTCAATACAAATACAGGATGTATATTAACTCCAAAAGCGACTAACTTTTTAGTAGGTGTTGATGGTTGTAAGTATACAGCAAATGTTACTTTATGTAAAGACACAGTAGATTTAGTTGCTGCAAACGGATATACAAGTTATACCTGGTATAGTGACGAAGCGCGTACAAAACAAATAGGGACAGGACAAACACTTACGGTTAAAGATCCGGGAACTTATTATGTATACAATTTAGCTGCGGCACCTTGTAGATCAATTTATCAGGCTATTACAGTAACCAGATTTGGTGCTACAAATACAAACCCTGTAATTCCTTATGCAAAAGCTCCGTATAAAGGAGAGGTCTTAATTTGTCCAAATAATGGGAAAGAGTTACCTAATCTTTTCTTATGTGGTGCAAATGATTCCAGACTAATTGAAACGCATATCTCAGATGGTTCAACCCTTGTTTGGGAAAAATTAGATGAAGCAAGCTGTACAGCGCCAAGCAGTCCAAATTGTGCCAATGAAGGTACTTCTTGTTCTTGGACTCAGGTTGCAACGGGACCAAATTACTTGGCTAAAATTGCCGGGCAATACCGATTAACATTAAATTATGCCGGAGGTTGTTTTAACCGTTTTTATTTTAATGTTTTCACCAATTCATTAAGTCCTACAGAGAAACATACCGATATTATTTGTGGTAAAGCTGGTACGATTACAGTAGGAGGTGTTCCTGCCGGATATGAGTACAGTATTAATGGTACAACTTATCAGGCTAGTAATGTATTTAATGTTACTACTGCAGGCTTCTATACCGTTTATATAAGACTAGCAGGTGTAACAGGAAACACTTGTATTTTTACGGTTCCGAATATTCAAATCAGACAAAGGGACTTTAAGGTAGTACAAGAGGTAACACAGCCATTGTGTTATGGTGAAAAAGGTAAAATTAAAGTAGCCGTAAATGATGCTAATGCACAATATTATTATAAACTTTATAATAATGGAACATTATTGTCTAGTGTAGGACCTGTGCCAGATTCTGAATATACTTTTGATAATTTAAATACAGACCAGAATTATGTTGTAGAGATTACTACAGATGATGGTTGTAAAGATACCAAGTATATATACATGGGTAAGGTTTGGAACGAATATAAAGCAACAGTTGCTTTAGTAGAACCTCTTACTGCATGTAGTGACGGAAAAATCAGAATCACAACAGAAGGAGGTAATTCGCCTTATAATTATTTTATAAACAGCGATACTGTCTTTCAAACCAGTAATGAGTTTGTGGTAACAGCTCCGGGACTTTATACCATTAAAATTGTAGATAAAAACAACTGTACGATAACAAGAACTATTACAGTTCCTGATAATACAAAACCTGCTTATACTATTGATCATACCAATAGTAATTGTTATGATGGAAGCTCTAAGATAGAAGTAAAACTTACTGCCGGAGCAAACGGGTACACAATGGGGTATAGTATTAATGGAGGTGCTACTTTTCAGTCTAATCCTGTTTTTTCTAATTTACAGCCGGGAAGTTATGATGTAGTTGTCAGATACGGTATAGGAACGCCAATCAAGTATTGTACAGATCCTAAACAAAAAATAACAATTACAGGACCAACTTCTGCTATTTCAGCTTCTGCGGGAGTTGCCGCTTTGGCCGGATGTACATTACCTGACGGTAGCGGTGCAAACCAGGGAGGTAAACTGCGTATCAATAATGTTCAGGGAGGAACACCTGCTTATCAGTTTAGTTTTGATGGTGGTGTTACATGGCAGGCATCGAATGAAAAAGATGTTATGCCGGGTAATTTTATTTTACAGGTTAAAGACGCTTTAGGCTGTATATTCGAAATTCCTTATCAGATTACTTTAGATCCAAAACCTGCTGACCCAACGATCACTGTGGCTGATCCTGTTTTTGGCTGTAATGGTATGGCATCAACTACGGTTACGGTTACAAATCCGTCAAATAATTATACGTATGAGTACTATATTAATAATGTACCTAATACGCCAATTACAAATAATGTCTTTACAAATGTTCCTTCCGGAACACATACTATAAAGGTTAAATACAAAGTTACTACGGTACCTACTTACAGTAACTTGTTAAGAGAAGATTTTGGTAGAGGACCAGACACAACAACTCCGGGTATTCACCCTAATTATTGTTGGGAAAAACAAGATGCTGTAGAAGATTGCGGTATTGGAGGTTATATGCCAATTTTGCTTAATGATGGGGAATATGTTGTGACTCAGGCTCTGTTGCCACAGCACGTAGCTGGTTTTAACTGGAATCTGCCTAAAGATAATACGGCAGTTATTAACAATACACCACAAATAAAAGACGGAAGATTTTTAGCCGTTAATGTTGGAGGTGTGGTACCAATAGGTGGTGTTTTATACAAAAAAACGATTAATGATGTTATTCCAAATCAGGACATACAGGTATCACTTTATATGCTTAACTTATTAAGTAAAAATAATAATTTACCTTCTCCAAGATTAACGATACAACTTCAGAAAAATGGAACTGTTATAACGGGAGCCTCAAAAGATACACAAAGTATTCCTAGAGATGAGAAATGGCATAATACAACTGATCTTGGAAGTGGCCAGGTATTAACTTTAAATCCCGGAAATAATACTTCTCTTGACTTTGTTATCTTATCCTACAGTCAGGTTATTTCTGGTAATGATTTAGCGGTTGATGATATTTGGGTACGTCAGATTCCGGAGGTTTGTGGCGCTGAGAAAGAATTCCCAGTTGTTATTGGAAAAGATAAAGCATTTAAAGCTTCAATTGTAGGTCATAAAGACGTAACCTGTAATGGTGCTAATAATGGAGAAATTACATTATCTGCACAAAATTTTGATGCCACTTATGGTTTTGATTACTCTTTAGATAATGGTGCAACCTGGGTAAATTCTAAAACTTCACCGGTTACCGTTAAAAACTTGACGAGTAAAACGTATAATATTTTAATTCGTTATGATGATAAGGCGGGAACATGTAGTTTCCCATTCGATCAGCCAGTAGGTACTCCTGCTGCATTAACAATTACGGCAAGTGTTACAAAAACGGCTACTTGTACAAATGGAGCTACTATTACGGCTGTTGCAGGAGGAGGAACACCGGCATATCAATATGAATTAAGGGCAGCAAATGGTACTACAGTTATAACTGCATTCCAGAATTCTGGTGTATTTACAAATGTTCCTACTGGTACCTATACAGTGGTAACACGTGATGCATATGCATGTTCTTCAAGCGCCTCTGCACAGGTTAATGTTGTTGCACCAACAATGCCAACAGCATCTTTAGCAGCTACTAGTGACTATTGTGTTACCGGGACTAAAGGAGCAACTCTTGTGGTTACGGCTACAGGTACAGGAGCTCTAACGTATAGTTTAAATGGTGCACCTGCACAAACCAGCCATACATTTACAAATGTTGGAGCAGGAACACATACTATTACAGTTACAGACAGTAATAATTGTCCGATTACTATAAACGGAATTGTAATTGCTCCTGAGTTAAAAGCAGCAGCCTCTATTACAAAAACATTGGATTGTACAACTCCAAATGCAACGATTAAAGTTGACATTACGGATGGTGTTGCTGCCTATACTTATAAAGTTAAAAAAGACGCAGGTGCTTATGGTGGCAGTGTAAATGTTACAGGTAATACTTTTAATTATCCTACGCCGACAGCCGGACTTTATACTTTTGAAATTACAGATTCTAAGGGATGTAAAGCTTATATAGATGCTACAATTAGTCCAATTACAAATCCAACAGTTACTGCTAATCCAACGCAAATTACTTGTAACGGTCTTAAAAATGGTAGTGTACAGTTAGTTGGAGCAGGAGGTTCAGGCGGATATGAGTACAATTTTAATAATTTAGGTTGGTCAACAACTTCATTATATTCTGGTTTAGATCCAAATATTAACTATTCTTATCAGGTAAGAGACAGTAAAGGATGTACTTCTCCTGTTGGAAATATTACATTAACACAGCCAACTGCTGTATCAGGAACTATTGGAGCTACTATTATTAAATGTGGCACACCAAGTACTGTACCGGCAGTAGTTACAGTTACTGGTTCTGGCGGAACCGGTGCTTATACTTACAGTTTCAACGGAACGGCAAACTTTACAACAACAAATACTTACTCAACAACAGCTGCCGGAACAGTTACGGCATATGTTAGAGATGCAAATAACTGTCAGTTTGGGCCATTATCAATTACAATTGGTGCTTTAGAACCAATTACAGATATCACTATTGTTGATAGCGGATATGATTGTTCTACGGTTCCGGCTGGTGGACGTGTAACTTTGACAGCGGTAAAAACAGGAAGTACAGCAAATATTATCTATCAGATTATTTCTGGTCCTGCAGGATTTAACCCTGCGACCAATTCAACAGGAAACTTTTTATCACTGACTCCGGGAGATTATATCTTCCAGGCAACTGATACGGTTACTAATTGTTCATTCACAAAAGGACATACCATTAAAGCAACGTCAGATATTATTACAGGTGGTTCAGTACTTACAAGTATTCAATGTTTTGGTTCTACCGGAACTATTGAATTTACAGTAAATGGTGTTAAGGCAAACGGATATGATTATGTTATTAAAAACGCTGCCAATACAATCATTCAGCAAGCAACTGGTGTAAGTGCAGCTACAACTACCGTTGCAGTTCCTACTGCTCAGCCTGTAGGAGCGTATACGATTACTGCAACAGACAGATTAACGAAATGTCAGTCTTCTTATACAGTAACTTTAACGCAGTCAGCTGCAGCTGTTGATGTTACTGCTGTAGCCACTACAGTAAATTGTAACAAATTTACAGCTGAGATTACAGCAACCGGAACAGGAGGGACACCAAATTATACCTATGCAGTAGCAAGACAAGGTGCTGCAGTTCCTACAGTTTATGCTTCCAATAATGTTTTAACAGTTAATACTGTTAACGGAACAGTATTAAACTGGGTGGTTTATATAAAAGATGCGAATGGTTGTTTGGATAATTTCCCTATAAAAATTGATGTTGATGCTAAACCGGTTATTACAGGTGTGGTGGTTGACAATCAATGTCAGACAGGATCAGTTTCAAGTTTTACTATTACAGCTACTGCTACGGGATTAGTACCTTTAACGTATAGTATTGATGGAACTAATTTCCAGACTAGCAATACTTTTACAGTGAGTGCTGGATCTTATACCGTAACGGTAAAAGATAAAAATGGTTGTACAACAGCTGCTGCAGTTCCTGTAGTGGTGTATGCTAAAGTTGGTGCCTTAGCAGAGGTTACTAAAGAATTAGATTGTAGTGCAACTCCAAATGCAACAATTAAAGTTGATATTAGTGGAGGAAAAACTCCATATACTTATACTGTAGCGAAAGGTACAGGAACTCCTGGTGGAGTTATTAATGTTACCGGAACATCGTTTACAATTTCTGTTGCTTCTGCTAATGCTGATAAATATACATTTGCAATTACAGATGCAAACGGATGTTCTACGACAACATCTGCGACTGTTGCTCCTATTGCACCTCCAACAGTAACTGCTGTAAAAGTAGATGCTTCATGTAACGCTTCTGCAACAGGTACAGTTCAATTAACAGGTGCTAATGGTTCAGGAGGATATACCTATAGTAAAGACAATGTTACTTATACAGCGACTTCATTATTTGAAAATCTGTTAGCGGGTAACTACACTTTCTATGTAAAAGACAGTAAAGGATGTACCGGAAGTGTTAATGTTACAATAGGTGAACCTGCAAAATTAACAGCAGGTGCTACTGCTACTAACTTTACTTGTAGTGTTACCAATACGAAACAATCTGCGACTGTTACCATTACAGCAACAGATGGTACAGCTCCTTATACGTACAGTTTTAACGGAAGTGGATATACTGCCGCAAATACGTTAACAGTAAACGATAACGGTGCAGATCAAATCATTAGCTATTCTGTTAAAGATGCTAAAGGATGTACCACTGCGGTTCAGCAAATTACCATTAAGAAATTAGATCCTCCTGTTATTGTTTCAATATCAGGTAGTGCAATTCTATGCTCACCATCTACCAGTACTACCAGTACTGTAACTGTTACAACAACAAATGGAGTAGGGACTTTAGCTTATGTTATTACAGCACCAGCTTCTGCAACTTCAAACGTAACAGGTGCAACGACTGGAGTATTTACAGGATTAGTGGCAGACACTTATACTTTTAAAGTAACAGATGCAAACGGATGTTTTGCTATTCAGTCTTATACAGTACTTCCATTAACTCCAATTGCAGTTGCTGAATCAAAATTAAGCGATGTTTTATGTAATGGAGGAAATACGGGTTCTGCAAAATTCAGTATTTCTGGATTTAGTGCTACAGGAAATTATGCGGTAGTAATAACCTCTACTCCTGCAGGATTACCATATACAACTGTAACGACAGGAGATGTGATTACCTTAAACGGATTAGTTGCGGGTACTTACAACCTTGAAGTAACAGATAATACAACAAATTGTAAGGCAAACAAATCAATAACGATTACAGAGCCAGTAAATCAATTAGGAGGATCGCTTGTAATTGTGAATGCTAATTGTCATGTTCCAAATGCAAAAGTAACAGTTACTGCTACAGGAGGAACACCAACATATTCTTATGCATTTGTACACAATAATGTAGCTCCTGCATCAACAGATTATAAATCAAGTAACACAGCAAATCTTGATCCTGCTATTTCAGATTGGGATGTTTGGATAAAAGATGCAAACGGTTGTGTGTTTAAATTAGACGCGGCAATTGCTACAGATGCAGCTCCGGATGTTACGGCTTCGGTTACCAACCAATGTACGTCTACAGGAACTTCATTTAGTATCAAAGCTGTGGGAACAGGAGGTATTGCTCCTTTAACCTACTCTATTAGTAGTGGTGTTGCACCGGCTCCTGCAGATACTTTTACAGTAACCTCACCGGGTACTTATGTGATTACGGTAAAAGATGCGAATAACTGTACTGATACGGTTACAGTGACAGTAAATTCTGTTTTAACAGCCAGTGCCGTTTTAGTGAAAGATATTACTTGTGCTGCTCCTGTTAATGCAACAATAACAGTTAATGCCGGAGGAGGTTTAGCGCCTTACACTTATTTAGTTTCTACTGATGGTGTAACTTTCGGAACATCTCCTGATTTGATTGGAAATACATTTACAACAAATACTGCCGGCGATTATTATTTCCAGGTAACGGATGCTAGCGGATGTACAAAAATAACTAGTAAAGTTGTAGTAACATCACCACAAACAGTAACAGGAACTGCTGCAAAAGTTGATCCTACTTGTAATGGTTATACAGATGGTTCGATAACATTAACAGCTACAGCAGGACTTTCTCCATTTACTTACAGTATCGATGGTGGTACTACTTTTGTAACTACAAAAGTTTTTGGAGGGTTAGCTTCCGGAACGTATACTTATGTAGTAAAAGATGCTAAAGGATGTACTTCGGTACCTGCAACAATTACTTTGGTTAATCCAGCTCCAATTGTTGTTAACATCGTACGTAATGCTATTTTATGTAATTTAAATACGCCTGGTAGTTTTGATGTTAATGTAACATCAGGAGGAACAGCTCCGTATGTATATAGATTATACGATAATGCATTTACACAAATTGCAACCTACACGGAAACATCTACAGTAAATCCAACACCTGTTTATAAATTTGCAGGATTGAATTTTGGAGATTATTACATTACTGTTGTTGATGCAAATGGTTGTGAATACAGAAGTGGTAAATTGAGAATTGAAACACCTCCTTACTTAAAGATGAGTGCTGTTGCAGATTCAAATAATTGTGCTACAGGTGTGAATGTTACCGTAACTACTTCAGGTGGTACGCCAGATTATAAATACTCTATTTTTGGACAGCCTTTAACAGAGAGCCCTGCACAAACGAGTCCAACTTATACTTTCTTAGGTTTAAAACATGGAACTACTTACTTTTTACAAGTAAAAGATATTAATGATTGTATTTCTATTTTAGAATTTACAACGCCTCCACCACCATCAAGTATAAAAGTTACAGGAACAACTGTAACAGATGTTACTTGTAATGGAACTTCAACAGGAATATTGACGTTTACGGTAAGGGATTTTGATCCATCAATTACTACAGTAAATTATGAAGTATTAAATGCTTTAACCTTGTTACCGGTTTCACCGGCAATTAATAGCACATTAACGGGGCCATTAGGCGGTCCAGTTTCTGGAACTATTTCAACATTGAAAGCCGGAAATTATGTTCTAAGAGTTACTGAGGCAGGAGGAACACTTTGTTCTACTACATTTAGTTTTACAGTGTCACAGCCGGTTCAACCGCTTAAAACAACAATTACAAAAAATGTAAATGCTACTTGTAATGTTGGTGCACAAGTTACACTAACCACTATTGGTGGTACGGGACCTTATGAGTACGCAGCGGGTGCTCCTGGATTTACGCCAACAACTTTTGGAACTAGTAATGTTTTGGTTTTAGATTATACTACAAGACAAAATTGGGATATTGTTGTACGAGATGCAAAAGGATGTATAGACAGAGTTAATACGACAATAGGCCTGGATCCTAGTCCGGTTATTGCATTATCAGTTGTAAATAAATGTGTGGCTGAAGGAGCCTATGTAGTTAGAGTTTCTCTTACTACAGCGGGAATCTCTCCTTACGAAATTAGTGTAAACGGTGGAGTATATGCACCTGTTACTATTACAACAGCTGTACCTTATGACGTAACGGGTCTTAATTCAGGATTAAATACAATTAAAATTAAAGATGCAAACGGATGTATTGATACTAAATCAATTACGATTGATAAACCACTGGGTGTAACACCAGTGATCACAGCATTGCCAACTTGTGCGAACAATGACGGAGTTATAACATTAACACCAATTGGTGGTGCAGGACCGTTTACTTATAGTATTGCACCTTCTGTTGGAACTGTTGTTGGGAATGTTATTTCGGGAGTTCCTGCCGGAATTTACACGATAACGATTACAGATACAAATACGTTATGTACTGCAACAGCTCCGGTTGAGCTTTCTGCACCAACACTGGTAGATTTTGATGCTGTAGTGACGAATGCTACTTGTAATGGTTCACGTAACGGAACTATTACCGTAAACTTAGCTGCCGGAAGCGATAACCCGGTTTATACTTATTCTATTTTGCCTGTTCCGCCAGGATCAGTACAAACAGATAATGTATTTTCAAATCTTCCTGCGGGCACTTATTCAATTACGGTGTTTTCAGGCAGAGGATGTTCAGCATCTAAACCATTTACAGTAGGTCAGCCACTTACATTAGCGGCTACTGCAGCTGTTAAAGATTATGCTTGTACAGGTAATGTTGCACAGCCAGCTGTGGTAACAGTAAATGTTACAGCAGGTACAGGAACAGCACCTTACAAATACAATTTTGATGGTTCTGCTAACTATTTTGACGCTAATACACTAACAGTATTAGACAATGGTGCTGCACAGACTATTAGCTATTATGTAAAAGATGCTAACGGATGTTTGTTTAATAGTACAGTAACGGTTAATCCATACCAAAAAATTACAGACCTAAACTTTGCGGGTGCTGCAATTACTTGTAACGCTCCTGCGACAAGTATTACAGTTACTGTAGCGGGTGGATATGCGATTACGAAATATGAAATCGTTTCACCAACTGCAAACGCAGTTGATAACGGAACGGTGAATGTTTTCAATGGTTTATTACCAGGTACCTATGTTTTCAAAGTAACAGATGCTAATGGATGTTCATTCCAGAAATCATTGACAATTAAACCAGTAACTAATATTACCGTTTCTGGTCAATTAATAAAAGATGTAAGTTGTAACGAAACAGCAGCTGTTGCTAACGGTTCTGTTGAGTTCACTGTAGGTAACTTTGCAGCAACTTATACATATTCTATTAACGGAGTTGCGGTTGCAGGAACACATACTAATCCTAAAGTTACCCTTACCAATTTAGCAGTAGGGAACTATAAAATAGATGTTGTTGATGTGGCTACAGGCTGTATTGCAACAGCAAATGAGGATGTTAGCGAACCGGCAACGCCATTATTATTAACACTGGATTATAATATCAATGCGAATTGTAATTTTGGTGCAAAAGTAAGTGTTATAGGTTCAGGAGGAACTCCTGGTTATACTTACGCTTACGCTGAGAGCCCAACAGCACCGGCACTGGGAGCTTATAAAGCGAGTCCAAGTGCAGTTTTAGATCCATCTAAAGTTTGGATTGCTTATGTAAGAGATGATAATGGATGTATTGCTCAGTTACCATTGACTATTGCGACAGATCCTCTGCCAACAATTGACCCAATTACGGGTGTTTGTTACGATGGTTCTCCTGTAAATGTTACTTTGGTAGGCCATGGTGTTGGTCCATTAACGTACAGTATTGGTAATGGATTTAAAACAAGTCCTGACTTTGTACTTAACGCACCGGGTTCATACACTTTCTACGTGAGAGATGCTAACGGTTGTGATGCAGCAATTCCATATGTTTATCAATTGGATCAGAAATTGTTATTAGACGCGGTACTTCAGGATTTAACCTGTGCGGCTCCTAATATGGCGACTGTTACATTAACAGCTACGCAAGGATCTACTTTGTATACTAACTATGAAGTTTCATTTAATGGAGGTGGTTTTACACCAACAACATCTCCATACACAACTAATATTGCAGGAACCTATACTTTTAGAGTTACAGATAGTAAAAACTGTCAGTCAGTTTCAAAACCAGTAGTCGTAAATCCTATTGTAATGCCTACTATTTCAACTACTCCATTTAATGTAAGTTGTAATTTAGGAAACGACGGAAGTATTACAATTACTGCTGGTAGCGGACTTGCTCCTTATGAATATAGTATTGATGGTACAAATTACCAGGCTTCTAATATTTTTGGAACATTAGGTCAGGGTACTTATACGGTATACGTAAGAGATGCTAAAAAATGTGTGGTTAGTGAGGTTGTTACAATTTCACAGCCGACTGTTTTAGGTGCTACTGCTGCAGTTACTCCATTTAGATGTAATTTAACTAATGCACCAGATGATGCTATAGTAACTTTAACGGCTACTAACGGTACTCCAGGATACAAATACAGTTTTGATAATGGTGTTACTTTTGGAGATGCTTCAACGTTAAATGTAAGCACTATAACGGCTAATAAAACAGTGTTTTACGTGGTAATTGATGCTAATGGATGTAGAGTTTCAGGAAATGTAACGGTGATCCCTTACACACCGCCTACTGATATGAATATTACAGCAACACCAATTTATTGTAATACAGCTGGAGGAGTTTCTACTGCTACCGTAAATACAGTAACAGGTGGTGTAGCTCCTTACCAATACGATATTGTTTCACCGGCAACAGCTGTTACTAACAATACAACCGGTATTTTCCCTGGATTGTTACCGGATACTTATCAAATTAAAGTTACAGATGCTAATGGTTGTAGTACAACAAAAGCGATCGTGATTAAAGAATCTGATAAGATTAAAGCGACTACTCAGTTGATAACTGATGTGTCATGTAATGGAGTAAGCACCGGTACAGCGTCATTTGTTGTAAGCGGTTATATTACTCCTGCTGATTATATCTATTCATTAGCACCACTTGCTGGTACAGCTACTAAAACGGGTGATGTTATAAGCTACACTGGTTTAGCTGCAGGTATTTATACGTTTACAGTAGTAGACAGGATATCTGGATGTCAGGATCAGGTGGTAAACTTTGAGATTAAGCAGCCATTGGCTTTAGATTTTACATCTACTGCTACCAATACAAATTGTAACGATAAAACGGCTGAAATAACTATTGCAGCAACCGGAGGTACTCCTGCTTATCGTTATGCTGTTGTTGTTTCAGGTGCAGCAGCTCCAACGGTTTTTGGAAACAATAATGTTATAGCTGTTGATACAAACAATGGTGCCAATAGAAATTGGGATATTTATGTACAAGACCTTAACGGATGTCCGGTAATGAAATCTCAAAATATTGTTGAAGATGTATTACCAACAACTCCGTCAGTGGCTCCATTTAGTCAATGTCCGGATCCATTAAACGGAACGTATACCTTTACGATTACTGGAGTTACAGGTGTAGCACCAATCGAATATAGTATTGGTAAAGGTTTCCAAAGTAGCCCAACATTCACCGTTAATGCTTCAGGTACTTATGATGTAACTGTAAAAGACGGAAACGGTTGTGAAGTAAAAACGACGGCAGTAGTGAATATTTTCCCAGCTCTGACTTTAGATGTGGAGATCACAGCTTTACCAGACTGTAACACTAACAATGGAGCTATTAAAGCTACAGTTTCTGGAGGTGCTAACCCTGCAACCCCTGCAAACTATAGCTATAGTTTAAATGGTAACTTTGGTCAGACATCCGGAGTATTTACCAATATCGCTCCTGGAAAACATACAATTACGGTAACGGATGTGGCTACAGGTTGTACAAGAACCGTTCAATTTGAAATCATACCTGCGACTCCAATTAAAGGATTTACTTTAGCACACACAGATGTTACTTGTAATACATTTACTAATGGAACGATCACTGCAACTATTGATGAAACAGGTGGAAATGACAACCCAATTTACTATTACAGTATCACAGCGGGACCAGTTCTTAGACCTAATCAGACTTCAAATGTGTTCACAGGATTGCCAAAAGGTCAATATACAGTAACCGTTACATCTGGAAGAGGTTGTAAAGATTTAGAAGATGTTGAAATTCTTGAGCCGACTCCAATTGTTGTTACGGATTTTGTATTTACTCAATTTGGTTGTACAGCAGGAACAAACACAAATACAAATGCGACAATTACAGTAAACAAAGTAGACGGAGGATCTGGTACGTATGTTTTATATCAATTCATGAAAAATGGAGTTGAAGTTCAAAATAGTACTTCAAATACTTATACCGTATTTGATCTTACAGGAGGAGATTATACTGTAAATGTTTATGATAGTAAAGGATGTGTTGGATCATCTACAGGATTAATGAAAATTGTGCCTTTTATTAGCTTAGACAATATTACGGTAACAATAGATAAAGAAATTACTTGTGTAAACAATGAGGACATTACTGTTACAGCTGCGGTTACTGGTGGTACACCGACACCGACACAATTGTTATACAGCATTAGAGGAATAGGCGGAAGCACTTTTACAGCTAATAATACAACAGGAGTGTTCACAGCATTGCCAATTGGTAATTATTTAATTACTGTAGAAAATACAGATACAAAATGTATAATAGAGAAAGCGCATTATGTAGCTAATCCAAATACATTCGAAATTAAAGCTACTCCGGTAGTAGCTGAAGTTTGTTTTGGAACTGCTAATGGAAGTGTGAACCTAACTTTTGTTGATAATCAAAAACTTCCAAGCGATGATGCAGGTATATTTGATTACACGATTACAGGTCCTGTAAATGTTCCATTAACTCGTTCAGCAAATGCTGGTCCGGTTTCTATTACAGGTCTTCGTGCAGGTCAGTATACGGTAAACGCTACTTTAGTAGGCAAACCATATTGTTCAGTTTCAACTATTTTCTCAATAGGACAGCCTAGTGCGGCTTTAGTGGTAACAACAACAAAATCTGAAATCACTTGTGTGGCAGGTAATAATGATGGAGAAATTTCAGCTTCCGCAACAGGTGGTTGGGATACGAATTACCAATATGACTTAGTATTAAACGGAACAGTTATCGCAAATAACACCAACGGTAATTTTACCGGGTTATCAGCAGGTAATTACACCGTTATTGCTAAAGATGGAAAAGGATGTCAGGCATCAGCAACACAATCATTGAAGATCCCGGATCCAATTGTGGTTAGTGCAACAGCAACAGCTTCAGTATTACCATGTTTTGGAGACAGATCAGGTATCATTACAGTAAACCCTCCAACAGGTGGTCAGGGAAGTAACTATATGTACACCTTGAACATGTTGTCAGAGAATCCGGTGATTTCATCAGGTCCACAAAGTAACCCTGTGTTCACAGGCTTACCGGCAGGAACTTACAGTATTACAGTTACGGATGGATTTACTTGTTCTGCAACATCTGCAAATGTTGTGATTACAGAGCCAACAGAAGTAGTTCCAAGTTTAGTGCTGGCAACGACACAAACTTGTAATACACAATCAACACTTACGTTAAGTGCAACAGGAGGTTCTGGTCCATATACATACAGTACCGATCAGACTTTTACAACAACAACTGGTTCATTTGCAACTTCTGTTACCTTCGCGGTACCAGTGGGTAAATACCAATATTATGTGAAAGATGCTAAAGGTTGTGTGGCAAAAATTTCTAACGAAGTTAAAATCGATCCATTAGAGCCATTAGTAATAGATTTAGATGTTACCAATGCTGTAGTAAAATGTATGGGTGAAGCTACAGGAGTTATTGTAGCAAATGCAAAAGGCGGTTTAGGAAACTATATCTATACTTTAGAAAATAATACAGGTGTTGTGGTTAGACCGGCACAGCCTAGTGGCAGATTCGAAGATCTTCCAATAGGGACGTATGTTGTAAAAGTAGCTAGTGGTGATTGTCCTGCGACATCAGGAACTATCGAAATTAAACAGCCAGCTACAGCTATTCAGGCTACATTTACACCAACCAATGTTTCTTGTTTTGGAGAAAGTAACGGTCAGATTGTAGTTGCTGCAACAGGTGGTACAGGAATTATTAAATATGCAATATCACCGGATTTAGATCAGTTTGATGTTAAAAACACTTTTGATAAACTTGCACCGGGTAAATATACGGTTATAGCTCAGGATGAAAATGGTTGTTATGTTATCGATGAAATCGAAATCACTCAGCCAAAACCTTTAATCGTAACAGAACTTCCAAACTCTATGATTCCGGAAGTTTGTAAAGGAGATAAAGACGGTGCATTCAGTATCGAAGTTAAAGGAGGTACTGCACCATATAGCGTAAGTCTTGACAATAAAAACGGAACGTATATTCAAGGTACGGCAACTCAAACTATATTTGATTTTACTAATCTTTCAGGAGGAGTTCATACCGTTTACGTTAAGGATGCTCAGGGATGTGTGAATGAATTTGTAGAAAACATGCCTTTACCGGTTGTTCTTGATCCAACTACCGTAACCAATTACGATTGTGTGAACAACGCTCAAACGAATATGGTAACCGTAACAGTTGATGCTAGTAATACAGATCTTACACAAATAGATTATTCACTTGATAGTGATGTAGGTCCTTGGCAGGCAGCAAATATCTTTACCAATATTGCTCCTGGAACGCACTACATTGTAGCGAGACATACAAATGGATGTAAAGTGCCAACGGCAAGTTTCGAAATCAGAGCTTATGAGAAGTTAACACTTGCTGAGTCAACAGGAAAACCTGAAATGAACATCATTTCAGTTACTGCTGCCGGTGGAGCGCCAGCTTACGAGTACAGTTTCAACGGAGAGCCGTTTACTTCTTCTAGCAAATACAAAATCTACAAAACAGGAGATTATGTAGTAGTAGTAAGAGATCAAAACGGATGTACAGCAACAATTACAGTTCATGCAGTTTATGTGGATGTGTGTCTTGACAACTACTTTACTCCAAACGGAGATGGTGTTTATGATACGTGGGGGCCTGGTTGTACAAACATTTACAACAACCTTGAATTCTCAATCTTCGACAGATACGGTCGTGTAATTGCCAAATACCGTTACGGACAAAAATGGGACGGTAGATACAATGGTGCCGAATTACCATCAGGAGATTACTGGTATGTTCTTAAATTAAATGACGAGAAAGATGCACGTGAGTTTGTAGGACATTTCACTTTATACAGATAACAAAATAAGAGCCCCTAATGATGTTATCTAAAAAAATTATTACAATGAAAAAGTTTATTTTATCTTTAGTACTCATGGCTGTAACAACAAGTTACAGCCAAGAGTTAAACCTACCGGTTTTTACACAGTATTTAGCCGATAATCCTTTTGTTATCTCACCGGCCTTCGCTGGTATCGGTGATAACCTTAGAATTAGAGCCAATGGACTTACCCAATGGGTAGGGATAAAGGATGCGCCGGACAACCAGTCGCTTTATGCCGATTTTAGAGTTTTGGACCGTTCAGGAGTGGGTATCAATGTGTACAATGATAAGAATGGATATACGCGTCAGACTGGAGCTAAGATCTCCTTCGCGCACCACATTATTCTGGATTATTATTCAAAACAATACCTGTCTTTCGGACTTTCGTACAACTTTAATAGTTTCCGTATTGATATTGACGAATTCAATAACACCATTGAGCATCCTATTTTAGATCCAAGTGTAACCGACAATCGATATACCGCAAACAGCAACTTCGATGTAAGTGCTTTGTACCGTAACAAAGCATTCTATGTCAGTTTTAATGCGAACAACGTACTAAAGAAAAATACCAACAAATACAGAGGAGTAGAGCCTAGTTTACTTTCCAATTATCAGATATATACAGGATTTATTTTTAAAGACGGAGAAAACAGCCGTATCGAATACGAACCATCGCTTTACTACCAGTACTTCGCAAGTGATAAACGTTCTACAACCGATTTTAACTTCAAGTACAGACGTTACAACCGTTACGAGGATTATTACTGGATTGGGGTTTCGTATCGTTTTTTAAACGATCAGTTTCCAAAACCATTATCCGTTGGGCCAATGGTAGGTTTTATGAAATCTAAGTTCTACTTTGGGTATTCGTATCAGGTAATGTTTAACAATTTGGGCAATTACAACACAGGGACACACTCTGTAACTATTGGTTTCGATTTCTTGCAAGCCATTAGCAACTGTCCTTGTACACAAAGTCCGGTTCACGACTAAGCAAACATTTTTAACGTTTTTAAAGTTAATTTGTTTTTTTTCCTAAATTATATCGTTTTCGCTGTTAGAGCGGGTTTATTTTTATATTTTTCAAATTTGTTGCAACCCTAAAAGTTCTATATTTGTTTTTCTATCAGAAAAAATTAAAAAATTATCAAATGAAAACTCTAAACGATTTCGACTTTAAAAATAAAAAAGCAATTATCCGTGTGGACTTTAATGTGCCATTGGATGAAAACTTTAATGTAACGGATGCTACACGTATCGAAGCGGCAAAACCAACTATCGATGCAATTTTAGCGCAGGGAGGAAGTGTAATTTTAATGTCGCATTTAGGCAGACCAAAAGGAGCAGAAGATAAATATTCGTTAAAGCACATTTTAAAAACTGCTTCTGAAATATTGGGAGTTCAGGTAAAGTTTGCTGAAAACTGTATTGGAGAAGCAGCCAAGACTGCTGCTGCTAATTTACAGCCGGGAGAAGTTTTGTTGCTTGAAAATTTACGTTTTCACGCTGAGGAAGAAGCCGGAGATGTTGCTTTTGCAAAAGAGTTAGCATCATTGGGAGACATTTATGTAAACGATGCTTTTGGTACAGCACACAGAGCACACGCTTCAACCACAATTATTGCCCAGTTTTTTCCAACTGAAAAATGTTTTGGAACCTTATTGGCAAAAGAAATTGAAAGTTTAAATAAAGTACTTAAAAATAGCGAAAAACCGGTAACAGCAGTTCTTGGAGGTTCAAAAGTATCTTCAAAAATTACCGTTATCGAAAACATCTTAGACAAAGTAGATCACATGATCATCGGTGGCGGTATGACTTTTACATTCGTTAAAGCACTGGGGGGTAAAATCGGAGAATCTATTTGTGAAGATGACAAACAGGATTTAGCACTTGAAATTTTGAGATTAGCTAAAGAAAAGGGAGTTCAGGTTCACATTCCGGTTGATGTACTTGCAGCAGATAGTTTTTCTAATACTGCCAATACTCAGGTAGTAGAGGTAAACGCAATTCCTGACGGATGGCAAGGTCTTGATGCAGGTCCTAAATCTTTGGAAAACTTTAAAAAAGTAATTCTGGAGTCAAAAACAATCTTATGGAATGGTCCATTAGGAGTTTTCGAAATGGAGGCCTTTGCTAAAGGAACGATCGCTTTAGGTGATTATATTGCTGAAGCTACAGAAAATGGTGCCTTCTCATTAGTGGGTGGTGGAGATTCTGTTGCAGCAGTAAAACAGTTCGGTTTTGAAGATAAAATGAGTTATGTTTCTACCGGAGGTGGAGCTATGCTTGAAATGTTAGAAGGCAAAATTTTACCTGGAATCGCCGCGATTTTGGACTAAAAAATCACAATTAACATTTTTTTACATAGTTTTCTTCAATAAACTGTTTAAGTTTGTAAAACTAAGGTTTCTGTAATTTGTTGAATTATAGAATTTTAAAAAAATGTTATATGATTGTAAAAAAAATAGCAATAGTGGTTTCCGCTTTTTTTTCGATTTCTGTGGTCGCACAGAATGTGGCAAAAGCAGATGCTGAAATTAAACCGGTTGTAAAAATATCGTATTTAGATTCTGTTAAAAGTACCTTCAAAAAAAATGAACTGGCAACACGTGTTGACAGTCTTTGGATGAACGAATTAGTAAGTCTCGATATTTACGACGATTTAACAAAAGATATTCAAACCATTAACACAGATGTAACCGTTGATGAAGAACTGCCTACAGATTTGCTAAAACAGCGGTTGCAGGCAATGAATGGGAAATCACCTTTTAATATTGAATACAATCAGGGATTAGAAAACATCATAAAGTCATTTCTTAAGAATCGTAAAAAATCATTTTCACGATTAATGTCTTTATCAGAATATTACTTTCCAATTTTTGAAGACGCTTTTGCCAAACAAAATGTGCCTTTAGAAATTAAATATTTAGCCGTTGTAGAATCTGCTTTAAATCCTAAAGCAGTTTCTAAAATGGGCGCCACCGGACTTTGGCAATTCATGTACGGAACCGGTAAACAATACGCACTTAAAATAGATTCTTATATCGATGAACGCAGTGATCCGCTTAGAGCAACTGCCGCAGCATCAGAATATATGACTAAAATGTTCAGCATCTTTGGTGACTGGGAACTGGTTCTGGCCTCTTACAACTCAGGACCCGGAAATGTGACCAAGGCCATTCGCCGTTCCGGTGGAAAAACAAAATATTGGGACATTCGAAGCCATCTTCCAAAAGAAACTCAAGGTTACGTGCCCGCTTTTTTAGCCACCATGTACCTTTTTGAATACCATAAAGAACACGGAATTAATCCACAAAGAGCCGTTGTTAAAAATTTTGAAACCGATACTGTTCAGATCAAAAGCCAAATGTCATTCAAACAAATTGCTGATTTGTTAGACATGCCGCAATCTCAGATTCAGCTTTTAAATCCATCGTATAAACTAAACGTAGTTCCTTTTTATCAGGGAGAGGAGCATTATCTGCGTTTACCCAAAGAGAAAATTGCCACCTTTGTTTCAAACGAAGACAAGATTTATGCCTATGTGGCTTACCAATCGCAGAACAAAACCATTCCGGTTCAACTGGCGATGAGGACAGCCCCAAGAGCCAAATACATGGCGAAAGCCAAAGAAAAAGAAGAATCCTCTAAAGAAATTCAGTTTTACAAAGTTCGTAAAGGTGATAATCTGGGAGCAATAGCCGAAAAGTATAACGTAAGCATTGTAGATCTGAAGAAGTGGAACAATCTGAAATCAAACTCAGTGGCCTTTGGAAGAAATTTAAAAATTAAATCTGAAATAGAGGCAGTTGTTAAAAATCCTAAAGAAGCTAAAGCAACATTGGCAATAGATAAAAAATCAGAGGAGGCTATTGCTTCAGCAGATGATAAAGATAAAAATAATGCACAACCACAGGAGTATGTAGTAGCTGCCGGAGACAATTTAGGCAGCATTGCAAAGAAATTCGGTACGACTATTGCGGAGTTGAAAGAACTTAATAGTCTAACTTCAAATAATATTGGTTTAGGGAAAACATTAGTGATTTCTAAAGCAGTTCCTGAAATTGTAGAGGAGAATGCTGTAACAACCGCTATTGCGTCAAACAATTCAATTGATTCGTTTAAGAAAAAAGCAACGTCAAAAGCTTTGGGTGAAGACTATTATGTTAAAAAAGGAGATTCGTTGTATAGTATTTCTAAAAAATATCCAGGAGTGACTATTTCTGATATTAAAAAATGGAATAATATTAAAGACGGAGACATTAAACCCGGAATGAAACTTAAAATAAACGGATAATTCAAAATCTTATATAAATTTGGGTTTTATTTCATAACTTAAGAGAATGAATAAAACCCATTTTTTATTAGTACTACTTCCGCTGCTGTTCATTTCATGTTTTAAAAATGACAAGCAGACTGAAACTGTGTCTGGAAAAACCAATACCATTTCCGTCATTATAGACGATCAATTGTGGTATGGCGAAGTGGGCGACAGCATTCGAAATAAATTTGCCTCACCGGTTTTAGGACTTACACAGGAAGAACCCATATTTACCATCAATCAGTATCCGGCTCGTTTGCTGGAAGGTTTTGTTACCGACAGTCGTAGCATTATTGTAGTAAAAAAAGCCACCGCTGATAAGTTCGAAGTCACACACAGTGCCTCGCTGCCTCATAATACTTTTAGAATTTACGGAAAATCGGTAGATGATATCATTTGCAGTATCGAACTCAATTCCGCACAAATTATCAAAATAATCCGCGATACCGAGATCAAAAAAATTCAGGAGGACAACAGTAAATCCCTGTTGAATCCGGCCATTATAAAAAACAAGTTTCATATCGATCTTCAGATACCCGTTGGATATGAATACATGTTGCACAAAAAGAACTTTATCTGGCTTAAAAAAGACATCATTAGCGGAAATACCAGTCTGCTCATCTATCAGATTCCGATTCGCAGTTTTGAGAAAAGTTCAAATGTAGTAGACAACATTATCCGAATGCGGGATTCGGTTGGATATTATATCAAAGGGAAAGAACCCAAAACACGTATGATTACGGGAGAGGCTTATGCTCCCTATTTCTCGACGATTTCATTAGATGGAAAAAAAGCTTTTGAAACTAAAGGTACCTGGGAACTTAAGAATGATTTTATGGCCGGACCCTTTATCAACTATGCCATTGTCGACGAAATGTACAACCGAATTCTGGTAATCGAAGGATTTTGTTATTCCCCCTCCAATGAAGAACGTGATTTAATGCTGGATTTGGAAGCAATTATAAAATCGGTTAAAATTGATAAAAGGTAAATCCGTCGCTCCGAAAGAGCTTCAGCTAAAGCATAGTGCAACGCACTATGAAGCATGTAAAAGTTTGTTTACGCCCTGAAAGGGCAAAAGCCTCATCCCAAGGAAGGATATCTGTCCAGAAATGATCCTTTATTTAGGGATAAACATGCCTAAACACTATAAATATTTTCAATCCATAGTTTTTTATAGTAATCCTGTTACGGATGGAGTAATGAGGTGACAAACTAATTTTTCTTAATTTTGTTTTACAACTAACATTAAAACAGAACATTATGAAAAATTTAATTGCAGTATTAGTACTATTCATGTGTTTTGCCTCCTGTAAAAAAGAGGCCAAGACAGCAACTGAAACGGTCGGCTCTTCTGATAGTATTAAAAAAGAAGAACCAATAGCAGAACAGCCGGTTGATTCGGCTGCGCAAATGAAAGCCTGGCAGGAGTATGCAACCCCGGGGGCTCCTCATAAATTAATGGCCGATGAGGTTGGAACCTGGAATTGTGACATGACTTTCTGGTCTGAACCAAACGGGAAACCCGAAAAAGCCACTTCAACAGCAAACGTTAAAATGATTCTTGGAGGACGTTATCAGGAATCGAACTATCAGGGAACCATGATGGGACAAGCTTTTGAAGGTAAAAGTACATTAGCTTATAACAATGCCAGTAAAGAATACACCACCACTTTTATCGACAATATGGGAACCGGTATGCTGGTGGCCATGGGTAAGTACGATGAAAGCACCAAAAGTATGGAGCTAAAAGGAGATATGATTAATCCCGTAAACGGTAAAAAGACACCCTACAGAGAAATTTATACCATTGTGGATGCTAAAACACGTAAAATGGAAATGTTTGATGTAAAAAATGGTGAAGAGTTCAAGAGCATGGAAATCATTATGAAGAAAAAATAAGATTCTCCTTCCATCATAAAGTATAAATCCCGATTGCAGTTTGTAATCGGGATTTATAGTTAAGAATATTTGGTATAATTTTGTTTTTAGCGTAAGTTAGAACCATAAACAATAAGACAAAACAATAAACAAAGATCAAATGGAGCTAAAATGGAAAATAAAGCCTTTTGAGGCGTTAAATGTAAACGAGCTATACGATTTGCTCAAATTAAGAAGTGAGATCTTTGTAGTCGAGCAAAACTGCGTTTATTTAGATCTTGACGGTAAAGACAAGAAAGCATTACACCTGATTGGCGAGTACGATGGAAAAACAGTAGCGTATGTGCGTTTATTCGATGCGGGGATTAGTTTTGACAACGCTTCGATCGGACGTGTGGTGGTAGATGCCAATTACCGCGACCGAAAATGGGGACACGATCTGATGCGCGAAGCGATTGCGGCTATAAAATCAAATTTTGATAAAGATGCGATTACGATTGGAGCTCAATTGTATTTAAAAAAATTCTACGAAAGCCACGGATTCGTGCAAACCAGTGAAATGTATCTGGAAGATGATATTGAGCATATTGAAATGGTAAGAGGTTGACCAAAGACTCAAACTACCGATTATAGTAGTGGTATCTTTATCTTTTAAAATTCTATCAGGAGTATAAACCCTTATTTACTTACTTAAGTAGATAAGGTTTTTTTTTATGATTTAGATAACAGTTTCGAGTACTGGATTTATTTAATTTAGGTTTTGGCAGAGGTTTAGTAAAAAGAATAATAAATGAAAAGAAAAGTACTGGTGTTTGTGTTTTTAGTTTTTGGTGTCTTGAGCTTTGGGAACGGTAAAGGGATAAGTAGCAATGAAAATCAACGTATCGAAAATCTATCGAGTCTGGCAAAAATTTGGGGATTTCTAAAATACTACCACCCTAATGTCGCTAGAGGCAATTTCAATTGGGATGAGCAATTGATTATGATGATTCCAAAAGTGGAAGGGGCAAAGAACAGAGAAGATTTATCAAAAATCTATCTGGATTGGATTACAAGTTTGGGGGTTGTCAAAGAATGTAGATCATGTCAGAACATATCTGGAAAGAGTTATTTTGATAAAAACTTCGATCTTTCCTGGATGGATAATTTAGCTGTTTTTACACCAGAGCTTTCTCGAAAACTTAGATACATTGAAGAAAATAGAGCACAAAGTAATAGCTTCTATGTCACCAAAAGCCCAAGAGAAAATGTTGAAGTCAGAAACGAATCAAAATATAAAGATTTTGAATATCCGGAAAAAAATTATCGGTTACTAAGTTTGTTCAAATATTGGAATACCATTGAATATTTCTTTCCGTATAAATATTTAACGGATCAAAAATGGAGTACAGTTCTGGAGGAAATGATTCCAAGGTTTGAAAAAGTTAATAACGCAACTGAATATCAATTGGTGTTGCTTGAAACAGTTATTAAAATCGACGACACACATGCAAGTTTGTATACGAATAAGAATTTTGAGTTTTTTGGTAAAAAGTACATTCCGGCCTTCAGTAATGTGATAGAGAATAAAGTCGTTATTGTTGGGATTTACAATGATTCACTCGCGAGAATAAATGATATCAGAAAAGGTGATATTATTGAAGAAATTGATGGTGTGAATGCATTGGAAATAATGGCTGACCGAAAAAAATACGTAAACGGTTCAAATAGTAATACCAAAGCTAAGAATTATAACTACCAGTTGTTTAATGGTTCAACGGATTCAGTAAAAGTTAAAATAAGAAGAGATAATGATTTTGTATTAAAAACAGTAAAACGGTATAAAGGATCAGATTTAAAATCAAATTTGAGCCGCACCAAAGAAAAATTTAATCTGGATGCAAACAACATTGGATATATCAATTTGGCTAATATAGAAGCAAATGATCAGGAAGAAATTATGGATAAGCTGAAATCGACAAAAGCTTTAATCATAGATCTTAGAAACTACCCTCCATTGATGCCTTACAGAATCGCCAGAAGATTAAGTTTTGAAAGTAAGGAGTATGTGAAGTGTTTAGCGCCAGATTTAAAATATCCGGGAAGATTTTTTTGGAAAAAATCTCTTGTGATAGAGCCATTAAAAAAATCATATTATAGAGGAAAAGTAGTTTTGCTAGTTAATGAAGAGACCCAAAGCAGAGCAGAGTTTGTGACTATGCTTTTACAAGCGGGTGATAATGTTACTACTATTGGTAGCCAGACCGCAGCAGCGGATGGTGATGTGTCCCGATTTGAATTTTCTGGCTTTGTAACGGCTATAAGCGGACTAGGTGTTTTTTACCCCGATGGAACTGAGACACAAAGAAAAGGGGTCAAGATCGATATAGAGGTTCGTCCAACAGTTAAAGGAATTCAGGAAGGGAAAGATGAGGTTTTGGAAAAAGCAAAAGAATATTTAGTAACAGAAAAGAGCTAGAAGATTATTGTTTTTAAATCTTAGTAATCAAAAATTCAACACGACGATCTAGATTTTCACCTTTTCCCAGCGGGTATTTATTTCCGCAACCCTGATAAGTCATTCGGTTTTTGGAGATTTTTTTTGAGCTGAGGTAGTGAAAAACAGTTTTGGCACGGTTCCAGGAAAGTCTTCTTTCATTGGTGGCTCTGTCAATTCCGTCGGAGTAGATATCAGGGGTACAGCAAACATGACCTCTGATTTCGAATTTTAAACCCTTTTGTTTTTCTAAAATTGCGGCAACTTTATCTAATTCTTTTTTAGAATTTGGAGTAAGTTTTGAACTTCCAATATCAAACAAAATATTGTCTAAGAAGATCTTGTTACCAATTTTAAGTTTGTTAGGGAATGAGTTGTAAATTCCTTTACCAAAGCTGTTTTTCTTTACAGCAATTAAGTCAACCCGCCGATTTCGGGAACGGGTTTCGTGTAAATTTTCGATAGTGTCAGGCCTTAGAATCACACGGCCTTTGCCTTCTAAAATAACAATTTTGCCATGGTTGAAGCCCGCGCGAACCAAGAAGTTCTGAATGGTTGCCGCCCGATTGTTAGACAAACGAAAGTTGTATTCGTCGTTTCCGCGATCATCACAATAGCCATATATTTGTACCGACTCAACTTTAGAGGTGTCGATATTTTTAATAAAACGGTTTACAACTTCGGTTTGTTTTGGTGTAAGATCGAACTTGTCAAATTCGAAATAAATGGTTTCAATAGGTTTTTGCTGTGCCGATAAATTGTAAATAAGAAACAGAAATAGGGGTCTGTAAAGTTTCATTCTTTTACATTTTTAAAATCGTTTTATACTCGGTTTGGTTATTTAATACATTTACTGCTTTTTTAATTTCTGAATTATTTTTAATGTAATATTGATACAAGCCTTCCTGATACTGATATCTTTTAATCAGTTCTTCCAGTATCAGGTTTCTGATTTCCTTTTGATTTTTATCCAGTAAAGTACTTTCACTTTTTTCAAGAGCTGCCTGTAACTGTTGGTATTCTGTAGCAATAGTTTCGTCGATTTTTTCATTTTTGGCTGCAGCCATCATATTTTTTAACGCCACTTCTGATTCCGTGTCAAAACTAATTTTGTTGGTTTTCAGGAACTGCTTGAAACTACTGTAATCAGCATCAGTAAGGATTGGTGTTTTGTCTCCTAAGTTTGGATTCTTATAATAGTACGTGGTAGCATAATCAAAGATCCCGTCATTTTTTAGCAAGGCCGTTGTAATCGGACTCATTTTAGTTTCGTCCAGTTCGATATCCGGTAAAACACCACCACCATCATAAACCGTTCTTCCTTTTCGGGTTTTAAAAGCATTAAAGTTTTTAGCATCCGTTTTTTGCGCTACACCATTTTTGTCTTTGTGGGCATAATCCAATGCCTGAATACAACGTCCGGAAGGCGTGTAATAACGGGAGATTGTCACTTTCAACTGAGTTCCGTAAGTTAAATCAACAGAGCGCTGTACCAAACCTTTTCCGAAACTGCGGCTTCCCAGAATCACGGCACGGTCTAAATCCTGTAAAGCTCCAGAAACAATTTCTGAGGCTGAAGCACTTCTGCCATTGACTAAAATGGCCAAAGGAATAGAAGTATCAACAGGTTCTTTAGTTGTTTTATAAATGTTGTTGTGCTTTTCGATTCTTGATTTTGTCGTTACAATAACCTCATTCTTCGGAACAAATAAATTACAAATATCAATAGCTTCATTGAGCAAACCACCCGGATTCCCTCTTAAATCAAGTACGATTTGTGTAGCGCCGTCCGCTTTCAGTTTTTCCAATGCATCTTTCACCTCGTTGGATGCCTTTCTGCTAAAGTGCGCCAGAACAATATAGCCTGTTTTAGCATCGATCTTTCCAAAAAACGGAACCGACTTAATATCCACTTCGTCTAAAACCAGTTGAGTGGTGAAGGTTTGTCCTTGTCTGAGGTATTTGATGTTGATTTTCGTGTTTTTAGTTCCCTTCATTAATTGCGAAGCGTCATCTTTAAAGTCGGCGATCAAAACATCACCGATCTGAATGATCTCATCTCCGGCTTTCAGTCCGGCCTTGTCGGCAGGATAGTTTTTATAAGGTTCACGAACAATCAAACGGTCTTTTTTTCTTGAGATCAAAGCTCCAATTCCGGTATATTCTCCCGTATTGTTGATTTTAAAATTCACAACATCCTGTTCGTTAAAATAAACCGTATAAGGATCCAGACTGCTCAGCATGCTTTTAATGGCTTTGTCCATCAGGTCACCCGGGTTAGTCTCGTCAACATAATTCGTGTTTACCGCTTTAAACAGAGTCGTGAAAATTTCGATTTGTTTGGCAATTTCGAAAAAGTCGTCTTTGAAACTGGTTCCGATAAATAAAAACCCTGCAGCAACAGCAGGTATGATGAATTTCTTCTTGAAATAAGGATACATGATTATATTTTTTTTCTTTTAAATCTTTTTCTAATAAAGTAGACAAGTACGCAAAATACGATTATAAACGGCCATATACTAATGATCGAAATTAAAAAATCGGACAGGCTGAAAAATCCGGATTGAATAGCAGTCCATATTTTAGAACCATAAGAAATCTTAACGCCTTGTTTTTGAGCTATGGTTTTGTAAAATGATATCGTTACAGTACTTTCTGAAACGCGGCTTTCGAGATATTTCAATTGCCCTTCTTTGGCTTCAATTTCTTCACGAATAGCCGAAATCTGTTTTTCAATTTCCAGAATTTCACTAATCTTAGTGGCTTTTTGTAAAATCTCCAAATAGCGGGCTTCAAGTTTGCGTTTTGTGTTTAATCTTGAAGTTAAGTCAATGTATTGTTCGGTAACATTTTCTGCAGAAATCTCTTTTTGTTCAAAGTACGAAACACCCTTAGAAACCGCATTTATAAAAGAATCAAAGTTTGCACTGGGAACGCGAATCGTTAAGGTTCTGTAAATGTTGTCATATTCTTTGCCTTCAGAATCATTCTGAATGGAGGCTTTATTGGCAACAATCGCAGTTTGGATTTGTTTGAAAGTATCTTCTAAATCATTGGTTTCAAATCGAAGAGAAGCCTGTTTGATAATTTTTTGTGTAATCTCCGGAGCAGCAGGGTCATACTGTGCATCTGACGCTGGAGCGGATTCATTTTTTGGAGTAAGCTTGACAGCGCTAATCCTCATATTAGCAGAAGATTCTTCATTTTTACTGCAACTCGAAAAGCCTAAAAAAAGCAAGAATAAAAAGAAAATATAGCGCATAATATTTCAAATTAAATTTAAAACTACAATTTTTTTATAATTTTTCGTATAATTTGATAAATAAAGTTGTCGTAAACGAATTACAATTCTGTTTTATTTTCAGAATCAGCGCTTTTGTTTACTTGCTGAAGGAATTTTTCAAACAGCTGAATGGTCTTGGTGTTGATTTC
The DNA here is from genome assembly GCF_020905335.1 of Flavobacterium lipolyticum. Classification (NCBI taxonomy): domain Bacteria; kingdom Pseudomonadati; phylum Bacteroidota; class Flavobacteriia; order Flavobacteriales; family Flavobacteriaceae; genus Flavobacterium; species Flavobacterium lipolyticum. The sequence goes on along the minus strand of NZ_JAJJMN010000001.1, from coordinate 1,817,476 downwards.
TTCATAAGGCAGTCTGTCTTTCGTTTGATAAAAAAACATCAAGGAGTAGGGCTGTGGAATGTTATCCAAAAGTAAATGTTTGTTGAGTCGGTACGTTTCTCTTAGAACGCGTTTGAAGTAATTTCGGTCTACGGCTTTTTTGAAGTATTTTTTAGAAACCGAAACGCCAATTTTGATTTTTTCTGGTGAATTTTCTTCCGCCGGAGCATAAACCAAACGCAAAGGATATTTTGAAACCGATTTCCCTTCAGAAAACAGTAAACTTATTGTGGTCTTGCTCTTTAAGCGTTCATTTTTAGGGTAAGTGAAGTTCATTTAATTCAGAAAAAATTTGCAAATTTTAGGGTAAAGGTACAATAGCTGTTTTTATATGAAGTGATTTAATACAAATTCTTTGAACCAATTTGGAAAATCTTCTTCATTTATATGAAGTTTTAATGAATTACCATTGTTTATTTCAGCTATTAAAGTGAGTTTTTCGCCAGAATTATCAAATAAGAAGGTCTTGTTTGAAATTTCGATTGCGGGAAACAAATTGTTTAAAGTTCGTTTGTATCTGTTTTTTATAATTTCACTGTCAACGGCGTGTCCACCTTTTTGAACTCTGTTTTCAACACGAGAGATATTTACTTCCGGATCGTCTATGCACACAAAATATAAGTATGAAGTATAGCCCAGAGCATTTGCTATACTAATATCTTCTAGTTTTGAAATATGGCTCATAACCGTTTCAAAGCAAAAGCTTTTATTTTCTTTAAGAAGTTTTTCTCTTAGAAAAGAGGAAATAAGTGAGCCTTCATAACTATTAGGATCTTTAGAAACTGATACTATAAAGTTTTCTTTTATCTCAAGAGATATTTGAAAACCTTTTTCATTGGCAGTATTTATTAGCGTTTTTGTGTTTTCTTTTTTGTAGAAATTTTGTAATTCTTTCTGAGAAGATTTTAGTTCATACGAATCTAAATCTATTAAGCCTTTAGTTCGCAAGATCTTTTCGAGGTAATCTGCATTTATAAAATAGCCCGTATTGTAATGTTTAGAAAATTCTTCAAAAAGAGTGCTCTTTCCAGATCCGTTCGGTCCGGCAAATATTCTCAGTCTTTTCTTTATTTCCTGCATAAAATCATTCCTTTTTTCAAACCTTTATCAGTATCTTTCTTTTGTTGAAGATTTCGAATGATCTTAATTTCTCCATTTGGGAGCCTTTCAATTATTTTTCTGTCTGATATTGATTTTATAGTTAGTCCCAAAGCTTTAGATTCTCTAATGGCATAACTTGAACTTCTCGAAGCAGATCTTATTAGAATATCTGTTTCATTAGCGCCAAGTTTTTCTTTATGTTGCTTTATTACAAAGCGGGCGATCTTATTTCTCATGACTTACTTAAAAAGAAGTTTATTGTCAAATTTACGATTTTTTTATCTGATTCTAAACAATTAAACAACGTGTAAGAACTCTATTTAATTCAGAAAAAATTTGCAAATTTTAGGGCAAAGGTACAATTAAACCAGAAAAACGGTTATTGTTTTCAATTTTTATACCGCTAAATATTTATTTATTACTTTTGGGCATTAATTTTTTAAGCATGCAAAAGATAATTTCGTACCCCATTTCCGTAATTTATTACTTGTGTTTTGGTTTTTGTCTGGCGGTATTTCACCCGATACAATGGTTCTGCCTGAATGTTTTTGGGTACCAGGCGCATAAAAAAAGCGTAGATTATCTGAATTTCTTCCTGTTAAGATGTACCAATCTGGTGGGAACAAGGTACACTGTTACCGGAGTAGCCGATATACCAAAGGGAGTTCCAATCATTTTTGTTGCAAATCACCAAAGTATGTACGATATCGTAACAATGATTTGGTACTTTAGACGATTTCATTGTAAATTTGTAAGTAAGAAAGAGTTAGGAAGCGGAATTCCGAGTGTGTCTTTTAATTTACGCCACGGAGGATCTGTCTTAATCGACCGAAAAGACCCTAAACAAGCGATTCCGGTAATCAAAGGCTTGTCTGAATATATCGAAAAAAATACCAGAGCTGCTGTAATTTTTCCTGAAGGAACAAGAAGTAAAACAGGAAAGCCCAAAGAATTTGCACAAAGCGGTTTAAAAATCTTATGTAAATATGCACCGTCTGCTTATGTAGTGCCGGTAAGTATCAATAATTCATGGAAAATGGTTCGTTTTGGAATGTTTCCGGTTGGATTAGGAAATCATTTAACCTTTACAGCACATAAAGCAATGGCCGTAAAAGATTATGATTTTGCCGATTTAATGGCTTTGACAGAAAAAGCGGTGGTAGAAGGAGTAAATGAGTATAAATAGATTTTTGTTGTAGTACAAACGAAAACTTAAATCCCAATCTTAAATAAGTAATGTCTATAAAAAACATTAGATTAGAAGTAATGCAGTTTTTGGAAAAAAACGTGGATAGCTTCGTTGAACAGTATTTAATTCCAGTGGAAAAAATTTGGCAGCCGTCAGACTTTTTGCCTAATTCTGAAGGAGAAAATTTCTTTGAGGAGGTAAAAGAGTTACGTGAAATTGCTAAAGAATTGCCTTATGATTTCTGGGTAACTTTAGTGGGGGATACCATCACTGAAGAAGCTTTGCCAACATATGAGTCATGGTTAATGGATGTAGAAGGAGTCAATCAGATAGAAAACGGTGGAAATGGCTGGTCGAAATGGATCAGACAATGGACCGGAGAAGAAAATCGCCACGGAGACCTTTTAAATAAATACTTGTATTTGTCCGGTCGTGTAAACATGCGTGAAATCGAAATGACTACTCAGCATTTAATCAACGACGGTTTTGATATTGGAACCGGATCTGATCCGTACAAAAACTTTGTGTACACCAGCTTCCAGGAATTGGCTACTTATGTGTCGCACAACAGAGTGGCACAAATGGCAAAGAAATTTGGTGATAACAAACTGTCTAAAATGTGTAAAATGATTGCAGGCGACGAAATGCGTCACCATCATGCTTACAGCGAGTTTGTTACCCGTATTTTTGCTGTTGATCCAAGTGAAATGATGTTGGCGTTTCAATACATGATGAAACAAAAAATCGTGATGCCGGCGCACTTTTTAAGAGAATCAGGTCAGAAAATAAGCAGTGCTTTTGAGCAGTTTTCAGATTCAGCACAACGTATAGGGGTATACACCGCTAACGATTATGTTGATATTATGCAAAAGCTAATCAACAAATGGGAAATTGATAAAATTTCAAATTTGACAGACGAAGCAGAGAAAGCGCGTGATTACCTGATGAAATTACCAGCTCGTATGGCAAGAATTTCTGAAAGACTTGTAATTCCTGCAGAATCTCATATCTTTAAATGGGTTGAGCCTGCCAGATTGTAAAGTACAGATTTCTGATTTTAGAGTTTAGATTTGTAAAACTTTAAGCAGAATAGCTGAAAAACATATTGTTGATTGTTGAAGTTTCAAAGCTTTGACAATCAACAATTTTTATTTAAAGTACAAAATACCAGAGTAAATCTTTTTCACCTGCTTGAGGTGTATGACATTTACCGCAAACTATAAATACTATGAATAACTCCGAACTTATAAATAAAACGATTGCTTTTGTAAAAGAGAAATTAAACGATGCCGAAGGTGGACACGATTGGTTTCATATTGAACGTGTTTATAAAAATGCACTTTTAATTGCCAAAGGAACTGACTGTGATCTTGCCATAGTGCAATTGGGAGCTTTGCTTCATGATATTGCCGACAGTAAATTCCACAATGGAGATGAGACCATTGGCCCTAAAACAGCTCGTTTATTTCTGGAATCAGAGAAAGTTGCAGAGGAAATAATTCAGCATGTGGTAAACATCATCGAAAACATCTCCTATAAGGGCGGAAATTTTGAAAAGAGGTTTTCTTCTGTAGAATTAGATATCGTTCAGGATGCGGACCGTTTAGACGCAATTGGAGCCATTGGAGTAGCAAGAGCATTTAACTATGGCGGATTTAAAAACAGAACGCTTTATGATCCTGCAATTGCACCCGTAACCAATATGACAAAAGAGGAATACAAAAAGAATACGGCACCAACGATCAATCATTTTTATGAAAAGCTTTTGCTTTTGAAGGATAAGATGAATACTGAAACCGGTAAGCAAATTGCCGCAGAAAGACATCGTTTTATGGAAACATTCCTGGCACAGTTTTATGCGGAATGGGAGGGGGAGAAGTAAGGGGTTTTCTAGTCTCAGTCTCAGTTTTTGGTCTCAACAGCCGTGGTGTCACCCTGAGCGGAGTCGAAGGCTTATGGAGTTGTATTTTTTTTAGTCTCAGTCTCAGTTTTCAGTTTTTAATAGAGAAAGGGCTTCGACTTCGCTCAGCCTGACACCCAGATAATGATAGTGGAATGTCAGGCTGAGAGAACCGGCCTAGTTTTATGAATAAGGGGAAGAAGGAAGTACTACTCAGTCTCAGTCTCAGTTTTCAGTTTTTAATAGAGAAAGGACTTCGGCTTTACTCAGCCTGACACCCAGATAATGATAGTGGAATGTCAGGCTGAGAGAACCGGCTTAGTTTTATGAATAAGGGGAAGGAGGGAAGTACTACTCAGTCTCAGTCTCAGTTTTCAGTTTTTAATAGAGAAAGGGCTTCGACTTCACTCAGCCTGACACCCAGATAATGATATTGGAATGTCAGGTTGAGAGAACCGGCCTAGTTTTATGAATAAGTGGAAGGAGGGAAGTACTACTCAGTCTCAGTCTCAGTTTTCAGTTTTTAATAGAGAAAGGGCTTCGACTTCTCTCAGCCTGACACCCAGATAATGATAGTGGAATGTCAGGCTGAGAGAACCGGCCTAGTTTTATGAATAAGGGGAAGGAGGGAAGTACTACTCAGTCTCAGTTTTCAGTTTTTAATAGAGAAAGGGCTTCGGCTTCGCTCAGCCTGACACCCAGATAATGATAGTGGAATGTCAGGCTGAGCGAAGCCGAAGCCCCCTTTTTTTATTATTGCGAGCGTTCCATAGGAACAATTTATAAACAGAAAAAAACTTAGTACCTCAGTACCTCAGAAGCTTAGTACCTTAAAAATTACGAACACCCACAATTCCCATCCCCACAATCTTTCTTCTTTTTAGATTTCCAAAAGAACTTTTTGATGAGGTACCCAACGGCAATGAATAATATGATAAAAGCGATAATTTCCTGTACCATGATCGTTTATTTTAAAAGTTGATACGCTATTAATGCAACAAAATAGGCAAGACCACTCATCAGGACAAGCTGCATGGCAGGCCATTTCCAGGAATTGGTTTCCTTCTTGGTGATGGCGAGCGTACTGGCACATTGCATCGCAAAAGCATAAAAAAGCAATAAGGATATACCAGAGGCAAAATTAAAAATCTTATGACCCGTTTCCGGATTGATCTCTTCCTGCATTTTACTTCTTATGGTAGATTCGTTATCCGTGTCTCCAACACTGTATATGGTTGCAAGAGTTCCCACGAACACTTCACGCGCGGCAAAGGAACTGATTAACGCAATTCCGATTTTCCAGTCGTAACCTAAAGGAGAAATAACAGGTTCTATGGCTCTTCCCATCAAACCGATATAAGAGTTTTCCAGTTTTTGCGAAGCGACTTCATTTTCAAACTGAGTTTCATCTAAAGTAGTATCTGCAAATCTCTCTTTTACAATAGTCTCGGCTTCATTAAAATCTTTTCCGGGACCATACGAAGCTAAAAACCATAAGATCACAGATATGGCTAAGATAATTTTACCGGCACCCACTACGAAAGCTTTTGTTTTCTCCACAACATTAATCGCAACGTTTTTGAACAGCGGCAATTTATAACTTGGCATTTCTACCACAAAATAGGTCTTTGAACTAATCTTCAGTATTTTGTCCAGGATATAAGAAGCAAGAATTGCAGTTGCAAAACCTAGTAAATACAATAACATCAAAGCTAATCCCTGCATGTTTAAGATTCCAAAAAGGCGTTCGTCCGGAATTACCAATGAAATAATGATCGTGTAAACAGGCAGTCTGGCAGAGCAGGTAGTAAAAGGAGTTACCAGAATTGTAATCAGTCGTTCTTTCCAGTTTTCGATATTTCGGGTAGCCATAATGGCCGGAATAGCACAGGCCGTTCCTGAAATTAAAGGCACGACACTCTTTCCGGACAAACCAAATTTTCGCATGATTTTATCCATCAAAAAGACCACACGGCTCATATAACCACTTTCTTCTAAAATCGAAATGAACAGAAACAGAAAGGCAATTTGTGGAATAAAAATGATCACACCGCCAATTCCCGGCACAATTCCCTGAGAAAGTAAGTCGGTGAGAATTCCGCTTGGCAGTTCTGCGGCAACCCAGCTGCTTAAGGAAGCAAAAGAGCTGTCTATGAAATCCATAGGAATAGTTGACCAACTGAAAATAGACTGGAAGATCAGAAATAAAATAGCCAGGAAAATGACATAACCCCAAACTTTATGGGTTAAAACACGATCCAGTTTCGCTCTGATATCCTTCGCCATTGAGGCATCTACTTTTAAACCTTCTTTTAAAACATCATTTATAAACTGATAACGCTTGATCGTTTCTTTTTGCTGTAAGCGTTTTAGTTCCGAATGCGACTTAGTAAAAGTACTTCTGATTTCATTGCGATCGAGGTTCGAAAAATTCACATCCTGCGTAATTACCAGCCAAAGCTTGTATAGCAACTGATTCGGAAAAGCTTCCTGTAGTTTTTCAAAATACGCCTGATCAATAACCGATGCGTTCAGGCAAGGCTCGTGAGGAATATTTTTATACGCAACAATTAGTTCTTTCAGTTCTTCAATTCCCAAACCTTTTCGGGAACTTACCAAAGCAATTTTTGTTTTTAGTTTTTCCTCCAGATACGGAATATCCAAAGTAATACCCTTGCTTTCCATGCGGTCTGACATGTTAATGACCAGAATCGTTGGAATTTCAAGATCTTTAATTTGAGTGTAAATCAGTAAATTACGTTTCAGATTTTCGACATCTGTAACCACTACCGCTACATCCGGATATAATTTGTCGTTTTTGTTCAGTAACAATTCGATAACCACACTTTCGTCCATAGAGCTGGCATTCAGACTATAGGTTCCCGGCAAATCCAGAATGTTGGCTTTGATATTGTGTGGTAACTTACAGAAACCGATTTTTTTCTCAACGGTAATTCCGGGATAATTCCCAACCTGTTGATTTAATCCGGTTAGCTGATTGAAAACAGAAGTTTTTCCGGTATTCGGATTCCCAATAAGGGCGACGTTGATATTTTGAATGCTCATTACAAATTGGTTTTGATAAGTTCAACTTCAATTTCACGAGCAGTTTCAACGCGAATGGCTACATGTGAGCCATTAATGTCTAAATACAGGGGGTCGCCAAAAGGCGCAATTTGCAGTAATTCAACTAAGTTGCCCGGCAAACAACCCATTTCTAGTAGTTTTAGAGGAATAAGATCGATATCAAAATCTTTGATAATGGCTTTTTCGCCTTTTTTCAGAGTGTGGATAGTATTTTGCAAGCTTATTTAGATTGAATTTAGATTGCAAAAATAGGCATTTATTCTTTATTTCAAGGTATTTAACACTTGCGGAAATGCTAAATCTTTCTAAAAATAAGGGATTTTAGACTGAATTTAATGAATTTCGCGATTGTTCTTTTGAGGGACTACTCCTGGCACAGAAAATTAATGTCTTCTAAAAGACGTTTAATTTCTTCTTTATTTGTTCCGTCATAAAAACCACGAACACGTCTTTTTTGATCCACCAAAACAAAATTCTCGGTATGCACCATATCGTAAAGCTGATCAGGACGTCCGAGTTTTACAGCCAGATATGATTTTCGTGCCATCGTATAAATTTCTTTTTTATCGCCCGTAACCAGATTCCATTTACTGTCGACCACAGCATGTTTTATAGCATAGGCTTTCAGTACGGGAATACTGTCAACCTCAGGAAATACGGTATGAGAAAGCAGCATCACTTTCGGATTGTTTAAAACTGCTTTTTGAACATCCTCCAGATTGGTCGTCATTTTTGGGCAGATTGAACCGCAGGTGGTGAAAAAAAAGTCGGCCACATAGATCTTTCCTTCGTAATTCTTCTGGGTAATAGTATCTCCATTTTGATTCACAAACGAAAAATCGGCAATTGTATGGTATTTGCTTTTATATTGAACCGTGCTGTCTACCAGTTCCGGATTTACATCGGCAGGATTGTAAATAGGTAAAGTTTTTTGCGGTTTTAAAGCCGAGTAAAATAAAGATATAGTAACGGTTGAAAATACAATAAGAACAATAAAGAATTTACGGTATTTGTATAGAAAAGATTTCATAAAAGCAATTTGGGGGCAAAAATACGAAAAGCACTTCTCAAAATCCTAAGAGAGCTTAGTTTTTAACAGGTTATAAGGAGTGAAATAAGGCTGAAAGCCCAAAAGCATGAGCATGACGCAACTCGCTATGAATGATAATGATGATAATAATACCCAAAGCCCTCAAAGGGCTAAAGCAGATTGACACCAATAAACAAATTTTTATTTTTTGGTTTTCCGAATAGTCTTGTTTACCAAATACAGTCCTGTTAAGGTTACGATGGTACCAATCGCGATCGCCTGCGTAAGGGTTTCTCCAAAGATGAACGAGCCTAAAATCATCGCAACAATTGGATTGATGTATACATAAATACTGCTGATCTCTGTTGGAAGATGCTGCAGCGAATAGATAAAAGCGATGAAAGTTAAAACCGACCCAATAAGAACCAGATATGCAATAGACCACAAAGAAGGCAATGGAATTTCGCTTAGGGGAATATTAACTCCTGCAGCTTCCGTAACTCCAAAAAGAAAAATACTGGAAATCAGCATTTGCAATCCTAAACTGAAATAGGGGTTAAAACTGGATGCTTGTTTCTTTGTTTCGAGTATTCCGAATGCCCAGGTTATGGTAGAAGCCGTCATCAGTATAATTCCAAATTGAAAATCAGGTCGGAGAAAATCAGAGATATAGTCCATAAAAATAATACAGACCCCTCCAAAACTGATCAGGATGCCTATCAAAGCCATTTTGGCAATTTTTTGACCGTTAAAGAAGTTGATGATAATAATCCAGATCGGAAATAAAGCACTAATGATCGCTCCAAGTCCACTGCTCATGTATTTTACACCCCAGGTGCTTAAACCGTTGCTGCATACAAAATTCAAAAAGGACAAAATTAGGATCGTACGCCACTGTCTGCCTTTTGGCCAGGGCTGTTTTTTCAGAAGAAAATATCCGACATATAAAATTCCGCCTAAAAACTGACGAATGGTGGCCAGCTGTAAAGCAGGCATGTGTTTTACGCCTTCTTTAGAGGCCAGCCAGGTGGTTCCCCAAAAAAAACTTACCCAGCATAAAGCCAAAATCGGTAATCCGATAGCTTCAATTTTTCCTGAAACGGCATTTTGAATTTTTGCTTTCACTTTTATTTCAATTCGGTGTAACAAATATTCGAAAAAGTATTCTAATATAGAGTTAAAAACCGATGATAAAAACATGAAAATATTTGAGAAGATCTATTTTGATGTTATAATATTGGAGTTTTTACAATTATTTTAAAAAATTTAACATTACGTTCCGGATATTAGGAATACGTTTGTACAACCACCAAAACTTAAATATAAATGAAAAGACAATTTAGCAGACCTTTGTTCTGCGCCCTTTTTTCAGCAGTTTCATTTACAGCAGTCAATGCTCAGAATGCAACTTCCAAAGAACCAGGTATTAATGTTTCGTACATGAATCCTAAAATCAGTGCCGGTCAGGACTTTTTCCAATATGTAAACGGAACCTGGCTTGACAAAACTCAAATTCCTAATGATCGTACCACATGGGGAAGTTTCAATGAGTTGATCAAAAAAACGGATAAAGACGCGATGTCTATTCTGAAAGAGGCTTCTAAAAATCCAAAGTACAAATCAGATACAGACCAGGGTAAAGCCGTAAACTTGTTTTCAACAATTTTAGATACAGTTGGGAGAAACAAAGCGGGTATAAAACCGCTGCAGCCTTACTTTAAAAAAATTGATGCGATTAAAAATGTTGCTGATCTTCAAAAATACCTGACTGAAATCGGACAGGAAGGGAATAGCGTATTTTTCGGAATTTATATTGGCGCCGATGAGAAAAATAGTTCTAAAAACTCCGTAATGCTTTATCCAAACAGATTAGGATTGCCGGATCAGGATTATTATATCTCTGAGGATAAAGATTCTAAAGAGAAGCGTTCAAAATATGTACTTCATTTGGCGAGAGTGATGCAGTTTACTGGCGAATCGCCGGAAAAAGCAAAGCAAAGTGCTGCCGGAATTTTAGCCTTAGAAACACAATTGTCAAAACCAAGACTGAATCGTGTAGAAAGCAGAGACAGTCGTTTGCAATACAATCCAATGACCGTTGCTGAACTTCAAAAATTAACGCCTGCTATTAATTGGGATGCTTATCTCTCAAGTCTTGGTTTGGCAAAATTGCAGAGTATAGTAGTGACGGAGCCTAAATACATGAAAGCTTTACAAACTGTTTTTACAGAGAATAAAGTAGCACTTTGGAAAGAATACCTGAAATGGGATTTGCTTAACTCTTATTCAAGTGAGTTGTCAACAGATTTGGAGACGGCTAATTTTGATTTTTACAGCAAGACCTTAAGAGGTGCGATCAAACAATTGCCACGTGAAGAAAAAGCATTGCAGGTGGTAAATTCAAGTGTTGGTGAAGCATTGGGTAAGTTATATGTAGAGAAAGTGTTTCCTGCTGAAGCAAAAGCAAAAGCGGTAGACATGATTCATAACGTAATTCAGGCATACAAAACCCGTATTAATAATTTGACCTGGATGTCTGCGGCTACAAAGATAAAAGCGATTGAAAAACTGGATAAACTTACTGTAAAAGTAGGGTATCCGGATAAATGGAAAGACTACTCGGCCCTTGAAATTAAAGGTGTAGCTGAGGGAGGAAGTTATTTCGAGAATATGGTAAATCTGTCTAAGTGGAATTTCAAAAAAGGAATCGACAAATTATACAAACCAGTTGATAAAACCGAGTGGGGAATGTCGCCACAGACTGTAAATGCTTATTTCAATCCATCGTACAACGAGATTGTATTCCCGGCAGCAATTTTACAGCCTCCGTTCTACAATTATCAGGCAGATGAAGCAGTGAACTACGGAGGTATCGGAGCGGTTATTGGTCATGAAATCTCTCATGGTTTTGATGATTCAGGCGCACGTTACAATGCCGAAGGAAACCTGGTAGACTGGTGGACACCGGAAGATTTAAAACAATTTACGGCACTTGGTACCGCTTTGGCAGATCAATACAGTGCTTTAGAGCCTTTACCGGGTATTCACGTTGATGGTAAATTTACATTAGGCGAAAATATCGGTGATTTAGGTGGTATTAATGCTGCTTACGATGGTTTGCAGTTGTATTTAAAAGCGCATGGGAATCCGGGATTGATTGACGGATTTACTCCGGAGCAACGTTTCTTTATCTCATGGGCAACGGTGTGGAGAACCAAAACGAGAGACGAAGCCCTTAAAAATCAGGTAAAAACAGATCCGCATTCACCTGGAATGTACAGAGCTGTTGTTCCGGTTCAGAACGTAGATGCCTTTTACGATGCTTTCGGAATTAAAAAGGGAGACAAAATGTATGTTGATCCTGATAAAAGAGTAAAAATCTGGTAATAAATAAAACCATAGAAAACGACGCTAAATTAGCGTCGTTTTTGATTTCTGTAAAGATCTTTATCTGTTTTTTTCTCATGCAGATTTAGGAGATCTTTAATTTTAAGGATGTACTATAAAAATAAAGGAGTGTAAACCATCTAACTAATCATGGGTATAGAAGCAGGCCATAGTCTGAAGGCATTCCGGGAGTCAATTTTATGTGAAAAATTTAACATGACGTTTGGAATAATTAGAATATGTTTGTGTATATACTAAAAACTACAAATAAAAATGATCAAACAACTACGAAAACCAATGTTTTGTGTTGTTTCTGCAATGGTTACCATTACCGCAGTAAACGCACAAAGTGCAAAACCAAAAGAGCCCGGTATCAATCTGTCTAATATGAATACCAAAGTAAGTCCGAAAGAAGATTTCTTTAAGTATGTAAACGGGACCTGGTTAGACAAAACTGAAATTCCTGGTGATAGAAATTCCTGGGGAAGTTTCAATGAACTACGTCAGAAAACGGACAATGATGCACTTGCTATCTTAAAAGAAGCATCAAAAGATCCTAAGTACAAATCCAATACAGATCAGGGTAAAGCGATTGCTTTATTCAATACGATTTTAGATACTGTTGGACGCAATAAAAGAGGAGTTACACCGCTTCAGCCTTTCTTAAAAAAGATCGATGCCATTAAAAATGTAACAGATCTTCAAAACTTCTTTATCGAAATGCAGCCACAAGGCGGTATTGGTTTCTTTGGTGTTTTTGTTGGTGCTGATGCTAAAAACAGTAACAAAAACACGGTTAACTTAAGTCCGGGTGGTTTAGGATTATCGGACAAAGATTATTACAACGCTGATGATAAAGATTCAAAAGAAAAACGTGAGAAGTATGAAGTACACGTTGCCAGAATGTTACAGTTTATTGGTGAATCTCCTGCAAAAGCAAAAGAAAGTGCCAAGCAAATTCTGGCTTTAGAAATTGAATTGTCTGCTCCAAGATTAGATCGTGTAGAGCGCAGAGACCGTAGAAAACAGTACAATCCAACAGCAATTGCTGATTTAAAAAAGAACACGCCTTCTATCCAATGGGAAAAATATTTTACCGGAATTGGAATGGCAAAATTGGATAGTGTAAATGTGGCGCAACCGCGTTATATGATCGCTTTAGAAAAGACATTTTCGGAAAAGAAAGTAGAGGCCTGGAAAGAATATTTAAAATGGTCTTTATTAAACAGAACCGCTTCGACTTTGAGTACAGATATCGAAAATGCTAATTTTGATTTCTACGGAAAAACGTTGACAGGTGCTTTAAAACAACGTCCTCGTGAAGAAATGGCGTTACAGGTAATTAATACTGCTACCGGTGAAGCCTTAGGAAAATTGTATGTAGAGAAATTATTCCCTGCTGAAGCAAAAGACAAAGCAAAGAAAATGATTGCTAATGTAATGTTAGCTTACGAAAACAGAATTAATGCATTGCCTTGGATGTCACAACAAACCAAAGTAAAAGCCATTGAGAAATTGAAGAAACTAACCATTAAAATCGGATATCCTGATAAATGGAAAGACTATTCAGCATTAGAGCTTAAAAATGTAGGGGAAGGCGGAACCTATTTTGACAATATGAGAAGCATCTCCAAATGGGCTTATGCTGAGAACCTGGCTAAATTAGGAAAACCGGTTGATAAAACAGAATGGGGAATGTCTCCACAAACGGTAAATGCTTACTTCAACCCATCTTACAACGAGATTGTTTTCCCGGCAGCGATCCTTCAACCGCCTTTTTACAATTATCAAGCGGACGAAGCTGTGAACTACGGTGGAATTGGAGCAGTAATCGGACACGAGATTTCTCACGGATTTGATGATTCAGGAGCACGTTACAATGCTGACGGTAATCTTGTAGACTGGTGGACTCCGGAAGATTTAAAACAATTTACAGCTCTTGGAGCAGCCCTTGCAGCACAGTACAGCGCTTTAGAGCCTCTGCCTGGAATTCACGTAGATGGTAAATTTACTTTAGGTGAAAACATCGGAGACTTAGGTGGAATTAATGCAGCTTACGATGGATTGCAATTGTATTTGAAAGCCAATGGAAATCCGGGATTAATTGACGGATTTACACCAGAGCAGCGTTTCTTTATTTCATGGGCTACGGTTTGGAGAACGAAATCAAGAGATGAGGCTATAAAAAGCCAGGTTAAAACAGACCCGCATTCACCTGGAATGTACAGAGCTGTAGTGCCAATTCAAAATGTTGATGCTTTTTACAAGGCTTTCGATATTAAAAAAGGAGACAAAATGTACATTGATCCTGATAAAAGAGTTAAAATCTGGTAACAGAAAATCCATAAAAAACGGCGCTAATTTTAGCGCCGTTTTTGTTTTTGTATTTATGAGATCGCAATAAATATATCTACTGCCGCATCTTCAGGATTTTGAGCCTGTTCCCCGTAAATTTCAAAATCTTCGGTATAAAGTCTGTCTAAATCCGAGTTCCAAATTTTCATCCATTCGTTAATCACAATACCATCGGCCAGATTGCCTTTGGCTGTAAACTTTTGGTAATGAACTCCGGAGATTGTTTTGGCAACCATTCCTTCCGGGATAATAGTTAGATTTTCTACTACACAGCCCAATATAGTGGTATAAGGACGTGTATAATCCTTCTCATAGTCCGTATAGATACAATAGATCGCATTACTAGTTTTATTGGGAATTTTTTGAAGAATTCCTTCTGACATAAATCGATTCCAAAGTGCCGGAATATCTGTTCCCGATTGGCCATTTTCGTTAGTCGTTCGTATTGAAATACCAATCACATTGAATTTTTGTTCCATCTTAGCTGTTTTTTGTTAAGCTGTAAAGGTAAAATGTTGCAATGACAACAGTATGTCAGCAGGAAGCAATAATCTTACTTTAAATGGCTGTAAATATAGGTTTCAATCGCTTTTAGTTCTTCATCCGACATCGCCTGTGTTACCGGGAAATTAGTTTTCATAACGGCAAACTGACTCGGATCAACAATAGGCTCGGCATTTCCTTTCAGGAAAGTAACAATGTCTCCGTTTTTGTCTTTGTATATTTTGGCTATTTCCTGAATACTTGGGCCAATTACTTTTTTGTCCGGCTGGTGGCAGGAGAAACAATTTCCCTGTCCTTCAAAAATTTGTTTTCCAAATTCTTCCGGAGTTTTGGCTTTTGCTGTTTCTCCTTCTGAATAGGCTTCCGTTGTAGTTTCAACTGGCGTTTCTGCAGTTTCTTTTTTACAGGATGCAAACGCTAAAACGGCTGATAAGAATAGTATTTTTTTCATATTATTTATTTAGTAAGACTGCTGCTTCTTTTGCAAAATAGGTTGTGATAATATTGGCACCTGCGCGCTTAATGCAATAAAGTTGCTCTAACATAATTTTGTCGTGATCAAGCCACCCTCTTTCTGCTGCGGCCTTTACCATAGCGTACTCACCAGATACTTGGTAAACAGCAACCGGTACCTGAACGGCATTTTTTACTTCACGAACAATGTCTAAATAAGCAATTCCCGGTTTTACCATAACGATATCTGCACCCTCTTCAACATCTAATAAAGCTTCACGAATTCCTTCAATTCGGTTGGCATAATCCATTTGGTACGTCTTCTTATCTTTTGGGATATTTTGAGAATCTACAGGAGCAGAATCTAATGCGTCACGAAATGGTCCGTAAAATGCCGAAGCATATTTGGCACTGTAGCTCATGATTCCCACATTGTGATGTCCGTTTTCTTCCAATGCTTTTCTAATAGCTAAAACCCTTCCGTCCATCATATCACTTGGTGCAACAAAATCGGCTCCGGCTTCGGCGTGGCTTAAACTCATTCGGGTTAACGCATCAACCGTAGGATCATTCAGAAGCTGTCCGTTTTCTATAATTCCGTCATGACCATAAATTGAGTAAGGATCGAGAGCCACATCCGGCATTACAATCATTTCAGGAACAGCATCTTTTATCGCGCGGATGGTTTGCTGCATCAAACCGTCTTTGTTCCAGGCTTCGACACCTTTGTTGTCTTTTAAATGATCGCTGATTTTTACGTAGATGTTCACCGCTTTAATGCCTAAATCCCAGGCTTCTTTTACTTCTTTAATGGTGTTGTCGAGAGAATGACGGTAAATTCCCGGCATAGACGGTATGGCTACTTTTACATCTTTTCCTTCAGTAACAAACATCGGAAGCATAAAATCCTGTGGACTTAAACTGGTTTCACGAACTAAAGAACGAATGGATTCATTGGTTCTTAAACGGCGGTTTCTTTGTAATGGGAACATAAAAATTTAGATTTTAGATTTTAGATTTTAGATTGCAACCCATTTCTTCGAAATATGATGGAGAATCCTACTTTCTAAAGTGTATTGTTTTTTGTTTTTTTGAAGATTGTGTTACTTTTTAATAAGTGGCACAAAGTTAAAGAAAAAGGAACAGAATTAGGCATTTAGCCTCCGGTGGAATCCGTTAATATTATCTAAAAATTTGTGGAATATGGCAGTTACATCTTCGTTCGTTAAGTTTTAAAAGCAATTGGTGATCTAAATTTAGAATTAACTTTCAGACTCTGGTTTTTTTGAATATTTACCTATAAATTTGTCTAATGAAGAAATTTCTCGCATTATGCTGTTGTTTACTGCTAACCAGCTGTTTTGAAATAACAGAAAGAATCAAACATCACGACGATCAAAGTGGAGAATACACACTCATGGTTGACTTTTCGAAATCATGGTTTAAGACAAAATCGGCCATGTGGATGGAAGAGGTTGATGGTGTAAAAATCCCAAACGAACAGGAAATCACCAAAAAACTGGAAGATTTTAAAGTCAAAGCCTTAAAAATTGACGGTATTACCAATGTAACCACTAAAACTGATTTTAATCAGTATGTTTTTATTATCAAACTCAATTATGCCAATCTGAAAGCACTCAATGCTGTTGTTAATACGATAAACAATCAGAGCAATCAAGTTCATTTTAGCGGCAATACCAAAAGTTTTGAAAGGATCGCCTCTTATCCGGTTCCTGAAAAAGTAGTAAAAGATCCAAAGAAAAAGGAAGATCTGGAAGCGGCAAGTATTACAGCGATTTATACTTTTGATAAAGATGTTAAGGCCGTAGAGAATCCGAACAGTAGAATTTCACCAAACAAAAAGACCGTTTTCTTAAAACAAAGTATGTACAGCGTACTTAAAAAATCGGCCCTAATGAACAATACAATCCAATTAACCCCTTGATTTATGAAGCAATTTTACATTTTATTTTTAATATTGGCCACCCATTTGACTTTTGGACAGATCAATTCAAAATCCTACGATTATTTTGTGCAGTTTAACGGAGATCAGCTTTCGAAAAAAGTAAGCGTTGATCAAGTATTAAATCATCCGTTAATTAGTAAATACAAAGAAGGTAAAGCCAGTCTCGATCTTAAGAAATATACCGCTCTTTTTAAGTTGGATCAAAAGATAACCGTTCATGGTAACTTCACAGACAGTATTCCGTATTATCAGGTGACACTTCCGATTAAAAACAAAGAAGCAGTGAAGCAGTTTTTAATTGAAGAGCATACAAAGAATAAAAACACGGATTCAGTTGAGGTTCCCGTAATTCAGGATTATGGCAAATACGCTGTTTTTACACCAAAATATCAAAAGACTTCATTTGTCTGGAACGATAATTATCTGGTGTTGATTGAATTGACTAAAAAATACAAGCCAAAATCATACGATTGGGAAGACAGAACGCAGGATTCTATTGCGATAGATGAACCTTATCAGGAAACTTCAACGGAAACAACAGCAGAACCTGCGCAATCGGCTGAAGAGGCTGCGGCGAGTGCTGCAAAAGAAACAGAAGAAGCTGTAGCGGTGTCTAATGCCGAATACGAGAAAGCAGAGGCCGAGTTTAATCTTTTGCAGAAAGAACAGCAAAGCCTTTTTATCAAGTCACTATTCGAAAATGGATTCATGGCTCCGGTTTCAGAGAAGGTAAACGCCGCGGCAGATATTTCGTCCTGGCTGAATTACAGTTCGGCGATGACCAGTTTAAATTCGGCTTATGGTCTTTTATCGAAATTCACCAGTTACAATAAGTTTTTACCCATGCAGAATAATGCGGCAAATATGGTAAAAGGAATTAATCTGGATTTTTATTTTGAGAATGACAACGCCCGTATTGAAGAAGTGATTGAATATGCTGAACCAATGGCGGCTATTGTGGGAAAAATGACGGACAGAAAAATCAACAAAAACATTTTTAATTATTTTCCGGATGAAAAACCTTTAGGATATATGTCTTATCATATCAATACGAAGGCGGCACTGGAAAAATTTCCAACGTTAGTGGCAGATTTATTTCAAAGTCAGTATTTAGTAAAAGAAGACTTGACCATTATTACGGATTTAATTTCGACAATCGTGGACGAAGAAGCTACAGCGACACTTTTTGATGGTGATTTAAGTATGTTTTTGTATCATGTAAATGAAGTTGAGGTAACTAAGAAAATATATGGGTATGATGAAAATTATGAAGAGAAGATCACAGAGGAAAAAGTGAAGAAGAACATTCCGTTATTCTCTATGGTATTTACTTCAACCCATCCTACTTTTGGTGATAAGTTAATCCAATTAGGACTGCGCAAAAAATTCCTGGAACAAAAGGGAGATTTTTATGAAATTTTTGGAACGGAAGACTATGGAACTATTTTTATTAAAAAAGACAAAGATGTGGTTATGATAGCCAATACTTTAGATTATTTTAATGACGGAAAAGGAGTTTTTGTTAAGGAAGCAAAAAAGGAATTAAAGAAAAATTACATCTCCGGAAAGTTAAATTTTGCAAGGGCATCATTTGCTTATGAGAATTCTGGTAAAGCAAAAGGAAAAGATTCAGAAAAATTGAAACGATTGTCAGAGCAGTTTAGTGATATTGCCGTGCAGTCTCCTAAAAAACTGATCGATAACAAATTGAAATTTGAGTTGAAATTAAACGCTTTAAAATCAGATAAAAATATCATCTTGCAAACGTTGGACTTAGCAGAAGAATTGAGTAAATAATCTAAAGCTTACTATAAAACTAAAATCCCCGAAAGAGATCAAATCTTTTTCGGGGATTTTTTTATTCTGATTTTAAAGGATTGATGCCTCATAAATTCCCTTAATGGATTTTTCAAGTTTTGTATTAAATTCATCATCAGACTGGCCAAATGTTAATCCCTCAGAAAGTGCTCGCGAGAAGCTGGCAATCAATCCGTGATTTAGAGCCAGTTTTTGGTTGGCCTCTTCCTGCGCATAACCTCCGGACAATGCCACTACACGTAAGACATGCGGATCAGACATTAATTCTTGGTAAAAATCATTTACGGTTGGAATCGAAAGTTTTAGCATTACTTTTACTTCTTTGTCCAGTAAATTAAGCTGCTTGATGATTTCTGCTTTTAGAATTTCTTCTGATTTTTCTTTGTCGGTGCTATAAATATCAACCTCCGGTTCAATAATTGGAACAAGGCCTTTGTTAAATATTTGAAGTCCTACTGCAAATTGTTGTTCAACGACTTCGCGAATTCCCGTAGCATTGGCTTCTTTGATTACAGAACGCATCTTGGTTCCGAAAACATTGCGTTCTACAGCGCGAGTTAACAATTCGTTCAGATTAGAAATGGGTTTCATGAGTTGTACCCCGTTTGCGAGCTCAGCAAGACCTTTGTCTACTTTTAGAAAAGGAACGATATTTTTATGCTCCCACAAATAATCCGCAGTCCATTGCCCGTTGATTTTGCGGTCCATCGTATTTTCGAACAAAATAGCTCCCAGAATATATTCGCTGCTAAAGGCAGGACTTTTAATAATTCGGGTTCTCATTTCATGCACGAGGGTGTACATTTCTTCTTCGTTTGTATAACTGCTTTCCTGTACACCGTATTGTGCTAATGCTTTTGGTGTACTTCCGCCACTTTGATCTAATGCAGCAATAAATCCTTTTCCGGTCTGCATGCGGTTCAATTGTGTGGTATTCAATGCCTCTCTCTTTTTCATAATAATGATTTTAAGATAAATTACTTATGTTGAATCCGTTTGTTGTAACTCATTCGAACACATAGAAATATAGATTTTGCATCGATAAAAAAGGCGTTACACTTCATTTAAATACACATATCCGTCTATTTGAAAGAAATAGATTTCTTTTTTTGTTCTCTTTTTTAAACCTATAAAATCTATGTTTCTATGTGTTAAATTAATCTTTCGTATTATGCCGATGCAGTTTATGTTGAGTGTTTTTGCTGCCGTTTTTTCCGGACAATTTCAGAACGTATTAAAGTCCGGTTTTCTGATTTATTTTTTCGTAAACCTCTTTTACTTTTTTCGGAGGATCAAAACGATAGCCAATACTTAGCTTTAAAGTTGAAATATTGTCATTCAATAGGGCATCCGTATTGTTGTTCTGAATGAAATTAACCGTGTTTAAATTCACAAAACCGAAAAAACGATCCCTATTGTAGGCAAGCTTTAAATTAAAGTCTAATTCAAGCAAAGCAGAGGTTACTTTATCGATATTGTTAATTCCTGCACCAACTGCGATTCCTGCACCAATTAAAACGTGATCACTTATCACAAAATTATAAAAGTAGGAGGGGGCTAACGAAAAAACATAAATTTCGCCATCTGAAGAGTCTGGCGTATTGTTCAGATTGATATTGGTATAATAAAAGGAGAAAGTCGGAATGAAACTTCCGGAGCTTTTGGTCTGCCATTCGTTTTGGTTGACTAATGTTTTATACGAGAAATTATCATTAAAGATGTAAGATGTCGCTCCTCCAATTTTGGTGGTGCGCATATGCGGATAGGCGATCTGAAAGTTTTCATCACCGACATAAAATCCTTTTTGATTGATAAAAGTAAAAGATTGCATCCACTTTTTAAAATAAAAACGGGTGTTGAAACTGAACAGCTTGGAGCCTGAATTGTCTTTGTTTACAGTAAAAAATTTCGGTGCAAAGCCAAAACTGATGTCTATAAATTTGTAACTTAAACCGATCCCCAGTTGTTCTCGTCGATTGGGACTTAATTCAAAATATTTTTTTTCTCCTTCGGAATCAGAACCAATCTGAAAATTGTTTGATGTGTCTAAATAATAAACAGTGCTGGTGACTTTATCGTCATAAGACTTAAAATAGGGGTTGTGCGATGTATCATTTTGAGCAAAACACCCTAAAAAGCTAGCGAGGAATACGATATAAATCAGCTTTAAGTTCATTGGTTTAAAATTGCAATTATCTGGAATTTAACAAAGAGGAATTACTATTTTTTAATATGTCACCCCTTCGGGGTTTAAAAACTAAATCTACAAAAAAATATATAAATATGTCGTCCCGTTGGGACTCTGATATGTATTGGTTTAGATTTTTTTGAGGTATTGTGTTAGTTTTAGAATTCCATTATTTTTTACAGAGCTCCGAAGGAGCAGTATATCTATAGAACATGAGCATTAGATTTTTTAAGCTCCGGAGGAGCGATATATTTATTGCGGTATGTTTGTAATGATATATTATTCGTTAACATCGTCAAACAAATATTCGTTTTTAAAATCAACGTTAAACGATTTCAAAAAACCGATATATTCCTCTTTGAATGTTTTTGTTTTGTGATGCTCTTCTTGATTTTCAATGTATCGTATAACATTTGTCAAATGGGAATGACTGTACGAAAAGGCTCCAAAGCCGGCTTGCCATTCAAATTTTCCATTTACCCACTTCCTGTCATTTATGAATTTTGAAGAATTTGCTTTAATATCTCTTACTAAATCTGATATCGACTTATCTGGTTTTAATCCAATCAAGATATGAATATGATCCGGCATTCCGTTAATAGCAATTAGTTTTGACCTTTATTGCTAATAATACCGGTCATGTATTTATAGAGTTCGTCTTTCCAATTTTTGGAAATCAGATTTTGCCGGCCTTTAACGGTGAAAACAATATGAATGTATAATTGAGAATAGGTGCTTGCCATACTAACAGATTTTTATAGATATCGTCCTTATGGGTTTAAAGACTAAATCTACAAAAATCTATTGATGGGATGTTATTTTTTGAAAGAAATTTTCTACAGTAAAATAAATAGACTCTATTGCAATTCAATCCAGTCAACTGGATTCTCTAACACCTGAATCAATTTTTCCTCAACACTTCCGGCTTCTGCATGATGATCGTAAACCCACTGCACATGTGGAGGTAAACTCATTAAAATGCTTTCAATTCTTCCGTTGGTTTTCAAACCAAACAAGGTGCCTTTATCATGAACTAAATTGAATTCGACATAACGACCACGGCGGATTTCCTGCCAATTTCTATTTTCGGCTGTGTATTCCAGATTTTTTCTTCTTTCTACAATCGGAACATAAGCTTCCAGGAAACTGTTCCCCACTTCGGTTACAAAACTGTACCAGTCTTCCATTGACATGGTTTCGGTTGCTTTGCAATAATCAAAAAACAAACCGCCAATACCTCGTGCTTCGTTTCGGTGAGCATTCCAAAAATAGGCATCACATTGTTTCTTATACTTAGGATAGAACTCCGGATTATGTTTGTCACAAGCCGTTTTACAGGTCTGATGAAAGTGAACAGCATCTTCTTCAAATAAATAGTAAGGAGTTAGATCCTGTCCGCCGCCAAACCACTGCTGAATTACTTTTCTTGGACCTGTACTGGACGAAGACGAAGTATCATACATTTCAAAGTAACGCCAGTTCGCATGAACTGTTGGAGCCATTGGGTTTTTAGGATGAAGAACCAGACTTAACCCGCAGGCAAAAAAATCGGCTTCGTCTACATTAAACATTTTCTGCATGGCCTCCGGCAGTTTTCCGTGAACGGCCGAAATATTGACACCGCCCTTTTCGAAAACGGCTCCGTTCTCGATTACACGTGTTCTTCCACCGCCACCTTCGGGACGTTTCCAAAGATCTTCGCGGAATTTTGCAGTTCCGTCAACCGCTTCTAATCCGGCACAAATCTGATCTTGTAATTGTTGTATGTAAGCGTAAAATTTATCTTTCATGGGTATTGTATTCTGATTTGAGTAATCCAAAGTAAACAACATCCTCCAGTGTTCCGTCGCTGTTTTTGAATTCGTCTCTTAATATTCCTTCTTGTTTAAAATGATGTTTTAAAGCGATCTGCTGACTTGCCTTGTTGATTTTTGAGGTACAGATGAATACTTTATTCATGTTTAAAGTATTGAAGCAAAAATCTAAGGTTTCGGAAACCATTTTTGAAGTAATACCTTTTCCCTGATAATCCTCATCAATAAAATAGCCCAGTTCACATTTTGAAATGCGATTGTCAATGCTTTTGATGCACAAATAGCCAATTAAAGCATTGGTTTTGTTGTCTCTCGGATAGAAAAAATATCCTTCTTTATGATTTTCTTTGTCTTGGTTAAAAGCAAGAAACTGCTTTGTTTTTTCGAGATCCGGACAGTAAGAAAGTGTGACAGGAAACGTTTTTTGAATGTGGTCTCTATTCTTTTCGATGAGGTGGTAAAATTCCTCAGGAAGAATATGGGCAATCGTATCTGTTTTCCAATCTGTAAAAACCATTAGGATCTGTTTTTGGCCGAAGCAATTTTAGTATTTATTCCGAAAGAGAAAACCTTACTTTCTTGTTGGATATATTCATAAATAGCCAAAGCTTTATCGATAAGATTATAATTTTCAGCCTTAGAAAGTTCGATTAAAATATCCCCGAATTGTTCTAAATGTTCCCAATCAAAGTGAAGCTGCATTAATAATGCGATCAAATCTTCATTTTTTTGATGTGATAAAGTTTCAAAGTCTAGCCTGATTTCTTTCAGCTGATTTTCAATATTTTCTTTTTCCGTATTACTAAAAGGATAAGGAACAAAAACAAGTGATCGTAACGTCTTGAGGACGTTATCAATTCTTATTTTTTCTTCGTCTCTTAAACCTTTGTTCAGCATTTTTTTAGTTTTTGGCCTCAGTCCCAGTTTTCGGTCTCAGTTTTCAGTTTGCTGGTAGGCAGCTGAAAACTGAGACTGCGTACTGAAAACTAGTTTCCGTATTCTTTAACCGCGTCAATAAACGCTTTAGCATGATCTACAGGGATATTTGGTAAAATCCCATGACCTAAATTTACGATATATTTGTCTTTTCCGAATTCGTCGATCATTTCGTGAACCATTTTTTTGATGGTTGGAATTGGAGAAAGTAATCTTGAAGGATCGAAATTACCTTGTAAAGTAATATTTCCACCTGATAAATAACGAGCATTTCTAGGAGTACAAGTCCAGTCTACACCAAGTGCTGAAGCTTTACTTTTACCCATTTCGCCTAAGGCAAACCAGCATCCTTTTCCGAACACAATAACAGGAGTAACTTCTGCCAACGCATCGATAATTTGGTTGATGTATTTCCAGGAGAATTCCTGATAGTCAACCGGAGAAAGCATTCCTCCCCAGGAATCAAAAATCTGAACGGCATTAACCCCCGCTTTTACTTTTTCTTTTAAGTATAAAATCGTCGTATCTGTAATTTTTTGTAATAAAGTGTGTGCTGCAACCGGGTTTGAAAAGCAAAATCCTTTAGCAGTATCAAAACTTTTAGAGCCTTTTCCTTCAACAGCATAACAAAAGATGGTCCAGGGTGAACCCGCGAAACCAATTAAGGGCACTTCGTCGTTCAGCATTTCTTTAGTCAGTTTAATGGCATCAAAGACATATCCTAAAGTTTCATTTACATCCGGCACAAAAACCTGATTTACCTGCTCCATTGTACGAATCGGATCCGGAATAATTGGACCTAAATTGTCTTTCAATTCTACATGAATACCCATTGCACGTGGAACCACTAGAATATCCGAGAATAAAATAGCAGCATCAGGAGCAATTCTGCGAATAGGCTGAACAGTAATTTCGGCAGCCAGTTCCGGAGTTTCACATCTGGTGAAAAAATCATATTTATCACGTAAAGCTCTAAATTCAGGTAAATATCTCCCAGCCTGACGCATCATCCAAACAGGTGGACGTTGAACGGTTTCTCCTTTTAGTGCTTTTAAAAATAGGTCGTTTTTTAACATTGTTTTTTTGCTTTAGGCTTTAAGCTTTAGGCTTTAAGCGATGTTTGTTTTTTATTTTTTGTGTTTGCTTGCAGCCTAGAGCTTAAAGCATACGGCGATTATTTATATTCTTGTAAAACATCTTCAATCACATCCTCAACGGTAGGCTGATCTGCAATAACGATATTTTTGGTAATTTTTTCTAGAGCTTCCGCAGTAGTTTCACCAATGCAAAAGCAGATTTCTTTTTTAATCGAATTCTCTTTCAGATAACTTTGTACACCTGATGGACTGAAAAACAGAATAGCATCAATAGGAGTCTTTATTTTCTGAGGGGTCAAAGAAGTATTATAAACCTGAATTTCATTGAATTTTAGCTCCGCTTCTTTTAAGGCTTTGGGTAAAGTTTCTCGGCGAAGATTTCCGCTGAAAAAAGTATAACTTTCACTGCGGTATATTAAAGTGATAATTTCGGCTAAATCGGCAGCATAACCAGTGTAAGCTACTACATTGAATCCGTTTTCTGATAAGAGGATCTTGGTTTTTAAGCCAACGCAAAATACATTTTTACTTTTCAGTTCTTCCGATTTGGGATGGGAGAGAACACTATGAACGGCATTCTGACTTGTAAAAATCAAATTATCGTTGAGGTCTTTTATTTCGAAAGGTTTGTTTTCGGTTTGAATAAAATCGGCTTCAACAACTTCAAGATGAGCGGCTGTTAAGGCTTGTCTTTGTTCAGTTGAAAGCTTTTTTGTAGATACTATTTGAATGGATTTACTCATTATTTCTTCAAAGATTCTTTAATGGCTTGCATCAATTCTGTTCCGCCGTTGTTTAGAATTTCCTGAGCAGCAAAGAATCCTAGTTTTTTCCACTCTCCAATTTCGACAGTCTTGTTGATTTCCAGTTTTTGTTTTCCATCAACCGAAAGTAAAACGCCCTGAAAGTGAAGTGTGTCCTCCTCTTCATTATAGCGAACCAAAGCCCCAATTGGCGCCGTACAGCCTCCTTCCAAAGTTCTTAAAAATTGACGTTCGATATAGGTGCAGATTTCAGTTTCAATATCGTTTAATTGTGATAGAGCTTCAAGGGCATAATTGTCGTTTTCCATGGCCACAACCACCATGGCCCCTTGTGCCGGTGCGGGAATCATCCAGTCCAGATCGATATAATTTTCCGGTTTTAAGTTGATACGCTCCAAACCTGCTGCAGCAAAAACAGCCCCGTCCCAGTTATTGTCCTGTAATTTTTGCATACGGGTATTTACATTTCCGCGTAAATCAACAACAGTATGATTGGGGTATTTGTTGAACCATTGCGCCTGACGACGTAAACTTCCGGTCGCTATTGTACTTGGATTGGCAAAATCAGGATTTCCTTTATGAACCAGAATATCAAGAACATTGGCTCTTTCTAAAACTGCTGCCTGAACAATACCTTTTGGTAAAGCTGTAGGTACATCCTTCATCGAGTGAACGGCAATATCTACGTCACCATTAATCATAGCAACATCTAAGGTTTTGGTGAAGATTCCGGTGATGCCAAGCTCGTAAAGCGGTTTGTCAAGGATAATATCACCTGTAGATTTTACTGCAATAATTTCGGTTTTATAACCAAGATCGTTTAGTTTTTTCTCGACAGTGTGTGCTTGCCAAAGTGCTAATTCGCTATCGCGGGTTCCAATTCTGATTGTTTTTTCTGCCATTTTTATTTTTTAACCATTAAGATATTAAGGTTCATTAAGCTTTGTGTTGATTTTTTAAGGTAATGAAGCTGTTAATCTATTAGCCTTGTAAAATATTCATTTACAAGTGGTTTTATTGATTTTGTTATATTTAAAGTGTTGAAATTAATTAATAGTCCTTGAGGTCTCTGTAATAATTTCATATAAGTTAATAATTGTGCTTCGTGAATAGGTAATAGATTTTCTATTGCTTTTAGTTCAACAACTACACAATCATTAACAAGCAAATCTATTCTTAAATCAGATTCCAACTCAAGATTATAATATTCTATTTTAACACTCAGCTGCTGTTTAACATCGTATCCATTTTGTTCTAATTCATATTTGAGGCACTTTTCATAAATGCTTTCTAAAAGTCCCGGGCCTAAGGCTTTATGCACTTTTATAGCAAAACCGGTAATTTCGTAAGCCAATTGAGTAACCTCCTTTTTTGTCATAGAACTTTTTGTTTGTAAACCATTATGATATTAAGTCATAGCTAGAATTAAAAACGCGAGATCCTTAATATTCTTTAGGTTATTTTTTTACGTAAAAACTTAATTCTCTTAATGCCTTAATGGTAAAAACCTTAAGAGGCTTTTATTTTGAAGACCTTTTCGATCCATTCGATGCTTTCATCAACCATGGTATCGTCGTCTTTTAAGTGATTGGCAAAATGAGTAGTGATTTTCTGAATGATTCGGTTACTGATAATCTCAGCTTGTTCCTCATTAAAATCAGCAATTTTTCTGCTTTGAAAATCTAATTCCGAGTTTTTAATCGCGTTTAGTTTTTCTTTCAAAGCATTAATGGTAGGAGCAAATTTACGGCCTTTAGTCCAGGTTATAAACTCTTCTTTAACTTCCTCAATAATGGCTTCGGCGGCAGGAATATGCAGTTTTCTGTTTTCCAGCGTTTCATCTGTCAACTGTGATAAATAATCCATGTGAATCAAGGTCACGCCTTCTAACTCCTCAACATTTTCATTAACGTTTTTCGGAATAGATAAATCCAGAATCAATAAAGGTTTTTTAAGATTGAGGATAGCTTTGTCAACCGTTGGGTTTTGAGCTCCGGTTGCTACCACAACTACATCGGCTTTTTGAAGCTCAAGATGTAATTCGGAGTAATCCTTAACGATAAGATTCAGTTTTCCGGCTAATTTCTCTGCTTTGTCTTTCGTACGGTTGATTAAGGTGATGTGTTCGTTTTTAGTATGTTTTACTAAATTCTCGCAGGTATTTCTCCCTATTTTTCCGGTTCCGAAAAGCAGAATGTTTTTGTTTCCGATATCTTCTACATTTTTAATAATGTATTGTACCGACGCAAAAGAAACCGAAGTAGCTCCTGAACTGATTTCTGTTTCGTTCTTGATTTTTTTACTCGCCTGAATCACAGCGTTTACCAGTCTTTCCAAAAAAGCATTGGCTAAACCCATTGATTTCGAATGGGTAAAACTGGTTTTGATTTGAGAGATAATTTCAAAATCACCTAAGATCTGACTGTCTAAGCCGGTTCCTACGCGAAACATATGATTGATCGCCTCCTGATTTTTATAAACGAATCCTACTTTCTGAAAAGCATCAACAGATCCGTTACTATTATCGCAAATTAACTTTATTAATTGAAAAGGATGTTCTGCAAAACCGTAGATCTCGGTTCTGTTGCAAGTCGAAGTGACAATTAAACTTTCTATTCCCTCTTTTTTAGCCTGTTCCAACAAATGTGTTTTGGCAACTGCATCCAGACTAAATTGACCTCTGACCTCAGCATCAGCTTTTTTATAACTCAGACCAACTGAATAAAAATAAAGGTGTTTCGGTACGTTATTGTTTTCCATAAATTCACTTTCATAAAAGTGCAACAAAATTATCATTATAGTGTTTAGAAAAATAACGCTAAAAGTACTTTTTGTATCGCTACATGTTTTTTTGTTTCTAAACAGCTGTTTTTATGCAAAAAGAAGTATTTTTGTAGCAAAATCAAGTTGTTAGAAAAGGTTTGTTTAGAGTGATTCTAAATAACATTTTGCATTTACGCTAATTTTTGTTTCAAAAAAATATCGCTATGAGTTCTCAGGAAATTATTAAAATCGAAGATGACTTTACGCTGATCCGTTTTCAAAACGACAGTTCAGAGCTCTTTTTGGGGCAGCACGAAGTAGGTAGTGGTCTGATACAGTTTCATTTCGGGATAAAAGGCAATGCTAAATTTTTGTTCAATCAGGGAACTTATGCTCTGGAATTGAAAGAAGAAAAATCGCTCCTTTTGTACAATCCACAAAAAGAATTACCATTGAATTTAGAACTTTCTCCAAATTCCTGGGTGATTTCGGTAATCGTATCGATCAAAAAATTTCACGCGTTGTTTTCTGCCGAAGCAGATTATATTACTTTTTTAAGTCCTGATAATAAGGACAAAAAATATTATAACGAAGGAAATATTAGTCCCTCTATGGCTATTGTGTTGAGTCAGCTGTTTCATTACAACCTGCATCCGTCCATAAAAAACCTTTATTATAAGGGAAAGGGATATGAATTACTCAGTCTGTATTTCAACCGAACCGAAGATCCAAATGCAGAACAATGTCCGTTTTTGATTGATGAAGATAATGTTTTGAAAATAAGAAGAGCCAAAGAAATTATCATTGCTAATATGGCTGAGCCACCAGGTTTGCAGGAACTGGCGGATGAGATTGG
Organism: Flavobacterium lipolyticum; assembly: GCF_020905335.1. Lineage (NCBI taxonomy): Bacteria > Pseudomonadati > Bacteroidota > Flavobacteriia > Flavobacteriales > Flavobacteriaceae > Flavobacterium > Flavobacterium lipolyticum. The sequence continues at coordinate 1,788,229 of NZ_JAJJMN010000001.1, read as the reverse complement.
CCTGAATCTTAAGAAACTTAAAATGGGTTTCAAACAAATTTATGGCGATACGGTTTATGGATTCTTGTTTGATTACAAAATGGATTTCGCCCGAAAATTACTCGACAGTGGTTCTTATAACGTAAATGAGGTAGGGCTAAAAATTGGTTACAGTACAGGGAGTCATTTTATTGCGGCATTTAAAAAGAAGTTTGCTACAACTCCGAAAAAGTATTTGATGTCGATTAATGCAAATGTTTAAGTTTTAAACAACCGGAACGATAATAAAGTGCCGGGGCAATTTCAGAAATGAACTTGAAAGTATCTGCGAAATCTGCGTGAAAATTTCTAACGAATCAATTTTTGATATTTGACAATAAACAAAAAGTAACATTTATCATATTTCTAAAAAGTTTGAAGTTCTACTTTTGACGAAATTTTTTAAAACAAACATATTAAAAGCTTAAAGCTTAGAGCTTAAAGCCTAAAGCAAAAAAAACATAATGAAAGGCGTATTATTAGTAAACTTAGGATCTCCGGAAAGCCCGGAACCAAAAGATGTAAAACCATACTTAGACGAATTTTTAATGGATAAATACGTGATCGATGTTCCGTATTTGTTAAGAGCTTTGTTGGTTCGAGGGATTATTTTAAGAAAAAGACCGGAAGAATCAGCACATGCTTATGCGAAAATATGGTGGGATGAAGGTTCTCCTTTGGTCGTGCTTTCTGAAAGAATGCAAAAAAAGGTTCAGCCTTTGGTAAATGTACCGGTTGCTTTAGCAATGCGTTACGGAAGTATGACCATCGAAAAAGGGCTTCAGGAATTATATGAAAAAGGTGTTACAGAGGTATTGCTTTTCCCTTTATACCCACAATACGCAATGGCTTCGACTTTGACTATTTTAGTTAAGGCAGAAGAAATTCGTAAAAAGAAATTTCCACAAATGACTTTTACTGATGTTCCTGCGTTTTACAATAAACCGGATTATATCAAGAATCTGGCCGATTCTATTCAGAAACATTTGGTTGGTTTTGATTACGATCATTTATTGTTCTCGTACCACGGAATCCCGGAACGTCATATTCGTAAAACCGATGTGACGAAATCACACTGTAAAATTGACGGATCTTGTTGCAACACCCCTTCACCGGCGCATGATTTTTGCTACCGTCATCAATGTTATGAAACAACCAGGCAAGTCGTAAAGTTATTAGGACTTTCTGAAGATAAGTATAGCTTAACTTTTCAGTCACGTTTGGCGGGAGACAAATGGCTGGAGCCTTATACGGATGTTGAAATTGATAAGATGCCAGCAAAAGGAATCAAAAATTTAGCCGTTGTAACACCAGCTTTCGTTTCGGATTGTTTAGAAACTTTAGAGGAAATCGCTATGCGTGCCAAAGAAGATTTTGAAGCAAACGGAGGCGAGGAGTTTTTGGCAATACCTTGTTTGAATGACGACGACGAATGGTGCCAAACGGTAGGTAACTGGATTAACGATTGGGTTTCTAAATAAATTTATCGGTGGAGAACTTACCTGTTAATTACCATGAAACACTTCTTCTGCTAAAAGAAAGAATTAAATTGGCTCAGTATAAGAGTCTATCTTTAGTTAATACAGAGATGATTTTGATGTATTTAGACTTTGGAAAAGTGCTCTCTGAAAGGTCGAAATTGGGTTGGGGTGAAAGTATTGTGGATAACTTATCTAAAGACTTACAGATTGAATATTCTGGTGTAAAAGGATTCTCCTCGCGAAATTTAAGAAGAATGAAGCTTATTTATGAGGAGATAGAACGTAATTCAATTTGGACACAAGCTGTGGCCAAAATACCTTGGGGACATACAAATATTATATTTTCTAAATTGAAAGACTCTGAAAGGAGAAGTTTTTATCTGCAAAAATGTCTAGAAAGAGGATGGAGCAGAGCTGTTTTAGAAGAAGAAATACGATTTGACAGTTTTGCAAAAGCAAATGATTTTCAAAGCAATTTTTCTAGTACGATTGCTGAAAATAAATTAATTGACTATCGATTAGAATTTAAAGATGAGTATAATCTTTCCTTTTTAAATTTGGAGGATATTCATACAGAAAGAGAATTAGAGAATGCAATTGTGAATAACATTACAAGGACATTAGGACAGTTTGGAAATGATTTTGCTTTTATGGGAAAACAATTTAGACTGGAATTGGATGAAAAGGAATATTTTATTGATATTCTTTTTTATCATCGAAAACTAAAGTCGATGATTGCAATTGAACTTAAAACGTCGGAATTTAAACCAGAACATAGTCAACAGTTAAATTGGTATTTACAATTGTTAGATAAAACAATTAAATATCCGGAAGACAATCAAAGTATTGGCATACTACTTTGTAAAACTAAAAGTAAGCTCACTGTAGAATATGCTTTAGAGATGGCAAATAAACCAATTGGTGTGGCAACATATAATTATCGTCAATTACCTGAAAACATAGCGAAATATCTCCCGACGGAGCAAGAATTTGAAAAATTATTACAATCTAATACTGATGATAAATAATGGAATACTATAACTATTTAAAATCACTGCATCTTATTTTTGTGATTACCTGGTTTGCAGGACTATTTTACATTGTTCGTTTGTTTGTATATCAAATTGAAGCCAGTGAAAAACCATCTCCCGAGAAAGAAATTTTGCAGGCACAGTACAAAATAATGGCCTATCGTTTGTGGTACATTATTACATGGCCGTCAGCAGTATTGGCGAGTATTTTTGCTTTTTGGATGCTGCTTTTTACCGATTTAGGAAATGCCTGGCTTAAAATGCCCTGGATGCATGTGAAATTGTGTTTTGTTTTTTTACTTTACCTGTATCATCTAAAATGCCATCAGATTTTTAAACAATTACAAAACGATGAGGTGAAATATTCCAACAACTTCATGCGTTTATGGAATGAAGGCGCTACCATCATACTATTTGCAGTAGTTTTTTTAGTAGTTTTAAAAAGTGCCATCAACTGGATTTTTGGTGTGATCGGAATCATTTTATTTTCAGTTCTGATTATGTTGGGATTTAGATTTTATAAAAGAATAAGAGAAAAAAAGTAATTAGTAAAAAGTGATTAGTAATTAGTTTTTAAACTTTTACTCTTCACTAATAACTCTTCACTAATAACTAAATATGTTTAACAACTTCAAAATGTCAATGCTTTCGCTGCGTGTCAGGATTTTCCTGTCAATGATTGTATTGATTGTTGTGGCATCGTTTTTATTAGCTTCTATTTCCATTATTCAGTTTAAAAACGAGGCAAAAGAATACCATCAGGAACGTCTCGAGCGCAAAGAAAATGCCGTAAAAGAACACATCAATTATGTGCTTTCCACAACAACATATCCTTTAAAAACCGCCAACCTGGATTTGATTTTTAAAGATAAAATTCACGAACTGGCTCAGATTCATAAAATCGAAATCAATATTTACAGTCTTGACGGGAAATTATTGAAGTCCTCAAAGGAGTCTTTCGCTGTTGATAAAGTTGCTCCTCCAATTCCCGAATACATCCTGAAATTAGTGCGCTCTTCTATCGAAAAACGTTTTGTAGATATTAAAACCATTGATGGTGTTAAAAACAGATCGTCTTACAGTTTGATTAAAGACGAAAAGTTCAAACCGCTGGGGATTCTAAACCTTCCCTATTTAGAAGACGATGGGTACTACGATAATGAGCTCAATACCTTTTTGATTCGCTTAAGTCAGGTATATTCCTTCATGCTGATTGTGGCTTTTGGATTGGCTTATTTTTTATCGACTTATATTACAAAATCGCTTAAAACAATTTCCGATAAACTGGAAGAAACCAATTTAGATCAGAAAAACGAAAAGATTGTTTTAGAAGCCAACAGTAAGGAGGTTAATTTCTTAATCAAAGCTTATAACGGAATGGTGGATAAACTGGAAACCAGTGCTATAAAATTAGCCCAAAGTGAACGTGAAGAGGCATGGCGCGAAATGGCGAAACAGGTAGCCCACGAAATCAAAAATCCGCTTACACCGATGCGGTTGACTGTGCAGAGTTTTCAACGTAAGTTTGACCCAACTGCGCCGGACGTTAAGCAAAAACTAAATGATTATTCAGAGACCTTAATCCAGCAAATTGATACCATGACAGCGGTGGCTTCGGCATTCTCGAACTTTGCTTCGATGCCGGCACAACAAAATGAAACCTTAAACGTGGTTGAGGTCGTGGAGCTTGCTTTAGATATTTTCAATGAAGATTATATCGTTTTTGAAAGTGAAGAGGAAGAAATTATCTCCAAGATGGATCGTACACAATTGATACGGGTTATCACCAATCTTGTTAAAAATGCAACACAGGCGATCCCGGAAAGTCAATTTCATAAATCGATTGTAGTTACTGTAAAACGCATAGACGACGATGTCGAAATTGCTGTAAAAGACAACGGTATCGGGATTCAGAAACAGGATATCAGCAGAATTTTTGAGCCAAAATTTACCACAAAAACAAGTGGAATGGGACTTGGACTCGGAATTATCAAAAACATCATCGAAAATTACAAAGGAACAATTACCTTTGAATCAACTTACGGAAAGGGAACGACATTTAGAGTTTCTTTACCGATAACCAACTCATAAAATTAGCATCATGAACTACGAAAATCTTTTAATCTCAATCGAAGAAAAAATTGCGACCGTAACCATCAATAGGCCTACCAAATTAAATGCGTTAAACAAAGCTACAATTAGTGACTTAAGCAAAGCAGTGAAGTTGTTGGGCAAAAATGATGATGTTCGTGTTATCATTATCACCGGAAGCGGGGAGAAGGCATTTGTAGCCGGAGCTGATATTTCGGAATTTGCCAATTATACCATCATCGAAGGAGCGCAATTAGCGGCTGAAGGACAGGAAATTTTATTTGATCTTATTGAAAATTTGAAAAAACCTGTAATTGCGGCTGTAAATGGTTTTGCTCTTGGTGGAGGATTGGAATTGGCAATGTCTTGTCATTTCAGAGTAGCCTCAGACAATGCTAAAATGGGCTTGCCGGAAGTAACTTTAGGATTGATTCCTGGTTATGGAGGAACGCAGCGTTTGCCACAATTAGTAGGGAAAGGCCGTGCGATGGAAATGATTATGACTGCTGCTATGATTGGTGCAGAAGAGGCCAAACAATACGGTTTAGTGAATCATGTAGTGCCACAAGCAGAGCTTTTGGATTTTACTACCGGAATCGCTCAGAAAATTATTAAAAATGCACCATTTGCAATCGCTAAAGCCATAAAAGCGATCAATGCGAACTATGCTGATGGTAAAAATGGTTTTGACACCGAGATCAAATCATTCGGAAAATGTTTCGGGACTCAGGATTTCAAAGAAGGAACAACGGCATTTTTAGAAAAACGTAAAGCTGAATTTACAGGGAAATAATTTTTTTTCATAACCGCTAAGACCGCAAGGGTTTACACAAGGTTCGCAAAGTTTTTAATTTTCCTTGTGCCCTTTGCGTAAATCTTAGCGAACTTTGCGGTAAAAAACCTCAGCATCTCAGAATCTTAGAACCTTAAAAAAATGTACGAACCAATATTTGCCCTTTTTTGTGAACGAGTTAAAGAAAGCATCCAGGCGGGAACCTTCGCAAAATTGACTTTGGCCAAAACAATGGGCGATACCGAGATTAAGAATATTTATTTTCGTTTAGTTTTGAATGAGGATAATACCTTCTCTATTTCTTTAACAACCAGATATAAAACCGAAGAAGTTGAAAGCGTTCATACCTTAGACGAAGCACTATTGGTATTAGGAACTTATATTAAAAATCCATTTTTAACAGCTTTACTGTTTACCACAGATAATGATTTGACTTTTAAGGTGAACAAGAAGAATGCTGGAAGTATTATCGAACAGCCACCAACGTTTAAAAACGCTTCTCCGGTTATGCTGGAAATGATCGAGAAAGGGATAGTTTAAAGGATACTATTTATCGTTACGGTTATTTTGTAGAGAAATGGTTTGAAGCAAAGGCCTGGTTCCGATGGAACTATATTGTTTTTTTGCATTTTTTGGGTCAACGGATTAAAATCCGTTGCTACAATATGTTCCGTTCCTTTGGAACTTTAATTGTATGGTGTGTTTCCAGATTATCGAATTAAAATCTATTGCGACATCATTTATCATTTCTCTGAAATTTTCTGAAGATATGATTAAAAGAGAGCCATAGGCTCGTTCTTTAATTTTGTAGGGACGGATTTTAATCCGTCCAAACGATAAATTCCCACAGAATTGAGAGCCATAGGCTCGGCCCATTTATGGAGATCTAAAAAAATCTTTATCCATAGCGAATAATAAACCTCTAAACCAGCTTTACAAACAAGTTTGAGGCAATTTTATTCGAAATAGACAATTCCCGTCCATCCACCTTAATTTTAACGGACAAATCAAACGATTCTTTCGATAAAAGATCAATTTTAGAGCCCAAAGCAATTCCTTGTTTGTCCAGATACTTTAAAAACTCCGAGGAAGTATCTTTTACTCCCACACAAACTCCGGTTTGATATTCTGTTAATTCTGAAAGCAATTGTTTCTCGATTTTGACGATTCGTCCGTTGGCATCGGGAATTGGGTCTCCGTGCGGATCTTCTGTAGGGTTTCCCAGAAAATCATCCAGACGATTAATCAGTTGTTCCGATTTGATGTGTTCCAGCTGTTCGGCAATATCATGAACTTCATCCCAGGAAAAGCTGAGTTTTTCTACTAAAAAAACCTCCCATAAGCGATGTTTTCTAACAATCATTTTGGCGGCTAGTTTCCCGTTTTCAGTCAATGAAACTCCTTGATACTTTTTGTAATTCACTAAATCTTTCTCCGACAATTTTTTAAGCATATCGGTAACTGATGAAGCTTTGGTTTCCATCATTTCGGCAATGGCATTGGTGCTCACTTCAGCATCGTTTGAAGCCGTAAGGTGGTATATGGATTTAAGGTAGTTTTCTTCTGAAAAAGTCATTTTTTTGAGGTTCTAAGGTTCTAAGGTTCTAAGGTTCTGAGTTGCTAAGTTAAAGGACTCTAAAAACCTGAGGACCTTAGCGACTTAGAACCTTAGCCACTTTATTTAACAATTAGCAAAGGTATAGAAATTTTGTGTCTCAATTTGTCTACCGTTGTGCCAAACAAAATATCTTTTAGTCCGGTGTGGCCATGGGTTCCCATTACTAAAATGTCGAAATTACCAAGATTGATGATTTCCGGAATCACACTGTTGGGTTTTCCAAAGCCTAGTTCCGTTTCGATTTTGAAACCTTTTGAGGACAGCATCTCTTTATATTCTGATAATAGTTTTTCGTCGATAGTCGTTTCATGATCGTCGACATTGCCTCCATACATCAAAGCTCCAACAGTTTCAACGATGTGAATTAAGGTGTATTGCGCGTCGATTCCGCCCAGTTCAAAGGCATTGTTTAGTGCAGCTTCATCGGCCTTAGAAAAATCGACTGTAATCGCTATATTTTTCTTGCCATAACTTTCTTTCGGCGTATAGACCAGTTTTAAATGATGCGGGGAATGATTCTCGATATTTGATTTTATTCTAGTGACAAAAGGCTTGAAAATAATGTACAGCAATAAAGTCAGAAATCCGAAGGCGAGCGGAACGACTGTCAACCAGAGTACGGTTGGGTTATCAGAGTTTTGCAGCCACGAAGTGATTTCGTCATACACCAGCTTTGCATTGAGAGTTACTATAATCGAAGCAATAATCCATGCGGCGACCTGTGTCGTTCTTGAAATATGAAAACCTTTCATTTTGGTTTTATCGCTCACGAAATGAATCAGCGGAATAATCGCGAAACCAAGCTGTAAGCTCAGGATAACCTGACTTAAAATCAATAATTTCCCTGTTACGCTTTCTCCATAAATTAAAATCACCACAACGGCAGGTACAATAGCGATTAGTCGTGTTATAATTCTTCGAACCCAAGGCTGGATGCGTAAATTCAAATATCCTTCCATTACAATCTGACCCGCTAAAGTTCCGGTCACGGTTGAGCTTTGCCCCGCAGCAATTAAAGCCACCGCAAATAAAATAGGCGCCCATTTAGTTCCCAGTAAAGGTTCGAGAAATTGATGCGCATCCTGAATTTCAGCCACTTCAAACATTCCGTTTTTGTAAAAGGTAGCAGCTGCAAGGATCAGAATGGCCGCATTTACAAAAAAGGCCAGGTTTAAGGCGATGGTCGAATCTATAAAGTTGTATTTCAATGCCTGTTTGATTCCAGCCGGAGTCCTGTCGAATTTTCGGGTTTGTACGAGTGACGAATGTAAATACAAATTGTGAGGCATCACCGTGGCACCAATAATTCCGATGGCAATGTACAAAGCGGCAGAACTTGGAATTGAAGGAACCAGACCATAAATAACTTTATCCAGTTCAGGTTCTGCAAAAATCATTTCAAATATAAAAGAGAATCCAATGATCGCCACCAATACAATAATAAAAGCCTCCATTTTTCGGATTCCTTTGTTAATCAGGAATAGTAATAAGAAAGTATCCAATACCGTGATTAAAACTCCTTCGATTAAAGGGATGTCGAAAAGAAGATTAATTCCAATCGCCATTCCCAGAACCTCTGCAAGGTCACAGGCTGCAATAGCAATTTCGGCTAAAAAATATAAAATGTAATTGATAGACCTGGAGTAAGTCTCCCGTGATGCCTGAGCCAAGTCACGTTGGGTCACAATTCCAAGCCTTGCACTTAAGCTTTGAAGCAGCAACGCCATCAAATTACTCATTAGTAAAACCCAAAGTAAAGAATACCCAAACTGACTTCCGCCGGCAATATCTGTCGCCCAGTTTCCGGGGTCCATATAACCGACACTTACCAGGTAGGCCGGTCCTAAAAAGGCTAATATTTTTCTAAATCCTTTTTTTTTATGTTGTGTAGCAACCGATTGGTGTACTTCTTCTAAAGATTTGGTCATTGTAAAAATGTTGTTTGAACAAATATAGGGATAAATTATATCTGCACAACAATATTTTTAGACAAGTCTAAAACTTAATTGTTTGAATTCAAACAGTTCGGACACAATCCTGACAAGGTGAAGTTTATCTCATTTACTTTATAATTGTGCGGAATAATGTAGCTAGGTTTTACATTTTCCAGACAAGTGACCTCGAGACATTTTTCACAGCTAAAATGAGCGTGGTTGTGAATGTGTACTCTTTGAGCATGATGATGGCATTTGGCATACTTTACGGTACCGTCAAGATTCACAATTTTATGAACGATATCTTCATTTACTAACCGGTCTAATATTCTGTAAACGGTCACACGGTCACACAAATCATCAATCTGTTTGTGAATTTCGGTGTGGGACAAGGCTGTTTTAGATTTGTCAAAAATCTCTAAAACCGCTGTCTTTGCTGCTGTATTTCTTGTTGTTTTCATTTTTAAAGCATTAAAAAAATTAACGCAACAATGTTGCATTAAAAATAAAGTTCTATATTTGCAACATAATTGCATTAAGCAAATGTACTGAAAATGAAGAAAACAACGACGCCTTTTTACGATATATTAGGAATCTCAAGTGCTGCCATTTGTCTGGTTCATTGTCTGATATTTCCGCTACTTACTATTTTGCCTTTGGGTATTAGTCATAATCCATTTATCGATTTGACCTTTGCCTTAATAGGTTTAATTGCAATCCTCAAAATTATTAAAAAATCAAGTCTTTTAGTCGCTACAACTTTGATTTTATCGATATCTCTGATTTGGATCAGTATTTTGAGTGAAATGATACTGGATATTCATTTGGATCTGATTTTTATTGGCGGGATCGGAATGATTATCGGACATCTTCTAAATTATAAAAAACACAAACACATTTAGTAATGAAAAAACTACCCGTAACCGTTTTAAGCGGATTTCTTGGCGCAGGAAAAACAACTCTTCTCAATCATATTCTTCACAACAAAGAAAACCTTAAAGTTGCTGTTATCGTAAATGATATGAGTGAAGTTAATATAGACGCGCAGCTCGTGAAGAAGGAGCATACCTTGTCCAGAACCGAAGAAAAACTGGTTGAAATGACGAATGGCTGTATTTGCTGCACCTTGCGGGAAGATTTAATGCTTGAAGTCGAAAAACTGGCCAAAGAAAGCAGGTTTGATTATTTGCTTATCGAAAGTACAGGTATCAGCGAACCCATTCCGGTAGCCCAGACTTTCTCTTTTGTGAACGAAGAGGAAAATATTGACTTGTCCAGATTCAGTTACATCGATACCATGGTGACCGTTGTAGATAGTTTTAACTTTTTTAAAGATTTTGGTTCGGCCAAAACACTGCGGGAGGAAAACTTATCCGATCTTGAAAATGACAATAGAACGATCGTCAACCTTCTGGTAGATCAGGTAGAATTTGCTAATGTTATCATTTTGAATAAAACGGATCTCGTTAGTATCAGATCATTAGAATTTTTGAGAGCTTCTATTCAAAAGCTAAATCCTGTGGCGAAAATAATCACTTCGGTTTCAGGCAAAGTAAATCCAAACGAAATTATGAACACCGGATTATTCAATTATGAAGAAGCCGAAAATTCAGCGGGTTGGATTCGGGAATTAGAAGGTATTCATACACCTGAAACTGAAGAATATGGAATTAGTTCTTTTGTATTTCGAGATCCCAGACCTTTTCATCCCAATCGGTTGTGGAATTTTTTTACATCCGATTTTCCCGCCAACATCATTCGAAGTAAAGGACTGCTGTGGATGGCATCCCGACCGGAACAAGCGATAAACTGGAGCCAGTCCGGTGGATCAATGAAAGCCGAAGGAGCCGGAGTCTGGTGGGCAAGTATGCCGCTAAGCGAACGAATGACCTTTAATAATTTTGTTGAATTTCAGGATATTATAGAAGAACGATGGACTTCTAATTTCGGCGACAGACTCAATGAACTTGTTTTTATTGGTCAGAAAATAAAAGAAACAGAAATCCTGAAAGAGCTTGAAAAGTGCCTTTGTACAAATGATGAAATTGTAGATTATCAGGACGGATTTTTCCCGAAGAAAGATCTATTTCCCATACCAAGAACTTCTTAAAAATAGAATATAGTGAGAGATAAAAATAAATACGATGTTATAATTATTGGCGGCAGTTATAGCGGGCTTTCGGCAGCGATGAGTCTGGGGCGTTCTTTGCGACAGGTTTTGGTGATAGACAGTGGTTTGCCCTGTAACCGACAAACGCCTTATTCGCATAATTTTATCACACAGGATGGTGAAAAACCTGCCGTTATTTCGGCGAAAGCTTTAATTCAGGTTGATTTTTACGATACCGTTCATTTTTATAACGGATTAGCGATTCGGGCAATTCAAACAAAAGATGGATTTGAAATCAAAACAGAATCCGGAAAAGTGTTCATTTCTAAAAAGTTATTGTTCGCAACCGGAATAAAAGATTTACTACCCCAAATGGAAGGTTTTAGCGAATGCTGGGGAATTTCGATATTGCATTGTCCGTATTGTCACGGTTATGAAGTCAAAAAGGAAAAAACAGCGATTATCGCTAATGGTGATATAGGGTTTGAATATGCTAAACTCATTTCGAACTGGACGGAGGATTTAAGAGTCTTAACGAACGGAAAATCAGCTTTTACCACAGCGCAATCTCAAATTTTACTACAACATAAAATTAAGGTTATGGAAGATGAAATTGCTGCCGTAAAACAGGAAAATGGAAATATTCAGCAGCTTATTTTCAAAAGTCAAGCTACAATTGAAGTAAAAGCTATTTATTTCAGAGCGCCTTTTGAGCAACATTGCCCACTTCCGGAAGCTTTAGGCTGTGAATTGACAGAACAAGGTTTGTTGAAAGTAGATGCGTTTCAAAAAACAACAATTCCCGGAGTTTTTGCCAGTGGTGATTGTCATATTCAGGCGCGATCTGTTGCTATGGCTGTTTCTTCAGGATCTTTTGCCGGGGCTTCGATTAATAAAGAACTGATTGATGAGTCATTTTTAGGTTAAATCGGATAAGCTTTCCATGTGATTAAAATAGCTGCAAAACCTTGAATTGAAGTTAGATCAAAGTTTTTTGCGTTAGGAACACTATTTGTCAAATTTAATTTTTAGTTTTGTCTAAATTTAATTTTATAATAATGAAAAAACTATTTTTGATGCTGCTTTTCTTTTGTCTGCAGTTTTCATTTGCTCAGGAAACCAGTTCTGTTTCCGGAATTATTTCAGGTGATGGCCATGAATTGCAGTTGGCAAACGTACATTTATTGGGAACAAAATACAGATCGGTAACGGATAGTTTAGGATATTATAACTTCGAAAATGTACCGGTTGGAAATTATACGCTTCAGGTTTCACTGGTAGGTTTTCGGACTTCAAAAAAGAAAATCGACGTTACAAAGGGCGCTGTTCAAACGTATGATTTTGAATTGGACGATACAGACAATCAATTGAATGAAGTAGTGGTTTCGGGAACTTTAAAAGCAGTTAAACGTTTGGAAAGTGCTGTTCCGGTTGAGGTTTATTCCCCTGTGTTTTTTAAGAAGAATCCAACACCGAGTATTTACGATGCGCTTCAAAACATAAACGGCGTCCGTCCACAGTTGAATTGCGGCGTTTGTAATACGGGAGATATTCATATAAACGGTCTCGAAGGCCCGTATACTTTGGTTTTGATCGATGGAATGCCAATTGTCAGCAGCCTTTCAACTGTTTATGGCTTGTCCGGAATTCCGAATTCTCTGGTGGAAAGGATTGAGATTGTAAAAGGTCCGGCTTCTTCTCTTTACGGAAGTGAGGCTGTTGGGGGATTAATTAATATTATAACTAAGAACCCAACGAATGCTCCGGTTTTTTCGGCAGATTATTTTACAACAACGTATCTAGAAAATAATCTCGATTTGGGAATGAAATTTAATGCCGGTAAAAAGGCGACTTCACTTTTAGGAGTTAACTATTTCAATTACGATCAGATTATCGATAAAGACAACGATAATTTCACCGATGTGACGCTTTCTAAAAGGATTTCGGTTTTTAATAAATGGAGTTTTCATCGAAACGACAACCGTCTTTTTACCATAGCAGCACGTGGTATGTATGAAGACCGTTGGGGAGGAGATGTTCGTTGGGAAAGAAAATACCGTGGAGGTGATGAAATTTACGGTGAAAGTATTTATACGAAAAGGGGAGAATTAATTGGAAGTTACCAACTGCCTTTTGAAGAAAAACTGATGCTATCGTTCTCGGGGAATGTACATTATCAGGACAGCCGTTACGGAACAACATCGTATATTGCGAATCAAAAAATAGGGTTCCTGCAGTTAACCTGGGATAAAAAGATTGGCAGTAATGATTTCCTTGCCGGAATAGCAAGCCGATATTCCTATTACGACGACAATACGCCGGCAACAAAAATTGCCGAAAAAACCTGGTTGCCGGGAATTTTTGTTCAGGACGAAATAACGTTTTCTCCAAAGAGTCAGGTTTTGTTAGGGGCGCGATACGATTATAATTCTATTCATGGTTCTATTTTTACACCCCGATTTGCGTATCGTTTTAAGGCAAATGAAAATACGATTTTCAGGTTAAATGCCGGAACAGGATTTAGAGTGGTGAATTTGTTTACCGAAGATCATGCAGCGCTTACGGGATCACGAGATGTGGTGCTTAAAAGTGATTTAAAACCGGAAAAATCAGTAAATGTTAATTTGAATTATATTCAGAAAATAAACTTTGACAGCGGAGTTTTTGTCGGAATCGAAACAACGGCTTTTTATACCCGTTTCAGTAATAAAATCATTTCAGACTACGAAACCGATCCCAATAAAATCATTTACGACAATATCGATGGTTATGCTCTCAGTCAGGGAATCAGTACGAATATCGATGTCAATTTCACCAATGGTTTAAAGTTTATTTTAGGAGCAACCGTTTTAGACAATAAAAATGTTCAGGACAAAATTTCACAGCGACCGTTCTTAACCGAAAGATTTACCGGAACCTGGAGTGTCTCGTATAAAATAAACCCTTGGAATTTAGTGCTGGATTACACCGGAAATGTTTACAGTCCGATGAAATTGCCCTTGTTGAATGAGTACGATCCGAGAAATCCAAATTCACCTTGGTACAGCATTCAGAATATTCAGTTTACGTTTACAGGCTGGAAGAATTTTGAACTTTACGGGGGAATCAAAAATCTACTGAACTTTACTCCGAAACAAAATAATCCGTTTTTGATTTCGAGAACGAATGATCCTTTTGATAAAAATGTACAGTACGATTCGGCGGGAAAAGTATTGGTTACACCGGATAATCCATACGGTTTAACTTTTGATACCACTTATGTTTACGGACAAAACCAAACGATTCGAGGGTTTTTAGGATTGCGATACAGTTTTAGGTAAATTTGTGATTCACAGATTCATAAATGTTTTTTATTTGCCACGAATTCACGAATTGCCCTTTTTTTAGATAAAGATTTACAATTTAATTCGTGAATTCGTGGCAGAAGAGCAATCCTTTACATTCTGTTGAAAAAAAACAAAACAATGAAAAAGCTATTTCTACTTATTTTCTTCTTCGGTATAACTTCAAGCGGTTTCTGCCAGTTAAAAAGCAGAACATTTGAGGAGGTGGATAGTTTGGCGCAATTTCAAAAACGAAAAATCATTGTTTTCATTCACACCGATTGGTGCCAGTATTGCCAGAGAATGAAAAATACGACGTTTAAAAATCAGGAAGTGAATGAAAAACTCAATTCAGACTTCTACTTCATCGATTTGAATGCCGAAGCAAAGAGAGCGATTACCTTTAACAAACACATTTTTAAATACAAGCCTTCAGGAAACAATGTGGGTGTCCATGAACTGGCTTTGCAGCTTGGCACCATAAACGGACAGCTTGTGTATCCGGTTTTATGTGTTTTGAATGAGGAGTATGAAATTATTGCTCAGTATAACAGTTACTTGAAGCCTACCGATTTTAAACTGCTTTTGGAAAAGCTTCAAAAATAAAATTTCTTATTTTTGAGGATGAATTCTTCGCAAATCAAACACTTCGATTACATTTTTACCGGAACGGGTTTAGCAGCTTTGATGACCGTTTACAAAATGGTATTGTCAGGGAATTTTGCGGATAAATCGATATTATTACTGGATCAGGACGTAAAAAAGACCAATGACCGAACCTGGTGTTTTTGGGAAAAAGGAGATTCAGTCTGGAGTTCGATTGTTCTTAAAAAATGGGATTCGGCTTTGTTTGCCAATGAAAATTTCAAACGTGATTTAAATTTCAAACCTTATCAATACAATCAAATTCGGGGATTGGACTTTTATGATTTTGTTTTTGAAGAGTTGTCTAAACATTCCAATATCACTTTTTTAAATGAGAAAGTAACTGATATCAACGAACTTGAAACCCATGTTTTTGTAGGTTCAGAAGAGAATAGGTATACTTGTAATTATTTACTGAATAGTATTTATACCTCATCGACTGCATTAAGTCAAACGAAATATCCCGTTCTGCAACAGCATTTTGTAGGTTGGTATGTGAAAACCGAAAAAGAAGTCTTCAATCCGGAACAGGCTACTTTCATGGATTTTTCGGTGGAACAAAAAGGGAACACTAGATTTATGTATGTACTGCCTGTTTCTAAAACCGAAGCTTTGGTTGAATATACTTTATTTTCGGAGAACTTGCTTTCAACGACGGACTATGAAAACGAGATTCAGATTTATTTAGAAAAACGAGGTATTGAGCAGTATGATATTGTAGAGAAGGAGCAGGGAAGCATCCCGATGACTTGTTATCCGTTCTGGAAGAAGAATACTAAAAGAGTTCTAAATATTGGAACTGCCGGAGGGTGGACCAAAGCCAGTACAGGTTATACTTTTAAAAGTGCTGATAAAAAATCAGCTGATTTGGTGGAGTTTCTCTATTCTTCGACATCAATTAGGATGACCGCCTTTCATAAAAGAAGCCGATTCTGGTTTTATGATTTACTGCTTTTGGACATTCTGTATCGCCATAATGAATTGGGAAGCGGTATTTTTTCCTCATTATTCAAAAAAGGAAATCCGTCTTTGATTTTTAAATTCTTAGACGAAGAAACTACTTTGATCGAGGATGTTAAAGTTATTTTAAAGTGTCCTAAAGTGCCATTTATAAAAGCGTTATTTAGAGTGATTTTTCTGCCAAATAAATTTAACTTAAACCAATAACCTTTGAAAAACACTATTTTAGGATTCAGTTTCTTTTTTTCGATTATCTCTTTTGCACAAGTATCCAAAAATAAAGCTCAGGATGCTATTCAGGTCAAATACTTAGACAGTTGTGCCTATAAGTACAATTATACTTTTGAAATGGCGGAATGGCAGAATTGCATCGACGAAGGTCTAAAAAAAGATAGCACAATAGCTTATCTGTGGCAACAAAAAGCAATGCCGTATTTTAAATGCAAGAAATACGAAGTCGGAATGCCTTTTCTGGATAAAGCCGTTCGTTATAATAAACAAGAATGGCTTCCGTACCGGGCTTTTATAAAATGTATTTTTGCGAAAACGTATAAAAGTGCGATTGTTGATTTTGAAGAATGCATTAAACTTTACGGAAACAGTTATGTCATGGATCATACCTATAGTTTTTATATAGGACTTTGTTATCTGCAATTGAATGAATACAATAAAGCCGAAAAGCTGTTTGACGATTATGTAAATGACATTTATAAAAACAGACAACAATTAGAACATCCTACAGCGTATTTTTATCAGGGAATTGCCAAATACGAGCTCAAGAAATGGGACGAAGCACTTGTTATTTTTGATAAAGCGCTCAAAGTATATCCTGAATTTTCGGATGTGAAATATTATAAAGCGGTTTGCTGGTTAAAGCAGGGTAAACCAAGAGAAGAAGTCGTCGCTTTGGTTGGCATTGCGAGAGATGATGCTGCTAAGGGGTTTTCTCTTAATGAAGACAATACGATTTATGAGACTTATCCATATCAGAAGAAATTCACCAAACAATAGATTGTTTTAGGTGTTTATTTTTTATGGCTTTACAGCTTTCGACTAAATCAATTGAACTATAACAAAACTTTATACCACAAATTAAGTAGTTGCGGGTAAACTTTGTAACTTTGCAAATCAAAAGTAAAATTTAAAAATAAGAAATATGTATCCACAAGAAATGGTAAAACCTATGGAGGCTGAATTAACAGCTGCTGGTTTTCAAGATTTACATAGTGCAGAAGCAGTAGATAATGCTATCAAAGCTGAAGGTACCACTTTAGTTGTTGTAAACTCTGTTTGTGGTTGTGCTGCAAGAAATGCACGTCCGGGAGCAAAAATGAGTTTAGAAGGCGCTAAAAAACCAGATCACTTAATTACAGTTTTCGCTGGTGTTGACAAAGATGCAGTTGATGCTGCAAGACAACATATGTTCCCTTTTCCTCCATCATCGCCATCTATGGCTTTGTTCAAAAACGGAGAATTAGTTCACATGTTAGAGCGTCACCACATCGAAGGTCGTCCGGCTGAATTAATCGCTGAGAATTTGAGAGACGCTTTTAACGAGTTTTGTTAATTTAAGGGACTAAGATTCTGAGTTGCTGAGGTTCTAAGGTTTTAGACTCAAAGTGACAGAGGTATAAAGAGTTATAACAAGAAGCACTATTTTCATAGTGCTTCTTGTTGTTTTATAAGGTTTTAAAACCTTAGTGCCTTAGAATCTTAGTAACTCAGAACCTTTACGGATTCCATCCCCCGCCAAGGGCTTTGTACAATTGCACCATCGAACTTAATTGTCTTTCAGACAACTGTGAAAGACTTAATTGCGCCTGAAACAAGTTGCTTTCGACATCTAAAACTTCCAGATAAGAAACATAACCGCTGTCATATCTTTCGTAGGACAGTTTATAGTTTATTAAAGCCGCATTAACCTGTCGGTTTCGGGCGTTCCATTCTTCTTTGTAGGTTTTGATGTTCTGAATAGATTGTTCTACTTCATTAACCGCAGAAATATACGTTTTTTGATAGGTAAACTTGAGTTCTTCAGCCTGTTGTCTGTATATTTCTACTCTGCGTTTGTTTCTTCCAAAAGCAAATATAGGACCGGTAACTCCCGCAGAAGCATTTTGCGAATAAGAACTTCCTAAAAACAAATTGCTTAAATCGGCGCTGGCGAATCCTGCAATTGCTGCGAGGTTAAAAGAAGGAAAGCGCATCGCCTGGGCGGTTCCGATTCTTTCATTGGAAGCTTTGTATTTTAATTCTGCCGCTTTCACATCAGGTCTGTTTTCCAGTAAAGCGGACGGAATTGATAACGGTATTTCGCTTACAATTCGCAATTCGGTATTGGATTTTCCTCTGGGAATTTGTGATGGAAGCTGACCGGTAAGAAGGGAAATAATATTTTCCTGAATCGTTATCTGTCTTTTAATGTTAGGAATAGTTGCTTCGGCGATCGCGACCTGTTGTTCGATTTGTGCTTTGTCTACCTCAGAGATATAACCGCTTTTGAATCTTTGGTTTATAATTTCATAATATTTTTCCCGGGTAGAAAGGGTATGCTGTGCGATCTCTAACTGATCGTCGAAATTTCGCAACTGAAAATAAGCCGTAGCAATATCACTCACAATATTTGAAAGTACAACTTTACGGGCTTCCTCAGTAGCCAGAAGTTCATTTTGTACCGCTTTATTTTCATGACGGTATCTTCCCCAAAAATCAATTTCCCAGGACATGTTTGCACTGACATTTGACGGCGTCAGATTTTTTTCGTTGCTGTTTATGGTTGCTCCATATTGAAAAGAGGGTAATAGATTTGTTTTAGAGTATCCTAGTTGGGCCCTAAGCTGATCAATTCTGGTAACCGCAATTTTTAAATCATAATTATTCTGAAGCCCCTTTGTAATCAGGTCTTTTAAAACATCATCATTAAATAAATCAAACCATTTTAAGTTGACGACCGTGGCGAGACTGTCTAAATTTCGTTCGTTTTGATAAGAATCAGACTTTAGCTGTTCCGGCTTTTTATACTTAGGCCCCACCATACAGCCTACAGGCAATAAGAAGAGTAGAAGGATAATGGCTATTATTTTATATTTCTTAATCATCATGGCCAGTGGTATTAGAGTCCTTATTATTTTCCGTCGTTGCGATAGTATCTTTTTTCTTTTTTCCGATGTTTTCAATCATGACAAACAAGCCAGGTACAATTAATACCCCCAAAACGGTGGCGATTAACATACCGCTAAATACTGCCATTCCCATTACAATACGTGCCTGAGAGCCCGCACCCGTAGCCGTTAAGAGCGGAACAACACCAAGAATAAAAGCAAAGGCCGTCATTAGAATCGGTCGGAAACGAAGTTTTGCAGCGACCATAGCCGATTCGTACAGCGGTTTTCCTTTTTCGTATTCTTCTTTGGCAAATTCGACAATAAGGATCGCATTTTTGGCAACCAATCCGATTAAGAGCACTAACCCAATCTGAGCAAAAACATTGTTGACATAAGCATCACTTCCGATTCGGGCTAATAGCAGTCCCAAAAAGGCACCAAAAACGGCAAAGGGCGCACCAAGCAAGACACTGAAAGGTAACTTCCAACTTTCGTACTGTGCGGCCAGAATTAGAAATACAAATACGAGTGCCATGATAAATACAGAACTTCCGCCGGGAGAATGTTTTTCCTGATACGAAAGGTTGATGTAATCGTAACCCATATCCGCCGGCAGGGTTTGTTTGGCTACTTCTTCTAAAGCTTCTAAAGCTTGCGCACTACTGTAACCGTCATTCGGACTTCCGCCGATTTCGGCAGATCGGAACAGATTGAGACGATTGGTAAAATCAGGGCCCATAACCTTTGAAGCGGTTACCAATGTGGAAATAGGAAGCATATCACCATCATTATTTCTGATATAAATCAGGTTTAAATCTTCGGGTTTTACCCTATTGACGGCTTCACCTTGTATGAAAACCTTGTATTGACGTCCAAAACGATTAAAGTCATTTACATAACTTCCCCCTAAAAAGGCACCTAAAGCTTCGGTAACTTTCGAGACCGGAACACCAAGTTTCATGGCTTTGTCGTTATCAATATCCAATTTGATTTGTGGAGAACCGGCATTAAAAGTGGTATAGATTCGTTTTATTTCCGGACGCTGTTGAGCGGCGGCTATAAACGCCTGAGTCTGTTCGGCTAAATATTGTGGAGTATTACCCCCTTTGTCCTGCAGCATTAAACTAAAACCTGCGGAAGCACCCAGACCCTGAATGGCCGGAGGACCAAATCCGAATACGGAAGCAGTGGTGATTTGAGTCGCAAATTTTTTGTTTAAGCGGTCCACAAATTGTTTAGAAGTTTCATCTCTTTCTTCCCAGGGTTTTAATGAGATGAAAATAAAGGCACTGTTCGGCTGGTAAGAATTGGTAAGCATACTAAACCCGTTGATCGTAGTATAGGATAGTATGGATTTCTCTTCTTTTAAAAAACGGTCTACTTTTCGCGATATTTCATCTGTACGCTGTAAGGAAGAGGCTGGAGGTAGTGACATATTGACTAATACATAACCCTGATCTTCTTCGGGAATAAAACCTAACGGAATTTTTTTGCCTAATACTACAACGGCAGCCATGATTACGGCCAGTAAGACTACAATTCGCATTGATTTTTTGGCAAAAAAAGTAGCTCCTGTTAGATATCTTCCGGTAACTTTTTCGAAAATTCGGTTAAAACCGGCGAAAAATTTGGCCAGCCATCCGGTTTGTTCTTCAATTGGTTTGGTCGGTTTTAATAACATGGCACATAAGGCAGGACTTAAAGACAAGGCACTAAGGGCTGAGAACGCTACCGATACCGCAATAGTGATGGCAAACTGCTGATAAAAACGACCCGTGATTCCCGGAGTCATGGCAACCGGTACAAAAACAGCAATCAAAATTAAGGCAATGGCAATTACAGGACCCGATACTTCTTTCATTGCCTGAATGGTAGCTTCCCGCGGACTTTTGCCTTTTTCGATATGATGAATAACGGCTTCTACCACAACAATAGCATCATCGACTACAATACCAATAGCCAATACCAATCCTAAGAGTGAAAGTGTGTTTATCGAAAATCCTAATAAAGGAAAAACGGCAATGGTTCCCACTAAGGAAACAGGAACCGTTATTAAAGGGATTAAGGTAGCACGCCAGTTTTGCAGAAAGATGAACACCACCAGAATTACCAGTATAACCGCTTCAAAGAGGGTGTGAACAATATCTTCCACTCCGGCAGTAATGGCAAGAGTCGTATCGAGTGACTCCTGATATTCGATATCTTTTGGGAATTTTTCAGAAAGGTCTTTCATGGCTTTTTTGGCCAGTTCAGCTACTTCAAGCGCATTACTTCCGGGCATTTGATAAACTGCCATTACCGCACTTGGCGAACTGTTTCGTCGTGCAGACGAACTGTAATTCTCGGTTCCCAGTTCAATTCGGGAAATGTCGCTGAGTAAAACCTGTGCCCCGTCTTTTTTACTTCGAACAACGATTTCTCCAAATTGTTTTTCCGTTACCAGACGATCCTGAAGCGTAACACCATAAGTAAACTCAGTACCCGGTGGCGCAGGTTCAGCCCCGAATTTTCCGCCGGGACTAATCATGTTTTGGGCGTTCAGCGCATTTTTTACATCATCAACCGTAACTCCCAGTTTGCTCATGACATCGGCCTTTAACCAGATACGCATCGAATAGTCACTGCCTCCAAAAAGAGCAACCTCTCCAACACCTTTTATACGAGCCAGCTGATCTACAATATTGATACTCGCATAATTGTTTAAGAATTTAGCGTCATATTTCGGATTGTTTGAGGTGACAGTAAACAGCATCATCGGAAACGATAAGGACTTTTTTACCACAACCCCTTGTTGTTTTACACTGGAAGGCATAAAAGGCGAAGATTGATTTTGCCGGTTTTGAGTCAGCATATTGGCATTGTCCAGATTTGTTCCCACATCAAAAGTTACTTCAATGGTACAGGCACCATCAGAAGTATTGGTAGATTTCATGTACAGCATATTTTCTACACCATTTACTTTTTGCTCAATAGGTGTAGCAACAGCTTGTTCAACATTCAACGCATTGGCACCTGTAAAACTCGTATTGATTTTAACAACTGGCGGATTAATGTCGGGGTATTGCGAAATAGGCGTTTTTTGTAATGCCAGTAACCCGAGTATCACAATAATAATACTCATTACTATAGCAACGATTGGTCTTCGAACGAAAAATTCTCCCATGATACGTGGTGTATAAGTTATTTAGTTGCCGCAGCTTGTGTCTGACCTAATTGCCATTGAATTACTTTTGGTGTAATAACACTTCCATTCTTTAGTAAAGACGTACCTCCCATGGCTATTTTATCTCCAGGTTTTAAGCCGTCTTCTATTACATAACCATCTTTTACAGCCGGTCCCGGTTTTACGATTTGCATGTTGACTTTATTGTCTTTGCCTAATACGTAAACCTGATAAATACCCTGTACTTCGATAACAGCACGTTGCGGAATCACGATCGCATCTTTACGAATGTCGGTAAGCAATCCGATTTTTACATATTGTCCCGGACGTAATAATTTGTCAGGATTTGAAAATGCCGCTTCAAAGGTTATCGCGCCCGTAGAAGGATCAATCTGTCTGTCGGCGAAACTGACTTTACCCGTTTCAGGATAAACAGAGTCGTCGGATAATTTCAGAGAAACCACAGCGCCGGAACCTTTTAAAGAAGAATTAGGTTTGTTGAATTCTCTAAACAAACGAAGAAATTCCTGTTCGCTCATCGTAAATCGGACCCTGACATCACCTAAGTCGGAGATTGTATTGAGAACTGATGCCGCACCAGGTCTCACATAATCGCCTACTCTTACTTTTGATATTCCGATTAAACCAGAAATTGGTGCGATAATACGGCAATAGCTCAGTTCGATTTTTGAATTTTCCAAAGAAGCCTGAGACGCTTTAATTTTAGCCTGAGACGCACTATAGGCTGATTTAGCCGAAATTAACTCTCTTTGACTAACAGCATTTATCTTTGCTAATGGCGCTATCATGTCTAAATCGGCTTTGGTTTTTGCCAAACTGGCTTGCGATTCTGCCAGTGCCCCTGCGGCTTCGTCCATTTTGGTTTTATAAGGAAGTGGGTCAATAGTGTACAATACTTGTCCTTTGGTAACAAAACCACCTTCTTTAAAATTTTGACTCATAATAATACCGTCAACACGAGGATTTATCTGAATGTCTGACAGGCCATAAGTCTGTCCGGTGTATTCAGATTCTACATTTACATCCTGATTTAAAACAGTAAGAACTGAAATTTCAAGAGGTTTGGGCGGTGGCGGAGTTTCTTTTTTACAGGCTGAAAGAAAGAAAAGGAGTAGGATTGCAGAAGGATAAATTTTGTTCATTTTTAATTTATATTAAAATGTATTAATATTCAACTAACTAGAAACCAAATATGTGCATTGCTAAGTTAACATTTTTTTAGCAAAAAGTGAAAAAAAGAATATCCGCAGCTGCTCTGTTTGGATACGACGGTATTTGGATTAACCTTTTACAGAAACAGGACGAGCTTTTGAATGATAAAATAACAAGCATCTATAAAATTGGGCCTTTTTTCTGAGATGAAAAAATGAGATGAAATGTTAATAGCATTTTTAATCTAAAAATAATTGGTACTTTTGCACTAGATTTAAAAAAAATCAAACTTATTCTTAACTTAAAACTGTTTATAGCATGCAACTGTATAACACTTTGAGCGCAGAAGAAAGAGCTATCATGATCGATGATGCCGGTAAACAACGATTAACGTTGTCTTTCTATGCGTATGCCAAAATTGAAGATCCCAAAAAATTTCGCGACGATTTATTTATTGCCTGGAACAAGCTTGATGCTTTAGGCCGAATTTATGTGGCTAATGAAGGTATTAATGCTCAAATGAGTATTCCTGCCGAAAATTTGGAGGCTTTTAGAACAACTCTGGAAGTATACGATTTCATGAAAGGCATCCGTTTGAATGAAGCCGTAGAACATGATGATCATTCCTTTTTAAAACTAACCATCAAAGTTCGTCACAAAATTGTCGCCGATGGTTTGAATGACGAAACTTTTGATGTAACCAATATTGGCGTTCACCTGAAAGCCAAAGAATTTAATGCCATTCTTGACGATCCTGATACAATTGTGGTTGATTTTAGAAATCACTACGAAAGTGAAGTAGGGCACTTTAAAAATGCAATTACTCCCGATGTTGAAACTTTTAGAGAAAGTTTACCAATCATCAACGAACAGCTTCAAAATCATAAAGAAGATAAAAACCTTGTGATGTATTGTACCGGAGGAATTCGTTGCGAAAAAGCAAGTGCCTATTTTAAACACCAGGGTTTTAAAAATGTCTATCAATTAGAAGGTGGTATCATCAATTACGCTAAACAAATTGAGGAAGAAGGCCTGGAAAGCAAATTCATCGGAAAAAACTTTGTGTTTGATAATCGTTTAGGGGAAAGAATTACAGAAGATATTATTTCGCAATGTCACCAATGTGGAAAACCTTGTGACAATCATACCAATTGTGAAAATGACGGCTGTCATTTATTGTTTATTCAGTGTGATGAATGTAAATCGGCAATGGAAAATTGTTGTTCAACAGAATGTCTGGAAATCATCCACATGCCTTTAGTCGATCAGGTTCGATTGAGAACCGGAAAACAAGTTGGAAACAAAGTTTTCAGAAAAGGAAAATCGGAAAATTTGAAATTCAAACATTCAGGTGATTTACCCAATACAGCTTTGGCTGCAGCAGAAAAACCTGTTGACATTCGTCAGAAAGTAAAAGTAAAAAAAGTACTTCTTGGAAAAGCAGAGCATTATTATGTAAAAGCCCAGGTGGCACAGTTTACGATTGAAAACCAAGAGTTAAACAGCGGTGATAAAATCTTAATTTCGGGACCAACGACCGGTAATCAGGAATTGGTTTTAGAAAGACTGATTGTTGACGGAGCCGAAACTTCAATCGCTAAAATGGGTGATAAAGTTACTTTTGAAGTTCCTTTCAGAGTTAGATTGTCAGATAAAATATATAAGATTCTGGATTAAGCACTGACTTAATTATTAGAAAACCTAACAGATTTTAATGCTGTTAGGTTTTTTTTATACTCCGAAAACAACAAACCGCACAGGTTTCAAAAACCTGTACGGTTTACTTTATAAAACAGGATTTTTTTATGTGGTAAACGGATTCTGGTTGTTTTTCTAATTAAAAAGAATGAACTTAAATAACGCAATTGTGTTGCGATAAAATTAAATACCCTGTAATTTTGATTACAGGGTATTGATTATTAATGGAATATGTAGTCTTCGACCTGGTCGTAGACCTGCCATTTTCCTTTCACTTTCTGCATGATTATAGTTTTGTTTTCATGAATGAGACCTTCTATATCAGCAGTTGATCCACGTGAAAAGTAAAACAAAACATATTTTTTGTTTTTATAAAAAACAGGGTCAGATATTGAGAATACAAGTCCTGGTTTGTTTTCATACTTATCCAGAAATTTTGTGTTCCACATTCCCAATCTATTTTCAAAAATAAAATCAAATCCAGGAAAATCTTTTGGTTTCCAGTATTTTTTAATGGTGTCATTGGAATAAGTTTCAAGCATAATGTCATAACTTTTTTGATCAAATAATGAACTTCTGTAGTTTTTCTGGACTTCAGCCGTTTTGTCCCCACCATAAAATATGCGTAAAGCATTGCGAAGATCTGCTTTGTCTTTTATGATAATTATGCTTTCATTATTTGTAATTTTTGTTTTAAGGAAAGTATTAATTGATTCGTACCTGCTATGGTTAATAGATGAGCATGAAAGTAGTAATGCCTGGAATACTATTAAAATTAAGATCTTTCTTTTCATAATTGTTTTCTAATTACATGGTTTTCCTTGGGGATTTTGGTTTCCTCTGGATTTGTTTCTGGCTTCTACCGTTTTACGTTGCGCAATTCTGTCCTTATCAGCAGTTGATAGTTTAGCGTTATAAATTGGAGTGCCTTGCAAGCTACCCCATGCTAAGTCTTTGTACATTTGTTGAGCTGCACCTGAGGCAACAGGTGTTCCGGTGTTAAATTCCTGTAAGGCAGAAGCCATTATGTCAACATAGCGATTTGCAATTTCAGCATGATGTGCATCAGCCATGTCATTTGACGGAGATCCGGGATTAGTACTTCGTACATAAGCTTCAAATAAAGTTGGAAAATCGGATAACGAAGAATTTCCGGTTGATTTTTGTTGATCGATAATACTTAAAAAATAAGCATGTATTATTTCGTGAATTAGTGTTGTTGCTACTGATAAATCCGTTGGAGGTGAGTTTGGTTCTGAGTCTATAACTCCATTTAGATAATCCTGATTAATTGTAATTTGATAATTGTTATCAGACAATTTGATAGTTTGCCCAAAAACGGATGGACCTCCTAATACTGGTCCTTTTTGCATAGTAACATCATAAGGAGAGATTGGACCTCCAAAACGTTGTAACATCTTGGTAATGTCATTTTGTTTTAAATTTTTTAGTTTTTCAAGAGCTGATTTTCCGCAAGGATCCAGATTGTTGTCTTTAATTTGTTCCACCCTATTCCAATTTGCCGATCCGCCACTAGAACCACCACCGATTGGTACTATTGGAGGATTTACAGGATTTGTAATAGGGTTGGGCCAGGGACTGCCTCCAGGACCTGTTACAACTACCTCGTTTAGTTTAATAGCGCCTTCGTCTCCGTGGCAGTTATTGCAAACACCCGCTCCACTTGATTTCGAAAAGAGATTATTACCATTGGCTATCCCTTGTTTATAATTATCTTTTCTCGTATCCATGGTCTCTAAGTTAGTAATTCTTAACTCACCGGTAAACGATTCTAGTATTTTGTGTGTGGCTATTTTTTGCAGATCCTCTATTTCTTGTGAATCTTTAAAATCAAAGCTCCATAATTTTCCTGTAATATTATAATCATTGATGTCCAAAATAATTTTTTGTAAAAGAAAAGAGTTGGAAGATTTTACCGGAATTATGGCAACAAAAGAGTTTTCTGCGCTTTGTTGATAGAGGGTTGCGGAGTTCCAAAGTACATCTTTTTCATTGATAGTGTGTTTTGAGTTTAACCATTCTTTTGAGCGGATAAGTAATGCTGATTCCTGTTTTTCAATACTGGTGTAATCATTTTCAGGAGAACAGCTGAAGATTAGTAAGCATAACAGAACAATCGTTAACAGATTGTAAGGGTGTTTTTTCATTATATTATTTTTATTAAAACTGAATAAATTTAAAGCAAAAGTATTTAGAAGTTTTTTTATAAGAAAAAATATATGATTTGATATTTAAAGAATAAAATTGTAGGGAAAAGCCTCTAAAAGTGGCGTGAAATGAGTTAGAAAAGATGGATTTAAGAGACTAAAAAATGTGTTTTTGATTAAAAATGAGACATTTGTTCATTTAACATCCCTTTAGTTTTAATGCATAAAAAGCAAACTAAAAAAAATACTATCTTTACCGATCAAACGTTTATGAACTTAAGTCGCATTTTTGCGACACTACATATATAATTATGGCATGTACAAGTTGTTCAACCTCAGATGGTGGTGCACCAAAGGGTTGTAAAAATAATGGGACTTGCGGCACCGATAGCTGCAATAAATTGACGGTTTTTGACTGGCTCGCAAACATGAGTCCGTCCAATGGAGAGGCGATTTTTGATTGTGTTGAGGTTCGTTTTAAAAACGGACGCAAAGAATTCTTTAGAAATTCAGAAAAATTAACGTTAAGTATTGGTGATATTGTAGCAACTGTTGCTTCACCGGGACATGATATTGGAATTGTAACTTTGACAGGAGAATTGGTAAAAATTCAAATGAAGAAAAAAGGAGTAAATCCTGAAAGCAATGAAGTTCCTAAAATTTACAGAAAAGCTTCACAGAAAGATATCGATATCTGGTCTGTAGCACGTGATCGTGAAGAACCAATGAAAGTTCGTGCACGTGAATTGGCTATTCAGCATAAACTGGAAATGAAAATTTCTGACATTGAATTCCAGGGAGACGGGTCGAAAGCTACGTTTTATTACACGGCAAATGACAGAGTCGATTTCAGACTTTTGATTAAAGATTTTGCTAAAGAATTCAGTACCAGAGTCGAAATGAAACAGGTTGGTTTCCGTCAGGAGGCAGCCCGTTTGGGAGGAATTGGTTCTTGCGGACGTGAACTCTGCTGTTCAACCTGGTTAACCGATTTTAGAAGTGTGAATACTTCGGCAGCACGTTACCAACAGCTTTCACTGAATCCTCAAAAGTTGGCCGGACAATGCGGAAAACTAAAATGCTGTTTGAACTATGAGTTAGATACTTACATGGATGCGCTAAAAGACTTTCCGGATTACGATACCAAATTGGTAACCGAAAAAGGAGATGCTATTTGCCAGAAACAAGATATTTTTAAAGGTCTGATGTGGTTTGCGTATACCAATAATTTTGCGAACTGGCATGTTTTAAAAATCGATCAGGTAAAAGAAATTATTGCCGAAAACAAACAAAAAAACAAAGTTTCTTCATTGGAAGATTTTGCTATTGAGGTAACTTCTGAACCTGAGAAAGACTTTAACAATGCAATGGGGCAGGAGAGTTTAACCCGTTTTGATCAGCCAAAAAGAAAGAAAAAGCCAAGTCGTAAACGCAAACCAAATGCGGAGAATGCAGTTGTGGCTGCTCCGAACAAACCGCAGCAAGCCAATAATAATACAAACAAGCCGGCTGGTGGCAATCCGAATAAATCGAATAAACCACAAAACAAACAAAATCAATCGAACAAACCCAAAAATTCGAACGATAAAAAGCCAGCCGAGCCAAGAAAACCTATAATTATTACTAAAAATGAGAATAAAAAGTAGTGGAATTCTTCTTTTGTCAGCAATACTCCTTTTTTCCTGCGATAAAAAAAGAGTATTCGACGAATACAAATCTGTTGGAAGTGCCTGGAACAAAGACAGTATTGTAACCTTTGATTTACCGGTTTTAGATTCGACCAAAAGATACAACCTGTTTGTAAATTTGAGAGACAACAACAATTATCCGTTCAATAATTTGTTTTTGATCGTAGCTATCGAAACACCAAGCGGTTTTACCAAAGTGGATACTTTAGAATATCAAATGGCAAATCCCGACGGTAGCCTGATGGGGAATGGCTTTACAGACATTAAAGAAAGTAAGCTGTTTTACAAAGAAAACGTAAAGTTTAGAGGGAAATACAAAGTACATATCAAACAAGCAGTCAGAGAATCAGGGAAAATTCCGGGAGTTCAGACTTTAGAAGGTATTACAGATGTTGGTTTTAGAATAGAACAAAAAGATTAGAAAAATAGTTATGGCTGCTAAGAAAAACAATCAATCCAATAGCGTTAAAGATATTAATTACTACAAAAAGAAGTTCTGGAGAATTTTTGCCTATAGTTTATTAGGAGTTCTCGCCTTCTTTTTATTTGCCTCATGGGGCTTATTCGGTTCAATGCCTTCTTTTGAAGATTTGGAGAATCCGGATTCTAATTTGGCCACCGAAATCATTTCGTCCGACGGAGTGGTAATAGGTAAGTACTTTAAAACCAACAGATCGCAGCTTAAATATTCTGATTTGCCAAAAAATCTGGTAGATGCTTTAGTGGCAACAGAAGATGCCCGTTTTTATGAGCATTCCGGAATTGACGGTCGAGGGACTTTACGTGCTGCTTTTTCTTTGGGGACAAATGGAGGAGCCAGTACCATAACACAGCAATTGGCAAAACAGTTATTTCATCGTGGTGGATCTAGCTTTTTACCCTTTAGGATAGTGCAAAAAATAAAAGAATGGATTATTGCCATTCGTCTGGAAAGACAATATACCAAAAATGAGATTTTAGCGATGTACTGCAACGTTTATGATTTCGGAAATTATGCTGTTGGGGTAAGTTCGGCAGCTCAGACTTATTTTTCCAAAGACCCTAAAGACTTAACTATTGACGAATCGGCAATTTTAGTTGGTATGTTTAACAATTCATCTCTTTATAATCCTTTGCGTAACCCTGTTGGGGTAAAAAACCGTCGTGATGTTGTACTGGGACAAATGGTAAAAGCCAAGATGATAACGAAGTCTCAAAAAGAGAAATATCAGGCATTGCCAATCGCTTTAAAATTCAAATTAGAAAGTCACCGTGAAGGAACCGCTACTTACTTTAGAGAGTACCTTCGTGATTACATGAAAAAATGGGTGGCTGAGAATAAAAAACCGGACGGTACCGATTACGATATTTACAAAGACGGTTTAAAAATTTACACTACCATCGATTCAAGAATGCAGCTTCATGCAGAAGAAGCAGTTTCGGAACATATGAAAAATTTGCAGGAGCAATTTTTTATTGAAATGAAAACCAATAAAAACGCACCCTTCCTGAACATTACCCAAGCTGAAACAGATCGTATCATAATGCAGGCGATGAAAAATTCGACGCGTTGGGCTCTGATGAAAGAGATGGATAAAAGTGATGAAGACATTATTGCTTCGTTTAAAGTGAAGACCAAAATGCGTGTATTTACCTGGAAAGGAGAACGTGATACCGTGATGACACCACTTGATTCTATTCGTTATTTCAAACACTTCCTGCAATCTGGTTTAATGGCGATGGAACCTCAAACCGGAAACATTAAAGCATGGGTAGGTGGAATTAATTATAAATATTTCCAATACGATCACGTAGGGCAGGGAGCACGACAGGTAGGATCTACATTCAAACCGTTTGTTTATGCAACCGCTATTGAGCAATTAAACATGTCTCCTTGCGATTCTATTCTAGACGGACCTTTTATGATTCACAAAGGGCGTCACAATGTTACTGCTGACTGGGAACCAAGAAACTCTGATAACAGATACCGTGGAATGGTAACTCTAAAACAAGGTCTTGCCAATTCGATCAATACCGTATCGGCTAAGTTAATTGACAGAACAGGTCCTGAAGCTGTAGTAGAGTTAACACACAAATTGGGTGTAAAAACCGAAATCCCTGCTCAGCCCTCTATTGCACTTGGTGCCGTAGATATTACGGTGGAAGATATGGTGGCTGCCTACAGTACATTCGCCAATCAGGGAGTATATGTAAAACCGCAATTTTTAAGCCGTATAGAGAACAAAAGCGGAGAGGTGATCTATGAGCCAATTCCGGAATCTCATGACGTTTTAAACAAAGATATTGCCTTTGCTGTAATTAAATTATTAGAAGGAGTTACAGAAACTGGTTCAGGTGCACGTTTGCGTACAGAAGGCGGAGGAAGCGGTGACAATCGTTGGACCGGATACCCGTACATGTTCAGAAACCCTATTGCCGGTAAAACCGGAACCACTCAAAATCAGTCAGACGGTTGGTTTATGGGAATGGTGCCAAATCTTGTCACCGGAGTTTGGGTAGGTTGTGAAGACCGTTCAGCACGTTTTAAAAGTTTGACTTACGGACAAGGAGCTACAGCCGCATTACCAATTTGGGGGTATTTCATGAAATTGTGTTATGCCGACCCGGGATTACAGGTCTCAAAATCCGAGTTCGAGCGTCCGGCAAACCTTTCTATAAAGGTAGATTGCTACAGCAGACCGGCAGTGGTAAAAGATACGACACAAACGGACCAAAATACAGACGAATTCGAACTGTAGGTTTAGTTCTTTTAGAATAGTAAATCCTTTTGTGATCTTCTGAAACAGAAGATTACGAAAGGATTTCTTTTTTTAATGATGTAGTCTGCCGCTCAGCAGGCATGCGAGCAGTTCGTTTTCAAAGAATAAAATCAGTCATTTTATTTTTTACGAAATCGTTATAATTTAATCTAAAAATCTTATTTTTATCAAAAATATACAGTAATAAAGACAGTTTGTTATGATTACAAAAAAAGTAAATAACGTTCAGGAGGCTATCGAAGGAATTGAAAGCGGAATGACTATAATGTTCGGAGGTTTCGGTCTATGCGGAATTCCTGAAAATACAATTGCAGCATTGGTAAATACTTCCATTTCAGATTTAACCTGTATTTCGAATAATGCGGGAGTGGATGATTTTGGTTTGGGATTGCTTTTGCAAAAGAAGCAAATTAAAAAGATGATTTCCTCTTATGTGGGGGAGAATGCCGAGTTTGAGCGTCAGATGCTTTCAGGAGAACTGGAAGTCGAATTGACTCCGCAAGGTACTTTAGCCGAACGTTGTCGTGCGGCTCAGGCCGGAATTCCTGCGTTCTTTACACCTGCAGGTTACGGAACTGAAGTTGCCGAAGGCAAAGAAGTACGGGAGTTCAATGGAAAAATGCACATCATGGAACAGGCTTTCAATGCGGAGTTTGCTATTGTTAAAGCCTGGAAAGGTGATGAAGCAGGAAACCTGATTTTTAAAGGAACAGCCAGAAATTTCAACGCTTGTATGGCAGGTGCAGGTAAAATTACCATCGCCGAAGTGGAAGAATTAGTTCCGGTAGGAACATTAGATCCAAATCAAATACACATTCCGGGAATTATGGTGCAACGGATCTTTCAGGGAGAAAAGTTTGAGAAAAGAATCGAGCAGAGAACGGTAAGACAAAGAGCATAATTAGAGAATTAGAAAATGTGATAATTGGATAATTATTTGGATTGCGTACCTATTTTGCATTATCTAATTATCTAATTTCCAAATTGACACATTAAAACTATGTTAACAAAAGAAGATATTGCAAGACGTATTGCAAAAGAAGTAAAAGACCGCTATTTTGTGAACCTTGGAATTGGTATTCCAACTCTGGTAGCAAATTATGTGAGAGAAGATATTGCTGTGGAGTTTCAAAGTGAGAACGGTGTTCTTGGCATGGGACCTTTCCCTTTTGCCGGAGAAGAAGATGCAGATATTATCAATGCCGGAAAGCAAACTATTACAACACTTCCGGGAGCCAGTTTCTTTGATTCGGCCTTTAGTTTCGGGATGATCCGAAGCCAAAAGGTAGATTTGACCATTTTAGGTGCTATGGAGGTTTCTGAAAATGGAGATATTGCCAATTGGAAAATTCCGGGTAAGATGGTAAAAGGAATGGGAGGTGCAATGGATTTGGTAGCTTCTGCCGAAAACATTATTGTTGCCATGATGCACGTTAATAAAGCAGGTGAATCTAAAATACTAAAAAAATGCTCTTTACCCTTAACTGGTGTGGGCTGTGTTAAAAAAGTAGTCACCGAGCTTGCGGTTCTGGAAGTAACTGATAAAGGTTTTAAGCTACTAGAAAGAGCACCGGGTGTTTCTGTTGAGCACATCATCGCATCAACCGAAGCTGATTTGATCATTGAAGGTGAAATTCCGGAAATGGATATCAGATAATTCTGTAATTAAGATAAATTCGCATGAAGGCTAGCTTTTAAAAGGGCTGGCCTTTTTTGTAGGAAAAAATTAAAGAAGAGGCACCGGGTTTGCTTTTTTCTAAAAGCCTTGTATTTGCTGACTTTTGTGTGTTAATGTATTAGTTATCAGTAGAATAATTATTTTTTAGGCCTGTTTTTTGTGAAATCATCACAGTTTGTTAAATAAAAGTAAATTTAAAGTAAAAAACGTTGTATTTAATCGATTAACGGCAAATTTCATCGATTATTTAACTAAAATGAAATACTTTTATTTTAAAATAGAGTATTTACTTACGTTTAATATTTTATTTGTAATCCATTTAACCAAACTAAATACCACATTATTATGAACAGAAAATTACCAAAAAGCATGGCGTCAGCCGTTGTTATTCTTACATTTTCAGTATCAGGATTTGCCCAAAACACAGACAAACGGGTAAGCCAGAAGAATGTATCCGAAAATGGACAACCAAGCTTAATCACTTTTAGTGATAAATCTACTTACAGAGGAACCGATTACAACACTGTCTTTAAAGAACAATTAGGTTTAAAAGACAATCAATCCTTTTCTAAAATTAAGATCGAATCTGATAGAGAAGGTTTTACACATGAAAAATTTCAATTGTACGAGCAGGGTATTAAAGTAGAATTTGCCAATTACACTTTACATTCGAAAGACGGAAAACTAGTTTCCATGAATGGAGAGTTTTATGCTCTTCAAAATGTAAAAACAACCCCAAAATTATCCAATAAAGCAGCTTTCGATAGAGCGGTTGCTTATACAGGAGCAAAACAATATCTGTGGGAAAACCTGCAAGATGCTGCAGCAATGAACTATGAGAAGCCAAAAGGCGAATTGGTTTTATTGCCGGCAATGGAAGAACAGGGGGAAACCAGAAAGTCAGATAAGGTGAGGCTGGCTTATAAATTTGATATTTATGCCACTAATCCGGTAAGTCGCGGAGATCTTTATATCGATGCAGAAACCGGAAAAGTCCTGTTTTATAACGCTACCATAAAACACCTTGGTGAATACAGCCACGGAAATAAAGTAAAAACCGCCAAAGCAATACATCAAAAAGAGGATGCGACTGCAAAAAAAGCTTTTGTTGCAGCCAATGCCGCGACACGTTACAGCGGAACGCAGGTAATACAAACTACCTTAAGCGGAGCGTCCTATATACTTGCTGATGCGACAAGAGGTTTGGGAATCAACACCTACAATATGAAAAAGGGAACCAGTTATACAGCAGCCGTAAATTTTACGGATGCCGATAATAACTGGACCGCTGCTGAGTATAACAATGCGAACAAAGATAATGGAGCTTTGGATGCACATTGGGGAGCTGAAAAAACATACGATTACTGGTCAACAGTGCATGGCAGAAACAGCTTTGATAACGCAGGAGCAATTATAAAAAGCTACGTACATTACAGCAATGCCTACGATAACGCTTACTGGAACGGTAGTGTAATGACTTACGGTGACGGAAGCGGAACTTATTTCGATATCCTGACTGCTATTGATGTTGCAGGACACGAAATAGGACATGCTGTTTGTACTTATACAGCCAACCTGGCGTATCAAAAAGAATCCGGAGCGATGAACGAGGCGTTCTCTGATATTTGGGGAGCCTGTATTGAATATGCAGCAGCACCAACAAAATCGATCTGGTTAATTGGTGAAGATATCGAAAGAAGATCAGGGCACCTTTCTTTGCGCTCAATGAGTGATCCAAATTCTGAAGGTCAGCCGGACACTTATGGCGGAACCTATTGGATCAATCCAAATTGTACACCAACAAGCAGTAACGATTATTGCGGTGTGCATACCAACTCCGGTGTATTGAACCATTGGTTTTACATTCTGTCTGTGGGTAAATCAGGTACAAATGATATTGGAAATGCCTATAACGTAACGGGGATTACAATTGATAAAGCGGCTAAAATTGCGTACCGTTTGGAAAGCGTCTATTTAACAGCAAATTCTACTTTTGCCAATGCAAGAACTTCAGGAATACAATCGGCTATTGATTTGTATGGTGCCGGTTCACCGGAAGTTATTGCTACCACCAATGCATTTTATGCTGTAGGTGTTGGAGCTGCGTATGTGGACTCAAATGATACAACTGCGCCAACAGCGCCAACAAATCTTGCTGCTTCCGGAACAACGGGGTCAACAACTAATTTAACATGGACTGCTTCAACAGATAATGTAGGGGTTACTGGGTATGATATTTACCAGGGAACAACTCTAAAAGGTTCGTCTACTACAACCAATTATACCGTAACAGGTTTAACAGCATTGACGGCATATAGCTTTAGCGTAAAAGCCAAAGACGGAGCAGGAAATGTTTCAACAGCAAGTAATGTGGTAAATGTTACGACTACAGCGGCTTCTTTAAATTATTGTAACTCTCAGGGCAACAGTACTGTAGATGAGAGAATTGGAAAAGTGGTATTCGGTACCATCAACAATACTTCAACAGGAACAACCGGTTATGAAAACTATACTGCTATCTCTACAAATGCTGCCAAAGGAACAGCCTATACGATAACAATCACTCCAGTTTGGACTTCTACTATTTACAGCGAAGGTTATGCTGTTTTTATCGATTACAACCAAGATGGGGATTTTACAGATGCAGGTGAAACAGTTTGGACGAAAGCGACCTCTACAGCGGCTACAGCTACAGGAACCATCACAATTCCGGCTACTGCAACACTTGGTACAACAAGACTTAGAGTTTCTATGAAATACAACGGAATACCAACTTCTTGTGAATCATTTTCTTATGGACAAGTAGAAGATTATTCGATCAATATCACAGCTTCAGGAGCTATTGTAAATCAGGAAATTGTAGCAGGATTAGTGGAAACTAATGAAACGGCAAGATTTGCATTGTATCCAAATCCGGTTGTTGATGAATTGAACATTTCGTTGGCAGATAATACAGGATATACTTTCAGAATTACAAATACATTGGGGCAACAAGTGAGTTCAGGAGCCCTTTCAGGAAATCCTATTGATGTGAGAACTTTAAAAACAGGACTTTATGTTATCGAGTTGAATAATGGTGCTAAAAGAATCGTTAAGAAATTCGCCAAAAAATAAAAATGTTAATTTAAAGAACGAAAGACCCCGCAATTTGCGGGGTTTTTTTATGAAGTTCTCAAATGTAATTTTTGTATATCACAGTTAGACCGCTTTTTGTAAGTTTGTTTGTTCAGTAATCCTAAAAAAAATCATGATGAAATTGTACTTATTGTTTTTTTTGTATGCCATTAGTTTTAGTAGTTTTTCTCAGAACAACGTGCTGGTTTTTCAGTCCGATTTTGGGTTGAAAGATGGAGCAGTATCAGCAATGAAAGGTGTGGCAATAGGAGTTTCAACAGATTTAAAAATATTTGATCTGACCCACGAAATTCCGGCATACAATATTTGGGAGGCCGCTTATCGCTTGTCACAAGCCGCACAGTACTATCCTGCAGGAACTGTATTTGTATCTGTTTGTGATCCGGGAGTGGGAACCGCAAGACATTCTGTAGTTTTACTCACCAAATCAGGACATTATTTTGTGACTCCCGATAACGGAACCTTGACTTTAATTGCAGAACAACTTGGGATTCAGGAAATTCGCGAAATTGATGAAGTACAAAACCGTCGCCAAAATTCAAATGAATCGTATACCTTTCATGGACGCGATGTATATGCTTTTACCGGAGCACGTTTAGCCTCAAAAACGATTGCATTTGAAGAAGTAGGGCCTAAGCTGCCTAATGAAGTGGTGAAAATTGATTATCAGAAACCGGTTTTAGAAAATGGAGTTATTA
Organism: Flavobacterium lipolyticum; assembly: GCF_020905335.1. Classification (NCBI taxonomy): domain Bacteria; kingdom Pseudomonadati; phylum Bacteroidota; class Flavobacteriia; order Flavobacteriales; family Flavobacteriaceae; genus Flavobacterium; species Flavobacterium lipolyticum. The sequence continues at coordinate 1,750,961 of NZ_JAJJMN010000001.1, read as the reverse complement.
AGGGCGGTATTCCGGTTTTGGATATTCAATATGGAAATGTATGGACAAATATCGATAAAAAGACCGCTGAAAAATTAGGCTTGAAAGCGGGAGATGTCGTGAGAGTTCAGGTTTTTAATGGTGCTGAAAAAGTATACGAAGGAAAACTAAAGTTAGTAAATACATTTGGTGAAGCAGTAATTGGTGCAGCTGTTTGTTACTTCAACAGTCTTTTAAACTTCTCGCTTGCAGTCAATCAGGGGAATTTTTCAGAAAAGTATAAAGTGTTTAGCGGAGCTCATTGGAGTATTTTGCTAAGCAGATAAAATAAAAAACCGCCCATCTAGGCGGTTTTTTGACTTTATAAATTTTGCTCTCGGACAATTTCAGAGGAAATACGGCTTTAAATAAAACTTGTATTTTCTTATCCGTTGCGCTTACTGTAAATTGAATGAAGCTCCTAAACTAAAAGTTGCCTGATTGTTTAAATGATCAAATACATCCTTGTTGTTTCCGTATTTTGCAATTGGAAATCCAATCTCTGTGAAAACACCAAATCCGTCCGTAAAGAAATAACGTCCGCCAACATGACCTCCAAAGTTGCGCAATCCTAAACTTAAACCAGGGTAAACATCCAATTGTTTAACCCCAATGACACTGCTTAGGTTAGCATTAATTCTGGCTTTAGCATCAAAACGGTCACTAAAGTCAGGTTTTAAATCAGTGTATGGAGTTGGATTGTTATGATAGAAACCATTAAAGTTGTCTACTCCTAATAAATAATTGGCTACAAAGCCAAAAGAGAAATTTTCTCCAAGACCAAAATCTACCGAACCCTGAATTCCAGAACCACCATTTTGTATGTTAGCACCAACACTCACTTTAATATCTCCTTTTCCTTTAAAAGCCTCTTGTGCTTGTGTGAATCCAAATGATACTAAAAACAAAAGTGTAATTACCTTTTTCATAAATATAAATTTTAATTATTTTTTAAAGTGCAAAAATAGTATTTTTAGGAGTTAATTCCTACCTTTTTCAGAGAAATACAGTTCATTTAACGGTTCGCTCTGCCAGAAATCTTTAGTGTCGACGTTTAAAATAGTCAACGGGCCTTTAAAAGCGGCACCAGTATCAACGTTCCATATATTTGCTTTTTGTACAGGTGTTGTTTCGCCAATTCGGGTCACAGGAGTATGTCCGATATAGATTTCTTTATACAACGTAAAACGCTTAGGATAAAGTACATCACCGATTTTTAAAGTAGGATCTAATGAAAGAGCAGTTTCCCAAAGTGTTCTGTCCCAATAGAATAATTTTGGAAAATATTCATATTTGACGCCATTCAGATTGGTAAAACCTGCGTGAACAAATAATCGGTTTTGATCGTCAAGGTAATAGTCTTCCAATGATTCGAGGAAAGCGATATGTGTCTGTTTTTCTTCCGCACTCAGTTTTTCGTAAGCCAGAACAGTCGCTTCACCACCATGTTTGAACCATAAAGTTTCGTCAACGTCTTCTGTTTTGCTTTTAAACCAGGACAAAAGCAGTTCATCGTGATTTCCTCTGATGCAAATGCAATTTTGCTTACTTTTTAAGTCCATTAAATATTCAATTACTTGCGGAGATTGGCTCCATCCGTCAACATAATCGCCTAAAAAAATAAGAGTATCTTGTGTGGTAACTTTGGCTTTTTTCATCACTTGTTCAAGCGCGAGTAATCCGCCGTGTATGTCGCCTATAACAAATGTTCGCATTTTAATTCTTTAATGTAGAAATACAAAAATAACGAAAAGGATTCGTTTGAGACTATTAACTTGAGAATCTTTACAAAGGGTGTGATTTGAATTGTTATATGTGAAATGTGAGATGTGGAATGTAAAATGTGAAATTTGGAATTTGGAATTTGGAATTTGAGATTTGGAATGAATTTTAAGGGGTTATTTTTATGATTATTTTCGACGCATTTTGTGCCTTTCCTCTTTAAATTTGTAGTATGTCTGAAACGCCTACATATCGAAAAATCATTCATATTGATATGGATGCTTTTTATGCTTCAGTAGAGCAGATGGATAATCCCGCTTTGCGCGGAAAACCTGTTGCTGTTGGCGGATCGGAGAATAGAGGCGTAGTCTCGGCTGCGAGTTACGAAGCGCGAAAGTTTGGTGTACGAAGTGCCATAAGTGGTGTTCTGGCCAAAAAATATTGTCCGGAAATTATTTTCGTTCGTCCGCGATTTGAGCGTTACAAAGAGATCTCGAATAAAATTCATAAAATATTTCATGACTACACCGATCTGGTTGAACCTCTTTCGCTGGACGAAGCTTATCTTGATGTGACACAAAACAAGAAAGGCAACCCAAGCGCAAGTTTGCTTGCACAGGAAATTAGACTCCGAATTTTGAATGAAGTAGGGCTCACGGCCTCTGCGGGAATTTCGATTAATAAGTTTGTAGCGAAAATTGCATCGGATGTTAACAAACCAAATGGACAGAAAACCGTTAATCCGGACGAGGTTTTAAGCTTTTTGGAAGAACTGCCCATTCGGAAGTTTTATGGTGTTGGAAAAGTGACCACCGAAAAAATGTACCAATTGGGAATCTTTACAGGAGCAGATCTTAAGAGCAAAGAAGTAGCGTTTTTGGAGAAACATTTCGGAAAATCGGGGGCTTTTTATTACAATGTGGTTCGCGGAATTCATAATAGTGAAGTAAAAGCGTCTCGTGTAACTAAGTCAGTTGCGGCAGAGCACACCTTCGATGTCAACTTATCCTCTGAAATTTTTATGCTCGAACAGCTTGAAAAGATTGCAGCATCTTTAGAAAAACGATTAAAAAAGTATAACATCTCGGGTAAGACCGTGACGCTTAAAATCAAATACAGCGATTTTACGCAACAAACACGCAGTAAAACGCTGCCATACTTTATTTCCGATAAAAGTTTGATTTTAGAGACCGTAGAGGAGCTTCTGTATCAGGAACGAATGAAAGATTCGGTTCGATTGCTTGGCATTTCTCTGAACAATTTAAATACAGAAGAAAAAAAGGCAGTAGTAGTACAACTTAAATTTTCCTTCTAATTGCATTAAGGAATAATTAAATCATGTAATTTGTTCTTTTATGATGAATTTTCTTTCTACCTTTGAGAGTAACAGTACATTAACATTGAATCATTCACAATGAAAACGAATAAATTTGAAGAAGTTTCTCATCGTAATTCAGTCCCTATTATGGCTTGGGATTTTCATTGTGAACATTTAAAAGAATTAAAAGCGATTCTTACGGATGTAAAGAAAGTGAATAAAATTTCGACTCAGTTTATCTGGGACGCTAAAAATCTGGAAATTGAAGAACGGATAAAAAATGAAGTAGTTCTGGTTACCGATTTGGATTTGAAGATCGTTTTTGCTTCAAATGGAATCAGAAAAATGACAGGTTATAAGGAAGAAGAAGTTTTGGGTAAAACTCCGAAGATGTTTCAGGGACCGGCAACTTCAAAAGTAGTACTTAAAGAAATAAAAGAAGCCATTCAGCAACGAATTCCTTTTGAAAAAACAATTGAAAACTACAGAAAAGATGGCAGAACTTATAAATGTAAAATCAATGCACTTCCTGTTTTTAATTTAAAAGGACAGTTGTCGCATTTCATTGCTTTCGAAAGTGAAGAATTGGACTAAGGTTCTAAGATTCTGAGGTACTTAGGTACTGAGACGCAAAGGTTCAAAGGATAATACTTAGTAAAAACAAAACCGCCCTAAGGCGGTTTTTTATTGTTTAAGAAGACTTAGAATCTTAGTATCTCAGTACCTTAGAACCTTAGTCTACAGATTTTCAAAAAAATCATTTCCTTTATCATCCGTAATAATAAAAGCCGGGAAATCTTTAACGGTAATTTTACGAACCGCTTCCATTCCTAATTCTTCAAAATCTACGACTTCAACTTTTAGGATGTTGTCTTGTGCTAAAATAGCGGCAGGACCTCCAATAGAACCTAGATAGAATCCGCCATATTTTTGACAGGCATCTGTTACCTGTTTGGTACGGTTTCCTTTGGCCAGCATGACCATACTGCCTCCATGTTTTTGAAACTCGTCTACATAAACGTCCATACGTCCCGCAGTGGTCGGTCCAAAACTTCCTGAAGCCATTCCTTCGGGTGTTTTTGCAGGTCCGGCGTAATAAACAGGATGATTTTTAAAGTACTCCGGCATCGGTTTACCAGCTTCCAATAATTCCATGATTTTGGCATGTGCAATATCACGGGCTACAATTACAGTTCCGTTAAGTTTTAAACGGGTTTTAATTGGATATTGAGATAATTTGGCCAGAATATCGGTCATCGGCTGATCTAAATCAATTTCAACAGGCGCTTCTAAGTGCGGGGCAGTTTCCGGTAAAAATTGCTTTGGATTTACTTCCAATTGTTCCACGAAGATTCCGTCTTTGGTAATCTTCCCTTTAATATTTCTGTCGGCTGAACAAGAAACTCCCAATCCAACCGGACAAGAAGCTGCGTGACGAGGCAAACGAATTACACGAACGTCATGCGTGAAATATTTTCCACCAAACTGAGCACCAATAGCACTTTCCTGACAGATTTTCTGAACACGCTCTTCCCATTCTAAATCACGAAACGCCTGACCGGCCATATTTCCTGAAGTTGGCAGGTTGTCATAATAACCGGCAGAGGCTTTTTTTACAGCACTTAGATTTGCTTCCGCAGAAGTTCCTCCAATTACTAAAGCCAGGTGATACGGAGGACAAGCCGATGTTCCTAAATCTTTGATTTTCGTACGGATGAAAGCATCCATAGATTTATCATTTAATAAAGATTTTGTTTGTTGGTACAAGTAGGTTTTATTCGCAGAGCCGCCACCTTTTGCCATGAATAAAAACTCATAAGAAGCTCCTTTTTTGGCGTAGATATCAATTTGCGCCGGAAGATTTGAGCCTGAATTTTTTTCTTCAAACATCGAAATCGGAACAATTTGAGAATAACGAAGGTTGCGCTTTTGATACGTATTGAAAATTCCTCTGCTTAACCATTCAGCATCATCAACACCTGTAAAAATGCTTTCCCCTTTTTTTGCCATTACAATAGCCGTTCCGGTATCCTGACAGCTTGGCAACTGACCTTCGGCAGCAACAGATGCATTTTGCAATAAATTATAAGCTACAAAACGATCGTTATCTGTAGCTTCTGGATCGTCAAGAATATTTCTTAATTTTTGTAAATGCGTTGTTCTAAGCATGAACGAAACATCCGTAAGGGCTTCTTCAGCCAATAATTCTAATCCTTTTGGGTCAACAGTTAAAACTTCACGTTGTCCAAATTGCTCTACTTTTACAAAATCAGAGGTGATTTTGCGGTATTGCGTATCATCCTTCAAAATAGGATAAGGGTCCTGGTATATAAAATCAATCATTGTTTTGTTTTTTACAAAGTTAGAAATTATTTACCTAAGAAAGAATTTGAATAAGGTCCGTTTTTGATCCTTTATTTTTGACTGTGGAATTCATCAAAACTCATTTTTTTCTCAAAATAGGTTTGGTTTTCCTTGGTAAGTAGCTGCTTTTTCCACTGATTTCCAATCAAGCGAAAAATCGTTGAATCGGAGTATTTAACAGTTCCCATATTCTCGTCATTGTCATCGGGTTCAAAGAAAACTGTTTTGCAGTAGAAGGAATCCGGATCCGTTTTTGCAGAAGGATTTCCGAATTCAACCCAGCCGCCCCAGCCACTATCGGACATGCTTGACCATTCGTGAACCAATTGTATGTTTTTATTTTTCAGATAATATAAATAGTTGTTCTGACTATAACCGCAAGCAGGATATCCAAAACTAAGATGAACAAACGGAGAGTTTTTAGCCGTGGCTGAAGTCAATCCAAAAGAAGCCCCCCATTCCGAACCTTTTTCGATTCCTTTAATAGAGATTTTTGAAGAAACAGTTTTGGTTTTATTTTGATAAAAATCAAGTTGGTAATTTCCGGTTATGATACTGTCTTTATCTGCCTTTTGGCTGATAAGATGCGCAAGAATATAGCTGTTTGCTGAGATTTCTTCCTCATCGCTGATTGTTATGGTATCCGTTTTCAAGAATTTTTCTTTAGCGGGAATTGCATTTTCAACTTTGTTTTCAGAATGGACACCTACTATCTGCGATTCGGATTTTGGTTTTTGACAGGCGATTACAAGAGAGAGAAGGAAAAGGTATTGTGGTTTCATGGTTTGTTATTTTTTAGGCTTTGATTAAATGGCTCTTATTTTAATATGGTTTTTTTATTGATCAACGGATTAAAATCCGTTGCTACAAAAGAGGTCATTCCTACGGAATTTTTAATTTTTAAGAAAGTGCCTTCGGCTCGACCAATATTGTAGGGCCGGATTTTAATCCGGTTTAAAAATATTCGACAATGGGGTTTAAAGATCCATCGGATCGGTTTATATTTTTAGGTTTTGCGAAAGATCGCATTTAATATGTTTCGTTCCTATGGAACTTTTTGAATTATGGTTTTTTCATTGATCAACGGATTAAAATCCGTTGCTACAAAAGAGGTCATTCCTACGGAATTTGTAATTTTTAAGAAAGTGCCTTCGGCTCGACCAATATTGTAGGGCCGGATTTTAATCCGGTTTAAAAATATTCGATAAGGGGATTTAAAGATCCATCAGATCGGTTTATATTTTTAGGTTTTGTAAAAAATCGCATTTTAATATGTTTCATTTCTATGGAACTTTTTGAATTATGGTTGTTTTTATTAATCAACGGATTAAAATCCGTTGCTACAAAAGAGGTCATTCCTACGGAATTTGTAATCTTTAAGAAAGAACCTTCGGCTCGACCAATATTGTAGGGCCGGATTTTAATCCGGTTTAAAAATATTCGACAACGAGGTTTAAAGATCCATCAGATCGGTTTATATTTTTAGATTTTGCAAAAGATCGCATTTTAATATGCTTCGTTCCTATGGAACTTTTTGAATTATGGTTTTTTTATTGATCAACGGATTAAAATCCGTTGCTACAAAAGAGGTCATTCCTACGGAATTTGTAATCTTTAAGAAAGTGCCTTCGGCTCGACCAATATTGTAGGGCCGGATTTTAATCCGGTTTAAAAAATATTCGACAACGAGGTTTAAAGATCCATCGGATCGGTTCATATTTTTAGGTTTTGCAAAAGATCGCATTTAATATGTTTCGTTCCTATGGAACTTTTTGAATTATGGTCGTTTTATCGATCAACGGATTGAAATCCGTTGCTACAAAATACCCCATTCCTACGGAATTTTACAATCTTTGATCACGAGACTTCGGATCGGTTCATATAAGATCATTAAATAGATATTTTTCATCATAAGAAACCTGAAATCTCTCTAAAAATGTAAAATACTCTTCTTTGAAAGATTGCTTTTTGTGGTGTTCTTCCTGATTTTGAATATATTTATATACCGCATCAACATGTGATTGGCTGTAGGAGAAAACACCGTAACCTTCCTGCCATTCGAATCTGGATTTTGTCAGCTTATGGTCATTGATATATTTTGATGATTTTGCTTTTATGGTTTTCATTAGTTCAGAAATTGAAACATTTGGTTTTAAACCCAGAAAGCAATGAACGTGATTTTCGGTACCATTTACAATTATGGTTTTGCATCCTGTTTCGTTTATCAGATGACCAAGAATACTTAATAATTTCGATTTCCATTCGCTATTAATAAGTGCTTCTCTGTATTTGACAGCAAAAACGGCCTGTATATAAACTTGATGATAGGTGTTTGCCATTTTGCGTATTTTGTATTATAGAAGCAATAATACAAAATATTTCTATGCGTAATTAATAAAAAAATAAGAAAAATACTATTTTTTATTAAGCTTTAAAAAAACCAGCTGGCTACAAAAATGGCGGCGATTACACATATAAAATCAACCAATAACATGGTGGTAAGTGCATATCGGGTGTTTTTAATGTTTACCGATCCAAAGTAAACCGCAATTACGTAAAAAGTAGTTTCGGCACTACATTGGAAAATACTGCTTAAACGCCCGGTAAGCGAATCTGCTCCGAAAGTACTCATAGAATCCAGTAAGAATCCTCTGGAACCTCCTGAGCTAAAAGGTCTAAGTAATGCAACCGGTAACGCATTTATGATTTCAGAACTTACGCCGATACTGCTAAAGATAAATCCGATTCCGTTACTGATAATCTCAAACAGTCCGCTATTTCTAAAAAGGGAAATGGCAACCAGCATTCCCAAAACGTAAGGGAAGATTTTAACTCCGGTTTTTAAACCATTGTTTGCACCATCAACAAAAGTATCGAACATTGTAGTGTCTTGTGCTACAAATTTCTTCTCATGAATGAAGGAAAAAATGAGAGTAATTCCAATGATCCCAACCAACATCAATCCTGAAAGATTAGAAGTAAAATAGTTTTTTCCAATTAAATCCAAGTGATTAACGTAGAACAATAATCCTATGATCGCAGCAATAATGGCCATTAAAGCAAGTACTAATGAAGCACTTTTGAAATTTATTTTTTGTCTGATTCCCACAATTAGGAATGCTGCGACAGTTCCAATTAATGAAGTAATGATACATGGAAGCATAACATCCGCCGGATTGGCTGCATTTGCTGCGGCGCGATATCCAATAATTGAAGTTGGAATCAGGGTCAGACCCGATGCATGCAGACACATAAACATGATTTGGGCATCACTTGCTTTGTCTTTTTCGACATTTAATTCCTGTAAACTCTCCATTGCTTTTAGTCCAAATGGTGTGGCAGCAGAATCTAAACCAAGGAAGTTTGCTGCAAAATTTAAGGTCATATACGATATCGAAGGATGATTTTTGGGTACCGTAGGGAACACTTTGGTAAACATCGGACTTAGGAATCTGGCCAGTTTTTCGGAAGCTCCGGAAACGATTAAAAGTTCCATTAATCCGCAGAAAAAGGCTAAGTAGGCAATTAATGGAATAATAATGTCGATCAAAGTACTTTTACAGGTAGGCAGTAAACCGTCTGATTTTTGTACACCGCTATAAATTTTTACCGTTTTGTTTTTGTAAACATAAGTAGTATCAGGATTTGTTAAGTCCCTGTTTACAATCATGGTTTTATCTTCTTTTAAATCGATGCTGTCTCTCACAAAAGCAGGAATCTGCTCCAGATATTTTTCAGAAACCAGAATTGGGTCATCTTTTTGTCCGTTCAAAATAAAATCGAGTGTATAACTGTTGCCGGTAAACAAACTCACTACCACAAATAAAATTGAAGACACAAAAATAGCTAACCAAAATCTGCTCAATACCATAATTATATTTTTTTGTAAATGTAATTATTTAACCCTAAAACGCGCAAGGATTTTAAACAGGAAACAGGAAGTATTTCATTGAAAGTAATTCGGTTTTGTGAAAATTCAAATTATTCGATTTGAATTTTGGTTTCTAAATAGTTTTCAAAAGGCTTAATGCCTTCAAAAAGAATTGCCTTTTTATGATTTTCAGTCTCGTTAAAAAATTGGGTTTCTATTTTGGCGTGATCTTTTTTGATGGTGCGTTTCCAGGTTCCGATGACTTTGCTGTTCTCCAGGATTATGGGTTTGAAAATGCCATTGTTGGTAAAAGCCTTTGGTTGATGCTCGGGTGATATGGATGCTTCACGTGATTTGTACGAAATTAAGATTTCATCAAAAGCCGGAAGAAAATGGATGCTTTCGCGGAAATTATCCTCAGTTGAAATATCATTTTTGAACCAATACTTCTGATCCTCAATGGTAATAGTATTTAATTGCAATTCGATTGCATTAATGATGTTTTTGCAGCTGGTAGGAGAGAAGCCTGACCACCATGAAAAGTCAAGAAGGTTAGCAGGGCCATGGCTTTCAAAGTATCGAAGGGCTAGTTTTGTCAAACCTTCCTCTTGGGTTAGTCTGCCTTGTGGTTTCGGAACCCTTTCTTCAAGTAAAGCATACGTCATTTGTTTTCCGTTCATTTTTCCGTTACAAACCAAACCATCAAGTTCAGCATACATCATAATGGCACCGCTTAAATGATCAGGGCCAGGAGTTTTAGTAATGCTAAGTTCCTGCATGATTTCTTCACGGGTGAGATGATTGTTTCCTGCAAGTATTTTTTGGATAGCGGCATTCGTTTGATGTAGTTTCTTAGTATCATAACCATATTTTTTTACGTAAGAGGTTACAATGCGTTTGACTTGCGGCCCTGAAATATCCAACATCCAGTAAATATCATCGGCAGAAACAAAATGCCAGGTAGGCCGTAAAATATGAGTTCGGATAATTTGTGCCGAATTGATAGCTTCTTCAATCGCTTTTTCTGAAGCATCGCAACGGGAGCCAACTGCCCATTTTGCCATTGCATAGTCCTGAGCCTGCATTGCCCCTAAATGCTGCACAATTTCTTGTGGTGCATTGTGAGTCGTTTTATGAAGTTTTTGAGAGATGAGCCTGAGCTGAGCTATTTTTGAATCCATCGTTTAAAGCGGTATTACACATGAATAATTTCATCGTCAATTAATAAATCTTCACGACGAAGGCGAAGAAAAATCTGAGCTACAGCTATGGTGTCTTTCTCACAATAGGTTACAATTCGGTCAATGTCTTTTTCGACATAAAAGACATGTGCAACCTGACTGCCGTCGATATCACCTTTTGGAGAGGGAACTCCCAGGATCTTGGTTAATAGTTTTAAGGAGGTAAAGTGCTTGTAATCGCCAAACTTCCATAATTCTAAAGTATCTAAATGTGGTATTTCCCAAGGTTTTTTCCCAAATAAATTAAGCTTGTCCGGAATTGCAATCTGGTTGATGATCATACGTCGTGCAATAAACGGAATATCAAATTCTTTGGCATTGTGTCCGCACAGCAGGTGCTGCGGTTTATTGAAATGATTGTTGATCAGATTATTGAAGTCGCGCAGGATTTTCTTTTCATCTCCAAAAAAAGAGGTTACTCTAAAATTTCTGATATCACCTTTAATGGTAAAATAGCCAACCGAAATACAGACAATCTTACCGAATTCTGCCCAGATTCCGGCACGTTCATAAAATTCTTCGGGAGTAAAATCGTCTTTACGCTGGTATTGTGTCTTCTGATCCCAAAGAGACCTCATTTCTTCGTCAAGCGAATTGAAATTCTCCTCTTCCGGTACCGTTTCAATATCAAGGAAAAGAATGTTGTTAAGGTTAATTTTTTCAATCATTATGGTGACGTCTTATATTTTTAGGCATTTAGATTTATAAATGTACGCAAATGATTCTAAAAATAAGAAATAGCTTATGTTTTTAAGATTTTGATACTTTTTTGTCTTCCGCTTTCGTAAAGGTATGACTTGTTCAAAAGCTAAAACAAACTCTGCTGCGTACTAGGATTCTCATGTTCCAACAGCCATTTCTTACGGGAAAGACCACCGGCGTAACCCGTTAAAGAACCATTGGTACCAATAACACGGTGACAGGGAACCACAATCCACAGTGGGTTTTTACCATTTGCCGACGCAACAGCCCGAATGGCTTTTAGATCTCCCAGTTTCTTGGTCTGATCCATGTAACTGATGGTTTTTCCGTACGGAATTTCCAACAAGGATTTCCATACTTTTTGCTGGAAGTCCGTTCCTTTTGGGTTTAGTTTTAAATCGAAGTCGGTTCTTTTACCATCAAAATACTCTTGAAGCTGTGAAACGGCCTTTTCCAAAACTTTAGGAATGGTTTGCGAAACGTCATTATCGCCAACATCAGAAACAGAGACAATAGCAATGCCGTCTTCATCTCCAACGATTTTGGTAATTCCTAATGGTGAATTGACATAAACTGTTTCCATAGTTTTAAACGTAAAGTTTTAGCGCAAAGGTTTATAGCAAAGTTCGCAAAGTTTTTTTTAAATGATATAAGTTATGGCGGTAATTTAAGTTTTATGTGTTTTGGCAAACGATTGTTGCCCTGAGCGAAGTGACAGGCTTATAAAAAGGTTTGGAATTCGCTCAGTCGGATAGGAAACTTTTAATAATTGTCAGGTCTAAATTGATAATTTAAAACCGATTCCATTTTTTTACTTGAAATAATCTTTTGAATGTTTGAGTTTTCAGTTCTAAATTTCGGAGGATTCAGATTGTATTCTTTTGCTTTTTGAGTGTAGTATTCTTCTCTCGTTGGATGAAAAGGTGCTACGGCATTAAAGACCTCGTTCCATTTAGCCTGATTTAGGATTGCTTCGATAATGGCGATACAATCGTTTTGATGGATCAGATTTATCGGTGCATCAGGGTTTTCAAGGTTTTCTTTTCCGGCCAGAAATTTTACCGGATGACGATCTTCTCCGATTAGACCGCCAAAACGCAATATGGTGGCTGCAAAGTTTTGATTCTTTTGAAGCAAAGCTTCCGCTAAAAGCAATTGTTTACCACTTTCGGTTTCCGGATTTGGGTGTGTATCTTCTGTGATCGTCGCGTTCTCATTCCCATAAACTGCGGTTGAACTTACAAAAAGAACTTTTTTTACCGTTGATTTTTCTATAAACGGAATCAGATTCTCCATTTTTCGAACAAATATCCTCTCAGACGGAGTCGGAAGACTGGCGCTTTTTTCTCGTAATTTAGGCGGTATATCAATAATCAGAATCTCACTTTCCGCCAGGAAGTTAGTGATGCTGTTTGAAACATATTCGCTTTCAAGCGCAACCAGGAAAGCCTTTATTCCCGATGCTTCTAAACTCGGAAGTTTATTTTCCGAAGTCGTTGACCCGTTTACCGAATGTCCTTCTTTAATTAGCTTTTTCGCCAGAGGCCATCCCAGCCAGCCACATCCTAAAATACTGATTTGTGTCATTTTTCGTTTAAAGTTGCAAAGATAAAGCCTTTCGTAGCTGGAAAGAATTAAAACCAGTATTTACCTGATTTTTTTACCTCTTTGCGGGATTAGAATATTAGAGATCCAAAGTAAATCGCACTTTGTCTTTTCCTTTTGCGCCCATTCGGTGATAGAATTTGATGGCTCTTTCGTTAAATTGCGGGGTTTGCCATTGCATATTGACGCAATTGTTTTCTTTTCCAATTTGTTTTAGCTTTTCAATCAGTATTTCGCCAATACCAAAACTTCTGGCCTCTTCTTCGAGAAACAAACAGTCCATATAAAGAAAATTTGCGGCATTCCAGGTGGAGAAGTCAAAAGTAAAGGAAGCATAACCTACAATCGTATCTTTTGTTGCAACCACCAGACAATGTACTTTTGGACGATCGCCAAACAAAGCTTCTTTTAACTTATTTTCTTTTCCTTCCGAAGAAAACTGAGCTTTTTCATACTCCGCATGTTTTTGGCATAAAACCACTAGTTTTGGTAAGTCTGAAGGTTCACAGTTTCTTATTGAATATTCCATTGAAGATTGATTTCGTTTTGTAAAAAAGTGATGAAGCGATAAAAGTAGTCCGGATATTCCTGATTTTCCCGAATAGCAATAAAGTGTTTTCTTTTTAAACCGTTTTTTCCAATTTGTACAGCTTTTATCGGATTGTTTTTCAAATGAGGTAACAAGGCCCATTTTGCCATTGATATTACCCCCATATCGGCCTTGACCATTTCGAGCGATGCTTCTGTAAGCGGCAGGGCAGTTATTTTTCTGGGGGTTACCTTGGCGGGGGCCAGTACAAACTGATGTATGGTAACCGTTTCCATCGGAAAGGAGTGAATGAGTAAATGTTCATCGATAAAATCTTTGGCTACCACATATTTTTTAGTTGCCCAGGCGTGGTTTTCAGAGACGGCCATAACCATTTCATCCTGAAAAAGCTCAATATATCTAATGTTGTTGTCTTTGATCTGATCGCTTATTACGGCAATATCGATGGTGTTTTCCAGTAATTTTTGTATCGGAATATGGGTTGCTTCGGTTACAATTTTAAGTTCGACGTTTGGATATAAAAAATGAAATTGTTTTAAAACCGATGGCAGCCAATGATAACTTGAAAAACATTCGGTGCTAATTCTGATTTCACCGTATTCTCCATAAACCATTTGTTTGATTTGCAATTCGGTTTGCAAAAGTTTGTCCAAAATTTCATTGGCAAGTTCGTAGATCTTTTCGCCGGCTTTGGTTAGAACCAGTTTTTTATTGCTGCGCAGAAAAATGGCGGTTCCCAATTGATACTCGGCTTCTTTAAGCTGATGGCTCAAAGCCGATTGTGTCAGATGCAACTTGTCAATTGCCTTAGTGATGCTTCCTTCTTCAACAATTGCTTTTATTAATCGTAAATGACGTATTTCCATTTTTTTGGGAATTAGAAGTACAAAGGAACAAAATTTTAGGATGGCTTTTCTATGAAAAAAAGTAATCAACTGAATGAATTCTTTTCGTTTTTATGGAAGGAGCCATTACATTACATTTGAAAAACTGAAATAGTAAAACTGTAAAAAAATGGAAGCACAAATTAAACATTATGAGAATAAGCTGGCGTTCGAAATAGATCCGTCTGATTTATTTGATGCCCTGAACAATGGAGAGAAAGTAATCGCTATTGATGCGCGCAAAGCTTTTGGCTTTGAAGCAGAACACATTCCCACAGCAATCAATATTCCGCATCGTGAAATGACGCTGGAGCGTACCCAACATTTAGACAAAGAAGTTTTGTATGTAACTTATTGTGATGGAATTGGCTGCAATGCTTCGACAAAGGGCGCCTTGAATATGACAAAACTCGGCTTTAAGGTGAAAGAGTTAATAGGAGGGATCGAGTGGTGGAAGTTGGACGGTTATGCCACTGAGGGAACAAAAGGGGGACAGACAGGTTTGAGAATGGAATGCGCCTGTTAAAAGATAAAGGCAAACTTTATATAAAGTTTGCCTTTATTATTTTAAAATTCATTTTACGATTCGATTAAAGCTTTTAAAGCTTGTAAAATTGGGTTTTCTTCATCCTGAGGTTTTTCCTGAACTGCTCCGGGGCGATTGTCTTCCTGAACAATTTCGAGTTTTGTTTTCTGATTTTCTTCTGTTAAGACATAACTCATTACGAAGTAATTCTCGGGTTTGTCCTCTAATTCCGGTCTGGGGAAGAATAAGGAATATTTGATTTTCTGATTGGGGATAATCTCCAAAACAGTCCCCCATTGCTCAAAAACCTGACCTTCCCATTCGTTCCTAAATCTGATTTCATTACCAATTTTCCAGTCTGTGATTAAGTCACTGCCGTATTGCCATTGTTTGACCCACTCCGGTTGAGTGAGTGCATTCCAGACTTTTTCTGAGGGAGCATTTAAAAGAACTGTAGAGATATTGGTTGCCATAATAAGTGTTTTTTATTGTGGTTTTACAATTGGCTTTGCAATAGGTTTTAAGCTGTCTTTTTTTATGGCAGTACTGTCTTTCGCTATTGCTGCAGGTGCAGGAATAGTTGCGGGTGCTGTGTAGCGTTTTATTTTTTGCTGAAGGAGTACTGCGTCATTCAATACAAAAGGTGTTGGCATCATCCAATCGCTTCTTGGTTTTACTTTAAGCAGCGGATTGGTCATCAAATCAAAAGAACTTTCAATTAAATCCATATCCAGAACGGTCAATTTGTTGGTGTAGAATTCCATGATAAGAGGTTCATTGCCTACCACATAGTAACATAAGATTTTCATGCCATCGCGTTCCAGACGATTTCCTTTTTGTCCTGAAGCTGCAACTCCATTAGCTTTGAAATTGAAAAAAGTCATTTTTGGATTGGCATAAATATCATAACGATTTACCTTTCTGTTTGGGGTGATTTTTATTTTTAAATACCTGTTATTGCCAACCACACTGTCTTTTAAAAATGCAATGGTTGGTTTCGGTATGTCGACTACAGGAGCAATCGCACTATACGTAAAGCCCGAATTGTATTTGCTGGCTATTGGTAATGTATTTAAACCAATAGCGCTCTGGTTTTTTTGACCTAAATAAGTTTTGGTCCAATCGTCAAGGTTAACATCGTAAGTTGCCCAAAGAGCAGAGTTGGTATTGGCATTGTAAACGTACAGTAAACTGTTTGATTTTGCTTTTCCTGGTTCGTAATCGGAGTGGTATCCTGCATAGATAAAAAAGCCAATTGAAACAGCAAAGAAAAAGATCGTCCAGATCCCTTTTTTAGCAAACGTACCAAATATCGGTAATACCAATGTAAAAAGTAATACGGTTAGAATAGCACTTACAAAGAGGATTTTTAATCCTAAACCAACCGGAAACATTACAATAAATGGAGCGATGATAACGAATGCCGGAATACTAAAAAGGAGGTTGAGTCCGAGGCTATAATGTTGAGTAAGAACAAAAATTCCGAACAGGAGTATGCCGAAGTATACCGGTATGATCAGAAAACCTGCACCAGTCAGACTATTAGCTACAAATGCATTCATGATGATCCAGAGTAGCAACGGTGCTACAAAATGATTCATGGTAATTTTAGCTTCTGAAAAATGATGGTAGAAGGCAAATGAAATGGCGATACTTAGTGTTACAAATGCACCGATATAAGCATGACCGTTGTATGTGAATCCATTCAATAAGTCAGAATATTGCGGATAAATCTGTAATACAATTTTCCATCCTAAAAAGGTTACCAGACCCGCTATGATGAGAGATCCTAATAAAGGAACAAATCCTTTGAATATTTCTCTGAAAGTGATAACACGTTTAACCTTTCCTATAAAGATGAAAACAATCAACAATCCTAAAGCAATAATTGTCATTGGCCATACCCATGAAAAAGGATAGTTAATGAAGGAGAACGGAGCAGTAAAGTACACATCATCCTCTGTTGAAGTTGTAGTATTTAAATCTACATTGGAAAAATATTTTAATAAGGGCATTAAGTAAGTTCCCTGATGAGCCAAAGTTGTTTTGTTCAGGTGCTGAACATCATCTTGTTGTGTGTGATAATTGTAGTGACCGTCTATAAAAGCAAAGTTGAATCCCTGAATGTTTCCTTGCTCTCTGAAAACCGTTAAGTCGGTATCATTTGGAAGCATTTTGTAGATGCTGTACATAAGTGAATTGGAAACAGGATAAGTAGTTTTTGCATTAGAAAATTCTTTTACCAATGCTTTGTTTCCTTTATTGGTTTCCATTAACATATAACTTGGACCTGAGGATCCTCTTGCCTCAAAATTAAGAACCAAACCTACATCTTTTGCCCACGGATGGCTGTTTACAAAAAGAGCCGCACCATTTAACCCCAGTTCTTCAGCATCTGAAAAAAGAATGATAATATCATTTTTATGCGGTTGTTTTGCATACAAAAAAGCACGAATTCCTTCGAGAATAGTTGCGACACCTGAAGCGTCATCACTTGCCCCTTTTGAAAAAGAATGTGGAGCACTGTCGTAATGGGAAAGAAGTAAAAGTGCCTTTGTATTGTTGGTACCCTTTATGCGGGCAAGAATGTTTTTTGATTTTACAAGAAGTCCTCTATCATTTAAAGTAAAGCCTTCCTGAACACTGGTTTCCAAACCAATTTGGTTTAGTTCAAGTTTAAGATAATTGGCTACGAGTTCATGATTGAGAGAACCTACATAGTGCGGTTTCTGCGCAATAATTCTGACTTGATTTAAAGCTCTGTCCGTAGAAAACTCAGCAAGAGCCTCATCTCCTTTAGAGATTACCTGCGGCATCATTGTGGCGTATATAATACCAAGAATGGCAAGAATGCAAACTATGGCTAGAATTGAGGTTTGGTTTTTTTTCATGGTAGATAGGTACTATAATTCTTTTTTAACAAGCATAAAATAATCATTATCCAAAGAGCGATATCCCTGGTCGTACAGAAAATAGTAGGTGTTTCCTGTTTTGGTCTGCAAGATATTGGTAAAGAAATCGAAATCAAAACCTTTGTTTGTCATTTTATCCCTTGTTGCTTTAGATTTCCCGTTAGGGTTTAGTTCGCTCAAAATTCGGTAATTTTTTCGTAATTTATTGTTTACATTACGCATGAAATTCGTACTGTCTTTGTTTATTTTATTATTGTAAGCATTTCGACAGCTGTCTGAGCAGAATTTCTTGTCTTCCCTGCCTACAATTTTTTCGGAGCATTCGAGGCATGTTTTCATGAATCTATCTTTTTAATTTCGTACAAATCGGTTCTTCGATCTTTTAATGTGCGTACACTCCCATGTTCGTGAAGTTGTTTCAGCAGGTTTAGATCAACATCAACTATAAGAGTCATTTCTGTATTTGGCGTTGCTTCGGCTTTTATTCCATTACTCGGAAAAGCAAAATCAGAAGGTGTAAAAACAGAGGCCTGAGCATATTGAATGTCCATATTGTTTACTTTCGGGAGGTTGCCCACACAGCCGGCAATAGCGACATAACATTCATTTTCGATGGCACGTGCCTGCGAACAGTGTTTCACTCTGGTGTAGGCGTTTTGAGTGTCGGTTAAAAATGGCACGAACAAAATGTTCATTCCCTCGTTGGCCATAATTCTTGAAAGTTCCGGAAATTCAACATCATAGCAAATCAGAATGCCGATTTTTCCGCAATCCGTATCAAAAGTTTTAAACTGAGAGCCGCCTTTCATTCCCCAATGCTGTACTTCATTGGGAGTTACATGGATTTTAGTGTAGATCTCCGAAGTTCCGTCTCTTTTGCAAAGAAAACCAACATTGTAAAGGTTTCCATTGTCCAGATAAGGCATGCTTCCGGTAATGATATTGATATTGTATGAAATAGCAAATTCCTGAAAACGCTTTCGGATAGGGTCTGAATATCGGGCCAGTTCCCGAATGGCTTCGGCTTCAGATAAATGATTGTAATCGGCCATTAAAGGAGCTATAAAAAGCTCGGGAAACAAAGCAAAATCACTTCCGTAACCCGAAACGACATCAATAAAAAATTCGGCCTGCTCGAAAAATTCTTCAATATTGTTCAGCGGACGCATTTGCCATTGAATCAGTCCCAAACGGATGACACTTTTTTCGAGGTTAATTAGTTTTGGACTTTCATCGTAATACACATTGTTCCATTCTAAAAGTACCGCAAACTCTTTCGACTCTTCGTCACCTTCAAGGTAGTTTTTAATAATTCGCAATACATGGAAGTCATTACTTAACTGAAACGAAAGTACCGGATCGTGCAGTTCTTTATGTTTTACCTTGTCGATATAGTTTTTTGGAGTAAGCTTTTTAGAATGCTGGGCATAGTTTGGAATTCTGCCGGCAAAAACGATGGCTTTCAGATTTAACTGTTCGCAAAGCTCTTTTCGGGCATCGTATAAACGCCGGCCGAGACGTAAACCGCGATAGTTAGGGTGAATAAAAACATCGATTCCATAGAGGATCTCTGCATTTTTATTATGGGTAGAAAAAGTATGGTTTCCTGTTGCTTGTTTGTAATTGTGTCTTTTGTCGATTAGCTTTTCATCGACAATTAAGGATAAGGCCGATCCAACGACTTTTCCATCTGCTAGTATGACGAGCTGCCCTTCAGGAAAAATAGAAAGTAGTCTTTTAATATCGTCCTCTTTCCAGTACGAATCTGCCATCTCGGGATAGGATTCTACCATAGAATCTTTTAGCTGCTTGTAGTCGTCAAATTCCAAATTACGCAATTCAACTTTATTGATTTTTGTCTGCATATCGTAAGATTTATCTCAAATATACGAAATAAATTCCATTTACAAACGGTTACAAATAGTTACAACCGAAAGTAAATAGTTGTCTACCGGATAATTGCTGGCGTTCGTCGGATCTTTGTCCTGTTGAATTTGATGAACGAATTCATTTTATACTAACATTTAAATATTATACGCCATGAATGCAATGAAAAACAGAGTACAGTTAATTGGGAACGTAGGAAACGATCCGGAAATTAAAACATTAGAAAACGGTAGAAAATTAGCGTATTTGAATATCGCTACCAATGAAAAGTATACTAATGACAAAGGAGAAAAAATCGAACAAACCGAATGGCATCGTGTTACAGCCTGGGGCAAAACAGCCGAAATAATCGAAAAGTTTGTAGTGAAAGGTAAAGAAATTGCTGTTGAAGGCAAACTGACTCACCGAAGCTACGACGACAAAAATGGTGAAAAAAGATATGTAACGGAAGTAGTCGTAAATGAAATTTTACTATTGAAGTAAATATAGTACTATTTGATACTCAACCCGACAGGTTTTCAAAACCTGTCGGGTTGAGTATTTTTAGTAAGTAAGGGTTTTAGAGGATAGAAACTCCGTTAATATCTGTCGTTAATATTTCACTCATATAATCAAAAAAGGGTCTCATATTTTTAAAAGTAGTGAGAGCCTGTTCCAGAAAAAGAGGACTCAGAACTTCCTCATCCGTAAAACGTTTGATAAGCAGAAACGATTTGAATCGGAGCAAATCTATCGCTTCATGGTTTATGTCGTAGCCCTTGGGAGCCGTTTTAAGTTGTTCTCCCTGCAAAGTCCCAAAAGTGCTGATAAAAGATTCTGACTGGAGTATTTTCTGCATGGCTTGAGAGTCGTGACCAAATTCGGCTCGGATGCGTTTGAGATCTGCTGCATTTGGTCCCCAAAAACCGCCGGCCAGAAAACTATTTCCTTTTTCGAGATGAAAATAATAACCGCCGCGTCTTTCTTTTGTTGCTCTGGTGTAACTGCCTCCCCAAAAGGTTTTAAAAGGAGTTTTGTCTTTAGAAAAGCGAATGTCACGATAGATTCTGTATACGCTTTTTTTGCCGGAAGCTGTTTCCAGTACATCTGTTTTAGAGAGTTCCTGAAGCAAAGCACCTGAAAAAGTTTCAATATGATTTAGCTCGATTAGATATTCGGGCTTATGTATCTCAAACCAGGGCTTGTTATTGTTTTCTTTAAGCAGAGATAAAAAATCAAGTGAGGATTTGGGTATCGTAATGTCGTTTTTCATAGATGAACTGAATGAATCGTAAAAAAAATGGGATTAATTTTAACCGTGAGGAATGCAATGGAGAAAAGCAAAGTTACGCAAAGATTTAAGTATTGTGCGAGTCAATTGTAAAAGTTAAGATTTTCTTCTGCATTGTAATACAGATGATGCGAATTCGTTTCATGCGTGTTCTATTGTTTTGGGATCAATCTCAAGAGTTGGGAAAAAAAGGGCTGAAAGCCCTAAAAGCAACAGCATCTTGCGCAGCACTATGAATTAGGTTAAGGTGCAGAATTGCCCTGAAAGGGCAAAAGCAAACTATACATTATAAGTTCCAATAAAGAATCAACCGCTCTTTTATAAAGTATAATTCAAAATGATATAAATCCAACTTTTGTGCATAAGCTTCTGCCCTTTCAGGGCGTAACCGATATTCGTTATCGTTGCTCATAGTGCTGCGCAGCATTCTATTGCTAAAGCTCTTTCAGAGCAATATTCCCAAAATTAAAAAACCCACCAAATGGTGGGTTTGTATATTTCGTTAAGCAGTTTTTTTGAATAAATCAAACATAGGACAACGCGAGCAACGTTTCTTTTCGCTTTTTTTATATTTCTCACAACAAGAAGATTTACAGTTTTCCAACTTCTTAATGTTCTCAAGGATAGCAGCTTTATTTTTCTTTTTCTTCTTATCCTTTTTTTTGTCCTTGTCTTTTTCTTTCTTGCTCAATTTTCCTCTGTATTATAAAAACAGAGACAAATATAAAAGAAAAAAGTTATTTTTAAATGTTCTAAATAAACTTTAACTTTTTTTATTTTGGGTTGATAGCGATCGAACTTGTAACCGTTAATTGTTGAATATCACGGTCGAACAAGTATAGTCCGCCTTTGTCATCTCCAATTAAGTTGATTTTATCTAAGATTGACTTAGCAGTCGCTTCTTCTTCGATTTGTTCAGAAACATACCATTGTAAGAAATTATGTGTTGCATAATCTTTTTCTTCAAAAGTAATGTGTACCAATTCGTTGATTGATTTTGAAACAAAAAGTTCATGGTTGTAAAGTTCCTCAAACATTTCTTTGAAAGTCGAATAAGATGTTTTAGGCGCTTTCAAATCGGTAATATGAGAGTGACCACCGCGTTCGTTTACATACTTTATTAACTTTAGCATGTGTGCGCGCTCTTCGTCTGACTGTGTGTACATAAATTGCGCAATTCCTTCCAGTCCGTGTACTTCAGCCCAACAAGCCATAGAAAGGTAGGTTTGCGAAGATTCTGCCTCTATGCGGATTTGCTTGTTTAAAGCTATTTCGATATTTTTTGATAACATAATATTTCTCTTTTGTGTAAAGTTAGAGAAAATAATCCATTCCCTTTTTTTTCAAACCTGAAAACATCAGACATTTGGATTAATTCTCAATAAAATTAAGGTCTTTCAAATGAAAATGGTTTCGAAAATACAGCCTTATCGATGATCGGGTTTTGTGTTTCATTTTCCGGAAATCCATCGGTAAATTTTCGCATCTGATATTGTTTTAAAGCAGTATCGTAATATCCTAAAATATAATAATCGTCAAATCTAAAAATGTTGTCCAGAATCGCTTTTCTATTATTGTTTAAAAAGTAATACAAGTTGTCAAGCGCCATTGGTGCAGGATCTTTGGCAACAAATTCTGATTTTTGGTTTAAAGCCGTTTCAAAAAATACGGTTTCATCATTCACAACCGGCAAATAATCCCAGGTAAAAGTATCGTTCATGACCGTATAGTAAGCGCCGCCAACACGTGGAGTTCCACCGAGTGTCATAGAAGTACTAATTCCATTGTTATAAAGTGATAAACCTATTTCTAAAGCAGCGAGATGTTGTAGAAAACGTTTCGTATTCTTTAATTCCCGTGGTTTTCTTTCACCGCCTTGCTGAACGAGGAAAGGTGAGGTTTTAAATCGAATCGTATCTTCCTTTGTAACTCTGATATTTTTTATAAGTTCGCCCGAATCATAATTTTTAATGTCAAGAACCAGTTCATCTTCATTGGCATTGATTTGATAAAGCTTCTTTTCATGATAGAAGGAGTTGCTTATTTTGCGAGGGGTTTTAATCTCAGATTGGACAATTTTCTTTTCAATAACGTCCTGATTCTCCAGATTGAGATCAAAAAGCCGTGTTTCTTTCGCATTATGATCCAGCGTCAGAATAAGATGATTGTCTTCGAGATAAATTTTACTTTTTTTGGAGGCTTTGTCTAAAGGCGTATAATCTTCCGGATCAATTTTTATAATTGGATTCTCTTTGATGAGCTGTGAAAAACTTACCGACTGGCCTCTTTTGTTTTGAAAGGTAAAAGGAGCAAAATCAAATATCCGCTCTTCTACAATTCCGTTTTTAAAAACATAGGCCGTTAAAGTATGACTTGTGAGTTCTTTAGACAACAGGTAGAGTAGATTGTTGCTTTGAAACTTAGCTACGATATATTCGCTCGCGGAAGGGAACAGAAATTTTAAAATCTTATACGTCTTGGTTTCCAAATAATATTTGATCACAAAAATTTCCGAAGATTCTTCGGAAGCCCAATAAAGTGTTGGGTTTCCGTCTTCACTAAAACTATAGCCCAATATCGATTTGTTTTCAAGATTGGCACGTGATACTGTAAATTCGTCCTTTAAAAATAAAGCACTATTGTATCTTAAAATAGTAAGATTCTGAGTATTTGTGGCAAAAACAAATACATCGTGCGTTGCCTTATTTTCGACATTAACGATTGTATTATTCTGATCGTACCTCTTTAAATCTAAAGGATAAGAAGCCAAAACTGTCTGACTCAACAGGGTCGACTGATAGGTTACTAATAAGAGAAGGAGTAGTTTTTTCATATGCTTTTATCGACAAAAATTATTCCAAATTTAAACCTCTTGTGTGCGAATTATTGATTCATTAATTCCTGAAAATAATCCACAAATTGTCCCATGTGTAATCCATCCATTAAGGCGTGATGCACATGAACAGACATGGCAATGGTTCTTTTTCCGGTTGGTGAAACCATCATTTTTCCGAAAGAAACCTTTGGGCAGCTGTCCGGAAAGGTAAAACTGCGGGCATGTGAAAGTGACGTAAAGTTCAACCACGGAATTGCCGAGAAGTGAATTAAATTATCATTTTCAAAAGACCTTGTAAAAAGTCCCGTGGTATTCTGAATGCGTTCTATTTCCTGTAAAGCCGTTTTTTCGAAGGTTTTAAAATCAGGATGGTATTCTATAAATGAAAATCCGAAAGTGCCATCTTCACGTCCGATGGTTGCTGAGGCATCGATTTGGTCATTGATGTAAATCTGATCTCCCGAAATTCGGTATCTAAAATTTTCGATTGCATTTACGGCAACCAGTGTCTTGTGCAAATAATAAATAAAAAAGGAGGATTCGAGACTTTTGGCCGTTTCGTAGGCCTGCGTACAATCAATCTCGACGGTAGCACCAAAAAAGGGTTCTTCCATTTGAATGAAGTGTGCAAAGTGTTCTTTTCTATTCCAGTTTTCTAAGTCTAAAAGTGTTTTCATTACAATAAGTTCTGAAGGATTTCAGTGATTTTTTCAAACGAACTAAAATGTTCGTGTTCTATTTTGTGACTGATTTTTTCATGCTCCCAAGTGGTATGAAACGGAATATGTACCGCATAACCGCCAATGCCTAAAACCGGTAGTACATCTGATTTTAAGGAATTTCCGATCATCAGGAATTCCTCTGCCTGAATGTCTAAACGGCCTAATAATTTCGTATAATCAATTTCCTGTTTGTCTGACATTACTTCGATATGGTGAAAATAATGCCCCAATCCTGAGCGATGCAATTTGCTGTGCTGGTCTTTCAGATCGCCTTTTGTGGCTACAACCAGTTTGTACTTTCCGTGTAGTGTTTTTAGGGTTTCTTCGACGCCGTCAAGCAATTCAATAGGTTTCTCGAGTAGTTCTTTTCCGTATTGGATGATTTTTTCGATAACCTCAATCGGAATGGTATTGTTGGAGATTTTCATTGCAGCTTCGATCATCGACAAAATATAGCCTTTGATTCCGTAACCGTACAGAGACAGGTTCTCAATTTCGATTTTGAATAGTTCCTGCGAAATTCCCTGATGGGAAAGATAATCTTCCATCAAAGCGCAAAATTTATGTTCGGTTTCCTGAAAGTAAGGTTCGTTGACAAATAAGGTGTCATCGGCATCAAATGCGATTACTTTTAAGTTGGGGATTTTGTTTTTATGTAACATAATGTTTTTGTTTCAGGTTTGAAGTTTTTCTTGTTTCAGGTTTTTTAGCCACGAATTCACGAATTTTATTGCCACAGATTAGAATGATTTCAAAGATTTTAAAAAAAAATCTGCCAGATCAGCTAAATCTGCGAGAGCATTTTTTCCCCCACGAATTCACGAATTATTTTTTACAATCGGTCTGTGCCATCTGCGTGAGAATTCTTCAGCCGCGAATTTCACGAATATGCACGAATTTTTATTTTACTGCCACAGATTAGAATGATTTCAAAGATTTCAAAAAAATCTGTCAGATCAGCTAAATCTGCGAGAGTATTTTTTCGCCACGAATTCACGAATTTTCTTGCCACAGATTGGAATGATTTCAAAGATTTTAAAAAAAATCTGCCAGATCAGCTAAATCTGCGAGAGTATTTTTTTAGCCACGAATTCACGAATTTTATTGTCGCAGTTTAAAATAATCTGCCAGATCTGCTAAATCTGCGTGAAACCTTTTATTACGAATTCACGAATTTAATGATTCAGATGAATAATCAATCTGCGAAAATCCGCAAAACCAGCGTCATCCGCGAGCCAATGACTTAGAAAAGCTTTTTTAATGAGATCGTCTTATCATAGAACGTAATTCTAATTCCGAACAGCAAAATGATTCCGCCGAAAACCATTTGTAAAGTTATTTGTTCTTCTAAAAACAACCAAGCTAATATCGAAGTAATTACGGCCTGACTTAATAAACTTAACGAAACTCTTGTGGCGCGCATGTGCTGGGTGGCATAACTGATGGATAGCCAGGCACACAATTGACAAATTACGGCCTGAAGTGCCAGTACAAACCAACCCGTATTGGAGAAACCTGCAAAAGGCTGATCCAGGGCATAACATAGAATTCCTAAATAAATACTCGATGCCAGTAAACTGATAGTCATAAAAGATAAAACATCGATTTCTGAGAGTGCTTTTTTGCTCACCAAAAGATAAATCGAATAAAGAATACCCGATAAAACGGCAAACAGAAAGGCCTGATCAAAATTCAAATCCATGAAAAATTCAAATCCCACCAGCGTGACCATTCCGAATAAGGAAACGACAGTTCCGATCCAGAAATTGGTGGCTGGTCTGATTTTTAGAAAGAAAAAAGAACCAATTCCAACCCAAAGCGGTGATAAATTAGTTAACAAAGATGCCTGAGTTGCACTCGAATCCTGAATAGCAATATTCCAAACAGCAACATCCGAAGAGAATAGAATTCCGCAAAGCACGGCTAATAGTATGAATTTGGTTTTCGGAAGCTTAAAGCTTTTAGTAACCAGTACATAAGGTAAAAGCAAGAGTACCGCAAAAAACATTCTGTAAAAAGCCGAGATTAATCCCGGAGCCAGTTTTAGTTTGACTAATATTGGAAAAATCGAAATACAAAGTATTCCGCCAATCAGGGCTAATCTTGGTTTGGTGAGTTTCATTTTGTTTTAATTTGTACTTTCTAAATAGCTGATTTAAAAGCTCATGTTCTTTCTAAAGAAGTTTAAAATTTATTACAGTTATTCGGTAAAGCTGAAAATTTGGTACTTTTTATTGTTCTTATTATAATTTCCTAGATATAAACTGTTTTTGAACTTAAAAAGTATTAGATCTTTGTATAGAGTTTTAGAAAATATTGATACCGTTTTTTTAATTTCTTCATTCTCTTCTAAGAAAATTCTAGCTTTGTCAAAAGCGGAGATTTTCATCTCACGATCAATATGATTAAAAGTAGAATCAAATATACAATTCGTATAAACTACGGCTTTGTTTTTATAGGAAATTAAATTCGTTACGGTATAACTTCTTCCTGAATTAAAAGGTATCATTGTAGTTCCATTCATTCCCATTCCACCCGTACTCATTAAATTTTGATTCATTGATATTCCAACAGAACTTTGAGTTATATCTTCTGAACTTCCAATAGCGGTATAATAAATTCCATTCAAATTATAGCACGATATACTAGGCGCGTCTTTAATTCTTCTAAGAAATTGTTCTGAATTTTTAATAGGTTTTGTGCTGGAAAAAATATCGTTCTTTCGCCAAAAAAAGCTGTTCTTTTGCTGGAGGAAATCAGAATTTTTAAAATCAATTTCCTGATCATGCAAAACTTTATATTCTTTAAGAATGTTACCATTTAAATCACTAATTGTAAAAAACAAAACGAAAGCATTGGTTTTTATTTGAAGAATTTTGTTGTCAATCAAAAAAGAATTTGATCTAAATGTTATTGCACCATATTCGCCTTTAGTTGTTTTTTGTTGCTTAATAGATTTAAAATTTGGTGTAAAATCCTGAAGATTAATTCTTAAAACTTGTGTAGCATGTGTAGTATTATCAATAGTGAAGATAATCTCCTCTGGATTATAGGTGTAAATTTTGTATCTTTTAGAGCTTAATGCTAATGACGGAGGACTGTCATTGGCTATAGTTTGAAAGCAAGGTTCTGAAGATTCATCCGTTAGAACAGTATATAAGTTCTCGGGATGATCAAATATGTTCTTAAATTCTAAATGCGACAAGTCAACTATTTTTTCGTTTAGATTCCCATTATCGTCAGATATATAAAACTTTAAAGTACTAGTGTTTTTTATTATTGTAATAAGGTAAAACTTATTGTTGATGGTAAGTTCTTGAACTATTTTTTCCTTTTTCAGTTCTAAAGCAATTGGTTTATTTTCAGTTTTCTTGGTTGTAAAATTGATATATTGTGAACTGATTTCTTTTCTGTCTTTCGATGCCCAGAAAACAAAACAATTATTGTCCTTTTGACTATAACCAATAATGCTCTCGTATTTTTTTTCTGGTCTTGCAATCGTTAAAGAGTCTATAATATTGAATTTTTCATCAAATCTTATAGCGTTAGCTTTTTCCTTATCATTTAAAAACAGAATCACTTCTTTTTTATCTTCATTGACGACCTGAAAAAAATCTCTTTTTTCTTCTAATTTTAAATCAAATTCTTTTGCAATATCTTGAGAAAAAGAAGGCAGATTATTTAAAAGCAGGAATGTTAAAAGTATTTTTTTTAGCATGTTCAAGGAGTTATTTTTTGCTAAGATCTTACTTTTTTCTCAAATAAAACACCAAAAAAGAAACGCGTGAATCGATTATCAATTTCACGCGTTTAAGAGAGTGTTTAAGCTGTAGCAATTTCACTGCAGGCTTTTGCTATTTGTTGATCCGAGAAAGGATCAAGTGCCTGGGTTAGCATTTTAATGGTTTTCATACAGCTTATCATTTTAGTGCGCAGCTCCTGGTTGTCACCAATCTCTGTTTCCAGAATTGCCTCGAAAATCTCGGACAAATATTCCGGTTGTTCTCTAAATTCTCCTTCCATCCAAAGAAAGGAAAGAAATTTTGCCACCGCTGGCAGTACATCTTGTTGTGTTGGTTTTTGATTTTCCTCTGTCATGATCGAAAATTTTAAACGCACGAAACCCTCATTTTAGGTGTGACAAAATATTCAAAAGAATAGATCAAGGGCAGTTTCCCGCTCCAGCACCATGATGAGGGTTTCGCTTATTGTTACTTTAAATAAGTTTATTATCGAAAGTCTCTCGAATATTTTGTCAGTACAAACGTACAAATATAAAATTGAAAGAAACAATAAATAAGTAAGAATTTTACCTGTATTTTAATTCAATAAACCCGACAGGTTTTTAAAACCTGTCGGGTTTATAAATTTCTAAATTTAGAAAATTATCGCATTATCAAATTGCCACATTTTCTAATTAAAATAATTAGTTTACCGTTTCCCCATTCGGAGCATCGGCATCCGGATTGATGAAAACCAGTTTTCCTTCGGCATTGGTTGTCATCAGGATCATTCCCTGACTTTCTACACCGCGTAAGGCTCTTGGCGCTAAGTTGGCTAAAACCGAAACACGTTTTCCGATAATTTCTTCCGGTGAAAAGCTTTCGGCAATTCCCGAAACGATCGTACGCACATCGATTCCGGTATCCACTTTAAGTACCAAAAGTTTATTGGCTTTAGGCATTTTTTCGGCTTCCAGAATAGTTCCTACACGAATGTCCATTTTGGCAAAATCTTCAAACTGAATAAGATCTTTTTGTGGTTCAGGCTGTTTGCTTTCGGCAAGATTTGCGGTTTTTGTCGCTTCCAATTTGTCTATTTGTTTTTGTATTTCTTCGTCTTCTATTTTTGCAAAAAGCAATTCATTTTGACCTATTTGATGTCCTGACGGAATTAATTCTGAATTTTCAGCAACATCATTCCATTGCAATTTGCCTTCATTTTTCAGGATTCTGGATAATTTTGCAGCAGTAAAAGGTAAAAATGGTTCCGCCAAAATACTTAACGCAGCAGCAATTTGCGAGGCTACATACAATTGAGTTTTTACACGCTCCGGATTTTCTTTTATGACTTTCCAAGGTTCTTCGTCTGCAAGATATTTATTTCCTAAACGAGCCACATTCATCAACTCGCCCAAAGCTTCACGGAATCTGTAACGCTCTACCGAACTTGAAATAACGGCCGGATACGCTTTTAATTCTGCTAAAGTATTTTCGTCAACTTGAGATAATTCATTTGGTGTTGGAATAAATCCATCGTAATTTTTGTTCACCAAAACTGCAACACGATTAATGAAATTTCCTAAAATAGCAACTAATTCGTTGTTGTTTCTTGCCTGGAAATCTTTCCATGTAAAATCGTTGTCTTTGGTTTCCGGTGCATTCGAAGTTAGGGCATAACGTAAAACGTCTTGTTTCTCCGGAAATTCTTCTAAATATTCGTGCAGCCAAACCGCCCAGTTTTTAGAAGTCGAAAGTTTGTTTCCTTCCAAATTCAAGAATTCATTTGCAGG
Source organism: Flavobacterium lipolyticum (assembly GCF_020905335.1). Classification (NCBI taxonomy): domain Bacteria; kingdom Pseudomonadati; phylum Bacteroidota; class Flavobacteriia; order Flavobacteriales; family Flavobacteriaceae; genus Flavobacterium; species Flavobacterium lipolyticum. The sequence continues at coordinate 1,721,021 of NZ_JAJJMN010000001.1, read as the reverse complement.
AACGTTGTCCGGTAAAATATAGCTTCCTTCGGCTTTAAGCATCGCCGGGAAAATGATACAGTGAAAAACAATATTGTCTTTCCCGATAAAATGAACCAGTTTAGTGTCTTCATCTTTCCAGTATGGCTCCCAGTCTTTTCCTTCGCGGGCTGCCCATTCTTTAGTAGAAGAGATGTATCCGATAGGAGCATCAAACCAAACGTATAATTTTTTTCCTTCGGCACCTTCAACCGGAACGTCAATTCCCCAGTCCAGGTCACGCGTTACGGCACGAGGCTCAAGTCCGCCGTCAACCCATGATTTTACTTGTCCGTAAACATTCGGTTTCCAGTCGTTTTTATGTCCAACCAAAATCCATTCGGTTAAAAACTCAGTATATCGATCCAAAGGTAAAAACCAGTGTTTTGTTTCTTTTAAAATTGGAGTTTCTCCGGTAATTGTCGATTTTGGGTTAACCAAATCGGTAGCATTCAATGTCGATCCGCATTTTTCACACTGATCTCCATAGGCTTCCGGATTGTCACATTTAGGACAGGTTCCTACCACAAAACGATCTGCCAGAAACTGATTGGCTTTGGCATCGTACAATTGTTCGGTCACTTCTTCAATAAAATCGCCTTTGTCGTACAAGGTTCTAAAGAATTCAGAAGCCGTATCATGATGAACTTTAGCCGAAGTTCTGGAATAATTGTCAAACGAAATTCCAAAATCAGCAAATGATTTTCTAATAATTCCGTCGTATTTATCGATAACTTCTTGTGGTGTAACTCCTTCTTTTTTCGCTTTCATCGAAATTGCAACACCATGTTCATCGCTTCCACAAATAAATGCAACGTCTTTTCCTTGTAAACGTAAATATCTCGAATAAATATCTGCAGGCACGTAAACCCCCGCCAAATGCCCAATATGAATAGGTCCGTTGGTGTAAGGTAAGGCTGCCGTGATAGTATATCTCTTTGGATTCTGTATCATAACTCAATTTTATTGAGTGCAAAAATAAGCAATAGAATTGAGATTTTGTTATTGCGCGGAGTTTCACAGAGAAAAAGCACAGAGATTCACCGAGTTTTTTCTCATTTCGATCGAAGGGAGACCCGAGTGATGAGGTGTTTTATTGTCCGGCTGAGCGAAGTCGAAGCCAGGCAATACAATTGAACTTAGCGAATCTCTGCGAAAACCTTCGCGTAACTTTGTGCAATACCCCATAAAATAGAACCAGTTTAAACTAGCATACCCGCTAAAATCTTCACAATTTATTTCGCAACCTTTGTGCTCAAAAAAAGAACAAAAAAGCAATTTTATGAGCAAGACAAAACTTATCATCAATAAAAACGGATCGATTAAAATAGAAGGTGACTTCGAAATCATGGATTCAGAAGGAGCTGTTTACGGACTACAAGGAAGATCGGCATTGGGTCTTTGCCGTTGCGGATTATCGGCAAACAAGCCTTTTTGCGATGGCGGGCACCGTAATAATTTCGAACATGAGTCTAAAGCATTCGATTTACCACCAATGAAAACAAACTAAGAACTTCGGTTTTGGTTATTTTTTATAAGGAAGCTGCATCTTAACTGATGTGGCTTTTTTTGTTTTCATTTTTAGATGATTTACTAAATATGATCAGTTATTTCCTTAAAAAAGTGTGTTATATTTACCTAAATTTTTAAAAATATAAAGAATGAAAAAATTGGTGACCCCATTGTTGCTTTTATGTTTTGTTTTGGCTCAGGCTCAAACACAAAAGACGGTTTCGAGTGATTGGACATCCTTCAATCAAACGATAGAAATTCAGTCTCCTGTTAAAAAGAAGTTTAAAGTAATCGCGTCGGTAAAAGTAGAAAGTACCGAACCTCAGGCCTGGGCAGGAGTTTGGGCAAGAGTTGATACTAAGAATGAAGAGGAAGGTTTTTTTGATAACATGAGAGACAGACCAATTAAATCAAACGAATGGAAATCTTATACCGTAGAAGGAACTATCGATAAAAATAGTAAATCACTTAGTTTTGGAGGTTTGTGTTTGTATAACGGTAAATTCTATTTTGATAAATTCGAATTGCTGATCGAGAATGACAAAGGTGTTTTTGAACCGTTGGCGGTTTTAAACGCAAGTTTTGAAACCCCTTTGAAAAATGGTGAAATTCCGAAATGGGGTTTAGGCATTTCAAAAGAGGCAAGTGTAAAAGTGAAAGAGTACAAAATTACTCAGGACAAATCCAGTGCTGATGGAAAAAACAGTTTGTTACTGGAAGGAAGCGGGATTAAACCTCGAGCAGAAGCGAAGATTGGAAATGTGGAAGGAGCGTCGCCAAAAATTGGAGATATGATATCAATGCTTGAAGATCTTAAGTCTCGTGTAGAAAGAACAGTGAAGAACATGAATCAGTACGAAATTGATTATTTACATGACGCAGAAGCCAACCGAATTGGTGCACTGGTGATGCATTTGGCCGCTGCCGAAAAGTACTATCAGGTTTTTACCTTCGAAAACAGAGATTTTAATGAAGAAGAAAAGAAACAGTGGAATGCCGCTTTAAATCTGGACCAGGGTGGGCGAGATGAATTTAAAGGGCATGATATTCAATATTATTTAGACATCTACAATGAAGTAAGAGCCAAAACAATTTCGGAGTTAAAAAAGAGAGACGATGCCTGGTTTGCCGAAGTTCAAACAAAGTATGACATGAGTAATCAATATTGCTGGTTTCATGTTATGGAACATCAGTCGAGTCATCTAGGGCAGATTTTGTTTTTGAAGAAACGTATTCCGCCTCAGCAAAAACCAACCTTACCAAAGGAAATTAAAAAGTAATAGTTTCGATTTTATAAAAGAGGTTGTCCAAAAAGACTTAGTCAATCTCTGAAAATTGCATAAATGAAATTTGTCTCCGATAGGAGTCCTAACATTTTTAGTATAAAAAAGGGGGGGCTGTTCATACTTTGGACAGCTCCCTTTTGTGTTTTGATTTTCGGGAAGATCAGATTAAACAATATGACTTTTATTGCTTTGTAATCCATTTTGAAAAACAAGTGAAAAATTTATGATTTTATTTTAGGTTTTTAATAAAAACAAGTTTATTCTTACATTGTTAATTTAAGAATAAGTAAATATGAAAAGTGAGAATAACAGTTATCCTTTAGAATGGATCGAAAAAATAGATCGTCAAATTATCTTTTCTATCAACAATGGCTTACCGGGAACTGTTTTTACAGCCATTAAAAATGAAGAGAGAATTTTTCAAAAAAGTTATGGCAATCAAAGAATATACAACGAAAAAGAACTGATGCCAAATCCTCAACCAATGAAAGTGGATACAATATTTGATATGGCATCACTAACTAAAATTTTTTCGACCACATTTTCTTATATGAAATTAATAGATGATCGTATATTGTCTATAGAAGATAAAGTCAACAAGTATCTTCCTGAGTTTACAGGAGGTGATAAGGATCAGATTACTATAAAACAAGTTTTACATCATAATTCAGGTTTGCCGTCAAGTTTTCATTTTTATGATCCGGATTATGATCCCGATTTTTATTCTCAATCTCGAGAGAGAACGATCGAATTGTTACCATTGGTTCCTTTATTAAATAAACCCGGTACAGTAACATTGTATAGTGATATTGGGTTTGCTTTGCTGGGGATTATAATAGAAAAAGTCACCGGAATGAGACAAGATGAATTTGTTAAAAAACAGATATATCAGCCTTTAGGACTGAAGAATACCGGGTACATTCTGGATAGTACAGGTCTTGTGCAAGATCGATTTGAAGCAACAGAAAGATGTGGAAACACAAGAGATGGTATGGTTTCATTTCCAAATATCAGAACTAAAACTATTCAGGGAGAAGTTCACGATGAATTTGCTTATTATTCTATGGGACAAGTATCCGGGCATGCAGGATTATTTTCTACTGCTGATGATCTTTCTGTTTTATGTCAGTTGATTCTGAATGGAGGAAAGTATGGTGCTTTTGAACTGTGCTCACAACAAACTGTAGATTTATTTCTTAATACTTTAAATATAGATAAAACTTATGCATTAGGATTTCAAGTTCCTACTGATTTGTGCCATCTTATCTATGGTTTATTACTTCCTCAAGCCGGTCATGCATTTGGTCATACCGGATGGGTAGGGAATTGTTTTGTAATTGACTTTCATCACAATTCAATTGTAATAATTCTCACAAACAAAAAACATACACCTGTAATTCCAACTGCTTATCGGGATAGGTTTGAAGGCGATTTACTGCCTGTCGCAGGTTATGGAGGAACAATACAGCTTTTCTATGGAGGACTCGTTTCTGAAACTGTCAAGAACTAAAAAAAACGGGATATCTGTCATAGAAGAGTATAGAAGGAGTTTTTTCTTTTTGCAATTTTAGATATTTTTTGAGGAATAAATGATCAGAAGTTATCTAAGGTATAAAGTAGAACAGGTGAAATTGATTATTGGGATTATTCTTGGTTTAAGTTTAACCCATCTCGTAAAAGAGCTCATCAGTTTTATACCGTTTCCTGAGAAAAGAGAAGCCTGCTTGTACATTGTATTTTATCGATTATTTTTTTACAAATAAAGTTCTCCGCGCATCGTTATGGTAGAGGAACCTCCAACCAGAATATCTTCTTCGCGATTCATTACTTCAATCATTGAGGGCTGTTTTAATCGTACACCCTGAAGTATTTTGTATTCTTTGTCGGATTTAGTGAATTTCTTTTGTGTTAAAAAGCCAATTAAAGGTCCTGCGGCCGTTCCTGTAGCAGGATCTTCATTTATTCCGATAATTGGGTTGAAAAATCTCGTTTCGACGATATGCTCCTCATTTTCATCAGCGATGGTGAAACAATAAAAACCTTCGAATTTATATTCTTTCGAAATTTCGATTAAAAGCTGATTGTCCGGAACAAAACTATTGAGTATCTGACTGCTTTTTATGGGAACCATGGCATGGGCAACTTCTGTATTGACTATGGTAGGAACAAAAGCATTTACATCTAAATCTTCAATTTTTAAACCAAGTGCAACTGCAATTTTATAAGTTGGAATTTCTTGCTTAATGACTGCCGATTTTTGATGCATTTGAACAAGAGGATAGAAAGTAACCGGATCTAAAGTAACGGTTAACGGAATGGCGGAATGTTTCATGATTACAAAAAGCTCACTTTCGTTTTGCTCATCAAAAATAGGCATTCCTTTTAAGAGAGCACCGCAAACAGCCCCTAGTAAATTATGTCCTGCTCCGTCAATCTCGATTCCTGTTGGGGTAAACGAACGAACCATCAGTGCTTTTTCTCTTGTAGAATAATAAACAAAAGAGGTTTCGGAGTAACCAAATTCTTTAGAGATATCCTGATATGTTTCCAGTTTTAAATTACCATCGGTAAAAACAACAGAAAGCGGATTTCCTTTATAACTTTCGTTTGAGAATACATCTAAAACGTAATATTCTAGTGTTTTTCTTCCCTCCATTTTTTATTTCTTTTTAGCTGAGATTTTTTTAGACGGATTAAAGTTAATATTTATCATTTAGCAAAGCAATAGTTGTTACAACATTCGTTTTTGTTCGGCACTTATCTGTATTGCTTTTTCTAATCTTGAAAGTCTGGTTTTTTCTTGTTTGGCACTCATGATCCAGTGAATCATTACTTTTCTGTACGAGGGTGCCTGATGGCTAAAATATTCCCAGGCTGTTTTGTTAGCTTTAAATTGTTTTTCAAATTCCGGGTCAAGCAGGTAGGCTTCTCTTTCATGCGAGTAGATTTTAGATCTTTCTTCAGATCTTAATTCGAAAGCCTTTAAGCCTTCGGAGAGCATGAGTCCGGCCTTAGTGAGTTCTTCTACTTTTTTGATATTGATGGCACTCCAGATACTGGATTTTTTTCTGGGTGTGAAACGTATCGTATAACTTTCTTCATCGACAGCTCTTCGAACGCCATCGATCCAGCCAAAACAAAGCGCCTGATCAACAGATTCTGACCAGGTCATGCACGGTTTTTTGGTACTCACTTTATAAAAACCAACTAAAAGTTCGGTTTCTTTTTGATAGTGTTTTTCTAACCATGCTCTGAATTTTTCGGGTGTTGAGAAGAAGGTTGGTGTCATTATTCCGTTTTAGTTTTTAATGGAGGTGGGGGTGGTGGGGGAAGAATTGTACTTAAATCGCCAAAGTCAATGACCTGTTTTGTTGGAATAAATTTTAAATGATCTTTAAACTTGGATAAAGAGTTAATAAAATTATAAAGCTCTTTAGGAGCAGTATGTCCGTATACAAATATCGATTTGTTTTTATTATTATTTGAAATGTTAAGCAGATAGGCGCTGCCATCACACAAATTATTCTGTGAATATTCACTTTTAAATTTATTGATGTTTAAACTTTGAAGATGCTTGTATAGTTTTTCTTTTATATTACCATTAATTATGGCATAGAAATTTTCTTTTGGTTCGGGATATCTTCTTTGAAGAAAAATAGTATCGCTATTATTGAACTTAATTGAATTATCATGATGTAAACCAGCATATGAAAAAACGAAGCTATCAAACGGGAAATTCTTAACTTCTGTTTTTTTAGAACAAGATATTAGTAATAAAATTAATAGAAGAGATGTAGATATTATCTTCATAGTGAACTGTTTATTTTTTTGATTCAGAAAAGAAAACGGGCGGATCAAAAGTACTAAATAATTGTCTTTGCAATAAGTTCTTTATCTTTGTAAACGCAATTTAATAAAATGAAATCATGGCGAAAGGACCTGAAAAAAACGGCAAAAACAAGGCTTTGCATACCAAATTGCTAAAACGCAAAAAAGCTAAAGTTCAGGAAGAGAAAAGAGAGCGTGCTTTAAAATTAAAGGCTTTAGTAGCAAAAATGAATCAGAAAAAAAATACGGATGAATATGATCTTATTTAGATTGGAACGTGTTTTCTGCCTTCTCTGTTTTGAGCACAAAGACTGTGTTTCTGTTAATTAAAATAGGGTCTGGATTATTCCCTTTTGGGTAAAACGTAAAAAAAGCAGTAAACAATTATATGTTTACTGCTTTTTTAAATCTGAAGAAAGGTTCTATTTCGAGAGTGAAAATACCTTGTAACTGATAGTAACTGATATCATATTGGTTTTACCTTGAAGGGTGGGGCCGGTGTAATTATTGGAACTATCAAAACTGTGTGTTTGGACATCTTCCAGTAAATTAGCCAACCCTAAACTATATCTCAAGTCAAACCTGAAGTCATTGTATCCGCCTGTTAGTCCTAGTCCTAGCCCATAATTGAATTTAGAACTGTCTTGTAGATCGGATTCATTTAATAAATAGGGTAAATAGTATTGATTAGTAACATCAGCACCTTTTGATGGTGTAATTGGGTCAACGTATGAAACGAAAGCACCTGCCTGAGGTCCAAGGAAAAATCTGTCCTCTTCTGGTTTTAAAATGTAATAGTTAACATAAGCTCCAAAACTTATGTCGGAATATTTGTATTTCGAGTTTTTTGCTTCTTCAAAATTATCCTCGACATATTTTACATCTAATATATTTTGTTTGTATGCAAACTCGAATTGAAAATTGTAATTTTCATGATAACCCAAATGGTACTGTGCTCCAACTGTAAAACCAGGTTTAGAATCAGTGAGTAAATCAGATGATTTTAAATTGTTTTGAGAAAAGCCTGCCGAAATATATACTCCTCTGGGAGCTTGAGCATATGTAGATAAATTATATAATAGTATTGTGATAAAAAGTAGTATGTTTTTTTTCATTATTGTAGATGTTATTGGCATTTAATATATTCTGTGTCGAAGAAAAAGGATAAGATTTCTCGATTATTTTGGTCGTGTAGATCATATTTGCTTAGCTTGGTCATTAAGGCAGGGCAATCCGAAAAGTACTTTTTAATGAATGGAGAGATCTCTCCTCGAAGTGCTATTTTTCCTTCTGTGTTTGTTGATGTACCGTTAATTTGATCTAAAATAGTTTCATTATTATCAATTAAATACAATTCATAAAAAGTTTTTTTAAAGCCTTCTACATGGTGTCCCTGAATTGTTTCTATAATATAGGCAAGACCAACAAGTTTTCGATCGTTTTTTTCGCCATATACAAAATATACATCTGCTTTTTTCTTTTGGTTTAGATGAAACGATTTTAGTAAAGAGGGGCCTATAACGGCATGATCGAGATCTTCAAATTTGATATACTTTTCCCAACTCTTGCCAAGGTTTACATACGATATTCGCTTATCTACCAGGAGTATGTCTGTAACTTCATCACGAGTAAGTATCTTGTTTCCTTTTTTGTCAACTATGTAGGAGTTTTGCGCAAAAGAATTTGAAAATGTAAAAATTAAAATTAGTACTAATAGTTTCATTTTAATTTTCTGTTATAGTTGTTGAAGCATTTAATGTAAAAGAAGATGGTTTAAAAATTACATTACAGAATGCTGCTGTCAGTTTTCCATTTGAAGAAGATATATACACGACTCCTTCGCGGGCGCGAGCAAGATCTAAGTAATTAAAGCTTACGCAAACTTCATTTTTTTCCATGAAAGAAGTGGGACAGGAACTGCAAATAGTATAAATGCCGGGAACTGGTTTTACATCATTAGCAAATTCTATCCTTAGATCGCCCTGAGACGAGCTGGCAGTCATTGTGAAATTATCAGTTCTGTTGGATGTGGATACTGAATTAAATTTTATTGGAGCGAAAGAACCTGTGAAAACAATGGTATTTTTGTTGGTAGTGCAAGGAATATTGGGAGCATTAACTTCAACAAGCAATTTACTTTCGATACTTTCGCAGATTCCTTTTGTTGTTTTTAAGGTGTATTCTCCTGCCATAGCAGATGTAACATTTTTAATAATTGGATTTTGAAGGTTGGACTGAAAATTATTAGGACCAGACCAATTGTATTTAACTTCAAAACCATCATTAAAGGGGGTTTCCAGCTCCAAAGTTGCGCCTGGTACTAATGGGGAGTTACTGCTGATTTCTGCAGTAGGAAGATAACATGTTACAGCATCAGTGGAAGAACAGCTCCCAAACAGGAGTGTGCAGAGGCTTGGAATGAGAAGAAGTAGTTTTTGCTTCATAAAAATGGTGGGAGTAATATTTGTTTTGATTAAAAGAGCGCAAAAGTATGTTTTTTATTAAGTTTTTACCTAGATTTTAAAGAGAAAAATAGCTGCTAATCTTATGTTTCCGGTAAGTAGTTCGTTTGCTTTTGTTTAGGTTCTAAGTCTTTTAATCTGAATTCCTTTTTCTTTAAATTATAGATTTTGTTCTCTGTTTATTTTATCCGAAATTTGCATCAAACACACTTAAATAAATTCAAAATGGAAGAATTTGGCAGAATAATAGTTTCTGAAACGGCAATGAACAGTGAGAATCTGCAGGATGTGATTCACTCGAATATTTCGGTAATCAATTTAATGCGTGAAGAAGGGGTCGATGATGAGTTCATCCATGAAGATGCTTTGATGAGTTATTATTTAGATTTCTATTGGTCACAATATACAGAAGGGAATTTTGCTCAGTTTGTCTATAAATCAGGTTGGAACAAAGAATTAAACGAACTTATTGAAGAAGGTCTGACTTTAATTGGTGCCGAAAAACACTTGGAATTGTTTCAGCAGCAAAGCAAAAAAGTGAGATTGATGAGCAGTGTAAAACTCAATAAATTTTTAAGCGGAAAATTGGAAGGCGTAAACCCAATACGTGATTTACTGAATAACGATGCGTTTTATGAATTAGAAGAAAACCTGGTGAGACTAAATGCCGATTTTTTAAAAAATCATCCCGATTTCGAAGTGCTTTCTGTCGATGATATGTTCGCGACTTTGGAGGAATTTGTGGGACATGAGATTAAGAGAGTTTAGTTTTTTAGGTTCAGAGGGGCAAAGGTTCAGAGGTTTTAGTTGGGTTTTGTCACAGAGATTCGCGGAGTTTTTCACAAAGCTTCACAAAGTTAACCGAAAAGAGCCTTTGGCTCGAGACATATTGTTGGGATGGATTTTAATCCATCCTGAAAGAAAACAAATAATTTTACCTGAAATTACATTTTCCGTCTAATCAATAAAATCTTGAGAAAACAAATTTCCATTTGTAAAAAGGCGGTTTTTGCCTTGCTGTTCTTGCCGATAGTTTTATCCGGTCAGGTGAACAATACAGATACAACTGATAATGTTACCCGTTATTATTACGACGATCAGGTAGTTTCGGTGCAAATTTGGTACGGAGCAGATAAAAATCCGGACAGTACCAAAACATATTATCCGAACGGAAACCTAAATGAAGTTTTTTATTACGACGAAAAAGGGCTAAAAGATTCCGACTGTTTTCAGTACAATCAGGAAGGCGAAAAGTTAGTCACCTGGAATTTTTCGCATGGGAAATTAGTTAGCAGAATTGATCACAAACTGCCTTTCAGTAAAGACAAGGAAGAGTCGGTAAAAAAAGCCCTCAAACTGCTTACTGAAATCAATGTCAAAACAAATTACAATCCCACTAAAGTGAATGATCTGTACAATCGCGGTGTGTTAAGTGTTAGTTTGGGTAATATTACGCTGGCACTTGAGGACTTAAAAAAAGTCGAATACTCGATTGATAAAGATCCTAAAAATAAAAGTATCGTTCTGGCCGATTCGTTAGAACAAAAGAAAGATTTGTTTCGAAGCAAGCTTTACGACAGATTAGCCTTTGTCTATGCATCACTCGAAATGGATAGTTTTGCGATCCAGTATTACCATAAGGCCATAAAAAGTGCTCCGGACGATTTACGAATCCTCTATAATTTTGCTTCATTGCTCCAGCGAAGAAAGATATACGATTTAGCGTGTTTTTATCTGGAGAAAATTGCAGCTGTAAAACCGGATCACGCATATGCAAGATGGAGCCTCGCGAGATTGTACAGCGATACAGGCAATTATGAGAAAGCGATGGAAAATGTTGCAAAAGCTTTTGCAGCTGAAAATACAATTGCAGGCAGAAATTCGGCTTACGGTGGCAGGGATTTAAGAACCATCCGGGGTTTAATCTATCACAAATTAGGAGAATCAAATAAAGGAATCTCCGATTTAAAAGCAGCATTAGAAACGGATAAAAACAATTCGTACGCGATGAAGAATCTGGGGGTTATTTATTTGGAGCAGCATAAATACAAAAAGGCTTGCGAGTTGTTTCAAAAAGTAAAAGAGCTCAATTATGCTCTGATTTATGATGAAACAGATTTATCAGCATTGTTGGAAAGTGCCTGCAATAATACTCCGCATGAAAATACAACTACGAAAAAACCATATGCTTTCCCGAATCCCGCAACAAGTGTAATTTCGATAAAAGACCTTAATGCCGAAAACTTTGATTATGAGTTTTTTAATTTCGAATCGGTTTCTGTTTTAAAAGGAAAAAGTACAGATGGAAAAATAGACGTCTCGACCCTGTCTGCTGGTTTTTATGTGCTTAAAGTGACTATGGCAAATTCAACAGCAAGTTTTAGGGTGATTAAAGAGTGAAGAGTGAAGAGTAATCTCTGCGTATCTCTGTGTTTTCTCTGCGAATCTCTGTGGTACAGCCTCGAAATAACTTTAGAACCAACTTTGTCATGATCTTAGGAAACATTTCCTTAAATTTGCTTCCATTATAAAAAAAATACAATAGTTATAAAAAACAAGCTATGTTACAAATCGCATTTATTAGAGAGAATCAGGAGAAAGTAATCAAGGCTTTAGCAAAACGAAATATCGATGCTAAAAGCGTTGTGGAAGAAGTGGTGCAATTAGACGAAAACCGTCGCGCAACACAAGTAGAATTAGACAACACTTTATCCGAATCTAATAAATTGTCCAAAGATATAGGGGAATTGATGAAAGCTGGCGAGAAATCGAAAGCCGCAATCTTGAAAGAGAAAACAGTTTCCTTAAAAGAAAAAAGCAAAGAATTGGGCGAAAAAGCAGAAGCTTTAGCTGCCGAATTAACCAATAAATTATACACTTTACCCAATCTTCCTGCTGATATTGTTCCCGAAGGAAAAACACCGGATGACAATCTGAACGTTTTTCAGGAAGGAGATATTCCGGTTTTGCACGAAGGAGCACAACCACACTGGGAGTTGGTGAAAAAGTATGATATCATCGATTTTGAATTGGGTGTAAAAATTACTGGAGCAGGGTTTCCGGTTTATAAAGGAAAAGGAGCCCGTTTACAGCGTGCTTTGATCAATTACTTTTTAGACAAAAATACTGCTGCCGGATACAACGAAGTTCAGGTACCGCATTTGGTAAACGAAGCTTCAGGTTATGGAACAGGACAATTACCGGACAAAGAAGGGCAAATGTATCATTCAACTGTTGATGATTTGTATTTGATTCCAACCGCTGAGGTTCCGGTTACGAATTTGTTTCGTGATGTGATTTTAAACGAGAGCGATTTGCCGGTTTTGCATACCGCTTATACGCCATGTTTCCGTCGTGAGGCAGGTTCTTACGGAGCTCACGTGCGTGGATTGAATCGTTTGCACCAGTTCGACAAAGTAGAAATTGTACGTGTGGAGCACCCGGATAAGTCTTATGAAGCATTAGACGGAATGGTCGAACACGTAAAAGACATTTTGAAAGAATTAAAATTACCATACCGTGTTTTACGTTTGTGTGGGGGTGATATGGGCTTCACATCTTCTTTGACTTATGATTTTGAAGTGTTTTCAACGGCACAGGATCGTTGGTTAGAAATCAGCTCAGTTTCTAACTTTGAGACTTTTCAGGCCAACCGTTTGAAATTGCGTTTCAAAGACAAAGACGGAAAAAATCAATTGGCACATACCCTAAACGGAAGTTCATTGGCATTGCCAAGAGTTTTGGCCGGAATTTTAGAAAATTACCAAACTCCGGAAGGAATCGTAGTACCGGAAGTATTACGTCCATACTGTGGATTTGATATTATAAATTAAGATTGAAATAAGGTTTACAGTCGCAGCCTCAGTTTCCAGTGAATTGCACTGAATATTGAGACTGCGACTGAATACTGTAAACCGAGACTGAATACTAAAAAAAGAGGAAGATGGGAGGGATTTTAAATTGGGACGCAGATCCCGTTATTTTTTGGATTACAGATAGTTTTCCATTAAAATATTATGGCGCTTTTTTTGCCTGCGGATTACTGCTGGGCTACGCTATAGTGCGTAATATTTACAAAAAAGAAAATCTTTCGCTCGATAATCTTGATAGTTTATTGGTTTATGTGATCGTCGGGACCATTTTGGGTGCGAGATTGGGACATTGTTTTTTTTACGAACCGTCCTATTTTTTACAGCATCCTATAGAGATTCTGTTGCCCATACAAAAAGTTGCGGGAGTTTATAAATTTGTTGGATACCAAGGGCTCGCTAGTCATGGAGGTTCAATAGGAGTTCTAATCGCTATGGTTTTATATTGCCGAAAGTATAAAGTAAAATTCCTGTGGCTTTTAGATAAAATGGCAATTGGAGTTCCGGTAACGGGAGCTTTTATCAGATTTGGAAATTTTATGAATTCTGAGATTTACGGAAAACCTACCAATGGAAACTGGGGTGTGGTTTTTCAGAGAGATGATTTGATTCCAAGACACCCGACACAGCTGTATGAAGCCTTTGCCTACCTGTTGATTTTTGTGATTTTATTGATGATGTACAAATCAGAGAAGATACGAAAAACGGATGGTTTGATCTTTGGCTATTTCCTGATGTTACTGTTTCTGGCGCGATTTATAATTGAGTTTTTCAAAGAAAATCAGGAAGCTTTCGAAAATAGTATGCTTATTAACATGGGGCAAATATTGAGTATTCCTTTTATTTTGATAGGTCTGGGACTGATTGTCTGGAAGTCTAAGAAGAATGTTCTTATTTAGTTTTCATTCGCGGTTCTCAGTCTCGGTCTACGTTGAATAATGTAAACTGCGACTGCAAACGGAGATCGAGAACTGTGACTATAAACTGTCACTGAACACTGAAAAAAAGCTAAAATATGAAAAACAGCATCATCTATATCGTCTTATTCTGGTCTGCTTTTGCATTTTCACAGAATGAACAGCTTGCGCAGTATTATTACGATAAAGGTGATTTTGAAAAAGCTAAAATCAGTTACGAAGAACTTTTAAACAGTTCGCCGTCCAATACACAATATTTTTTAAGAACAATTGACTGTTATCAGCAGTTGCAGCAGTTTGACACTGCACAGAAAGTAATTCAGGATCGTTACAACAAATACAAACAAGGCGTTTTTTTAGTAGAGTTAGGGTATAATTTCCAACTGCAGAAAAACGATGCGAAAGCCAAAAGTTACTACGAACAGGCGATCGAAAAGATTAAAACCAATCCGAATGATGTTTACGGAGTTGGTAATTCTTTTGAGAAAAAAGTATTGCTTGAGTATGCATTACGAGCCTATCAGACCGCCATGTCAATTCAGCCGAATTATAATTTCAATTTTCAAATCGGAATGTTGTACGGACAGTTAGGGCAGACGGACCAGATGATTGATCTTCTGCTGACAGAATCGTACAAAAATCCACAGAACGCAAATTTAATACAGACACAGCTGTCTCGTTTCATGAACGGTGAAACGGATAATACCGCTTTTAAAGATGCGATGCGAAAAGCTTTGATTCTGAGAACACAAAAAGATCAGGATGTGTTTTGGAATCATTATCTGAGTTGGTTTTATGTACAGCAGAAAGAATTCGGTAAAGCCTTTATTCAGGAAAAAGCAATTTACAAACGCGACCCGGAATCACTCTCAAGCATTGTTAATCTGGGACAATTTGCGTTAAATGAAGATGACACTGACACAGCAGAGGAAATTTTTAATTTTATTCTTCAGACGACTAAAGATCGTGATTTACTCATTCAGACAAATTCGTCTTTGATGCAGATAAAAATCGATAAAGCGCAGGAAAAAGAGTATCCATTAATCAATTCCGAACTACAACAATTGCTCATAACCTATGAAATAACTCCTTTTACCTTATCTTTGCAAATAATTCAGGCACATTTCCTGGCATTTAGTCTCAAAAAGACAGAAGAAGGTAAGGATATTATTAAAAAAGCGCTGGAATTAAATCTGAATGCCTATCAGCAGGCAGATGCGAAAATGGAACTGGCAGACATTCTGCTTTTAGAAGAGAAGTTCAATCAGGCACTTATTTATTATTCGCAAATTCAATTGGATTTGAAGAATGATGTAATGGCGCATGAAGCGAGTTTGAAAGCCGCCAAAACAAGTTATTACAAAGGTGATTTCGAGTGGGCTTTGAAACAGTTTAAAGAATTGAAGGCGGCAAATACGCAATTAATTGCCAATGATGCACTCGAGTATTTTTTACTGATCAACGACAATACAGTTGCCGATTCAACACAAACCGCTTTGAAGCAGTTTGCCAAAGGTGATTTTTTGATGTATCAGAATAAAAAGCAGGAAGCAATAGCTCAGTTTCAAGGGATATTGAAAACGTTTAAAGGGCAGGAAATTGAAGCTGTTACAATGTTGCGTTTAGGTAAAATTTACGAAAGCCTGAAGGATTACACCTCAGCTTTGGCGCAGTACCAGCAGATTATTGACTATCATGGTGACGGAATTTATATCGACGAAGCCTTGTTTTTCTCTGCAGAAATTTACAACGACGAATTGCATAATGCAGAAAAGGCAAAGCCTTTATATGAGAAGGTAATTTTTAATCATCAGGACAGTATTTACTTTGTTGATGCCAGAAAAAAATACCGGGAGTTAAGAGGAGACAAGAATTTATAATTTAGCTCATTAGACTTCTTAGATTTTAGATCACTTAGATTGTTTAGATCTCAAAATATCTCAGCATCTAAGTTTAATAAGCATTAATCTAACATTCTAAGAAGTCTAAGAAGTCTAACAATCTAGAAAGAAAAAATGATTATTTACAACGTTACTACCAATATACACGAGAGCGTTCAGGAGCGATGGTTAAAGTGGATGCAAGAGAAACATATACCGGAAATTCTGGCCACACAAAAGTTTTCTTCGGCAAGAATTGTCAGAGTGATGATTGAGGAAGAAATGGGTGGGATTACCTATTCTGTTCAATATGTTACAGACAGCAAAGAAACGTTAGAACGTTATTATATCGAAGACGAACCGGCATTTCATAGAGAAGCGTTGGAATTATTTGCTGATAAAATGCTTTCTTTCAGAACAGAGCTGGAAGTGATTTCGGAACATTAAAAGAGATTGTTGGATTATTAGATGTTTCGAATAATCCAACAATCTAACGATCTAACAGTCTAACAATCTAAGAAAAGATGGAGATTCGGTTTCAAACAAAAGAAGAAAGCAACAAACAGCAACAGGAAGATTTCCTGAAGTTGTCTAAAACCGAAAGAGTTTACGCTTTTTTTCGTTTGATGGAACAGGTAAGCAGGTTTCCGATTAAGAATAAAGAGGATAAGAATAAAGATAATTTTCTCATTGTGATTAAACCAAAATAGGATGTCAAAATTGTGGAATCAAAACATTGATGAATTTATCACTTTAGCCAATAAACATCAGGTTCGTATGCTTATGGTAGGTGGAGGAGCGGTTAATTTTCATGGTTATCAGCGACATTCAGCAGATGTTGATTTTTGGATCGAGACAACAGCAGAGAATTTTAAAAGACTGATTCTTGTTTTTAACGATATGGGGTATGAAATTGATGATTTTCCTGATAATGTGAAAAGACAAGAACAGAATATATCCGTTAAATTTTCGCCTACAGACTTAGATTTGGAGTTAATTACCAGATTTTCGGTAAATAAAACTTTTGATGAGGCTTATAGGGATAGTGAAGAAACAACGGTTAGTGATAAAACATTTTTAAAATGGAATGTTTTATCACTGGAAGACCTGATTACAAGTAAGATTAAAGCGAACAGAGCTAAAGATTTACTCGATATTCAGCAGCTTCGTGAAATAAATAAGAAGTAGATGATTTGATTGTTAGAGTATTCGATATTTTAATAATCTAACAATCTAGGGAGTCTGACAATCTAAGAATCTAGAAAAGAGAATGGAAAAAGTAAAAGCTAAAAAACATTTAGGACAACACTTTTTAAAGGATGAAAGTATCGCCAAAGCAATTGCAGATACCTTAAGCCTGAACGGATATGATGAGGTTTTAGAGATAGGGCCGGGGATGGGTGTGTTGACTAAGTATTTGCTTGACAAACCAATTAATACACACGTGATCGAGATCGACACAGAATCGGTGGCGTATTTAGGTGAAAATTATCCAAAATTAAAAGATAACATTATTTCTCAGGATTTCCTGAAGTACAATATTAATGAGGTTTACGAGAACAAGCAATTTGCTATTATCGGAAACTTCCCTTATAATATTTCAACACAGATTGTTTTTAGAACTTTAGAATTTAAACATCAGATTCCGGAATTTTCGGGGATGTTTCAAAAAGAAGTTGCAGAACGAATCTGCGAGAAAAAAGGATCAAAGGCTTACGGAATCTTATCCGTTCTGGCCCAGGCTTTCTATACTACAGAGTACCTGTTTACAGTAGATGAAAACGTCTTTATTCCTCCGCCCAAGGTGAAGTCGGGTGTGATGAGAATGACCCGAAAGGAAGATTATAGTCTTCCTTGTGGAGAAAAATTGTTTTTCACAGTAGTGAAAACGGCTTTTCAGCAAAGACGAAAAACATTACGTAACAGTTTGAAAACATTAAATTTAACTGATAAGTTGCGAGAAGACACTATCTTTGATAAACGTCCTGAACAGCTTAGCGTAGAAGAATTTATTGAACTGACTCAAAAAATAGAAGCCGATGGAGTTCAAAGTTAGCAAAGACTTAATCCAACAATTAGAAGAGCACATTGTTAAGAAAAATGACAAGGAACTTGAAATTTTACTTAATGATTTGCACCATGCTGATATAGCCGAAATTCTGGACGAGCTGGATTTCGACGATGCTACCTATATTTTTAAGGTTTTAGATAGTGATAAAACGGCCGAGATTCTTCTGGAACTAGAAGATGATCTTCGTGAAAACATCTTAAGCCGTCTGTCGCCTAAAGAGATTGCAGAAGAGCTTGATGAGCTGGAAACTAATGATGCGGCCGATATTATTGCCGAACTTTCGCAGGACATTAAAGCAGAGGTAATCTCTGAGTTAAACGACGTTGAGCATGCTAAAGACATTGTCGAATTATTGCGTTACGACGAGAATACTGCCGGAGGTTTGATGGGAAAAGAGCTGGTGAAAGTTAATGAAAACTGGAATGTTCTTACCTGTGTCAAAGAAATGCGTATTCAGGCCGAGAATGTTTCCAGAGTACATTCAATTTATGTCGTTGACGATGAGAATCGTTTGAAAGGCAGGCTGTCTCTTAAAGATTTATTGACCACTTCTACCAAAACACAGATCGGAGATATTTACATCAGAAAGTTAAATTTTGTAAATGTTGATACCGAAGATGTTGAAGTTGCCCGTATCATGCAGAAGTATGACTTAGAAGCAATTCCGGTGGTAGACGAGTTAGGCCGTTTGGCAGGAAGAATTACTATCGATGATATCGTAGACGTAATTAAGGACGAAGCTGATAAAGATTATCAGTTGGCAGCGGGTATTACACAAGACGTTGAATCTAACGATAGTGTTCTGGAATTGACCAAGGCACGTTTGCCATGGCTTTTAATTGGAATGGTAATCGAAATTGTGGCATCATTTGTACTAAAGGGTAACGAAGCCACTTTTCAGAAATATTCAACTCTGATTATTTTTGTGCCGTTGCTTTCTGCGACAGCAGGTAACATTGGAGTTCAGGCTTCGGCAATCGTTGTGCAGGGTTTGGCAAACGGAACATTAAAAGAATTCAGCAGAGGATATTTTAGCAAGGAGATAACCGTTTCGATGATTTCGGGAACTATTATTTCATTACTTTTACTGGGATATCATTCCATTATGTACCAACAATACCTGGTAGGAATGGCCATTTCAATTTCGATGATTGTAGTAATTTTGTTTGCAGCGACTCTGGGAACTTTAGTGCCGTTGTTTTTACATAAAAATAAAATCGATCCCGCTATTGCAACAGGACCTTTTATCACCACAACCAATGACGTATTTGGTATTATGCTCTACTTCGGAGTAGCCAAACTTATTCTTGGATTCTAAGTTTTTGCAACAAATTAATAGATAAGAGTGATTATTGATCTCTAAAATCGGCGTAATTTGTAACCCAATAATTCGCTATTAACCAGCCAAATAAAAGCAATGAAAGTACACATTATAGGAGGCGGAAACCTCGGGGTTTCTATTGCCTTGGGAATTGCTAAATTCTCTAAAAATAATCAGGTTACCGTTACAAGAAGAAACACCGCCAGTATTCAGTATTTATCAGAGTATGGAATTACGGTTTCATCAGATAATAAACATACTATTCAGGAAGCTGATGTGGTTATTTTAACCATAAAACCCTATCAGGTAGACACTGTTTTAGCAGAGATTTTGCCTGTTATTAAAGGAAAAACAATTGCCTCGGCTGTAAGTGGATTGTCTCTGGACATGCTTCAGTCTAAAACCAATAATGAATTTGCAGTAGTTAGAATTATGCCCAATATTGCTGCGCAGTTTGGTGAATCGGCAACCTGTATTTCTTTTCCTGAACAAGACAGAGAAAAAGCATTACCAATTGTTGATTTGTTTCAGGATTTGGGGACTGCTCCGGTAATTGACGAAAAATTAATGGATGCAGCAACCGTTCTTGGCGCATGCGGAACAGCCTATGCCTTAAGATATATTCGCGCTTCTATGCAGGCCGGAATCGAAATTGGATTTGATTCTAATACGGCTTTGGCTATCGCTGCTCAAACGGTCAAAGGAGCGGCAAAAATGTTACTGGAGGAACAAGTACACCCCGAACAATTAATCGACCGTGTAACGACGCCTCAGGGTTGTACAATTGTAGGTTTGAATGAAATGGAGCATAATGGTTTCAGCTCATCGCTAATCAAAGGAATTAAGACCTCTTTGAAGCAAATCAAAGGATAGTTATAAACGATATTATTTTAAAAATCCAAATTCCAGGTGTTGATACATTGGAATTTGGATTTTGTGTTTTTTAGAGTTTTGTAGAATTAATTGTTTTATGAAAAACTAGGCCTTCTTTTTCTTCGACAAAGTAAACTTTAGATAGAATAATCCAAAAAGACCTGAAAGCACAGAGGCAATCAGAATAGCGATCTTCGAGAAAACAATAATTTCAGGATCTTTGAAAGCCAGAATAGTGATGAAGATGGACATGGTAAAACCAATTCCGCCCAGCATTCCGGCACCTAGTATATGAGCCCATTTTAAGTTTTTAGGCAAGCTGCACAATCCAAGACTTACACCAATAGCCGAGAAAAGTAAAATTCCTAAAGGTTTCCCTACTACGAGCCCCAGGATAATTCCAAATGTATTAGGGTGATTCAAACCTTCATGCCAGTCCGACTGAATAGCGATACAGGTATTCGCAACAGCAAACAAAGGCAGAATAAAAAAAGCAACCGGTTTGTGTAGAAAATGCTGCAATTTATAAGAAACAGAATTTTCATCGCCACTTCCAAATGGAATTACAAAAGCTAGAATAACTCCCGTGATGGTAGCATGAACACCTGAGTTTAGCATGAAATACCACATTACAACACCTCCGATAAGATACGGGATAAGGTTGTGAACTTTCAAACGATTCAAAACAAACAAGAAAACCCAGATTCCCAACGCAATTGCAAGATTTATAAATGCGATTGAGGTTGTATAAAATATAGCAATAACGATTATGGCTCCCAAATCATCTATAACAGCTAAGGCAGTTAAAAAAACTTTTAGCGACGAAGGAACTTTTTTTCCTAAGAGAGATAAGATTCCAATAGCAAAAGCGATGTCGGTTGCCATTGGGATTCCTGCTCCGTTTTGAGTTGCTGTTCCAAAATTTAAAATCAGAAAAATACCGGCAGGCACTAGCATGCCTCCTAAGGCAGCCATGATAGGTAAAGATGCATTTTTAATATTGGACAATTCACCATGATAAATCTCTCTTTCTAATTCTAAGCCAATTAACAAAAAGAAAATAGCCATTAAACCATCATTAATCCAGTGTGTAATTGAATGTCCGTTGAGGTCTTTTTCCCAGAAAGCAATATATTCCGTTTGATAAGATGAATTGGCAAGATAAAGCGATATGATGGTGACAAAAAGCAGGAGTAGTCCTCCTGATTTTTCATTGTTGAAGAAGGCTTTAAAAGTTTTTGTTAATTTCATTTTTATAAAAGTTCAGTGAATTTAGAAGGGATTTTTTGGAGGCATATATTTTCAAAGTTAAAAAAAAATGAACGAATAAAAAATTCAGGTGTATCGCGTTGCGGGATGCGGTTGCGGTATTAAATAAAAAAAACCGCTAATAGTTAGCGGTTCGGAGTGTTTTTTAGAATGTAGCAGCTGCTTCTAAAATTAAGGCTGTCACTTCTTTGGGGTGTGATGCGAGAGAGGCATGTCCTGCATCGAGACGAATGATTTTTTTGGGGTTTATTCGCTCCGCCATTTCTTTTTCTGTTTCCGGTGGAATCATATTGTCGAAGTTGGAAATTTGATACCAGCTTGGTTTGTTTTTCCATGCCGGTTCACCTGCGATGTCTCCAAAACATTGTCCGTGTATCGGTTTTTGGGCCAGTGATAAGACCAGTGTTTCTTTATGGTCTAAATCCTGAGCAAATGCGTCATGAAACTCGTCATATTTAATCCATAGAAAACCTTTTGGGTCAGGATAAATACTGGCTCCGCCCGATCCTGGTCTACGACCTAAAAGAGCTCCCAGGCTATCTCCTGCATCAGGAGCAAATGCTGCAATGTAAACTAAGCCTACCACTTTATCATGATGTCCGGCACCCGAAATTACTGCTCCTCCATAAGAATGTCCTACCAGAAGCACTTTTCCTTCCTGAGCATCAATTAGATCCTGAGTTTTATTGATGTCATCTTGTAAAGAAGTCAAAGGGTTTTGAACGCTTCGCACTTTATACCCTTCTTTTACTAGTCCCGGAATTACATGTTGCCAATGTGAACCATCTCCCCAAGCACCGTGAACCAAAATAATGGTTAAATCTTTTGTTGCCATAATTACTGTTGTTTAATTGATTAAAATAAAATCTTTAATTTAAAATTCAATATGTGATGTAGCAAAATGGGGCGAGTTGTCCTCCGAAGTAAAAATCTATGCATAAATATATGAAATTAAATAATTCGTTAATGTTAAGATATAGAGAACTTTAATTTGTAACTGTTTTAACTTCAGGGGATAATGTTCTTGCCAGGAAACCGGGAAGCTATTACAGTCCATTTTTTTAAGACCTTTTTTCTTTACATCTCTGTGAACTCCGGAAGCTAATAGTTGAAACGGGAAATTTAAATAAAGAATAAGCTGTATTTTTGTTTTATAAAATAGAGTACAATGAGTATAAAAATTCTTCATATTGATAGCAATCATCCGGTTTTATGGCAACAATTGGAAGATGCAGGTTTTGAAAACCATGCAGATTTTAAATCTTCAAAAGAAGAAATTGAAGCGAAAATTGCAAACTACAACGGAATTGTGATCCGAAGCCGTTTTAAAATTGACAAGACCTTTTTAGATCAGGCAAGTAACTTAAAATTTATTGCTCGTGTAGGGGCTGGCCTGGAAAGTATTGACTGCGAGTATGCCGAAACAAAAGGAATTCATTTAATTGCCGCGCCGGAAGGAAATCGTAATGCAGTTGCAGAACATTCGCTGGGAGTGATTTTGTCCTTGTTTAATAATCTCAATCAGGCAGATGCCGAAGTGAAATCAGGACATTGGAATCGGGAAAGTAACCGCGGTCATGAATTGGATGGTAAAACAGTGGGGATCATTGGTTACGGAAATATGGGAAAAGCATTTGCGAAAAAACTTCGCGGCTTTGAAACGGAAGTGTTGTGTTACGATATTCTGGATAATGTAGGAGATCAAAATGCGAGACAGGTGTCATTAGCTGAGCTACAGCAAAAAAGCGATGTGCTGAGTCTTCATCTCCCGTGGACTCCTGAGACGGATAAAATGGTGGATCAAAGTTTTATAAATGCTTTTTCAAAACCCTTTTGGATTATAAATACCTCACGCGGTAAAAACATTGTCACAGCAGATTTAGTAGAGGCGATGAAAACTAAAAAGATTCTAGGCGCGGGTCTGGATGTTTTGGAGTATGAGAAATTATCTTTCGAAACCTTATTTCAGGAAGAAAGTACGCCGGAAGCCTTGCGATATTTAATGGAGTCTAAAAATGTTTTACTGACGCCTCATATTGCCGGCTGGACATTCGAAAGTCATAAACGACTGGCTCAGGTGATAGCCGATAAGATAAAAGTGGTCTTTAATAGATAGTCTTGTAGGGTGAGATTGAAATTCAGCTTCCTTTTTACAATTAAATAACGAGTTTTTTCTGTAGAGTTTTTGGGTTATAATTAGTTTTTAAGATTATTTTTTAATAATATTGTTTCTAAATAAGGAGTAACCGAAAATCCCAAGAGTAGGACATAACCAATTAATTTTAACTAGTAAAAAATGGAAAACGATTTTAAAGAAACGTCAAATAATTTTAATGACCAAATTCCGGTATTCAAAGTAGATCCAATAATGGTGTTGCTTTTTAGTTTTTTAACTTGCGGATTGTACTTGATTTATTGGAATATTAAAGTATCTGAGGTTTTTAATGCCGTAGCAGGAAAAGAGGTTGTCTCTCAGCCAGTTGCAATCTTTGCAGGATGCTGTATGCCGGTAAATATTTATTTTTATTATTTAGCTGGTAAAGAAGCGTTGCCAAAAGTGTATCAAAGAACTGGAGAGCTTCAAAAAGACCAGTCAACTTTATTAATTGTTTTAGGGTTCTTTTTTCCTATGGCAGCAGCAATGATTGTACAAGGTGATATCAACAGATTATACAAATAATAGTAGAATAAAACGTAAAATTTACGGAATTATCGGTGCAGCAATTACACTGATAATTCCGTTTTTTTTAATGCTCGACAACCATAACGACCATCTGGAGACAGATCAGTCGTTTTGTCCTTTTAAAATGGTAACCGGTTTCCCTTGTCCGGGTTGCGGGATTACTAAATCATTAGTTTATTTTTATGAAGGCGATATCTACAAGTCGCTTAGTTACCATATTCTGGGGCCGTTTGTAATTGTATTTTGCTGGCTTACCATCATTATACTGACCACCGAAATTATTACTAAAAAAGAATATTTTACAGGACTTCTGTACAATAGAAAATTAGCCTACAATATGGCTTGTTTTTTAGCCTTTTATCATTTGATACGCTTGGTTCTTTTTATCAGAGAAAGCTCTTTTGATGATATTTTACATCAGTCCATTTGGTTTTAAGTCTAAGAATATCATCCGCTTAAAGTTGAATTTAGAATAACTAAAAAAACACTATAAAAATGGAAAACAGTAAAACAGAACATTGGAATAATCCTCCGGTTCATCGGGAGGAGAATAAAAAAGTAGTTGCAGGAATCCTGGCAATTTTATTAGGTGCGCTGGGTATTCATAAGTTTTATTTAGGATACAATAAAGAAGGGGTTATTCAACTTATTCTCGGATTTATTTTCGGAATAGGTGGTATAATAGGTGTGATCGAAGGAATAATTTATCTCACCAGATCAGACGAAGAATTTTATCAAACCTATCAGGTTGGTCAAAAAGGCTGGTTTTAAGTCGTTTTAAAGCATAAAAAAATCCCATTTTACGATGGGATTTTTTGTTTGTATGATGATGCAATTAATCTTCTTTCTCCGATAATTTGCGTTCTAATTCTATTTGAAATTCTTCAATAACTGGTTTCATCGTGCTTTCAGGAATATCTGCTATTCTGATATACATTAAACCGTCTACGGCATTATTGAACAAAGGATCGACGTTAAAAGCGACTACGCGGGCATTTTGCTTGATGTACTTCTTGATTAAAACAGGTAAACGTAAATTTCCTGGTTCCAGTTCATCGATAATCTTGTCAAACTTGTTCAAGTCAGACTCGGCTTCGTCAAAGATAAAATCTTTATCAGCGTCTTTAAGTTTTACTTTATAAGCTTTCTTCGGGTGAATATACTGTGCGATATACGGATCATAATAGTTAGACTTCATAAACTCAATCATTAACGATTTAGAGAAGTCAGAAAACTGATTGCTGATACTTACACCACCAAGCAAATATTTATGTTCCGGATAACGTAAGGTGGTGTGAATAATTCCTTTCCACAACAAGAACAAAGGCATTGGTTTTTGCTGGTATTCTTTGATGATAAAAGCACGCCCCATTTCAATTGATTTGTGCATCATATCATGCAATTCCGGTTCGAACCTGAAAAGATCAGTCAGATAAAAACCTTCAATACCATGTTTTGGATAGATTTCAGAACCTAATCCCATGCGATAAGCACCAGCTATTTTTTTGGTGTCATCATCCCACAAAAACATATGGTGATAATACTGGTCGTATTCGTCTAAGTCAATAGATTCGTTAGTTCCTTCGCCCACTTCACGGAAAGTAATTTCACGTAAACGACCAATTTCGTGTAAGATATTCGGAATTGATTTTGCACGCGCAAAAAATACTTCGTAGTTTTTACTCTGCAGCAGCCTGCAGTCACTGTTTCTTAACGCACAAACCTCGTCAATCATTTTTGACTCATTTGCCGGAGTTGCAATTTTTTTAGGTGCTTTCGGAATCTTTAGGCTTGCGGTGTCTAATAATTTGCTGTCTTTCTCAAAAGGATTGGCCAGCATATAGGTTTTCTTTCTTAAAAATTCTGAATATTCTTCAAATGATTCGATTTCATTTTGTTCGTTCACCGAGATTGGTTTTCCGATACGAACTTTAATCACACGGTCTTTTTGCGTAAGCAGCTCCGAAGGTAATTTTGCTGTACGTAAAGTATCGTCAATCTTAGAAAGCCAATAAAACAACTTACTGTTTTTGGCATGGAAGTAAATAGGGATTACCGGAACTTTGGCTTTTCGGATTAACTTCAAAGCGCCTTCTTCCCATGGTTTATCCACGACTAATTTTCCATCCTTGTAAGTCGAAACTTCCCCTGCAGGGAAAATTCCCAACGGTTTTCCGTCACTTAAATGGCGTAAAGTTTCTTTAATACCCACCACACTTGATTTGGCATCCTTATGATTTTCAAAAGGATTGACAGGCATGATGTATTTTTTTAACGGAACAATTCTATGTAGTAAAAAGTTGGCAATGATTTTAAAATTAGGTTCTCTTTCAAGCATTAATTTTAAAAGTAAAATACCATCAATTCCCCCAAGAGGGTGATTTGAAATGGTAATATAAGCACCATCTTTCGGTAAACGTTTTAAATCTTCTTCGGGAATTTCAAATTTGATTTCCATCTCATCCAAAATCCCGTTTAGAAATGCAACATCCTCTAAATGTTTATTATGATCGTAAATTTTATTAAGAGTAGATATTTTAAGGACTTTCATAAGAAGCCAGCCCGAAAAAGTACCCAAAACTCCGTACTTATCAACATTTATCGCTTTTGCAACTTCTTTCGCGGTAACTAAACCCATGTACTATTTTTAATTTATTAAGAGCAGCGAACAAAGATAACAAAAAACTCTACTTTTCGCTGTTTCAAATGCAAACTTTCCACTTTTTTATTACATTTGAAATCCTAAAAAAAACACTGATGAAAATTATTTCTTATAATGTAAATGGAATACGTGCTGCAATAACCAAAGGTTTTATTGAATGGCTACAACAAGCTAATCCAGATGTGATTTGTCTTCAGGAAATAAAAGCTACTGAAGAACAGATTCCGGTTGAGGAGATTACCGCAGCAGGTTATCCCTATCAATATTATTATCCGGCAACAAAAAAAGGATATAGTGGTGTTGCTATCTTATCTAAAACAAAACCCAATAATGTGGTGTACGGAACCGGAATTCAGCATATGGATTTTGAAGGGCGTAACCTTCGTGCCGATTTTGACGATTGCTCTGTAATGAGTTTGTACCTGCCTTCAGGAACTAATATTGAAAGACTGGATCATAAATTTATGTTTATGGACGATTTTCAAACTTATATTAACGAATTAAAATTGACGATTCCGAATCTGATTATTTGTGGGGATTACAACATTTGCCATGAAGCGATTGATATTCACGATCCGGTTCGAAATAAAACGGTTTCAGGATTTTTACCAGCAGAACGTGCCTGGCTTGACGGATTTATGAAATCAGGTTTTATCGACAGTTTCCGTCATTTTAATAAAGAACCGCATCATTATTCCTGGTGGAGTTACCGTGCAGGAGCCCGAGGAAACAACAAAGGCTGGCGTATCGATTACAATCTGGTGAGTAATGTTATGGAGCATAGGTTAAAAAGAGCCGTAATTCTTCCGGATGCCGTTCATTCAGACCATTGTCCTGTTTTAGTCGAAATCGAGTAAAAGTGGTATTGTTATTGTTGAATGAATTGCAGTTTAAATTTAAACATTGACGCTGTCATTGGTATTGAGTTTTGACATTATACGATTATTAATACCCTCCAAATAAAACAAAAAATGATTAAAAAGGCCTCTGTCGGATTATTGGTTGTAGCAATGACTATGACCTCATGCGTATCCAAGAAAATTTACAACGATCTTGAAACCAAATATTCAGATCTGAAAAAAGAAAACCGTGCAATTGCTGATGAAAACGAGAGTTTACAGAAATCAAAAAATCAGTTAGAACTGGATCGTGACGCTTTAACAAAAGATTTAAATGCAACTAAAGCGGATCTTGAAAAACAAAAAGCAGATCTGGCTGCTCAACAGAAAAAATACAAAGTACTTCAGGACTCTTACAATGCGTTAGAGAAAAACAGCAACGATGCTTTAGAAAGTAATATGGCTAAAAACCGTGAACTTTTGGCACAACTGGAAGCGAAATCTAAAAAATTGGCTGATGAACAGGCTCGTTTAGATAAAACAGCAAATCGTCTGAACGAACTCGAAGCGATGATTGCCGCAAAAGAAGAGGCAATGCGTAAATTGAAAGAGACGCTGTCTAAAGCATTAAACGGTTTTGAAGGAAAAGGGCTGACGGTAGAACAGAAAAACGGAAAAGTATATGTTTCGATGGAAAACAAACTGCTTTTTAATTCAGGAAGCTGGGCCGTTGGTACCGAAGGTAGAAAAGCTGTAGTGGAACTTGGAAAAGTTTTGGGCGATAATCCGGATCTTTCGGTTCTAATTGAAGGGCATACCGATGATGATCCGTACGCAGGTTCAGGACCGATTGCCAACAACTGGGATTTGTCTACCAAAAGAGCCACCGCCATTGTAAATATTTTAAGCGAAAATACTAAAATCAATAAGCAAAAATTAACGGCAGCGGGTCGTAGCGAATTTTCTCCGCTGGCAAGCAATGCTACTCCGGAAGGAAAAGCAAAAAACCGCCGTATCGAGATCATTTTAACACCAAGATTAGACGAGATTGCGGAAATGCTTAATAGTATAAATTAAGGTGCTAAGGTTTTAAGGAGTTAAGCTTCTAAGGTTTTTAGGAAAAGGTTCAAAGTTTTGCTTTGGACCTTTTTTTAGTTAGAAGGGTAAGAACTTATAATCCCCCAATTTAATATTTCAGAAGTTTTGGAAAAAATCTTGTAATTTTTTTAACTTTTGTCAAATTTCTATTTGAGAAATAGCATCGTATCTTTGAATTATTAGAATTTTAAAGAAAAACTTAGAACCTTAGCTCCTTAGGGACTTAGCAACTTAAAAAATATGAAATACACCACTTTACCCCATACCGACATAAAAGTTAGTAAAATCAATCTCGGAACGATGACTTTCGGGCAACAGAATACAGAAGCCGAAGGGCATCAGCAAATGGATTACGCATTGGAGAGAGGCGTTAATTTTTTTGATACAGCCGAAATGTATTCCGTTCCAGCACGTGAAGAAACTTACGGAAGTACAGAGAAAATTATAGGAACCTGGTTCAAGAAATCGGGAAATCGTGACAAAGTGGTATTGGCTACTAAAATAGCTGGCCCGAATCCTGCGTTCACATACATGCGTGAAAAAGGTGATTTCTCACCAGCGAGCATCAAATATGCTTTAGAGAACAGTTTAAGACGTCTGCAAACCGATTATATCGATTTGTATCAGCTGCATTGGCCAGAGCGAAAAACCAATTGTTTTGGACAGCGCGCTTTTAACGGTCACGATGATGTTTGGGAAGATAACTTCAGAGAAGTACTAGAAACATTTGATGGCTTAATTAAAGAAGGTAAAATAAAACATATTGGAGTTTCGAATGAAAACGCCTGGGGAATGATGCGCTTTTTAGAAGAAAGCAAATACCAGAACCTTCCAAGGATTAAAACAGTTCAGAATCCGTACAGTTTGCTGAATCGTCTTTTTGAAGTAGGTTCTGCCGAAGTTTCAAAGTATGAAAATGTGGGCTTGTTGGCTTATTCTCCTTTGGCTTTTGGAGTTTTGACGGGTAAATTTTTAACCGGAGAAGCGCATCCAAATGCCAGAATCAATCTTTTTCCGCAATATACACGTTACAACAGTGCACAAAGTACACAGGCCACAAAGTTATATCAGGAAATCGCGATTAAACATGGTTTAACCTTAACTGAATTAGCAATGGGATTTGTGTTGCAGCAACCATTTTTAACAAGTGCTATTATTGGTGCCACGACTATGGAGCAGCTAAAGGAAAATATCGATACCATTGATGTAGTGCTGTCAGAAGAAATTATAGCCGAAATTAATGCTGTCCAGGCCATAATTCCTGATCCGGCTCCTTAAAAATAGTATTTAACCGCAAGGTTCGCAAGGTTTTAATTAAGATGGATAATAGAAAAAGCACACAAAGATTTTAACTTATAATAAAAAATCTTTGTGTGCTTTGCGTAAATCTTAGCGAACCTTGCGGTTAAACTTCGCTTATGCAGTAATTACAAATCAAACTCATCGGCAATAGCCAAAGAATCATTCTTCACCGCTGTAGAATCCGGAGCTTTAATTCTGATCAAGGAACGCGCATTTCCCGAAATGTAAACGGGTAATTGTCCAAGAGTATCTTCAGGAACCAACAAACCTCTTCGGAACATTAAATTCTTCAGGAATTTTTGATTTTTCAATGCATAATCCCTTAAATTACCTTGATCATTAAACTGATACATGAATTTTCTGGGTTTTGGAATAATTGTCGCTAAGTACAGGCATTCATCAACATTTAAATTAGCGGGGCTTTTCTGGAAGTAAAAATGACTTGCTTCTCCAATCCCGTACACATTAGGTCCCCATTCGATGATGTTGAAATAAACTTCCAGCATTCTTTCTTTGCTTACAACGCGATTGTTCTCTAAAATATATACCAGTAAAATTTCTTCGAGTTTGCGCGAAAGCGTTTTTTCTCTGGTGAGGAAAACGTTTTTAATCAACTGCATGCTGATGGTGCTCGCGCCGCGTGAGAATTTTTTCGTTCTGATGTTTTTTAGGATAGATTGTTTAAAAGCCTCATTGATAAAACCACGATGCGAAAAGAAGGACGGATCTTCAGTCGTCAGAACACATTTTCGCAAATAAGGTGAAATCTGATCTAAAGGCGTGTAGTTTGGATTTGCATTCCCTACTAAAATTGGTCGCTGTAGTACATTTTGAATAATAGCTCGGTAAACAAATTCGCCATTTAATTTGTTAAGATCAGCTTCGCCGTATTTCGTGATTTTCAAACCTTCTTTATTGAGTTTACTGTCAAAAACCAAAGCATTCGGTTTGTTTTTATTGAATTTAAAATCGAGCTTATAATCAAAATTTCCGGCAGCTTCCATTCCTTCAAAATGGGTAAACAAACCTTCGGGCAGAGAAACAATAAAATCTTGTGCCTGCATTTTCGGAATGTTTACTTTTAAAGTATAAACGGTATCTTTCTCCGTGTTATAAGAAACATAAGGATGCAGTTTGATTTTATTCAACTGCATGCTTGAAGTGCTGTCAATCGAAATAAAACTATCTCCAAGTAAGAAACGATAATCAAAACGGGCATTTTTGATTATGACATCTTTGCTTGCAATTTTTGGATGATTGATTTTTAAATTAGTGATTGAAGTATAACCATCAAGGTGTAATTCACTGCCGTCTTTTTCAATATTCTGAACATTCAGGCGAATCGAATCAAAGCTCGCTTTTAAGTTGTAGCGTTCGTCTAAGTACGGAACACGAATGGCTCCGGTATCCAGATTAAAAAAACGAATATCGGCTTTTTTATTTCTCGGATCGGCAAAGCCTTTGATGTTCCAGCGCTGATCAAAATTTTTGCTTTGAACATGAAGATTGGTTTCAAGCTGCTTGTTATTTAGAACCAGTTTGTTGATGGCTACAGACGTTTTTTTGCCATTGTCATCGATTCTGAAAGTCAAATTCTCGAGCTTCATATCGGTCGGAACCAGATTTAATAGTTTCGAAATGATGCGATAAGCAAAGGTGGCATATTTGCGCTTTTCATTTTTATCCGAATCTGATTTATCTTTTTTTAAGAATGCATCAAAATTGCGAATATTTCCTTTTTTGACCAACTGAATGTAACCGTTGTTGATTTTTAAAGTTCCAATTTGTACATCACCAATCAATAAATTAGCAAGACTGATACTGGTTTCTATTTTTTGAATATGGCAAAGCGTGTCGGCATTTTTAGGAACCAAAATCACGTTGGTTAATTTTATGCCGGACAAACCGTCAAATGAAGCCGATTTTACGGAAAATGTACTGTTGTATTCCGTGTTCATTTTGTGGGTTACTTTGGCGATAGCTTGTTTTAGAAGTGAATCGCGAAAAAAGTAAAACCCTAAAAAAAACACTACCAATACTAATGCAAGTATGAAGAGTACTTTGTATATTTTTTGTTTTGAGAATTTCATAAAGTTAATTTCATAAAAAGTGCACTTATTCGCAAAATGAACAGTTTTTCAGCCGCTAATTTCTCGAATCAGAGTAACACGAACAAATTTGAACTTGTACTAAATTTAAATAAAAGTTCGTGTTTAATTGGTGTAATTCGTGGCGAAAAAACGAATTATCCAAATAAAATCCCTGCTACATCTTCAATTTTAGCCACAAGCTCAATTTTGATTCCAGTATCCTTTAAAGCAATTTTATTGTATTTGGATACAAAGATAGTGGTGAATCCAAGTTTTTCAGCTTCCTGAATACGTTGGTCAACACGATTTACCGGGCGAATTTCACCCGAAAGTCCAACCTCTCCGGCAAAGCAGAAACCTTTGGTTACCGGAATATCTTCGTTGGAAGATAAAATTGCAGCAACAACAGCTAAATCAATCGCAGGATCGTCAACAGAAATTCCACCTGTAACGTTCAAAAAGACATCTTTGGCCCCTAAACGAAATCCGGCTCTTTTTTCGAGAACCGCCAGAATCATGTTTAGCCTTTTAGCATTATAGCCCGTTGTGCTTCTTTGCGGAGTTCCGTAAACTGCGGTACTGACTAAGGATTGTATTTCGATCATCAAAGGACGCATGCCTTCAAGTGTGGTCGCAATTGCTGTTCCTGATAATTCTTCGTCTTTATGGGAGATCAGAATTTCAGAAGGGTTAGATACTTCGCGTAAACCACTGCCCAGCATTTCGTAAATTCCAAGTTCGGCAGTAGAACCAAAACGGTTTTTTAACGAACGTAAAATTCGGTACACATGATTGCGATCACCTTCAAACTGTAAGACTGTATCGACCATGTGTTCGAGGATCTTAGGGCCTGCAATATTTCCGTCTTTTGTGATATGTCCGATCAGGATAACCGGAATATTAGTTTCTTTGGCAAATTTGATGAGTTCGGCAGTGGTTTCTCGGATTTGAGAAATACTTCCTGCAGTAGATTCAATATAATCGGTATGTAAAGTCTGAATCGAATCGATAATTACAATTTCAGGCTGTATGGCTTCAATTTGTTTGAAGATATTCTGTGTTTTGGTTTCCGTCAAAATGTAGCAATTGTCACTGTTAGGAGTGATTCTCTCTGCGCGCATTTTGATTTGCTTCTGACTTTCCTCGCCGGAAACGTATAAGGTTTTGTAAGGTAGTTTAAGTGAAATCTGAAGCAAAAGTGTACTTTTTCCAATACCCGGTTCACCTCCTAAAAGCGTTAAGGATCCGGGAACAATTCCGCCTCCCAAAACACGGTTTAATTCACCATCAGTAGTATTCATTCGAATTTCCTGTGCCGAATCAATTTCGTTAATTTTTAAAGGACGCGGCGCTTTACCGTTTGAAGTAGGTTCGCTTTTCCAGGCTACCTTTTCCTGCTTCTGGATAATTTCTTCGGCAATAGTATTCCATTCTTTGCAGGCATTGCATTGCCCTTGCCATTTGGCATATTGAGTTCCGCAGTTCTGGCAAAAAAAGGAAGTTTTAACTTTTGACATTATTTGGTGGTTTTTGCTAATGCATTCATCTGGTCCATTTTCTCGTACATCAAATCTTTATTCAAATCACCAATGGGCTCCATTTGAGAAGCATTTTGGTATTTTTTAGAAGCTCTTTTAGGATCTCCCATTTTTTCGTACATCAATCCCAATTCATATTCTCCCAACATGGCTTTTGGATAATTTACATTTCCAATTTCAGCCATCTTGCCTAATTCATCATAAGCATTCTTTTTTAGAATAAGATTTTCAATTACTTTAAAATCACTCATTCTTACCGGAATCTGAACTCCCAGAACTTTAGACATCGTATTGTATTTGTTTTCTAAATAATCAGCATATCCGGTTTCCAGAACGGCAATTTTATTATTGTATTCGGAAGAATTGATAGGCTTGTAAACATCGAAAATTTGATATAAGGCACTAGGTATTGCATGTAAAACCTGAGTATAGTGGGTGGTGCCTTTAAATAAATCGTATTTGTAACTTACTAATGGATTATTAGCGATTTTAATATTGCTGTCTAATTTTTCGATTGGTTCTTTGAGTTTTTTATTGTCACCATCGGCTGCAGAAAGATAATAGAATACAGGTTCTGTGACTTTGGCAAGTTTCTCAGGTATTCTAATTTCCATTTTATTCGCCAGTTCCGGACTAAAAGCAATATAGGCATTAAAAAGAGGCTGCTCTTTGTAAAGGTAAAAATTGATGAAGCTGGCGGTTACGTCATGACCGGCGATAATCCTGAAAGGCGATGTGCGGTATTTTTTCTCAATATAAGGAACCAATTCGGCACCCACAAATTCAAAAAAGTTGGCTCCTTTTTCAAATGGCAGCCCGGTATTTTGATCAATAGTAGTATCGTCTTCGCGTTCGTCGTTTTTGTTTTGATGGACACCAATAATGATCATCTCAGG
The DNA here is from genome assembly GCF_020905335.1 of Flavobacterium lipolyticum. Lineage (NCBI taxonomy): Bacteria > Pseudomonadati > Bacteroidota > Flavobacteriia > Flavobacteriales > Flavobacteriaceae > Flavobacterium > Flavobacterium lipolyticum. Next base: position 1,686,607 of record NZ_JAJJMN010000001.1, on the reverse strand, counting down.
TAAGTCTCCCCAATAGGTACCATAACTTACGGCACCGGAAAAAGGATCGAATAAATAATCACCATCCAGTAGGTATAAAACGGGATATTTTTTATCGGGATTGGCTTCGTAAGATTCCGGAAGTCCAATGGTTATTCTTCGTTCTTCTCCGAGCTTTTCGGATTTAATGTTGTCAAATTTTTTCTGCGAGAAGACAGAAATTGAAATAAAAGTAATAAGTAGGTAAACTTTTTTCATGAGTTGTGAATTTTGATCTATTAAAAGTTTGGGACATTTTAATGGTTAACAAATATATGCATTTAAGATATTCTATCTTTTAAAAAAATGAAGACTTTCTTCATGGGGAATTGTAAGTATTTTATGGTGATTTGTTTTTTAAAGTTAGAACTAATTGTGTAGCAATTTCAATAAACAAAGCATAATGAGAGGAAAAATTACGTTGTATTATCCTTGGATAGGCTTGTACAAAAGGGTAAAAACAGGTAAACTTTTTTAAGGACGAGATAAAGGAAAACTTCATGAAGTTTTTATAAAAAAAACACTTGTCACGTCAATTGACCACATATAACTAATTATATACCACTTATTAATTAACGCACCTTGTATAAGTAAAATCGGGTTAAATTTATGTAAAATGAAATGAAATTTACCAAATGATAAGGAACTTAATTTTTCTATTGATTTTGCTCTTTAATAGTGTGTTAAGTGTTTTCACTGAGTAGATTATGCCATATTTCATTTTTTGTTTACTAGTGCTGACTTAAATGGTTTTTTGAGTTATGTACTTACAATAACATAATTCTGTTTTTTGTGGGTCGATTTTTAATCAGGTACAAAAATACAACGTCAAGAACTAGGAGATTCAAATAATTACAGGTTTAAAATTAACAGCAACTAAGAGACTAACTCAATAAATATATTTGACAGACCTACAAATTATATTAAAAATCAACGGATTCAATTTTACTCAACGAGTTATTATTAATGACAAAAATCAAGTATTTATGAAAACAACTAAATTTCAAAATCAATTAAAAAGGAAAGATTATTTTTTTAATTTATTTACCTTTTTATTTCTTACAGGTTCCGGTTTTGCTCAAACTTTTATTCCATTACCTTATTCTAGTGATACATATCCGTATTATTATGCCGCATCGATATTTGATTTACTGGTAGATAAAGACAACAATGGCCCTAGTAGTGGTCTAAAAGGTGTAGAAGGTTTTAGATGGTGGCATGATAATGATCAATCTACCGAGTATATGGGAATGTCATTAACCTGGAGCGCTTATAATAAGGCCAATTTATGGGTAAAAGGAGATATTTACTCTCAGGGAAACTTAACGGTTGCCAGTACTAACCCAAATGGTCAACATGACAATTTTAAGGTGCTGGTGGATGATTACAAAACACAACTTATTAGTTATGGAGACGAAAATGGTTTGAATATTTCATCAGATTTAGGAAACAAGGTATACATTGGTGATAGTAACGATACTGTTCTTTTTCCCGGCGAAAATATTGGAATAGGCATTGATTCTCCTCAATTCAAAGTTCATGCAAATGGTACAATAGCTAGTGATTATAATGGCATTCAGGTTAAATTAGCTAACAATAAGACTAAGACTGACGGATGGATTGGTACCGGTTCAAATCATGGTCTATTTATTGGAACAAATGGAACAGGTTCAAACATGTATTTGGACACTAGTGACAATGTATATATTGGTGGTGTACAGCCAAGCGAAATTAATACTTCAAAGAGAAGTTCTTATGATTTATTTGTTCATAAGGGCATATTGACTGAAGATTACGGAATTGGTCCTAAAGCAACATGGGCAGATTATGTTTTTAACGATACTTACAAATTAAAAACACTAAAAGAAATCGATGAATTTATTTCAGTAAATAAACATTTGCCTAACATACCTTCTCAAAAGTCAATATCTGAAAATGGCTATAATTTGCATGAGATGAATGTAAGGCTTTTGGAGAAAATAGAAGAACTTATGCTTTATACAATAAACCAACAAAAGGAATTGGATAAGATTAAAGAGGACTATCAGGGATTGAAAAATTCTATCCGAAATCTAGAGATCAAGCGTCATTAAAAAACCTGAAACAATGAAGAGTATAAATCTTTACTTCAAAAAAATCAACCAGAAAGGCTTGTTTTTTTTGAGTCAATTATTGTTTTTTCTATCTATTACTACGGTATTAGGACAGGAAAAAGTAGCTTTAAACACTACAGCCGAAATAAGTTTACTAAATATTTTTAGTCCGGATGCGGATTTATCGGGAGGAATAATTGGAGAGGTATTGGGTAACGGTAACATTCAAATAGAAGTTTGGACGTATGATGAAAGCAGGCCTTTTAAAAAAGGTACTTTAATTTATAAACTGTCTACTACTGCTACCACAAATAATTTTGCAGGGACTTCATTTACGCAAACAAAGAATTCAATGACTTCCAGTGATGCCGCCTGGCTGTCCAATTACCCTGATACCTGGGAGACTGCCGATATCAAAAGGGCTTTATGGGCAATTGATAAATCTCGTTATGATAAATCTCAAAAAACATCCATTTATAATTTTTTATCGACTAATATTAAAGTAAATATTTTTGTATTTACCACAAATGCAACCTTCTCCAGGATCAAAGTACCGGGAATAGGTGTTATTGGTTCGGCAGGAGGAAATCTACAATTTGATTCAAATCACTTTTGCTATAATTTAGATAATTCCGGTGATCCTATTTGTACTATTTGGAGCAAAATTAAATCTCCAAATTTAGAGCACGGATCTAATTTAGTATTTGCTGCACACAGAGGGTATTGGGGATACGACTTAGGTAATGGCCCTCCTGAAAATACTCCTGAAGCAATAAAAGCCGCCTTGAAGTACACAAAAGTTATAGAATCGGATATTACACGGACGAAAGATAATTTAATAGTTGTAAGTCACGACTATTACTTGCCCCGTCTTACAAACTATTCCGGACCAGATACAGATTATATTTATGATAAAACCCTGAATGAATTGAAAACATTAAAGTTAAGAAAACGCAATGGGACCGTAAGTGACAATAATTTTATAACTTTTTCTGATCTGTTAGATGAAATGATTGCAAACAAAACAATATTAACCATTGATATTAAATCTGCCAAATCCCGAAATCAGATGTATACCAAGGAGTGCATAGCAAGGTGCGATTACGATCCGCTACTGAATCCAACAAACGCAGACAGAATGCAAAAAGAGGATTATATGTTAATATTGAGAAAATGTATTGAAGTAGCGAACACTAAAAATGCCTTAAAATATGTAGCATTCAAAGTAACCTATACCTATGAAGATATTGTAAATGGTATGCCAGCCGATTTCGACAAAAATTTGCTTTCCAAAATCCTATATTTTCCTGTTTTACAACCTGGTGGCGATATTCAGTCTAAAGCTCAATTTATTGATACTTGGTATAGTACTGCCGGCAATAAAATTATGGCTTTTGAAACCAACTTTAAAAGTGAGAGCGAAAGTACTATTAACTCTTTTAGTAGAGGAGGTAAATTATATGGAAACTTATTTGAATATACGTATAAAATAACTGGATTAAGACCAGGAATTTATTCTGAAGAGGCTATGGGACCTAAAGGGAACGTAGACAGATGGGCACAATGGAATATTAAGGATATGCGTATTGACGTTAGAGGAGATCATTATTTTTTAAATAGTATTCCTTACTTTAATATATCCGTTCTCACAACTGACAGACCTGATATCTGGTCCCAAGTACAATCCAATTTTTGATTACATGTAAATTTATACCGTTATGAAAAATATTTCTTTTTGTACTTTTTCGATAGGACAACTAAAACTTTTACCACTGCTATTGCTGCTAAATTTTAATGTGTCATTTTCTCAAGCAGGGCCTTATTCCTACTTTGCACCTTATGGGAATAATGTATTTACAAGCAAATCAGAAGCAGATCATAATTCGCAGATTCTTATAGCGAATCAAATGGATAATTTATCACAAAGTAAAGATGGTCTGGTGATTATATGTGATTTTGAAGCTCCAAAGAATGGAGATCAATTATTAAGTTTTGAAAGCAGTAAAGGGCGATTTTTAGAAGTCTTCTATCAAAATCAAACCGTGATGCTTAGAAGATATCATGAAAATGGTACATATTACGATTATCTTTTATTTGATCCGTTATTTACTTTAAAAGACCAGACTCCTGTTGATGCAGTCTGGACAGTTCGATACTTTTTTACAGCCCGCTTTATGTGGATTGAAGTGCAAATAAAGCAAACTACAATTCCAATTAACACTCAGTATTTGTCAGCAACTTACTTTGGTTTGGATTACAAGTTCAATGATGCTAATTCTCCAATGAATGAATTTTTAAAGAGGACTTCTACCGCTAAAATTCGCATAGGTTCTAATGCTAATAGTACAAAATTTAAAATACCGGGGATAGTTAAGATACATGAATTTAATTATTCAGAACTTAAAGATCATGTACAAACTCATTTTTCATATCCAAAAGAAGAAAATAAGACACAGAAAAAAAGAGAAGTTGCATCCACTCCTGAAGATAAGAATAATGAATTAGAAAAAGCAAAAACAGAGGGTCTAGAAACAAACAGTGATTTTGAATTTAAAGTTTATCCAAACCCATCAAAAGACTATTTTAATATCGATATCAATTCAAATAGTAATCGTGAAATTCAAATTCAAATTTTTAATCTGCAAGGTAAGGAATTGTATTCTGAAGCCAAAAATCTAAATTTAGGCTATAACAAAATTACAATAAACCATAGCAATATTAGATCGGATAGCGATGTAATGTTTTTAAAAATAACGACAAAGGATAATACTTATTCTTATAAACTACTCCACAACTAATCAGTAAAAATACTTTCATATTCCTTAACCGCTTGTTTTACTATAATAGAAATTTAAGGCAGCAACTTTTAAAGAATTAGGTGTTTTAAAATTAATTATTTAACAGCTAATATTAGAAAAAAACCGTTTCATCAAGTAAATCTGTGGTAGTAATAAAACAAGTTACAAATGAGATATGTAAAAGGATGTGATTTGAATTAACAATAAATAAAAGGATATTTTAAAAACAAAAAATATGGAGAAAAAAAGTAACAGTATTTTAAAAAGTTCAAAAAATCGAAAAATAACCATGTTTTCCGGTTCTATGTTTTTAACTGTCTAGCCAAGAAGTTCTGAAACAGGGTATAAAGATAAAAATTGTCTCTTCTTAAGGAATTAGTTATCCAAAAAAATAAATAAAAACCAATTTTATGAATGAAAAAATAAAGGTCACTTTGTTGACCATGATATTGTATTTCCTAAATCTAACGGGATATGCACAAGTTATGACTCTGAATTACAGTGATGTAAGTGTTGGGAAAGCAATAGAAACCCTGAAGGAAAAAAGTGGATACTCTTTTGTTTTTGAATCGGGAGACTTTGATACAAGAAAGATAATTTCGATCAATGCAACAAATCAATCTATTGATGAGATTGTAAAACAAATTATTGTAGGACAGGAGGTTCAGTATGAGATTAAGGATAAAATTATTAGAATAAGAAAGCAAAATAGATTTATCCCTACAGCTACAAAAATTGAAAAAATTACAGGAATAATTACAGATAATAAAGGGCTTTTTATTGCCGGAGCAACAATTGAAAATAGGGAAACCAATAAAGCTACTATTTCTGATTCCGAAGGTAAATTTGATATAGAAGCTTCATTAGGAGATAAACTGGAGATTTCCTATATAAGTTATATTACTACATCAATTACAGTATCTGATAAAAGTATGGTTAGTATTATACTGCAGGAAGATTCTAAAGTTCTTGATGAAGTAATAGTTATTGGCTATGGGAAACAGTCAAAAACGAAGGTAATGGGGTCTTCTGTTCAGATTAAAGCAGAAGAACTTAATAAGGTTGCCGGAGCCAATTTTGTACAACAATTGAGTGGAAAAATGGCAGGAGTTCAAGTTAATGAAACATCAGGACAACCGGGATCCTCTTCAAAGATAATTATTCGCGGTACAGGTACATTAACCGCAGGCTCTAATCCTCTTATTGTTGTAGATGGTGTTCCTCTTTCTGAGGGAGCAACATTAAACGCCATAAATTCCTATGATATCGAATCTATAAATGTTTTAAAGGATGCCGCTTCTGCTGCTATTTATGGATCAAGAGGGGCTAATGGAGTCATTCTGGTTTCTACAAAAAAAGGAAAAAAAGGAGCTCCAATAATATCATTTGATTATTATACCGGTATCCAAAGACAGGCTTCCGGAGTAGAAATAGTAAATGCAAATCAAGCGGCTCAATTTTTCAATGAAGCCAGAGATTGGGGGTATGTGTCTAAAAAACCTGACAGTCGAAGTGAAAATGACGATGAAGCTACAAGAATAGCAAAAGGCGCAGGTAAGCGTGAGCTTAGACTTAATTACCTGAAAAACCCCGGATTAGAAGGGTTAGCAAATACCAGTTGGATGGATGAAGTTTTTAGAGATGCGCCGATAACGAATTATTCACTTGGCGTTTCGGGAGGAAATGAAAAATCAAATTATTACATTTCCGGAAATTATTTCGAACAACCAGGAATTGTTATCGAAACAGATTATAAACGTTATACCTCTTCAATTCGGTTTAATACGGAATTATCAGATAAATTTAAATTTGGTATTAGCTTGAATCCTTCTTATTCGGTTCAGAATAAGTACAATCAAGATGATGGATTTAATACTAATCCTGTTCTCTCGCTTCTTATTTCCTATCCATTTTTTAGTCCTTATAATAAAGATGGTTCTTTAGCTATTGGCAATCAACTTGCTGCAAATGCTCCTCAAGATGGGGCTTTGGCAGAAAATCCGGTTGCGGTCATGAAACTAAATTCAAATGTAGAGAGGTATTTCAGGCTGTTTGGAAATGCTTTTGTTACCTATGATATTAGTGATGGGCTGCAATTTAAAACATTGTTTGGTGGAGACTATAGAAATATTTTAAACCAATTCTACAGTCCGTCTTCAGTAGGTTATTATAGAATGCCCGCTCCCAAGGCAGCTGTAGCTTCTGAGACGAATTCAACTGCAAAAAATATTATTACCGAGAATACATTAAACTATACTAAAAATTTTGGAAAGCATCAAATTGAGCTATTGGCAGGATATACGTATCAAAGAGAAGAAGGAAATTCATCAGATATTGTAGGTACAGGAATACCGGATGATAATCTTCCAAATATTGCGGGAGCCAGCGCCTTTAAGGTGACCAGTTCAAAAGATACATGGGTATTGATCTCCTACCTTGGCCGTGCTCAGTATTTTTATAAAGAAAAGTATCAACTCACAGGGACTTTGAGGCGTGATGGTTCCTCTCGTTTTGGTTCTAATTCAAAATGGGGACTTTTCCCTTCTGTAGCCGGAGGCTGGATAGTAAGTAAAGAAGCCTTTTTTCCTGAAACGACGATTTTTACTTTTGCTAAAATACGTGCCAGTTGGGGTAAAACGGGAAATAATCAAATTGGTTCTTATGGATCTATTCCGTTAGTAAATCCTCAAAATTATGTATATGGAAATGAATTAAATCCCGGATTTGCAACCACCAGTTCCCCTAATCCGAATTTATCATGGGAAACCAGAACGTCAACCAATTTAGGATTGGATTTAACTATCTATAGAAAATTTAATTTCACAGCTGATTTTTATTCGTCGATTACAAGTGATTTGCTTCTAAATGTGCCCGTACCGCAACAATCTGGATTTACAACTTCTACTCAAAATACGGGAGAATTAAAAAATTCGGGTTTTGAAATTTCATTTGAAGGAAACGGGATCAATCTGGGGCAAGTAAAATGGAATTTCGGAGGAAATATTTCAACCAATAAAAGTGAAGTGTTAAAACTGGGAAATAACCAGAATGAAATAATAACAGGTTATCAAGGATCTTACAGGACAAAGGTCGGAGGTCCAATTGCAGAACTTTATGGATATAATATTTTGGGAATTTATAAAACAAATGAGCAAATTGCGACAACACCCCATATGCCTGGCACCCTAACGGGAGACTATATTATGGAAGATATTAACAAGGATGGAATTATTAATGAGAAAGATAAAAAAGGCTTTGGAAGTTATGCTCCTAAGATTGCCTATGGTTTTAATTCTTCTTTTACTTATAAAGATTTTGAATTAAGCTTCTCTATAAACGGAATTCAGGGCAGAAAAAAATTCGCTAAAGAATTGGCCGTGTTTATGGAAGCAGGTGAAGGGTTTTCTATACCCAATACCTATTATTTTGAGAATAGATATCATCCTATTAATAATCCGGACGGTTTTTTGGGGCAACCCAATACGGGAAATTTCTCGTCAAACAGACAAGCTGCCAGAGGATCAAGCATTACTTTTACTAATGCGGACTATATAAGACTTCGAGATATACAAATAGCTTACAATCTGCCTAAGACAGCCATAAAAAAGATTGGTTTAACAAGGGCAAGAATTTACCTTTCGGGTAATAATCTGATAAATATTACGAAATACAGAGGTTTCAATTCTGAAGCAGAAACGGCTAATATTCTTGAAATGGGGTTTAATGATAATCGCATCTATCCTAATACAAAATCTGTAATTTTTGGAACTAACTTAACTTTTTAAAGATGGCTATTATGAAAAGAATAAAAATAATTGGTTTTTTCTGTCTGATGGCGCAGTTTTCCTGCACAGATGATTTGTATCAAGATCCAATCACGTCAAAAGTGGCTACTAAATTTTATAGTACAGAAATCGAAATTGAAGAAGCCGTTAATGGTGTTTATGATGGATTACAATTAAATGGGCTTTATGGACTAAATATGGTGGCATTGGGTGAGATTCCTTCAGACGCGACTTATGATGAAGTTCCATTAAATGATGACGGCACATTTGGCAAGTTGGATAATTTTAGTGTCACAAGTATTGTAGGTTCGATAAGCGAAACCTGGAGAGATTCTTATAAAACAATTCAACGCGCTAATGTGGTATTAAACAGAATTGAGAAGATCCCCTTTAAGGTTGCTGTTGTCAGAGATAATCGGATAGGAGAAATGAAATTTATTCGTGCGCTTTTGTATTTTAACTTGGTAAGATTATATGGAGATGTGCCATTAGTCACTCAGGAAACGATAGATCCTAATAGTTATTTAGGACAGGGAAGAGCTTCGACCAAGGTTGTATATGATCAAATTATAAAAGACCTTACAGAAGCCGAAACCCTTTTACCTGTAAAGGCTGATAAACCGGGCAAGGTAATTAAAACAGCTGCACAAGCTTTATTAGGAAAGGTCTATTTGACCTTGAACGATTTGCAAAATGCTAAAATATGGCTGCTAAAAGTTAAAGATTCTAATATTCATGATTTAGTGTCTATTGCAGACGTTTTTGATATTAACAAGGAAACAAATAAAGAAATATTATTTTCAGTTCAATTTGCTTCCGGCATAAATGGGAATAGTGAAGGAAGCAGTATGCAGCAAATATTTAGTCCTTCAGGAACAATATCGGGAGCAAAGGGACATAACCTTCCGACCAAAAATCTGTATAGTATGTATACAGCCGCAGATAATCGTAAAGGCAAGTATGTTGCTATAACAGCATCGGGAGTTCCTTTTTCTTTAAAACTTACTAAAAGCAGTACAGTTCCTGCGGATGGAGGAAGTAATGTAGTTGTGATTCGTTATGCAGATATTATCTTAATGTTGGCAGAAATAGAAAATGAACAAGGTAATATTACTTTGGCAAAGACTTACTTAAATTTAATAAGAACACGGGCAGGGCTTGCAAATATTTCTTCTGTAAATCAGGTAGATCTGAGAAGTGCTATTGACTTGGAACGAAAACTTGAATTGGTTGGAGAAGGAGATAGATGGTTTGACTTACTTCGCAAAGGAACGGCAATAACGGTAATGAATCAGTGGTTTAAAAGTGAAGGAATATTGATTACAATCGATAGTCATAATCTCTTAATGCCAATTCCTCTAACAGAAATAAATACAGATCCGGCTATCAAACAAAACCCAGGTTATTAGGCTTTAGTAAAAATCAGAAAAGAAGCATGAAAATTGTAATAAGCACCAAAACCATGCTTTTTTTCTGATCGTGAAATTTGTTTAAATCCAAACATAAAAAAGTAAAATGAAAAAAATACTCGTAACGATGGTATTGCTAATACTGTTTTTTGAAACTATTCAAGCTCAGACTCATGCAGATAAGCTCATTAGTGTTTTGCAAGATTCCAAGAGTAAATATGTTTTTGTAGCTGCGCATCGTGGAGACTGGAGAAATGCTCCTGAAAATTCTATAAGAGCGCTAAAAAAATGTATTGAGATGGGAGTTGACATCATGGAAACAGATGTCAGGCTTACAAAAGACAGTGTTTTAGTGTTAATGCACGATACTAGCATTGATCGTACCACGACTGGAAAAGGGAAATTATCGGATTATACTTATGATGAATTGCAGAAATTTTATCTTACTGGTGGTTTAAGCAGAAAGACTTATGAAAGAATTCCAACTTTTGAAGAATTTATGCTTACCGCAAAAGGAAAGATACTAATAAATGTTGATAAGAGTTGGAAATATATGGACAAGGTTGTTGAAGTATTAAAGAAAACAGGAACACTTCGTCAGGCATTAATCAAAGGCGAAGATTCTTATGCTGAGGTTTATACTAAGTATGCTTCGCTAATAAATGATGTTTTATATATTCCCATTATCAGAGAAGAACAGACGAACCTAAATACGTTTGTTGATGACTACCTCAATAAGACTCATCCTATTGCCTTTGAGGTACTGTATTCTTTTGAAAAATCACCTATGTTTGAACAAATAAAAAAGATAAAACAAAGAGGAACAGGGATTTGGGTGAATACCTTATGGGGCGAAATGTGTGCCGGTCATGAAGATGAACGTGCTATAGACTCGCCCGATACAAATTGGGGTTGGGTTATAGAGAATGGAGCTACAATGATACAAACTGACAGGCCAACAGAATTATTAGAATATTTAAAAAGAAAAAGACTGCATACATTAAATTAGCGAAATTCTTGGCAAAACAGGCACATTCAGAGCTAAGTTAATTTTCGAGTAAAACAGTAAAAATGACCGATATTGAAAATCAAAACCGGTCATTTCTGTTTTTTATGGTTTTTTGAAGAATCTTTTTAGGCTACAAAAACAGATTCTTTTAAATTTTGAGAGAAAACCTTACGTTAACGAATTATCATTTTCATTTGGGAAAATGATCCATGGTTTGAACGTTTTAGCTTCTTCAAACTCCAGGGTAGCATAAGAGATGATAATGATAATGTCGTCTTTTTGAACCTTTCTCGCGGCAGGTCCGTTCAGGGTTATTTCTCCTGAATTTTTCTCTCCCTTGATTGCGTAAGTTTCAAAACGTTCGCCATTATTGATGTTTACAATTGCTACTTTTTCGCCTTCAATAATGTTTGAGGCTTCTAGTAAAGTTTCATCAATAGTAATGCTGCCAATATAATTTAAATCAGCGCCGGTCACTTTTACTCGATGAATTTTAGATTTTATAACTTGAATTTGCATGGTGCAAAGGTAAATTAATTTAATGAAATGGTGTCAATCAACCTGATAGAATTAACAAATACCGCTATAAAGGCACGGTAGTTTTTGTCTTTATTTTTATGTTCTATAGGTAACAATGTGGATTCGTCAGCAATGACGAAATATTCGAGTTCAAATCTTTCGTTGTCTTTGAAAGAATTTTCGACAAACTGAATCGTTTCTTCAGGAGTGCCTTTGTGAAATATTTCTTTTGCTTCAGTAAGTACTTTAAAAATTATAGCGGCTTCTTTGCGTTCCTCAGTAGTTAAGCGTTCGTTTCGGGAGCTCATGGCAAGTTGATTGTCTTCTCTGAAAATAGGACAGCCAACAACATTTACGGGTAAATGATTTTTTTCGACCATTTTTTTAACAATCTGTAGCTGCTGAAAATCTTTTTCTCCGAAGTAAGCATTGGTAGGAGTTACGATTTCGAACAAACGTTTTACGATGGTTCCGACTCCGTTAAAATGACCGGGTCTGAATTTTCCTTCCATCTGATTTTCTAAACCGTCAAAATCAAAAGCTTCAGAAACGGTATGTCCTTCGTAAATATCTTCTACGCTAGGAGCGTATAGAATTATTTTGTCGCTTAAACCTCTCATTTTCTTCACATCTTCTTCTAAAGTACGCGGGTATTTTTCGAGATCTTCGGGGTTGTTGAACTGAGTTGGGTTCACAAAAATACTTACAACGGTATCGTCATTTTCTTTGAGTGATCTTTGCATTAAAGCCAGATGCCCTTGGTGTAAAGCTCCCATTGTGGGTACAAATCCAATAGTCGAATTTGTGGTTTTGATAGTTTTTAAATAGGCTATCAAAGCTACTTTACCGTAGAAAATATGCATGGCAGTATTATTAAAATTTACTGCAAACATAATATATTAGTTAATAACTGCATAAAATTTTGTAATTTTGCAACGTTTTTATTACCAAAAATTAAGTAAAATACTATTATGAAAGATAAGAGGATATTATATGTATCATCTGAAGTCGTGCCTTATCTGGCTGAAAATGAGGTTTCTTTAATGTCTTATGACGTTCCGAAAATGATTAACGATCAAGGAGGTCAGATTAGAATTTTCATGCCAAGATATGGAAATATTAATGAGAGAAGACACCAGTTACACGAAGTAATTAGACTTTCAGGAATGAACTTGGTAGTGAATGACTTAGATATGCCATTGATTATTAAAGTTGCTTCCATTCCGAAAGAAAGAATTCAGGTTTACTTTATTGATAATGATGAATATTTTAAACGTAAAGCAACTTTTGCCGACGAAGACGGGGTTTTGTATCCTGATAATGACGAAAGAGCTATCTTTTTTGCAAAAGGAGTTGTTGAAACTGTAAAAAAACTAAACTGGGTTCCGGATATTATCCATGTTCACGGTTGGTTGGCTTCGATGTTGCCTATTTACATGAAGCACTATTATAAAAATGAAGCTTTATTTTCTGAAACTAAGATCGTAACTTCGGTTTACGGACAATCTTTTGATGAAAATCTTGATTTAGAAATGATTAATAAAGTAAAATTTGACGGGGTTCCGCATGAATCAGTTGCTGATCTGGAAACGCCTAACTACGAAAATATCTTAAAAGCCAGTATATTGCATTCTGATGCCGTAATTATTGCTTCTGAGCATGTATCGCCAAGTTTAACAAAATTTATAGAATCTTCAGGAAAACCTTTTTTACCTTTCGCCACGAAAGATGCATTCGCTGAAGCGTATACAAATTTCTATAAAACAATGGGTCTCTAAATTTAAACTTTATTATTACACATGTACAATACTTCTTTTGTTAAGAAAATACTATTAGTTGCAACAGTTGTCCTTTTATATTCTTGCGATAAAGATTTTAATGCGATTGGTGATGGTTTGATCGGAGACGATCATTTTGGTCTGGAATCTGAAAAATATGAAGTTTTAGCTTATAATCAGGAAGTAACCCCAATCCAGTCAAACGGATCGGTAAATTATGGTTTAGGTATTTACGATAATGCAGTTTTTGGTAGTTCCGCTGCCAGTTTTGTGACTCAGGTTGGTTTGGATACGTATGCACCTACTATTGGTGATGCACCAGAAATCGTAAGTGTGGTGCTAAGTGTTCCTTATTTTAATCATGTAAAAACGGCAAACAGTGACGGAAGCAGAACTTTTGTACTGGATTCTATCTACGGAGCCTCTAATGGTAAAATTAAATTAGGGGTTTATGAGTCAGGGGTTCAAATGCGTAGTTCTTATTTTGACGGAGGAGCTCAATTTGCACAGTTGTATAATACAGATATGGATACAGATACAGGTGTGGATAGTTATATTAATTTTGATAAATCTAAAAAACCATATGTTGCTACTGGAAAGGCTTTAAATGACGATCCTAACATAGCACAAAATGATGAATTTTTCTTTAATGCGAGTGAGATCACAGATGTAAGTACAGATCCCACAACGGGTAAAGAAACAAGTACTAAAGTTGCCCCTGAAATGCGTTTGAATCTGAATAAAGCTTTCTTTTTAGATAAAATTCTTAAAGCTCCGGCTGCAAAATTGGCCTCTGCCGATGTTTTTCAGGAGTATTTTAGAGGATTATATTTTAAAGTAGAGCGTTCAGGTAGTAGTCCGGTTAATATGGCTTTGCTGAATTTTGCAACAAATGGTAAAATAACGATCAAGTACAAGGCTAAGACGGCTATAACAACAGACCCAGATACTACAATGGAGGATAAGACCTTAGTTATTAAGCTAACAGGTGCTTCGGCAAGTTTGCTTAAAGAAGCAAAAGACCCTGCTTATGCCAGTGCGATAGCAAATCCAAATAATAAGGCTGGAGACGACAGACTTTATTTAAAAGGAGGTCAGGGATCTTTAGCGGTATTAGAATTGAATGGTTTTGGAGCAAAATTAGATCAAATCAGAACCAATAAGTGGTTAGTGAATGAGGCTAATTTAGTTTTTTCTATTGATACAGATAAAATGACTGGGATTTATGAGCCTAAACGAATTTATTTGTACAACCTGGATGATAATGTGCCTATTGTAGATTACGTTTCTGATGCAACTTCTTCATCTAATCCGTTATTGAATAAGGCAATATATAGTGGGATTATTAATGTAGATCCTACAACCAAAAGAGGTACTACCTATAAAATTAGATTAACCAATCATATTCGTAATATGATTAAGAATGCAACTGTGAAAAACGTAAAGTTAGGTTTGGTGGTGACAGGTGATGCAAGCACAATAGCTTCTAACAAATTAAAACTAAAAAACAACGTTATCTCAGAGGCACCTAGAGCCTCAGTTATTAGTCCATTAGGGACGGTATTATTTGGAGGCACTTCAAGTGCAACTATTCCAAAAGGGAAGAAATTACAGCTTGAAGTTTACTACACGAAACCAAATTAATAATTAATATATGTGTGGAATTGTTGGATATATCGGTCATCGAGAGGCTTATCCTATTGTAATCAAAGGATTAAAGCGGCTCGAGTACAGAGGATATGACAGTGCCGGTGTTATGTTGTATAACACTGAATCAGGGATAAAACTTTGTAAAACAAAAGGGAAGGTTTCGGATCTTGAGGTTAAAGCCAAAGAGAACTTAGACGCAACCGGAAGCATAGGAATTGGACATACACGTTGGGCAACTCACGGAGTTCCAAATGATGTAAACTCACACCCACATCTCTCTAATTCAGGAGAGTTGGTTATAATTCATAATGGAATTATTGAGAATTATGCACCGCTAAAAGAAGAATTAAAAAAGAGAGGTTATACTTTTAAATCAGATACAGATACCGAAGTTTTAGTGAACTTAATTGAAGAAGTTCAGAAAAATGAAGGTTTGAAATTGGGTAAAGCAGTTCAGATAGCTTTAAATCAGGTAGTAGGAGCTTACGCAATTGCTGTTTTTGATAAAAAGAACCCAAATGAAATTGTAGCTGCCAGATTGGGTAGCCCATTGGCAATTGGTGTTGGAGAAGGAGAGTATTTTATTGCCTCTGATGCTTCGCCTTTTATTGAGTACACTTCAAATGCGATCTATCTTGAAGATGGTGAAATGGCAAACATTAGATTGCATAAGCCTCTTAAAGTGAGAAAAATCAAAGATGATTCATTAGTAGACCCTTACATTCAACAGCTTCAAATGAATTTGGAGCAAATTGAAAAAGGAGGGTACGATCATTTCATGCTAAAAGAAATCTACGAGCAGCCAAGTGTTATAAAAGACACGTACAGGGGAAGACTTCATGCCAATGAAGGAATCGTTCAGATGGCAGGTGTTGAAGATAATTTAGAGAAATTCTTAAATGCTAAACGTATTTTAATCGTTGCTTGTGGTACTTCATGGCATGCTGGTTTAGTAGCTGAGTACATCTTTGAAGAATTCACCCGTATTCCTGTTGAAGTAGAATATGCTTCAGAGTTCAGATACCGTAATCCAATCATCAATAAAGACGATGTGGTAATTGCGATTTCTCAATCGGGAGAAACAGCTGATACTATGGCGGCTATTAAGTTGGCGAAAGAAAATGGAGCATTTGTTTTTGGTGTTTGTAATGTCGTAGGTTCTTCTATTTCAAGAGAAAGTCATGCAGGTGCTTATACGCATGCAGGACCAGAAATTGGAGTAGCATCGACTAAAGCCTTTACAACTCAAATTACGGTTTTAACCATGATCGCATTGCGATTAGGTAAAGCAAAAGGAACGTTGTCTAATACGGATTTTCATACCTACTTACAAGAATTAGAGATTATTCCTGAAAAAGTAGCAGAGGCGTTAGAAACTAACGACCGAGCAAAAGAAATTGCAGCAGCATTTAAAGATGCGCCAAATTGTTTGTACTTAGGACGTGGTTATAATTTCCCGGTAGCGCTGGAAGGAGCTTTAAAACTTAAAGAAATCTCTTATATCCATGCCGAAGGTTATCCTGCTGCCGAAATGAAACACGGGCCAATTGCTTTGATTGACGAGCACATGCCGGTTATCGTTATTGCACCTAAACAAGGGCATTACGATAAAATTGTAAGTAACATTCAGGAGATCAAATCCCGTAGTGGTAAAATCATCGCGGTAGTTACTAAAGGGGATACACAAGTTCGCGAATTAGCGGATTATGTGATTGAGATCCCTGAGACTTCAGATGCATTGTCTCCACTGATCACAACCATACCTTTACAATTGCTTTCGTATTACATCGCAGTAATGAGAGGTTGTAATGTTGATCAGCCTCGTAACCTGGCAAAATCAGTTACAGTAGAATAGAAATATTCATTTAAATATTTAGAAATGCGAGGCTCAGGCTTCGCATTTTTTTTTGTTATTTTTTTTCTGGTATAAATTCTTGTAGTTCTGTTTTTCTTATTGATTTGGTTTGTTTAAGATAACGTTGAGAGGTGATTGGATTGTTTTTTTCTACCGGCAATTATTTTAAAATTTAAATTTGTAGGTTTTGAAGTATTAATTTATATATTTGTAGGAAAATTTGTTATTTTTATTGGTGTTTGGCAGATAGGCATTTTGTTCCTGAATAGAGATGGTTTTTTAGTGCGCCTGAGCATTTGCGATTTTATTTTTTCGGTGATTCTAGTTATGAGGGATGATATCGTCGTATGCAATTACCGCTGTTCAATCGGTTTTTGAAAAAGCAAGAAGCTTTGATTGCTTGTACAGAGTACATAGGAATTTGTAACTGATTTGAAAGTGGGATTGTGAAATAGCATTTGTTAAATCTTTGGAGATATTTGGGCTTGCCTTTTTAATTGTCATATTTTTTTTATCCGTGGTGTATTTTTATTAAATCCTCATTTTTTTGCTTTAAAATAATATGTACGCATAGTATTTAGGGTTTTACAAGTTTGATCTTTGAGTTTAATTTAATAAAATCAATTGTCAAATAGTTAATATTGTAACAAATTTTATATCGAATATTTATTTTTTTTAACATTTTTTTATACATATTAAAATTATTTGTATTTTGGTAGTATAAACTAAACAAAATCTAACCAAATGAGAGTCTATTTATTAATTATGTTGTTTTTCAGCGGAATATCTTTTGCGCAGAATTCAATTACCGGTTCTGTGACTGATGGCAGTAAACAAGCTATTCCGGGAGCCAATGTTGTCGTAGTTGGAAGTTCAAACGGTGCTTCTACCGATTTCGATGGTACATTTAAGTTAAATACTTCGGCAAAGCTGCCTTTTACAATTAAGGTTTCGGCTGTAGGTTTCGAGTCCAAAACAATTAATGTTACATCAGTAAATCAAAAGATTAATGTAATTTTAAAAGATGAGGAAACCAAATTAAATGAAATTGTGGTTTCGGCTTCGAGAACTCCTGAGAGAGTACTTGAGTCTCCGGTAACTATTGAAAGAATGGGAATTCAGGAGATCAAGAAAACTGCTTCTCCTTCTTTTTACGATGGACTGGAAAATTTAAAAGAGGTACAGATGAATACCAGTAGTATGTCTTTTAAATCAATCAATACTAGGGGTTTTGCAACGGTAGCCAATACGCGTTTTATGCAGTTGGTTGATGGTATGGACAACTCCTCTCCGCTTTTAAACTTTGTATTGGGGAATTTGATTGGTGTTTCAGAGATAGATGTTCAGAGTGTGGAGTTGTTGCCAGGTGCATCTTCTGCATTATATGGAGCCAATGCTTTTAATGGAATTATGTTCATGAACAGTAAAAGCCCGTTTACGTATCAGGGAGCATCAGCTTATTTTAAATACGGAATGACTTCGCAGGAAGCTGCCGGTACCAATAATTACTACGATTTTGGAATGCGATTTGCACATGCGTTTAATAAATATTTTGCGGCCAAAGCAAATTTTACTTATATGGAGGCTACCGATTGGTATGCTACAAATTATAATGACAAAACAATTCCCGGAATCGATAGAAGTAATATCAATTATGATGGAATTAACGTGTATGGTGATGAAGTTTCGACTAACTTAAAAGGTGTTGGACAGTCATTAGCTGCCTTAGGAATTATTCCTGCTTCAGCTGTAAATTTATTGCCTAGTAAAAATGTCAGCAGAACGGGTTATAATGAAGTAGATCTTACGAACAACAAAGCTGGAAATACCAAAATTGATTTTTCATTGCACGGAAGGCCTTTTGGAGATGATAGATTGGAAATCATCTGGCAAAGTAAATTTGGTACCGGTAACGCGGTTTATCAAGGAGCTAATAGATACTACTTAAATGATTTTTTTATGCAACAACATAAAATTGAATTTAAAGGGAGGAATTTTTTCGTAAGAGGGTATACTACATCGGAAGATGGAGGGCATTCTTATGATATGGGTTTTACCGGAATTAATATAAATAGAAAATGGAAAGATGATAAAACCTGGTTTGGTCAGTATGCAGGGGCATACGTTCAGGCTACTTTAGGAGGAGCCACTCCGGAACAGGCTCATGTAGCAGGAAGAACCACAGCAGATACTGGTCGTTTCTTGCCAGGTACAGCCGCATTTAAAAATGCATTCAATCAGGTAATTGATGACGAAAGTGTACTTACAGGTTCAAAATTGGTAGACAATTCGAAAATTTACCATTCAGATGCAAATTACAACTTTAAAGATTTGATAAAGTTTGCTGAGATTCAGGTGGGTGGATCATTCAGATTGTACGAATTAAATTCTCATGGAAGAATTTATACCGATGGTAACGGTGGGATTAATTATACAGAGTATGGTGCTTACACACAAGTAATGAAAAAGTTTTTGGATGAAAGATTGAAATTTACAGGTTCTATTCGTTACGATAAATCTAAAAATTTCGATGGTAATTTTTCGCCAAGAGTATCTTTTGTGTATTCAGGAGGGGAGAAAAAGAATCATAATTTCAGAGCTTCATTCCAAACTGGTTTTAGAAACCCGTCTACACAGGATCAATATATAGGTTTTAATATTGGTAATGCAGTGTTGATTGGTTCTGCTCCGGACAACTTATTGCGTTATACAGAGACATTACCTGTTTCAACAACTGCAGGTCAGGCTTTTGCCGGAGGTTCTACCGTTGTAATGACTGGAGTCAATGCTTATAATAATTCGTATACTGCCAGTTCTGTAGCTGCTTTTGCTGCTTTGGCAGGAACTAATCCCGTGGCTGCTGCTGCTCTTTTAAGAAAAACAAATATAAATTATGTGAGACCGGAAGAAGTTAAGGCATTTGAGTTAGGATATCGTTCTTTTATCAATGATGTTTCAGTCGATCTTAATGCTTATTATAATGTTTACAATCATTTTATTGGGAATTTGAACGTTGCGGCTCCTTTTTATGGTACAGCGCAAGATGCTCCAAACCCTTTATTAGGACCTACAGATCCTGGATTCCAGACGCTTCATGCGCTTCAGAATGGAAACATCAGAGCGTACCAGTTGTATACCAATACAGATGTTGAAATCAAATCGTTCGGATTTGGAGTTGGTCTTTCTAAAAAAGTGATTGCTAATTTTGAATTGGGAGTAAATTATAATTATGCTCAGTTTGATTTCGATCAGGCCAAAGATCCAAGTTTTGAAGCCGGGTTTAATACGCCAAAACACAGAGTTAAAGTGTCTCTTGGAAATGACAAGTTGTTTGAGAACTTCGGATTCAATGTGAGCGGAAGATGGAATAATGAATACAAATGGGAATCAACTTTTGCAGATGGTGTAATTAAGGCGGCAACTGTAATTGATGCGCAGATTAATTACGGACTTCCGAAATTAAAATCACTTTTCAAATTAGGAGCTTCCAATATTGGAGGAAAAGAATATGCTCAGGTACTTGGTGCAGGATATATCGGTCAGCAATATTTTGTTTCCTGGACGATCAATCCGTAATTTGGGATAATAGACGAAACAAACCTTTTATTCGCTTTTCCGGATACAATATTCAGAAAAGGATAATTATAAAATATAGTAGATCATGGTAAAAAATTTAAAATGGCTGTTTTTGGTTTCAGTAACCTTTATGGCTTGTAATAGTGATGATGCGGTAACGGTCTCAGATTCGTCTGACGGACAACCGTTAACTTCGGGACAGGCGAATTTTTCAAAATATGTTGCGTTGGGAGATTCTTTTGCGGCAGGTTTTTCAGACAATGCTTTGTTTAAGGCCGGTCAGGCAAATGCATACCCTAATATTTTGGCACAGCAATTTGCATTGATAGGTGGCGGTACTTTTACGACTCCTTTTATGGCCGATAATATTGGAGGGTTTTCCTCCGGTGGTGTTCAGGTACCTAGTTTAGGAGTTAGGTTGTATTTAGATGTACCAACAAGTACTCCGGTTCCTGTTAGTGGTGTTTCGGGTACCGATATTAGCGCACGTTTAACGGGAGCTTTCAGTAATTTGGGAATTCCGGGAGCAAAAGCAACACATTTGGCGCTAGCTGGTTATGCGAGTGCTAATCCTTATTTTGGCAGGATTGCTTCTTCGCCTTCGGCAACGGTTTTAGGTGATGCTTTGGCACAGAATCCTACTTTTTTCTCTTTGTGGATTGGGGGTAACGACGTTTTAGGTTACGCTACATCCGGAGGAGACGGATCAAATCCGATTACAGCCCCGGCTACTTTTGATGCTGTTTATAAAAACCTGGCAACAGAATTGTCTAAGAATGGAAGAAAAGGTGTTGTGGCCAATTTGCCGGACATCAGTACCTTGCCGCACTTTACAACAGTTCCTTACAATCCTTTAACGATTTCTGTTTTAGGTGGTGGAAGTACGGCTGTTGGAACGGCAACGATCAATGCACTTAATACACAATTATACGGTCCGTTGAAAAGCGCCTTAAATTTTCTTGGAGTTACGGATAGAATTGATTTACTATCGCTAACTGCAGCAAATCCTTTGTTGATAAAAGACGAAACGCTTGCCAACTTATCGACTCAGCTTACTGCAGTGCTTACGCCATCGGTGGGAGCACAGACTGCGGCATTTTATGGTACTGTTTTTGGACAAGCGCGTCAGGCTAAAGCTACCGATTTGGTGCTTTTGAGTACAAGAGCAGCTATTGGAACGGCACCTACAGCAGCAAACTCAGGAATCGGAATGGTGCCTCCTGCTCCGTTGGATAAATTTGGGATTACGTATCCGTTACAAGATAAGTATGTATTAATTCCGGCAGAGATAACGGAGATCAAAAATGCTACTGCGGCCTATAATTTAACCATTAAAGCAGCTCAGGAGGCAAACGGTCTGGCATTAGTAGATGCAGACGGATTGATGAAACAGTTGTCTACTGCAAACGGGATCTCTGTAAATGGCTATACTTTGACAAGCGCATTTGTTTTCGGAGGAGTGTTTTCTCTGGATGGTGTTCATCCTTCAGCCAGAGGTTATGCATTTATTGCTAATAAGTTTATAGAGTCAATTAATGCAAAATACGGTTCAAATCTAAAAGGAGTAGATGTCGGGAATTACCAGACACTTTATCCTAAAGTTATAAATTAAATTTAATTTTTTCATAAAACAGCCACTTGCTTTCAGAACGCAGTGGCTTTTTTTATGCAGTTAAAAAATGCTGTTTTCGGTATTTGAGGGCTGACTTTTAAGAATCAAACAAAATCGTAGTATTTTTTATAAAAAAAATATTGATTTTATATTTTAAAAATTTATCTTTGCGCTCTGAAAAAAGAGGTATTTTCGATAAACCTAAATAGCTATTTAATAAATACATAAGTAATGTCAAAAGTAATAGGAAAAGTTGCTCAAATCATTGGACCAGTAGTTGACGTAGTTTTCAACGGTAAAGATGTTGAACTTCCAAAAATTTATGATTCATTAGAAATCACAAAAAAAGATGGAACATTATTAGTTCTTGAAGTACAATCTCACATTGGTGAAAACACTGTTCGTACAATCTCTATGGACTCTACAGACGGTTTGTCAAGAGGATATGAAGTAGTTGGAACTGGAAATCCAATCCAAATGCCAATCGGTCCAGACGTATATGGACGTTTATTCAATGTAATTGGAGACGCAATTGATGGTTTAGGCGAATTGCCAAAAACTGGAGAAAACGGTTTGTCGATTCACAGACCAGCTCCTAAATTCGAAGATTTGTCAACTTCATCAGAAGTTTTATTCACAGGTATTAAAGTAATCGATTTGATCGAGCCTTACGCAAAAGGAGGTAAAATTGGATTGTTTGGTGGTGCTGGTGTTGGTAAAACAGTATTGATCCAGGAGTTGATCAACAATATCGCAAAAGGTCACGGTGGACTTTCAGTATTCGCAGGAGTAGGAGAAAGAACACGTGAAGGAAATGACTTACTTCGTGAGATGTTAGAGTCAGGAATTATTAAATACGGTGATGATTTCATGCACTCTATGGAAAATGGAGGATGGGATTTATCTAAAGTAGATATGCCAGGAATGAGAGAGTCTAAAGCTACTTTCGTTTTCGGACAAATGAATGAGCCACCTGGAGCTCGTGCACGTGTAGCACTTTCAGGATTATCTATCGCTGAGTATTTCCGTGATGGAGCAGGAACTGATCAAGGTAAAGACGTATTGTTTTTCGTTGATAACATCTTCCGTTTTACACAAGCAGGTTCTGAGGTATCAGCACTTTTAGGACGTATGCCTTCTGCAGTAGGATACCAACCAACTTTGGCAACAGAGATGGGAGCTATGCAAGAACGTATTACTTCTACAAACAAAGGATCTATTACATCTGTACAGGCGGTTTACGTTCCTGCGGATGACTTAACTGACCCGGCACCGGCAACAACGTTTGCTCACTTAGATGCTACAACTGTATTGTCTCGTAAAATTGCTGAGTTAGGTATTTATCCTGCGGTTGACCCGTTAGATTCTACTTCAAGAATTTTGACTCCTCAAATCTTAGGAAATGAGCATTATGACTGTGCACAAAGAGTAAAAGAAATTCTTCAAAAATACAAACAATTGCAAGATATCATCGCGATCTTAGGTATGGAAGAATTGTCTGAAGAAGATAAATTATCAGTATCAAGAGCACGTCGTGTTCAGCGTTTCTTATCTCAGCCATTCCACGTAGCGGAGCAATTTACAGGTATTCCTGGAGTATTGGTTGATATTAAAGATACTATCAAAGGATTCAACATGATTATCGACGGTGAGTTAGATCATCTTCCAGAAGCAGCTTTCAACTTGAAAGGTTCTATTCAGGATGCTATCGAAGCTGGAGAAAAAATGTTAGCTGAAGCTTAATCTAGTTTTCAGTATTCTGTCGCAGTAATCAGTACTGAGACTGTAAACTGAGACTGTAAACTAAAAAAAAATGATTTTAGATATAGTATCACCAGAAGCAAAATTATTTTCAGGAGAAGTAACATCAGTAACGTTGCCTGGGGTTGATGGAAGTTTCCAAATATTGAATAATCACGCTCCTATCGTCTCTATTTTAGAAAAAGGAACTGTTAAAATTGCTTCTGCAAAGTTTAATTTTTCTAAAGATGTAGCGAGTAAATTCACAAAAGTAAACGAGCAAACTTATACATTAGAGATTGCATCAGGTACTGTTGAAATGAAAGATAATAAAGTAATTGTTTTAGTTGACTAAAGCAGTTTCGGAATAAATAGAAAAAGACTTCAAGTAATTGAAGTCTTTTTTTTTATGCTCTAATTTTTCTTTTTGACTACAGGAAGATATGGTATTCAAAGAGTATTTAAACGATTTATCTCCAATTGGGGTTGTGATAGCAAAGCAATAGCTTATTTTACAATCAATTTTATAACTTTGCTTTTATGAAATTACCGGAGAACCTGAATCAGAAATTAGAGATACGAAAGCAAAATAATTCGCTTAGAAAATTACCGGTTTTTAGTAACCGAATAGATTTTTCATCAAATGATTATATAGGCTTTTCAAAATCAGAATCTATTTTTAAGTTAACTCATACTTATTTGCTGGAAAACGAAATTTTTCAAAACGGCGCAACCGGATCACGATTGATCTCAGGAAATCACTCTTTATATCAAATTACAGAAACGTTTATTGCGGAATTTCATGACGCTGAATCGGCGTTAATCTTTAATTCGGGTTACGATGCCAATGTTGGTTTTTTTAGCGCTGTACCGCAAAGAAATGATGTTATATTGTATGATGAGTTAAGTCATGCCTCTATTCGTGATGGCATCACTATGTCTAATGCAAAATCATATAAATTCAATCACAATGATTTTGAAGATTTAGAACGTCTTATTCAGAAATTTCCGGATACTACGGTTTATATTGTTACCGAAACGGTTTTTTCTATGGATGGGGATAGTCCTAATTTAGAAGAATTAGTAGTCTTGTCTGAGAAGTACAATTGTTATCTGGTAGTTGATGAAGCGCATACTTTAGGTGTATTTGGAGAAAAAGGGGAAGGTTTGATGCAATATTTGAAATTGCATCATAGAATTTTTGCCCGAATTATGACTTTCGGTAAGGGCTTAGGATGTCATGGAGCAACAGTTCTAGGAAGTACAGCTCTTAAAGAATATCTCGTAAATTTTGCCAGAAGCTTCATTTATACTACAGGTTTATCACCTCATTCTGTTGCGACAATTTTTGTAGCCTACAAACAATTGGAAGCAGAGAAAGCAACCATTGAAAAGTTACGCAGTAATATTGTGTTTTTCAATCAGCACAAAAACTTATTAGGACTAAAGCCAATGTTTGTTCGGAGTAAATCGGCAATACAATCGGCTATTGTTCCGGGAAACGAAAATGTAAAACGCCTCGCAGAACAACTTCAGGGTAAAGGATTCGATGTAAAGCCGATACTTTCTCCAACCGTTCCGGAAGGTCAGGAACGTTTGCGTTTTTGTATTCATAGTTACAATTCAGATAAAGAGATCAACGAAGTTTTAGAATTACTGGGAAACTTCGTGTTTTAGGATAATATGTTTCACAGAGATTCACCAAGTTATCACAGAGCTTCGCAAAGTTATTTTGTGAGGCTCTTTTTTCTTTGTGAATCTCTGCGTGAAAAAAAATATTTCCGTCAGCCCTTTGTTTGTGGTCATTTAGAAAAAACTTTTAATTTTTTTGTAACGTTTTGAATGTTTGATTACTTACGAGTCGTAATCAAATAAACCAAAATAATTATGAAAACAACTTCAACACCAATTACCGAAAAAGTATTCCATTTTGTATTTGTCTTTGTTGCTTCGGCGGGGCTGGGATATGCTTTAGTAAATCAATTTATTTTAGATAAACCCAATAAAGAACTACTTCTAATTATGATTTGTCTCTTCGTTGCTTCAATGGCTTCCTGGCAAAGAAAAAAAATATACTAAATCATAGTGCTTATTCAATCATCAATCAAAACAATCAAAACAATCAAAACATCATCAATCATTAAATCAATCAACAAAATGAAAAAATTAGTTACATCTGCACTTGCTGTAATCGCATTAGTTTTTAGTGGAACGACACAGGCACAGAATAAATCTCCAGAACTTGAAAATTCGCTTTTATGGGAAGTGTCGGGAAATGGACTGTCAAAGCCGTCTTACTTATACGGAACAATTCATGCGATATGCTCAAAAGACTATTTTCTATCTGAAAAAACAAAGAAGGCATTTGACGCTTCTACTGAATTGGTTTTAGAAATTGATTTGGCTGATCCAAAAGAAATGGCAGATATGCAGCAAATGGCTATGGGGAAAGAGCCGTTAAGTAAGAAATTGAGTCCGCAACAACTTACGAAATTGGGTGTAATTCTTGAAAAAGCGACCGGAATGACGGTGAAACAAGTGGACGCTTTGAGTATGGCTACAGTAATGAGTCTGATTGCTGTCAAAAGTTTTGGCTGTGATGATATTAAATTTTATGAAATGGAGTTTATCGAGCAAGCTAAGAAAAGAAATATCGACATCGGAGGTTTGGAAACGGTAAAAAGCCAAGTGAAAGTACTCGAGAATGCCTATACAGATGATGAATTGCTTAATATGTTGGAAGGGTTAAATACTTCGCTAACATCTGAGTCAGTTGCCTTTTATAAGACTGAAAATATAAAGGGATTGTATGGTGTTACAGTTGATGAAAAAATGTCGAGTGAAAAAACAAATAAGATTATCTTAGACGATAGAAATGGCAATTGGGTTAAGAAGATGCCGAAATTGATGAAAAATCAGAGTGTTTTTTTTGCAGTAGGATCGGCACATTTGGGAGGTGAGTATGGAGTGATTAATTTATTAAGAAAAGTAGGGTATAAGGTAAAACCAATAATGAATTAAGATTATTTTGAAAGAGAAAGAACAGGAATTTTTAAATCGGATCGAAAGTCATAAAGGAATACTGTACAAGGTTTCCAAGATGTACATGGATAATCCTGACGATCAACAGGATTTGTTTCAGGAAATTATCTGTCAGCTTTGGAAATCGTATGATTCTTTTAGAAATGAAAGTCAGTTTTCGACCTGGATGTATCGTGTAGCCGTGAATACAGCCATTGTTTTTCTGAAAAAGGAAAAACGAAAGGTGGATAAATACGAAATCGCTTCCGAAAATATTAAGGATGATGAAGGAGATTCGCACATCAAAGAAAGTCAGATCGATCATTTTTATAAAGCTGTTCAAAAACTCGAAAAAATAGATAAAGCGATCATTTTTTATCAGCTGGAAGGGTTTTCTCATAAGGAAATTGGAGAGAATTTAGGAATTTCAGAAGGAAATGCCAGGGTAAAATTAAACAGAGCAAAAGAAAAATTAAAAGAAATAATTAAAAATCAGGGATATGGATTTTAACGATATACAAAACGCATGGAACAATGATAAATCGGATAACATTGTTCTTCCGGATGATCTGGAAAAAATACAATCGGCCAATACGCCATTAGACAGAATCAGAAAGAATTTAAAAAGTGAGCTGATTGCGCAGGGAGTTTCAATAGTGTTGATAGGATTTACACCGTATATTTTTCATTTTGAAGAGAAGTACATCGTTCCGTTTTTTTTGCTTTTTGCTATGTTTACCGCGGTTTGTATTTATTATTTGACAAAACTTTATTTTTTCTATAAACGACTTCATAATACCGCTTTAAAAACAAAGGACAATCTGTATGAAACTTATTTTGATATCCGTTTGAATATGGAGTTGTATAAGACTTTCGGATTTGCTTTGACACCTTTTATGATTGTGTTTTTAACGGTTTTAATCTACGATCAGACTTCCAAAACCACCAATTTTGTTATGTTTGACTTTAGCAGTACAGAAATAATTGGTGTTTTTTCAGCTATTCTTTTTTCAATTCTTTCTATGGGATTGTTTTTGGAATGGTGGGTTCGGTTTTATTACGGAAAATATGCTAAAGAAATAAAGAAAGTGATAGACGAATTAAAAGAAGAGTAAGTTAAATAGACCCCATCATACGTGATGGGTTTGTTTTTATTGGTATTTTTGCATCGATTATTAAGCAGGTATTCACCGAGAAAAGATTATTCGATACCAGAAAGCATAATTGTTTTTTGTGAGTATTTGCCAAACAAAAGAAGCATGAAAATATTTATAACCGGAATTTCAACAGATGTTGGTAAAACCGTTACTTCGGCAATCGTTGTTGAAGCTTTAGAGGCCGATTACTGGAAACCTGTTCAGGCCGGAGATTTGGATTTTAGTGATACACACAAGGTAAAATCTCAAATTTCAAATTCGAAATCTCAATTTTTCCCAAATGCATACGAGTTAAATACACCGGCAAGTCCGCATCTGGCAGCAGAAATAGATGGGCTTACGATCGATTTGAAGAAGATTATGGAACCTCGAACTGATAATCATTTGGTTGTAGAAGGTGCAGGGGGGATTTTTGTTCCGTTGAATGAAAAGGATTCCATTATCGATCTAATTCAGGCCGATTATAAAGTAATTGTGGTTTCAAGACATTATTTGGGGAGTATCAATCACACCTTGTTAACCGTAGAAGCGATTCAGAACAGAGGTTTTGAAGTGGCAGGAATCATTTTCAGCGGAAGCGAAAACCAATCGACTGAAAGTTTAATTCTGAATAAAACCGGAATAAAATGTATCGGAAGAATTGATGAAGAACCTTATTTTGATCAAAATGTAATTCGAGAATATGCCGATCAGTTTAGAGAGAACTTACTTAATTTATAGAGAAAACAAGACAGAATAAAGAAAATAGACTTTCTTATCTTTGTCAAAATTGTAGAGTTTAGACTAATTTCTATACTCTAATATCCATATTCTAAACAAGATGACATTAACAGAAAAAGACAGCCAATATCTTTGGCATCCTTATACACAGCATAAAACAGCACAGGCGCCAATTGCAATTTCCAGAGGTGAAGGTGCTTTACTTTGGGATGAGAACGGTAAGGAATATATTGACGCTATTGCCTCATGGTGGGTGAATCCGTTTGGACACAGTAACCGATTTATAGCCGATGCGATTTACAAACAATTAACCACTTTAGAGCATGTGTTGTTTGGAGGTTTTACACACGAACCGGCAGTCAAAGTGGCGGAGAAACTAATTGAGATTCTGCCTAAAAATCAGCAGAAGATTTTCTTTTCTGATAATGGTTCAACAGCAGTTGAAGTAGCTATAAAAGTGGCTTTGCAGTTTTTTTTCAATAAGGGTGAAAAACGTACCACAATAATTGCTTTTGAAAATGCTTTTCACGGAGACACTTTTGCGGCGATGGCAGCAAGTGGAATCTCTTTTTATACACAGGCTTTTCAGGGAATGTTTATTGATGTAGTCCGAATTCCGGTTCCGGTAAAAGGACAGGAACAGGAAAGTTTTGATGCTTTGAGAAATGTGATTCAAAATCATAGTTGCGCCGGTTTTATTTTTGAACCTTTGGTGCAGGGTGCAGCCGGAATGGTAATGTATGAACCGGAGGCTTTGGCAAAACTGATTCAAATCTGCAAAGAGAACAATGTTCTTACCATTGCCGATGAAGTAATGACAGGTTTCGGTAAAACCGGTAAGACCTTTGCAATGGATTATGTGACAGAACTTCCGGATATGATGTGTTTGTCTAAAGCACTAACCGGAGGAACAATTCCGATGGCAATCACCACTTTTACACAAGAGGTTTTTGATGCTTTTTATGATGACGATATCAATAAGGCTTTGTTTCATGGACATACCTTTACTGCAAATCCTACGGGTTGCGCTGCGGCTTTGGCTAGTATTGAATTGTTGCATACAGATGAAATGCAGGCTAATATTGAAAGAATTCATAAGAGTCATTTGGATTTTCAGAAGAAAATTGAAAAGCATTCAAAAGTAACTACCGCGAGAACATTGGGGGTTATTTTTGCAGTTGAAATCAAATCAGATTCAGAAGAGAGTTATTACGGTTCAATGCGAACGAAACTCTATAATTTCTTCATTGATAAAGGTGTTGTTTTGCGCCCTGTCGGAAATATCGTTTATATTTTACCTCCGTATATCATGAGTGATGAGCAGCTTCAAAAAGTATATAAAACCATTGAAGAAGCCATTGAAATGGTGTAATTTTGCGATTAAATAAAATATTTTGAATACACAAAAAATCTCTATAACAGCTTTTTCTTCTATTTCACCTTTAGGAAATACCACGGAATCAGTGTGGGAAAAGTATCTTGATCGTCAACATTGTTTTTCGAAACAGTTTTTAGACCAACAGGAAACTTCTGTCGCCGCTCTGGATGCTGATTCTAAACAAATTGTCTCGGAAATAAGAGAGTCCGATCCTAAGTACAAATTTCTGGATGATTCGGTTTTGTTTGCTTTGACGGCTTCTCGGCAAGCGGTTAAGCAGGCAGGATGGAATTCGGATGATATCTTCGGAATTAACATTGGTTCGTCCCGAGGAGCAACCGATTTATTCGAAAAACATTATAAAGAATACATCGATACAGGAAAAGCACAAACTTTAGCTTCTCCAACAACAACTTTAGGAAATATATCTTCCTGGATTGCTCACGATCTGCAGAGTACTGGACCGGAAATATCGCATTCTATAACGTGTTCAACTGCACTTCATGCCTTGTTGAATGGTGTGGCGTGGTTGAAATCAGGTATGGCCGATAAATTTTTGGTAGGAGGAAGCGAAGCTCCATTGACTGATTTCACGATTGCTCAAATGAGAGCGCTTAAAATATATTCGAGAATCGATCAGGAAACGGAATCATGGCCCAATTTGGCTTTCGATTTTGAGAAAACTCAAAATACTATGATTTTAGGGGAAGGTGCGGCGGTTTGCTGTCTGGAAACCGGCGAGAAAGAGAATGCAATTGCATACATAACAGGTGTTGGTTATGCAACCGAGATTTTAGAACACAATATTTCTATTTCTGCAGAAGCAACCTGTTTTCAAAAATCAATGAAAATGGCTTTAAGGAATATAGCTCCTGAATCGGTTGATGCAATTGTGATGCATGCTCCCGGAACGATCAAAGGCGACTTAACTGAGTTGAGGGCTATTGAAAAAGTTTTTGGATCTCAGTTGCCTTTGCTGACTACCAATAAATGGAAGATCGGACATACTTTTGGAGCGTCCGGTATATTGAGTTTAGAGTTGGCACTTTTGATGTTTCAGCACGATACTTTTATTGGAGTGCCTTTCGGAGAAGAACAAAAACAGACAAAATCGATTAAAAGAATATTGATTAATGCCGTAGGTTTCGGAGGGAATGCAGTTAGCGTTTTGATCGAAAAACCATAATTGGGACTTTCGGAGCCTCATAAATTTACACTATAAAAAAATCCATTCGCCACAGCGAATGGATTTTTTTATAGAACGAATTAACGAATTAACGAATTAACGAATTAACGAATTAACGAATTAACGAATTAACGAATTAACGAATTAACGAATTAACGAATTAACGAATTAACGAATTAACGAATTAACGAATTAACGAATTAACGAATTAACGAATTAACGAATTAACGAATTAACGAATTAACGAATTAACGAATTAACGAATTAACGAATTAACGAATTAACGAATTAACGAATTAACGAATTAACGAATTAACGAATTAACGAATTAACGATTACTGAAACAGTACTTTTCGGGTGACAGTAAAATCATTTGCTAAAGTGACCTTCACCAATAAAACCTGATTGGCTGAAGGTAAATTTTCAATTTGAAAGGTCGCACTGTTTAATTTGTTCTTACTGTATAATTGTTTGCCGGTAATATCAAAAACAACAACTTGTTTAATGTTTTCTTTTGATGAAGACATTTGAATAGTTTTATTGCTAGTCGAAATAAGAATGCCATTTTCGATGTTTTCAAAATCTCCTGTACCTAAAGTTTTGCCTGGTTTATAGCGCAGTGTCAAACGTTCGGTAAAGGTACCGGCTTCGGTTTTAAAAGTATAGTTGCTTTGTGTTAAATCATGAACAGTCCCGGTTGTTTTGTCTTCAATGTAAATGGCTTGATTGCTCATGTTTCCATCTACTTCGTCAATTGCCACAGTAAAATCACCTGCAACTGTTGTGCGGTATCCTAATGGAACAAGATCGGCATCTGTAAATGGCAGAGCACGTCCCTGAATTACATATTTGTTTTTTTGATCCGTAGTGTAAAAATCTAAATATTGATTGCCGTCAAAAGTTAGTCCGTCATATCTGTTTTCATAGTCATTGGTTGCCCCTTCGATGTAGCTTACTAGCAATTGTTTAAAAGCTCCCGTGGTATTGGTCATGTTTAACCAAATGCGGTGTTTTTCTATAGCTGCCACTTTTGAGGTGTTTCCGGGTCTGAAAAACTGACCGTTATTGGCTCCGCCCAATCGCATTAAATTGTTGAACTTCACTTTTCCTGCAGCATTCGTCGTTACAAAAAAGGCTTGCCCGGCTGCTATGTTGCCCGTCGGTTTAGTGCCTTTGTCTTTTGCAGGATCGTTATTGTGCTGTTTATCCGATTTTGCAGAAACTCCTCCACTAAGGTTGTATGAAGCATAGTCATCCGCGCTGTACTGATTACTTGGAACAGGTTTTGCAGGAGTGTTATGCGTCCAGAAATAGAGCGTTCCATCTAACATTGGATTGTCTTTTAAAAGCCTATCAGCACTTAAGGCAGACGGGTACGGATTTCCAATCAGGTGGCCTTTCATTGCGGTTAGGTGTTCTCCCTCTAAATCTCCATTGTTTGGAATTCCTTTGAAAGTTGTGGTAAATTCTTGTTTGGTTGCATTTGTATAGTTCGAGGGGCCTCGAATAATGTAGCCTTTTCCAACAATCATATTGCTTTCTCTATTGGTTCGTACCCATTGTGTACCGTCATTGCCATAATACATAGTGGCAGGCGTAGAAGGCGAAACGTCTACTAATTTTTGTGGAGTTACCGGAGTAGACCAATACAAATAATCTTTTTGGAATATAGGCGGACTGGTACGGATGTATGAAATACTTCCCGTATTCTTAGCATTGCTTTTTTGTATCAAACTGGAACTGTTTTCAAAAACTAAAGATCCGGAGTTTACGTCTATACTATTGGCAATAGTTAAGGTGTTTCCTGATTTTATAGTTACTGTTGCTCCATTCATGATTGTGCAGGAACATCCGTTAAGATCTGTTTCTGCAGTATAATTTCCTGTAAATTGAATTGGATCGTTTAACGAAGGTGTTCCGCCTGACCATTTAGTGCCATTCCACACATTTCCGGGTAGGATTACAATGTCTGACGA
Source organism: Flavobacterium lipolyticum (assembly GCF_020905335.1). NCBI lineage: Bacteria > Pseudomonadati > Bacteroidota > Flavobacteriia > Flavobacteriales > Flavobacteriaceae > Flavobacterium > Flavobacterium lipolyticum. The sequence continues at coordinate 1,653,327 of NZ_JAJJMN010000001.1, read as the reverse complement.
ATATACTCTTGTGCAGTTATCATCAATGGCAAATTTATAAGTTCCGGGAGCTAATCCTGAAATTTCATATGTGGTTCCGGAAGTTGTATAATTGTAGACAGTTCCTCGTGATTCGACTAATCTTCCTGATGTAGGTACATTTTCTAAAACAACACTTCCGCTTGGGGTAGTACAGGTAGGTTGTTTGATCGTTCCTACTGTTGGGGCAATATTTGCCTGTTTGGTTATAATAGCTTCCGAAATTGCAGTGGTTGCCGTTCCGCAGTTTGATGTTACTACCGCATAGTAATACAATGTTCCTGATGTTGTGGATTGTGGCGTGTAACTATTGGTTCTAGCGCCATTTGCAGCTCCTAATGCCGTTCCGTTTGTGGCAGTTGCAGCAGTATTACTGAACCATTGATAGGTTAAGGTTCCTGATGCTGTAGCGGTAACCGTTAAAGGTGTAAAGGCATCGTTGAGGCATTTGGTTTGAGTAGCGGTAGACTGTGAGGTAATTTCTAATGATGGGTTAACCGTTAGTTTAGCAGTGTTTGAGTTTGTGTTGGTATTGGCAGGACAAGTGGTTGAGCTTCTTGCGACACAACGAACATAGTAGTCGCTGTAGGACAAAGGAAGGTTGGTCAAATTTAAGGTTGCTGTATTATGACCTGATACCCCCTGAACGCCATTGGTATTAGTCCAGTTTGTTGAGCCATTGGCAGAATATTGCCATTGGTAGGTCGCATTCGATGCTGATGCGGTTACGCTAAAGGTGCCGGATTGACCTTCGCAGGCAACTAAATCCTGTGGTTGACTGGTGAACGTTAATCCTGCTTGTACATTGACTGCTATACTGTTTGAGGCATTGCTAGGACACATATAGTCTTTATTTTGTGTAATTACCGAGTAGGTACCCGATGCTGTAACCCTTATGCTTCTGGTAGTTTGCCCGTTTGACCAAAGGTAGTTGTCTTCAATACTTGAAGTCAATACTACACTGCCTCCCTGGCAAAAAGTAGTTGGTCCGCTTGCGGTAATAGTCGGTCTTGACGTTTTTCCGTTAGTGATATTGACATATTTGTATATGGCATCATTTGTTTTACAATCGTTAGAGGCTACAACAGTAAGATTTCCTGCGGTTGAGCTGGTAGTCACGGTAATGGAGTTGGTATTTGCTCCTGAGGTAATAGTCCAGCCAGAAGGCACTGTCCATACATATTTGGTGGCATTTGTTACTGGTGGAATCGAGTAAACTTGCCCTGTATTTCTTGGACATTGTGGTGAAAAACCTGTGATTTCGCCAGTTTCACCTAATGTTTCGTAAACTGTTATCTTTTTTTGAGAGGTTTTAACAGTAGGGCAATTTGGCTGTGTTATCGTATAAATGACGTTTGCAACTCCGGGAGCTTTTGCAATGGCATTGGCGCCTCCGTCACTTTTAGTAACAACTTCGAGAACTGATGGATCTGATGAGGACCAGGTTCCTCCGCTCCATCCTCCGGCGGCCCAGAACAATTCTGTAGAACCTACGCATAATTTACTATTATTGCTGCTAACCGTGCCAGGAGTTGCATTGGAATTGCATTGCGCATTTAAATGACTGACGTTGATAAATAGGCTAAGAGCAACGAGTAATTTAAAGTAATTTTTTGGGGCTTCGAAAGTGTTTTTTATAGCTGAAAAAAAGTTGATTTTTCTATCGGAACTAATTTTTTTTGACGAAAGATTAAAAGGAAAAGGAGGTGTTTTAAAAAGTAAAGTTTTCTTCATAGTAGGTGTATTCTATACAATTTGTTATGCCGGAACAGGATAATTTTTTGCCTTGGCAAAGATAGATACACATACGTGATTGGACATATGAAGGTTTTCGGAACGATCATTTAATCGACAAAATGTCAAAATAGTCGACGAAATGCATCTTTAAAAATGGGATTTTATGTTATTTCTTATAAATAGTAATTTTAAAGTATAAGAAAAATCGCAAAATAGCGCTCGAAATGATTCGTTTTTTAGAACTATAAGCACAAAAAACGTCTTTTAAGTAAAAAATTTGCAAGAAAATTGAATGTGCGAGTGTAGTGATTTTGACGAAAAAAATCAAAAAGTAATGAGGTTAAGCCCGTGATTTTTGTGGGCTAGAATTCTTTCTCAAGCAAAGTAACTTTATCGTAAACAAGAAAACTTTCGTAGCCGCGGCGAAGCATATAGTCGCAGAATTTTTTTCGTTTTTTTAAGGTGTTTTTTTCGGAAATGCTATTCCAGCATCGCTCAGAAAGCTGGTCGAAAGTGGCTTCGTATTCCTCGATAGTAATTTCTTTTAAAGCAAGCGTAATATTAGCCGACGAAATTTGTTTTGCTTTCAGTTCATTGGTAATTCGAATTTTGCCCCAATGTTTCATGCGATGTTTGCCTCTGGCAAAGCTGCAGGCAAATCGGGTTTCGTTTAGAAAGTTAGTTTCAATCAATTGAACCACAATAGTATCGATTTCATCGGCAGTCATTTTTAGGCTGTACAGTTTGGATACGACTTCGGCATGACAGCGCTCCTGATAAGCACAGTAGTGTTCTAACTTCAGTAAAGCCTCTTTGGGAGTGCAAATTGAATTCATGGCTTTTTTCTTTCTTTTTAACGATTACGGCTAAAAATAGTCATTTAAATGTTAAAATCACAACTATTTTTTTTGTTTTTCTCAGAAAAGTCTTTTGTTAAAATGTTGTATATGTGGGGAATTATAATATTTTTGTACACAAAATTAACAGTTTTTTATGACCTTGTAAAACAGGGTTTTAGCTTTTAGTTTTAAAACAAAGTATAAAAAACAACTCCTGAATTTAATAGGGAGTGTTTTTTTGTGTTTTGTTGCCCAAAAACAAATTTAATCATAAATACCACTTTCATATGATTCAAAAATTACTTTTGAGCGTTCGCTCTGTATTTTTAAAATTTTCTGATCCCCAGGCCAGAAAAACTTCTAATCCCGTTATCAAATTAGCCTGTCTGGGAATGTTTTTGGTTATGAATTTGGGGTATGGGCAAACAGTAACCTGGGATGGCTGGAGTGGGGATGGAAACTGGAATACACCAACAAACTGGAGTACCAATTCTGTTCCAACAATTGCGAATGATGTAATTATACCTAATGGTTCTAGTGCAATTCTTAGAACCGTTAATATTAATACGGCGGCCGTTTGTAAATCATTGACCATTAATGGAGGGGGTAGTTCGAATTCAACCACAGCCGTAACAATTACAGGATCAAATTCATTAACGGTTTCAGGAGCAGTAACTATTGCTGCTGTGACAGTAGATGGAATTACTAAATATATAAATGCTGCTGCTGGTTCATTGTCTTGTGCAAGTTTCACAATGCAATCTTCAGGAGGTACAAATAGAAGAAGTAGTTTAAGATTGTCATCGGGAACAATAGAAGTGTCCGGTAACATAGCAATGAATAGTACTAATAATGATGTAACTTTTAGTGGATCAGGATTATTGAAAGTAGGAGGTTCGATGACTTCGGGAACTTTAACTCCTTCAACAGGTACTGTAGAGTATAACAACTCAGGTGCGCAAAATATAGGGAATTATCCTTTTTACAATTTGACGTTATCCGGGAATAGTGGTGCCACTAAAGCATTTTCTTCATCCGGAATTATAACTTCGAATATTCTGACTATTGGCAATGATATAGTGGCTAATTTAAGTACGGTTACACATACCGCAAAGACCTTAATTCTTGGAGGAATAAACAGGCCGTCAGGAACGTGGGGGAGCTCTTCTTCAAATGCAACAAATATTAATGATTTATACTTTTCCGCAGCAACAGGGATCATCAGTGTAACTGCTTGTACGGCACCGACGGCTTTTAATGTAACAGGTACGGGAGGAGCATTTTGTAGTTCAAATGCCGGTTCTTCAATCAGTTTGTCTAACTCGCAGGCTACTTGCCGTTATCAATTAGTAAGAGGTAACGTAGCAGTGGGTTCACCAATAACGGGCACAGGAGCTGCAATCAATTTTGGAACGTTTAATACTACGGGATCATATACCGTTATAGCGACAAATACAACATCATTGTGTTCTGCCGTAATGACCGGATCTGTAAATATTTATCGCTACAGTTCACCGCCGGTTCCTACTGCAACGGTTGTAAATGTTTCTTGCCCGGGAGAAGCCACAGGAAGCATCACAGTTACGAATGCTGTTGCTCCGGCTTCTGCTAATTTTGTTAGTGCAAACAATCAGGGAATAAATTTAAACGCTTCTTTGTTATCTAACAGGGCAGCCTTTACTTTAGAAGGATGGATTAAATTTGATAAGAACAACTATATTGCAAGGATGGCACTTTTTGGTCAGAATGATATTATTGAAGTTGGCTTTGAGGGTAATAATCTTAGATTCTGGACAAGTCGCGGAACGGTGGATTTACCCTTATCTTCATTTCCTGCAGGATATACATGGAATCACGTAGCCGTGACAGCCGACGGTAGTTCTATGAAAATTTATTTAAATGGAGGGACTCCTGTTTCAACTGCAGTAAATACTACCAATTATGGGAGCAACAGCAATACGACAAAAATGGGATATGGGGTTATGGATGATGCCGGAGTGGGTTTAACTGGTGAGATTTTTAAATTGGGAGTTTGGAACAGAGCACTGACTCCAGCAGAAATTGGTGTTTTAGCGTCAGGATTTGTAGACTATGATGCATCACAAAATGGATTACTTGCCGGTTATAGTTTTAATGAAGGCACCGGTTCTACATTATATGGTGTTGGTAGTGCCGCAACGAATGGAACTTTGATGGGGAGTCCTTCTCCGGTATGGACAGATCCTTATACGTATTCATGGACTTCTACCCCTCCCGGATTTACTTCCAGTTCAAAGAACTTAACAGGATTAACCAATAGAACGTATAATTTAGTAACTTCTCTAACAACCTGTACAAATTCAGGTTCATGGACAGTAAACGCAACTAATTTAACAACAGCGATTACAACTCAGCCATCAGCTGCAACTACCTGTGTGGGTAATAATGCAGCATTTAGTGTTGCTGGCACAGGAACCAGTTTAACTTATAAATGGCAGGTTAGTACTAATAGCGGATCAACTTTCAGCGATTTATCCAACGGTGGAGTTTATTCGAATGTTACTTCAGCAACGATGAATATCACTTCTGCTATCGCTACAATGAACAATTATCAATATCGTTGTATTGTTGGAGGTGCCTGTCCATCAGTTACATCAAATGCAGTAACGCTTACAGTGAATTCGGCTATGCCGGCGCCAGTCGTAGGTACTGTGACGCAGCCAACCTGTACCGTTACTTTCGGTAGTATTGCCTTAAGCGGATTACCTTCGGGAGGAACTTTAACAAGATCACCTGGAGCAGTAGCTGTACCTTATACAGGAACGACGGTAACAGATACTAATCTTGCGGCAGGAACCTATTCGTACGCAGTTGCAAATGGTCCTTGTTCCTCAATTTCGACTACAGGAATTGTAATTAATCCGGTTCCGACAGCAACCTATGGTGCGAGTGGATGGGATAACACTGCAACTATAGATAAGAAACTTATTTTTAACTCCAATTTTACTTCAATAGGAGATGTGAGCGGATGTACCTGTGAAGTCAATTCAGGTGCAAATGTTGTAATAGGAGTGGGACATACCTTGAAGATTGCCAATGAGGTTAAAGTACTTAGTGGTGGTACGATGACTTTTAAAAATACAGCAAGTTTAGTACAAACCAATAACGTCACCAATACAGGCGATATTACTTATGAGCGTACCACACCTCCTATATTGCTAAAAGATTATGTGTATTGGTCAACTCCGGTTAGCCCTCAACGATTGGTCGATCTTTCGTCTTTAACGCCTAGCACTATGTATTACGGTTTCGATGGTACACAATGGGTTCGAACGAATAGAACTGATAATATGGTGGTAGGTAAAGGGTATATTATTCGTGCTCCATCCAATTATTCGAATAGTTCTAAGACAGCCTATCCGGCAAGTTTTAAAGGAGTTCCGAACAATGGAAATATCGAAACAGAAATGTTGGCTTCAGGAAAAAGTTATTTGATAGGGAATCCTTACCCGTCTGCTTTAAGCGCAGAGAGGTTTGTTTCAGAGGGCATAGAAGGGTTTATAAAAACAAATGAAAATGTAATAAATGGTACCCTTTATTTCTGGACACACAATACACCGGCAAAACCTGTTCCAAGTAATCAGTACAGTGCGGATGATTATGCTTCATTCAATTTGACTGGAGGAACAGCGGCGAGATCGGATGTAGATTTTGGTTCAGGAGGCGGTGTTAAACCAACTGGAGAAATTGCGGCTGGGCAGTCATTTTTTCTAACGACTAAGGCTGCAGGAAAAATATTGTTTACTAACGCAATGCGATTAGGGGCAACAGATAACGGTCAGTTTTTCAGACCTGCTAATACCTCAAGAAGAACTACTGTTGAAAAGAATCGTATTTGGTTAAACATGACTAGTACAACCGGGGCCTTCAAACAATTATTGTTAGGGTATATAGAAGGTGCAACCAACAATTATGAAACCCTGTATGACGGGTTAAGTCTTGATGGTAACCAGTATTTGGATTTTTACAGTGTAAGTGATGCAAATAAATTTGTAATTCAGGGACGTGCGGTACCTTTTACAGATGCTGATATTGTTCCCTTAGGTTACCGAACTGCTGTTGCAGGCGATTTTACAATTGCAATAGACGAGGTTGATGGTAAAATGACCAATCAGAAGATTTATGTTGAAGATAAAGTAACGGGAGTTATTCACGATTTAACACAAAGCAATTATACTTTTAAAACCGAGGTGGGGAACTTTTCTGAACGTTTGGTATTGCGTTACACCGGTAAAACTTTAGGTGTCGGAGATTTTGAAAACCTTAAAGACGGGATTTTAGTTTCTATAAAAGACAAAGTAATTGCGGTACAATCTTCGCAGGAAAATATTAAAGAAGTTATAGTGTATGACGTGTCAGGAAAAATGCTTTACCATAAAAAGAAAGTAGGTAATACAGAATTACAAATTCAAAACCTGCCATCATCCAATCAGGTTTTGTTGGTGAAGGTAACTTTGGCAAATGATTTTACAACGACAAGAAAAGTTATTTTTCAATAAATTTTAAATAAGAGTTCATTTCAAAAAATCCATTCCGTTTTCGGAGTGGATTTTTTTTTGTCTAAGAAAATAAGGTGTTTAAAAAATCACCAAAATTGGTGATTGTGGATTTTATATAAGGGTTGTAGTTTTAGGCCAAATTATGATCAAAGAAAAACTTAAGCCCCTAGAGTTATGATTAAAAAAATACTTTTTTTCCTTGTTTTGGCAGACTGCTTCCATGGTTCGATACTTTTAGCTCAACAAGGTAATACAATGCAAAACGGAAACTGTCCTGTTGCTGCCGGTGTTACAATTTGTGAAGGAGGTTCAGGTTTTTTAACCGTTTCATCTAGCTGTGCTGCAGTTGCCCAAACCCCTGTAACTGCCAGAGGCAGCGGAGGAGTATCCAATAGCATAGTTTATGGTGATCGTGCAAATACAGACATTACCATAAATGTTCCTTCGTTACCGGCGGGGGCAATAGTAACGTCTACAAATGTTACGATAAGTTTTAAGGCAAATGGTTTTTCCTTTAGAAGTGAGTTGAGGGTTAAGGCAACACCCCCAACAGCAGTTGGAGCAGTTCAGAGTGATTTGAACCCTGTTCCTACACTCGATAGTCCAGGGACTTCAACTAATGTGCCATTAGGAATATGGGGTACTGGGAACCCATCCGGGACTTGGGTATTTGCATTTAGAGAGTCCTTTCTTGATGTTTCTGTAAATACTGATGCAAATATTACAAACATTACCATTAGAGTTAATTATGTTTTGCCGGAAGTAGACTGGTATACATCAGCCTCCGGAGGAACAAAAATTGGTTCAGGGATTTCATTTAATCCGGTAGGTGTTAGCGGTTCAGGTCTTATGGATACCAATACTGCGGGTACAACTCCTTATTATGCGGCTTGTACCAATAATCCTGGTTGTAGAACAATGGTAAATTTTGTGATTAACAAAGCTTCGGTTGCAACGGGTGTTACAATTTGTCAGGGAGGTTCAGGTTCGCTAACGGCTCCATTTACTTGCTCAGGAGTTGCAGTTGCCCAAACCCCTATGATTGCAAGCGGTAGTGGTGGGACAGTAAAAAGCACCGTTTACGGAGGTTCCGGAAACACAGATATTAGTATAATTTTCCCGTCATTACCTGTTGGAGCTGTTGTTACTAGTACCAATGCTACTATAAGTTATAATACAATAGGTCGTTCGTATTTGAATGAGGTACGGGTTAGAATACAGCCGCCAGCTGCGATGGGCACAGTGCTGAATGATATAAGTCCCGTCTCTGTTAGTAATAGAGGGAGTGTTATAGATGTTCCTTTAGCATCTTGGGGAAATACAAATCCTTCAGGAAGTTGGATATTTCGATTTAGAGAAGATCATGATGATGATGAAGATCCGGATGCTAATATTACAAATATTAGCATTACAGTTAATTATACATTACCGGCAACAGTAGATTGGTATACAATGGCTTTTGGTGGTACCAAAATTGGTTCCGGAGTCTCGTTCAATCCGGTAGGTGTTAGTGGTTCAGGTCTTATTGATACTAACACTGTGGGTACGACTCCTTATTATGCGGTTTGTTCCGGTGATTCTCCAGTTTGTAGAACAAAGGTGAATTTTGTAATAAATGAAGTCCTGGGAAAACCAGTAGTGGGATCCGTTACACAACCAACCTGTGTTACGGCTTTTGGCAGTATTGCTTTAAGCGGACTTCCTACTGGGGGAATCTTAACGAGATCACCCGGAGCGATCATGGTACCTTATACCGGAACTGCGGTTACAGATAGTGATCTTGCAGCAGGTACATATACCTATACAGCTGGAAATGGAAATTGTACATCGTTGGCAACTTCGGATATTGTGATTAATCCTTTATCAGTAGCGACTTATAATAAGGGTATTTGGAGCACTGCTCCAACCATAGACAAAAAACTTGTTTTTAACTCTGATTTTACTTCGACAAGCGATGTGAACGGATGCTTTTGTGAAGTTAATTCCGGAGCAAATGTTGTAATCGGGGGTGGACATACTTTGGCCATTGCGAATGATGTTAAAGTATTTACAGGAGGCACAATGAACTTTAAAAATACAGCAAGTTTAGTACAAACCAATAACGTAACCAATACGGGTGATATTACTTATGAGCGTACCACGCCTCCTATATTGTTAAAAGATTATGTGTATTGGTCAACTCCGGTAAGCCCTCAAACATTAGTGAATCTTTCACCTTTAACACCAAGTACCATGTATTACGGTTTCGATGGCACACAATGGGTGCAAACGAATAAGGCTGATAACATGATGGTTGGCAAAGGTTATATTATTCGTGCCCCGTCAAATTATTCGAATACTTCTAAGGCTGCCTATCAGGCAAGTTTTAAAGGAGTCCCAAATAATGGAAATATAGAAACGGAGCAGCTGGCTTCCGGGAAAGCTTATTTAATAGGAAATCCTTATCCGTCTGCTGTAAGTGCAGATGATCTTATTGCTAATGCAGCAAATAATGCTGTAATAAACGGAACACTTTATTTTTGGACTCATAATACGGCTGCGGTTTCTACACTGACAAATCAGTATACGAGCAATGATTATGCTTCTTACAATCTTAGCGGCGGAGTATCGGCAAAATCAGATCCTGGTTATAATAGTGATCGAGTATTTGATAAAGGTATGAAACCAACAGGCAAGATAGCGGCAGGACAAGCTTTTTTTGTGACTACTAAAGCAGCCGGAAAAGTTCTTTTTACCAATTCAATGCGACTGGGGACAGCAGATAATGGTCAGTTTTTTAGATCTGTGAATCCGAAAAAAGAAGCTGCGATTGAAAAGAGCCATGTCTGGTTAAACATGACCAGTGCAACAGGCGCTTTTAAGCAATTATTGGTGGGGTACATACAGGGGGCAACTAATGATTATGATAGTAATTATGACGGGTTAACTTTTGATGGCAACAAATATTTGGATTTCTATAGTATCAGTAATGAGAATAAACTTGTAATTCAGGGACGTGCGGTACCTTTTACAGATGCAGATATTGTTCCTTTAGGTTACCGAACTGCCGTTGCAGGTAATTTTACAATTGCAATAGACGAGGTTGATGGTAAAATGACCAATCAGAAGATTTATATTGAAGATAAAACAACTGGAGTTATTCATGATTTAACACAAAGTAATTATACTTTTAAAACTGAGGTGGGGAACTTTTCTGAACGTTTGGTATTGCGTTACACTGGTAAAACTTTAGGTGTCGGAGATTTTGAAAACCTGAAAGACGGGATTTTAGTTTCGATAAAAGACAAGGTAATTGCGGTACAATCTTCACAAGAGAACATTAAGGAAGTTGTGGTATATGATGTGTCAGGAAAAATGCTTTACCATAAAAAGAAAGTAGGTAATACAGAATTACTAATTCAAAACCTGCCATCATCCAATCAGGTTTTATTGGTTAAGGTAGCTTTGGCAAGTAATTTTACAACAACAAGAAAAGTTATTTTTCAGTAAATTTTAAATAAGAGTTCATTCAAAAAGAATCCATTCCGTTTTTTGGAGTGGATTTTTTTGTGTTTAAGAAAATAAGATGTTTAAAAAAATCACCAAAATTGGTGATTGTGGATTTCATAAAGAGTGTCTATTTTTGCGTTAATTCTTGTTAAAATTTAACAGCTTAACTTTCAATTTTGATAAAAAAAGTGCTTTTTTTTCTGATTTTAACGAACTATTTTCATAGTCCGTGGCTTTACGCGGAACGAGGGAAAGCAGCTGTTTTTTTTAGCGCGATTGATTATGGAAAAAAAGGAAATACAGTGGGAAGGGAATTTTTACAATCCGACAAAAAAAGTTGTACGTTAAGCCTTAATCAAACTTTATGTCGATATTTAATCGGTGTGCAACTGTGTAGCAGTACAGCAAATGATTGTGTAAATGGAATTGGTTTTAATAAGGTTGTATTTCTAAAAGGCGAAAAATTAAAAATACAGAACCATTCAAAACAGGGAGGGTATTCATTTTCTATTGACCGGGAAACTTTTAATGAACGTTTTGTGCTGTCTGATATTGAGGAAACTTTAGCAAGCAACAGTTTTTCGGAGGAAAATCCAGACGTATTTATTTCGGTAGAGGATAGAATTATTAAAGTCATTTCAACTCAGGATATAATCACTCAAATAACTGTTTTTGATATTTTGGGCAAACCACTGTATAGAAAAGAAAATATTGAAAATCTGGAATTTCAACTGCCAAAATTCAATTCTTATCATCAGGTTTTAATTGTGAAAATTAAATTTGGAGACGGGAAAATAATGACAAGGAAAATTTTGCTTTAAATGACTTTCTTAAAGGAATAATCGTTTTTTATCATCGTAAATATATTTAGCATAAACCGCCATATTTACTGGTAAAATGCTGTTTATGATCATATTGAAAAAGTTATAAGTGTTAAATTCTCACAATTAAATCGAAAATATTTAGTTTTAATGTAAATAAAATCGTACCTTGGTTATTGCTTTACGATTGAAATACTTAAAAGCCTGTTAAGTTAATTTTTATCATTTTCTATTGAAGCTTATAAATAGAGTGTCTATACTCTTTACCTGCCTAAAATACTGATTGCTAATTTAAATGCCCCGATTAAATGAAACAAAAAGTACTCTTCACTTCAACATTTCACTTGTACTATCAGGATTAGTCTATCCTGTTTCGGCGTTTTATTTTTTGAGGTATTTAGAAATTACTTTAATCAGATTCTCGTCTGATTGAAAAGTTATGTTTTTAAATATTAAAAAATACCACGATGAGAAAATATTTACTTACACTTCAGTTATTTGCATTGCCTTTATTTTTTTATGCACAGACTAAAACAGTCTCTTTCTCGGCAACAGGAACAACAAATTTAACTACGAGTTTTGTGATTCCGGCCGGTTCAACATCTTTAACAATTAGTGCCTGGGGAGGTGGAGGTGCCGGAGGTGGTACAACTAGTGCCGGATTAAGCTTAGAAAAAGGAGCTGCCGGTGGTGGTGGTGGTGCTTTTGCCGGAGGAGTATATACAATTTCGTCAGGTGCAACAATCTCTCTTACCGCAGGTGGTGGAGGTGTTGGAGGTACCGGAGTTAATGGTCAGACAGGGAAAACCTCTCTGGTCACAGGTCTTGTTTCTGCTGTGGGCGGGGGTGGCGGTACAGCCAATACATCGGGAGGTACTCCGGCCAAAGGAGCGGGAGGTCTTGCTTCTTCAAGTGTGGGTACAAATACATTTGATGGTGGAGCAGGAGTAGACGGACAAAGTGGTTTAACAGCTGCTTCTGGTTCAGGCGGCAATGGAGGAAATGGTGGTGGTGCCGGTGGTGCCGGATTTTCATCTTTATTGGGTACAGCGGATGGAAATCCGGGTACAGTTCCCGGCGGAGGTGGAGGTGGAGCTAAAAGTTCTATTCTTGGGGCAGGGAAAGCCGGAGGTGACGGAGGTCCGGGAAGAGTTGTTATCTCATACGATTGTGCAACTTATAGTCTGACCAGTACGAGTGCTTCAGCGGTAAATATCTGTTCCGGAACATCGTCAACGATAACCCTAAACGGTACTTTACCGGTAGGAGTATATAGCGTTGCTTATCAGGTAGACGGAGTAACTCAGACGCCGGTAACTATGACTGTAAGTGCAAGTGGAACCGGTACTTTTACAGCTCCCGGATTTTCAGCTTTAGGAAGTAAAAGTCTAACAGTTACCTCTTTAACTTCTGGAACAAGTGGCAATGCTGCCGATAATTGTGCTTCAACCATCAGTGCCAATAATACTGCTTCAGTAAATGTAACGTCATCCGGGACAGCTCCTGTTGCTTTAGCAGGAACCGGAGCAACCTGTACCCAGATTACAGCAAATTGGCAATCTGTTTCAGGATCAACGTATTACACATTGGATCTTTCGACAGATATTAATTTTGGAAGTTTTGTTGGAACCTACAACGGTTTGAATGTGGGGAATGTTTTAACGGTAAATATCGCAAGTTTAAGCAATGCGACTACTTACTATTACAGAGTTCGAGCATTTAATGGGACCTGTTTGAGTGCTTATTCGAACACCATAACTTACAAACCTGCTGTTTCTCCGGGGAATGTTGTTTTGCAGGCAGCCACTAATACTTCTTGCACATCATTTATGGCAAATTGGAGTGCAGAAGTCAATGCGGTGAGTTATCTGTTAGATGTCTCTCTTGTAAATACATTTACCACTACTGTCTCAGGATATAATGCCCTTGATATCGGAAATGTAACGACCTATACAGTTACTGGACTGACTGTAGGTACAACCTATTATTACAGACTCAGATCAAAGAATGGTTGTGGAACCAGTGCTACAGTTACCGCAACAGTACAAAATATAACCACATTTACGCAGCCTGGTACACCACTTAATGATCCGGTGGTTCAACCCACCTGTGATGTTCTTACCGGAACTGTGGTTTTAAAGAATTTGCCAAACAGAAATGATTATACGATTACGCAAACCGGTACGTTCTCAAATACTTATTCGGGAGGAGTTGGTGCCGATTGGACTAAATATACCATTACAGGTCTGGCTCCCGGTACTTATAATTTCACAGTACAATATCCGGGCACTTGTGCTTCTTTGTCATTGTCGAATATTGTCGTAAATGCTTTGGCAACGAATACGTATACAATTGCAGGAGGATGGTCACTTGGGACGCCAACGACAAGCCAGAATATTGTTTTTGCAGATGATTTTTCTTCGTCCGGAGATGTGAATAGCTGTGGCTGTACGATAAATGCCGGAAAAAAAGTAACCATAAATAGTTCAAATACGTTAACAGTTAAGAATGCATTAATTGTGAATTCGGGAGCAGGAACCTCTTTGACTTTTAAAACCAGTTCAAGTTTGGTTCAGGTGAATAGTGCAGTTAATTCCGGAAATATTTCGTACGAGAGAACAAGTCCCGGAATTTTAAAAAAGGATTATTTATATTGGTCCACTCCGGTAAATCCACAAAGATTAATCGACCTTTCGTCCGGAACATCAGCAACAAAGTATTTTGGTTACGATGGTGCTCAATGGGTATCTACCGACAGAACAACTAATATGGTGGTAGGCAAGGGGTATATTATTCGTGGTCCGGAGACCTATTCGAATACGGTTAAAACAACCTTCACAGGAATTTTTTCAGGAGTTCCAAACAATGGAAGTCTGGAAGGAGAATCTTTGAGCTCGGGAAAAAGTTATTTGGTAGGAAATCCTTATCCATCTGCTTTAAATGCTGATGCTCTTATAAGTACAAATAGTATACTAGGCGGAACAATCTATTTTTGGACGCATAATACGCCTGTACAACTAACCTATACAAATCAGTACTCAGCCGATGATTATGCTTCTTATAATTTAAGTGGAGGGGTTTCAGCAAAGTCGGATCCATTGCACAGTGACATTCCGGCAAATGATAACGGAATTAAACCAACAGGTAAAATAGCAGCCGGACAATCCTTTTTTGTGACTACTGTAGCAGCAGGAAAAGTACAATTTAACAATTCAATGCGATTAGGTGGAGCCAATAACAATCAGTTTTTTAAAACTGAAAGTGCATCTAAGGAAGTTACTTTGGTGAAAAAACGTATCTGGTTAAACATGAGCAATACGACTGGAGCTTTCAAACAGTTGCTGGTAGGATACATAGAGGGGGCGACTAATGAATATGATAGTAATTATGACGGGATTAGTTTTAATGCTAACCCTTATCTCGATTTTTTTAGCGTGGCAAACGGAAACAATTATGTCATTCAGGGTAGAGCTTTACCTTTTGTAGATACTGATATTGTTCCTTTAGGATATCGTACGACAATCGCGGGTGATTTTACTATTTCAATTGATGAGGTAGATGATAGTATGAATGAACAGGCTATTTATATCGAAGATAAAACAACTGGGGAAGTTCATAATTTAAAACAGAGCAATTATACGTTTACAACCGCAGTCGGAACCTTCTCAGACCGATTAGTGCTGCGTTATACCGGAAAAACATTAGGAACAGACGATTTTGAAAATGGAAAGAATGCTATTGTTGTTTCTGTTAAAAATAGAATAATAAATGTGTCGTCAAAAGAACAGCTTAAAGATGTTTTTGTTTATGATGTGTCGGGGAAACTGCTTTTCAATAAAAGTAAAATTGGGAATAAAGAGTTTCAAATACAAAATTTAACACCAGGTAATCAGATGGTACTGGTAAAAGTGATTTTGGAAAATGATGCTACAGGAACACGAAAAATAGTTTTTTAGAAATATAAAGAATGCTCTTAAGAGGTTTTTTGCAGATTTTCATTGGTATTCCGGATGGCTTTTTCATTTTTATAGTCAATCCATTTTTGACCTTTGAATTTACGCATCATGATATCGAAATAGCGCATAATAAAAACATTGTAAAAGGCTTTGGACAGGTTGGTAATGTTTTTAGGAAAAGCTCTCAGACTCATCGAAAAGCCCGGGGTTAAATATTTCATGTAATGCCAGTATCCTTCAGGCATGTACAGCATTTCGCCATGTTTTAAATTGGTAATAAATCCCTGTGCATTTTTAAGAGCAGGAAATTTTTCATAGTCAGGATTGTCAAAATCAATGTCTTCTCTTGAAATTAAGGCATGTGGTACCTTGTACATGTATTTGGATTGATCGGGAGCAAAAAGCATGCACTGTTTTTCTCCGTGAAAATGAAAATGTAAAATATTGGAGTAGTCAATATCATAATGCATGAACACCCGTGCATTTTCTCCGCCAAAAAATAGCATTGGCATTTGTTTCACCAAATTCAAGCCAATATCCGGCCATAAAAAGTCTTCTTTTAATAGCGGAACTTCTTTCATCAGATTATAAAGAAAAATACGGTAGTTCGTTGGTTTTGATTCCAGAAGATGAATGTAATCACTCATTTTCATAGTGGTATGAGCTTCGTTAAAACCATCTTCATGATTTACAGGTCTGTCATCGTATAGAGGAACAATACTATTTCCGGCGATTTCGTTGATATAAGATAATTTCCATTTGTGATAAGCTGGCCAGTCTTCGGTCAATTCTTCGACAACTACAGGAATTTGATTTTTCACATACTGGGAAATAAAATCAGCCTTTGAGATTTTTTTTACCCTTTCGATTTGCTTTAACTTCATCTCTATTAAATAAAAAAATTGCTTATAACACATGTTATAAGCAATTTAGAAATATTTATCGAGATTTAGGAACTCTTTTTCTTAAATTTTTGATTTGGCCGTAGCTTCAAGATTTCTTTCAATAGTGTGTCCTGGTCTTGACCATTTTGGTTTTTCTCCTAGAGGAACGAACTGAGAATCAGCTGCTTCAACTGTTTTAGGTTGTGAAACTTTTGTAAATGGCTTTTGTGGATTCAATCCTAACATTTCAAACATCTTCATGTCTTCATGTACATCAGGGTTTGGTGTCGTAAGCAGTTTATCACCTGCAAAAATAGAATTGGCCCCTGCAAAAAAGCACATTGCCTGTCCTTCACGGCTCATGTTAGTTCTTCCTGCTGACAAACGAACCTGTGTATCCGGCATTACAATTCTTGTAGTGGCAACCATACGGATCATTTCCCAAATTTCAACTGGTTTTTCCTCTTCCATTGGAGTTCCTTCAACAGCTACCAAAGCATTAATTGGCACAGATTCCGGTTGAGGGTTTAAAGTAGAAAGCGCTACAAGCATTCCGGCTCTGTCTTCGATACTTTCTCCCATTCCAATGATTCCTCCACTGCAAACGGTAACATTCGTTTTACGAACATTCTCGATAGTTTGCAAACGGTCTTCGAAACCACGGGTTGAAATAACATCTTTATAATATTCTTCAGAAGTATCTAAATTGTGGTTGTAAGCATATAGACCTGCTTCAGCCAAACGCTGCGCCTGATTTTCGGTAATCATACCTAAGGTACAGCAAACCTCCATGTCAAGTTTGTTAATGGTACGAACCATCTCTAAAACCTGGTCGAATTCTTCACCATCTTTTACATTTCTCCAGGCAGCTCCCATACATACACGTGATGATCCACTGGATTTTGCACGTAAAGCCTGTGCTTTAACCTGGCTAACACTCATTAGATCGTTTCCTTCAACACCCGTGTTATAACGTGCAGCTTGTGGGCAATACCCGCAGTCTTCCGGACAGCCTCCGGTTTTGATTGAAAGTAAAGTAGATACCTGAACTACGTTAGGATCATGTTTTTGCCTGTGAATTGTTGCTGCTTCATACAGCAAGTCCATCATAGGTTTATTATATATGGCAATTATTTCGTCTTTTGTCCAATTGTGTTTTGTAATGCTCATTGATGCAGTTTTTTGATGCTCCAAAAGTAGTTAAATAGTTCCAATCAACCAATGCCCAATCCTGTAAATGAATATTTGACAGCTATTTTCAAAAAACAAACACTCTAAAATCATATAATTTTAATTTTTTATGATTTTAGAGTGTTATTTAGTTTGATTTACTTTTAAAAATTAATCGGCTGCATATTTGTTATTCCAGTACAGCATCATCATCAATGTAACGATTACTGATGAAGCGATTCCTTCAAAAAGTAAGCAGATGCAATAAGTTGGTACCGAAGGATTTCCGCCAAACATAAAAGTTTCCGAAAGTGTTTTTACATAAGCATCTCCACCCCGGGCATAACTGTAAACGAGCAGTCCAAAAACACTTAAGGCTACACCCACTACAGAGGTAGCCATTGCTGAGACTGCATTTGATACAAAATTAGTTTCACCTTCATGAAGATTCATTCGCATGGTTTTATTCACGCCGTAAAATATAAAAAAGACATTTAGGGTTCGCAGATAGAATAAATGAGCTAAACCTAATACGTTCATCAATAAAAAGTAAATTCCAATTCCAAGGAAAATCAGAAAACCGTTGGTAATTTCTTTAGGTAATTTCATAATGGTTATTTTTAAAGAAGTTAATAGCAAATATTTGATAAACAGAGTTCTATGTCAAATTTACTAAAAAAATAACTACGATGATTTAAAAAGGGTAAAAAGTATGTCAGGCGACATTGTCCTAAAAAAGAAACGATGAATTTTTTATTGTAACACTTAGAAACATAGGTCTAAGTGTCCAAAAATGGGAAGCTAAGAAGGAAAGACTTTTTTTCTGGTTAAAATGATTTCAACTCAGAGGTTGAAAGCTATTCTAAATTTTGTTTAAAAATGCGAGAGCATTTTTTCTGTCCAGATGCAATTGTTCTTTTAACAAATCGACAGAGCCGAACTTTTGTTCTTCCCTCAGGTATTGTAATAACGAAACCTGAATTTTTTTACCATAAATATCGGCATCAAAATCAAAAAGATTCACTTCGATGGTTTGTTTTTGCCCGTCAACAGTTGGATTAAAACCAATGTTCATCATCCCCGAAACCTCTTTTTGATCGATCAAAACTTTTACGACGTATACGCCTGCTTTAGGAATCAGTTTATACTCATCATTAATTTCGATGTTAGCCGTTGGAAAACCAATAGTTCTTCCCAGCTGTTTTCCCTGAACAACTTCACCGGATAAAAAGTAGTGATAGCCCAGATAATCATTTGCCAAAGACATATTTCCTTCGCTGAGTGCTATTCTGATTTTGGTTGAACTTACAGAAACGTCCTGAATTTCCTGAGCGGAGATTTGCTCAACTTCAAAACCGTATTCATGACCGAAAGCGATTAAATCATCAATATTGGCCGTTCTGTTTCTGCCAAAGCGATGATCATGACCAATAATTATTTTCTGGATATGAAACTGATCTACCAAAATTGAATGTACAAACTCTTCAGCGGTTAGTCTGGAGAAACTTTCGTTAAAAGGATGAATGATCAGATTTTCGATTCCGGTTGCTTCCAGAAGCTTTGACTTTTCAGTGATGGTATTTAAAAGTTTTATTTCTGATTTTTCCTGCAGTACCATTCTTGGATGAGGAAAAAAGGTAAGCACTAAACTTTCATACTTTCCGTTTTCAGTGTTTTGGGTAATGCGTTCCAGAATTTTTTTATGGCCAATATGTACACCGTCAAAAGTTCCAAGAGTTAAAATTGTTTTCTTGGTTGACTGAAAATCGTTTATAGAATGAAAGAGCTTCAAAACAAATAATTTAAGATGGTGCAAATTTATACTATTCTATTTTAAATTTAATGCTAAGCGTAATTGATTTTTTACGCTCCAACTGTTAGTTTTTGTGAAAATAGGTCAGTCTATAATTTAAAACTGTATAATTGTCTCTAATAAGTGTAAGATTTTGATTTAATTCGCGTAATTTTGATATACTTTTATATTTAGAATATGAAAAAAAACCTACTTTTTTTATTTTTTACTTTTTGCTGTGCTGGTGTATATGCCCAAAATGATGGTTTGTGGCAAAAAGTTGATGCTGTTTCACTAAGCAAAAGAGGAGTTATGCCTCAATCAGGGCGATTGTACTATAAGCTGAATTCAGATTTTCTGAAGGCTAAACTTAGTGTTACTACTGCTAGAACAGCAAGAAATACTTCGACAGAAATTACATTCCCTAATGCCGGAGGTGTACTGGAACGTTTTTCAGTTTGGGAATCTTCTAATTTTGAGCCTGAGTTACAGGCAAAATATCCGGAAATCAGAGCTTATGAAGGACGCGGTTTAGACGACAAGACGGCGAAGATTTATTTTAGTGTAGCGCCAATTGGGGTTCAGACGATGGTACTTCGTACAGATAAGCCATCAGAATATATCGAGCAAAATCAGGAAGACAAATCGTCCTATGTTTTGTTTACCAAAAATGATGTAGCTTCAAAATCTCGCTTGACTTGTAAAACAACAGACGTATTAGCCAGTTCAAGTACTTCACCCAATACTGCAAAATCGGCAGCAAACAATAAAGTTTTCAAAACCTTTAGACTGGCACTGTCTTGTACAGGTGAATACACCGCTTATTTTGGAGGTACAAAAGCAGGTGCATTGGCAGGAATGAATGCTACTTTGGCGCGAGTAAATGCTGTTTTTAATAAAGACCTCGCTGTAAGAGTGGTATTAATTGCCAATAATGATGCTGTAATTTATACCAATGGGCTAACAGATCCTTATTCTAACCCAGATAGAGGAACCTCTAAAGATCCTTCAGATGGTAATGATTATTGGAGCAAAGAAGTTCAAAGCACTTTAACGAGTGTAATTGGAGAAGCTAATTATGATATCGGACATTTGTTTGGAGCGTCAGGAGGAGGAGGAAATGCAGGTTGCATTGGCTGTGTTTGCGATAGTCCGACACCGTCTGATGCAATGGGGAAGGGAAGTGCTTATACATCACCGTCTGACCAGAAACCGGAAGGTGATAGCTTTGATATTGATTTTGTTGCTCATGAAATGGGACATCAGTTTGGAGGATATCATACTTTTTCTTTTGATGGATCAGAAAGAACAGGCTTAAATGTTGAACCGGGAAGCGGATCAACTATAATGGGTTATGCAGGAGTGTCTAAGGGCTATGATGTTCAGAATCATTCAGACGATTATTTTGCTTACGCCAGCATTCTGCAAATCCAGAATACGTTGTCTGGAAAGAATTGTCCCGTTAGTACAGCCATAGCAAATAATCCTCCGGTAGTTGATGCCGGTGCAGATTATACAATTCCGATTAGTACACCGTTTATTTTAACCGGTACTGGTTCAGCTGTTACTGGTGTGACCTATACCTGGGAGCAATTGGATAGTGCGTCGGGATCATCAACTGCAAACAGCAATAGTACAGCCTATCCTGAAAAACCAAATGGACCTTTATTTAGGTCTGTACGTCCGGGGAATTCACTTGTTCGTTATATGCCCGACTTGAACACTGTACTTTTGAACAAGTTGACCACAACTTGGGAATCGGTTTCTTCTGTTGCAAGAACATTGCATTTTACCCTGACTGCAAGAGACAATGGTGCATCGGGAGTTGCACAGACGAATACTGATACAATGATTGCAACGGTCGTAACTAGTGCCGGACCATTTACGGTTACTTCGCAAAATACAGATGACGTTAGTTGGCCAATAGGATCGAACCAGACTATAACATGGGCAGTGAACAATACCAGTACACTACAGGGATCTTCGTCAGTAAATATCAAGCTATCAACAGATGGAGGTCTGACATTTCCAATAATTTTAGCCTCAAACACACCGAATGACGGTTCGCAAACCGTTCAGATTCCGACCAGTGTAACTGCTTCAACAAATTGCAGACTTAAGATTGAACCAACAGCAAATATTTATTATGCTTTAAATAGTAAGTCGTTTGCAGTGGGGTATACTTCAACGACAACTTGTGATTCTTATAGTTTCGGGAATGCTTTTGCTATTCCTTCCGGAAATTCCTTTACTTCTAAAACGGTAAATGTGCCGGCATCAACCGGGACAATTTCCGATGTAAATGTTTTGGTTAATGTAACACACGATAAGCTTTCAGATTTCGAATTGCAAATAGTAAATCCGCAGGGTACGGTGGTTAATTTATATAATCGTAACAGCTGTGGCGGAATAAATTCTACTTTGGCTCTTCAGTTTGACGATGCCGGAGTTGCTTTAGATTGTTCCAAAACTACAAGTCAGATTGTTGTTCCAATTGATTTATTGAGTGTGTTTAACGGTCAGGATCCTAAAGGAACCTGGAGTTTTAGAGTTCGAGATGCAGTTTCGGGTAATTTTGGAACTATAAATTCAGCTTCATTGAATATTTGCAATAAAGCATTTTTTTTAGGAGAGATTGATATTGAAAATGTAGCGTTTACTTTATACCCGAATCCGAACAGAGGAAATTTTACCATTCAGTTTACTAGTGATTCAATCAACAGAGTTCAGGTTTATGTACACGATATTCTTGGCAGACAAGTATATTTTAACTCTTTTGATAAAACGCCTTATTTTAATCAAAATATTCAATTAGCAGGAGCTACAGCAGGGATGTACCTGGTGACTGTAATAGAGGGGGAGCGCAGAACGGTTAAGAAAATAGTCCTATACTAGAGAAAAGATAAATTTTTGAAAAAAATCCAAATTTCAATAACTGTTGTTGTTGGAGTTTGGATTTTTTTGGATTGGAATTTTATCTTATGAATTTGCCATTGCCATACAGACAATGCTGATTTTGGCACCGGGAATTTTTTGTAAAGCTCTGGAACAGGCTTCAAGGGTAGCGCCCGTTGTCAATACATCGTCAACGATTAAAAAATGTTTGTTGTGATTTTCATTCGAAAATTTGACGTCGAAGATGTTTTCGATGCTTTCGGATCTTCCTAAAAGATTTTTTTTAGATTGGGTTTTTGAATATTTTTTTCGGTACAATAAGCCTGGGTCAAAAGGAATTGCCAGACTTTTAGATAAAGTGGTGCCAAAAGTAGTCACCTGATTATAACCTCGTTTTTTTAGTTTTTTGGGATGCAGTGGTACAGGAATGATTACATCAAAAGGAATTTTTAAACGTAATTCTTTTAAATCTTCGGCATACCAATTACCTAGAAAAGTCCCGATTTCTTCATGACCTTTGTATTTGAGATTATGGATCAGTTCCTGAACAATTCCTTTTTTGTTGAAATACAAAAATGCCGATGCATGCTGCATGTCGATTCTTCCATAAAATTTCTTCACAGCCTCATTTTTTGGATTCAAATGGTATTGAGTAAGAGGTAATTCGTGGCGACAACGGGTGCACAAAATAGTTTCACCACTAAGTAAAAGGGTGTGACATCCGACACAAACTTTAGGAAAAAAGAGGTTGATGAGATAATTAAACACAAATAGAAAGAATTTAGCTATAAAAATAACCAAATCATTGCTTCAAACTTTATTATTTTTCTTTTTTTTAAAAGTACTTTTTATATTTTTGCATCACTATGGCAAAACAAGAAGATTTATTTAAGAATGTGGTTTCGCACGCAAAAGAGTACGGATTTATTTTTCCGTCAAGCGAAGTATACGATGGATTAAGTGCAGTGTATGATTATGCACAAAATGGCGTCGAGTTAAAAAAGAATATTCGTGAATATTGGTGGAAATCAATGGTTCAGATGAATGAAAATATTGTCGGTTTGGATGCTGCAATATTAATGCACCCAACAATCTGGAAAGCTTCAGGCCACGTTGATGCATTTAATGACCCATTAATTGACAATAAAGATTCAAAGAAAAGATACAGAGCCGATGTTTTGGTAGAAGATTATGCTGAAAAACTTAATCTGAAAGCTAAAAAAGAAATTGAAAAAGCGAGTGCTCGTTTTGGAGATGCTTTTAATGAGCAGGAATTTGTTACTACAAATGCCCGTGTAATTGAATATCTGGCTAAAGAAAAAGAAATTAGAGAGCGTTTAGGACGTTCTTTAGGAAATGGAGATTTAGAAGACGTAAAAGCACTAATCGAAGAATTAGAAATTGCTGATCCTGAAACAGGTTCCAGAAACTGGACGGATGTGAAACAGTTCAATTTAATGTTCGGAACGAAGTTAGGAGCTTCTGCAGAGTCTGCAATGGATTTGTATTTGCGTCCCGAAACGGCTCAGGGTATTTTTGTGAATTTCCTTAATGTACAAAAATCGGGTCGTATGAAAGTTCCTTTTGGAATTGCTCAAACGGGTAAAGCGTTCAGAAATGAAATTGTTGCAAGACAATTTATTTTCCGTATGCGTGAATTTGAACAAATGGAAATGCAGTTTTTTGTACGTCCGGGTGAAGAAATGAAATGGTACGAACACTGGAAGACTACTCGTTTAAATTGGCACCTGTCTTTAGGTTTAGGAGAGCAAAACTATCGTTTTCACGATCATGAAAAGTTAGCACACTATGCAAATGCTGCTGCAGATATCGAGTTCAACTTCCCATTCGGATTTAAAGAATTAGAAGGGATTCACTCTCGTACAGATTTTGATTTAAAAGCACACGAAGAATATTCCGGTAGAAAATTGCAATATTTTGACCCTGAGTTGAATGAAAACTACGTGCCATATGTAGTGGAAACTTCTGTAGGTTTAGATCGTATGTTTCTGGCTGTTTTTGCCACTTCATTGCAAGAAGAAGTTTTAGAAGACGGATCAACAAGAACCGTATTGAAATTGCCGGCCGTTTTAGCTCCAACAAAAGCAGCTGTATTACCATTAATTAAAAGAGATGGTTTACCTGAGATTTCTAAAAAAATCATCGAAGATTTAAAATGGGATTTCAACGTAGCGTATGATGAAAAAGATGCAGTAGGTCGTCGATACAGAAGACAGGATGCACTTGGGACACCATTTTGTATTACTGTAGATCATCAAACGATTGAAGACGAAACTGTAACGATTCGTCACAGAGATACAATGAAACAAGATCGCGTTAAGATCTCTGAATTAAAAGACATCATCGAGAACGAGGTTTCAATGAAAAACTGGTTGATGAAAATGTAATATTTACGACATTTAGATATAAAAGCCCAAATTCCTTTAAGGAATTTGGGCTTTTTTAATACCGAATAGTGTATTTTGGCGATTATTTTTGCATTTCATCCTTTTGTGTTAACATTTGTTTGTAATATATTAACAATGAAATAGCAGAATAATTGAAATTTGTATTTTTAATTGCGAATAAATAGCGAAACAGGAGCCTTTTAAAAGGATCGATGAAATAAAAGTTTGTCGGGGGTTTAGGAAAAATCAACTAAAGTAAGATTGAAAAAGTATTCGTATATTATTATTGACGATGATGTGGAAAGTATTTTGAAAACCAGAACAATTGCTGAAGGTTTTTCAGAACTTACTTTTGTGGGATCGGCTGCGAATTATCAATCGGGATTGAATTTGGTTTTAGAGCATCGACCACACCTCATTTTGTTAGAAATAGATCCGAAAGACAGATCAAGCAATTTGTCACTTGCTTTTGTAAATGAACTTCATCGGTTCTTGTCGCTTATTCCTAAGATCATAATCACAACAACAAAAAAAGAGCTTGCTTTTGAGGCTATTCAGCATGGTGTTTTTGATTATATTTTAAAACCTGTTCTACGGATCGACTTGATGAAGACTATTCTGAAACTCGAAAAAGCATTTCCTGCAGATGATTCTGATGCCGTTGAGGAAGACAGTACGCCATTGAGTGAATTGTTTGCTGAACCGGCAAAAAGTGCGGAGCAGCCCCTTGTATTATGTGTGAAATCCTATGGAGATTATCGCTACATCAATTCCAATGATATTAGTTACTTTCAGGCAGATAATAATTCGACCGATATTTATTTGAATTCAGGCGAAATGATAACTGCTTTTAAAACCTTAAAGCACTTTGAGGGCGTATTGTCGCATCCTTTTATTAGGATTCATAACAGTTACATCATCAATCAAAATTATATTGCAAGAATCCATAGCGGGAACTCGACTTGTTATATCAGGAATTCCTCCAAAAAGATTCCTTTTTCGAAAACCTATAAATCAAATGTTGACTTAATTATTGCTGATTTCGCTATAGGGAATTATTTAGAAGTGTAAAAAATAAGCAACTACATTGATTTGCCCCTCATTGACTATCAATTGGGTACGATCTACCATAAACCTTTTTTTTCCTGTTATTTTTTTTAAATGTGTATTTAGTTTTACACCATGCATTCGCGCATAGCGATGATTTTTAAAACTAAAAAAAAACAACAAACATTTAATACCCTCAAATTATGAAAAAAGCAGCTTTAGTATTAGGAATATTTTCTTTAGTAATGGTTTCAACTTCTTTTTCTTCTCCTGAAGTTCCGAATAATTTATCTGCTTCGGCAGTATTTTTTGATGGATCTATTTTTGGTGGTGGAGCTACTAATCAGGGACGACAAAAAGCAGATGTTGCTTCATTAGTAAGTAATTTAAAATCAAATAGTAAGCAATTAAGTAGTTTTGCTTCAGATAGTCAATCAACAAGAATGACTGTAAAAGTAGACTAAGAGAAAAATACAAACGATAAGAAAAAGGCTGTCCATTACGGACAGCCTTTTTTTGTGTCTATACTTTTAGTATTTTTGGTAAAACTCTTATAACGATATTGAAAAATACTTCTCTAATATTATTCCTTTTTTGTTTTGTTTTTTTGGGTTGTAGCGAAAAGAATAAAGAACACAAACCTGATATTTTGCAAGAAGATAGTCTTGCTATTTACCTTTCGTTGGCAAAGGATATCAATCTGCCTCTTGAGTATAAAAAGAAATACAATACAAAAGCATTGATGATTATTACGAATCAGGAAGATGATTCGCTTAATAAAGTAAATCTTTTTAAAGTTGCCAACCGGTATTACAATATGAATGAATGGAAAGATTATCTTCAAACCACAAAATTCATTTTGAAACGATCGATAGACTCCGGAGATTCTGTTAATGTAGCTAAAGCGTACAGTTATTTAGGAGATTATTATGTGTCAAAATCGGTATCAGACAGTGCCTTTTTGAATTATTTTAAGGCCGAGAAAGTTTATTCAAAAATAAATGACAGGTACAATTTAGCTAAGACCTATTTGAACAAAGCGAATCTTCAGTTTAATGAAGGAGATTATTTTGAAAGTGAAATTAGTGTTTTTAAAGCGCTTCGGATCTTAAAGGAGGAAAAGAATGTCAATGATCTGCTTTATGATTGTTACAACTTATTGGGGTTGTTGTACAATGAACGGGAAGAGTTTAATAAGGCTCTTGAATTTCATAATAAAGCATTGGCGATTCTCACAGATAAATCAATCCCGGCTGAGTTTCAATTGAAAGCAACATCATTAAATAATATAGGTTTTGTCAATTTAAAGAAACATAACTACAAGATTGCAAAGTCATATTTTAAGGAAGCTTTGGAAGAGAAAAATTTGTACAAACAAAATGCAACATTGTACGCTATCATCTTAGATAACTTGGCTTATTCTAGATTTAAGTTAGAAGAGCCTGAGGAATTATCTACCCAGTTTTATAAATCATTGAAAATCAGAGATAGTCTTGGTCTTAAATCGGGGGTGGTTTTAAGTAAAATGCATTTGTCGGAATATTTTGCTTCCAAAAAAGATACTTTTAAAGCGATTCAATATTCAAAACAGGCTTTGATTTTGTCCCGTAGCTCAAATCAAATCAATAATGTTTTGGAAGTTCTGAGGCAAATTGCCGTTGTAGATCCTCAAAATGCGTCTGTTTATTCCGCAGAGTTTATTCAGTTAAACGACAAGATGCTTAAATTGGAGAGAAACATGGGGGAAAAATTTTCCAGAATACAATATGAAACCAGCGAAATAAAGAACCAAAATTCAAGTTTACAGGAGAAAAATAAAACCTTAATTTATGTTTTCAGTATTTGCACATTGATTGGTCTGTTTTTTTATGTTTATAAAACACAGCAGGCCAGACACAGGGAATTACTCTTTAAACAACAGCAGCAAGTTGCGAACGAAGACATCTATAATTTGATGATTTTGCAGCAAAATGACATTGAACAAACCCGAATTAAAGAAAAGAAAAAAGTAGCGCAGGATTTACACGATGGTGTGTTGGGAAGAATGTTTGGTGTGAGAATCAGTCTTGATAGTTTAGATAAAGTAGATGAGGGTGAGGCGGCTCCTAAGAGAAAAAAATACCTTGAGGAACTGAAAAAAATTGAAGAAGATATACGTGAGATTTCGCATGATTTAAACAGAGAAAAATCAGAATTAATTAATAATTTTATCGCGATTTTAAACAAATTGTTTGAGGATCAAAGAAACACCTATGAGGTAAAATTAATTAGTTCTTTTGATTCCAATATTAAATGGGAACTCGTGAGTAATAACGTAAAAATTAATTTATACAGAATTATTCAGGAAGCGCTTCAAAATTGCAATAAGTATGCGAAGGCGAGTACAATAGTGGTTGAATTCAAAAGTGAAGTCGACCATTTGGTTTTGTCAATTGCTGATGACGGAATCGGGTTTAATACCAAAACAACAAGAAAAGGTATAGGATTGCATAATATTCAATACAGAGCGACAGAATGTAAAGGCTCTGTTTTATTAAAATCGGCCAAAGGAGAAGGAACTCTTATGATAGTTAAAATTCCAATAGATCAAAAAATAAATCTACAGCATACATGACAATTGACCCCAATCCACAGGCTCCTCAATTAATTAGGAAAAACATTTTAATTGTTGACGATCACCCTTTTATTATTGAAGGATATAAGAATGCGATAACACGTTATAATCCTGATAAGTATCAGTTTTTTATTTTGCAGGCCCATGATTGTAAATCAGGGTATGATTTAATCGAAGATGCTCAGACTCCTGAATTTGATGTTGCTTTTTTAGATATCAGCATGCCTCCATACGAAGAAAAGAATATTTTTTCGGGTGAAGATCTGGCGAAATTACTTCTGAAGAAAATGCCAAAATGCAAAATAATTCTGTTAACAATGTATACCGAATTATTAAAAATTAAAACAATCATCAGAACCATTAGCCCCAATGGTTTAATTATCAAAAATGATCTCACTTTTGATGAATTGCTTTTTGCATTTGATAAAGTAATGAAAAGTGATAAATATTACAGCCAGTCCGTTCAGAAGATACTCAATCAATCGGCTCATAATTCTATTGAAATTGATGAGTTTGACAAGCAAATTTTATTTCACTTGTCAAAAGGAACTTCTGTAGCAGACATGCCGCAATACATTCCAATTTCTGTTAATGAAATCGAAAAGCGCAAAGCGGGTCTTAAAGAACTGCTTAAAGTGAGAAGCGGTTTTGATGAGGACCTGGTCAAAGAAGCGAAATGTAAAGGGCTTTTTTAGAAGGGGAAATTCCAAAAAAAAATCCAAATTCCAGGGATATTACCGGAATTTGGATTTTTTTTATTTCAGTCTCAGTCTCAGTCTCAGTCTCAGTTTTCAGTCTCAGTTTTCAGTCTCAGTTTTCAGTCTCAGTCTCAGTTCTCAGTTTCATTTTTACTAAAGACTGCGACCGGGAACTGCGACTGAAAACTGCGACTAAAAAACTACTCCGTCAGAGCATCCCAGCCACGGGCTTTCAGTGCAATTTTTGTATTGGCACGTGTTACCAGATGAACTCCTTCGCTTTCATCAGCCATGTGACCAATAATAGAGAAGTTAGGGTTGCCTTTTATTTTATCAAAATCATTAATATCGATGGTAAATAATAATTCATAATCTTCACCGCCATTTATAGCAACCGTTGTACTGTCGATATTGAATTCTTCACAGGTCGAAATGAATTGAGGGTCTAGCGGAAGTTTATCTTCATACAAATTACAACCCACTTTTGATTGTTTGCAGAGATGCATAATTTCAGAAGACAATCCGTCTGAAATATCAATCATCGCTGTAGGTTTAATTTCAAGTGCATGCAATAAAGTACGAACATCTTTTCGGGCCTCTGGTTTTAACTGGCGCTCGATCAAATAACTGTACATATCCAGATCCGGCTGGCTGTTAGGATTCACCTGAAAAACCTGTTTTTCACGCTCCAATACCTGCAATCCCATATAAGCTGCTCCTATGTCTCCGGTAACAACAAGTAAGTCGGTTTGTTTGGCACCATTTCGGTAAACAATTTCTTCTTCGTTAGCTTCACCAATTGCAGTGATGCTAATAATTAGTCCTTTTTGCGATGAGGTGGTATCACCACCAATAACATCTACTTTGTACTCTTTTGCAGCATGTGTAATGCCTTCAAATAATTCTTCTAAGGCTTCTAGTGGGAAACGATTAGAAACCGCCACAGAAACCGTTATTTGCGTTGGTTTTGCATTCATCGCACAAATGTCGGACAGGTTAACAACAACCGATTTGTAACCTAAATGTTTTAAAGGCATATACGCCAGGTCAAAATGTACGCCCTCAATTAATAAATCGGTGGAGACCACTACTTTTTTGTCCTTAAAATCAAGGACAGCGGCATCATCGCCTATACTTTTTAGGGTAGATTCCTGAGTGACATCAAAATTTTTGGTTAAATGGTCAATTAGGCCAAACTCGCCTAATTGTGCTATACTGGTACGTTGCGGATTTTTATCTTCGATCATTTTCTTTTAAGTTCCAAAGTTTGTAAGGGGCAAAGGTACAAAGGTTTTGTTTAATTTTTTGGATTGTCGTCTGCATTACTTTTTCATTATAGAGAGCTTTACCGGAAAAATAGATTTCGTTTATTTTCGATAGGATTCTTCCCCCCTTAAATTAGATAAACTCAAAAGGGAAGAAGCTGCTTCATCTGTGTTTTTACTGAGCAAATTTATTGTTTTGTTTTTTAGAGTTTGTTTATCAGTGATTTATGGCGTTGAATCTGAGCAAAATGTAATAAATTTGTGCGTCCTGCTGTTAGAAAAGAAAATATTTTTAAAATTTTATTTTCCTGCTGACAAACTGTTGTCACCGACCCTCAATACTTTTGAAGTATCAAATAATTAAAACTTTAAAATTATGAAAACATTAGCAGCTCAAGTAATTACTCCAGAAGATTTATTGATACACTGGCAAGGACACCGTAAGCTTACACGTAACCTTATTGAAAAATTTCCGGAGAAAGATTTTTTCGAATTTTCAATTGGAGGAATGCGAACTTTCGCCAAGTTGACCGATGAGCTTTTAGCTATCGCAGTTCCGGGTATTAAAGGAATTGTAAACAGAGAAGTGAAGCCATTTTCAGAAGAAGCAACAGAGAAACTGATTTTCAAAGCGCAATATCTTGAAAAATGGGATGAAGCAACAGCTGAAATAAATGAACTCTGGCAAAAATTATCGATCGAAGACTTTAGTGAAAATTTTAACCTTTTTGGTCAGTATGAATTTCCGATATATCAGAACATACTGTATTTTATTGACAATGAAGTACACCACCGCGGACAAGGATATGTGTATTTAAGAGCTTTAAATATAGAACCTCCATTTTTCTGGGAAAGATAATCGTAACCGGAAGTATTTGATAAATTTTATTCTAATATAAATCGAACACTATGAGTTTTAAAAAAATCATGACCAATTATGCCGCTTATAATTTATGGGTAAATCAACAATTTGTGAATTGGCTTTCGGCAAAAACCGATGAATTGCTGCATAAAGAAGTTCTTTCAAGCTATCCAAGCATTATTAAAACGCTACATCATATTTGGGAAACCGAGGAATATTGGTTTTCGGTAATAACTGAAACTCCCCAGCCCGAAAGAAGAGCGAGTACTGATTTAAACAAGGATGAAATATTTGAAGGTTTATTGAGTACCTCCACAAAATTAGCTGCATTTATCACATCATTATCAGACGAACAGTTATTGAAAACAATCAAAATTGAAAATCCATGGTTTCAGTGCGAACAGCCTGTAAGCGACTACTTGCTGCAGGTGGTGAATCACGGAACGTATCACCGAGGACAAATTGTAACCATTGGAAGAAATGTTGGTATTACTGATGCTTCTAACACCGATTATAATTTTTACAATGTGGTAAAAGAGAAACACTAGATTTGAAAAACTCCTAAGGATGATATTTCGCCTTTAGGAGTTTTTTTTATAGCAGTCTTTTACGGTTGATTTCCAGTAATTCCAGTGTTTTGGCCTTGAGTATTTCAGGTTCCAGAATCGTAGCGTAATCTCCATACATTAGAAACCATCGCGGAAATGAGTTTTCGATATCGCGTGACATAAAAGTCATTTCTATTTTTCCGTCTACTTCTTTTTCTGAAATGAATCCGTGGTACTTTTTTTCGGTACCCAGGTAACGGGCGATTTTTTTGTCAACTAAAATTCGGACTTTTGTTGTTGGACAAGTTTCTGTTTTTTTGATATAAGTTTCTAAAGCATCGTGTTCGATCGTAAAATCAGAATCTGTTTTTCGAATACCCTGGATTCTGTCTGTTCTAAATTGACGATAGTCTTGTCGTAAATGACAATATCCTAAAAAATACCAGTTGTTGTTATCGTGAAAAACACCCACAGGTTCTATGTTTCTTTGCGTAGCCGTATCAGTTTCGTAGGTTTTGTACGAAAGTAAAAGCTGTTTTTTCTCTGCAATACCTTCAAAAAGAAGTGCTAAAGTATTTGGCGAATTATCATTAAACATCGGTTCGGAAGTGTTCATTATAACCCGCGATTCGATATTGGACAGCCAGTCTTTATCGGTACTTTTTAAAACAGATTTCAGTTTGTACATGGCCGAAGCATAATGAGCTCCAAGCGAAGGATCGGTAAATTTCTGCATGAGTTTTTCGGCAGCAATAAAGCTGCTTACTTCTTCGCGTGTAAACATAACGGGAGGTAATCTGTAACCGTCCATTAACGCATAACCCACTCCGGCTTCACTGTAAATAGGGACTCCTGAAGCTTCCAGCGTTCGAATGTCTCTATAAATCGTTCGTAAACTACAATCAAAACGATCGGCCAATTCCTGAGCTTTTACAATTTTTTTGGATTGTAATTGGATGAGGATGGCGATAATTCGGTCAAATCGTTTTGGAGTTTCGTCCATTTTTTCTAGGTTCAAAGGTTCAGAGGTTCAAAGTTACAAAGGTTTGATGTTTAAAGAAATAAAAAGCTGTTCCAAATTGAGACAGATTGCTTTTGTTTTGCGTCTGCGATATAATGTGCTCATAAGGTTATTGTTGAAATATAAAATAACAGTTTGCTGGTTTCAAAAAGGTATTTCGCTCCATTGGAGCTTTTTGATGCTGGGGAATTACATTTTCGATGCGTATTTTGCTCCGCTGGAGCAGTTTGAGATAGAAAAAGTGGTAGTTCTTTTCGAGAAAAATTTTAATTGATGTAAAACAAAGGGGCTGAATCATTTATGAGTCAGTCCCTTTGTTTATTCAGATAATTGGCATTGTTTACTCCGTTGGAGCAAAATATTTATAGATAATAAAAAGCAGTAGGGGGAAAAGCTCCAGCGGAGCGGTATATTTTGCCTTACAGTACAGGGTTTTCTAATTTTTGTAAATATCCTGGTCTGCAAAAATTCACGATAATGTGTTTGAACAAAGTGTATGAATTATTTCAATTACAATAAACAATATGTATTGCTCGCTTCTCTAAAAACACAACAATATTAAAAAGTAAAGTACCGATAACTTTAGTCCTTACCTTCATGTTACTTATTTTTTCCAGATCTCAGGATTTCTTGAAGTATGAAAAACAGCAAGAACGTTTACTGTTTTAAGGTCTTCGTTAATTGAATAATGAATTAAAAACGGAAATTTTTCCATCTTCCAACATCTTATTTCATGATATTTCTTTGAAAACAAATATGGATTTTTCTTTAAAGAATTAATTTGTTTTTTGGTTTGATTTTTAAAACGTGATCCCAAACCTTTTGATTGCATTTCATACCATTCAGAAGTATTTTGAATGTCATTGAAAGCATCAATATCTATTTTTAAAGAGTAATTCAAAAATTATAGATTTTTAGCAACATCATCCCAGTCTAAAAGTCTTTCTGGATTTGCTTTGGCTTTTGTTATTCTGTCTAAAACTATTTTCTGATGCTCAACCGGAATTTCCATACTATCATTCCAGATAGCATCATTGATTTTCAGCCTGTCTTTTGGGGATAGTTGTTTTACTGCCTCAATCAATTGGTTAACACTTAGATTGATGTTTAATTTTATAGTTTCCATAAGAACAAAGTTAATGAAAAAATGATTTTAAAGTGAATGAATTTCTTGACAACAAGATTATTTTTATTTGTCTGCTGCTCCGGCTGGAGGTAATTGAGTTTATTCTGAAGCTTTTTTTGAAAAATAGAATCATTACCATAAATTCCTTTTCAAATTGAAACAAAAAAACCTGACAATTTTCATCATCAGGTTTTCTCTATATTCTTTGTTCTTTACTCTATTTTCTCAAAAAAAACTTAGTCGTTCAATTTCAAAACAGCCATAAATGCCTCTTGTGGAATCTCAACGTTTCCTACCTGACGCATACGTTTCTTACCTTTTTTCTGTTTTTCAAGAAGTTTACGTTTACGGGAGATATCTCCACCATAACATTTTGCGGTAACGTCTTTACGAAGTGCTTTAATCGTTTCACGAGCGATAATTTTTGCACCAATCGCAGCCTGAATCGGAATGTCGAATTGTTGTCTTGGTATCAATTCACGTAATTTCTCGGTCATTTTTTTACCGATGTTGTAAGCGTTGTCTTCGTGAATCAAAGCAGAAAGTGCATCAACCGTCTGAGCGTTCAAAAGAACATCCAGTTTTACCAGTTTTGAAGTTCTCATTCCAATAGGAGAGTAGTCAAAAGAAGCATAACCTTTAGAAACCGTTTTTAAACGATCGTAAAAATCGAATACAATTTCGGCCAATGGCATGTCAAAATTCAGTTCCACACGTTCTGTTGTCAAATACGTTTGATTGGTAATCTGACCACGTTTTTCGATACACAAGCTCATTACGTTTCCAACGAAATCGGCTTTTGTAATGATAGTTGCTTTTATAAAAGGTTCTTCAACACGGTCTAAACGAGAAGGTTCAGGCAAGTCTGAAGGATTGTTCACCACAAATGCAGTTTCGGGATCTTTTTTGGTATACGCCAAATACGAAACGTTAGGTACGGTAGTAATAACCGTCATGTCGAACTCACGCTCTAAACGTTCCTGGATAATTTCCATATGAAGCATTCCTAAGAATCCGCAACGGAAACCAAATCCTAAAGCGGCAGAGCTTTCCGGAGTAAAGACTAACGAAGCATCGTTTAATTGCAATTTCTCCATAGAAGAACGCAAATCTTCATAATCTTCGGTATCAACAGGATAAATTCCGGCGAAAACCATTGGTTTTACATCCTCGAAACCTGTAATCATATTGGTTGTTGGTGTTTTGGCATCTGTAAGAGTATCTCCCACTTTTACCTCTTTGGCTTCTTTAATTCCTGAAATTAAATAACCAACATCACCGGTAGAAATTACATTTTTTGGAACCTGATTTAGTTTTAAAGTCCCCACTTCATCGGCAAAATATTCATTGCCAGTAGCCATGAATTTAATTTTTTGCCCTTTTCTGATTTCACCATTCATCACTCTGAAGATAACCTCGATTCCACGAAACGGGTTGTAATGTGAATCAAAGATCAATGCTTGCAATGGTTCGTCAACATTTCCTTTTGGGGCCGGAATTTTTTCAATAATAGCGGCTAAGATATTCTCCACACCAAAACCAGTTTTTCCCGAAGCATGAATAATATCTTCTAATTTACATCCTAATAAATCGATAATATCATCGCTTACTTCTTCAGGATTGGCACTAGGTAAATCTACTTTATTCAAAACCGGAATAATCTCAAGATCATTCTCTAAAGCCAGATATAAGTTGGAAATAGTTTGTGCCTGGATACTTTGTGCTGCATCAACGATTAAAAGAGCACCTTCGCAGGCCGCAATAGATCGCGAAACTTCGTATGAAAAGTCGACGTGACCGGGAGTGTCAATTAAATTTAAAATATATTCTTCTCCCTTGTAAGTGTATTCCATCTGAATGGCGTGACTCTTAATGGTAATTCCACGTTCACGTTCCAGATCCATGTTGTCAAGCAATTGTGCTTTTTCTTCACGAGCTGTAACGGTTTGTGTAGCGCCCAATAAGCGGTCTGCCAGTGTACTTTTACCGTGGTCAATGTGTGCAATAATGCAAAAGTTACGTATCTTCTTCATTTTAATATGTCAATTCTCTAAACGAGTTTAAGTAATTTCCGGGTCTAAATTTGCACTGTAGCAATTGCCTTAGAGCATGTTAATAAACCGCAAAGATAGCGCAAAGTTTTGGATTCTGGAATGTTGATCTTCGATAGTTGAATACGGAATTTTAAAATAGTTTTTAAAAGACTAGATAATACTGTGATTTTTCTAAAAATAGAGCAAATCCGACAGATTTTAAAACCTGTCGGGTTTGGTGTAGCAAAACAATTAACTAAATTATTCTAACTTTAAATTATAACCCAGTTGAAAGTACAACGGAACCATAGGTTTTGTTTTAAAATCCTGGGTAATTACTTTTCCCAGTCGTAAAGTAAGGTCACTTCGGCGAAAGGAATATCCGGCTTGTATGCCGTAGTTGAAATTGCCTCCGGTCGCAGGTTCATACCAACCGTCTTTTACATTGGGATAGACGTCTTTGTAAATAGCCGAATTTTTAAAATGGGTAGCAATGGCTTTATCAAAACCAAATTCTCCGGCGACAAACCATCTCAGTTTATAATACCCAACAATCGCAGTTGCATCGGCGCCAAAGTTTTGTAAGGTGACTAACGGATTTTCGTATCGGCGATAAATTCCGTGAAGGGCGGCATTAAAACGGAAATGATTCAGCTGGTAAAGGTTCAGTTGTCCGCCAATTTTAGTTTTAAAATCATCCAATACTGTTTCGCCTGATGGCAAGGAAAAAGATGCTTCGACTACAATTGGCAGTTTGGTTTTGAGATGGTAACCGTAAGCAAGTTCGTAAACAAAACTATGTTCCCAGCCGGCATTTATGTTTAGAATGTGTTTTTGATTCTTGTTAAGACTTTCCCAGTTTAAGGTTTGAGAATAGGTTTTTCCTACGAAAAGAGAGAAGATAAAGGTGCTGATTAATAATACTGTTTTCATCATGGGATTATTTTAGATCATTTAAATAGTTCAGTACAAAAGGATGCACATTTTCCCATTTGAAGTAGATCATCTCGTGCCCAGTACCTTTTACTTCAGCTAGGGCAGTATTAGGAAAAAAGGCGGCTTCTTTTTGGGCGAAGGATAAACCATAGGACTGATTTAATTCGCCATACAAAAACAGGACTTTCGTTTTGTACTGACTTAGGTTTGTAGTAAAATCAAAGCCTTCATTTTCAGCAATGTCAGTTAAACTTTCTAAAACGGTTGTTCCGATTCGCCAAAATGGGGATGGACCTGAAATACCTTCCTTGTTGCCTTTCGCATAAGAGAAACCTGTAGAAACTCCCAGTTTATAGTCAAGAATTTCATGTTGGTTTTCTTTTCCCGTTAAAAATTGATCGATATACAATAAATTGCTGGTGGCCTCGGAGAATAATTTTATTTTACGGCTCATTTCTCCGTAATCGTCTAATAGTTTTTTGTTTAGTCCGCCCGGTTCCGCCAGAATAACACCATTGATGGCCGTTGGGTATTTGTTGACATAGGCGGCGGCAAGCATGGCGCCCCAGGAATGTCCGAAAAGAAATGTCTTTTGAGTGGGTGTTTTACGGTAATATTTTATGACTTCAGAGAGATCGTCGATCATCAATTGAATGGAGTAGGTGTTTTTGTCGTGTCTTTTGGATAATCCGGAACCTCTTTGGTCGTAAAAAATAACATAGTAACCTTCGTCGGCGAGTTGTTTTACATTCAGACCATTTCTGTAATCAGATCCGGGACCACCATGCAGGAAAACTAACATAGGATGGTTAGGGTTTCCGAAAGTTTCAGCATGAAGTTGTGTTCCGTTTATAAAAATCGAAGGTAAGGTTGGATCCTGGTCGACTGTTTTCGGAACTAAATTTCCGGGTTCATCAACATCATTTTCCTGTTCGCATCCCCAGAAAAGGAAAAGAGAAAGGACAATTGTGACAGAGTAAAAAGCTTTGTTTCTCATTGCATAAATTGGTTTAAATTTCTGCAAAGATGTACTGTGGTACTATGCTGGTCGCCCCAACTTGTAAGGTGGTTCCAGTTTATAACTTAAAAACCTGTCGGGTTTAAAATTGAAGTTATTTCAGGGATTAAGGAATGAGCTCATTTTTTAACACATAGGGACATAGATTTTTATCTTAAAATAAAGGAGATCAAAAAACAAGTTTTCGCACATAGCTATGTTTGTTTGAAACAAATGAAATGCCTTTTCTGAGTTTACAAAAACTATGTTTCTATGTGTTTAGGAGAATTGATTTTTGAATTATAAATTCAAACCCGACAGGTTTTCAAAAACCTGTCGGGTTTAAAATGAAAGTTTTTTTAAATATTCAGAAGGAGAAACTCCAGTTGCTTTTTTGAAGTTTCGGTTGAAAGCTGTTTTTGAATTAAATCCGCATTCAAATGCTATGGAGAGAAAAGTAAATTTTTGATTTTCGGGTAAAAGAATGGTTCTTTTAAATTCTTCAACACGCTGGAAATTGATGTAATCGTAAAAGTTTTTCTGTTCTGCCGAGTTGATAACCTGTGAAAGTATGTTGGGATGAACACTTATCTTTTGGGAAAGCTCGGTTAAAGTTAAATCGGCATTTTTGTAGATTTTTTCATCATCCATGAGTTGTGTCAGTCTTTGATGGATAGCCGTAAGTTCTGAAGAAGTAAGTCCTGATTTCTCGTATTTAATTTTTTCAGATGTATTTTTGGTGTCAACGCTTTCAGATGTTAAAGTCTTAGAATGATTATTTTCGGAAAGCGGCTGATTGGTGAAAATTCCAACCTGCTTAACGCCGAAATAACCAATAAAAATGAGATAGAAAACCACAACTGAAAAAATATATTGATCATCAAAGAAGAGAATTGCCAGCCAGATAATGCAAGATCCAAGAATTAAATAGCGCAGCCAGGTCAGGTTGATTCTTTCGGTATGCGAAAATTGATTGTTGATGTTCTTTTGGTGTTTTACAAGTTTTTGCAGCGAAAGTAAAGGATAAATAATTCCCGAAAATACGATTGCAGCATACAAAATAGATATTAGGGTTTCGTAGCCTTTGCCTTTGTTTTTAAAAACGGCTGCTTTTTCTTCGAAAGACAAATTATAAAACGGAATCAGTACCAGAATGGCAGCTAGAAAAGGAATAAAATGTAAAAGATTAAACTTTTTATAGCGATTTTGGTTCGTTAAAGCCGAAGTGTATAAAAATAAAAAAGGTCCCTGAACTAAAGGCATTGGGAGTTCTAAACCCAGTAAAAAAGGGAAGTCCCTATAGTCATTTTTGTAATGAAGATAGAACAGGAATAAATGAAAGCCGGTAAAAAAGAGCCAAAGTGCCAGAATCTTGTCGGCCTCGGTTTTGTTCCTTTTGCTTGCCAGTACAACAACCAAAAAAAAGGTGATTATAATGCCGGTTAAATACAACATACAGGTCTGGGGGTATAAATTAAATCGGTTGTTAAAATATCGACCAAGATAATTTATTTTGCTCAATTGTCTGCAGTTGAGGTGTTTTGCAAAGATTAATTTTTTATAACCTGTTTGGCTTAGTAGTGAGGCTATTATTCCTCTTTAGACGTTTCAGTATGGTGGTCTTTAAATTCCCCATACCATTTTTCGATTGATGGATAAACAAAAGCGGCTACTTTTTTAACCGGATTATAAAAAATAGAATGATCTAAGGTTTCTTTTTTAGCAAAAGTGTTATTGAAATTGATCTTCTCAAAAAGAGCGATAAAAATACTTAAGATTAGTATGGTTTTTAAAATTCTGAAAAAGCCACCGCCTAATTTATTGGGTAATCCCAAAAAGGCAAAATCGGCAATTCCGGTAAGGATTTTAGCTAGGAAGTAAATACCAATTACCACTAAAATAAAAGTGAGAATAAAAGCAGTGATTTGTATCGTGTTCGGATTCCAGGAAACATGCTTCATGATCAATTCTTTCATAAAAGAAGAGAATTTAATCGCAATATAGATTCCCAACAATAAAGAAACGAAAGAAGCAACTTCTACAAAAAGCCCGTTTTTAATTCCTTTATATAAACTAAAAGCTAAAAGAGCGGCCACAATTATATCAAAAAAACTCATATTTGGGTGTGTTTAAAAAAGCGCAAAGATATACTTTTTTAGGTTCGGAGGTTCAGAGTGGCAAAGGTTCAACTGTTTTTTTGGAGTTCTTCTTTTCTAAGTGTTTAATTTTTTTAGGTGCAATGTGTTGAACTATGTATCTTTGTAAATCAAAATTTAGCGTTAAGATTGTAATTCTGTCCCCTTCAGAATTGAATTTTGCAACAATCTAAGATCTAAACTCAAGAATCTAAAATCATAAAATGTCCAGAGATACACAACTAAAAGAGCGATGGGAAAAGCTCGTCGATATATTGTCTAATCAATTTTCGCAAGGAGAAGATTTAGATTTAGACGCCATAATTTATTTAATCGGAGTTCAGGAACTTGGAAAAGTACACCGTGAATTCAAAAAAGATGAAAAATTAAACCTAATGCACATCGCCATTTGTCGATTATTGGAACCTTATGGGTTTTATGAATTTGACTTTTTTGATGCTGAGGGATGGCCACATTATAAAGTAAAAGAAGAATTACCGCCACTGAAAGCAGGCGAACAATCGGTTTTGATGAAAGAAGCCATTGTGAATTATTTTTTAGAAAGAGAACTGATAGAGTAGTTTTTAGTCTCAGCCTCAGTTTTAAGTCCAATTGAGACTGAAAACTGAGACTGAGACTGTATACTTTAAAGTAAAATTATGTAAATTTGCACCTTCAAAGCAAGACTGATGATAGACAAGATAAAAGAACATATAGAGGAAGCAAAAGCCTTTAATGATAAAAATAAAGAATCTTTAGAGCAATTCCGTATCAAGTATTTAGGTAGTAGAGGTTTAGTTAGAGAACTTTTCAATGAGTTTAAAAATATTCCAAACGACCAGAAAAAAGATTTTGGAGTAGTAATGAATACTTTAAAAACTGCTGCGGAAGAAAAGGTAAAAGCGATTCAGGAAGAGCTGGAAAGCAAGCAGGAAGTAAAAGGAATGTTTGGTGATTTAACTCGTGCGGCCGAACCAGTAATTATTGGTTCACGTCACCCGATTTCAATTGTTAAAAATCAGATTATTGATATTTTTGCAAACATTGGTTTCAACGTTTCTGAAGGTCCGGAAATCGAAGACGACTGGCATAATTTCACCGCTTTGAACTTACCGGAATACCATCCGGCGCGTGATATGCAGGATACTTTTTTCATTCAGACTAATCCTGATGTGTTGTTGCGTACGCATACATCATCTGTTCAGGTGCGTTATATGGAAAATCATAAACCGCCAATTCGTACTATTTCTCCGGGACGTGTGTTTCGTAACGAAGCGATTTCGTCTCGTTCGCATTGTATTTTCCATCAGGTAGAAGGTTTGTATATTGACAAAGAGGTATCGTTTGCCGATTTGAAACAGACGTTGCTTTATTTCACTAAAGAAATGTTCGGGAAATCGAAGATTCGTTTGCGTCCGTCGTATTTCCCATTTACAGAACCAAGTGCCGAAATTGATATTTATTGGGGTTTAAAAACCGAAACGGATTATCGTATTACCAAAGGTACTGGTTGGCTGGAAATTGGAGGTTGCGGAATGGTAGATCCAAATGTTTTGAAAAATTGTGACATCAATCCTGATGAATACAATGGTTTTGCTTTCGGAATGGGAGTAGAGCGTATTGCTATGTTACTGTATCAAATTGGTGATATTCGTATGTTTTATGAAAATGATGTTCGTTTCTTAGAGCAGTTCAAAGCCAATATTTAAAAATAAAGTTATTAGTAAATAGTGATTAGTGAGAAGCCTTCTTTCTAATCACTATTTACATTTTATGAATTACTAAGATTATGAAAAAAGATATAACAATTCCCGAAGTAGAAAACGTATTTCTTGCAGCAGTACAGGAATGGAGCGACGACTTTATGGAAAAAGTATGGTACGCTTACCTGGTAAACGACAGTGATTTTAACCTCGACAGCGTGATGGTAGTTTCAAAAGCATTTGGAACGATTGATGGCGAGATGAAAAAAACGTCTGTTTTACGTCATGCCTTTGTAGAAGTTCCTGCAGTTTCGGTTGTCAAAATCGAAATGGTTGAAAAGAGTTTACTGGTACTGAACAACGAGTTTATGGTAACGTTCTTCATTGGAAATACATTGTACGACAAGAAATTTACTTTTAAAGCAAACCTGATCAACGAAAACGATACGGAGGAAGTGCCTATTTTATTTGTTGAAGGAGTTATGGTGAAGTAAGTAGAGCGGAGTGCAGATTTGTAGAAGCAAGAAGTAAGAAGCAAGAAGCAAGAAGCTAGAGCAAAGAGGCAAGAAGATAGATTGTAGAGAATAGAATATAGAGTTTAGATTTCTTTATATTAAAATAGAAAAGAGTCAAGATGAATTTTAATTCTGTCCTGACTCTTTTTTTATCTGTCAAAAACAAGCTCACAATCTTATAATCTTGCTTCTTTGCTCTTGTCTCTATACTCTATACTCTTTGCTCTTGCCTCTAGCTTCTTTGCTCTTGTCTCTATACTCTTTGCTCTTGCCTCTGGCTTCTTGCCTCTATATTCTATACTCTCACTTCTCTAAAAAAGAAACTAATCCAAAGACTCCGTTAATTTTTTGAAAACCGATTTTGCATCTTTTCCTTCGTATAAAACAGCGTAGACAGCATCGATAATTGGCGTTTTTGCACCATAGCCCTGATTTAGTTTATAAGCGCTTTTAGTGGCGTAATAACCTTCGGCCACCATACTCATCTCCATCATCGCACTTTTTACCGTATAGCCTTTACCAATCATATTTCCGAACATTCTGTTTCTTGAGAACACAGAGTAACCTGTAACCAATAAATCGCCTAAATAAGCGGAGTCATTGATGTTACGTTTCATTTTATGAACTTTGCGGATAAATTTCTTCATCTCGCGAATTCCGTTACTCATCATAACCGATTGAAAGTTATCTCCATAACCTAATCCGTGAGCAATTCCGGCTGCAATAGCATAAATGTTTTTAAGCATTGCCGCATATTCAGTACCAATAATATCGTCTGAGATTTTGGCTTTGATATAATTTCCGGACAAATGTTTTGCTACGATTGAAGCTTTTTCCGGATCTCCACAGGCAATTGTTAAGTAAGAAAGTCTTTCTAATGCTACTTCTTCAGCATGGCATGGACCTGTAATTACACCGATATTGTAGTAGGGAATGTCGTATTGAATATGAAAATGTTCTCCAACAATCAAACTTGTTTCAGGAACGATTCCTTTAATAGCAGAAAAGATAATTTTATCAGACAATGAAACCGTTAAGTTTTTCAATTCACCATCTAAAAAAGCAGAAGGAATTGCAAAAATTACATAATCTGCATAGGCAACTGCTTCATTAATATTATTGGTCAGTTTAAGTTTTGCCGTATCAAATTCAACCGAACTTAAGTAATTCGGATTGTGTTTGTATTTCTGAATGTGTTCGATAGCAGCATCATTACGCATGTACCAGGCAATTTCTGAAAGATTTACACATAACATCTTTGCAATTGCCGTTGCCCAGCTTCCTCCTCCAATTACTGCAAATTTTAAATTTTCACTCATTATTTTAATAATTTAAAGCAAAAGTACTTAATAATGTAGTAATAATACAAAATCTCATTTAAGAAATTTGGAAAGGCTCTTTAAATACAATAGTTTCCGGAGGATTTAAATTGGAATAGAAAATATTTTAACGATTACACAATAAAAAGGCAATCAGTACGTTGTAACTATTTATAAATTAGAATTTAATGAGTTTAGCAAGAATTGAGTTAGTTAATTTTGTTTTAGTATTGTAAGAAGGCGTTCCCATAAAATGAGAACGCCTTTTTTTGTAAAATTCCAAATGAGCTTAAAATTGGAATTTGGATTTTTTTATTTGGAATTTATGCCTTAGTAGCTCATTTCAACAATCGATTTTACTTTGTCTAAAGTAATTAGTTGTTTTTCGCCCAAACCTTTCCAGCCTCTTTCATTAAATCGGTTTACAATAAAATCAGCCGTTTTGCTATAATCGTCTGTGTATTGCGAAAGTTTAGTATCCATTCCCATAGTATGGAAAAATGCTACCGTTTGATTGATGGCTTCTTTCGCTACTTCATCGTCAGAACCCGTTAAGTTGAAAATTCTTCTGCCGTATTGGGCAAGTTTTTCTTTTTTGGTCTCAAACATGATTTGGTATAAACTAGGTCCGATGATTGCCAAAGTTCTGGCATGATCAATTCCGTATAAGGCTGTTAATTCGTGTCCGATCATGTGAGTTGCCCAGTCTGAAGGAACTCCTTTTTGAATCAATCCGTTTAAAGCCATGGTACAGCTCCACATAAAATTAGAAGCCAAAGCATAATCGGTAGGATTTTCAACCACTTTTGGACCAACTTCAATTAACGTCTGTAAAATTCCTTCGGCAATGCGGTCTTGTAAATAACCTTCGTGCGGATAAGTCAGGTATTGCTCCATTACGTGCGTATAAGCATCCACAACGCCATTTTGTAATTGTCTTTTTGGTAACGAAGCAATTACAGTCGGATCGCAAATTGAAAATTTAGGGA
The DNA here is from genome assembly GCF_020905335.1 of Flavobacterium lipolyticum. Lineage (NCBI taxonomy): Bacteria > Pseudomonadati > Bacteroidota > Flavobacteriia > Flavobacteriales > Flavobacteriaceae > Flavobacterium > Flavobacterium lipolyticum. The sequence goes on along the minus strand of NZ_JAJJMN010000001.1, from coordinate 1,608,972 downwards.
AAAGAGCGCTTCCGCCAAAAGCAAGTTTTTCCTGAGTTGCCTCAATAGTGACAACCGCTCCCGAATTCATTTCACTTCCTGTTGCAGGTAAAGTCAGAACAGTTCCGAAAGGCATAGCGTTTTCTTTAATAAGTAATCGTTTTTGCAGAATATCAATCGGATCTCCGTCGAAATTTACAGCTGCTGAAATAAATTTTACACCATCGATTACGGAACCACCGCCAACAGCTAAGATAAAATCAATTTTTTCAGCTTTGATCACAGCAACCGCTTTAATCAGCGTTTCAAAATGCGGATTGGGTTCGATTCCGCCAAATTCTACAATATCGAAACCTTTTAAGTTTTGAATCACCTGTTCGTGAATTCCGTTTTTAAAAATACTTCCACCACCATAGGCCAATAAGATTTTGGCATCTTTAGGAACCAGAGTAGAAAGTTTTTCAATTTGTCCTTTTCCGAAAATTAAATTCGTCGGATTGTATAATTCAAAGTTTAGCATTTTTTTTTAGAGTTTCTAAGATGCTGAGGGGCTAGGGTTCTAAGTTTTTTCTTTAGATTCTTAAAATCTCAATGTCTCAGCATCTTTCATTATTTTTTTATTGTTAAGTTCATTAGTTTAATAACTTAGAATCTTAGTGTCTTAGTACCTCAGAATCTTTATTAATTCAATTGCTGTAACAATTTTCCAGCTACTAATTTAGACGAAGCAGGGTTTTGTCCGGTAATTTTTTAAGTTTCTAAGATGCTGAGGTTCTAAGTTTTTTTTAGATTCTTAAAATCTCAATATCTCAGCATCTTTCATTATAGTAATTGTTTTATTTTAATGTTTCTAAGTCCTGTTGCTTAGAACCTCAGAACCTTAGTATCTCAGTGTCTTTATTAATTCAATTGCTGTAACAATTTTCCAGCTACTAATTTAGACGAAGCAGGGTTTTGTCCGGTGATTTTTTAAGTTTCTAAGATGCTGAGGTTCTAAGTTTTTTTTAGATTCTTAAAATCTCAATATCTCAGCATCTTTCATTATAGTAATTGTTTTATTTTAATGTTTCTAAGTCCTGTTGCTTAGAACCTCAGAACCTTAGTATCTCAGTGTCTTTATTAATTCAATTGCTGTAACAATTTTCCAGCTACTAATTTAGACGAAGCAGGGTTTTGTCCGGTGATTAAAAGTCCATCTTCTACAGCATAAGGTTGCCAGTTGGCTGCTTTCGAAAAGATAGCACCATTTTTGGTCAAAGCATCTTCCAATAAGAACGGAACTACTTTGGTTAAGCCCACCGCTTCTTCTTCGGCATTTGTGAAACCGGTTACTTTTTTGCCTTTTACTAAAAATTCGCCTTTAACTTTTACGTTTTTTAAGACTGCCGGAGCATGACAAACAAAAGCAACAGGTTTTTTATGAGTATAGAAAGATTCAATTAAAGCAATGGAACTTTTATCCTCTACCAAATCCCAAAGCGGACCATGACCTCCCGGGTAAAAAACAGCATCATAACCTTTCTGGTTGATCGTAGAAAGTTTATGGGTGTGTTTTAACTTCTCCTGTAAAGTTTTATCGGCGTCAAAACGTTTGGTGTCTTCAGTGGCCGATGCCGGATCGGCACTTTTAGGATCAATTGGAGGCTGACCTCCTAGTGGAGAAGCAATTGTAATCTCGACGCCCTGATCTAACAATTCGTAATAAGGTGCAGCAAATTCTTCTGACCAAAATCCGGTTTTCTCTCCTGTATTTCCCAGTTTATCGTTACTGGTCACAACAAATAGTACTTTTTTGGTGCTTTTTTTCGTTGCTTTTTGTGCTATAGCTGAAGTACTAAAAGCACTAAAGGCTATAATCGTAAGTAAGGTTATCTTTTTCATAAGTTTAAATTTTGATCAAATTTACGACTAAAGTGATATCAGTAAAAATAAAATAAACTATGTTTGTTATAAATATATTTATATCATGGTGAATTTGGAGTGGTACAGAACCTTTAAAGCTGTATATAAAAACGGGAATTTTTCTATCGCTGCAAAAGAGTTATTTATGAGTCAGCCTGCGGTGAGCCAGCAAATCTCTATGCTGGAAGCACATGTTGGAAATAAATTGTTCAATCGAAAGTCAAAAGGCGTAGAACCAACGGAATACGCTAAGTTACTGAATAATTTAATTATAGATGCGCTGGATCGGCTTGAAAATGTAGAAAGCAGCTTTCGGGCAAAAGCGGAAGATGCCAATCGGCTAATCTCTGTTGGGATCTCCAAAAATCTTTTTAATTGTATTGGAAACCTGTTGATTGCTAAGTTCGATTTGATCGATTTTACTTTTGCAGAAAACGATGTGCTTTTTGAGTTAGTGGATGCCAAAAAGCTTGACTTCGCAATTACCACAAAAAGATTTGACACCTTTGATACGGTCTACGAAATTGTGGGGAAAATTAAGCTCATCATGGTGGCACCAGTACGTTTGGACGGAACAGAGTTCCGTCAGAAATTAAAATCAGATAATTATACGGAAGTAGAGCAGTGGCTCAATGAACAAAAATGGTACAGTCACGATGCCAGAATTCCACATATAAAGTTATTTTGGCTACACGCTTTTAATAAAAAAAGGCCCTCTATGGTTCCGAACTATATTATTCCGTCTGAATCTGAAATGTTAAGGATGTTATCCGATAATGAAGGAGTAGCGATAACCTGGAACTGCAATGCACGAAAATATATTAAAGAAAATAAATTGCAGTTATTATGGAATAGTTTTTACGTACCGGAAGAGTATGTGTACCTGCTAACCGCTAAAAACAATAATCTGAATTCGTTTTTTGAAATTATTTCCAAAGAGTTAAAATTGTTTTTTGGTAACAGATTATGATGAAAATCATTGTTTTCTGTATTTTTAAAGAATAATTTTGGGAGATAAATTCTTAATATTTTTAAAAATGAAAAAGATTGCATCAATTTTAATGCTTGCCCTGATATTTTATACGGCTAATTCTTGTAGCAAACATGACGACGAGGTTATCTTGGATTGTTTTGCAGAAGCAATTTATGTAAAATTGCACAATTCTACAGATGCTACTAATCCAAAATTAATGAACTATTCTGTTGGATATAGCGGAACCGGAACTTTAGTTAGTGTAAATTGGACATTTGGAGACGGGACTACCGGAACAGGTAAAGATATTACACATCTTTATCCGGCAGCAGGAACCTATGAAGTTAAAGCGGAAGTTACAGTTGCAAAAGATGGTGCAAATTGTACTTCTATTCCAAAGAGAAACGTAACAATAAACTAGGCAGGCCGAAGGAAAAGGATATTCATGAGAGTCAATTTTATAATTTATTGCTGATGTGATAGATTATAAAATTGACTCTCATTCGTTATATTTGTGAGATAGGAGTTTTTAAATATGGAAAATTTTCAAAATATTCGAATTGCGGTTGATGCCATTGTGTTTGGATATAAGAACAACAGTTTGTATGTGCTTTTAATTGAGCAAAAATTTGGCTCTGCCGATAAGTATTGGGCTTTACCGGGTGGATTAGTAAAACAGGACGAATCTTTAAGTGAAGCTGTGATTAGGGAGTTGCATGAAGAGACCAGCGTTCAGCTTACTTTTATGGAGCAGCTGTATACTTTTGGAGATGACATTCACCGGGACTCCAGAAATCGCGTAATTTCAGTTGCCTATTATGCTTTAGTAGATGCCTCAGGTCTGGAAATTAAAGCCGATACCGATGCCGAACGCGTGCAATGGTTTAAAATTGATGAGATCCCTGATCTGGCATTCGATCATAATATAATCGTAAAAACTGCCATAACAAGATTAAAAGCAAAACTGACTTATGAACCCGTTGGTTTTGATTTACTTCCGCAGGAATTTCTGTTTTCTGACCTCGAGAATCTTTACTGTACCATTTTGGAGAAAGAAATAGACCGTCGAAATTTCAGAAAGAAGATACTCAGCTACGGCTTTTTAGATCAAACCGATCATTTTTCGCCAGTTAAAAGTGGGCGTCCTGCAAAACTTTTCAAGTTTAATGATTTGAAATATAAAGAGTTAATTGAAAAAGGGTTTCACTTTGAAATAAAGTTTGCGTAAATTTTACACAAAATAAATTGTTTAATAAATATATTGCTTTATATTTGCGTATAATTAACGCAAACTAAAATACTATGATACTTAATTTAGACCCAAAATTCACTCCAATTCTTAATAAAGAAGAAATAAAATTCCAAAGCTTTACATTTTCAGGAGGAGAACCACATATTAAAATCAATCCTGATTTTGATAATACCCAAAAAGTAACCATCACACACCGATTAAATTCATTCAACGATTTAGGTTTATTGTGCATCACAGTAGATGCATTGCGCAGAATGGAGGTTAAAATAATTGATCTTTTTATGCCCTATTTTCCTGCAGCAAGACAGGATCGTGTTATGATTAAAGGGGAATCTTTATCTGTAAAAGTATATGCTGATATCATTAATGCACTTCAGTTGAATAAAGTATTTGTTTTTGATGCGCATTCTGAAGTGACTCCGGCCTTAGTAAACAATTGCGAAGTGATTCCGAATCATACTTTTATTGCAGCGGTTTTGAAAGTCATTGGCGAAAACGTAAAATTAATTTCTCCGGACGGCGGAGCATTAAAGAAAATTTACAAAGTTTCTGAATTTCTTGGAGGTATTGAAGTAGTAGAATGCAGCAAAAGTCGTGATGTAAAAACCGGAAGACTATCTGGTTTTAAAGTTTATGAAGACGATCTAAACGGAATGGACTGTTTAATTGTAGATGATATTTGCGACGGAGGAGGAACTTTCGTAGGGCTGGCTGAAGAATTAAAAAAGAAAAATGCCGGAAAATTGTATTTGGCCGTAAGCCACGGAATTTTTAATAAAGGTTTTGAAGTTTTGGATTGTTTCGATGCCATTTTTACCACCAATTCAGTAAAAGACTTCGAAGGTGAAAGCGTTCAGGTGATTGGATTGGATCAATTAATTTAAGAAGTTTCAAGTTACAGGTTTCAAGCTGTATAAGGAACCTGAAACCTGAAACAGAATAGCAGAGAACTCGTTTCTTTGTTTCAATAACAAAAAACATGAAATACAATATAGATACCATAGCTCCGGAAAGTAAATTTTTATTTTTCTGGGGACACCAGCCAACAAAAGATGGAAGCATTTCGAAAACCTGTTTCAGTCAGTGGTGGTTAAGTGCCTTTACCGTTGATAAAGTGACTTACAAAACTGCCGAACATTGGATGATGGCAAAAAAAGCCGAATTGTTTAATGACAATGAAGTTTTAGCAAAAATTATTAAAGCCAATTCTCCTGCTGAAGCCAAAAAGTTGGGACGTCAAGTTAAAAATTATGACGATACACTTTGGTTAGCCAATCGATTTGATATTGTTACACAAGGAAACTACCATAAGTTCAGTCAAAACCCCGATTTGAAAGCATTTTTGCTAAACACAGATGAAAGAGTAATAGTCGAAGCGAGTCCCGTTGATCCTATCTGGGGAATTGGAATGGCAGGTGACCATAAAGATGTTCTGAATCCTGAAAAGTGGAAAGGGCTGAATTTATTAGGTTTTGCTTTGATGGAAGTTAGGGATGAATTGAGATAACTATAGGTTATGAAAATAGAAATCATTAGAACCGATATAACCGAAATACACGTTGATGCTATTGTCAATGCAGCAAATACTTCTTTATTAGGCGGTGGTGGGGTTGATGGGGCTATTCATAGAAAAGGAGGAAAAGCCATTTTAGAAGAGTGTACCCAAATTCGAAATAAACAGGGTGGATGTAAAGTTGGGGATGCCGTGCTAACGACAGCTGGTAATTTGCCTTCAAAATATGTGATTCATACTGTTGGACCTGTTTGGAACGGAGGTAAAAGTTTTGAAGTCGAATTGTTGCAAAACTGTTATTTAAGTGTTTTAGAATTGGCGGTCACAAATAATATAAAAACAATCGCTTTTCCTAATATAAGTACTGGTATTTATAAATTCCCAAAAGATTTGGCGGCGGAAATTGCGATTAATATGATCGATAATTTTGAATTAAAAAATCATTTCGAAAAAATTGTTTTTGTTTGTTTTGATGAAGAGAATTTCAAGATTTATAATGATATAATAGAAAATGACTTCAATTATAAAATTAAATCCGGCTTGTTTGGAGTAGCGGTTGGTGATGCATTAGGTGTTCCAGTTGAGTTTTATTCTAGATCTGATTTAAAAGAAAATCCTGTTTCTGAAATGATAGGTTTTGGAACACATCACCAGCCAGCAGGAACATGGAGTGATGACAGTTCACTTGCTTTTTGTTTAGCAGAAAGTTTGTGCAATGGTTATGATTTATCTGATATTGCAAGAAATTTTGTAAAATGGTATAACACAGAATTATGGACGCCACACGGAAAAGTTTTTGATATTGGAATAGCAACCAGAAATGCAATTCATAATATTGGGAAAGGACATGAACCAGAATTATGCGGCGGTTTTGAAGAAAAAGATAACGGAAATGGTTCTTTGATGAGAATCTTACCTTTAGTTTTTTATCTTAAAAATGAAAAAGATATCGAAGTCATTTATAAAAAAGTAAAAGAAGTATCGTCTATTACCCATGCCCATTTTAGATCAGGATTTGCCTGTTTTATTTATGTTGTTTACTGTTTAGAACTTTTAAATGCCAATGATAAGACAGAAGCTTATAGAAGGATGCAGGATGTTGTCGCTGGCTTTTTGCGAGATAAAAAATTTAGTCCTGTTGAACTTCAATTGTTTGATAGAATTTTAAAGAGTAATATAGCCGAATATCCCGAAAATGAAATTCATTCGTCAGGTTACGTTCTTCATAGTTTAGAAGCCAGTTTATGGTGTTTTTTAAATTGGAATTCTTATGAAGGAACCGTTTTAAAGGCAGTAAACTTAGGAGGTGATACTGATACAACTGCAGCTATTACAGGAGGTTTGGCAGGTATTTATTATGGAATTGAGAACATTCCTCAAAAGTGGATTTTGGGATTAGCAAGAAAAAACGATATTGATGATTTGTGTGAACGATTGTTTTTAAAGTTAAAATAATAAAAGTTATGAATGAAAAAATAGCAAAAAGTGTCAGCAAATTTCTTAGTCTGGTGCTCAGACATTCACCTGAAACCATCGGCTTAAACTTAGACGAGAACGGATGGGCAGATGTTGAAGAATTGATTATAAAATGTAATAAAAATGGAAGCCAAAATCAGATGACGGCTGAACTTTTGGACTATGTGGTAGAAAATAATGATAAAAAACGTTTTGCTTTTAATGAAGACAAAACAAAGATCAGAGCCAGTCAGGGACATTCAATTTCAGTTGAGCTCAACTTGAAGGAGGCCGAACCTTCAGAGTTTTTATACCACGGAACCGTTGGGAAATTTATGGAAAGCATAAAACTTGATGGCTTACAAAAAATGAGCCGTCAGCACGTACACCTTTCCAAAGACAAAGAAACGGCAATAAAGGTGGGAAGCAGGCGAGGAGCCCCCCAAATTCTAACCGTAAGAAGTGGTGCCATGTACAGAGACGGATTTCAATTTTATCTGTCCGAAAATAATGTTTGGCTGACCGCTGAGGTTCCGGCAAAGTACATAGAGTTTAAATTATAAGGAGTAGTAGGCATCATTTTAAAATTATAAAACACAACAAATTATGATACTAGAAGCAGCAATAGGTGATGCATATGGTGCAGGTTTTGAATTTCGGGATTTAGATTTTATTACTCAAAACAACCATTTAACACAGTATCACAAACACGGACTTTATACTGAAATTTACAAACGCTATACAGACGATACGCAAATGGCAATTGCCATTTCGGAATTGCTGTTAGAGGAGGATAATTGGAACGAAATCAAAGTGGCCGATAAGTTTGTTGAGGTATTTCACCGAGATAAAAGAAGAGGATACTCTGATAGAGTCTACAATGCCTTGGACGCAAGTAGAAATGGATCTGATTTCATTAAAATAATCAACAATGGCAGTAACGGAAACGGTTCTGCTATGCGAGCCTATAGTATTGGTTATTTAAAAGATATAGAGCAGTTGATGAGTTTCTGCGAAATTCAGGCAAGAACTTCTCATCATACTCCTGAAGGGATTAGTTGTGCGAAGCGTATTGCCTTGGCCGTTCACTATTTCAAATACAATTTGGGTGATGGATCGACTTTAGTGTCATTTTTGAACGAAACGCTAAAGGAGAATGAAACCTATAAAATTACTTCGCCAATCGATATGCACGGTTATCCGACTACACAGGCGGTTATTAAAATCGTTTCCGAAGCGACTTCCATGAAAGATTGCTTAAAAACAAGTATCGGTTATGGCGGAGATACCGATACGGTTGCTGCCTTGTGTATGGCGATTTTAAGTAACAAAGAAAACTGCGATGAAAACCTGCCCGCATTTTTGTATGAAGGTTTGGAGAATGATACATTTGGAAAAGACTTTCTAATAAAATTAGATGCGGCTCTCGAAAATAAGTTTAATTAAATCATGAAAAGAACCTTTGTTTTTGGGGATATTCACGGCGGATTAAAAGCATTAATTCAGTTGTTAGAGAGAATGGATTGCTCAGAAAAGGATCGGTTTATTTTTTTGGGAGACTATGTAGACGGCTGGAGTGAATCAAAACAATTAATTGATTTTCTGATCGATTTATCCCAAAAACAGGAGTGTATTTTTATCAAAGGAAATCATGATGTCTGGTGTCAGGAGTGGTTAGAGAATGATGTTATAAACGATATTTGGTTTTTGCATGGAGGAAAATCGACTATAGAGAGTTATGTCGATGTTGAACGTTCGGAAAAAGAAAAACATCGCCATTTTTTCAATACTATGAAAGATTACTTTGTAGACGAAAGTAACAATTTATTCATTCATGCCGGTTTTTCGTCCATGCATGGCCCGGAGAAAGAACATTACCAAAGCAATTATTCGTGGGATAGAACGTTGTGGGAAATGGCTTTGACAATGGATAAGAGAATTAAAAAAGATTCGCTTTCCTATCCGAAAAGATTGTTACTTTATGATGAGATTTATATTGGTCACACACCAACCCTTCATTATAATGTAGAGATTCCAATGCAAGGATGTAATGTGTGGAATGTCGATACCGGGGCTGGCTTTTATGGCAGATTAACGGGGCTTGATGTAGAAACAAAAGTATTTTGGCAAAGTGATATAGTACAAGAGCTTTATCCAAATGAAAAAGGAAGAAATAAATAATTGAAAAAATAACGAAGAAATTTTATGAACCCATTATTATTAACCGACGGTTACAAAGTTGACCACAGAAGACAATACCCAGACGGAACAACATTAGTATATTCCAACTGGACGCCAAGAAAATCAAGAATTGAAGGTTTAGAAGAAGTTGTGTTTTTTGGATTGCAATATTTCATCAAAAAATATATCATTCATGATTTTGAGGCCGATTTCTTTAAAAGACCAAAAGAAGAAGTCGTTAAAAAATACGCTCGCAGAATCAACAATTATTTAGGGGAAAATCAGGTTGGAACCAAACATATTGAAGATTTACATGATTTAGGATATATTCCAATGGTTTTTAAAGCGTTGCCAGAAGGTGTTAGCGTGCCATTAAGAGTACCCATGTTTACGATGTACAATACGCTTCCGGAGTTTTTCTGGCTAACTAATTATTTCGAAACCTTATTGTCTGCTGTAGTCTGGTTGCCTTGTAACTCTGCTACTATTGCAAAAGAATATCGAAAAGTATTGGATAAATTTGCCCACGAAACAGCATCAGTTCCTGAATTTGTAGATTGGCAGGCGCATGATTTCTCAATGAGAGGAATGGGTGGAATCGAGGCAGCAATTACTTCTGCTGCTGGACATTTATTGAGTTTTACGGGTTCTGATACCATCCCGGTAATTGACTTTTTTGAAGAATATTATAATGCTAACTCTGATACCGAATTGATTGCAGGTTCAGTTGCGGCAACAGAGCACTCTGTAATGTGTATGGGAACCACTGAAGGAGAATGCGAAACGTTTAAAAGACTGGTTACAGAAGTGTATCCAAAAGGAATCGTGTCTATAGTTTCGGATACCTGGGATTTATGGAAAGTTCTGATCGACTATTTACCACGATTGAAAGAAGAAATAATTGCCAGAGAAGGTAAAGTGGTGATCCGACCTGATAGTGGCGATCCGGTAGATATTATTTGTGGTAATCCAAACGGAAAAACAGCAGAAGAGAAAAAAGGAGTAATTGAGCTGCTTTGGGATGTTTTTGGAGGCACAGTTAATGCAAAAGGATATAAAGAGCTTATTCCGCAGATTGGTGCCATTTACGGTGATAGTATTACGGTAGCAAGGGCGACCCAAATTTGCGAAAGATTAAAAGAAAAAGGATTTGCTTCTACAAACGTTGTTTTGGGGATCGGTTCATTCACCTATCAATACAATACCCGAGATACTTTTGGTTTTGCAATGAAAGCAACTTATGGAGAAGTTAATGGAGAAGGCAGAGCGATCTTTAAAGATCCAATCACAGATGACGGAACTAAAAAATCAGCCAAAGGATTAATGAAAATTGATTTAATTGATGGGGTATATCATTTAACGGACAATGTTTCCTGGGAAGAAGAAAAACAAGGCGAATTAAAAGAAGTTTTCAGAGACGGGAAACTTTTAACAGAGCAGTCTTTAGCAGATATTAGATTTCGAGTTAAATCTCAAATAAGCGTTACATTATAAAATGTAAAAGCCTGAATTTTGAACATGCCCCAAAAAGTTAGACACTATTTGGGGCATTTTTTTTGTGCTTGTCATTCCGAGGAACGAGGAATCACACCAGAAACTCTACAATCAAAATCGTCAATCTTTGTCGAATTACTTGTGTGATTCCTCGTTCCTCGGAATGACAAGATTGCGTATAAATTATTTCTTGTAAAAATTATTATGATCGATATATTCCCAAACTTTTGGCGGTAAAAGAGGCTGTATGTTTTTGCCTTCTTTGATACTGTTTCGGATAAAAGTAGAAGAGATTTCTACAATTGGAGCATCAATAATATGCACTTTTGGATGCGATTTTAATTCGATGTTTTCCTCTTCTTCAGATATTCGCGGATAAACATAAATATCGTAATCTGCTAAAAGCACTTCGTAGTTTTTCCATTTATGAAGCGTTTTTAAGTTGTCTTCGCCCATGATTAAAGAAAAGTCATGCGATGGATACTTTTCATGCAAATGAACCAGTGTATTGACCGTATAACTAGGCTGTGGTAATTTGAATTCAATGTCTGAAGGTCTTATTTTTGGATAATCTTCAGTGGCCAAATATACCATTTGCAAGCGTTGGTGATCGTCTAACAAGGTAGATTTCTTTTTAAGCGGATTGTGTGGGGTAACAACCATCCATATCTGATCTAAATCGGCAAATTCAGCCATGTGGTTGGCAATGATTAAATGACCAACATGAATGGGATTATACGTTCCGAAATAAAGGCCTATTTTCATGGTTTAGTAACTGGTAATTAGTGAAAAGTGATTAGTCTTTAAGTGTTTTGCAAAAAGAATTAATCATTTTTGATTCTTCTTCAATTAGATTTAGAATTTTTCTATAAAGAACTTCGTTAGTTATAAATCCTAGTTCATTTGCAATTACTAATTGAGTTTCAATCTCAAACAGAGACCCTCTGGATATATTTAGGAAATGGGTAAATGAATTATCAGTATTCCGGCCATAGCCTTCTGCGATGTTCGATGGAACTGAAACAGAAGCCCTTTTTAACTGACTAGTGAGTGCATATAATTCTTCTTGCGGGAATGATTTTACCAACTGATACGTCAGGGAAACAATTTTAATCCCTTTTTGCCAAATTAGTAATTCCTTATATGATTTAATTCCACTCATGTAATATTATAATTTAAATTCGAGATCTACTATTTATGACGAAAGACTAGCAACAAGTAACCAAGGGCTAATGACTAGTAACTAATGACTAATAAACTATTTCGAAATAAAATCTTTTACCAACTGATATGCTTCTTCTTTAGCGGTATCTAAATCGTAATTTTTGATAATCGTATCAAATTGCGGTGCAGTTGCCAGTTCAACCGAAGCCTTTGCAATTCGCATGTTTATTTTATCATCACTTTCTGTAGAACGTTGTTTTAGTCGACGTTTTAGTTCGTCAACACTTGGAGGTTTTACAAATACAGCCAAAGTTTGTTCCGGGAATTTATGTTTGATACGCAGTCCGCCGGCCACATCAATATCAAAAATCACATTTTTACCTAAAGCCCAGATTCTTTCAATCTCCGATTTTAAAGTACCATAAAAGTTGTCGCGATACACTTCTTCCCATTCCAGGAATTCCTCGGCCTTGATGTGTTTCTTGAATTGCTCCAGTGAAATAAAATAATAATCTTTTCCGTGTTCTTCCTCTCCGCGTGGGTCGCGAGACGCTGCTGAGATTGAAAATTCTAAATTTAAATCTTCTTTCCCCAATAAATGCTTTACTATAGTTGTTTTCCCCGATCCTGATGGTGCTGAAAAAACAATTAATTTTCCTTTATTCATTAATTTATGCTTTAGGCTTTAGGCGGTACGCTTTAAGCTCACTTACTCTATGTTTTTTTTGCTTAAAGCCTATTGCTTAAAGCTTGCGGCTTTTAAAGTACATTTAAAACCTGTTCTTTGATTTTTTCCAATTCATCCTTCATCATGACAACCAATTTTTGCATCTGCGCATGATTCGATTTTGAACCCATGGTATTGATTTCACGGCCCATTTCCTGAGTGATGAATCCAAGTTTTCTACCGTTAGCTTCAGAACCTTTTATAGTTTCAAGGAAATAATCTAAATGATTGGTTAAACGAACTTTTTCCTCCGTAATATCAAGTTTCTCAAGATAGTAAATCAATTCCTGTTCAAATCGGTTTTCATCCACATTCACTTTCAATTCTGAAATAGCAGTTTGAAGACGGTCTTTAATCGCTTTAATACGTTCCGGATCAAGTGCCAGAGCGTCATTCATGTATTGACGGATATTTGATATTCTAAGATTGAATTCTTTTTCAAGAGATTCGCCTTCGTCTTTTCTAAAAGTCAGAATGTTTTCCAAGGCCTCTTCGATGATCAGCTGAATTTGTTCCCAGTCATTTTCATCAATTTCTTCACGTTCGGTCTTTAGGGTATCCGGCATTCGAACGGCCATTTTCATCAGTTCCGTTTCGTCTGCATTCGGGTAAACTTCTTTTAGTTGGGCAATGTAGTTTTTTACAACAGGAACATTTACCTTAGTTGAGGTTTGTTCAGAAGTACTTTCAACGTAAATTCCGAAATCAATTTTTCCTCTTTCCAGTTTAGTAGAGATTTGAGTTCTTAAACCTAGTTCCATTTCGCGGTACACCGATGGCATTCTAACATTTAAATCTAAACCTTTACTGTTTAAGGATTTTACTTCAACGGTAATTTTTTTTGTAGGCAATTGCAAAGAAGCTTTGCCAAACCCTGTCATAGATTGTATCATATAATTGAGTATAAAGGCGCAAAGATACTAAAAAACTTTAGAGTGAGGTTTTCTAGTTTCTATTGCCTTATTTTTAAAAGGTTTTGGGCGTTCCCTTCGGTCGGGCTATTCGTTTCAATCTTTTTTTGAGCAGAAAAAACTCAAAAAAAGGATTTCCACTTCTATCCCTAACGCAAACCGGGAATCTTTACAGCTTTTAGCTATATTATTGTCCTAAGGCTTTCATTACCTGTAGAACATTCTGCTGACTGTTACCGATGTAGATTTTGCCGTCAATAATAAAAACAGGACGGCTTAAAAAAGTATAGTGTTCCAAGATGTATTTTTTAAAATCGGCTTCCGTTAAAGATTTGTTCTTTAAATCCATCGATTTATACAATTGTGCTTTTTTGCTGAACAAAGCTTCGTAACTACCCGAAAGTTGATACATTTCTTCTAATTCCGTTGCTGTAATCGGATTTTGTTTAATGTCGTGAAAAACCAGGTTATTGCCTTCCGGTAATGCTTTAATGATTTTTCGGCAAGTATCGCAGGATGCTAAGTAATATATTTTGTTCATAAGTTTAAATTTAAGAGACTACAAAGAAAATCCATTTGAAACTTAAAATTGCCTAATTTTAGAAAAAAAAATAAAAATATGAACCCAGTTTTTGAAGTACAAAAGACCATTAGAGAGATTCTTTTGAAAGTTTTAGACAGTCATTCATTAGAACAGTTAAACAAAATTCCACCGGGATTTAATAATAATATCATTTGGAATATCGCACATTGCGTTGCTTCACAGCAGGCTTTGGTTTATAAGTTATCGGGCTTACCGGTTACCATTTCTGAAGAGTTTATTGCTAAATACCGAAAAGATACTAAGCCGGAAGGAGACGTTTCGCAAGCGGAAGTTGATAAAATACGGGAGTTGCTTTCGACTACTTTAAAGCAGGTTGAAAATGATTTTGCGGCAGGTATTTTTGTAAATTATAATGAATACACCACTAGTTTAGGATATACCCTGAAGAATATAAACGGAGCTTTAGATTTTAATAATTATCATGAAGGCGTTCATACCGGGGTAGTAATGAGTATTCGAAAGTTTGTTTAGATCTTTTTTGGGACAACTCAATTTACGAAAAAATCCGACGGTTTCTAAAAAACTGTCGGATTTTGTATTTTAAAAGGATGTTATTCTACTATAGTTTCGATTGTAACTTTCATGGCACCACTTCCTTTACTTTTCGTGATTTCCATAAAGGCTCTTTTGGATAGATCGAGATCTCTTGTTCGAACAAATGGACCGCGATCGGTAACTTTTACAATTACAAATTTTCCGTTTGCTTCATTGGTGACTTTTATTCTGGTTCCGAAAGGAAGTTTTTTGTGTGCTGCAGTGTAAGCGCTGTTGCTGAATCGACTTCCGTTAGCTGTTTTTTTACCATTAAAACGGTCAGCGTAATAAGAGGCATGTGCATTTTTTTTATAAGGTTTTAATTTCAAGCCCTTATCCGTAAAAACAGAATCAGTTGGTATTGCAATTAAATTAGGTCTGGCAGTTTTGACAGTATCCTGAGTAATTTTAGGTTCAGTTGCAGGCTTTGTTTGGCTTATAACATAGGTAAAACAACTTAAAAAAGTTATAGTAAGTGCAGTGAGTAAAATATGTTTTTTATTTCTCATGTTTTATTTTTTTTCAGACTTGGGGAGTTTGTACAAATAATATGCCGAGATAAAAAAAGCCCTCTTTTTAGGGCTTTAATTGGTTTTTTCTTAGAACCATAGGTTCCATGGGATTCTGCTTAAAATAAGCAATAATCCTAATCCGTAAAAAATAGCAAATGTTTTAAACTTTGCAGCGCTATCGATTAATTTTTTATGTTTAGACCATCCGATGGTGATCAAAATGATAGCAATAATATTGATTAAAGGGTGTTCTAATGAAGTAAGTCTAAGTGCTGCATCAGACATTTGGCCAAGGACAGCTTTCCCTAAAGGAGATATAAAATAAAGAATAAGACCGATCAATAACTGCGTATGAGTTCCAATCAAAGCAAACAAGGCAATTTTGCGGTCTTTGGCTGTGAAGTCTTTTTTAGAAGTAAGGCCAAGGATGGCATTTACAACAGCAATTAATAAAAGCAACAGCGCCAAATAAGCCCATCCTGAATGGAATTTTTGTAAAAAATAGTACATAAATTAGATTTTTTGATAAAACAAATATAGCAAAAAAGGGTATAAAAAAAGCGGCATCAGACTAAAAGTCAATGCCGCTTTAGGTATTTATTTAGATTCTAAATATTAGAAATCATAACGTAGAGAGAAGTTCCATGTTCTTCCGAAACCGAAGAATACCTGGTTAATGTTTGCTACTCCATTGTAAAGCATTCCGTTAGATGCGTAAGTTCCTTTTGAACCAGCTGGTTGGCCAGAAGCTACAGGAAGGTTGTCATCAGCGAAAAAGTTTGTTCTTGATTCAGCGATGTAAATTTTATCAAGTACGTTGTTAACGTTTAATCTGAAGTTAACTGATTTGTCTTTGTTTTTTCCAGTTAACATTTTGTATGAGAAACCAGCATCCATCAAACCATAAGAAGGCAATTGTAATGCTCCTTTGTTTGTTGCAGATGTAAAACTAGTTGGGTTGATTCCTGCATATAAATTGTCGTTGAAGTTATAGTTTGCATCAACTGTTACTCTTGTTAGAACTTCGTAAGATGCTCCTAAAGAGGCTGTCATTTGTGCTGCGTCACCCACTTTTACTTTGTCCATGTAAACTGTAGTTCCTTGGAATCCTGGTACAGGTGAGTTGTCTGCTTGGAAGTAAGCATTAACTGTTGCATTTCCTTTGTATTCCCAAATACCATAAGAGAACATTCCTGTTACTTTTAATCTTTCTGTAATGTTAGAAGATCCTTCGAATTCAATTCCAGAGTGAACTTCGTTAAGTCCTAAGAACTCAGTGTAAGTTGAGTTTGCAGGTGTTGCAGTAGTAGTTGGAAGTGCATTACCTTTTAAGTATCTGTCATTCCAAGTAGTGTTGTAAACGTTTACTGTAGCGTTGAAAAATCTAGAACGGAAACCATATCCAGCTTCAAATCCAATAATTTTCTCGTTAGTAAGGTTAGGGTTTACTGTTGATCTGTTGTTTGGATAAACAGAGTTAAAGAAAGGTTGTTTGGAGTAATATCCAGCGTTTACATATACGTTGCTTTTTTCGCTAATATTGTAGTTAGCTCCCGCTTTTGCATTACCACCTAATAAGTTTTTGTAAGGAGTAGAAGCTAAAGGATCAGTTGGTAAATAAACGAAGTCATCTTCTCTTTTGTATCCTTGTTGAGAAATTGCTCCCTGAACAAATGCTGTTAGGTTGTCTTTAGAGTACTCTAATTGAGTAAATAAACCATACCATTTTACATTACCAGTACTGTTGAAAGATACTTTGTCGTATTTTCTATTTTGGAAAACATTCCATTGAACATCAGTATCGTAAGTGTTAGTTAACTGTCTTCCGTTTGGTTTTTGACTAGCAATAAAGTTGTCAAAATACTCACCACCACCTAATAAATCATTTACAACTGTAAAGTGGTATCCTTTATAAGTTCTTCCGTCAAAACCGAAATCTAAAGTTAAGGTATTAGAAAGTTTCTTGTTTAAGTTAATTACCGCACCAAACCAGTCATGAGAGTTGATAGATGACGTTTGTGAGATACCAGAAGTGTTGATATTTGTGCTTGGATTATAATTTGCTACATCAGAACCTGCATTAAAATAAGAACTGTTTTGATAAACTCCACCAATTTTTTGTCTTGTTTGAGGTCCTGTAAAACCTGCGATAGTAACTGGTTTTCCAGAGTTGTAAGCATAAATTTTATCATAGTCTACTAAACCGTCAGCAGTTCTGAATGCTATAGCATCATTGTATCCTTTTCCTTTAATTCCTCCAGTTGCACTAGCTCCTGCACCACGTCCCATAGAAGCGTAAACAACAGAAGAAAGTTTTGTAGTTTCGTTGATTTTATAATCCCAGTTGAAAGAAGCTACTGGTTTGTGGTAGTAGTTTTTTCTAATGTTATATTCTTCACCATTCAAATATCCTGCATCAGGATTGTATCTGATATTTGGTTCGTTATTTCTACCGTATTGTTGGTAAGCTGCGATTGTAGATACTGTAGATCTTTGGTTGTGCCATTGTGGAGCACCTGTTACCGTAAGTTGAAAGTCGTGTTTACCACTTTTGCTGCCATATCCTAAAGCAACATAGTAGTTAGATCCTTCAAATTGAGTTCCGTTAACATATCCGTCTCCCATTGTTTTTGATAACAAAACAGATGCAGAAAGACCGTTTTCTAATTTTCCGGTATTGTATGAACCTTGAATTTTGAAATTTCTACCGTTTCCGAAACCAGAAGAGAAAGATCCTCCTTCTTTTCTGTCAGAAGCTTTAGTTACAATGTTGATCGTTCCTCCTACAGAAGGAGTTGCAAGTTTAGATGCTCCTAAACCTCTTTGTACCTGCATAGCAGATGTAACATCTGAAAGACCAGCCCAGTTACTCCAGAAAACAGAACCGTTTTCCATGTCGTTTACCGGCATACCATTGATCATAACAGCAATATTGTTTTGAGTAAAACCACGAATATTGATTCTGGCATCTCCAAAACCACCACCTGCTTTTGTTACATACACAGAAGGAGTGTTTCTTAAGATTTCCGGAAATTCCTGAGTTCCAAGTTTTTCCTGGATCTCAGCAGCTTTAATTGTAGAAACCGCTACTGGAGTTTTTCTGTCTTTTGCGATGTCAACGATTGTGCTTTTTACAACAATTTCGCTTAATTCGTTAGAATTAGAAGTCAAAACAATTGTTCCTAGATTAGTAGTTTGACCATTTTTAACTGAAAATCTAAGAGTTAAGTTCTCGTAACCTAAAAAAGAAATAACGATTTCTCCTGTACTTGTTGTTGCATTAAGAGTAAATTTACCGTCAAAATCTGTAGAAGTAGCAACTGTAGATCCTTTGATCACAACGTTTGCTCCCGGAAGTGAACCCACTCCGTCGGTAATCATACCGGAAATTTTTCCTTGAGAAAATGCGGTTGAAACTATCATGAACAATAGTCCAGTAAGTAACCAATTTTTCATTGTCTTCATTTGTTAATTAGTTTATTGTTTTTGGCAAAATTATAACAATAAAATCAGATAATGTTATCAAAGTGTTAAGAAAAGAAAGATTTGTATAATGTGTTGCGCATTAAAATGATTTTTCTAATTTTTGCTAGATAAAATGTAGTTTTTGTAAATTTTTAGACACTGATTTTGTTAAAATCGTAATGATTGTAATGGTCTTGTAGTGCTAAACTTGCAAGAACGCGTTGTTTGGCTCCTTTTTCGCAGGTTTACGTACGAAAAAACGCCTTAATTTTTATTAAATCAAGGCGTTTCAGTATGTTGTGAAAAAAGGCTTTCGTTAATTTTATTTGTTCTTCAAAAAGTGATTTAACAAAAAAGAAGTCGAGCTGTCATGATTCTTTACGGTCGTACTGTTAATTTCATCCAAAATAGAATTCGCTAATTGCTTTCCTAGCTCCACTCCCCATTGATCGTAACTGAAAATGTTCCAAATAATACCCTGAACAAAAATTTTGTGTTCGTACAAAACAATCAGTGATCCCAAAGTTTTTGGAGTTAGTTTTTGAATTAAGATCGTGTTTGTAGGTTTGTTTCCTGTGAAAACTTTAAAAGGCAATAAGTAAGCTGCTTTTTCTGCTGATAATCCTTGTTTGTCAAATTCGGACTGAACTTGTGCAGCTGTTTTTCCGTTCATTAAGGCTTCCGTCTGAGCAAAAAAGTTGGACATCAATTTATCGTGATGATCGTTGTTTCCGTATAAAGGTTGAACGAATCCAATAAAATCTGTCGGAATTAATTTTGTACCCTGGTGAATCAATTGAAAAAAGGCATGTTGAGAATTCGTTCCCGGTTCTCCCCAGATAATTGTTCCGGTTTGGTAGTTAACCGGTTTTCCGTCACGACCAACACTTTTTCCGTTACTTTCCATAGTAGCCTGTTGCAGGTAGGGAGCTAATTTTTGAAGATATTGGGTGTATGGAATCAATGCTTCGCTTTCAGCACCAAAGAAATTATTATACCAAATGCTTAACAATGCCAGAATTACAGGGATGTTTTTGTCGAATGCTGTTGTCTTGAAATGTTCGTCCATTTCATTAGCTCCTTTTAAAAGTTCGTTGTAATTGTCAAAGCCAATCGCCAACGAAATGCTCAAACCAACAGCGCTCCATAAAGAAAATCTTCCTCCAACCCAATCCCACATTGGGAAAACATTGTCAGGATTAATTCCAAATTCAGTTACTTTTTGAATATTGGTGGAAACCGCAACAAAATGTTTGGCAATATCTTCCTGGGAAGCCGATTTCAAAAACCATTCTTTTATCGTTTCAGAATTAGATAAGGTTTCCTGAGTGGTAAAAGTTTTGGAAACAATAAGGAATAAAGTTGTTTCCGGGTTCAATTTTTTAATCACTTCGTTTACATGGTCGCCGTCTACATTAGAAACAAAGTGTAAGTTTAAGTGGTTTTTGTAATACTGTAAAGCTTCAACTGCCATAACCGGCCCAAGGTCAGAACCTCCGATACCGATATTTACTACATCAGTGAAAGCTTTTCCGGTGAAACCTTTTCTTTCTCCCGAAATAACTTCATGCGTGAATTGTTTGATTTTGTTTTTTACTTCATAAACTTCCGGAATTACATTTTCGCCTTCTACTTTAATAACTGCAGATTCTGGTGCACGCAACGCAGTATGCAAAACCGCTCTGTTTTCAGTCTGGTTAATGATTGCTCCTTCAAAATATTGAGAGATGGCTTCTTTTAATCCAATGGAATGGGCTAATTCCAGTAAAAGAGAAACGGTTTCCTGACTAATGTTATTTTTGGAATAGTCAATTAAAAAGTCATTCCATTGTAAATTGAATTTTTCAACACGCGCATTGTCCTGTTGAAAAAGTTCTTGTATCGTAGTTGTATGAGTTGCGTTATAGTGGTTTTGTAGATTTTTCCACGCTTCAGTCCCGGTTGGGTTTGTAGTGTTTAAAGCCATTTTTTGTTTAATTGAGAATGTGGTTATAAAAAAACAAAAATACTGAAATTAGTTCTAATAGCTTTAAGCTTCACAATTATATAACAAATAGTTACGAAAACGATATATGTGTTTATTTGTTCCGAATTCTTGCCGTTATTATAATGGCACCATCGTTTTCTTTTTCGTTGTAAATGATGCGGCTGCTGTTTTCATTTAAAAAATCTATACTTATGATGTCAGCTTTTTCAAGAGGCAAAATTATAGTGTCTTGCTTTTTGTCGTACTGGAACGGAACTCCGTTTATCACAATTAAAGGCGATTTTTTAATGATGTCTTTTTCGAATGCCTGTTGGATGGATTCCGATACAAAGTATTGATTTTGTTTCTTATCGTTTAAAAGAAAAGTGTGTGGATTAGAGCACCCCACAGCTATTGTACAAGAAAGTAGTAGTAAGAATCGTTTCATGCGTCGATGTAGGATTTGATAAATACTTGTTTTTAAGTGGAAGTTTTACCAAATTTTCCACCAGGGCTTTTTGTTGATTTCGATGCGCTTTTTGATTGTATTGATTTCTATTCTTTGAAGTTCCTCTTTTTTGATAGTTGAATCGTCAAAGTGTAATTCACCGGAAAGACTGATGCCAATAGGGGATTTTGTTTTTTCTCTCCAAACTTCGGTTTGTAATTCCGGAATTAGAGGAGCGTTGATTTTAGCGGTAAATTTTTGTCTTGCTTTTGTTGTAATTTCTTCTTCGAGATTTGAAATCGAATTTTTAAAAAGCGGAAGTGAGTTTCCGGGAATGTTGAGGAGGAAAATCTGGGTTTTGTTGTCGATTTTACAAATGTCCAATACTTTAAAGAAAGAATTGTCATCCAGAAGAGCATGTCCGTTTTTTGCCGAATCCGGATTGAATTTGGATAAATCTCTTGCTCCGGCACTTGCAATTAAAAATCTACAGTTTCCGGAAAGACCGCCACCAATAAAAGACATGTCTGTAAAG
This sequence comes from Flavobacterium lipolyticum, assembly GCF_020905335.1. Lineage (NCBI taxonomy): Bacteria > Pseudomonadati > Bacteroidota > Flavobacteriia > Flavobacteriales > Flavobacteriaceae > Flavobacterium > Flavobacterium lipolyticum. The sequence goes on along the minus strand of NZ_JAJJMN010000001.1, from coordinate 1,587,357 downwards.
TCTTTTTCTTTTAATATTTGTCCAATTTGATACGCAGTAAGTAAACGATCATCTAAAGTGGTGTCTCTGTAGAATAATTTTAAATCTGAAAAAGTTTCATCAAGAAGGTCTTTAATGCGTTTGTTTTTCATGTTTGTTTCTATATTAAGGATAAAAACAGATTTTTATAGATTCCCAATACTGTCCAGTTCTCTCTTCAAAGGTTCTATTTGCTGGAAGAAACGGGTTTTGTAATTTCCGGTTAAAGATTCTCCGGTTGGTAAATTAAGTCTCAAAGCATCTACCTGTACGCCATTTTTCCAAAAACGGTAACAAACATGAGGTCCTGTTGCAAGCCCTGTGCTGCCCACTAATCCAATGGTTTGTCCTTGAGTAACACGCTGACCGCGTCGCACTAAAATTCGGGACATGTGTAAATATTGAGTAGAGTAGGTTCCGTTGTGTTTTACTTTTACAAAGTTTCCGTTTCCTGCTGTGTATCCTGTTGCTTCTACTATTCCCGAGGCAGTTGAAGAAATTGGTGTTCCGGTTGGAGCGGCATAATCCGTTCCTTTGTGGGCTTTCCAGGTGTGTTGTACCGGATGGAATCTGTTGGCTGTAAATCGCGAAGTGATTCGGCTGAATTTAATCGGAGTTTTTAAGAAAAAGTTTTTCAGCGTTTTTCCCTGATCGTCATAATATTCTATTTTCCCTGAAGTAGTGTCTTTTTCAAATGGGAAAGCGTAAACGATTTTACCTTTATATTCGAAAAAAGCGGCTTCAAGATCTTCAACACCGTCGTAAGTTTTGCCATTAATAAAACGTTCTGTGAAAATTAATCCATAACGATCTCCTTTTTTTAGTTTAAAGAAGTCAATCGACCATGAAAAAACTTTGGTAATTCTGCTGGCAAGAGCGGCTTCCACGCTTTCATTGCCTAGAGTTTCGGATAAGGAACTTTTTAAAACTCCTCCGATAATTTTGCGTTTTAAAGTGACCGGTTTTATTTTTTTGCTGGCCTTTGCAATACTGTCTCTTACATCTATTACATAATAAGTCAGCGGGTCCGGCTGATAAATAAAAACCTGTAACTTGTTTGTTTTGTTTTTTGAGCGAAGTATAGTATAAGGTTTGTTGTAGCGAATGGTCCTTACATTGAAAGAATCCTTTATTTGTTCTACAACATCATAGACTTTTTTGTCTCCAATATTCTGACTCTGAAGAATAGATCCAAATGAATCTCCTTTTTTAATAGTATCGTGAATAACATTGAAATCGGCGTAATTAAAACCAAATTCTACTTTTTTAGTTTTTGGCTTAGTGATTTTAGTTTCAACTTTTTCGGCAGTTTTATTGCATGAAAATATTGAGAATAAAACGATTATAATTACGAATGCTTTTTTCAAACTTTTAAATTTTTTTAGGAAATTAATTAGCTGTTTCATTTCCCCAATTGGACAATTCTTCTTCGGTCCACAATTTAGGAAAAAAGATGCGTCTTTGGTATTTTGGGTGCATATATTTTTGCCAATCACTTCCTCCGGTGGCTTCTCCATTTCCTTTTCCGCTTTCCAGTATGTATTTTCTTGCAGTATTTAAATGCTGCATTACCCAGGTGATGTTTACCGTTTTGTCGTAATGACGCATCGCATCAATTAACTCCTGATTTTGTTGGTCCTCTAAAGGTAACTGAGTAAATTTCTGCCAGATGTTTTTTGATTTAAAAGTTGACATTTGTCTTAGGAACTGATCCTTGTACTTGTTTTCAAATTCCTGAAGCAAATATGATTTTTCTCCGGTTTGATAATCTTTTCCGGCAGCCTGCCAATATAAATGTTCGAAACTGGTTTCTAGCGGAGTATTTTCGTCAAAGTTTGATTTGTATCGGCGATCGGTTAAATTGATCACATCTGTCGATGCAAATTCGATTAATCGGTATTGTGCACTTTGAAAGCCGCTTGCAGGAGTCAGTGTATTTCGGAATTTCATGTATTGATCTACTTCCATTCCGTTTTCCATAATGCTAAACGAATTGGTCAGCATGTCAAAGTATCTCGTTATTCTTGATAATCTTTCACTGAAAAAGACAACCTGAATAGCTTGCGTGTTGGAAATTTGGTCAATTTCCCATAATATCATTTTAAAGATCAATTCGTTAACCTGATGGTACATGATGAAAACCATCTCGTCAGGAAGCGTAGTGCGTTGGGTTTGTAAACTTAACAGGGCATCCGTTTGTATGTAGTCCCAGTAGGTGATAGGTTTTGACCAAAGCAATCCTTCTAATTGTACATCGGTTTTTTGATTTATAGCTTGGAATTTAAGGTCAATTTCTTTTAAAATTGATTCTGAATGATCAGTAGGGTTCATTATTTTTTTGCTTTAAATGGATTTTTTAATCCTTTATATTCGTCAAGGTCGGCTTTAAGTGATCCAACAGCCAAATCTGCTTTTATGCGTATCGGAACTTTGTTCTCGTCGTCTGTAATCCAAAGGGTTACGCTCTCTTTTTCTTTGAAAACTCTCCCGGTTTGTACCAGTGGTTTGAAAACCATTGAAGAAACAGTACCAAATTTAGTTGTAATATCCTGTCGGCCTACATATTTTAACTTAAATTTTGTGATTTCATCATCAAAAAACATATCAATGGTGATGGCCTCACCTGATTTGAGTTTGTCTATGTTGGGATGGTTTCTCAAATAATAAAAAGAAGAGATAATATCCTGAACATTGTCGGTGATTACAATTGTTTTTTCGGTTTTACGCTTGTAATCTTTTACTAAAACTTTTTTCTCAGACTGATCAAAAAAACCTTCCTGGTTTTTGGTGTAGCCTCCTTCGTTTATTTTTCTAACGTAGCGATAAGGATCTCCGTTTTGTTTGTCGAAATAACTTTCATAAAGGTCTTCCACCTTAAAGAAAAATTTTGACATTCCGGTGGTGTATCCTTTACCTACAGCATGAAAAACTTTTTTATTGTTGATCGTTGCGTCCTTAATTTCAAGGGTAGCGTAACCGGCGTTTATGATTCCGTAATGAATTCTGAATCTGAAGTATTCTCCGGTGTCAAAAGCATCTTCTTTTTGAGTGTCGAAACCTAGGGTCGTAAGAACTAATATGAGCAGGACTATTTTTTTCATAGTACATTTTTTACATTTCACTATTAAAGATATATAAATGCAAATTTTATTCCAAATGTATCAAAACAAAAAAACTCCGTCAAGGAATGACGGAGTTTTTATGCTATTAACTAACCAAAAAACTATAAATTATGAAATTTATATCAATTCGGAAGGAAACCACCCCTTCCTGATTTGCGAGTGCAAAGATAGATACAAAGTTCAAAAAATAAATGTTAAAAAGTGAGTTTAACATAACATTTGCATAAAAACCATCATTTTACAGAGAATTTTTTTGCATAATGTAAAAAAAAAGCGTTTTTACAACGTTCCTCTCAATTCCTGCTCTCTCTCGATTGACTCGAAAAGGGCTTTAAAGTTTCCTGCGCCGAATCCTTTTGCGCCCATTCTTTGTATAATTTCAAAGAATAGTGTTGGTCGGTCCTGAACAGGCTTCGTAAATATTTGTAACAAGTAACCGTCCTCGTCGGCATCGACCATGATAGCCAGCTTTTCAATTTCGTTAATGTCTTCTTTCATCATATCCATATGCACGCCTAATCTTTCAGGAATTGCCTGATAGTAAGTGTGAGGAGGAGCTGATAAAAATTCAACACCTCGTGCTCTCAATTGTGATACGGTTTTGATGATGTCATCTGTAGCAATGGCAATGTGCTGAATTCCGGGACCACCATAAAAATCTAAATATTCTTCGATTTGAGATTTTTTCTTTCCTTCTGCCGGTTCGTTAATAGGAAATTTGATTCTTCCGTTTCCGTTAGACATTACTTTACTCATCAATGCTGAATATTCTGTGGTAATTTGCTTGTCATCAAATGATAGGAAATTTACGAATCCCATAACATCTTCGTAGAATTTTACCCAGGTATTCATTTCGTTCCAGCCTACATTTCCAACCATGTGGTCGATGTATTTTAAACCGGTTGGCTCGGGATTGTAATCCGATTTCCATTCCTGATACCCCGGAAGGAAAATACCGTTGTAGTTTTTTCTTTCTACGAAAATGTGAACCGTTTCTCCGTAAGTGTATATTCCCGAACGAACCACTTCTCCAAATTCGTCTGATTCAACCGTTGGTTCCATAAAAGAACGAGCACCGCGTTTCATCGTTTCTTCGTAGGCACTTCTGGCATCTTCAACCCAAAGAGCGGCTACTTTTACACCATCACCGTGTTTTTTAAGGTGTTCGTGTATTGGTGAATCCTGAGTTAAAGGTGTTGTTAGAACAATTCTGATTTTGTCCTGTTTTAAAACATAAGAAGCCTTGTCCTTTACTCCGGTTTCCAGTCCGGCATAAGCTAATGACTGATATCCGAAAGCTGTTTTGTAATAATGTGCCGATTGTTTTGCATTTCCGACGTAGAATTCTACATAGTCGGTTCCTAATAACGGAAGGAAATCCTGTGCTCCTTCAAAGATTTTTTCCAATCCGTATTCTACTGATTTTACTTCTTTGCTCATTTTGTTTTTAATTTGAAAATGAGTTAATTAGAAAATTAGATAATGTGCGTTCTGATAAAAATTATCTCATTGACACATTTACAAATTATCTAATTATTTCATTTTTGATGTTGATATTATTTTGTTTAGAATTTTTAGAATTTCTGATAAATCGTTTAAAAGATTTTTACAATTTGGATAGTCCTTATGTGCTTCGCATAAAAACAACCAATACTCAGTTTCGTCAGCTTCTTTGATCGCAATTTTTAATTTATGAATAAAATCGGCCTTGCTTTCTGCGTTTTGTGCTTCTTTTGAGTTCGCTCCAATTGATGTTCCGCTTTTTAATAATTGATTGGCGATTACAAATTTCTTTTGTTCCTGAAGTTCACTCGTGAAATCAATTATGTTTAGGGCGAAATGGAATGTTTTTGTTAAAAGAACATTGTCTTTGTACTTGTCATTGAAAGTCATTGTTTTAATTAGAAAATTAGATAATGTGTTAATGAGATAATTTATTATGCTTAGTAAAGATAATAATTTGTAGTCTAAAGATTACTTTTTATTACCTCGTTTTCTAATTATCTCATTTTCTAATTGCCTAATTGTCACATTATCTAATTGCCACATTGACTAATTTTACTCACACCAGGATTTATAATACTGACCGTCGTCAAGACCCATGGCTTCTTCTGTAACCATAAGTGGGCGGAAAGTATCAACCATAACGGCTAATTCCTGTGTTTCTGTGTGACCAATGCTACGTTCCATCGCGCCTGGCGCAGGACCGTGTGGGATTCCTTTTGGGTGTAAAGTGATATGACCCTGCTCAATGTTGTTACGGCTCATGAAGTCACCGTCTACATAATATAGAACTTCATCAGAATCTATATTGCTGTGATTGTAAGGTGCCGGAATTGCTTTCGGATGATAATCGTAAAGTCTTGGGCAGAAAGAGCAAACAACAAAAGTAGCCGTTTCGAATGTTTGGTGTACCGGAGGCGGTTGGTGAACACGTCCCGTTATAGGTTCAAAATTATGAATCGAGAATCCGTATGGGAAATTGTAACCGTCCCAACCCACAACATCAAATGGATGTGTCGCATAAACCACTTCATGAATCATGCCCTCTTTTTTGATTTTAATTAAAAAATCGCCTTTTTCGTCATGTGTTTCCAGTTCGTTTGGCAAAATAAAGTCGCGTTCGCAAAATGGCGAGTGCTCTAAATGCTGTCCCGATTGGTTTTTGTAACGTTTTGGGGTATAAAAAGGGGAGTAGGATTCGACATAAAAAAGTCGGTTTTCTTCCGTCTCGAATTCGATTTGGTAAATAATGCCTCGTGGAATAATTAAGTAATCACCATATTCAAACGGAATGTTACCTAACATGGTTCTTAATTTTCCTTTTCCTTTATGGATGAAAAGCATTTCATCAGCATCGGCATTTTTGTAGAAATAATTTCGAAGTGATTCTTTAGGAGCAGCCAGTCCAATGATACAGTCTTTATTAACCATCATCGCTTTACGGCTGTCCAAAAAGTCATTTTCAGGTTTTAATTCAAAACCTTTAAAAAGTAACGATTTTATATTTTTTCCGATGGCAATTTTTGGCTCAACGGAATAGGAATTTAAAATTTCTTTTACCTGAGTTGGTCTGTGAACATGATAAGATAATGACGAGTGTCCGTGAAAACCTTCAGTTCCGAATAACTGTTCGTAGTAAAAACCTCCGTTAGGTTTTTCGAATTGTGTGTGTCTCTTTTGAGGGAAGTCTCCAAGTTTGTGATATAATGGCATGGCTTTTCTATTAGATAATTTTAAAATTAGATAATTTGAAAATTTGAATTGTGTGAACAGATAACCAGCTCAATTTCTTAAAATTGACCAATTATCTCAATTCGATAGCTTCACTCAGGATTTCTCTTGATGAGGAATTGAAGATACTCTAATAAACCTGTCCATTTTGTTTTCATTATAACAAATGTCGTAATTTTTGCTGAGTAAAATTATAAATTATATCATTTACAAACATGATTTTTTTTAATTTTTTTTGATATAATTTTTAAAGGGCAAAAAAATAGTACAATTTTGTTGAACTATTCTTTGCTTTAGTGCTAAAATAAAAACCCAATACTAAACCAGGTATAGCTTTTAGACATTTCCGGAGACCAGGATTGTTTAATCTCGATTGGGCCAATGATGGTTTCCAGTCCATAACCAACAGCATATCCGGTATATTTTGGCATTGAGATCCAGTCGACCTTAGTAAAAATATCATTTCCCAAGTTGGCAAAGTTAGCAGAAAGATTTACGTGATTCTTTTTGAAAATTTCATAATCGAGCGTAATCCCCGTTTTTATAAAGCTGTTTCCGGCTATACTTAGAAAATCGTATCCATAAAAATAATTGAAGTTGTTGATTTTGCTATACCCGTATCCTCCGAGTATAAAGTCGAAAAACGGAACGCTGTCGCTGCCAATGTTAAACCCTGCGTCGGCGTCAATTTTGAAAGTAGCCTTTCTGAAGAACGTTTTTACGAAAGCAATTTCGGCCTTTGCAATCGAGAATGGTTTAAATTGACGTGTATAGTCAGACGACGCTAAGTAGGTTTGTAAATCGGTAGAGAAGTACAAGCCGGAACGAGGGAAGCTTTTGCTGTCGAATGAATCGTATTTTAAGTAACCAAAAAGACTAAGATAGCTGCTCTTTTCAATAGTATTTACGGTATTGGTAAGTGTTGGAGAGTCTATTTTTAAATATTTGTATTCAAAACCACCCCCCATTAAAAATTTTTGTACAAAGATGGTTTGAAAATAGGCCTGATTGGTAATGTCTAAAAAGTCAACATTAATCAGATTTACATTTGGATTCTGTGCTGTTAAGGTATTAATGCTAGTGGTGACATTCCGATTAAATTGATTCAAACGGGACTGAAATCCAAAACTGATATTAAAACCGTTTTCTATATAGTAGTTGAAGTCGTACCTGAAGTTATCTCCCAAAATAACATCAAGCGAGGTAACATCATTTTTTAAAAAGGTCTTTTTGTGGGTAAGATTTAGCAGAATTCCACTTTTGTACAGCCCGTCATAATGCAGACCTAGTTTTAGAAAAGTCTGAGTGGGATTTTCTTTTAAGACGATATCAAGATCGTCCTGTTGGTCATCCGGCTGTAAACAGTAGGAAATAGTACTGAAGTTCTGGGTGGCATTCAGGTTATTGATTCCGGTTTTCAGATCATTGTAAGTAATCGTACTTCCGGGTTTAAAACGCAGTTTTCCGCGAATGTATTCTTTCGTGTAATTCTCAAGGTTTTCACTGTTTATCTGTTTGATTTGCAGTGTGTCACTGGCAATTTTTAGTTTAGGTTTTTTATAAAAATGAGCTTCATCGGTTAAAGATTTGATTCTTTCATAGACCGCAAAAGCTGCTTCTTCTCCTTTTCGGATAATTTCTTCTCCTTTGTCAAATGAAATTACGCCATAATCGCGAATGTCCGGTTTGATATAAACATCGGTATCCTTGATTTTGTTTTTCATCTTATCGATAGACTGCAAATTGGTAATCTGTACGAGTATCTTGGTCGCATTTTTCAGATTTTTGCGATTCATAAGATCGTCCTGAACATCGACACCAATAATAATATCAGCACCCAGATTACGAACTTCTTTTATGGGATAGTTGTTGACTACACCTCCATCTACTAGTAAATTTCCTTCAATTTCGACAGGGGTGAACAGGGAGGGGAATGCTGAACTTGCCATCATAGCCTGAACGAGATTTCCTTTGTTTAGTAAAACTTCTTCTCCGGTTTCAATATTAGTTCCGATACATAAAAAAGGAGTTGGAAGTTGATTGAAATCACGTACATGACGTACATTCCGAGTAAGACCACTTAACAAATTGTAATTGTACATTCCTTTTGAAAGGGCTTCCGGAATCCCGATTCTGAAGTTGCTAAAAGGTAATGAAATGGCATATAACTCATCATTTTTTTTGCCATAGAAGTTTTTGGACGATCTCGGTATGTAATCGTTGATGAGTTCATCAAAGTTGGTTTTCTTGAAAATGGAATCAATCTGAGAGGCATTGTACCCCGAAGCATAAAGTCCGCCGATTATAGATCCCATACTGGTACCACCGATAAAGTCGATTTTAATTCCGGCTTCTTCCAGAACTTTTAAAACTCCAATATGAGCGAATCCTTTTGCGCCTCCACCGCTTAAAACCAATCCGATTTTGGGTCTTTTAATGCTGTCTTTTTTTTGATCCTGTGAAAATGTTTTTTGCGGATTTAGAAGTAACACTATAAAAAGGAATAGTGCTGTGCTCCAGATCGAAACAGACAACTGCGAACTACAAAGAAACTTTCCTTTTGGAAAGAATAGAACAACTTTAGAAACATCTTTTTTCAGTGGAGAAAAAAAAGGTTTCGATGTGGTATTTTTGTGGGGCAGTTGATCTGGGCGCATAAAGATAACTAGTTGGTTTTGTAAAAGTCGACAATTTTTTTGGCTTTTGATACCCCTATTACATCAGATATTTCTTTTTCGGTAGCCAGTTTCAATCTTTTAACACTTTTGAAATGTTGTATTAACGTAAGCATTGTTTTTTCGCCAATGCCGGGTATGCCTTCTACTGAGGAGTTAAGTGCGGCTTTGCTTCGTTTGTCTCTGTGAAAAGTGATCCCAAATCGGTGCGCCTCATTTCGCAGCTGCTGAATCACTTTTAAGGTTTCGGATTTTTTATCGAGATACAACGGAATTGAATCTCCGGGGTAAAACAATTCCTCGAGACGTTTCGCAATTCCGATGATCGCAATTTTGCCGCGCAGTTCGAGAGCGTCGATACTTTTTAATGCTGCAGAAAGCTGTCCTTTTCCACCGTCAATGATGATTAATTGCGGCAATGGTTCGTTTTCATCTAATAACCTTTTGTAACGTCGGTAGACAATTTCGGTCATCGAGGCAAAATCGTCAGGACCTTCGACGGTTTTAACGTTAAAATGACGATAGTCTTTTTTGCTGGGTTTCCCGTCTTTAAAAACTACACAGGCGGCTACCGGATTTGTTCCCTGAATATTCGAGTTGTCAAAACACTCAATGTGACGGGGTTCAACAGGCAATCGCAGGTCCTTTTGCATTTGTGCCATGATCCGATTGGTATGTCGGTCAGGATCTACAATTTGTAATTGTTTGAGCTGTTCGATTCGGTAAAATTTCGCGTTCCGAATAGACAGTTCTAATATTTGTTTTTTATCTCCCAATTGAGGAACGGTAGTTTTGATGTTTTCACCTAAATCAATTTCAAACGGAACGATGATTTCTTTAGACAATAACTGAAAGCGCTCACGTAATTCTATAATGGCAAGTTCTAATAATTCTTCGTCCGTCTCCTCCAGCTTTTTCTTCATTTCTAAAGTATGCGAACGTATAATCGATCCGTGCGAGATTTGAAGGAAGTTAACATAGGCTGAGCTTTCATCGGAAACAATCGAGAAAACATCAATATTTGTAATTTTCGGATTGACAATGGTAGATCGCGACTGGTAATTCTCCAGAATTTCGATTTTTTCTTTTATTTTTTGAGCTTCTTCAAAACGCAAGTCTTTTGCATACTGGATCATCAGTCGTTTGAAGTCTTTCATGCTTTCTTTGAAATTCCCTTTTAGAATTTCGCGGATCGCATCAACCTGTCTTTGGTAGTCTTCCAGAGATTCAAGTCCTTCACAAGGTCCTTTACAGTTACCAATGTGATATTCCAGACAGACTTTGAATTTTCCGGAATCAATATTAGACGGACTCAAATCAAAATTACAAGTCCTCAAAGGGTATAATTCTTTGATTAAATCTAAAATAGTATGTACTGTTTTGAAACTGGTGTAAGGACCAAAATATTCAGAACCGTCTTTGACCATTCTTCGGGTAGAAAATATTCTCGAAAAAGGTTCCTTCTTGATACAGATCCAAGGGTAACTTTTGTCGTCGCGAAGCAAAACATTATAACGCGGTTGGAGTGTTTTAATTAAATTGTTCTCCAATAAAAGTGCATCAGTTTCTGTGGGAACTACGATGTGTTTGATGGTTACAATTTTCTTCACCAAAACATTGGTTTTGGCGGTATCGTGTATTTTATTGAAATAAGAGGAGACTCTTTTTTTTAGGTTCTTAGCTTTTCCAACATATAAAATCTTTCCGTCTTTGTCATAATACTGATACACACCCGGATTGTCCGGCAAGGTTAGGATTTGAAGATCTAAGGATGATGGTTTGTGCATTCTGTTTTGTTTCTGAAGATAGTTGTTAAACTTTAAAAAAACCTTTTGAGGTCTTAAAAAGCTTAACATTGATTTAGTTTCAAATTTACGAAATCAAAAGAATAATTTCTATATTTAGATTTTATAATTCCACATGAAAAACAGTAAACCCCTGATTATTTTTGGCGAATCAGTTTTGCCGGGCGAAAGTAAAACAATAAACGTTGAAATTGCTCGTCTGCATACCACTACAAAATTGAATATTCCGATTATCGTACGCCGTTCAAAAATTGAAGGTCCGGTCGTTTTATTTTCGGCAGGAATCCACGGTGATGAGATTAACGGTGTTGAAATAGTCCGACAGCTGATCAGCAAAAAAATCAACCGTCCCGCTAAAGGAACCATTATTTGCATTCCCATTATCAATATTTACGGTTTTGTAAATAAATCCAGAGAATTTCCCGACGGGCGTGACTTAAACCGCGTTTTTCCGGGGAGCAAAAAAGGATCTTTGGCAAGCCGTTTCGCTTATCATATCGTAGCAGAAATTTTGCCAATTATTGATTATGCGGTTGATTTTCATGCCGGGGGAGCGAGCCGATTTAATGTTCCGCAAATCAGGATTACGGAGAACAACCCGGAACTGAAAGAACTTGCCGATGTTTTCAATGCGCCTTTTACCTTGTATTCTAAAAATATTAGCGGTTCATTCCGCACTACCTGTGAAAAGGCCAATATAAAAATGCTGCTTTTTGAGGGCGGAAAATCTCTGGATATTAATGATTCGGTGGCAAATGAAGGGGTAATGGGAGTGAAGCGTTTGTTGAATTATTTGAATATGCTGGATTCAAAACATCTTGTCGAAACCGCAGAAGATCCTTCTATCTACATTAAAAATTCGGTTTGGCTGCGTGCGAAATGTTCGGGTCTGCTTCATGATTATAACAGGATTGGACGTTTTGTAACGAAAGGGACTATCTTAGCCATTATTACCGATCCGTTTGGTAAATTTGAACAAAAAGTAAAAGCACCGCATGACGGATTTGTGATCAATGCCAATCACTCGCCCATCGTGTACGAAGGAGATGCGATTTACCATATGTCTAAAAACAGAGACGAGTATGCCGACGAATAAAAAAGAATTACGATTACACTATAAAAATCTTCGAAAAGAACTTTCAGAAAATGATATCGAAGAGAAAAGTCTGGCTATTGCCAATAATATAATCCAATTGTCTATTTGGGATAAAATCTATTATCATGTTTTTCTTCCGATTGAAGAGCAGCGAGAAGTAAATACAGAATACGTATTGCATTTGCTTTCCGGAAAAGATAAAGAAATAGTAGTTTCAAAAAGTGATTTTGAGACTCGTGGTATGACGCATTTTTTGTTGACCGATAATACCAAAATCAGAAAGAATGAATACAATATTCCTGAACCGGTAAATGGTTTGCAAGTTCCTTCTGAAACTATAGAGGTTGTTTTTGTCCCGCTTTTAGTTTTTGATGTTTTTGGAAATCGGGTAGGATACGGAAAAGGGTTTTATGATAAATTCCTGTCAGAATGTAAACCCGGAACAATTAAGATTGGCCTTTCTTTTTTTGAAGCTGAAAATCAGATCGAGGATGTTTTTGAATCAGATGTGAAACTGGATTACTGTGTGACGCCTTTAAAAATCTATAGTTTTTCATTGTAAAACAAGAATTTGCCATAAGTAAACTTAAGAAGTATGCGGTCTTGAACTTAAGTTTATTTATAGTATCGATGCGATTCAGAAGTGATTGATACCCATACAAAAAATCCCAAACACCATTTTAAGAGGGGTGTTTGGGATTTTTTTATTTGATTTTTTTTGAATATTTATTTTACTTCCCGAATGGTAGAGGCATCCATCCAGCCTTCCGTTCCATCAGTTAATTCTATTTTTTTCCAGCCTCCAACAGTTTCCAAAACATATACTTTGGCTCCTTCGTGCAGTAAAATAATGGCAGAACCTGATTTCTGAGGTTCGCTGCGAACTTCACTTAATTCGGCAAAAACAATTGCAGGACGGTCGTTGTCAAAATGATTTTTTTCAGACATCCCTGCCGAAACACTTAAAAGCAAAGCGATCAAAAGAACAAACATTCCAATGAAATAAATTCTTTTCGAGAGCGTAAGCTGTGAGAAGTAATAGCCGATAAAAGTCAGTAAGAAAGCAAATGCGATTGCGATAGAAATTATTGCCCAGGTATTATAATCGAAGATTCCGGTAAAATTCTGAATCAGTTTTGCAAAACCTACTTTTGGGACTTCTTTAATTTCATCGATGGTTAGCTTTTTGGCAAATTTTAAGTTGTTTAGGGTCTCCGGATCATGTGGTTTTAAAACCAGTGCCTTTTCATAATTATAGATCGAAGGAGCTACTTTGTTTAATTTATAGTAACTGTTCCCTAAATTAAAATACAATTCTGCCGATTGCTGTTTGTCTTCTTTGAGAATACTTTCATAAACATCAACCGCTTGCTGATATTGCCCTTTTTGATACAGCGCATTTCCTTTTTCAAAGCTGCTTTGAGCAAAGAAAATCTGAGTGATTAGTAAAAAAAGATATACTATATTTTTCATCTTATTGTCGTTAAACCCGACAGGTTTTTTAAAACTTGTCGGGTTTGATTTTTTAAGTTTAAACGATTTGTTTCTCTAAGTCCGAAATGATCAGAACAGCTTTGTCAAAATCCTGTTGGATTGATGTGCTGGATGCCGGAGCATATCTTGCAAATTCACAGTTTTCAGTCAGATTAATAAAACTTTGAACCGATTCCGGGCTGGCATTTCGGGACAATAACAGTTCGCTAATATTATCTTTGCTCATTTCTGAAGTTTCGATATGCAGTTTCGCTTTTAGGAAATTGTGCATCGCTTTTTCCAGAGCAATATAAAACGGTTCTTTGTTGTTAAGTTGTTTTTTAGCTTCAGATAGATATTTCTTCGCCAGCTTATTGTTCATTTTAATACGGTTTCCGGTAACGTCGCCGTCAATTGCTTCTTTTCTTTTCTTAGCCAGAATAATGATTGGCAGAATTACGAAAGGCAGGAACAATAGCGTGTAATATAAATTAGAACCGTAAAAATCATTTTTAGCGATCGAAACCAAAGTGGTTTTAGGTTTGATGTACTTGAACTGTTCCGTTTTTGCAATTGTATTTGTAGCTGCATGTGCAGGGGTATTTGCTGCCGATGGCATTGGGCCGTCTAAAACGTCAATCATGATTTCCTGTGAAGTGATCGTTTTGTAGGAACCTGTGCTCAAATCAAAATAAGAAAACTGCATGGGTTTGATGGCATATTTTCCTTTGTATTGCGGAATAATGGTGTACTTGTCGCTTATTTTTCCGGACATTCCCGAAAGTGAAGTGGTTACTTTTTCATCGTGAACCGGATCATACATCTCTAAGGCATTAGGAACGACAGGTTTTGGCAAAGTAAACAATTTCATGTTTCCGTTCCCGGCTGCGCTCACAAACAGGTCAAGACTTTCTCCGCTCTTCAAGGTCGTTTTAGAAGGGGTAACCGTAAAATTAAATTTACCCACAGCACCGCCAAAGCCTTCAGGTTTGGTAGCTTCCGGTAAAGGTCGTACGTTGATTGTTTTGGCTCCGGCCGAAACTACTTTATTGTCGTCGCTTACAATCATCTGACCGAACATATCACGACGGTTGGTAGGCAATTGCACGCCTATGTCCAGTGAAAGTGGTTCAATGGTAAGTCTTCCTGATTTTTGTGGATACAAAATGGTCTTTTTCAAGACTACATAATAACATCTTTGCCCTTGATAACTTCCCTGTTCAACAGCAAGTTGTTTGATATCGATATTCTGATTCCAGAAGTCATTGTATTTAGGTTTAGCCAACTCTTTGAAACCGGTCACATTGATATAGTTGAAATACAGTTTGTAAACAACAGTTATAGGTTCATTCAGATACGGATTTGTTTTTGAAATTTCGGCCACAAGGTGTAGCATTTCATCACCTGTACTTGATCCTTGAGGTCTGTCATTAGGATCTCTTTCCTGTGCAACGGCATTGGTTACCACAATTTTTAAAGGTGCCGTTTTATAGATCTGACCATTGTATTCAATAGCAGCTTGTTTGATTGTTACAGTCCCTTTGTGGTCGGGCTGTAAGATATAGGAATAGATTTTTTGAAAAGAACTTCTTCCATTAATCCAGGATTGACTGATTTGCTGGCTTGGTCCGGCTACAATTTTAAAACCATCAAAAGAAGGCTGGTCAAAGTTGTCCCCATCAACATTCATGATGAAGTCGATACGAAGCCTTTCGTTTACTCCAAGCGTATTCTTGCTTACTCTGGCTTCAAATTGAACTTGAGCCATAAGTCCCTGAAAAGTGAATAGTAATAGAATTAAATATCTTTTCATTACTTGTTTAATCGGTTTGTTGTTTATGGTTTGTCGTTTGCCGTTTTTGGTTTATTGTTGGTTTAATAACTACGAACAATAAACTATAAACAATCGATCTACCAGTCTTTTTCTGTTTTTTTCGGGTTACCTTTTACTTTTTGAGCGTTGACTTTGTCCTGAATTTTCTTTTCTTCGTTGTTCACGGCATCCAGTAAATTCTGAACTCTTTCTTTAGATATCCCTCCAGGCATTGGTTTTGGCTCCCCTTTGTTGTCTGATTTGTCATCTTTCTTAGGGTCATTTTTACCGTCTTTTTTATCCTTGTCTTTATCGCCTTTGTCGTCTTTTTTCTGATCGTCTTTTCCGTCCTTTTTGTCTTTGTTGTCGCCGTCTTTTTTCTGATCGTCTTTTTTGTCGTTCTTTTTATCTTTATCCTTGTCCTTGTTTTTGTCGTTTTTCGGAGGATTTTCTTTTAGTTTCTGTTTTGCCAAAGCATAATTGTAACGGGTCTCATCATCGGTAGGATCGTTACGCAAAGCTTCTTTGTAAGCTTCAACGGCCTGTGTATAATTTTTCTCTTTCATAAAAACATTCCCTAAATTGTGAAATGCCTTGTGTTTATCAGGTCTTGCTTTAGCATTTTTTATCGCTTTAGCATAAGCAAACTTAGCCTCAGAAACCTGATTCTGTTTGTATATAGTGTTTCCCAGATTATAAGGAGCAGCAGTACGTTTTGGGAATTTTGATTCTGAAATTCTGTAATTGGCTTCTGCGTCCGTAAATTTATTCTGCTTATATTCTTCATTGGCCTCAGGCAATGTTTTGTCTTTCTCCTGAGCAGAAACTGCTAAAGAAAATGTGAGTAAAATATAAAGAAGTAAATTTTTCATTCTAATTTTTTTATGTTTTGTTTCCGGTTTTATGGGAAACAATTATTTCTTTTCGTTAAATAAATTCAACTCTTTAATCCAGTTTGTTTTTCTTTCCAAAAGGAAAATGTCTAAAAACAACAACAGAAAAGCAAATCCGATGAACCACTGAAATTGCGATTGAAAATCGGCCATTTGAGTTGCTTCGAATTCTGTTTTTTGAATGTTATTTAGGGCATTCTTGATGTATTCCAGCACTTCTTTGGTATTTCCGCCGTAAACATAGCCACCTTTGGTCGCTTTTGCAATATTTTTTAAATCTTCCTGATTTAATTTTGTGGTAACGGTTTGCCCGTTTTGGTCTTTTTGATAACCTCTGACTACGCCGTTTTCTTTTAAAGGAATGGTACCTCCTTTTTCAGTTCCAACACCAATGGTAATGATTTTCATTCCCATTTTGTTGGCTTCTTCTGCAGCAGCTGTAGCGCCTTCAGAGTGGTCTTCTCCATCGGAAATCAGAATCAGTAATTTACTGGTTTTGCTTTTTTCGTCAAAATAAGTAGAAGAAAGTCTGATGGCCTCGTCTAAAGAAGTTCCTTGTGAAGAAACCATGTCGGGAGTCATGCTTTGCAGGAACATTTTGGCAACACTATAATCGGAAGTAATTGGTAAAACCGGAAAGGCGCTTCCGGCATAGGCTACGATTCCGATTCGGTCACTTCCTAAATTGTTGATGATTTGAGAAACCAGCTGTTTACTTTTCTCTAAACGGCTTGGTGCCACATCTTCGGCAAGCATACTTTTTGAAACGTCAACGGCAAAAACAATATCGATTCCTTCCCGTTTTACGGTTTCCATTTTAGTCCCAATCTTCGGATTTACCAATCCGATAATTAAACAGGCAAGTGCCAAAAGCAATACCGATAATTTTAGGACAGGTTTAAAAACAGAGCGTTCCGGGCTCAGTCTTTTTACCATTTCAAGATCACCAAATTCACGTTGTTTTTTCTTTTTCCAATACATATTGAAAAGGAAAATGCACGCCACAATTGGGAGTAAGAATAAAAGGTATAAATATTTTTTTTCGTCTAATTCCATTTTTTAATTCTAGTTCTCAGTCGCAGTCACAGTTTTCAGCTGTAAAGGGAAAACTGTGACTGCGACTAAAATATTATATAAAGCTTCTGTAAACTGTATTTCTTAATCCTACTTCCAATACTAACAAAAAGGCGGCAAGTAAAACAAATATTCGGTACTTTTCGTCGTAATCGTAGAATTTTAGTTCCTGTATTTCGGTAGTTTCGAGTTTATTGATGGCACTGTATATTTCGGCTAATCGATCGTTACTGGTTGCTCTGAAGTAGGTTCCGTCTGTTTTTCGGGCAATACTTTTCATCAATTGCTCGTCGATTTCTACTTTTTGCATTTTAAACAGGAAACCTCCGTTTGGTGCGTAGGCGTATGGCGACGGAGCCATTCCGTTGGTACCAATTCCGATCGTGTATACTTTTATTCCGTATTGTTTTGCAATGTCTGAAGCTGTTTCAGGCTCAATAAAACCGGCATTGTTCACCCCATCAGTCATTAAAATAATCACACGACTTTTTGCCTTACTGTCTTTTAGACGGTTTACGGCTGTTGCCAATCCCATTCCAATTCCCGTTCCGTCTTGCAGCACCGTGTCGTATTTAATTCCTTTGATCGCTTCTAGAATAATAGCTTTATCGCTTGTAACGGGAGTTTTGGTATAAGCTTCTGAGGCATATAAAACCAATCCGATTCTGTCGTTAGGTCTTTCCCCAACAAAATCTGCTGCCACTCTTTTTAAAGCTTCCATACGGTTTGGCTTTAAATCTTTGGCAAGCATACTACCCGAAACGTCAATTGCCATTACAATATCAATCCCTTTCGTGGTCTTGGTCTGATTGCTGATGTCAACCGTTCTTGGTCTTGCCAATGCAATGATTAAAGAGCTTAAAGCGATAATCCTGAAAACATACAAACAAGGTTTTAATTTGGTCAATAGCGATTCGCTGTTTTTGAAACCCTGAGTTGAACTCATTTTTAAAGTCGCCGATTGCTGGTTGCGTTTCCAGAAAAACCAAGCGATCGCAATGGGGATTAACAGAAACAACCAAAAAAATTCCGGATTTAAAAAAGTTATCTTATCCATTAGTTACTCGCTTTTCTAAGTTCTACAGAATTTAATATTCTGGTTGTAATATCATTGGCATAGGTATCTCCTTCTTCGTGTAAAATCAAGATCTGTTGTAATCCCTGATCTTGTTTAAAAAGTAAGAGTTCATAATATGCTTTTGCACTTGTCTTGTCAATAGGATTGAAAACGGTCATGGTTCCGTATCCTTTTAGTCCCTGAACGCCTTCATTGGTTTGAAAATCTTCTTGTTTTACAATAATATTTTGTCCGCCCTGAGCTTCAATAACTTTTAAAGAACCTTCTAATGCTTTGGCTAAGTCAAGCTCTACAGGATTCTTAAACTTGCTGGTAGAAACGGTTACGTAGAAGTTTCCAACCATGCTTCCGTAAGCGAAAAGCTGCATTTCTTTGATGAGGGCCATAGTTTCTTTCGGAAGGACTTTTTGAGTATCCATACGTTTTAAAACCTTTGGAGTTTCAATCAGGATGCCCGGATTTCCGTACTCACTTTTTACCCATTCTCCTTCTAATAATTCTTTCGAAGGATGTCCGATTACATTATCTTTTACATAGTTAAAACCTTTTGTAACGATAAAGAAGGCGGTAGTGGCAATCAGTAAAAATAAAACAGATCCTACTGAGATCGCAATACGTTTGTTGCGTTTCTTTAACAACTGAAGTTTTATCTGTTTTTGTTTTTGTGCTTCGTTCAACAATTGATCCTCTTCTTCTGCCGGTACTTCGGTTGGAATAGCATTATCAAGTGTCAGGATTACTTTCTGAATTTTATTTCGGTCTTCTGTGATTTCAAACTCTAAGGGTTTAGATTTCGCAAATTTCACTAAATCCGCCTGACGTAAAACACGTTCTAAGTTTTCAACGGTTTCCGGTGTTAAAGTCATCTTCTTTTTGGTAGAAGCGGTTCTGATGGCCTGAATCAATTCAGAAGTGGTGCTTTCCATTGCCGGAATATGAATTGCCTCTTCGATGTAGTTTCGGGCAATATCCGTCAATTCACTGTAGTATTCTTTTATTTCTCCTTTTTGTACCAGTTCTTTCTGCTCCAGATTGTTCAACAAACTTGTCGCTTTTTCTATAGGAGTTTTGTAGACTTCCTCTTCTATCTTTTTCTTTTGATGTTTCTTAACATACCAATAAACAAACGCTCCGATGGCAAGAATTACAATCAGAATCAAAACGTAAATCCACCAGTTACCAATCCCATTGTCTGCGGGAGTAATGTCTTTGATGTCGTACATTTTTTGCTGTAACGTATCGACTTTTACATTGGCCACTTCAACGCGAATAGAATCTGTTGCATATGGTTTCTTGTCAATTAAAATTTTAATAGACGGAATGGTATATTTTCCGGAATCAAATTGGGTTAATCCGTATTTTTTAATCAGTTCGTAAGTGTCATTTTTCTTGACAGTGTCGATAGGATAGGATTGAATAACCTCTAAAGGACCAATGTTTTTTAGTTTAGGAAAAACAACCTTAGATTTTGAACTTACAACTGTTTTAAGAGTGAGTTTAAACTCGGCACCAATTTTATTTTTTGTAGTATCAATACTTGTCTCAACTTGTTTTTGTTGCGCAAAAACAGCTGAGGAAAGTAAAAATAAAAATATGTAAAATTTTAATTTCATTTGGTTTTTGATTTCAGATTTTGGTCTAAAATGAATGCTTAAAAATGGAACATGGATGACACAGATTTAAACGGATTTTTTTATCTAAAGACTTTATAATTCGTATAATCTAACAGTCTGACAATCTAAGAAGTCTAATATTCTAAGAAGTCTAACAATCTAAGATCATCTTGATTTGAAATAACCTAATAATTTGGTCACGTAATTTTCGTCGACTCTTGTATTTACGACACCAGCTCCCGATTTACTAAAAATATCCTTGAAATAATTCACTCTGTCCTGATAGTGTTTTTCGTAATTCAGTCGTACTGTTTTTGAGCCGGTATTTACCAATTGAATTTTTCCTGTTTCGGCATCGAGCATACTTACCATTCCTAAATTCGGAATTTTTTCCTCGCGGATATCGTACACACGTACCCCGGTGATGTCATGTTTTTTAGAAGCAATTTTTAAAGTCTGCTCATAATTTTCGGCCATGAAATCGGAAATCATAAAAACGATCGCTTTCTTTTTTTGTGTTCCGGACAGGAATTTCAAAGCTTGCGAAATATCGGTTTTGTGACTCTTTGGTTCAAATTCAATTAACTCGCGAATGATTCGGAGTACATGAGAACGTCCTTTTTTTGGGGGAATATACAACTCTACATTGTCAGAGAATAATATTAAACCAATTTTATCATTATTTTGTGTAGCCGAAAAAGCCATCGTTGCCGCAATTTCGGTGACGATGTCTTTTTTAAACTGACTTTTTGATCCAAAACCTTCAGAGCCTGAGATGTCTACCATTAAAACCATGGTTAGCTCACGCTCTTCTTCAAAAACTTTTACGTGAGCTTCGTTGTAGCGCGCCGTTACATTCCAATCGATGTTACGAATATCATCGCCATATTGGTATTGACGTACTTCACTAAAAGTCATTCCTCGTCCTTTAAAGGAAGAGTGGTATTCTCCTGAAAAGATATGATTACTCAGTCTTTTGGTTTTGATTTCTATTTTCCGTACTTTTTTTAAAAGCTCTTTTGTATCCATTTTATTTGTTTAAAGTTTAAAGTTTAAAAGTTTCAAGTTAGTCTTGCAACAACCTGAAACCTGAAACTTGAAACAAATTTTTAAGGTACCTCAATCTCGTTTACGATTTTGTTGATAATGTCTACAGAAGTAATGTTTTCGGCTTCAGCCTCATAAGTGATACCCACTCTGTGACGCAGAACATCATGTACTACTGCACGAACATCTTCAGGAATTACATAACCACGACGTTTGATGAAAGCGTAACATTTTGCTGCGTTAGCTAAATTGATACTTCCACGTGGTGATGCTCCAAAGCTGATAAGAGGTTTTAAGTCGGCAAGCTTGTATTTTTCCGGATAACGGGTAGCAAAGATGATATCTAAGATGTATTTTTCGATTTTTTCGTCCATGTAAACTTCACGAACAGCTTCTTGCGCACGCAAAATTTGCTCTACAGAAACGACAGGATTTACTTTTTCGTAACTTCCTTTTAAGTTTTGACGAATTACGAAGCGCTCTTCGTCAATTTTTGGATAATCAATTACAGTTTTAAGCATAAAACGATCGACCTGTGCTTCAGGAAGCTGATAAGTTCCTTCCTGCTCCACCGGGTTTTGGGTAGCAAGAACTAAAAACGGACGATCTAATTTGAAAGTGGTATCGCCAATGGTAACCTGCTTTTCCTGCATCGCCTCTAAAAGTGCCGATTGTACTTTTGCCGGAGCACGGTTAATCTCATCTGCAAGAACAAAATTAGCGAAGATTGGTCCTTTTTTAATGGAGAATTCGTTGGCTTTGATGTTGTAAATCATTGTTCCAATAACATCGGCAGGTAATAAGTCAGGAGTAAACTGGATACGGCTGAACGATCCCTGAACGGCTTGCGACAAAGTATTAATCGCTAAAGTTTTGGCTAATCCCGGAACACCTTCAAGCAAAATGTGCCCTTGTCCTAAAAGTCCGATTAGTAAACGCTCGACCATATGTTTCTGGCCCACAATAACTTTGTTCATTTCCATTGTAAGAAGGTCTATAAAAGCACTTTCTCTTTCAATTTTCTCATTTATCGCTCTAATGTCTAAAGTCGTTGTATTTTCTTCCATATAAATATTTTTAAAACCTTGATTTTTATGCCTAACTTTTGAGAGTGCAAATTGAATATTTTTTGAGAAGTAAGATGTTAAAAAATGGTTAAAACTTCGACCAAAGACCTAATTTTAAGGACGAATTGGGAATCTATTTTTATATTTTTAAGAACTTTGGTGATTATGCTTCAGAAAAGCATATTTATTACCAAAAATAACGCAATAAAACCATGAGTAAAACAGCATTATCGCCTATTATTTCGGGCACTATGAATTGGGGTGTATGGGATAAAAACCTAACGCTTAAAGAAATGGAAAACATGATACAGATCTGTATCGAAAACAAAATTACTACTTTTGATCACGCTGATATTTACGGAGCTTATACTACTGAAGCGGATTTTGGAAAAGCATTTCAGGCCAGTAAAATTTCGCGTGAAAAATTACAACTAATCACCAAATGCGGTATTCAGATGATTGCCGAAAGCCGTAAAAATACAATCAAACATTACGACTACTCGAAAGAATATATTATATGGTCTGTTGAAGAATCGCTAAAGAAATTAAAGACAGATTATGTGGACGTTTTTTTACTGCACAGACCTAGTCCGTTGATGCAGGCCGATGAAATTGCGGAAGCCGTTGAAAAGTTAAAATCAGAAGGGAAAATTATTGATTTCGGACTTTCGAATTTTACAAGTTCTCAAACCGAATTGATTCGTCAGAAAACAGAAGTAAGCTATAATCAGGTGCAATTTTCAGCAACGAATTTCGAGCCGATGGTTGACGGAAGTTTCGATTATATGCAGACTCACGGGATTCGTCCGTTGTCATGGAATCCGCTTGGAACGGTTTTTAGAGAAGACACTAAAAAAACACGTCGTTTGAAAAAGCTGTTTTCGGATTTAGTGAAGAAATACGGATTTGGTTCGGATACACTTTTATTAGCCTGGATTTTAAAACATCCTGCTCAGGTAATTCCGATTGCGGGAACGGTTAATATTGCCAGAATTCAGTCGTTGATGAAAGCAGTGGAATTGGAAATGGATAAGGAAGACTGGTTTGCGATCTGGACAGAAAGTATGGGCGATGATGTTGCTTAATTTTTTTAAGTTTTCAGTCGCAGTTTTGAGTATTCAGGGAAAATGCTAAAAATATTTTGCCACAGATTAACGGATTATAGATGATTGATTAATCTGTGAAAATCTTTTAATCTGTGGTAAAAAAATAAAAATATACAATGAAAAAAACAGTTTTAATTACTGGGGCCACAAGCGGAATTGGAAAAGCAACTGCGCAAATACTGGCCAAAAACAATTTTAAAGTGATCCTTTGCGGAAGACGTACGGATCGCTTAAACGAACTTGAAAAAGAACTTTCGGAGTTTACGGAAGTACATTCTTTAGCATTTGATGTTCGGGATAAAAAGGATGTTCTTGAAAAAATTGCTTCTCTTCCTACATCCTTTTCAGATATTGATATTTTGATCAATAATGCCGGAAATGCTCATGGTTTAGATCCGATTCAAACCGGTGATTTAGACGATTGGGATGCTATGATTGATATCAATGTCAAAGGACTTTTGTACGTTTCAAAAGCGGTGATTCCGAAAATGACAGCCAAAAAATCAGGCCATATTATAAACATTGGTTCAACAGCCGCAAAGGAAGTGTATCCGAACGGAAATGTGTATTGCGGAAGTAAACATGCCGTTGATGCGATTACAGCCGGAATGCGAATCGACTTAAATCCTTTCGGAATTAGAGTTGGAGGAATTCATCCCGGGATGGTCGCAACCGAATTTAGTGAAGTGCGTTTTAAGGGAGATACTGAGAGAGCTTCAAATGTATACAAAGGTTTCGATCCGCTACAAGCAGAAGATATCGCCGATATTATTCATTTTGTAGTTTCAAGACCGTACCACGTTAATATTGCCGATTTAGTGGTCATGAGTACGGCACAAGCCTCGTCGACAATTGTTAAGAAAGATTCTTAGACCTCTTAGACTGGCTTAGATTTTTAGACTAGCTTAGACTTCTTAGAATGTTCGATTATTGGATTCTTAGGTTTTTAGACTGGCTTAGACTTCTTAGAATGTTAGATTATTGGATTCTTAGATTTTTAGACTAGCTTAGACTTCTTAGAATGTTAGATTATTGGATTCTTAGATTTTTAGACTAGCTTAGACTTCTTAGAATGTTAGATTATTGGATTCTTAGATTTTTAGACTGGCTTAGACTTCTTAGAATGTTCGATTATTGGATTCTTAGATTTTTAGACTAGCTTAGACTTCTTAGATTTTTTTAGATACTAAATCAGTAATCTTAAAATAGAGTTTACGGACTTCTTAAAATTTTAGATTAATTTAGAGGTCTCAGAAGTCTAGCAATTTCGGCTTCTTAGATTGTTGGATTATTAGATCTTTAGACTAAGCAGTAATCCAACAATCTAAAACTCGAATAATCCAACAATCTAAAAAAAAATGATCAACAAGCGCCTTTTAATAAAAAACCTGCTCGCTCATAATGACGAGAGCAGTTTTTATGATAAGAAAAGGCAATTGAATCTGCATTCGCGGGAAGGAAAGGGGAAATTCCTGAAACATATCTGTGCCTTATCCAATTCCAACCCGACCAATAATTCTTATATCGTGGTGGGGGTGGAAGATCACGACAACGAAATCGTTGGGGATGATTTTTTTGATGACAGCCGAATCCAGAATCTCGTGAACGCCTTTTTAGAAAATCCGCCTAAAATTCAATACGAGAATGTACCGTTCCCAAATCTTCCAAAAGATAAAGTAATCGGATTGGTAACGATTAAGCCCAAAAGTAAAATCTCGTATTTTAAAAAAGGAATTCATACCATTCTTGCTAATAGTGTTTTTATTCGACGGGGAAGCAATTCTGTTCCTGTTGAAGGCGAGGTCGAAAAGAACTATCAAAATACAGAAACGGTCATCGGGATCGAAAACAGCTCAAGAAACAGCATCCAGTACACACTTGACGGGGTAATTGATTTTATGAATTTCAGACACAAAGACATGTCGCCTAAGTACCATGTTTTTAAAGAATTATTTGTGATCTGCTGGGCAGGAGTTCCTAAAAAATCCAGAGATAAAACATTCTTGTCCCGCGTTGATATTGAGCTGATCAACGAACAGATTAAGCTTTTTTATTCTGCTCAGGATGTGGTTACGATTGTGTATGATGAAGATAGTTTTACCATAACAGAATATGTTCCGCTGGGTTTAAATGACAAGACCAGTTATTATCCGTTGGAGAAGCAAACCATTCATTTTTTTGACAACGGCTATTATAAAATTGAAAGTGAAATGCTTTTTCAGCCCCCGGAATTCAATCGGAAAATGTTGTATCATATTTACAATTCAAATATCGCGCTACTCCAAAAACTTCAGAAAGGGATCGCTTTGTCAGCGCGTGAATTAAAAGATCTGGAAAATCTGCCCTCTACTTTTATGATTTGTCATCTGAATGGTTTTGAGGATGCCAAACAAAAATTGATTGATGCCAAACTGCTTTTAAAACCTTTTGGGAATATTTACCTGTCATTTAAAGAGGCGCTTCGAGTTTTGCGTAAGATGAAATACGATGTTCAGGAAGGGGCTAAATAGAGGTTCTAAGTTGCTAAGGTTCTGAGAATCTAAGGTTATTTTTGAAACGTGTAACTATTGGTACTTTAAATACTTGCGGACTTCATCGTACGGAAATAATAGCTCTTTAGGCCCGTCGGCATAAGAAGCGGCTTCATAGGAGTTGTAATATAAGAGCAATCCTTCTTTTGTATAAAAAATGTTCTGTGGCAGGTGAAATTTGTCATTTTCAAACATTAGACCAGTTGCATTGATGTTTGATTTTTCAGGGATTTTATATTTTTTGCGGAATTCCTTTTCGGCATAAGCCATAAATTCTTTTTCGTTTTTAAAGATCTGATCGGTAAAAATTGTTTTTCCCGTTTGGGAATGAAACAATAAGGAGCGATATCCCTGATAGCCATGTGCTCCTCCGGTAAACGTATAGTGATCAATTTTGATATTGATAATCTCATCAGATTCAAATTCGACATTCCCTTTTACGGTCGCTTCCCATCCGAAAGTTTCTGTTGGGAATTTTTTGTGCATTTCTTCATAAGAAGCTATAAAAGAGGTTGCTAAAGATTTGTAGTCGTTAGCTTTTTTGGGATCTTCTTCAAAATAGACGATCTCTTTTATCACAGAGAAAACTTTTTTATTAATACTGTCGGCAACAACAGGAATATTTTTTGCAATAGGAACGTCGATCGTTATTTTCGGACAGTCCTTTTCGCAAGGGATTGTCGATTCTTTTTCAAATGACTCATTTTCAAATGAAAGTTCTTTGCTGCAGCTTACAAACGTTAATAGCAAAAAGAGTATAAAAGGATAATGTTTCATGTCAAAAAGTGTTAATTATATACAAAGGTAAGAAGTTGTATCAGGATTAAAATAAATTAAACGGTAAATTTGTACCAGAATTAAGGATTTAAAATTTATAACCATATGAAATTCAATACTAAAGTAATACATGGGGGTCAGCATCATGATCCGGCTACAGGAGCAGTTATGCCTCCGGTGTATCAAACTTCAACTTTTATACAAACCAGTCCGGGTAAACCATTGGCAGATTATGAGTATAGTCGTGCTTCAAATCCAACGCGTACAGCTTTAGAAAATGCTTTGGCCAGTATTGAAAATGGTACTCGTGGATTGGCTTTTTCATCAGGTTTGGCTGCTACCGATTGTATTCTGAGATCGTTTAAGGCCGGTGATGAGATTATCGCAATGGATGACTTGTATGGAGGAACCTACAGAATGTTCTCCAGAATATATAAAGATTCAGGAATTAAGTTTCATTTTGTTGATATGACAGATATCGAAAAACTGAAATCATTAATCAATGAAAATACGAAATTGATCTGGGTGGAGACGCCAACCAATCCGTTGATGAAATTAGCAGATATTCAGGAAGTAGCCAAAATTACTAAAGCCAATAATATTTTATTTGCTGTTGATAATACATTCGCAACTCCTTATTTGCAAAAACCTCTTGATTTGGGTGCTGATATCGTAATGCACTCTGCAACAAAATATTTAGGAGGACACTCAGATGTTATTGCAGGAGCTTTAATTGTGAAAGATGAAGCTTTAGGAGATCAGCTGCATTTTCAGCAATTTGCGACCGGAGCAACATTAGGGCCAATGGACAGCTTCTTGGTTTTAAGAGGAATCAAAACACTTTCGTTAAGAGTACAGAGACATTGTGAAAACGGAGAAAAAGTGGTTGAATATTTAAGCAAACACCCTAAGATCAATACGGTTTATTATCCGGGCTTAGAGAGTCATCCTTTTCATGAAATTGCCAAGAAGCAAATGAAAGCTTTTGGAGGAATGGTATCTTTTACTTTTAAATCAGGGAAAAAAGAAGACTCAATTGCCTTTTTAGAGAAGCTGAAAGTTTTTACTTTGGCGGAGTCTTTAGGTGGAGTAGAATCTTTGGCCAATCATCCGGCTTTGATGACACATGCATCGATCCCGGCAGACAAAAGAGCCGAAGTGGGTATTACCGATGACTTAGTTCGATTGAGCGTTGGTATTGAAGATGCCGAAGACTTAATTGCCGACTTAGAACAGGCTTTAGCATAAAAAAATGAATAAAAAAATCCCAAATTCCAATTTGAATTATTTTGGAATTTGGGATTTTTTATTTGGGATTTTTAAAATTATAAGTATTGAATATATCCTATATTAAACCAAATCTGAGCATCGTTTGATTTGTTTTCTTTGTGAATTTTCTTATTCGGATTTAGACCGTCTACCCAGTCGGAATTAAAAGCCTGAAAACGGGTTTCAAACATCAAATCGCTCATTTCATTTAATTTATAATGAACACCTATTCCGGCAGTACCAGATAAAACGATACCGTTTTCACTTGAAAAGCCAAATTGACGGCCATCTGAAGGAGTCAGATATTTAGGAAATGTAGCTGCAGGAGTTCCCAACTGACCAAGGCTGGAACTTACTTCTGTTGTATAGTAACTTACCAAAAAACCTAAACTTACATAAGGGCTGAAAGCACCTACAGAATTTTCATAATAATGTATTTTCATTGGAGAAAATTCCAGTTGGGATCCGAGACTTATTACAGTCGATTTTCCTTGCATGGCTTTGAGTTGTCTAACCCCCAGTGTTTCGGGTTTTTTCTCTGTCCACTCTCCAAAATTATTCAGTTTTGTTCTGTTGAATGAAAGTTCTGATCTGACTTTAAAGTGTTCAGAAAAGAATCGTTCTCTGTTGCTGTTAGTGGAAAAGTTGACAAAATGAACAAGTCCAACTCCAACCCCTGTATTTCCAAGAGTCGTATCCAGATTGTTTCTTTCGCCAAAATCAGATTGGAAAAGAACAGGGCCGAATATTATTCCAACCTCGTGTGCTAGTGATTGTGCAGTCGATATTGTTGAGATGCCTAGAAAGGCAAAAAACGTGAGTATTATAGGTTTAAGCATGTGGTATTTGGTATGGGGTTTCAGATCCCGGCAAATATATAAAAAGAGGAGCAACTAAGAAGTATAAAGAGCTGTATTGATGAATATTTATTAAAAATATTAAAATATTAAATATATCGGTAGTAATTTACTGTAAAACGCAAAACCTAAAATATCTTTTTTCTTGATTTACTGTATAATGAATAAAAGTTTAAGAGAATCGTAAAAAAATATTCAATAAATGTCATTTTCGATTACCTTTGTCATAAATAACGAAAACGTTTTCTTAAATGTTAATAATCTAATAATCATGTCACAAAGTATTACCGCTTTTATGGATTCGGTTAGTCAAAAAAACCCGAATGAATCAGAGTTTTTACAAGCAGTTTTAGAAGTTGCCGAAACGGTAATTCCTTTTATTGAAGAAAATAAAAAATACCAGAACAAAATGCTTTTAGAGCGTATGGTAGAACCTGAACGTGTTATCTTGTTCAGAGTAAATTGGTTAAACGACAAAGGAGAAATCCAGGTTAATAAAGGATATCGTATCCAGATGAACTCCGCAATCGGACCTTACAAGGGTGGTTTGCGTTTTCATCCTTCTGTTAACTTAAGTATTTTGAAGTTTTTGGCTTTCGAGCAGACTTTCAAAAACAGCTTAACCACATTGCCAATGGGTGGTGGTAAAGGAGGATCTGATTTTGATCCAAAAGGAAAATCAGATAATGAAATCATGAAATTCTGTCAAAGTTTTATGACGGAACTTTCAAAACATATCGGAGCTGATACTGACGTTCCTGCCGGAGATATCGGAGTAGGTGGTAGAGAAGTAGGATATATGTTTGGTCAATACAAAAGATTAAGAAATGAATTCACCGGAGTTTTAACTGGGAAAGGAATTTCTTTCGGAGGATCATTAATTCGTCCGGAGGCTACAGGTTACGGAGCAGTTTATTTTGCTCAAAGTATGTTGGCAACTAAAGGAGATGACTTTAAAGGAAAAACGGTTGCAGTTTCAGGTTCTGGAAACGTAGCGCAGTACGCAACTGAAAAAGCAACTCAATTAGGAGCAAAAGTAGTTACATTGTCAGATTCTGCAGGATATATTTATGATGCAGACGGAATCGATGCTGAAAAATTAGCCTTCGTAATGGAGTTGAAAAATGAGCTTAGAGGAAGAATCAGTGAGTATGTGGCGAAATATCCAAATGCAAAATATGTAGAAGGAAAACGTCCATGGGAAGTTAAATGTGACGTAGCATTACCATGTGCAACTCAAAACGAATTGAATGGTGATGAAGCTAAGCTTTTAGTTGCTAACGGTTGTATTGCTGTTGCGGAAGGAGCAAATATGCCATCTACACCAGAGGCAGTTACTGTTTTCCTTGAGGCTAAAATTTTATTCGCTCCTGGAAAAGCTTCTAATGCCGGTGGTGTTGCAACTTCAGGTCTTGAAATGTCGCAAAACTCATTGCGTTTAAGCTGGTCTTCTGAAGAAGTTGACGAAAGATTAAAAGGAATCATGTTAGCAATTCATGCTTCATGTGTAAAATACGGTTCGGATAAATCAGGTTATGTTGACTACGTAAAAGGAGCTAACATTGCAGGATTTGTTAAAGTTGCCGATGCTATGCTTGCTCAGGGTGTAGTATAATTTTTTAGTTATAGTTTTTTAGTGCCTCCATTTGTCTTTTTTAAGATAAATCGGAGGCATTTTTTATTTGCAGGAGAACAAAAATCAAATACTTTCGTTTGTAGTATATTTGTCTATCTGAATTTATCAAACAATGAAAAGAAAGTTTTTGTATGTTTTACTTTTGTTGGTAGTACAATTTTGTTTCTCTCAGAATAAATTGTCCTGGCAGGGGTATTTTTCGTTTAACGAAATAAAAGATATCTCACAATCTTCAACAACTGTTTTTGTAGCTTCAGAGAATGCTCTTTTCTCTAAAAATACAGCTATGAACACAGTTAAAATGACTACAACGGTCGATGGACTTTCCGGGCAGACCATTTCTGCTTTATACCATAGTGAAGGATTTAAGAAAACCATAATTGGATACGAAAACGGACTAATGATTGTGGTAAATGAAACCGATGGCAGTATACTGAAAGTTATTGATATCATAAACAAACAATTGCCGGTCAACCTGAAAAGAATTAACCATTTTATGGAGTATAATGGCGTGATTTATGTTTCCTGCGATTTCGGAATTGTACAGTTTAATTTAACTAGCCTCAAATTTGGAGATACTTATTTTATTGGAGATAATGGGGCTGAAGTTCGAGTAAGACAAACGGCTTATTTTAATGGATTCTTCTACGCGGCGACTTCAAGCGGAATTAAAAAAGCCAATAGTACCAATACCAATCTTATTGATTTTAATCAATGGAGTCTGGTAAACGCGGGTGACTGGAGTAGTATTGAGCCGATAGATTCGGAGCTGGTCGCGATAAGTTCGGCAGGATTCATACACCGATACAACTCCAATTCATTTGTTGGTTTTTTACAGCTCCCAAAACCTTCAGTTGACATGCGGGCTGTAAATCATAATCTAATAATCACAACGCCGGATGTTGTTTATGTGTATAACAATCAAATGGTATTGATGCGACAGGTTACCAATACACAGGTCTTGGATAATATGCTAAATTTTACCTGTTCTAGTGTTATTGGAGATCAAATATATATAGGAACAAAAGAAAAGGGATTGTTCTCATCAACACTTTCAGGAACTTCCGCTTTTCAGGAGAATACACCATCAGGGCCAGTTCGAAATAATATTTTTTCTTTAGATGTAAGTCCTAACGCGCTTTGGGCAGTGTATGGGGATTATGATACTTTTTACAATCCGTATGAGCTAGACAGCTATGGAGTGAGTAAATATAGTACTTCGGGCTGGCTAAACATTCCTTACTCAGGGGTTTTTGGAGCGAAATCAATGACAAGGGTAATTACGAACCCCAGTAATGAAAAGCAGGTTTTTGTAAGTTCCTTCTTTTCCGGTTTGTTGAAAATAGAAAACGATATCCCGGTCTTATTGTACAATGAAAAAAATAGCGGATTAGAATCGATTTCGTTTGCAGGGCCCAACTATATTGATGTTCGTATTAATGGAACTGTTTTCGATAAAACGGGGAATTTGTGGGTCACTAACAGCAGAATTAAGAACGGTTTAAAAGTTTTGAAAACCGACGGAAAATGGCAAAGTTATGCGACAACTTCAATTCTTAAAGATGCAGAAACAATCAGTTATGCCGGAATTGTTGTCGATAGAAATAATACCAAATGGATCGCAACGAGTAATGATGGAGTAATTGCTTTTAACGAGAGTAACAATACTTTTAAAAAGATGACTTTTGGAGCTGATGTGGGAAATTTGCCGGTTGCCGATGTGAGGGCTGTGGCACTTGATGCCAAAAGTCAGCTTTGGATTGGTACTACAAAAGGGTTGAGAGTATTGTCAAATGTTGGGGGTTTTCAAACAGAGAGCCAGCTAAAGGCAAATCCAATCATAATCATGGAAGATAATCTGGCTCAGGAGCTGCTTTATGAGCAGTTTATCACATCGATCGCAGTAGACGGAGCAAATAATAAATGGATTGGTACAATTGATTCCGGGATTTTTATGGTGTCACCAAACGGTCAGGAAACAAAATATCATTTTACAATAAACAATTCGCCTTTGCCAAGTAACGTAATAAACGATGTCAAAATCAATAGTGTTACCGGTGAGGTTTTTATTGCAACCAACAAAGGAATGATTTCGTTTAAAGGAATTGCAACAGGAGCAAACGATGATTTGAATAATGTTTATGTTTATCCAAATCCCGTGCGTCCTAATTATGCAGGGACCGTAAAAGTTGCCGGACTTATTGATAAAGCCAATATTAAAATTACAGACATCGAAGGTAATTTAGTGTACGAAACTACTTCGTCAGGCGGAACAATCGAATGGGATACCACTGCTTTCGGAAAGTATAAAGTAGCTTCAGGGGTCTATATGGTTTTTATTTCAGCCGAAGATGGAAGTGAAACTAAAGTAAAAAAGGTAATGATAATTAGATAATTGGATTTTTAGATTGTTGGATTGTTGGATCATTAGAAAGAATTAGAATTTAACATCTAAAAAGTCTAACATCTAAGAAGTCTAAAAATCTGAAAATCCAACAATCTAAGCAGTCTAACATATAAGCAGTCCAATAATCCAACATCTAAGAAGTCTAACATCTAAGAAGTCCAACATCTAAGCAGTCTAAAAATCCAACAATCTAACAATCTAAAAATCTAATCTTGCTAGTCAAAACCAAAGCAATAGTAATCTCATCGTTAAAATTTCAGGAGAAAAGCCTGATCGTAAAGTGTTTTACACTTTCACACGGACTGAAATCCTATTTTGTACGTGATGCCTTTTCGAGTCGGAAAGCAAGTCAGAAAATTGCTTATTTTCAGCCATTGTCTGTTCTTGAGATTGAGGCGGTACACAAAAACAAAGGAACCTTAGAAACTTTTAAGGAGATAAAAACAGCAGTACCTTTTCAAAGTATCCATACCGATCTTGTAAAAAGTACGATGGTGATGTTTTTGTCTGAAATGCTCCATTATTCCATTCAGGAAGAAGAAAAAAATGAAGCCTTTTTTGTGTTTTTAGAGACAGCATTGGGTTGGCTGGATCACCATGATGAAATTTCGAATTTTCATTTGATTCTGCTTTTGGAAGCTACAAAGTATTTTGGTTTTTATCCTGATATTTCAGAAGTTGAATTTTCTTATTTTGAAATGATTGACGGCGTTTTTACTTTGTTTCATGGAGCAAATACTTTGACAGAACATGAAACAAATCTTTTTAAGAAATTAATTGATCTTAAATTCGAAAACGATCAGAAGGTTTTTCATGTAGCTGAAAGGCAAATTTTACTGAAAATCCTCATTGATTACTACAGTTTTCATTTGGAAGGATTCAAAAAACCAAAATCTTTAGAGGTTTTAAAGGAGATTTTTTCTTAATTTTTTAAAATCGACATTCTTTTTTACGAGATCTATTAGAAATTTTCTGTCCGGGCGCTTTTTTTAAACATCTTTTATCTATATTCCTCAAAATTCCTTACTTTCGCACCTCGTTTAAGAAAAGTATAAAATGAGCACAAAATTTACTGAATACAAAGGACTTGACTTGCCAACAGTAGCGTCAGAAGTACTTGATTTTTGGAAGAAAGAAAATATATTTGAAAAGAGTGTAAGTACCCGTGAAGGTGCTGAGCCTTATGTGTTTTTTGAAGGTCCGCCTTCAGCAAACGGATTGCCTGGAATTCACCACGTGATGGCTCGTGCAATTAAAGATATTTTCTGTCGTTACAAAACTCAAAAAGGTTTTCAGGTAAAAAGAAAAGCCGGTTGGGATACTCACGGATTGCCTGTAGAATTGGGTACCGAAAAAGAACTTGGAATTACAAAAGAAGATATTGGTAAAACCATTTCTATCGAAGAATATAACGAAGCGTGTAAAAAAACCGTAATGCGTTATACCGATGTATGGAATGATTTGACCGAAAAAATGGGGTATTGGGTAGATATGGAAGATCCGTATGTAACCTATAAACCTAAATATATGGAATCGGTTTGGTGGCTTTTGAAGCAAATCTACGATAAAGGTTTGTTGTACAAAGGATACACCATTCAGCCTTATTCACCTAAAGCCGGGACAGGATTGTCTTCTCACGAAGTGAATCAGCCCGGAGCATATCGTGATGTTACGGATACTACAATCGTAGCACAATTTAAAACGTTACCGGAAACATTACCTTCATTTTTGAAAGGTTTTGGAGATATTCACATCCTGGCCTGGACGACCACTCCATGGACATTACCATCGAATACTGCTTTGACAGTTGGACCAAAAATCGATTATGTTTTAGTAAAAACGTTCAATCAGTATACTTTTGAACCGATCAATGTGATTTTGGCTAAAAATTTAGTTGGAAAGCAATTCGGAAAAGGATTTTTTGCCAGCGAAGACGATGCTGATTTTGATAAAGTGAAAAACGGCGATAAACAGCTTCCGTATAAAATTGTAGCAGAAGCAAAAGGAACCGATTTGGCAGAAATTCGCTACGAACAATTATTACCATACGTGTTGCCTTATCAGAATCCTGAAAATGCGTTCAGAGTAATCACAGGAGATTTTGTTACCACAGAAGATGGAACAGGAGTAGTGCATACTGCGCCTACTTTTGGTGCTGATGATGCGAAAGTAGCAAAAGAAGCTAAGCCGGAAGTACCGCCAATGTTGGTTTTAGATGAAAATGGTACAGCAGTTCCTTTAGTAGATTTGCAAGGAAAATTCACTTCTCATGTAGGTGATTTGGCAGGGAAATATGTGAAAAACGAATATTACGATGCAGGTCAGGCGCCGGAGCGTTCTGTAGATGTTGAAATTGCTATTCGATTAAAAGAAGAAAATAAAGCCTTTAAGGTTGAAAAATACGTACATAGTTATCCACACAGTTGGAGAACTGATGAGCCGTTATTATATTATCCGCTAGACTCATGGTTTATTAAAGTAACCGATGTCAAAGATAGAATGTTCGACCTGAACGAAACTATCAATTGGAAGCCTAAGTCTACTGGTGAAGGACGTTTTGGGAACTGGCTGAAAAATGCCAACGACTGGAACTTATCTCGTTCTAGATATTGGGGGATTCCATTGCCAATTTGGAGGACTGAAGACAAAAAAGAAGAAGTTCTTATTGGTTCTGTTGAAGAATTGTATCATGCGATCGAAAAATCTATCGAAGCAGGTTTTCAAAAAGAAAACCCATTCAAAGGTTTTGAAATCGGAAATATGTCTGAATCAAATTATGATTTAGTTGACCTGCATAAAAATGTAGTCGACGGAATTACTTTGGTTTCAGCTTCAGGCCAGCCAATGAAACGTGAAAGCGATTTAATTGACGTTTGGTTTGATTCGGGAGCGATGCCTTATGCACAATGGCATTACCCTTTTGAAAATAAAGATAAAATCGATGAGAATAAAGATTTCCCTGCGAATTTCATCGCAGAAGGTGTCGATCAGACTCGTGGATGGTTTTATACACTGCATGCAATCGGAACTTTAGTTTTTGATAAAATTGCGTACAAAAATGTCGTTTCGAATGGTTTGGTTCTGGATAAAAACGGACAAAAAATGTCGAAACGTTTAGGAAATGCAACAGATCCTTTTGAAACCATTAAGGAGTACGGTCCTGATGCCACACGTTGGTACATGATCTCTAATGCAAATCCATGGGATAACTTAAAGTTTGATATTGAAGGAATTGCTGAGGTTCGCCGTAAATTCTTCGGAACGCTGTATAATACGTATTCATTCTTCTCGTTATATGCCAATATTGATGGGTTTAAATATGCAGAAGCTGAAATTCCGTTAAACGAAAGACCGGAAATCGATCAGTGGATCATGTCTGAATTGCATAGCTTAATAAAATTTGTTGACGAATGTTATGAAGATTATGAGCCTACGAAAGCAGCAAGGGCTATTTCTGACTTCGTTCAGGAAAACCTGAGCAACTGGTACGTTCGTTTGTGTCGTCGTCGTTTCTGGAAAGGAGAATACGCCCATGATAAAATCGCAGCCTATCAAACGCTTTACACTTGTTTATTAACGATAAGTAAATTAAGTGCTCCGATCGCTCCTTTTTTCATGGATAAATTATACCGCGATCTAACAGGTTCGACGCAAACAGAGCAATTTGCCAGTGTTCACTTGGCAGAGTTCCCGAAATTTGTCGAAAACTTTGTTAATAAAACGTTAGAAAGCAAAATGCAGAAGGCGCAAACTATATCGTCTTTGGTTTTGTCACTGCGTAAAAAGGAAATGATTAAAGTACGTCAACCTTTGCAAAAGGTAATGATTCCGGTACTTGACGAGAATCAGAGGGCTGAAATTGAAGCGATTTCTGAACTTGTAAAAGCAGAAGTTAACGTTAAAGAAATTGTGCTTTTAGACGATGATTCAGGTATTTTGGTGAAACAGATTAAGCCTAATTTTAAAGCTCTTGGGCCACGTTTCGGTAAGGATATGGGGTTGATTTCCAAAGAGATACAGTCTTTTTCTGCAGGTCAGATCAATCAATTGGACAAGCAGGGAGCATTGGATATTGTAATTGCAGGAAATACCGTAACTTTATCATTAGAAGATGTCGAAATAACATCTCAGGATATCGAAGGCTGGCTGGTTGCAAATTCAAATGGAATTACGGTTGCACTTGATATTACAATTTCTGAAGAATTGAAAAACGAAGGAATCGCGAGAGAATTGGTAAACAGAATTCAAAATATTCGTAAAGATTCAGGATTTGAAGTTACCGATAAAATTAAAGTTCAAATAAAAAGAAGTGGCCTTTTAGAAGAGGCAATTCTAAAAAATGAAGACTATATTAAGTCTGAGACATTGACTGATGATTTGGTTTTTGTTGACGCTTTAGAAAACGGCACAGAAATTGAATTTGATGACATTAAAACAATGATATTAATTTCAAAATAATATAAGATGATAGATGAAATTACAAGATACTCTGATGCTGATTTAGCAGAGTTCAAAGAAATAATTCAAAGCAAAATACAAAAAGCACAAGCTGATCTGGATTTAATTAAGAGTGCTTATATGAACGATTTGAATAACGGAACAGATGATACTTCTCCAACTTTTAAAGCATTTGAAGAAGGAAGCGAAACAATGTCTAAAGAAGCAAACTCACAGTTGGCGATCAGACAGGAAAAGTTTATACGCGATCTGAAAAACGCATTATTCCGTGTTG
Source organism: Flavobacterium lipolyticum (assembly GCF_020905335.1). NCBI lineage: Bacteria > Pseudomonadati > Bacteroidota > Flavobacteriia > Flavobacteriales > Flavobacteriaceae > Flavobacterium > Flavobacterium lipolyticum. Next base: position 1,550,034 of record NZ_JAJJMN010000001.1, on the reverse strand, counting down.
AAAATAAAACCTATGGTATTTGCAAAGTAACAGGTAAATTAATCAGCAAAGAAAGGCTTAAAATCGTTCCTCATGCTACAATGAGTATCGAAGCTAAAAACTTGCAGAGATAATTTTCAATTTTAATACTTCATAAAATAGACGCTCCTTAATTAGGGGCGTTTTTTTTGTTTAATGTTTTAACGGTTTTGTTTAAGGAGTAACGGAGTGATAAATAAAGAATTGAATTACAAAAGGCTAAATGTAGTAAAATAATGTTGCTTATTTTTTGTAAGAATTTTTCAAACGATAGTTTTTGGAGACTATAAGGAGTAAAAAATAATTAGAACTGCCAGTTTGGAAGACAGTTCTAATTAAAAAGTTGGCTTGAGATTAAGCCAGATTTTTTTCCAGTTCTAATTTGTGTTTTCTTAAAACAGCTCTTGTCATTCCTAAATTTGCTTTAGTAGAGTCAGCGGCAAGATAGATCATGAATTTTTTGTTGGGAGAAATGTCGATGATGTGAATTTGATTCGAAAGTGTAATCAAAATGTCTTCGATTTCCTGATTTAAATTTAAAGCTTTTACGGCGCTTAATTTTGCTTTAACAACTTCTAGGTTGTATGCTGCTGCAAGTTCAGGGTCAAATGCCGGATCTATTGTCAGGTTTCCAAAGCTTAATCCTGATTCGATTTCTGTTACAGCTACTGCAATAAAGCCGTTTACGTTAGTTTTCATTTCATTCAAAAAAACGTTTAAAAAGTCATTACTCATAGTTTTCGGGGTTTGGTGTTAATAGAAATATGTTATTTTAACAGTGAATTTTTGCTTAACTCAGCAGCAGTTTCCTCGGTCGATCGTAATAATAACCCCAGATTGCTTCCGTCTTTTGAAAATGTAATAATGAAATTTGTGCCGCTTATTTTGTTTCCGATAATAACTCCTTCAGTGGTTTTTAAAAAGAGTTGTTTTAAGGAGCCTTTTTCAAGATCTAATAATAATTTGTCGCTCATCGATACTATGGCAGAGCTCATTGCGGCAATACTGTCTGCATAGTCTAAGTGAAGTGATGTGATTAGTTTTCCTTTTCCATTGATAATTAATGCTGCGGAAGATTTGGTATGAAGCAGAAAATCGTTTAGAGTAGTTGTGATTTCATTCATATTTGTAGGATTTAAGAAAGTTGTTAAATTCTTTTCGTTTTAATGCCGTATAAAGGGTAAATATGATCTTTTAATCTAAACAAGTGTTAATTTTTATTAACAAATATAAATTAAATTATGTATCATTGTAATACCAAATCATGAATAATTTTATTTATTTAACATTAAAATCTTGTAAAATGGCTAAAGTGTTGAAATTTAAAGAGGTAAGCTCTGATGTAGAGCACAGAATGAAAGAATTTGAAAGGATTCGTATTCAGTTTAAAACTCAGGTCAAGAAAGCTGAGGCTAAGAACGCAGCAGCAGGAAAAGAAGGGAAAGGGCTCTTTAAGTCGATTTCAGAATTCTTCGCTGATCCTCCCAAAAAGTCAGCGCAGTCCAATGTGAGAAAATAAATTCTCTATATAGGTGATGAATTGATGTAATACCTGCTCGTTTGTCCTCAAAAAACAATTAACGCTCCATTGGGAGCGTTTTTTTTGATTAAATTGTTATTTTTGCCGCATCAAAATTTAATAAAATGTCATTACGAAAAGCGTATTTGCTTATATTCTTAGTTTTAATTGTTGATCAGCTTTCAAAAATCTATGTAAAAACAAACTTTGTACTAGGAGATGAAGTGGAAGTTTTTGACTGGTTTAGAATTCATTTTATTGAAAATGAGGGAATGGCCTGGGGAACTAAAATTCCCGGAGAATATGGTAAATTGATTTTGACTGTTTTCAGGATTTTTGCTGTATTCGGAATTGGATACTGGTTAGCCGATTCGGTTAAGAAGCGTTATTCTAATTATTTAATTGTTGCCATTGCTTTGATTTTTGCAGGAGCTGCCGGAAATATAATCGATTCAGTATTCTACGGGGTTATTTTTGATGCCAGTGATAGTAATTTAGCAACGCTTTTCTCGCCGGAACCTTATGGAACATGGTTTCATGGTTTGGTTGTAGACATGTTTTACTTTCCGATCTGGAGAGGTACTTTACCTGCCTGGTTTCCTTTATGGGGAGGTGAAGAGGTTTCTTTTTTTAATGCGATCTTTAATGTTGCCGATGTGGCAATTTCTACAGGAGTGGGGATATTGCTGGTTTTTAATAAAAGAGCATTTCCTAAAACAGCATAATTTTTGTAAAAAGTCTAAAATATTTAATTTCCAAATTCCAATAACTGTATGTATTAAATGCATCAGGTATTGGAATTTTACATTATTGGGATTTAGAGCCTGTTTAAAATTAATGTGTTATTTTTACCCTACGAAAAACCAAACTTATGCAAAGTCCGTCTTTCTCTATCTATGATGCATCTGCAGGCTCCGGAAAGACCTATACTTTGGTAAAAGAGTACCTTAAAATTATTCTTTCTTCTCCAAGGAACGATGCTTATCGCAACATTCTGGCCATTACATTCACCAATAAAGCAGTTCATGAAATGAAAAGCCGTATTGTTGGAAGTTTGTCTGAGTTTGCAAAAGATGAGCCTTCCGCAAAAGCAAACGATTTGATGGAGGATTTGTCTCGGGATACCGGACTTTCGGTTATTAAGATTAAAACAAAATCTCAAAATATTATCAAGCACTTAATTCATAATTATGCTGCTTTTGATATTTCTACCATTGATAAATTTACACATAAAGTGATTCGTGCTTTTGCACATGATCTTAATCTGCCAATGACCTTTGAAGTCACTTTGGATACAGAGAACTTACTGGTTGAGGCCGTTGACGCTATAATTGCACAGGCCGGTCAGGACGAAACATTGACTAAGCTGTTGGTTGATTTCACGATGGAAAAAACCGACGATGATAAAAGTTGGGATGTTTCCCGGGAAATCTTAGAAACGGGTAGGCTCGTTCTGAATGAAAACAATCGGAATGAAATTTCTCATTTTCAGGATAAATCTATTGAAGAGTTTATTGAGATCAAGAAAAAAATGCTCGCTTTGTGTAAAGAACTCGAATCTGAAAATGAAAATTTTGCGATTGAGGCATTAGCTTTAATCGATAAAAACGGAATCGATTTGAAGTCATTCTCTCGCGGTACTTTTCCAAACCATTTAGAAAGTATTCGCGACGGGAAATTTAATCCACGAAATAAAACTTTTCACGAATTTGATGATATAGCAATCAATAAAACCGCAAAAGACCGTGCGTTAATTGAAAATATAATCCCTGAACTGCTTCATATTCTGGTGAAAATCTATAAGAATTTCGAAAAAAGAGATTTCTATAAAGCCTTTCTGAAAAATATTACGCCATTGTCGCTGTTGAATACGGTTAGTAATGAATTGGCTAAAATTCAATCAGAGCAAAATGTACTGTCTATTTCTGAATTCAACGCTATTATTCACCGTGAAATTCAGAATCAGCCTGCACCGTTTATTTATGAGCGTTTGGGAGAGAAATACCGCCATTTTTTTATCGATGAATTTCAGGATACCTCCGAGATGCAATGGCAGAATCTGATTCCGCTGATTCATAATTCCCTTTCCGGAGAAGATGATTTTGGAAACAAAGGGACGCTGATGATAGTGGGAGATCCGAAACAATCTATTTACCGATGGAGAGGGGGAAAAGCAGAACAGTTTATAGAATTAGGAAAAGAAGAAAATGCTTTTTTTAACCATAAAAAAGAGGTTAAGCATTTAGATACAAATTACCGCAGTTATAGTGAGGTAATTGAATTTAATAACGATTTTTTTAAATTAATTTCGGCAGAGTTTACCAATGAAGATTACAAAGATTTGTATGAAAATCATAGTTTTCAGAACATAAATTCAAAGAAGGGAGGCTATGTTAATATTGCTTTTCTTCCTCTAATCGAGAAGTCAGATTATGCAGACGAAGAAGAAGTGGTCGAGAAATCGGATCTGTATGTTTTGGCGACTTTAAATACCATTCAAAAAGTGGTTCGGGAAGGTTTTGAATACAAGGATATTGTAATCTTAACCCGAAAAAGAGATCAGGGAATTGCTATTGCGAACTATTTAACGGAGCAGAATATTCCGCTTTTATCATCTGAAACCCTAATGATTCAAAATGCAACAGAGGTGCGTTTGATTGTTTACTTGCTGAAATATTTAAACAACAGTGCTGATTTAGAGTCGAAAGCAAATTTTCTTCATTTTTTGGGATCCAATAAAGAAGTTCAGCTGCCAATTCATGACTTTATTGCTTTAGGGATGTCTCAAAAAAAGGAAGGTGATTTTGAAAAATGGCTTTTAACTTTTGATGTCTCGCTTTCTTTCGAAGATGTTCGTAAAAAATCCTTGTATGAGGCGGTTGAAATTATAATTGCAAAATTTATTCTTCCTAATGAAGGAAATGCCTATGTTCAGTTCTTTTTGGATATTGTTTTAGAGCGGGACATGAGAAATCAGGCTGGTATAGCTGATTTTTTAAGTTATTGGGATAAAAATGCGGAGAAATTTAGCATTCCGTCTCCTGAAGGAAACAATGCTGTTCGGATCATGACGATTCATAAATCAAAAGGATTGGAATTTCCGGTTGTCATTATGCCATTTGCAGAAGAAGACTACAATCGAAAACCAAAGGATAAATTATGGCTCGACACCGAAGATGTAAATTTAGATGTTCCAAAAGCTTTGATCGATAATAGTAGTGCGGTTGAAGGTTTCGGTGAGAGTGCTTCGGCAGTTTTTAACTTGAAGAAACAGGAAGAACTGCTGGATAATATAAATGTTTTGTATGTTGCTTTAACACGTGCTGAAGAGCAATTGTATGTGATATCGCAAGGGATGAAAGAAAGGAAAGATGGTGAATTGCCTAATAATATGGCTTCTTTTTTTATTCGGTATTTAATGCATAAAGGGGTTTATGATGCTGAACGATCAGAGTATGAGTTTGGCAATAAGAGTAGGCTTTCGAATGCTGTAAAATCAGTTGATTTGGTGAAGACGATTCCTGTTGTTTCGGAAGTTTTAAATCCGAAAAACATCAAGATTGCACAACGAGAGGCTTTAATGTGGGGAACGCATCAGCAGGAGGCAATCGCTTATGGTAATATAGTTCACGAAATTCTGGCTTTTGTTAAAGATCGGTCGGATGTGGATCTGGCAATTACAAAAGGAATTGAAAATGGACTTATTACAAACGATCAGGTCGATATGGTTTCAAAGACACTTCAGGAAATTGTGAATCATCCGGAGCTGAGTATTTGTTTCGATGGAAATGCAACTATTTTGAACGAACAGACAATTGTTCAGAAAGAAGGCAGGATTTTAAAACCCGATCGTATTGTTCTTACTTCAAATAAAGAAGCTTATTTGTTGGATTATAAAACAGGAGTGATCAATTCAAAATATACAAGACAAATTCAGGAGTATGAGGAGGCTATAGAGGATTTAGGTTATAAAGTGTTAAAAAAAGCGTTGGTATACATCGGATCAGAAATCGATGTAGTAAATTTGTGAAAAAATTAATCAGATGTTAAAGGTTTGACTAGGTGTTTTTGTCTTAAGTTGTTAATTTTTAACGTTTTAAATAAATAGAAATGTACGGTAAAATAAAAGAACATTTGCAAAATGAGTTGCAAACAATTGAAGAAAACGGAATTTTCAAAAAAGAACGCATTATAACTTCAGCACAAGATGCTGAGATAACGATTTCCACAGGAGAAAAAGTTTTAAATTTTTGTGCCAACAATTATTTAGGACTTTCATCACATCCTGAAGTGGTACAAGCGGCAAAAGACGCAATGGATTCACATGGTTTTGGGATGTCATCAGTACGTTTTATTTGCGGAACACAGGATATTCATAAAACTTTAGAGAAGAAGATTGCAGATTTTTATGGGACAGAAGATACTATTCTTTATGCCGCGGCTTTTGATGCCAATGGTGGTGTTTTCGAACCTTTGTTAGGAGAAAATGATGCTATTATTTCAGACAGTCTGAATCATGCGTCTATTATTGACGGAGTTCGTTTGTGTAAAGCAGCGCGTTACCGTTATGAGAACAGTAATATGGAAGATTTGGAGCAGCAATTAATTAAAGCAAATGAAGCTGGTGCGCGTTTCAAATTAATTGTTACTGATGGAGTTTTCTCAATGGACGGCCTTGTAGCACCCCTTGATAAAATTTGTGACCTGGCAGATAAGTACGATGCTATGGTGATGGTAGACGAGTGCCATGCTGCAGGATTTATCGGAGCAACCGGAAAAGGAACTCTCGAAGCAAAAGGAGTTATGGGAAGAGTTGATATTATTACCGGAACCCTTGGTAAAGCTTTAGGTGGGGCAATGGGAGGTTATACTACTGCCAAAAAAGAAATTATTGAGTTATTGCGTCAGCGTTCAAGACCGTATTTATTCTCAAACTCACTAGCACCGGCTATTGTTGGGGCTTCTATTAAGGTATTTGAATTGTTAGAAAAGGATACTACTTTAAGAGATAAATTAGAATGGAATACCAATTACTTTAAAGCAGGAATGAAAAAAGCCGGTTTTGATATCATTGATGGAGATTCGGCTATCGTTCCGGTCATGTTATATGATGCGAAATTGTCGCAGACTATGGCAAATGAATTATTGAAACAAGGCATTTATGTAATCGGATTCTTCTTCCCTGTAGTACCTAAAGAAAAAGCGAGGATTAGAGTGCAATTATCGGCCGCGCATACAAAAGAGCACTTAGACAGGGCTATAGACGCTTTTACAGTTGTCGGACAAATGTTAAAAGTTATATAATTCCCACTTTGGTCGAATTTTTGTAGGTTTTTTTTAACATTTCATTTTGTATTTAAAAATTTTGGTGTTACTTTTGCTTGTAATTAACTAAATTGTAATTAAAAAAAATTAAGTATGAAACATCTTAACAAACTTTTAGTTGCTGTGATGATGGTGATGGGTTTAAGTTCTCACGCACAAGACAGCAACAATCCATGGGCTATCTCTTTTGGAGTTAATGCCGTTGATACTAGAACAAGTTCTGGGTCAGGAAGTGGTTTCTTCGATCAACATTTTTCTCAGCCATTCGCTGTAAAAGACAACTGGAATATTCTTCCTTCTCTATCTTACATTGGTGTAAATAGATATGTAGGTAGCGGTTTCTCTGTTGGTTTACAAGGATCTGTGAACAAGATTGATAAGTATGTTACTTTCAGTCCATCTGCTGTAGGGCATGATAGTAGAGGTAACGTAGTAACTAATCCTGGTGACTTGATGTATTACGGAATTGATGCTACTATTAAATATAGCTTCCAGGAATTAATCAAATCTAAAGTAATCGATCCTTCGTTATCTGTTGGTGGAGGTTATACTTTCTTCGGAGATAGCAGCTACGGAACTGTTAACCCAGGTGCTGGTGTTACTTTCTGGTTTACTGATGCTATTGGTCTTGAGCTTGCTACAAGATACAAATGGTCAGTTAGTGGTGATAGAACAGACAAAGCTGGTGTTCCAGATGCTCCATCTCACTTTCAACACACTGCAGGTCTAGTTTTCAAATTCGGAGGTAAAGATACTGACGGAGACGGAATCTACGATAAAGATGATGCTTGTCCAGATGTTGCTGGTTTAAAACAATTCAACGGATGTCCTGATACTGATGGAGACGGAATCGTTGACGCTTCTGACGCTTGTCCAGATGTATTTGGTTTAGCTGCATTAAACGGATGTCCTGATACTGACGGAGACGGAATTGCTGACAAAGATGACGCTTGTCCAGATGTTGCTGGTTTAGCTGCTTTAAAAGGTTGTCCTGATACTGACGGTGATGGTATCGCTGACAAAGATGACAAATGTCCTACAGTTGCTGGTCCTAGAGAAAATGGTGGTTGTCCTTTCTTAGACGCTGACAAAGACGGTGTAGCTGATAAAGATGACGATTGTCCTACAGTTTACGGTCCTGCTTCTAACAGAGGTTGTCCTGAAGTAACTACTGAAGCTTTAGAAGATCTTAAAGTTCAAGCTAGAGCGGTTTACTTTAACTCAGGAAAAGCTACTTTCAAAACTGGTGACAAAGAAACTCCAGCTAGATTAGATGCAATTAAAGAAATCCTTAAAAACTATCCAAACGCGAAATTCTCTATCGAAGGACACACAGATAGTACAGGTTCTGCAAAAATCAACGACAAACTTTCTCAAGAAAGAGCTGACGCTGTGAAAAATGCATTAATCGAAAGAGGTGTAAATGCTGAGAACTTAGAGTCTAAAGGATTCGGATCTTCTCAACCAGTTGCAAGCAACAAAACTGCTGCAGGTAAAGCACAAAACAGAAGAACAGAAATTAAACACATTGGTTCTAAATACCAAGGTAAAATCTAATTTACTGTCTAAATAAATACTAAAAGCCATTCTTAATTGAATGGCTTTTTTTATTTTTATCAAATGATAAATACTTCTTTTCTCGGGAAAATAGCGACCGTTATAATTCAGGAATATTCAGATAAACTTGCTGAAACAACTATTATTCTGCCTAATAAAAGAGCAAAAGTTTTTTTAATCGAGGCCCTGAAAAATGAGACGAAGAAAACAATACTTTCGCCTGAAATTATTAGTATTGAAGATTTTGTGCAGGACGTAGCCTCGATCCGATCAGTTGATTCAATTGAGCTTTTGTTTGAATTCTATGATGTGTATCTTTCCGTAACAGAGAAACAACATCAACAGTCTTTTGAATTATTTGCCAATTGGGCAAAAACACTTCTGCAGGATTTTAATGAAATCGATCGCTATCTGTTAGATCCTTCGCATGTCTTGTCGTATTTAAGTGATATTGAAGACATCAAAAAATGGGGGATTGAAGTCGAGAACAAAACCAAACTTTTAGAGAATTATATTGATTTCTGGAAACTTCTTCCATTGTATTATGATTCGCTATACAATCACTTACTGAATAAATCAATTGGATACCAGGGATTGATTTATCGGGAAGCCGTAAACAATCTCAATCACTTTTCGAATACCGTTTCAAATCGTAGTTTCATTTTTGCAGGATTTAATGCTTTGAACGCAGCTGAAGAAAAAATTGTTCAGCATCTTTTGGCCTTAGATCAGGCTAGGATTTATTGGGATGTTGATCAGACTTTCTTAAATGATCCTTATCATGATGCGGGACTTTTTGTGAGACGTTTTAAAGAAAATTGGAAACATTATAAGGCTCATCCGTTTGAATGGATTGTAGATGATTTTTCACAGTCTAAAAACATTCAGATCATAGGGACGCCTAAAACAATTGGTCAGGCAAAACTAGCGGGTAGTATTGTCGAGAATATGATCACAGAAAACCCAACTACTGCTTTAGATAAAGTGGCTATTGTGCTGGGTGAGGAGAATCTACTGATGCCGGTTTTATATTCCCTGCCTTCTTCGGTTGGAAGTTTGAATATTACAATGGGTTATTCGGGAAAGAACAACCCATCGCAGATATTAATCGCGAAATTGTTTAGAATGCATACCAATGCGCTTTCGCGTAAAGGAGAAAGTTATGTCTTTTATTATAAAGATATACTTGATATTCTTACACATCCATTGGTTGAACCTTATGCCAATGCCAGTAACTTGGTTCGGATTATCAAGGAGAATAATTACACTTTTATTACGCATAATCGGGTTTTAGAACTCAATTTGAGTCCAACGCCATTGTTTGATCTGCTTTTTCAAAAGTGGGAGAATGGATCGATTGCTGTTCTTGAAAATGTTTCGGCTCTTTTACTTTTGATAAAAGGAAATTTCAGCAATGATAATGAGGAGGAAAAAATTGCCAAAGCTTTTGTTTATGCTGTCTTTAAAGTAATTAATAAGCTAATTAATTATTACACAAAACACAATCACATTGATAATATAGATACTTTGCATGCGATCTATAAACAGATTATTGATGTGGCTGAAGTTTCGTTTGAAGGAGAGCCTTTACGTGGACTGCAAATTATGGGGGTTTTGGAAAGTCGTGTACTTGATTTTGATACTGTAATTGTGACATCGATGAATGAAGGAAAGTTCCCGGCTGGAAAATCTCAGAATTCATTTATTCCCTATGATGTCAAAAACGAACTGGGATTGCCTACTTTTAAAGAGAAGGATGCCATTTATACCTATCACTTTTACCATTTACTGCAAAGAGCCCAAAATATCTATTTGATTTATAATACTGAAAATGATGGATTGGATGCAGGAGAACGTAGTCGTTTTATCACACAATTGGAGGTAGAGAAACAAAAGAAACACAACTTAACGTTTGATATCTATAATCCTGTTTTGCCCACAACGGCTTATCAGCCTATGGTGGTTCCTAAATCCGATGCTGTGATGGATCGTTTAAAAGAAATTGCACTTGCTGGTTTTTCTCCTTCGGCTTTGACGAGTTACATCCGAAATCCGATAGATTTTTATTTTCAAAAAATACTTCGAATTAGGGAAGTGGAAGAGGTTGAGGAGAATATCGCGCTGAATACTCTTGGAACTATCATTCACGAAACGTTAAAAACACTTTATGAGCCCTTTATAGGTAAGTTCATCTCGGAAACAGATCTCGAAAATTGTTTCAAATTATTGGATGCTGAAGTTTTAAATCAGTTTAAATTGGTTTATAAAGAAGGTGAGATAAAAAAAGGACGTAATCTTTTGGCCTTTGAAGTAGCGAAGCGAAATGTCTCTAATTTTTTGAAAATGGAATTAGAATCTCTTAAAAATGGAGATGCGGTTCAGATCATAGCTTTGGAGGAAACTTTTGAACGTGAATTAAATCATCCGGATTTGCCGTTTCCTGTTTTAATTAGAGGTAATGTGGATCGTATTGAATTACACAACGGGAAAATCCGAATTATTGATTATAAGACAGGAAAAGTTGAAAAGACAAATGTTATCCTGAAATCATGGAACGGATTGACTCAGGAGCTTAAAAATGATAAAATTATTCAGGTTTTGGCTTATGCCTTTATGTTTGAAACCAAAGCGAAAGAAATCCCCATCGAAGCGGGTATAATTTCTTTTAAAAATCTTAAATCAGGTTTTTTGCCTTTCACATTCAAAGAGGATAAAGAGAGTACTACTACAGTTTCAAAAGAAATTTTGAGTAAGTATTTAGAGGAAATCGTATTACTGTTAAAAGAGATTTTTGACCGGACAATTCCTTTTGAAGAGAAAATGGATTAATCGTTTTTATTCAGAATATCAACTTTGATGTTTTCCTGATGAAAAAGTGATTTCATTTCTGAAATTATATTTAAAATGGACTTTTTTTAAATGAATTTTATGAAGTAAAATGTTATAATTTTTAAGGAGTGTATTTCTTTTTGATGAATTTGTCTACAAATTTCACCCAATAAACCATCAAAGTATAAACTATAAATAAAAGTGATTCAAGGGCTTAGGATTAGTGCATAAAAGGAATAACTTTGCCGAAATTTTTAAAAAGAAATTTTTAAAAAAGTATAAATTTTTGCCCCCAACAAAAAGAAGAAAAGGCTGTTTCGATAATTTTTCGAAACGGTCTTTTTTTATGTTGAAGGCCGTGATCTAAGAGAAAAATTGAGACAAAACGGTTTTTAATTCCTCTTTGTTTTCGATATGACTCATATGTCCGTCTTCGAAAGAAATGAGTTCTGCTGTAGTATCATCTATCTGAGTACGGGAATCTTCGTAATCCAGAACAGGATCTTTTTTTCCTAAAATTAATAAAACGGGAAAAAGGTTTTGTTGTAAAAGTGTTTCCCTGTCTTTTCTGACTTTCATTCCTTCAAGTGAAGCTATAATTCCCTGTAAAGGTGTTTGGAGTGCCTGCGTTTTTACTTTTTCGATTTCGTCGGTTAATCGGATTCGGTTGTTCTCACTGAACAAATTACCAATAGCCAGACTCACAAAGGTTGCGTAATTCTGTTTGACTGCTTTGATAGCTCGTGTTCGGTTAAGTTTTCTCTCTGGGCTATCCTCCCTTGAAGTAGAGTTGAGTAAAACCAGTTTCTGAATGTTTTTTGGAAACAATTCGGCGAAAGCCAAACCAACATAACCTCCCATTGAATGTCCTACAACGGTAGCTTTTTCAATCTTTAAATGATTCAGCACTTCCTGAACGGCATTGGCATTGTCTTCCATCGTATGCACATATCCCAAAGAATCCGATTCGCCGTGTCCTAATAAGTCGATTGTAATGACACGATATTTTTCAGAGAAAAAATCAACATAGTCTTTCCACATTTTTTTGTTTTCCAGAAAGCCGTGAAGGAATACAATTGCATTTCCAGTTCCCGAATCTGAGTATGATATTTTGGTATTTTTGTATAAAAGCGTTTTCAAAATGAACTTTTTTTGTTGTCAGGCACAAAGTTAAGAAAGCTGAAGTAAAATATCGAGATGTCTTGATTTAATTGGGAAATCTTTAAAACTGGAATAAATTTATTTATAGCAAAATACGGTTTGTGAACGAATTAAAAATGGCTTCCATTTCTGAAAGCCATTACAAATTAAAATCGGTTATCACCATCTAAAAGATTTCCTAATCCGCCTAGCAGGCTTCCTTCGTCACGGCTGTTTCCGCCAGATTTTGGTGCCGATGCAATAATGCGGTCAGCCAGTCTCGAGAAAGGCAACGATTGTATATAAACTGTTCCGGGACCTTTTAAAGTGGCATAAAATAATCCTTCGCCACCAAAAATAGAATTCTTAATTCCGCCAATAAATTCAATATCATAAGCTACATCTTTAGTAAAACCAATGATGCATCCCGTATCTACTTTTAGGACTTCGCCTGGTCCCAATACTTTTTTAGCCATTGTTCCGCCCGAATGTACAAATGCCATTCCATCTCCTTCGATTTTTTGCATAATAAAGCCTTCACCGCCAAATAAACCACGTCCAAGTTTCTGAGAAAATTCTATTCCGACAGAAACACCTTTAGCAGCACATAAAAACGAGCTTTTTTGGCAGATAAATTTGCCTTGAAATTCTGTTAAATCAATTGGAAGGATTTTTCCAGGATAGGGCGACGCAAATGAAACTTTGCTTTTGCTATTGCCTTGGTTTAAAAATGCTGTCATAAATAAGCTTTCGCCGGTAAGAACTCTTTTTCCTGCGCTTAAAAGTTTGTCAAACAAACCTGATCCTTGTTGTTGAGAACCGTCTCCAAATATAGTTTCCATCTGGATGTTGTTTTCCATCATCATGAAACTGCCAGCTTCGGCAATTACAATTTCCTGCGGGTCCAGTTCTATTTCAACATATTGCATTTCTTCCCCAAAAATCTGATAATCTATTTCGTGTGCTTGCATAATTTCTTAATTTATTTGTTTTTAAAATTAGACTAATAATGCCGTAGAATGTTACATTCTTTAGTCAGTTACCGCTGTTTTTAAGAGCATTAAATGATTTTGTTATTTTAAATTAGTCTTAATTATGTTTTTTATTGCTTTAAATTCTATATTTTTGCAACGTTATTATATTTTATCAGAATGGCGTTAGTTAGTGATTTGACCACCAAAGTATTATTTGAAACCGAAAAAGGATATAGTTATCAATGTGATTTGACCAATAGTATAATCATCAATTTTGTTGATACAGTGTCAAGTTACAAAATTCATGATTTTTTGATTTTTCAAAGAAAGGTCAATAGCGTTGATATTCTTAATATGCTTTATGACTTATCTGATCGGTCAGACGCACAATTGATTGAAACCACCAAAAGAAATTTTTCCAGAAATCTTACTATCTGTGAAATAGTGCAGTTAAGAGATTTATTAAACGGAACTAAATTTACCCTCACTTTACATTCTATGCTTTGTAATATTGTAAACGTAGAGCTTATTTAGATTCTTACTTAGATCAAATCCAAATTTTCGAGCAGTTAGAGGTGCCTTCTTTAATTTTTGTAATTTTACACATATAAAAATTAGAGGATATGAAAGATTTATTAAGAACACGTACTTCATTAGTTGAAAGTGTAGAAAATATATTAAACTTACAAGCAAAATTAGAAAGTGACGCTTCTAACAAATATTTAGCTATGGCAGCATGGTTAGATAGAAATGGTTATGCTAATACAGCATCTTATTTGTACAAACAAGCCGAGGAAGAGAGAGAGCATTTCCTAAAAGTTTTCAAATATATTACAGATATGGGAGGGATTGCCGTTACGCCGTCTGTTCCGGAAGTGCAGCAGGAATTTGCTTCTTTGAGAGAAGTATTTGAAATTGCTTTGCAGAATGAAATTGCAGTTACACAAGCAGTGAATAAAGTAATTGCAAAATGTAGAGCTGAAAATGACTATGCTACAGAAGATTTTATGATGTGGTATGTTGCTGAGCAGAGAGAAGAAGAGAAAAACGCAAGAAGAGCTTTAGAGCTTTTTGAGTTGATTGATGAAAGCGAAGCTGCCGGAAAATTCCAGTTGGATGTGCAAATCGCAAAAATCGGAGAGTAATTGATATATAAAATTGAAAAAGCCCTTAATAAATTTATTAAGGGCTTTTTTCTATTTATTCATTCATCAAGCTTTCAATCTCGTCAGCTTCAATAGGAATGTTGCGCATTAGGTTAAATGGCTCTCCTTTTTCCTGAATCACCACGTTGTCTTCTAAACGAATTCCGAATCCTTCTGCCGGAATATAAATTCCCGGTTCAACGGTAAAAACCATATTGGCTTTCATTGGCTCGTGAAGTAATCCGTAATCGTGCGTGTCCAGACCCATGTGGTGAGACGTTCCGTGCATAAAATATTTTTTGTAGGCGGGCCATTCCGGATTTTCGTTCTGAACATCGGCTTTGTCGATCAAACCTAAACCTAATAATTCAGAGGTCATCACTTTCCCTACTTCTACATGGTATTGTTTCCAAAGTGTTCCCGGAGTCAGCATTTTTGTAGCTTCGTTTTTTACTCTTAAAACAGCATTGTAAACTGCTTTTTGTCTTTCGTTATACCTTCCCGAAACTGGAATTGTACGGGATAAATCGCTTGAGTAGTTGGCGTATTCGGCAGCAACATCCAGTAAAATTAAATCCCCTTCTTTACATTGTTGGTTGTTTTCGATATAATGTAAAACATTCGCATTATTTCCCGAAGCAATAATTGGAGTATAAGCAAAACCTTTAGAGCGGTTACGAATAAATTCGTGAATCAATTCCGCTTCAATTTCGTATTCGGTAACATTTGGTTTTACAAATGATAATAATCTACGGAAACCTTTTTCGGTAATATCACAAGCCTGCTGAATCAAATCAAGTTCTTCGCTTTCTTTTACAGAACGAAGACGTTGTAAAATCGGGTTGCTTTTGGCTACATTGTGTGCCGGATAATGTTCTTTCCACCATTTTACGAATCGGGCTTCACGGGTTTCTGTCTCCACTGTAGCGCGGTAATGTTCGTTGGTGTTGATGTACATCGTATCGGCATACGTCATCATTTCGTTCAAAATCTTATGAAAATCCTGTAACCAATACACTGTTCTGATTCCTGAAACCTGAAAAGCACGTTCTTTAGTCAGTTTTTCACCTTCCCAAATGGCGATATGTTCGCTGGTTTCTTTTAGGAAAAGAATTTCTTTTTGATGCTCATAAGGTGCATCCGGAAACAAAAGCAAAATACTTTCTTCCTGATCTACACCACTCAGATAAAAAATATCTCTGTGTTGTGCAAACGGCAAAGTACTGTCGGCACTAACCGGGTAAATGTCATTAGAATTAAAAACGGCAACTGAATTAGGTTTCATTTCTGCCGTGAATTTTTTGCGGTTTTTTACAAAAAGAGCGCTGTTTATTTGGTGATATTTCATGATAATTCGGTTTTTGAACTTCGAATTTCAAAATTACGTTTTTTCAGCAAACAGCATGAAATTGATTTCTTAAAGTTTTATTATTTGTTTTGTGTTTTCCTGAGCGAAGTCAAAGGATCACCGCGAAGGGCGTTAAGGTTTACGCAAAGCACGCTAGTTTTTTCTCGCAAAGTCGCAAAGTAACCACAATCTTGTCATTCTGAGGAACGAAGAATCACACTAGTAACTCGACAAAGATTGGCGGTTTTGTTTCACGCAGATTTCGCAGATTCTGCAGATTTTTTCTTTTTTGCAGTTGGTCTTAACCACAATCTTGTCTTCCTGAGCGAAGTTGAAGGATCAACGCAAAGTAACCACAATCTTGTCATTCTGAGGAAAGAAGAATCACACTCGTAACTCGACAAAGATTGGCGGTTTTGTTTCACGCAGATTTCGCAGATTCTGCAGATTTTTTCTTTTTTACAGTTGGTCTTAACCACAATCTTGTCTTCCTGAGCGAAGTCGAAGGATCAACGCAAAGTAACCACAATCTTGTCATTCTGAGGAACGAAGAATCACACTAGTAACTCGACAAAGATTGGCGGTTTTGTTTCACGCAGATTTCGCAGATTCTGCAGATTTTTTCTTTTTTACAGTTGGTCTTAACCACAATCTTGTTTTCCTGAGCGAAGTCGAAGGATCAACGCAAAGTAACCACAATCTTGTCATTCTGAGGAAAGAAGAATCACACTCGTAACTCGACAAAGATTGGCGGTTTTGTTTCACGTAGATTTCGCAGATTCTGCAGATTTTTTCTTTTTACAGTAAGTATTAACCACTAATCTTGTCATCTCGACGAAGGAGATTCGAGCGAGAGCGAACAGACGAAGTAAATCACATTAGAAAATCTACACAGTAATTCGCCAATCTTTGTCGAATCCCGACTGTGATCTACTTCGTCGAAAGGACAATATTGCGTAATATTGTATAATCTATGTACAAGTAACAGCCCAATAAAACATAAAATGCATCACCCAAGTTTCAAATTAATAACAATCAAAGAAGTCAAATCGCAATATCTATTTTTAATCGATCGGGAAGGTTTCGATTATTTTGAGGAATGGGAAGAGGAGGATTTTTTTTTGGTTGCATCCGAAAGTGTAAATTTTGAAGGAAACTTTTACTTGGATCTTTATGAAGATAAAGAGAAAAAATGGCTTGCCGGTCTATTAAATCTTCCCTTAAAAGAAATGGAAGATCTTAGAATTGAAGGAGTCCTAATAAATGGAAATCTTTCTGTAAACGGAACGATTATAAATGCCGACGGCGATTACGGACCTTATGTTTTTATTAAAGGAAATGTGAGTTGTCAAAGCATGTTGTTGGGAGGTTCGTATGTCGAAATTGAAGGCAACGTTACTGCGAAAGAAGTAGTAATGACTTCCTATAATCACGGTAATTTTAAATGTTCGGGCTGTATTGAAGCTCCGGTTTTTATAGTCGAAGATCATTATACCACATTCTTAAGCCGTAATAACAATTTGTTCTACTATAATGATAAAACAGACGACATGGATCCTGAAAATGAATCGGAATATGATGAGGAAACTGACGAAGAAGTTATTTCAGCCGAATTGCGAAAACATCTTAATAATTCTCTAATAACCACTTTTGAAGAACTGAAAAGAGAGTTGGAGGAAGGGGAGTTGGTTTTAAAAGAAAGTAATCCGTTGCCAAAAAATCAGGAATACTGGCAAAAGAGAGTTTCGTCCAATTACAGAGATTTAAAAATAGTTCCGCTCGAGTTTAAAACAGCAGCATTGTGTGAGATGGCATTAAATATAACCCATCATGCATTACCGTTTGTGGAAGAAGATTTTATTACGTCTGAAATTTGCGAGAAATTAGTGAGTAAAGATGGTTTTGCGCTTCAGGTAATTCCCGATCCATTTATAACCGAAGAACTTTGCTGGAAAGCGGCTGAGAGCGGAACATTGGTTTCATTGATTCCGGAGCGTTTTTACTCGGAAGAATTAATTATAACGACTTTTAAAAAAGGCAAACACGAACCGAACATTAATGATGTTCCTGCTGAATTGATCACCGATAGTCTACTTGCAGCATATGTAAAAATCGGCAAAGGTTTATGGCTCGACAAGGTTTGTAAAGAAAGCGAAAAGGATAAATTATCCATTTTAAAAAGTGTAATTGATTCCGGAATACAGCATCTTGACGCTATTTTTGGGAATCACTTTAGTAAAGAAGTTGTTGATTATGCGGCATCTCTTTATAATAGTGGAGAAAATAAACAGAAATGGGATAGCTATGTTCAAAAATATAAGGTTAAATTCGGGCGTCTTGGATTAAACTAATTTCTTTAATCAGGCTTTAAATATAAAATAAAACAGATTATGATTGATAGAGAAAGAATAATTAAGAATTACGTTGAAGGTTACAATCAATTCGATATTGATAAAATGACAGCTGACTTTAGTCGGGATATTGTTTTTGAAAACATTCAGAACGGTGAAGTAAATATGACTTTAAACGGACTAAATGAATTTAAAGAACAAGCCGAAAATGCAAAAGCCTACTTTTCCGCCAGATCACAAGTAATTACTGTATTGAATCATTTTGAGTCTAAAACAGAGATCGAAATTGATTACCATGCTGTTTTGGCGATGGATTTTCCTAACGGAATGAAAGCGGGAGAAGAATTAAACTTGAAGGGGAAATCTGTTTTTGAATTTTTAGATAATAAGATTTTAAAATTGAGTGATATTAGCTAATTATAAAACTGGAGAAAAGAATTCAAGAGATTAGATTTAAATTATGGACAATGAAAAACTAAGAATATTAAGAAATAAAATTTCAATTCCATTAAGCCAGGCTATTAGACTTCTTAAAAAAAATAATGATGACATTGAATTGTGTGAGCAGGAATTTCATAATGATAATATCAAGATAATAAGTATAAAAACAGAGTGTGATTATGATGTTGCAAAAGAGAATTATGAGTTATGTAATTACGATGTTGTAAAAACAGTCGAAAGAATTAATCAAAAACCAATTATCATAACAACAGGAAAAGCAACAGATTCTAAAATAGGCTTTGTTTTATGGCCCGAAAATGGAAAAGGGGAATTCTATAAAACTGCTAAGCGAAATGATGCTTTTATTCCAACAGAAGATTTTGATCTTTTTTTGAAAGAGTTTCAATCTGTTTTCCCCTTGCGAAATCCGTGGAATGATGTAATTGAAGATGAATTTGATAAAACGGGTCATAATTTTTTTGACCATAAAACGATTAGATTGATTGTTGAAAAAATAAAACTTTTAGAAAATGAAAATGAAAAGGAGGGTGCTTTTTTATTGGAAACAATAAATTGGCTAAACGATAAATTAGTTTATGCTGAATATATTGTGGTTTATGGTAATTTATAGAAGACTATGGAATCAAAAGTTAAAATCAGAAAAGTAGAAAAACAGGATTTAGATTTTGTTTACAAAGCAATTTGCGAACTCGAAAATGAAGTTTTAGATTTTGAAATTTTCGAAACGATCTTCAGTGAGAATATTTCGAACCTGAAAAATCTCTATGTAATTGCCGAAAACGAAACGGAAGATTTAGGTTTTATTAGTTTTCATACCCAAAATCTTTTGCATCATTGTGGATTGGTGGGGGAGATTCAGGAGTTCTTTATTCACCAGAAACATCGCGGGCAAGGGGTTGGCAGGTTATTAATAAATGAGGTTTTGCAGTATGCCGATCGGAACAATTTAAAAAGTATTGAAGTGACCACCAATAAAAGACGAGTAGAGAATGTTGCCATTTACGAGAATCTTGGGTTTACTTTAAGTCATAATAAGTTTACGATTTATAAGTAAACTTTGCAGCGATGGGAAGATTCAACATAAAAAAACTGCTGTTTTGTAGGCAGCAGTTTTAATAAATGGGTAATTATGTTGTCATTAATGTGAGTATTCCATACAGATACTGCCAACTGCTGTTTTGTATAAAATCCAACCACATCTGTTTTGTCCGATAGAAGGATAGATTTCTTCGCCGTTACACATCGGATATGGTACACATTCTATAGTACTGGTACCACCGGCATTAATTGATTTTAATTCTTCTTTGGTTAATTTTTCGAAATTTTTCATAAATGGTTTTTTGTTTTTTTGATTTTCCTACTCTATAAGTTTTTCGGATGCCACTTTGATAAAAATATAAATTATTTTTAAATAAATACTTACAAAAGAAAGTTTTTGATTCGGAGTGATTTTTACTTGATGGAAGTTGGGTAAAAGTTTAATATTGTAAATTAATAATTTGTCTAAAGAAAAAATGAAGCAATTAAATACGTCCATAAAACATCATTTGATCGTTGGTGCACTAATTAGTGTTTGGCTATTTGTTTTTGCTTTCATCATTAGACCATTTGACGACGGAACGATCAATTTTAAGTCATGGCTTTTAATTAGTTTAGGCTTTAGTGTTTTGGCATTTTTATGTTATTCAATTGTCGGATTTATTCAAAAGAGTATTTACAAGAAGATATCCAAATGGAATGTTAGTTTAGAAATCGCAAGTATAGTTTTCTTTTATTTGATTTATCTTTTTGGAACTTACACCTATTATAAAAGCCCTATTTTAAACGGAGGATATGATTTTACAGCATTTTTCTCGATTATTTTTATCAAAGTCACCCTGATTTTAACTCCTGTAATTGTTTTGGCAAGACGTTATTTGCTTAAACTGATTCCGATAAAAGAGGATTTTTTGATTGTTAAAGGAGAAAACAAATTAGATGTTTTAAAAATTAAAAAAGCAGATTTGGTTTGTGTTTCGAATGCACAAAATTATGTCGAGATCTTTTATTTGGAAAACAATCAGCTTCGGACAAAATTGATTCGGTCTTCACTCAAAAAAGTAGAGGAAGATTTTGATTTTTTGCTTCAAATTCATCGTTCGCATTTAATAAATCCATTGCATTTTAAATCCTGGAGGAATTCAAATACGATCCTTCTTACTCAAATAGAACTTCCGGTATCCAAAAATTATAAAGCAAGTCTTTTGACTTTGTAATTTCGTACCTAAAACAGTACGTTTTGTACCAAAGCCAATAAAAATGGGGTTTGAGCGGATTTTAAAAAATAGTTTTGCTTCATCAATTTTAAAAATAAATTATGAAAACAAAACACATTTGCCTGCTTGGATTGCTATTTTTTTTGATCAGTTATCTCTTCTTTTCTAAGATTCTGCCAAACTTTCAAAAACCAATCGATTTTGCGCATTGGTTTAATTTAGTTGGAGCCTGTTTGTTGTTGTCATTTAATGATGTGTTTCCGAAAAGCAAGCTAAATTTGATTGCATCAGTATTAACCACTTTTGGTGTTATTGCCCACATTGGCCTTTGCACGATTGATTTTATGATGTGGAGTTTCGGGAATAACGATCTCGCCAGAGAGGCATTGGGCAAGCAGATTAGTGATACACCATCTATTCTTTATCCTTTTGTGATTGTTGGGCCCTCTTTGCTTTTTGTTGGTTTGGCGATTCATGCATTTACTTTTATAAAAACGGAAACCGTAAAATCTTTGATGGTAATTGTTGGTTCGGCTGCTGTGGGATTTTCATTTTTTGCTTTGAAAAATGGCGTTTTGATGCTTTTGAGTTGTTTGGTTTTTGTTTTAGGATTAGGTTTGCTTCTTTATAGAAAAGAAAATCCGGAAACAAATGGAGTATAAGGCAATTGGGAAAGAGTTTTCAGGTAGATTAGAACTTCTGTTTTAATTCATATCTTCGCTTTCATCTTGTGTGAAAATGAGGATAGAAAAAGCAAATACAACCGATAGCGAAATTCTAACACAAATAACCAAAAAGTCAAAAGCTTATTGGGGATATTCAGCAGAACAAATTCAAAAGTGGGAGGTGAATCTTACTATTTCTCCAGATTATATAAGAGAACATGATGTATTCAAATTGGTAAAGGACAAGGTAATAATTGGTTATTATTCTTATCTTTTTGAAGATGAAAAGAATGTAAAAATGGATAATTTATTTATCTTGCCTGAATATATAGGAAAAGGTTTTGGAAAATACCTGTTTCTCGATTTTTTAAACCGAATGAAAGAGGCTGGAATTCAGACCATTCAACTCGATTCAGAACCAAATGCTGAAGGTTTCTACTTAAAAATGGGGTTTGTAAAAATCGGAGCATTCGAAACTTCGATAAAAGACAGGTTTATGCCCATTATGAAAATGAAATTATAATAAATCAAATTAAAATTGAAAAACTATACAAAATACCTGCTTTCGCTCTTTCTGGCTTTTGTCGTGATTGTGAATGATGGTGTTTTAGTTTCTCCCTCAAAATCGGCAGATTATTATCAATCTTCGTTTGTAATTCTGAGAGCTGAGTTAGATTTTTCTAATTCTCGTTTATATAAATTTATTCCATCTGCTTCACGGG
This sequence comes from Flavobacterium lipolyticum, assembly GCF_020905335.1. Lineage (NCBI taxonomy): Bacteria > Pseudomonadati > Bacteroidota > Flavobacteriia > Flavobacteriales > Flavobacteriaceae > Flavobacterium > Flavobacterium lipolyticum. The sequence goes on along the minus strand of NZ_JAJJMN010000001.1, from coordinate 1,527,724 downwards.
TAAGGACGCTGTTTTCGGTTGTTTTAAAGTATCTCGATTTAAGAGATGTTTTTAGTCTTCAAATCAGGGGAGCTCTAAATCTTCAACTATTTCTTTTTCAAAAAGTAAGTTCGTTTATAAAGCAGTCTGTTTTTGTAAATGAAACCGTTAACTCTGCAAATTTTAAAACAAGTTTATACATAGCTTAAAGGGATTCTCTCTTAAGTTTTGATGCGCTTCAATGCATACGATGGTAAAATAATGTCTAATCATTTATCATTTTCAAAATGTATAAACAAAATAATAAAACACGTTTAGAGCAATCTAAGCGACCACTTCATTGGATAAAAAGAAAATTAATAGTAATACTAACTGCTTTCATGCTCGGAATGTCACACGGAATGAATGTGCATGACGAAGCTCTTAAAGGAAATCAAAACTATACGGAACAACATAAGAAGGATTGATTTGTTGTTTAACCGCAAAGAGCGCAAAGATTTTGTCTGTTTAATGTCTTAAAAACGCAATGTTCGCAAAGCTTTGTGTTTATAGGTCGCACAAAACTTAGCGAACATTGCGTAAATCTTAGCGCTCTTTGCGGTTACATCTAAAAGTTAAGTTTAAAAAAAAACCGAAGCAATTTGCCTCGGTTTTCTATTTATTAGAATTTCTTAATCAACCCACTTATAATATCTCGCCCCAATCAAAACAGGGATCTCTTTTTCAATTCGGTCTAAAATCCATTCATTTTTTGGAGTTCTGACGCTTTGTTTTTGTTCTTTTTTGTGAAGGCTTTCGTAAGTGTTGAAATCAATTTCTTTACTTTCCTTCAAATTTTCAAAAAGCTTCACGTTTGCCAGTGCAGCTTTCCATTCCGGCTGAATTGTACCTTCAAAAACTTTCGATTTCGATCCGCTTCCGTAAGCTAAGAATCCAAATTGGGTTCCGGCGATTTCTTTATTGGTATCATAATAATGAGCCAAAGTCGATAACAATCCCATGAAAATAGATCCTGTATAAAGATTACCAATTAAAGACGAAGCCAATTCAGCAGGTTGTAATTTCTCGGTTACAAAATTTCTATATTCTTCAGATTTTGCGACTTCCTTAATTTTAGCCTGATAATCTGCCGGTTCAATGTTTTCTGAAATGATCTTTTCGGCACTGTCTAAAGCGTAAATTTCAGATAACATGCGTCGTCCTTGAAACGAATAGGGAAGGTGCATGATGATGCTGTTCCAGGTAGTGTATAAAGTTTTCGTAGTATTTTTTAGTTTCTTGAAGGAGAAATAAGCATTACGGGTACGATCCATATAACATTGGTTGGAATACTGACCGTCGAAAACCGGTTGGTCTTTATGGATTTCTATTTCGGCTTCTAAATTATCAAACCAAAGATCGTTGTTGGTATTTTGTGTAATTGCTTCTTTTGAAATGCTTCGGTACGGTTTAAAGAAGTCAAAAACTCCTTTTGTGCTGGTTGCCCAATTTTCGTCAAAAGCGATAATTCTGGGGTTAGAAGTCACTAACATTGCAACTGCTCCGGCACCCTGGGTATATTCTCCGGTGGAGTTTAAATCGTATTTGGCAAAATCGGTTGTTACGACAATTGCTTTTTTGGCTGGATTCAATTTTACAAAGTCAATACAATTTTGCAAAGCGTCGACACCACCGATACAGGCAAAAGTAAAATCGACTACATCACATTCCGCCAAAGTATCTTCGCCAAATTTTTGCTCTATCAAACTAATTAAGAACGAACTGATTGGTTTAGAGCTGTCAATACCACTTTCAGTTCCAACATAGATCCTGCTAATTTCGTTTAGGTTGATGTTGTGATCCAGAATAAGTTTCGTTAAAGCATTTGCTCCAAAAACTACTGGATCCTGATGAACATCAGGTAAAGTCATTTGAATTAGTCCAAGGCCTTTTTCTAATTTTTCGGGTTCGATATTTCTGGCAGTCGCCAAAGTTTTTATAGGTAAATGTATGTTGGCTACATCAAAAGAAATAGCGTCAATTCCTGTTTTCATTGTCATTTTTTTTGAAGCCGATAAAGGTAAAATTATGCTCTTAAAATTCCCTTGTTTTCATTCAATAAAATTCGGGCTCGCTTTACTTTTGAGGAAAACAGAGCAAAAAGGGGTGAAAAATAACAATTTGGTAATTATATAAAAACTAGGAATTCGTTAAAATCACTTGCGAAAAATTTCTATTTTATTGTTTTTAAATAATTTGCAATAATATCACCGAAAGCTCTTTAAAATCATTATAAATAACAACGAAATGGTTGTAGTTCATGTCTAATTGCTTTATTTTTGTCTAATTTTTTAAAACAAACTACTTTAACACTTATGGCACAATCTGCACTATTGAATGCTTCCATCTTAAAGAAAGTGGCTATGGCCCTTTCGGGAATATTCTTAATCACGTTTTTAGCGCTGCATGTTTCCTTAAATTTTATTTCTATTATTAGTGAAGATGTTTTTAACGAAGCTTCTCACTTTATGGGATACAATCCGCTGATTCAATATGTAATGCAACCTGTTTTGGCAATCGGAGTAATTTTCCATTTCGTAATGGGATTTGTATTGACTGCTCAAAATAGCGCAGCAAGACCAATTGCTTATGCAAAATACAACGGAGCTGCTAATGCTTCATGGACTTCGAGAAACATGATTATCTCAGGCTTAGTTATTTTGGCTTTCTTAGGATTGCATTTCTATGATTTTTGGTTTCCTGAAGTTACTTACAAATATATTGCAGGTACAGCACCGGACGCGACAAGATATTATGGAGAGCTAGTGCATAAGTTTCATGACCCAATCCGCACAGGTATTTATTGTATCTCATTTGTGTTATTAGGATTTCACCTTTGGCACGGATTCAGTTCATCTCTTCAATCTGTTGGGATGCACAATAAGTATTCTCGATTCTTAAGTAAAGTTGGTTATGGATTTGCGGTTGTAGTACCGGCACTTTTCGTTATCATCGCATTATTTCATCATTTCAATAATTAATATCAATTATAATGGCATTAGATTCAAAAATTCCAAATGGTCCAATATCGGACAAATGGACAAATTATAAAGATCATATTAATTTAGTAAACCCTGCTAACAAACGTAATTTAGATATTATTATAGTTGGAACAGGTTTGGCTGGAGGTTCTGCTGCGGCTACTTTGGCTGAGTTAGGATATAACGTAAAAGCTTTCTGTTTTCAGGATTCACCACGTCGTGCGCACTCTATTGCTGCACAAGGGGGGATCAATGCTGCAAAAAATTATAAAGGTGACGGTGACTCTGTTTACAGATTATTTTATGATACTGTAAAAGGAGGTGACTACCGTGCACGTGAGGCAAACGTTCACCGTTTGGCTGAAGTTTCGGCTAATATTATCGACCAGTGTGTGGCTCAAGGGGTACCATTGGCTCGTGAATATGGTGGATTATTGGATAACCGTTCTTTTGGAGGAACTTTGGTTTCCCGTACTTTTTACGCACAAGGACAAACCGGACAACAATTATTGTTAGGAGCTTATTCTGCAATGAACCGTCAGATTGGTCGTGGAAAAGTAAAAATGTACAACCGTCACGAAATGCTTGACATTGTAATTGTTGACGGAAAAGCGAGAGGTATTATCGCTCGTAACCTTATCACAGGAGAAATTGAAAGACACTCTGCTCATGCGGTAGTAGTAGGTTCAGGAGGATACGGAAACGTGTTTTTCCTTTCAACTAATGCTATGGGAAGTAACGCAACAGCAGCTTGGAAAATACATAAAAAAGGAGCGTTTTTCGCGAATCCTTGTTACACACAAATTCACCCAACTTGTATTCCGGTTTCAGGAGATCACCAGTCAAAATTGACTTTGATGTCTGAATCATTACGTAATGACGGTCGTATTTGGGTTCCTGCAAAATTAGAAGATGCGAAAGCAATTCGTGAAGGAAAGAAAAAAGCAACTGATTTATCTGAAGACGAAAGAGATTATTTCTTAGAAAGAAGATATCCTGCTTTTGGTAACTTAGTACCTCGTGACGTTGCGTCTCGTGCTGCAAAAGAAAGATGTGATGCCGGTTTTGGTGTGAACAAAACAGGAGAAGCGGTTTATTTAGATTTCGCTGCTGCTATTAAACGTTACGGTGCTGAGGCTGCTCACGTAAAAGGATTGAATGAAAATGACAGTGCTTTAGTAACTAAGTTAGGAACGGATATCGTAAAAAGTAAGTACGGAAACTTATTCCAGATGTACTTAAAAATTGTTGACGAAGATCCTTATGTGACGCCAATGATGATTTACCCTGCGGTTCACTACACTATGGGTGGTACCTGGGTTGATTATAACTTAATGACTACCATTCCGGGATGTTTCTCAATCGGAGAGTCTAACTTCTCTGATCACGGAGCAAACAGACTTGGAGCTTCTGCCTTAATGCAAGGTTTAGCAGATGGTTATTTCGTATTACCTTATACTATCGGGGATTATTTGGCTCCGGATATTAAAATGGGACCTATCTCTACAGATTTACCAGAATTCGTAGAAGCAGAAAAAGGAGTAAAAGATCAAATCGAGAAATTTATCAATAATAAAGGAACTCATTCTGTAGATTATTTCCATAAGAAATTAGGGAAAATCATGTGGGATAAAGTAGGTATGGCTCGTAATGCTAAAGGTTTAGCCGAAGCTATCGAAGAAATTGCCGCTTTACGTGAAGAGTTTTATAAAGACGTAAAAGTACCTGGAAGTGCTAACGAATTTAACCAGGAATTAGAAAAAGCAACTCGTGTTGCTGATTTCTTAGAATTGGGAGAGTTGTTCGCAAAAGATGCTTTACACCGTAACGAATCTTGTGGAGGTCACTTCCGTGAAGAGTATCAAACAGAAGAAGGTGAAGCACTTCGTGATGATGAGAACTTTGCATACGTTGCAGCTTGGGAATACAAAGGAAAACCAAGTGACGCAGTATTACACAAAGAACCTCTGGTTTACGAAAACATCAAATTAGTACAACGTAGTTATAAATAGGGTTTAGTCCAAAGTCCTAAGTCCAAAGTCTTAAAGTATTAAGCTTTCGATTTTTGACTTTATGACTTTAGACTTTAAGACTTTTAAACTTATAGAAAATGAAACTTACATTAAAAATATGGCGTCAGAAAAACGCCCAAGATAAAGGAGGGATTGTAGAATATCCTATTGACGGAATTGAACCGGATATGTCTTTCCTTGAAATGCTTGACGTTCTTAACGAACAATTGATCAATAAAGGAGACGAACCGGTAGCATTTGACCACGATTGTCGCGAAGGAATTTGCGGAATGTGTTCTTTGTTTATCAACGGAGAAGCGCATGGACCAGACAGAGGAGTTACTACTTGTCAATTGCACATGCGTATGTTCAAAGATGGTGATACGATTTTTATCGAGCCATTTAGAGCAAAAGCTTTCCCTGTAATTAAAGATTTAGTAGTTGATAGAAGTTCTTTTGACAGAATTCAACATGCAGGAGGATTTATCTCTGTAAATACTTCAGGTAATACAATTGATGCAAATACAATTCCAATCAACAAAGACGATGCAGATAAATCTTTTGATGCTGCAGCTTGTATTGGTTGTGGAGCTTGTGTGGCAACTTGTAAAAACTCATCAGCAATGTTGTTCGTTTCTGCAAAAGTATCTCAATACGCTTTATTACCGCAAGGTAAAGTTGAAGCAGTTGACCGTGTTTTAAATATGGTTCACCAAATGGATGCAGAAGGTTTTGGTAACTGTACAAATACCGGAGCTTGTGAGGTAGAATGTCCTAAAGGAATCTCTCTTGAAAATATCGCACGTATGAACCGTGAGTATTTAGCAGCAAGCTTGAAAGGATAATTTAAAACGTATCTTTTTAGTTATATAAAAAAGCATCCGCCTTTATGGCGGATGCTTTTTTTTTTTGTTAGCTCGAGAGGAGCGATAGGTGTTAGATTGTAAATAGATATCGCTCCTCTGGAGCTTTTTTTATAGGTCTTGTTGAAGTTTTATAAATAGAGTACCCCGTTGGGGTTTTACTGTTGCTTTTTTACGAATTTTTGTTCCATCAAAGGAGTTGTTATTTTGGGTTATCACTTTTGTGCTTTTACTCGAAATAGAATTGCGAAGCGCTGATTTCCTGTTTTTCTTTTCCTTCGGGTTGGATAAAACAATTTAAAGTAGTTCCGCCAATCTGGTCAAAATAACTGATATTGAATTTGTGGAAACCTTTTTCGAGTTTCACGACTCCGTAGGCTTCGTTGAGCCAATGTATTCCATCGTTATTCACGATCAGTTCATTGTCAATAAAAAGCTTCGATCCGTCGTCTGAGAGCGTTGAAAAGGTATAATTTGCAGTTTCCGGAATGTAGATATATCCGTCGAATTTTAAGCCAATATAGCGCTCTTTTTTCGTTTTCCATTTTTCGCTGCTTATGGTGCCTTCAAAAATTCCCGAATTCACTGGTTTTACTAATTCTAAATCCTGAACCTGCTGAAATAAGGTTCCGACAAAATACTCGTATTTCAAACCTTGTTTGGTTGGTTTTACAGCTAATGCAGGTTTTAAATCAGGATTTCGGAGTATAATTTTGTTGATTGAACTTTTTCTTCCGCTTGGGCTAATCTGAACGGTTTTTACGGTTCTGAATTCTCCTTTTGGAACGTGTATCGCGACAGGTTTGGTATAAAGTTCTGCCGTTTCATCCGGATTATAGCCGTCGATGGTATAGAAAATTTGTCCGTTTTTGATGGTTGGTTTTAGATCCAGGGTATATTTTGAAGTGATTAAAGCGGTTTCGTTTGCTCCAAACGGTGTTGGTACTTTGTATAATCTTTTCTGTAGTTCCAGTTTTTCTAAATGATGCGGCATGCGATTCAGAACAAAATTATGGTAATTTTTATTTTGTGGGGCTGTCCAGGCTATCTCTGCTAAAGCAAACATTCGGGGATAAAGCTGATAATTTAGTTTGGCCGGACTCGTTAAATATTCCGACCACAGATTGGACTGTACGCCCATGATGTATTTTTGTTCGTCAATCGTTAAACTGTCAACTGGAGTCGGGTTGTAGTTGTACATTTTTTCGACTGTGACTAATCTTCCCACCGTTAAAGGTTCATTTGGAGAATACGCCTGATTGTAATCCAGATACAAAATGTGCTCGGGATTCATGATGACAAAATGCTTTTGTTTGGCTGCGGCAATTCCGCCCGATTCTCCGCGCCAGGACATTACTGCTGCATTTGGAGTCAGGCCGCCTTCGAGCATTTCGTCCCAACCGAGAATTTGTCTTCCATTGTTGTTTAGGAATTTTTCGATTCTGGTGGTAAGATAAGTTTGTAATTCGTGTTCGTTTTTCAATCCTAATTCTTTGATCTTTTTTTGACAGTTTGGACATTCTTTCCATCTGGCTTTTGGGCATTCGTCACCACCAATGTGAATGTATTTGCTAGGGAATAACGCCATGACTTCAGTTAAGACATCTTCCAGAAAAGTAAAGGTTTCTTCTTTTCCGGCACAGAAGATATCTTCAAACACTCCCCAGTATTCAATAACTTTATAAGGGCGATCCGGAAAACAGGATAAATTTGGATAAGCGGTAACGGCTGCAGTGGCATGTCCTGGCATTTCGATTTCGGGGATCACATTGACATAATGTTCTTCAGCAAATTTTACCACGTCCTTGATTTCTTCCTGAGTATAAAAGCCTCCGTAAGGATTTCCGTCAAAAAAATAAGGGAATCTCTCGAACTTATTTCCTACGAGAGTCTGGGCTCTTTTCGAGCCTACTTCGGTTAGCTTCGGGTATTTTTTGATTTCAATTCTCCAGCCCTGATCGTCCGTTAAATGCCAATGGAAATTATTTAATTTATAACTGGACATCTGAGCGATAAAATCTTTTATAACATCAACAGAAAAAAAGTGACGGCAAACGTCTAAATGCAGGCCTCGGTAATCGTATCTCGGTTCATCCTCTATCGTCACACAAGGAAGTTTTATTTCCTGACTTTTAGGTTTGTTCGGAAGCATTTGCAATAAACTCTGAACTGCATAAAACAATCCTTCTTCACTTCCGGTAACGGTTATTTTTTTAGGAGTGATTGCAATTTTATATCCTTCTTTTTTTAGAGAGGAAGCAGGATTTTGTGTTAGGAATAAAACATCGATAGTGCTTTTTTTCTTTGAGGTGTTAGCATTTATAGCAGACTCCAACAGCTTTGCTGTTTTTTGTTCTTTAACACTGAATTTATTTTTCTCAAAAAGCACTTTAATTTGCCCATTTAAACGAATACTGTCTCCGGTGGCTTTGTAGAAATTAGGAGCCGGAATGATCGAATTATTATTTAAGGAAGTCTGGGCACTTCCAAAAGAATAACAAAATAGTAAAAGAATAAAAATATTTTTTTGCATGATTACTTTTTTGGTTTGTTAAACAAATGTAAGGTTTGTTGGGTGATTTGCATTTTTTTTGCAAATGCTATTTGTATTTAAAAGTCTTTATAATAGATGAATTAACGTTATTATTACACTGTATTCTAATTTGTTTCGCAATAATATTGCATTAATTGTTTACATTTGCTTTACTAAAATTGAACATGCATGAATAATGATAATGAAGTGGTTAATTACACCAAGGAAGAACGTAAAAATCTTATTTTAAAAGAGATTAACCTGCACACTCGTGTAAGTTTTGAAACCCTTTCGGCTAAATTATTTGTTTCAGAAGATACTGTGAGACGAGATATTAATGAACTTGAATCAGAGTCCTTATTGATTAAAGTAAAAGGTGGTGCGATGACAAAAGCCTATCACCATTCTTCTTCCAATCAAACTTATGCAGGAGAAGCAAAACAAACCATTGCACAGAAAACTTTAGGTTTACTTCGTGATGGTATGGTTTTATTACTTGGTGGCGGAACAACCATCAGAGAGTTTATCCGATTGATTCCTGACACTTTAAACCTGACGATTTTTACCGTTACCGTTTTATCGGCGGTTGAACTTCTGGACAAACCCAATGTTAAAATTATCATGATTGGCGGCAGCATTTCGTCGTACAGCCAAATGTGTGTGAGCGGTGATGTTTACAATCAGCTGGCAAATATTAAAGTCGATTTGTTAATATTAGGAACCAATGCCTTAGACATCGAAGGCGGCTTTTCAGATTCGGACTGGGAAACAGTTCAGGTCAAAAAAGCGATGATTCAGGCTTCTGAAAAAACAGCCATTCTTACGATTTCTGAAAAACTGGATACAGTTCTAAAAATGAAAATTGCCAACTTATCCGAGGTTGATTACGTGGTGACGGAAGTAGATCCCGATCACGAAAAACTACAGTCGTATAAGAAGGCAGTTCCCAGTTTAGTTTTTGTTTAATCCCAGTTTTTTAGTAAAAAGTTGATCCAGTTTTGATGAAAAATTTTATTTAAATCTTCATCTGAATAGCCATGATTTTTAAAGATCAGAACTAGTTTCTGCAAATCGGCAATAGTGTTTAAATCGTACGGAGATTGCTCTGTACCAAAAGCACCATCAAGATCAGAACCTACTCCTATATGATTGGCATTTCCGGCCAATTGACAGATGTGATCCATGTGTCTGAAAACAGTTTCAAGATTGCAGTTAGTTCCCTGTGGGGTTGAAACTCCTCTTTCCCAATTCGGAACCAGCATCCAGGCGTCTAAAGCTCCTCCTATAACGGCTCCTCGTGAAATCAAAGCTTTGATCATTTCGTCGCTGTATTGACGGTTGTGATCTACCAGACTTCGGCAATTGTTGTGGCTTGCCCAGACCGGTCCGTTGTAGTGGTCTAATGCCTGCCAGAAAGCATCATCACACAAATGAGTGGCATCCAGAATAATGTTCAGACGTTCCATTTCTTTGAGTAAATCAAGTCCGTTTTGCTGCATTTTTCCGGTGGCATCTGTTCCGTTTGCGTATCGGCCAGGACCGTAATGTGCGGGTCCGATAGCGCGTAATCCGTATTGATGTGCTTTTTGCAAGTAAGAAATATCGATAATAGAATCGGCACCTTCTAGACTTAAAATATAACCAATCGGTTTTTTATCATTTGGGGTTCCGTCATTCCATAAATCAATCTGTTTCAGTAGCGATTTTTTGTCTGTAATAGGAGTTATTTCTCCGGCTTCTTCCATGGCTTTGTACCAGACGAGCTGCCCTTGTGTTTGTGCCCATGCCTGCTCAGGAGAGTTCCAGCCGGGAATAAGACTGTCGGGTTTTACAAATCGTGCAATTTGAGTGGCGACCACAATTCCAATATTTCCTTTTCGCAAATCAGGAAAAGAAACAGTGGCACGTTCGCGATCGGGTTTGTCTGTCATACCTTTTTCTAAATGGCGTAAGGTGGCAACATCGTTTCGTAGGTCTCTGTTCCATTCCATCGCATTCATGCTAAGGTCTAAATGGGCATCTATTATAAACATAGTATTTTAAGGTTCTAAGGTTCTGAGGTTCTAAGGTTCTGAGGTTTTCTACAAGGTCTATGGTCTTTTTTCTTTTCTCTATTCTCTTGGTTCTATTCTCTTTCTTCTTGATTCTATTTTCTTGATTCTATCTTCTTGACTCTATACCTCTTCACTAGATATTAATTTTCCGATTTCTCGCAACCACAAGCCACTGATCACAAATCTGCTGTTCGCTATTGACTACCTGAACGGAATCGTACAATGCGCAAGTGGGGCAAACGTGGTAGGGCTGCGCATAAATAGTATCACCAATCGCATAGTTGTTTTTACCTCGATTTTCGATGACCAGATGCTCTTCAGAATGTGAAATTGGGATCAGGTCGTTGTCATTTAAAATGACCAGTCTTTTATCGATAGGATTTTCAGAAGCGACCGCTTTGTACCCAATGTCGATACAAAAAGTAGTATCGGTTGGTTTTGAGATGATGGTTCCAACGATTGCTAAAGCGGGTTCGAAATGTTGCTCCGGTAAGTTAATTTGATAGTTGGAATCCCAGAAGACAAAAGTTCCCGGACTGCATTCTACATTTTTCTGCGTGGCATAAAAAGGAAAGGTGTTAGATCCTCCTGCTACAATTTTTAATTCATAACCCAGTTTTTTCTGTATACTTTCAATTTCTTCGTTGATGCTAAAGAAGATATTTGAGGCAACCGAATTTCGATGTTCAACATCTCCTTTCAGATGACCATCATACAGGTGAATACCTGCAAAATGAATATTTTTTAGTTTGATGATTTCATCAATCAGGGCTTCCCAGTTTTTAGAAATTGAAATTCCGGTTCTGTTCATTCCGGAGTTCAGATCCAGGTAAAGGGTAAGTTTTAGGTTGTTTTTATGTGCCGCGATATCCAGTGCTTTTGCCGATTCGTAATTGTCAACAATGGTCGAAAAAGCGGTAGCAGGATATTTTTTAAGTAAGGAAATCCATCGCTCTTTTTTATTGCCTACAGGCTGATAGGCGAGAAGTACGTCTTCAATTTCGTGTATGGCAGCAAGTTCTGCTTCGGCAATTGTGGCGCATTTAACTTTGTTGATATTATAGGTTTTAAACAAGTCCAGAATCTCCCCAATTTTATGGGTTTTGATGTGTGGTCTTAATTTTTGAGTATCACCGTTCACAGATTCTATCAAACGTTCAATGTTGGTCTGAATGCGATCTTCGTAAACGGCCAAAAATGGGGTGTCTACACGGATTTCGGAGCTAATTTTCCACCAATTGTTTTGCATAACTTAGTTTCTTGTTTTTTTGACAACTTCAATTAAATTCTGAAAAGCCTTAAGTGACTGCTCATAACTTAAATCAAGCATCATTTCTTTAGTAAATAAATTAGAACCAATTCCAACGCAAACCACTCCTGATTTGAACCAGGATTTCAGGTTGCTTTCTTCTAAGGTTACTCCGCCGGTTGGCATTATTTTTAAGTTTGGGAAAGGGGCTCTGATGGCTTTTACATATCCGGGACCACCAATTTTATCGGCCGGAAAAAGTTTTACAATTTCAGCACCTAATTTATTGGCATGAAGTATTTCATTTAAGGTCGCGGCTCCGGGAATCCAGTAAATGTTGTTTTTGAAACAATAGTTCCCAATTTCCGGATCGGTATGTGGACAAACAATGCAATCTGCTCCTAACTGATGAAAGGTTTCGGCATCCTGAACGCTTAATATAGATCCCACGGCTATCTTAACCTCTAAATTATTTGCTTTTTTAAAATGGATCATTTGGCTAAAAACTTCTTTAGCATCAGTTGCACGAGCGGCAAACTCGATAATTTTTATGCCAGCATCAGCCGCCGATTGCAAGACTATTTGGGCTGTTTCAATGTTGATTTGTGTCACTAACGGAAGTACACCTTGCGTTTTTAATATGCTGTACATGTTTTTGTTTTATCTGTTAATTCTGTTACTTGAGCCATTTTTAATAAAATGATTTACTTCGTCAGGAGTGCTTATGGCAAAATCTCCGTGAATACTTTGTTTGATGACGCCGCAGGCAGTTGCCCACTCGATGCAATCCTGACCGGATAATTTATGAGTCAGTCCGTATAATAATCCTGCGTTGAAGGCATCTCCGGAACCTATTTGGTCTGTTACGACCTGTATTTTGTGTTCGGGTGTTTGATAGAAATTGCCTTCATGAAGCAATAACCCTTTGTATAAATGCGCCGGTCCGTCAGACTTTCTGAAACTCATGGCGAGTGTTTGCAGAAAAGGCATTTTTACTTTTAACAATTCGTATGTTTTTTGAAAACGGTCGGCATCAGATTCTCGTGCGTCAGTTTTGATTCCGAAATAAATTTCAATCGCATCTAAATCGGCAACCGTAATGGTGCTGTATTGAAGTAAATCAGGCATGACTTCTGACGGATGTTTTCCGTATTGCCATAATTTGGAGCGATAGTTAAAGTCAGAAGAAATAGGTAGTCCTTTTTGATGTGCCGCGAGAATGGCTTCTTTACAGACCAGAGAGGCTTCATGCGAAACTCCCGGACTTATTCCGGACCAATGAAAATGGGTCACATCGGCCAAAGCTAAATCCCAGTTAATCTGATCTTTTTGTATGGTCGCAAAGGACGAATTGCTTCGGTCGTAAATGACTTGCGATTGTCGGATCTGATTTCCGGCCTCGACAAAGTATAAACCTAAACGGTCTCCGCCATAAACACATTTCGAGGTGTTTACTTTGTATTTCTGAAGTTCGTTTACAGCCAATTGTGCTAAGTCATTTTGAGGTAATCGGGTAATGTAATCGGTGGGTATCCCAAGTTGGGAAAGTAAAACACAAACATTTGCTTCGGCACCACCCACGTAAACTTTTATTTCGTTGGCCTGTGTAAATCGATTTCCGTTGGCAACATTCATCCGGAGTAATAATTCACCGAAAGTTGCGATTTTTGTTTGTGAGGTATTTGTATTCATGTTTTTTGTTTTTTTGCCACTCCCGATAGTTGTCGGAATTATATTGATTTATAAACTTAGCGATTATTTTTTTAACACATAGAAGCATAGTTTTTGAAACCTTGTAATAGGCGTTTCACTTGCATTAATACACACAGCTATGTGCGAAAACGAGTTTTTTTGTTATTCTCAATGAAGTAAAAAAATCTATGTTTCTATGTGTTTAATTCTTTCGCCACGAATTTCACTAATTTTCGCAAATCAGTGCGTGAAAAATTAATTCGTGCTAATTCGTGAAATTCGTTGCAAACAAAAAAATCAATTTAATCATTAAAATCTGTGACATAACTTTTTAATATAATTCGAAAACGGCTTCTACTTCAACAGGAATATTTTCCGGTAAAGATCCCATACATAGACTTAGCGATTATTTTTTTAACACATAGGAGCATAGTTTTTGAAACCTTGTAATAGGCGTTTCACTTGCATTAATACACACAGCTATGTGCGAAAACGAGTTTTTTTGTTATTCTCAATGAAGTAAAAAAATCTATGTTTCTATGTGTTTAATTCTTTCGCCACGAATTTCACTAATTTTCGCAAATCAGTACGTGAAAAATTAATTCGTGCTAATTCGTGAAATTCGTTGCAAACAAAAAAATCAATTTAATCATTAAAATCTGTGACATAACTTTTTAATATAATTCGAAAACGGCTTCTACTTCAACGGGAATATTGTCCGGTAAAGAGCCCATTCCTACGGCGCTTCGTACTCCAATTCCGTTTTCGGGTCCCCATACTTCGGCAAATAATTCACTGCAGCCGTTTATAACGTATGGATGTCTTAAGAACTCGCCATTGCAGTTTACCATTCCGAGTACTTTTATAACTTTTTTTACTTTGTTCAGGCTTCCAAAATTGGTTACAATTGTAGAAAGCATGGTTAATCCGACTTGCCTTGCGGCTAATTTTCCTTCTTCGATGTCCATGTCATCACCAATTCGGCCAATGATTAAGGATTTGTCGTCTCTTACAGGCCCGTGACCTGAAAGGTATAAATATTTACCATCAACTAAATAGGGCTTGTATATTCCTAGAGGCTGAGGCGCCGGAGGAAGGGACAATCCAAGGGTTTCAAATTTTTCTTGTGGTAATAAATTCATGATATTAATGTATTATAGTGTTTAAAATAAAAATGAAAATGATTCCTAAAACGGATACTAAGGATTCCATAACGGTCCATGATTTGAAAGTATCTTTCAGGCTGATGTTAAAATATTCTTTGAACATCCAAAAGCTTGGGTCGTTTACGTGAGAGCACATTAAACTTCCTGCTCCAACAGACAGTACTAATAGGTTAGGGTCAAGTCCGGCAGTTTGCAATAAAGGCAATAGAACCGTGGCGGTCATTAGTCCGGCCGCTGTTGCTGAACCTACGCAAACACGAATGATCGCTGCCATCATCCATGCCAATAAATAAGGATGAATGTTGATTTGTGTTAAAGCTGTAACGATGGTTTCGTTTACACCGCTTACAATCATGACTTCTTTCAGACCGCCGGCCCCTCCAACAATTAAAACGATTAAGGCAACATCTTTGATCGCAACGGCATAGTCCTCCATTACTGAGGTAATGCTGCGGTTCATTCTGATGCCTAAAGTGTAAGTACAGATCAGTAAAGAGATCAGCATAATCATGCTTGGTTCTCCAATTGTTTTGCAGATATCAGCCAGAGTTTCATTTTTAGAAATCATAGGTGCTATCGAAGTCACTGTTAATCCAAAAACCGGAAATAAAGCAGAGAACAGACTCAATGAAAAGCTTGGAAGTTTGCCTTCGTTTGCAACTTCTTCAACGTTTAAGATTTCGTGATCCGATTCGGTTTTGATGTTTTTGAGTAAATTCGAAAACAATAGACCTGCAATAAAAATGGTTGGTATGGCGATGATAATTCCATAAACTAAAACGAGTCCAAGATCG
This sequence comes from Flavobacterium lipolyticum, assembly GCF_020905335.1. Classification (NCBI taxonomy): domain Bacteria; kingdom Pseudomonadati; phylum Bacteroidota; class Flavobacteriia; order Flavobacteriales; family Flavobacteriaceae; genus Flavobacterium; species Flavobacterium lipolyticum. The sequence continues at coordinate 1,512,362 of NZ_JAJJMN010000001.1, read as the reverse complement.
GCATTAAAAATACTGCTTAAAGCCATTGGAGACGGATGTGGGGGTAAGAAACCGTGTGCTACTGAAAGCGACGCCAGCATTGGAATACCCAGATATACTTTTGACAGCTTAAATTGATGGGCTACTGAGAAGATTAAGGGTACTAACAAAACAAAACCAACACTATAAAATAGAGGTATCCCAACAATAAATCCGGTAATCATTAAGCCAAGGCGAACGTATTTTTTACCCGTCCATCCCATAACCGTTTTGGCAATAACATTGGCGGCGCCTGATGAAACGGTAAGTTTACCAATACAGGTTCCGAAAACAATAATCAGCGTAATAGATCCTAACATTTCGCCCAAACCTTTTTGTACAGTTTGTGATAAAGTATTTATTGGCAGGCCTAAAAAAAGACCTGCTAGTAAAGCTGTTATGATAAAGGCAATAAACGGATTGATTTTAAACCAGGCGATCTGGACGATTAGAAACGCAATGCATGCCGTAAGAATTAAAATGCTCATTTATCTGTTGTATTAGTAACTCCGCAGAGTGTAATTCGTATAAAATTGATTAAACACATAGCAACATAGATTTTTTTACTTAATAAAAGAATAACAAAAAAAAGTTAGCTTTTAAAACATAGTCCCGATGCATCGGGATGCGTATTAATGCAAGTGAAACATCTTTTTAGGATTACAGGATCTATGTCTCTATGTGTTTAAATTAATTATAGCAATGGATTTTTATTGTTTATCCCACCAGATTCTTGTAGTAAAAGTATCAGGTCCTTGTTGTTTAACCGCTTCTGCTAAGTTAGTTGTATTTACTGAATATTCACTGGTTGGATATCTAAGACGCCTTGGTATTGTGCCATTTGTTACATTTCCAGGGAAATTTACGGGAGTTAAAACAGGGTATCCGGTTCTTCTCCAATTGGCATAAATTTCCTGTTCGTCCACAAATAAAGCTACATAAACCTGGGTATGAATTTGATTCATTTTGGCTTCAAAAGTCCCTGTTGCGTTATAAGGATTAGCCGTTAAATAAGGAGTTGCATCTGTAATGGCGTAGGATGTTCCATAAATTCCCATATTTAGGAAAGATGCTTTCACTCCTTTTTCATATAAGTCCTTATCAGTTTCGGCGGTGTACCATCCTCTTGCAGCAGCTTCGGCCAGATATAAATTAGTTTCGGCATTGCTTATTAATACCAGCGGAGCATCGAATCTTAAAATGGTATTTTGATTTGGCTCAGAATAAGTGGCTTGCTCTAATGGTGCTAATGCTGTTGTGGTTCCATTTGGGAAACCTTTCTGCACGGCCGGGTTAGTATTTTGTATAGTTCCTTGCCAAACTCCGGCGTAAACACTGATTCGCGGGTCAGCGGTAGTTTTTAATAAGTCAATGAAAGTTTTGGCTAGTTTGCCTCCCTCAGTATTAGCTTGACCGTATGATCCGCTTGCATAATCTCCGGTTCTTGAGTCAAAAGCAACGGGGTTTCTGTTGAAGTTATTTGGGCCGTCGGTATAGTTCATGATGGCATTGTCTGCTCCATTAACGATTACTCCGCCTGCAATGGCTTTGGTAACCCAGGTTTTTGATAAAGCGGGATCCACTTTAGTTAAACGCAAGCCTAAGCGAAGCATTAGGGAGTAAGAGAATTTCTTCCATTTGGCAACATTTCCGTTATAGATAAAATCAGCAGTACCGAAACTCGGTTTCGCTGGATCCAGTGCAGTCGCAGCTTCATCAAGCTCTTTTAATAAATCTTTATAGATGAATTCCTGCGAGTCATATTTTGGAAGAAGTAGATTTGTAGTGTATGCCTGTACTGCTTGAGAGTAGGGAATACTTCCGTACAAATCTGTAATTTTATGATATAAAAAAACTTTCCAGATTCGGGCGATATTAAGTTTGTTGCTGTCGTTCGGCGTATCTTTTACGGCATTAATTACGATTTCAGTTTCATTTAATGCTGTTGGGTATGCCTGATTAAAGTAACCGGAATAGTATTTTTCTCCATCTAAGTATTTATCACCCACTCCGGAGACTTCTTTGTAAGTAGCATAATGTTGCAGCATTCCGCCACATTCAAGCATGTTAGTGAAAAAATAATTATTAGCTAGGCCGTCAATTTGAGCTCTGCTGAAAATAAAATTAGGATTTGGTTTTTCAACGGCATTGGGATTAGTGTTAATTTCTTCAAAATCTTTGGTGCACGCTGTCATGCAACCCAACAGTATGCCTGAAATGTATAATAGGGTTATCTTTTTCATGTCTTTTAGTTTAAAAATTAGGGATAGGGGGTGTTTAAAATTTAACATTTAAATTTAAACCGAAACTTCTGGTTCTCGGAACTCCAAATTGTTCTATACCCTGAGCATTTCCGGCACTAAATACAGATTCCGGGTCTACGTTTGGAGTCTTTTTGTAAAGAATGAATAAGTTTCTTGCTATGAAAGAAATGGATATACTTTGAAGTTTTGATAAACTGCTTATTTTTTCAATAGGGAATTGATATCCAATAATAACTTGTCTTAGTTTTATAAAGCTTGCATCGTAGACAAATTCTGATGAAATGTTTTTTAGACCATCATAATAATTTCTAAGGTCTTTAGGAGCAATTACCATATCTACCGGATTTCCTTTAGTATCAACACCCTTAATTGGTAAGCCGTTTTCACGACCTTCAAGTGTTAATTTGGTTAATCCCATACGGGTTCCATATAAATCAGTTCCGGAGTATAAACTACCACCAAATTTACCGTCGATCAGGAAGCTTAAAGATATGTTTTTGTATTTAAATTCATTATTAAGTCCTGCTGTCCAAGGATGAACACCCTGTCCCAGCTCCTGAAGCGGACCTCTTGCTACGGTTGCGGTATTGCCACTTACATTGTAAACAGTATTTCCGTTTGCATCTTTAAGCGGTTTATACCCTTTAATAGTGCTGTAAGGGCGTCCTACGTCACTCGTAATAAGGGCATAATCGTTTACAGAAATTGCCATCGTAATCGAGTTTAATTGATCTGTAAGTGCTTCAACGGTATTTTTGTTATAGGCTCCGTTGATACTTGCGTCCCAGGAGAAATTACTATTGTTTATGATTTTACTGCTAATTAATAATTCGACTCCTTTATTTCTCATTTTTCCAATGTTTAGCAAAGCCGTATTTGCACCTGATGCATTTGAAATGGTCGTTTGCACAATGTCATTTGTGGTAGCACGGTTGTACCAGGCAAAGTCAACATTCAAACGATTGTTAAAGAAGCCCATATCGGTTCCAATTTCAAAGGTTGTTGAAGTTAAGGGGCTTAATGTAGGATTTGGTACTCTTGTTCCTGTAGGGACTTGTACATGTTGGTTTTTGTGTCCTCCCTGAACCATTGAATACGATCGATTTAGGGCGTATGGATCTGGTGTAGCACCTCCAACCTGGGCCCATGAAGATCTCAGTTTTGTAAATGAAATCCACTCCGGCATTTTTACAATATCAGAAAGAATGATACTTGTTCCTATGGAGGGGTAGAACACTTTATTGTTTTCTTTAGATAGGGTTGAAAACCAATCCTGACGTCCTGTAACGTTTAGGAAAATTACATTTTTGTAATCCAGATCTGCGGAAGCATAAACAGAGTTTGTTTTTGTTTTTCCATAAGGATAAGTATACGATAAAGTAGTAAAATTGGTTGGAGCGAAAAAATCATCAAGGACAAAATTTGAGCCCTCAAGGCTTACTTCATCGCGTAAGGTTGTACGGGAGTTTACTCCAAGTAATGCATTCAGAGAAAAATCTTTATACAAGTTCTTTTTGGTATAGTTTAGTATAGCTTCTGAGTTCAGGTTTGACAGCTTTACGCGGGAACCTTGTGCGTATCCAATTGGATTGTTTAAGCTTGTCTTTGGAATGTATCCAAAGTAATCGTAATCTGTGTAATCCTGTCCAATTCTTCCCTGAAGAAATAGTTCGGGTGTAAAGTTTAATTTTACGTTTAACATTCCAAGGAAACGATTTTTAGTGTCCCTGTTTTTGATTTTATTGATGGTGAAGTAAGGGTTTGTTGCAACCGGAACAGGATTCCATGCTATTTCTTTACCGTTTTCGTCATAACCAGGTGAAAGATTTCTAATGTCTACAGTGTTAGCAAGCAGATAGGTGGCCCAGTTCGGGTTGGCTTCTGCATCGGAAACCGTAATTCTGTTGTTTGATTTCTCTATATTGTATTGTGCGACTACATCAAATTTTAACCAATTGGTTAAGTTTACATTGCTGGCAATGTTGACACTTTTACGGTTGAAATCAGAATTTGGTACAATAGACTGGTTGTCTGTATTAGAGAAGGAAAGACGTCCTGAGGCTTTTTCGTTTCCTCCTGAAAGTGCGATCGAATTGATAAATGTTGTTCCGGTTTCGTAGAAGTTTTTGATGTTGTTTTTTTGAGCAACATAAGGTCTTTTTACTCCGTCAAATTGAATAACATCAGTTCCGTCTATTTTTGCTCCCCACGACCAGCGACCAAATTCTATAGCTTTTTCTTTCGTTAATGGTTTTTGTCCTGCATCTCCGGCTCCGTACTCGTACTGCCAGTCCGGGATCACAGCCGGGGTTTCAAAAGTATAAGAGGAATTGAGTTCTACACCGATACCCTTTTGTGCGCCTCCTCTTTTGGTTTGAATAAGAATTACACCATTGGCAGCATTTGCTCCATAAAGAGCAGCTGCAGTTCCTCCTTTTAATACCGTGATGCTTTTAATGTCATCGGGATTGATAACTGAGGTACCGTCACCTCTATCGACGTTCATTCTTGGTGAGCCTGCTCCGTTTCCGGTTCCAGGCAGATTGAGTTGTGTATTGTCAATTGGTAAGTCGTTTACCACATACATGGGCTGGTTGTTTCCGTTTAGGGAACCATTTCCACGAATGATCACCCTGGTTGATCCGTTTGCGCCTGTTGCAGAGCTGCTTACGTTTACCCCGGCAATTTTACCTACTAAAGCGTTTGTGATATTGGTTTCTTTTGCCTTGGTGAATTCAGTTCCTTTTAATTCGGTAACAGCATAGGCAACTGCTTTGTTACTTTTTTTAACCCCTAATGCGGTTACTAATACCTGCTCCAGTACATTTTCGGCAGGTTTTAAACTTATTACTACATCTGTGACCTTATCTAGTTTATACTCTAAAGTTCCATAGCCCATGTAAGAAATGATGATGTGAGTTTCATTTTCCGGAACATTTAGTTTAAATTTTCCTGTTTCATCGGTTATAGTAGCTGTTTTCGAATTGCTTTTAGCATAAATAGTAGCTCCGGCAATTGGCATTCCATCGTCCTGACCAATGACCTGGCCCGAAATTTCAATCTGACTGCTTTTTTGTTCAAAGAGGTGCGTTTTAATTGCAGTCTCTTTTGCATTTACTGAGAAGATTACTCCCCCAATAAATACTAATGAAATTAGCTTTGCTTTCATAATACTTTGGTTTTCATGTTTTATTTTGGTTTTTATTGGCGATCAAATATATAGATAATTTTTATTCATTTGCATTTTTTTTGCATAAAGTGCATTTTTTTTGCAATATTTTTTTCTGAAGTGTTTTTATAATCCAAAAGAAATGAGGTTTCTAAAGGTGTTCTGAGAAAATTTTGCAGAATGAGTTTTTAGGGAAAGAATTCGTTTTAATCTTAAAATTCGTATTTTTAGAAGGGTATGAACGGGTGATTTTGCTTGTTTTTGATCGGAAAAGCCTAAAAAAATACCATTCATAATTCAATATAAATTACGAATGGTATTAGGATCAACATGAAAGGAGTGGTGTTGGGTTAGGGTTTAGCGGTTTAATCTACATCCCACCAAACTTTAGCCAGCCAGCTGTTGTTGTTGTATTTGGCACTGGCGGCCAAAAAGTTTTCTCGGTTGTTGGTCGATTCTTCCACCGGATAGGGTATTCTTGTAGGCATAATACCTCGGGTTTCAGAGTCTGCACGAGTAATTTTTATCATCACGGGGAAGTTTGTTCTTCTGTAATTGCTATAAGCTTCCATTCCGTTTAAGAATAAAGTGAGCCATTGTTGTGTGGCAATTTCTTCCAATTCTTTTCCAGGGGTAAGACTTTTAGTAGCAAGAAAAGAAGTAATAGCATTGTTGTTGATAATGCTGGCGTCTTTAAAAATAACCCATTGTCTGATACCGGCTTCGATTCCTTTTTTGTAATAATCTTTTGTGTCGCCCGGGTGGAGTCCTCTGAAAGAAGCTTCTGCCAGAAGTAATTGTGTTTCTGAATAAGTAAGATGCAGATATGGGGCACTGTTTTCGTATAAATAAGGTTGAATGGTTGATAAAGCGTCACTATCAGGTTTGTGGTCCCATCTGTAATCATTCGGATTAATGCCTTCGTAAACGCCTTTCGGATTTACTCTGAACCATATGTTTTTTCTTGGATCATCTTTTAGGATATTTAATATTGTGATGGTAGGATGATCGTATACGCCTCCGGAACCCTTTAAGGCTTGAGAAAGTCCGTTTCCATTGTTAAAAGCACCAACTGTTTCCGGAAGGGTGGAGTCGTGTTTCATGTAGCAGTTGTCGTCGTTGCTTGTAAAGATGCCATTGGTAACCGCTTTTTTGATTTGTTCTTTCGCTAATGCCGGGTCTACTTTTGAAATTCTCATAGCAATGCGTAATCGTAAGGAATTGATCATTTTTTTCCACTTCGAGACATTGCCTTCGTAAAAGAGATCTCCTTTTATTGCATCAGTTCCAGATTGTAATTGACTTTGTGCTTCGTCTAGTACTTTAAAAAAATCGGTATAAATGTCTTTCTGACTGTCGTATTTCGGATAGAAAATTTTCTGCAAATCGCCAAAGCCTGCTTCAGAATAGGGAACATCTCCATACAAATCGGTTAAGCGTTGATATACCATAACTTTCAGTGTTTTTGCAACAGCATTTAAGTTGGTGTATTCTGGTTTTCCTTTTGTTCTTTCCAGAACATCTGTTAAGTTTCGCACGATTCCGCCTCCATAGTTTGAAAACCAAAGAGCGTCTTGATATTCTCTGTTAGAAATATAAAAAGAGCCATAGTTGGCGACGCTCCATGATCCGCCAAGATGTTGAATAAAACCTTCTCCATATATAAGGTTGGCTCTCCATTGCTCAAACCAGCCACCGGATAAACCGGCTTGTATTCCGGTTATCTGAGTGTAAGGTTCAATGGTTTGAAAGCCTTCAGGGTTGGTGTTTGTTTCTCTGAAAAGTTCATCGTCAGCACAGTTAGTTACGGTAAGCATTAGAAGCAAGCCTAGCGCATATTTTGTTAGTTGTAATATATGTTTTTTCATTTCGATGCAGTTAAAAGATTAGAATGATAATTGTAGGTTAAAGCCGTAAGACCTTCTGTAAGGTAAAGAGCCGTATTCGAAACCTTGTCCATTACCGCTTGTGTAAGTTGATTCCGGATCAATGTTTGGGACTTTAGAGTAAATAGTCCATAAATTTCGGGCAATAACAGAGAATTTAAATCTTTCAAACCCGGTACCTTTTAACCATTTTTTTGGAAAATCATAACCTATAGAGAGTTCTCTTAGTTTAACATAAGAGGCATCATAAATAAAGGGTTCCGGTGTGGTATCGTCTCCATATAAGCTTCTCCAGTAAGTTTGCGGATTCACCGGTGTGGTGTTGTCTTTGTATCCGGTTACATTACCGTTAGTGTCTCTAACTTCATTTACACCGTCTACAATAAGTCCCGCACCAGGTTGTAATTTAGCGATATCTGCTGGTGTTTTTCCGGAGGCGATCTGCTGCGCAAACCACGCATTAAATTCATCTCTTCCGTCAAGAGTTCTGCTGGACAGTCCTGCAGCAGCAGCGTTAGCGTTAGTCATGGAGTATAGTTTGCCTCCAAATTTCATGTCAAGATTGGCTCTAAGACTAATTCCTTTGTAGGAGAACTCATTGGTAACCCCTCCAACCCAATCAGGTGCCGCTTTTCCAAAGCTTTCCAAAGTTGATGTCAACAGAGGATTTCCGTTTGCTCCTATAAGAATTTGTCCATCAGGAGATCTTTGGAATTTTTTACCGTAAATCTCTGTAGTACTTTGTCCGACTTTTGCAACAATTTGAGCTCCGGCCCATCTTGCATTCGAGATCACTTGTAGGTCGGTTTTGTCTGTTAGCTCGATTAATTTGTTGTCATTTTTAGCAAAATTGAAGGTGATGTCCCAATTAAAGCCATCTGGTTTTCTGAAAATTCCGGCGGTTATTAAGGCTTCAAAACCTTTGTTTTCAACCGTACCCGCGTTTGCATTAACGCCAACAAAACCGGAAGCTTGTGAGGTGTTTAATACAATCAGTTGATTTTTTGTTCTGGTGTAGTAATACGATAAATCAACTTGTAAGCGATTTTTAAAGAATCCTAAATCAATTCCGGCTTCGTAGCTGGTGGTAAGTTCTGGTTTTAGGTTGTTGTTTGGAATAATATTATTGTTAATCGAACCGATAGGGTTTCCTAACAAAGGTTTGGCTTGTATGTTGTAATTTAATAAAGTGGCGTATGGAGCTTCCAGTGCTTTTGCGGTAGTTGCCCAGGAGGCTCTGATCTTTCCAAAAGTTAACACGTCATTCTTAATGTCCAATCCATCAGTAAAAATAAAACTGGAAGATACAGACGGATAAAAATAGGAATAGTTATTATTATCAAGAGAGGTTATGGCTGAGGCCAGAGTTGAGTTCCAGTCGTTACGTCCCGTAAAATCAAGGAATAAATAGTTTTTGTAATTGGCTCTCACGTAGGTGTATAAAGAGCGTACTAATATTTCATCATTTGTTTTCGGACTTAAGACTGAGGATAGAAAGTTAGATTGTTTGTTTACTCCATTAAAAAACATGTCCGAAAGAGCTACCCCCGAAACAATTCTTTGGGTGTTTCTTTGGTTAGCACCAACGCCCACTGACAGATTAAAATCGCCGAACGATTTCTGAGCATTTAATAAGGCTTCGGCGTTGTATTCCTGAAAGGTTGTACTGCTGTTGATTAAAGATCCATTCTGCCTTGCAGTCCAGGTGGTTCCTTCGTTGACAAAATCAGAACTTTCAAATGTAAATCGATCAATTCCTGCTCTTCCGGTAGCGCTTAGCCAATCGGTAAAGGCATAGGTTGCGCTGAAATTCCCTAATATTCGGTGTTTTTCGGTTACATTTTTGTTTTCGTCTAATACAAAGTAAGGATTTAATTTATTTGGGTCGGAGTTCCATTGATAGTAGTTGCCGTTTGGATCTTCATAATTTTTTAACCAGGCTTGATTGAAGTTTGGTGCGAGTGAGGTTACTGTCAATCCAAGATTGCCGGCATCGTCTGAAAGGGCGGGTCTGTTGTTGGTGTTTTCTGTAATGTAATTGAATTTGGCATCTAATGTCAGTTTTTTGATTTGAGAATTGACACCTAATGTGAATGTATTTCGTTTAAGACCGGTTTTAGGAACGATATCTGTAGCATCAATATTGGAATAGTTTAATCTGAAGGTGGTATTATCTCCACCGCCTGAAAGACTAATGCTGTTGTTTACGGTTACGGCTGTTCTGAAAAAATCTTTAAAGTTGTTTTTCATGTATTCGTAAGGTTTGTAGGATCCGTCAAAGATTCGAACTGAAGTGTTGCCGGGAGATCCGAATCGTGGACCCCAGGCGCTGGTAGTAGCATTTCGTCCATTTGCGATTTCATCAGTATTTGGCAGTGTTCCATTTGTTCCTGTGCCATATTCTTTTTGGTAGTCTTTGTATCTTGAATTGATTTGGTCAAAAGTAGTAGTGCTGTTCCAATCGACTTTCAAAGAGTTTCTTTTTCCTTTTTTGGTAGTAATAACAATGACACCATTGGCGCCACGTTCTCCGTAAAGAGCACTGGCAGCTCCTCCTTTTAGCACAGAAATATTTTCAATGTCATCTGTATTTATACTGGACAATCCATCTCCATTGTCTCTTCCTTCGGAGTATCTGGTCGATTTATTGTCTGTTATGCTTCCAAGTCCGGTGTTTCCCAAGGTAACTCCGTCTACAACATAAAGGGGCTGGTTGTCTCCGCTTATAGATCGGTTCCCTCTTATTACAATTCTGGAACTGCCTCCAATACCTCCTGTGGTTTGAGAAATGTTAACACCCGCCACTTTTCCATACAAAGATTGGGCAACACTTATTGTGGGATTGTCCGCCAAATCTTTTCCTTTTACGTCCTGAAAAGAATAGCCCAGTTCCTTTCTTTCTCTTTTTAGGCCTAATGCAGTAACTACCACACCGGAAAGGGCTGTTGCTGCAGCTTCTTTTAGTTTTATGTTGAGGTTGTTAGAATTGCCTACAAGAATATTTTGAGGTTCTAATCCTAAAAAAGAGATCGTCAGTGTTTTTCCTTCTTGTACGTCGATAGAGAATTTACCGTCAAAATCGGTTGTAGTACCTCTTTTTTCTTCTTTTATGCTTATGGATGCTCCCGGTATCGAGATGCCATTAGTGTCGGTCACTGTTCCTTTGATGGTTTTTACTTGCGCCTGGGTGACCTGCAGCGCAAAAAAGAACATAAATAATAAAATAGTTTGTTTCATTCTTTGGGTTTTTAGTTAGTTGAGGTTTATTGATTGATTGTTTTTTTGTTTCACTGGTGAGGTGAAAGAGTTTCTTAATTCGTTTCCTGAAGACGAATTATTAGAAATAGAATCCTGTTGCTTTTACTACAGTTGTGGTCTTTACTGTAGCTTTAGTATTACGCTTTAAAGAATAAGGAATCTGCTTGTGGTATTTTAGTGTTTTGCTTTTTTATTGCAAATGATTCGTGACTATTTGTAAGAATCATTGTTGGCGGTGTGCCCTTTAAAACGGGGTGTTTTTTCATAATTAAGTGTTTTTTAAGGTGTTGTGTTTTTTAATCAGCGGTCAAATATATATAAATTATATTCATTGTTAGCAATATTTTCGCATAAATTGTGCAAGATTTTTGCATAATTTTTTCAGATAATGTTTTTTTATTCTGAAAAATCCGATATTTACTGGGTTTGTAGCTCTTTGTAGGAGGGTTTGTGAAACTCAAATCTTATTTAGACTTTTTGTTTAAAAAAAAGGTATTTTTACCATATGAAAATCGCACTTATACAATCCAATCTTTACTGGGAGAATGCTTCAGAGAACAGAAAGCAATTCGAATCCAAAATCAATACAATCGATACTGACGTTAATCTGATCGTGCTGCCGGAGATGTTTTCAACGGGATTTACCATGAATGCCGCCGCAGTTGCCGAAACAATGCAGGGAGAAACGATCTCCTGGATACAGTCTTTGGCGAAACAAAAAAAAGCAGCTATTGTGGGAAGTCTTGTTATTGTGGAGAACGAGAAGTATTACAATCGAATGGTATTTGTTTTTCCGTCAGGTGAAATTCAATATTACAACAAACGCCATTTGTTTTCGCTAGCAGGAGAAGATCAGTTTTATACCAAAGGAGATGAAAAAGTAATTGTGAATTATTTGGATTGGAAGATTTGCCTGCAGGTTTGTTATGATTTGAGATTTCCCGTTTTTGCCCGAAATGTAGAGAACTACGATTTACTACTGTATGTCGCCAACTGGCCTAAAGTAAGAACTAACGCCTGGGATGCTTTGCTTAAGGCTCGTGCGATCGAGAATCTAAGTTATGTAATTGGGGTGAACAGAGTAGGACTGGATGCCAATAATTTTGAACATATTGGGCATTCGCAAGCGGTTGATTTTTTAGGAAATTATATTCTCGAACCACAGGAGACCGAAGATGTTTTTGTGGTGGAACTGGATAAGAACACTATGTTAGAAACCCGAAAAAAACTTGATTTTTTAAGCGACAAAGATGTGTTTAGAATCGATCTTTGATTCTAATTCGAAAGCTTATTTTTGAGGTTCTTCTAAGACGATAATTTCGGTTTCAGGATTTTTGGCGCGGACAGTAATTTTTTGGTACGCCCATACTGTTCCTTTTTTGAAGGCAGAAATGTTTAATTTACCCTTTCTTTTGGCTCCGTTGACTCTTACCGATAAGTTGACGGTATTATGATGGTTGGAATACCTAACGTTTCCTTCCAGAATAGCCAGTTTGTCGATGGGTTCAATTGTGCCGATATTTTCAAGTATGCTTGGATTTTTATTCGCTTTTTCAATTGCTTTTTCAAAAAGCAGCTCGTCTGAATAAGCTTTGGCGATATCGGTGATGCCTTCGGGAGAGGTTGAAGCGGCCAAAAATCCAATTAAAAACAGACATAGGAAGGCGGAAGGTAAAAACCATTTCCAGTTTCTTTTGAACCAGTTTTCTTTTTCAATCCAATCGTTTTCCATAGCGCTGCGCTCAGCTATTAAAATTTAAAAGGCTTTCCTTTTTTTCTCCTCGTCTTTTTTCTTTTTTTCTGCCTGTTTTTTCTCTACTTCAGGATTGAACGGGACGCTTAAATCAATAGCCTGATCGACATCCCAATTGGTGCGGACATCTACAGCAGTTTGGTAATAAAAGACTTCTTCAGCGTACTTTTTATTCAGGAAATCTCCGGAGTCGTAGATTCTGTTCTTATTGTCGTCGTAGATTATTCGAATCGTAAATTTATCAGGGACTAATAAATTGAATTCCATTTTAGTCTTGCCTTCAGAGTAATCACTGGCGTATACAACATCCCCTTTTGCGTTAGTTGCTTCAACAATAATGGGGAAACGTTTTACATTTTTTAGGTTCAGAACCAGGTTTCCATAATCGGCAGGTTCTTTTGTGCTTAGTTTAATGGCCAGAGTGTCATTGGATTTTTCGTAAAAATCAGTTAGTGCGCCCGGGAAAAATGTTATGCTGTATTTTTCGACAGGCTCTTTTTTGAAATCAACATAGAGTTTTTGCTCAAATTCATCGTATTCTGTCGTAAAATCTACAGCAGTCGAATCTTTGTTAACCAGTCTGATTTTGGATTTGTCAAATTTTACCAGCGGAGTAGCCGATTCTAAGGTAAATCGATCACGGAAATTGATGGTCCCGTTTTGAACAGCGGTTATGTTTAAAGTGTCTTTCTTTTGGTCTTTAATCTTTACACTAAATCTTTTGTTGTATTTTTCTTTACTAACCTCCACTGCTAGAGAATCTGCTTTAGCTTTTAGGGGTTTATACCAAATTTGCAGGGAATCTTTTTTCGGAAATGCGGTAACAATGGTTTCCATGGTTTCGTTCCCGTGTTTCAGGACCACTTTAGGTTTCGAAAGTTTAAAGTTTTGTTTGCCTTCATAAGGAAGGTACAGTCTGTTTCCTGAGGCTTGTACAGGTTTTACAGCTTTAAATGGAAGTACCTCCTTAAACAGTTCCAATTCAAAAACAGTGTCGTTCGGAACGGTAATATAGTGTTTGATAAAACCGATTTTATCATCTTTAGGGTTGTATCTGTTGTTGTTTCCTTTGTCTTTCAGGGCCATCAGCAGGTATTTTCCGGCCTTTAAATTTTCTAGTTTGAAAGTACGTAAACTGTCCAGTGTATTGGTGATGTAGCGTGGGCTTTGCTTGTAAATTAAGGAATCTTTATAGGTGTCGTTTACTTCATAAAGCATTACCGAAACAAAATTATCTACATTTTTCTCATAAGCATCTTTAATTTGTCCGCTTATCGAAAGCGAATCAATAGAAGAACCTGTTGAAAAGACATATTTGAATTGGTTTATCGAGTTTCCTTCGTTGTTGTCTGCTATACTTTGTCCGAAGTTAAAACTGTAGGTAGTGTTAGGCTGTAAAGTGTCCTTTATTTTAATAGTAATCACTTTGCTCGCTGTGGTAGGTAAAATCAATGGCTCATGTTTCATTGGCGGTGAAATAATAAGCTGTTTGTTGAGGTTTTTAAGTTTTACATACTCGTCAAATCCCAGAATAATTTCGTTGCCTTTAAAATTAGTGCTGAAATTTTTAGGCGAGCTGTATTTCAATACCGGTGCCAGTGTGTCTTTTAGTCCGCCGGTAATGCTGCCGCGTTTGGCACAGCTTAACATAAAAAAGATCAGTAAAAATGCAATATATCTAAAGTTGTTTTTCAACATAACGGTTTCTGAATTTGATTGCACAAAATAACAATTATATTTGCTTTAATTGAAACTTTTTAGCCATTTATTAGGATTTACAGCTTTCGCTGACGGTTCTTTTTTTTAAATTTCAAAACTATAACAGCATATAATTTCTTACTTTTGGGTTAAAATATAATTTCTCCTAAGTTTTGATCAAAAGATTTTTTATTGGTTTCCTGATTCTTTTTCTGATTTCCTGTAGTAAGAATGAAAAGCCGGTTGTTGCTTTTTATTACTGGAAAACCATTCTGAAATTATCTGAAACGGAGAAGCTTGCTTTGAAGGACAATGAAGTCACGAAGCTTTATGTTAGGTATTTTGATATTGGGCAGCATCCCGAGACCAAACAGCCCATTCCGCTTAGTCCGATTCGTTTTCAGGATGCGGTAACCAAGTTCGAAATTGTACCCGTAGTATTTATTCAAAACAAAGTGATGTTGTCTTCTTCTCTTGATGTGGAGGATCTGGCACAGAAAACAGTTCGTTTGATTGAAGAAATCAGCACGAAGAACAAAATTACATCTCAGGAAATTCAGATCGATTGCGACTGGACCCTTAAAAGTAAAGACAACTATCTTAAATTTATGGAGAGTGTTAAAAAGCTTTCCGGAAAAAAACTCTCTGCAACAATTCGCTTGCATCAGGTGAAATATTTTAAGAAAACTAAAATTCCGAACGTAGATTCCGGAGTTTTGATGTACTACAACATGGGGTCAATTGCTCCTGATTCCTTAAATTCGATATACGATCAGAAAATTGCAGAACGCTATTTAAAAAGCCTGAAAAAGTATCCGATGCATCTTGATTTTGCCTTGCCGATATATTCGTGGGGAATTCATATCCGAAACCAAAAAGTAATTGGTTTACGTTCTAAAATGAATGTAGCGGAACTCAAAAAAGATCCCAATTTTCAACAACTAAGCGGAATCTTTTTTAAAGCAAAAAAATCCAATTATAAGAATGGCGTTTTTTATGAAGAAAATGACCTCTTAAAAATGGAGGCCATTTCGGCAGCAGATTTAAAACAAATGGCGGAAGAACTGAGCGAGAATACCGCACAGCAGCCCAAAGAAATTATATTTTACGATTTAGACGAATTCAATTTAAAAAACTATGAAAAGAATATTTTTGAACAAGTTATTTCTTGTTTCTAGTGCGGTTTTACTTTTTGCATACGGAGTAATTTATGCCTGTGCAGATGGCGATTGGGATTATTTTGGATCGTACAGTTCTAATTTTACTCCCGAAACTTTTGCAGACAATTCGTATAGACCGCTTTTCCTGTCGGGTGGAATTTTCTACGGAATTGGTTTTGATACCGAGCACAATTCCCGTTTCAATAAAGATATTAAGTCCGATTGGGGAACCTATCTTAAAGGGAAAATCGATACCACTACCGTTAATTATTTTTTAATTGGAGATGAAAAACCGGATTATTACTCGGAGAATAAAAGTGCGATAAAAAACAAGGAAGAGATCAAAGATCTTCATGTGTATTATAAAAGCAAAAAGGAAAATAAATCCTCTTTGAAGTGGGGGAAAAAGATTTCGCTGAAGGATGGTAAAGTGAAAAGCTTTGTCGAGTTTTTGTATCTGGCACAAAAAATAGAAACCGTTTCTATCAACAGAGATTATTGGAGTTACGATCCGGTGGTGGCCAAAACGTTCAACGATGCCAAAATGATTCAGTCTATCGAGAATGTGTACAATACGACTTCGGATCCTTTCCTGAAAAACAGATATTGGTTTTTGACCATGAAAGCTCGTTTTTACAGCAACAACAAACAAAAAGCCGTTGATTTTTTTAATAAAACAGAAAAATCGGTTCCTAAAAATGTGCTGTATTACCGTGGACTTTCCTACGTGGCAGGAGTGAATCACAAGCAAAATAAATATGCAGCTTCAAACTATTTGTACGCACAGGTTTTTGATAAATGCCCGGAATTGAGAACCGTTACGGCTTATTGTTTTAGTCCAAAAAATGAAACCGACTGGAATAAAGCATTGACGATGGCTAAAAATAATAAAGAAAAAGCAGCGCTTTGGGCTGTTCGTGGGTATTACAAAGACGAAAAAAAGTCCATTGAAAAGATCTATGAATTAGATCCTAAAAGCGAACATTTGAATTATCTGGCAACACGATTAGTGAACAGACAAGAGGAAGCGATAAACAATTCGTTTCAGAAGGATGGAGGAGAAAATCAGCCTATGAAGAAACTTAGTGTGGCTGAAAACAAAACCGAAAATCAGGTGAAGGTGGATCAAAAAACATTGGATTTAATCGCTAAAATTTCGGCAGCTGGAAATACAGACCGACCTTACTTATGGGATTTGTCTCTGGGGTATTTGCAGACGTTAAAAGGAGATTATGCCAATGCAGATAAGAATTTTGATAAGGCGGTGAAAACGCTTCCTAAAACAGAACTGGCAGGAATGCAATTGCGTTTGCTTCGTTTTGTAAATAATTTGAGCAAAATTGATAAACTTACGGATAAAAACGAAAAAACAATCCTCGCCGATTTAAACTGGTTGTATTTTGAACTTCCAAAGAATTACAAAGGGCAGGAATTCCGTTATCAGAATGCTTCTTCCTGGAGCAGAAGTTATTTGTCAACGCTGTACAGAGAAAAGGGGAATCCGGTAATGGCCGAAATTTATGGCGAATCGCGCTACAGTTATTGGAACGATGGAAATTCATTCTATGACAATGAAAAAGTTTTATTGGACATGAAAGCTTTTTTGTCTAAATCGAATAAATCTGAAATTGAAAGTATCGGAGCAGGGATTTATAGTTTGAAATTGAAGGATATTAATAATTTTCAGGCGGTTCAGGCAACCTTTAAAAATAAAATACCGGAAGCTATTGAGTACATGAAACAAACCGATTCGGTTCAATACAGCAAGTTTTTGGGGAATCCGTTTAACGGAAATATAAAAGACTGTCACGACTGCGATCACACGGCGTATCAGAAAAGAAAATATACTTTTATGGATTTCCTGACAACCATAAAGGAAATGCAGGGTAAACTGGCTCAAAAAGAAGACGTGTACACGAATAGCTTGTTGTTGGGTAATGCCTTTTACAATATTACCCATTTCGGAAACGGAAGAACTTTTTATGAAATCACGATTATAGGTTACGGCTCAAGTCCGTATTCTTTCAGGGATTCGATGAAGCGAATGATAACCAATTGTGATCTTCCTAAAATGTACTATCAAAAAGCGTTGGAAGCGGCCACAACAAAAGAGCAAAAAGCAAAATGTATTTATATGCTGGCCAAATGCGAACGAAACGAATATTACAATAATAAGTACAACAACCTTAAAAACTGGTGGGAAGCCGACGATGATAAGATTAATTTTATTGCCTGGAGCGGTTTTAAAGCGCTGCAGAAAGACTATTCGGATACGAAGTATTATCAGGATGTTATTGCCGAATGCGGTTACTTTAATACGTATGTAAATCAATAATTGAAATTAAAATTTAGAGGTTATGGTAAATAAAATTGAGCATATCGGAATTGCCGTGAAGAATATGGAGGACGCCAATGTGCTGTTCGAAAAATTACTGGGCGTTCCGTCCTATAAAATGGAGTCGGTAGAAAGTGAAGGGGTTTTAACCTCGTTCTTTCAAACTGGAACCAATAAGATTGAACTTTTGGTGGCGACGAATCCCGAAAGTCCTATTGCAAAGTTTCTGGAGAAAAAGGGAGAAGGAATTCATCATATCGCTTTTGATGTCGAAGACATTCATGCCGAAATCGCCCGTTTGAAAAACGAAGGTTTCGTGCTGATTAACGACGTTCCTAAAAAGGGAGCCGATAATAAATTAGTGGTTTTTTTACATCCAAAGAACACAAATGGCGTTTTGGTCGAGCTTTGTCAGGAAATTAAATAAAAAATTTTCTTTTTGGGATTCGAAATAAGCAGTTGAAAATCAATTGTGTTTTAGGAAACACAAGGGGTTGTTTGAAATTAAATGCAAATCATCTCCCAAAATATTTGGAGTGAATGAAAAATAGTAGTAATATTGCATCCTCAAACCGGTCCTATAGCTCAGCTGGTTAGAGCACCTGACTCATAATCAGGTGGTCCCTGGTTCGAGCCCAGGTGGGACCACAGAAATTCAAGCCTTTACAGCAATGTAGAGGCTTTTTTGTTTTTAAACATCGATTGTGTATGGAGGATACCGGTAGGGTGTAGTTAAAATTAATAAATGAAGAGTAGAAAAAGAAGACAAGGGCAGAGTAAAATAGGTAAAAAAAGTAAATCTTATGAAGTGCTAAGGTTTGCAATTGCCCTGGTTTTATTTTGGATTTACATTGTAACTGAAGAGAAAACAATAGGGTATCCGAACTATTTGTTTAATTCGCTTTTCTGGATAATATTGGTTGTTATTGTTGTAAGAAATTTACAGATAACCATCAATGATTTTAAAGATTTACGAGATAAGATTGATAAAGCAATTTTTACTTTTTTATATATATTCAAAATTTTAATTATTTCTTTCTTTTTAAGTGGAATCGTTTTAATTCCTTTTAATTTGTATAATAGGTATTATTCGAAAAGAAATGCAATAGAACTTATTAAATGTGAAATAACAGGATTGTCTGATTATTCGAAAAATAGTTGTTTTTATTATAGCTATAAAGGCGAAGTGTCTATTATTTATGCTCATCGAAAAATAATGTCCGATATTTATATTAATAAAAGTTATCAGGATTATTTATTCGTGGCTAAAGCTAGAAAAGGATTATTAGATACTTATTTAATAGAGAGCTGGGACATTGTTCATAAGTGATCTTCTGCCGACGGAACGTCGCGTTCATGAACATGACTTGAATGACGTTCAATAATGTCAGATAAGGAAGGAAATTATCTCCAAATAACAATATTCAAAATCCTACAGGTTTTTAAAACCTGTCCGGTTTATTTGTTTATAAGTAGAGAAAATGTATTGGTTCATTTCGGGGGCTGCTATCAAAAAAAGAGTAAACAGTGAGTTAATTTGTAAGAAAAAGAATATTTTTGTTGAATAAAACAACAACAAATTACTTTTCACTGGTAGTACACATTACTGTATATGTTTTTTACCTGTTGTTGGTTATAAAACTTAATTATTATCTTTGAATTATGAGCACACTAACAAAACCAAATCACATAGGGCGAAAGATCAGCCGTATTCGTGAACTTCGTGATATGAAACAGGAAGCATTGGCGCAGGCTTTAGGCACAAGCCAGCAGGCGGTTTCGAACATTGAAAACAGTGAAACACTTGATGATGACAAGCTTTTGGCAGTAGCCAATGCCTTAGGAGTTACTGTTGAAGCAATTAAAAATTTTTCAGATGAAGCTATGATCAGTTATTTTAATACTTTTAATGATAGTCCAAATAATAATTTTGGAAATCACCATTGTGCTTTTAATCCTCTTGATAAAGTAGTAGAGCTTTATGAGCGTTTGCTTCAGGCCGAAAAAGAAAAAGTAGAATACTTAGAAAAAGCGCAAAAAGGGAAATAACCTTTGATCGATTTAGATGAGACCGTTTCATATAGTGAAGCGGTTTTTTTATGCCTTGTTT
The DNA here is from genome assembly GCF_020905335.1 of Flavobacterium lipolyticum. NCBI lineage: Bacteria > Pseudomonadati > Bacteroidota > Flavobacteriia > Flavobacteriales > Flavobacteriaceae > Flavobacterium > Flavobacterium lipolyticum. Next base: position 1,492,711 of record NZ_JAJJMN010000001.1, on the reverse strand, counting down.
TTCAGAGATTCCGAGAATTAGTTTAATTTTTCCTTACCCTTTCCAAAAGTATAAGTATATCCAACGTAAGGAAAATATTTAAACATTCTGACCTGTTCTAAATTAAAGGTGCCATTACTTAAGCTGGTTTCAATGATAAACGGTGGAGATTGTCCTACGAGATTGTTAACTCCAAAATACAATCTGGATTGGTTGCCGGATTTCGTTTTCTTTGTTTTTGAGACGCCAACATCGACATTGTAATTTCTCGGTAAACGGTAGTTGTTAGGTCTTGATATTTCATTGCTTTGGTTTGGATCTACTGGGTACGAGTCTTTTTTATTGCTATAGGAAAAAGAATCTGGTGCCGAGATTAAAACACCGGAACTATAATTGAACATAGTGGATAGGACCCAGGATTGATTAATATTCCAAATGACAGCTCCTTTTATTTGATGGGTTATATCGTTTGGAGAATTAAACGTCTGACCATTATTTATTGTGGGGAATCGCAATGTCGATTTGCTTAGGGTATACGCGGCCTGTACATCAAACTTTTTGAACTGCCTGGAAAATTCAAGTTCCAAGCCTCTTGAATTGCCAAAACCGATTAGTGGGGATTGTGTTTTGTCCTGATCTGAAACATCATAAAGGGGTGGATACATTAAAATATTGGATACTTTTTTTTCGTAAAACTGTAGTCGGATATATCCTTTGTTTAAAGTTTTTTCATAGCCTGCTTCATAGATAAAAGCCTTTTCCGGAGGTAACTGATCTGTACTTGGCATGCGTAAATCTGAAGGTAAGGCATAGGTATTCTGGGTAATTTGATGATAGAATTGCTCCATTATGGCATAGGAGGCAAAAAGACTATTAGAAGTGTTGTATTTATAAACCAAACTGGTACGGGGCTGAAAAGAATTATAAACCTTGTTTTTAGTTAAAAAAGTGGCATAATGAAGACCCGCTTTTATTCGAACTTTATCGGACAGCGTTATATCGTTGTCCCAATAGGTTTTGAAGTGTAATGACTTTATCAATTGATCACGGTCAATAGTGTTATTAGAAAAATTAGTCATATTTATTCGTAAGCCTATCGCGCTATTTAGGAAGGACGACCAGTGATAATTCAGGTTGTTTTCTATACCTATATCTGTAATGCGAAACTTTCTGGTTCCATCCTCATCTGCATTGGCAAACTGATTATTGTAGTTGCTTAGCAGTAGAACCGAATTCTGAAACAGTCTGGGGCTGTACACCCTGTTCCAGCGCAAAGAAAGTGTCTTGTTGGTCCAGGTAAGCTGAGGTGCTTCGGAAGAAAAGAAATTTACACGAATAAGATCTCCGCCGGTATAGGCGCCAAGGTACAATCGATTGGAGGAATTAATAAAATAGTTAATTTTAAAATAGGCGTCATACATCCGGTATTTAAAATTAATATCCTGATCAAAAATCGCTTTGGTCAAAGCATCAATCCAGCTTCTTCTTGCGCTGATCATAAAGGACATCTTGTCTTTTATGATAGGTCCTTCAATCATCGCAGAACCCGTTAGTAAACCAATATTAGCAGCCCCGTGGTAGGACTGCATGTCGCCATCTTTTGTTTTAACATCTATGACCGACGATAGCCTTCCTTCGTAACGAGCCGGAAAGCCGCCTTTGTAAAAACTTATTTGTTTGATGGCCTGCGAATCGAAAATAGATAACAAACTCGTAAAATGATTGTAATTGTAAATAGGAACACCATCTAATAAAACCAGATTCTGATCGCTTGAGCCTCCTCTTACATTTAAAGAAGTGCCGTAGGTGCCCGGTTTTAAGGTAAGAAGTTTTAACGGATCTGATTGCCCCATTAGAAGGGGAAGGGCGTTAACGTGCTGCGTATCGATTATGCTGGAAATCTCATTTAAAGGTTTTTTGGATGACTTAACCTCAACCGGAGCAAGGGATAGTCCCATGGTAAGATTGAAGTTTTTTTTAATGGTTTTGTTTACCAGTATCGTATCTGTTTGTGAAGTAAAACCGGTATAACTCGCATTTATGATGTACTTGTTTTTGGGTAATGTTAGTGTATAGTAGCCATAATCATTGCAATTAACAGCAATGTTTGTGTTTAAAACCCGTACGGTAGCGTAGGGTAGCGCTTCTTTACTATCGCCTGCATAAACAAAACCACTAATAGTAAATGGGGCAGGAGCCCGCAAAACGGTGTAAATAATTATTTTATCATCTCTCTCCAGAAATTTTACTGATTCTGAAGCAAAAAGAAGATTTAGCAGTGTCCCTAATTCATAAGTTCCTTTGTCGATCTTTATCTTTTTACTAAGATTGAGTTTATTATTGCTTAGGGATAAATTTGCGCCTTGTGTTATAATGGTGGAAATATAAGCTCCGATACTATCATTTTCTATTTGAATAGTGATCTTTTTTTTCAGCAAGCTTGTTTTTTGTGCTTGTACAGATCCGGCACAAAAGAAAAGTACAGAATAGCATGTAATGATTAACCAGTGATTTATGAAAGAATTACTTTTCACAGGATATGTTTTTCACCCAAACAGTATTGCCTTTTTGGGTATAACTAAGCCCAAACAATAAACGGAATTCTTCCAATATTTCTTTTATGGATTCGTTCTTGAAATTTGTAGTGACAGTACAGGAATCAGAGATTTTTCCGTCCACCTGTATTTTAATATGATAGCAATTTTCAATATCCTCAAAGGCTTTTTGAAGCGGAGTATTTTCGAAAGAAAGAGACTTTGTTTTCCAGGAGAGTAAGTTTTTGTCGGCTGTGTCACTTTTAATTAATCTGTTGGAGGTATAATGAGCTGCCTGTTTTTTCTCCAAAACCACTGTTTGGTTAGTAGGAGTGGCGGTAACCTTAACTTTTCCTGTAATCACTGCTACCGATTTCTCCTTTTCTGTTGTTGTTACAACAAAAGAGGTTCCTAAAACTTTTACGGCTAGTGTGCTCGTATTTACAGAAAAAGGCTTGCTCTCGTCGTGTTTTACTTCAAAAAAAGCTTCCCCATTTAAGCTGACAGTACGGTTGTTCCATAGGAATCTTCTATAAGTAATACTTGAGTTATCATTCAGCGTAACTAAAGAACCATCACTCAATTCGATACTTTTTACCTGTCCGTTAGCGGTTTGAACGGTTATCTCGGCATTTGCATACAAGAAAGCGAACGTGCTTATTAAAATAAAAACGGCTGCAACGGCTGTTGCGTATAGGTATTTTTTGTACAACTGAAATACGGTTGGCTTCGTGGATGATAAATTTGGAGCTATACGGTTCCAGGCATTAGCGGTTTCAAATAACTGAGGAGAGTCTAATGGCTGACTTTCTGCAAAAAAAATCTTAAGCGAGATATATTCATCAGGATTGTTTTTTATCCAATTCAGTAATACAGCTTCTTCCTCAGGTGTAGTTTCTCCTGAAAAATGCTTTGCTAATAATACATTGATATCTTGGTTGTCCATGGTTATACCTCTTTTAAATAAAACACAAATTCTTTTAAAACCCCCACTATATAATAACTAAAATACCATATTTTAAAGAAAAGAATTAAGTTGGGATGCTGTTTGACAAACTCCCGTATATGTCGGATGGCTTTGCCCATCTGATTTTCTACTGTTTTTATGGATATTTCTAATTTCTCTGCAATTTGTTTATAGCTTAATTTTTCAATACGACTCAGTTTGAAAATTTCAAGACATTTTGGTGAAATTCCATTAAATGCATCTTCTATAAGCTGGTTCGTATCTGGTAAGGGTTTCGTTTCGGGAATTTCTTCGGCAATATCGGTAGACATTTCGTCAATGTCAAGCATATAGATTTTTTTTCTCAAAATGGATATACACCGGTTCTTAACAGCTATATACAGGTAATATTTGAGGCTCTTTTCAGAAAGTAAATCCTTGCGGGTTTCCCATATTTTAATCATCAGTTCCTGTACTACATCTTCGCTTTCGTCCCTGTCCTGAAGATATTTATAAGCATGATTGCATAAGGGCTGATAAAGCTCGCTGAACAATTGTTTAAAATGCTTTAGGTCCTCATTCATATCATAAAAAAGTAGTGGTATTTTAAAATTTTATTGCAGCGTATAGGGGTATTTTAATTTTTAGCGTATTAGTAATAAGGCAGTATAAGATATTCTTGCCACAAATTTAAATTTATTAACTATAAAGTAATTAAAACAGATGAAAAAGTCGATTATTGTATGCGCAATTTTTTTAACATTCGGTACAACCGTAGTAAAAGCACAAGAAATCAGTAAGCATGAAATAAATCTAACCTATAGCGATGGTATACCAGTGTCCTTTGCAGATGGTTTTTCAAATGCATTATCTTCTGCAATTTTGGGGCAAAAATTAAATTCTGAGACGACCTCTTCCGGAAATTTTGGTTTGGGATATCGATATCAGATCACTGAACGAATAAGAGTAGGTGGTGATGTCGCTTTTCAACAGGAACAAACCAAACAAAGCGACAAAAATTACAAACCTATTGCTACGAGAACCAATCGCTATTTTATGGCAATGCCAACAATATCGTTTAGTTACATAAAAACAGAGTGGTTGGATTTTTACGGTTCCGCTGCTGCAGGTGTTATTGTGGACAACTATACCAATGCAGAAACGGGAAAAGCAGCCGTTAAAGATAATACTACTGATTTTGCTTTTCAGGTTAATCCTGCAGGCCTTCGCGTAGGTAAAAAATTTGGGGGATTTGTGGAAGCAGGATTTGGATATAGAGGAATTATTAGTGCCGGTCTCAATTATAAATTTTAAACAGTTGTTTATTAGAAAAAAGCAAATGGCATAAGCTGTTCATAGATGGCTAAGTATTAAAACTACTTAGCCATTTACTTTTACAAAAAGATCAGTTGTCTAAGAAAACAACTACCCGTGTTTTATTTATAGGAATAGATGTCTTTTTATTCAAGGAAATAACAAATTGCTTTTTTGTGTTTTTACATCACATCGCTTTTTTTTAAATTATGCAATCCTTTTATTGCGATGAAAGGAGTTTAGATTTGTAAAAACAGAAATGGGAATTTTATATTAGAAGTGGTATTTTGCTGCTACAGATAGATTTCTACCCGATGCATTGATACCCGATGCAAAAACGCGGTACTGTAGGTCTAAAATATTTTCAATTCCGGCATAAACCGACAGATTCTTATTGACATTAAAGGTTGTTTTAAAATTGATGGTTTGCCATGCCGGCGTACCTCCTTTAGGAGCATATTTTTGGTTGTCCTCACCATTTGAAGAATAATCACTAATATCTTTCTTGCCATTAAACAATGTATAGAAATCCAGAAGCATTATTTTATTTTCATATTTCAATCCTGCTTTTCCGTAGATTGGAGCGATATGATCTAATGGAGTATTCCCCGCACGATCCATTATTTCTCCTTTGGTAAACGTTACCATACCATAAATTCTCAGTGGTTTTGTGATAACCATTTTCAGGGTGGAAGAAAAACCGCCTACATAAGCATTTCCTTTGTTTTGCATGGCAAACACCTCGCTTTGCACTCCTTCGTAAAGGACAGAATTTTGTCCATTATACAAAAAATGATCGGTAACAATGGCATCAAAAAGGCGGGTACAATAAACCGTATTGTCAAACTGAATTCTCTTTCCCTGCCCAAATGCTACAGTAAAATCGGTTGTTACTGATTTTTCAGGAGCAATATTCGGATTGGGTACAATCAAGGTTCCAGGCACTGATTCGAAAAGTTTTCCTAAATCATCCACATTTGGAACTCTGTAACCCGAAGCCAAATTGAAAACCAATTTAGTACTCTTAATATTCTTTGCAATTCCGACAGTACCGCTATAAGTGAAGTTATGCTGCTCGATCATGTCATAAGGAAGTTTGAAAAATGAATTATCGGCAATAGTGCTTTTTAAGGAAGAGTAACCTGTACGAATGCCCAAATTATAGAAAGTAGTTTCGTTTATTTTTTCATTATAAGTTGCAAAAACATCTGCTCTAAAGGTATGATTTATGCCGTTTGGGTAACGAGTGTCTGTTGGAGACACCATGCCAGTGATGCGGTTTGAACTGTTAGCAGTCGAATTGAGATTATCATAAAAAAATTCGGTTCCGTAAAGAAAATCACCCTTGTCTAGTTTCTTTCTGAAATCTGCGTTAAAAGCAAATACATTTACTTTTTCGACCTGACTTTTAGTTTTGTTATCGTTAAATTTTCTGGAGATTCTGCTTTCTTCAATGTTTTGATAACTCACTCCAAGATTCATATCACTTTCGAACAAGGCCTTTTGTTTCGAAAATTTATAAGCCGAAAGAAATCTTTTTTGTGGGCCATAATTCCAAACAGCATATTTCAGCCCCGAACCTGATGGATCGGTAAGACGGTCATATCTTGGCACATCTGAAGAAGACGAATATTGTAGATTTAAGCTGTGCTGCGTATATTCATCCTGTCGAAAAAATATCTTTTGCATGGCATTGTATTGCTTATATCCGGAAAACTTCTGTATGAGCGGATTCTTGTTCTGTACCAAATAGTCTACATTGTTTGAAGTTTCAACATATTGAGGACGCTCGCCAAAAGATTCATTCTTTCCTTTAGGATTACTTCCCATTCTCAAATCGCCGTAATCATTATACGAGAAAGAGGATAGAGAGCTCCATCTTTTACCTGCAAAATTAAGATCAAAATACTGTGTTGATCCCTTATTGGCACTGTTGTATCTTACCATTGCATTTCCTGAAAACACTTTGTTATCCGTTTGGGACAGAAACATGGGGTTTTTGGTTCTCATATTGATGGCACCACCCAACGCATCGCTCCCAAAAATAGTTGATGAAGGTCCAAAAAGAACATCAATCTGTTCCAACGAGTTTTCATCAACCGTAATTATATTCTGTAAGTGTCCGGCTCTGTAAATAAGGTTGTTCATTCTAATTCCATCTATCAGAAGCAGGATCTTATTGGCTTCAAAACCTCTTAATACGGGACTTCCTCCTCCTTGTTGCGATTTCTGAACAGCTACTGTACCTGTGTTGGTTAGTAAATCGGCAGTGTTTTGGTTTTTTTGAAACTCTATCTCCTTTTGCGAAATGTGTTTAATATCCTGCGTCGACTTGGAGTAACGTTCTGTAATGATATGTATTTCTTTTAATTTTTTCGGCTCTGTAGTGTCGGCAATTTGTTGTGAGTAAGCTGTAATAACACCAAAGAATGCTATTAAAAAGGGGGCTTTTTTCATGTAATAATAAATTAGTTTAAAATTTTCTCTCGAATAGAAAAGTTGTTGATATTCTATTATAAAGCGTTAGGATTACACAACTCCTAAAATCTATGAATGGTAATTATTGTTTTCTGTGTAACATAAAAGGATAGTAAAAAACATTATTTCTTTTTCTTATATATAGAAGGCTTTTCTATGATAATTATTTTTTCACTATATATTCTTTCATCTAAGTGAATGCGTACAATGTAAGTTCCTGAAGATAATCCCTGAATGTTTACCTCTTTCTCAAACATAGCATTGTCGATACTCTCACTTTTTTGTTCTCTCACGAGCCTGCCGTTTACATCCATTATGCTATAGTAAAAACTCTTTCCGGTACAATCCATAAATTTGATATTGAAATGTGTGGTGCATGGATTTGGATATAAGATGTATTTAGGTTTAACAACAGGAGGATTCTCAATTGCCAGATTTTCACAAATCCCCATCTTAGACCAAGTGGATTGATCTTGATCAGGTCGTTTGTTTTTGTTAATTGCCAAAGCCCTGTAGATAATGTTTTGATAGATTACCTGATCTCCAATTAAATAATCTGTTGAAGTATTCCATGCCATACTTCTGCAATTTTTGCTCACTATATTTAAATTTGCAAAGGTGTATTCGGTACCGTTTTTGAGAACGGCGGTTGCTGTGAAATAGTGGTCTCCCGGACTTATGTTAGTTAGAACAGCTAAATAAGGATATTTGTTGATTGTAGAAATTATTTCCCCATTGTCTTTAATGATAATGTATGATAATACAGCATCAGGATCAGTAACATTGAAAGTGAATAAAAGATCCTTCCCATTAGCTACCGCCTGATTATTTTCGGAAGAAGAAATCATACTGATAATTGGGTTGGTTTTTACAACAATAATTACAGGAGCCGAGCTGGTCACATTTCCGGTATTGTCTGTAGCTTTTGCTGTTATCTGATAAGTTCCTGCAGGCACTTTTTCCCAATTGTATGTATAGGGACTGCTTGTTGAAGTCGATAGTAAGGTTGCTCCGTTATAGAATTCTACTTTAGAAATTGTTCCGTCAGAATCGGCTGCTGCGGCATTGATTGTAATACTTGCAGGAGCAATGAATATAGTAGTATTTACGGGAGCTGTAATGCTTACTGTCGGAGCCTGATTATTAGCAACAACTATGTTGACGACAGAAGATGTTGCTGTTGCATTTCTATTATCATATGATTTTGCTGTTATCTGATAAGTTCCCGCTGGTACCTTTTCCCAATTGTATCTATACGGACTGGTTGTTGAAGTCGATAGTAAGGTTGCTCCGTTATAGAATTCTACTTTAGAAATTGTTCCGTCAGAATCGGTTGCTACAGCATCGATTGTAATACTTGCAGGAGTAATGAATGTAGTATTGTTAAAGGGAGCAATAATATTTACTGTCGGAGCTTGATTATTATTAACGACTAGGTTTACCACGGCTGATGTTGCTGTTGCATTTGTATTATCATATGATTTTACTGTTATGGCATAAGCTCCCGCAGGCACATTTTTCCAATTGTATGTATAAGGACTGGTTGTTGAAGTCGATAATAAAGTTGTTTCATTATAGAATTCTACTTTAGAAATTGTACCATCAGAATCGGCTGCTACAGCGTCGATTGTAATACTTGCAGGGGCAGTAAATACAGTATTATTAGCGGGAGCAGTAATGGCTGCCGAAGGTGATTGATTGACTGGTGTATTTACTGTAATTGCAATTGCAGAAGAAATGGTAACATCGCCGTCATTATCGTAAGCTTTGGCCGTTAACGTGTACGTTCCGGCAGCTACGTTTTTCCAATTGAAAGTATACGGACTTGTATTAACTGTTCCTAATAGTGTAGTACCATTAAAGAATTCTACTTTATTTATGCTTCCGTCGGTATCTTTAGCTGTGGCGGATATGTCGAAAGTGACAGGAGCAACATAAATGGCATTGTCAGCCGGAGTGGTAATGCGTACTGTAGGGGGGTGGTTCACTCTGACTGAAACTATTGAAGAGGTAGTAACAGCTCCATGATTATCGTAAGCTTTGGCAGTTAAGGTGTACGTTCCGGTAGTTAAGTTTTTGCAATTGAAAGTATACGGACTTGCATTAACGATTCCTAACAGTGTAGAGCCATTGTAGAATTCTACTTTGTCTATGCTTCCATCGGTATCGTTAGCTGTGGCTGATATATCGAAAGTGGCTGGAGCAGTATAAATAGTATTGTCGGTCGGAGTGGTAATGTTTACTGTTGGTAGTTGGTTCACTTTGACTGAAACTTCTGAAGAAGAGGTAGCAATTCCATTATTATCGTAAGCTTTGGCAGTTAAGGTGTACTTTCCGGCAGCTACACTGTTCCACTTGAAAGTATACGGACTTGCATTAACGGTTCCTAACAGGGTAGTTCCATTGTAGAATTCGACTTTGTCTATTTTTCCGTCGGTATCGTTAGCTGTGGCTGAAATATCGAAAGAGGCTGGAGCATTATAAATGGCATTGTCGGCCGGACTGGTAATGCGCACTGTTGGAGCAATATTATTGATGACAGTAAAATTCACAGGAGCAGAAGAAATAACCATTCCGCTATAGTCGTAAGCCTTTGCTATCAGATTGTAAGTTCCGCCACTTACTCCTGCCCAGTTATAATTGTACGGGCTGTTAGTGGATGTACCGATTAAAGAGACCCCGATATAAAATTCCACTTTACTTACAGAACCATCTACGTTGGCAGCAATATTAATGGTGGCCGGAGCAACATAAGTAGCAGCATTAGCCGGAGCAGTAATGCTTATTTTTGGTGCATTGTCTAACCTGCAAAATTCAATTTCCGCTACATCACAATAACCATTGGCCGGAGATAAATATCTCACATATCTGAAAGCAGTACCATTGGAAATCGCAACCTCATTCCATGTCAGAATTGGAGTAGAGGGAATGGTGTACAGATCCACTACTCCACTACTAAAATCAGCGACATTGCTCCCCTGGAATTTTCCTCCTCTCATTCTGTTTTCATAAGATTTCCTTGGATAGAAACGTATTGTTTTAACCACTTTTGCTGTTCCGAAATCTAATCCGGTATATCCTGAACTGGCTGAACTAGCACTAAAATTTGTATTTGTATCTCCGTCAAATGCTTTATCATATTCATAACCTGCTACCCAGGGAGAAGTCCCAAAAGAGCTGCTTGAAAAAGAAGAACAGGCGGAAGTAACGGTAGCGGTTATAGGTGAAGAGTCAGTAATCCCGCCATGATTATCATACGCCTTAGCGGTGAGCGTGTAAGCTCCTGTAGGTGCATCTGTCCAACTGTAACGGTATGGACTGGTTGTTGAAATTCCTAACAAAGTGATGCCGTTATAAAACTCAACTTTACTGATAGTGCCATCAGAGTCAGAGGCTGTTGCATAAATGTTAATGTTCGCAGGATTTGTAAAGACCGCATAATCGTCAGGTGAAATAATGGAAACTGTTGGGTTTTGATTTCCTACTGTGACGGTAATATCAGAGGAAACGGATGTAGTATTTGTATTATCATAAGCTTTTGCATAAAGTTGATAAGTACCGGCGGGAACTCCCGTCCAGTTAAACGAATAAGGACTTGATGTAGCAGTACCCAGCAAAGTGGCACCCTGATAAAATTCGACTTTACTAATTGATCCATCTGTATCAGAGGCAGCTGCTGTGAGCGTTATATTCGCAGGACTAGCAGCATAAAGTTCATTATTGAGTGGTGCTGTAAGGTTTACTGTTGGATGCTCATTAAAAGCACAGAACTCAATCTCCGCAACATCACAATAACCATTGGCCGGAGATAAATACCTGTAATACCTGTAGGCAGTGCTGTTGGGTATACTAACGTCCTGCCAGGCATAATTTGGCTGGATTGGGATGGTGTACAGATCCACGAAACCAGCGGAAGTAGAGGTATTGGAACCCTGAAATTTTCCACCTTTCATCCTTATTGCTTGTGACGTTCTTGGATAATATCTGACATTGGTAACCACTTTTGCTGTTCCAAGATCTAATCCGGTATAACCTGAACTGGCTGATGAAGCATCAAAAACGGTATTTATATCTCCGTCAAATGCTTTATCATATGTAGAATAGGTGTAATAGGGAGCAGTGCCAAAGGGAGTTCCTGTGACTTTATTACAAACAAAAGTTACCATAACCGTTACTAAGGCAGAGCTTTTCTTGTTTCCCAGATTATCATAAGCTACAGCAGTCAGATCATATTTTCCGGACAATACTCCATTCCAGGAATAAGTATATGGGGAGGAGGTGCTTGTACCTAGTAACGTAGTTCCATTATAGAATTCTACTTTACTAATATTTCCTGAACTTACAGAAGCGGTTGCAGTGAGATTGATAGTAGCGGGACTGCTAAATGTTGTATTGTTGACTGGCGCAGTCATAGCTACCATAATGTTACTTGGGGGAGGGACCAAATCACTTTGCCATACCCCTCTTCCATAATAATAAACATTCAAAGCACCTTTAGAAATACCGTCATTATAGATATCCATATCTCTTATATTGCAGATTATAGGAAGGCCTGAAGAGTAATTTACCCAGGAGGGTTTAGTATTGTCCTTATAATAAACGCCCATAGCATAAGAAGCATATATAGCTTCATTCGTACTTTGATGATCAGCAACCACCTTTAGCACGCTTGCTGCAGGAAATCCTTTTGTAATTGTCCATGTTGTTCCTTTATCTGCAGAGCGATAAATAGTATTTCCAAGCCCTAAGTATAGAATATCTGAATTAGGTATGGGAGCGACGGAGCCTTTAGTTGATGTAGCAGGAAGTGTTGTCTGAACAAATGCAGCATCAGTCCTCGCATTGTCTGATCTGTATAATGCAGGAGAATCTGTAAATGCATATAAACGATCTGCATTACCAGGATCTACCTGGAGGTCTTTTATGTTACCGGACGGTACGGTGTAAATAAGTGTCCAGGAAGGAGAAGCTGAAGTTAGATTAGTGCAACGATAAATTTTTCCGGCATTAGCGTGGTAAGCAATATCTGCATTTTCAGGAGTGAAGATAAATTTCCCGCCCGAAGGAGTTTCTGGCAGATTCAAACTTGAACCAGAACCCGAAGGATAAGAACGTCTCCCTCCGTCTGATTCAGAGTAAAAATTACCGGAATAATCAAACCACATATACGAACTATAGTCACCACCTCTGTCATTATAAAAGACACCATTATTATAGTAAAATCCGCCATTATCCTGTGTTCCTATGTATTGTAGATTTCTATTCGCTTGGCCAATGGCACCATGATAAATTTCGGTGGCTGCTATACCGTCAGACTTTGGAGTCCATGGGCCTGTTCCGTTAGCTGTATTGCTCCAAACTCCACCATCGTTGGCATTCCAAAGCTGACCGCTAACATAAGGATCAAATAAAATGTGATGTTGGTCGGTATGAAGGTCGTATACCCAGGATGGTTGTTGCTTTACCCATGTAACACCCGCATCTGTAGAACGCCATATCGCATGAGCACATACATAAAGCTCATTTGAATTAGCAGGATTGACTTCAATATCAAAATTATAATCTCCCTGGCCACCCGCGGATGCCGAATATCCGGCAAGATACTCTGTAGTTGAACGCATGCTCGTAAAGGTATTTCCCCCATCTGTTGATCTGTAAATTTCTACTATAGTATTAGCGCCAATATTAGCAACATAAACAATATTCGGATCGACTTGAGAAACGGATACTCTTGTTCCGCTAGCTCCGAATACAAAGGCTGGAGAAGTGATTTCGGTCCAGCTGTCTCCGGCATCAAGAGAACGATAGAGATGTTTAGGATCCGTTGCATAAATTATCTGACCATTTGTGCCTGGTTTGAAACAGATATCCTCAACTTCAATATTAGGAACAGATTTTAAGGTCCAATTGGCACCTGCGTCTGTCGATTTATAGATGCCGTTATTGGTAGCTGCAATGATCGTATTGTTATCCGTAGGAAGAAAAAGCATGTGTATAACCAATCGATTACCCATGCCGGTATTTGATACCGCCCAGGTGGCTCCTCCATTGATCGTTTTATACACGCCTAAACCATTATAGGAATAATTTGCATCACCTGTCCCCCAATACATCACCTGATCGTTGGTAGGATCTACGGCGATGGAAGCAGATTGTGCTTTAACAACCTGATCGGTTCCTATTGATTTCCAGTTAAGACCTTTGTCATTACTCTGATACAATCCCCCTGAAGCACTGACAGCATACATTTTGTTAGGATCTGTGGCGTGAAATTTAATTTGACTACAACGTCCAATACCGTGTACCTGACCAATGGTTTTCTGTGGAAAGGGTATAGGTCCAATATTTTTCCAATTAGGAGTGGGAGTTTGAGCATTGGTAAGGTTAAAGAAAAGAAAGCATACAAGTAATACTGGAATAGGTAGATTTGTTCGCATAGATTATTTTTAAGATTATCGGGGATTTATTGCTTCGTTTCTTGTCTCCTTTGCAATTCTTGTCGGGCCATCTCCTGAATTTCATCCTCAGACATTATTCTTCCGTCAGATTTAATCAAACCTTCACTTTGGATTCTCCAAAATTTAAATCTCTTAAAATCTTCGACATACTGAAGCGATTCCTTTTTTAGTGCTCTGTTGCTTTTAAAGAGTCTGGAGATGAAGGATCTTTCTTTTAATTCTTCCAGTGCTTCTTCTTCTCCTTCCATCAATTCTAACGGATTGGGTTTCCCTTTCCAGAATTCCTCAAAAGCAACACTAGTTTCATTGAAGTTCGCATTAGGGTTCTTCATCATTTCTTTCCATTTTGGACTTTTACGAAATTCTTTCCGTTTTTCCTTTCCAATTTGTGATTGTGCAATCGACAGTTGCAGAAAGAACAATAATGGAAGCAGTATAATGGTAGTTTTCCTCATTTTATAATAGAATTAAGGTTAATTGTCTGTTTTTAAAAGAGATATGCAGGTAAAAATGTAAATGAACTTTTTTTTCTTTTTTCTTTGTGTATGAATCTTTTTAAATAAAAAGAAAGCTCGCTATAAAAAGACATAAGTTCAGTTGTCGGACTTGAGTTACTTTTCTTTAAATCAGGTGTTTTTGTTTTCTGACAACAACTGATTTGTTCCCTGATTTAGAAATCAAAGAAAACTTGGTTTAAAACTTACTTTGATTAGAAGTAGGCTCCATTTTTTGTTTGATATTAGGACAAAAGTATAGCTATAGTCTTGCTTTTAACAGGCTATTGTAACAACTGTAATTTGTGTGTAATGATTGGTTATTTGTGATTAATATCTGGTTTTTTTGAACGCAAGACAGTTGGGAGTGTTTTAGATGGGGTGGTTTTGCGAAATAACAATCTAATGAGCTAACAGATAGGAGTATACGTAAATAGCAGTGTGCGGTTAATAGTTTAAGGTTTATTCTTACGGTAAAATGGGTAGATTATTTTTGTTTTGCTTTTTTTGTTTTAAACCTTGTGTTTTTGTAAAAATCTTATACATTTGTCGCACAATTTGCTGTAAGCCCCCTTCTTTATGAGAATTGTAGTAGATAAAAATATGCTTAACAACCTACCTTGCTGTTTTTCAGCGTGTTAAAATTATGAAGACAATAAAGACCGTTTTTTTCACAGTTTGCCTGACTTTACTATCTGGGTTTAGTGCTTTGGCACAAGTGACACCACCAGCACCAGGCCCCGTAGTACCACCAGATGATCCATATGATCCGGACATAGTGCCCATAGATAATCATTTAGTGTTTTTGGCAATAGTGGCAGTTGTTCTAGGAATTGCAATTATATATCGAAATAAAATTAAAAAAGCTTCAGTGTAAACTGAAGCTTTTTTAATGAGTAGATTTTACGAATTATTTGTTTGTCGCATAAAGTCTTGAGATGTATTTTCCAACAACATCAAATTCAAGGTTTATTTTAGTTCCAACTTTGAAGTTTTTGAAATTAGTATTTTCAAAAGTGTAAGGAATAATCGAAACGCTAAATTCGTTTGTTTTTGAGTTTACAACCGTTAGGCTTACTCCGTTTACCGTAATAGAACCTTTTTCAATGGTAATATTGCTGAGGTTTTTGTCGTATTCAAAAGTATAATTCCAGCTTCCGTGTGCTTCTTCGATTTTAATACAGGTCCCGGTTTGGTCTACATGCCCCTGTACGATATGTCCGTCAAGACGGTCGCCAAGTTTCATTCCTCTTTCCAGATTTACAATATCGCCTTCCTTCCAGTCGCCAATATTGGTTTTTAAAATGGTCTCGTCGATAGCGGTTACTGTGTAAAGTGAATCTTTTATTGCTACAACCGTCAGGCAGATTCCGTTATGAGAAACACTTTGGTCTATTTTTAATTCATTAGTGATTGTGGAGTCAACTGTGATGTGAAGATTGTTTTGATCTTTTCTTATTTCGTGAATCCTTCCTAGGGTTTCTATAATTCCTGTGAACATTTTGGTTTTATTTTACTAAATTTGCACATCAAAATTAGTAATAAATAATCTGAGCTCATGAATAAAAAAGCAGAAAATATAATTGTTGGGATTTCAGTTGGAGATTTAAACGGTATTGGAAGCGAAGTTATATTAAAAACATTCGAAGATTCTCGTATGTTGGAGATGTGTACGCCAGTTATTTTTGCAAACGCCAAAATACTTTCTTTTGTTAAAAAGAGCTTTACCTCTACAGTTCAGTTTCACGGTGTAGATAAATTAGAGCAGGTTTTGCCTGGAAAAGTCAATGTTTTTAATCTTTGGAAAGAAGGGGTCGATATCAACTTCGGTAAAAATGATGAGAAAATTGGCGAATACGCAATTAAATCATTTGTTGCGGCTACCAAAGCGCTAAAAGAAGGTTTGGTAGATGTTCTGGTAACGGCGCCAATAAACAAATACAACATTCAATCGGAAGATTTTAAATTTCCGGGACATACTGATTATCTGGACAAAGAATTAGAGGGGAACGCTTTAATGATGATGGTTCAGGATAATTTGCGAGTAGGTTTGCTTACCGATCATGTACCGTTGAATGAGGTTTCTTCCCATTTGACAGAAGAGCTAATCATTAGAAAGATTGAAACGATCAGAAAATCACTGGTTCAGGATTTTAGTATTGTTAAGCCAAAAATTGCCGTTTTAGGATTGAATCCGCATAGTGGTGATGGAGGTGTGATTGGGAAAGAAGAAGATTTAATTTTGAAGCCAGCTTTGAAAAAGATCTTTGAAAAAGGGACTATGGTTTTTGGGCCATTTTCGGCAGATGGTTTTTTTGGAAGTGGTCAGTATGAAAAATACGATGCTATTGTAGCTACTTATCACGATCAGGGATTGATTCCGTTTAAAACCTTGTCGTTTGGTAAAGGAGTGAATTATACGGCTGGTTTGAATAAGGTTAGAACCTCACCGGATCATGGTACGGCTTATGATATTGCCGGAAAAGACATGGCAGATTTTAACTCATTTAAGGAGGCGGTTTATCTTGCAATAGATATTTTTCGCTCGCGTAATCAGTATGAGGAGATTACTGAAAAACCACTCAAAATAAAAGAAAAACAGTTATAAACAAAAAAAGGTGAATAAGATTATTAGTTTTATAATAATTTTATATCTTTGCACCCCAATTCAGGTATCTGAGTTTTAGATACGGATTGGACAAATTGATGTTGAAATGAGCAAAATAAAAGAATTTTTAATTCCTTTCGTAGGATTAAAACTAGGAAAACACCATTTTGAGTATCAAATAAGTAACACGTTCTTTGCGAACTTTGATTACGACGAATTTCAAAGTTCGGACATCAAAGTAGGTTTAGTTTTAGATAAGAAAAGCAACATGTTAGAGTTGGAATTCAAACACAAAGGAACTGTAAATGTACCTTGTGATCTGACAAGCGAAGATTTTGATTTGCCTTTAAAAGGTAAAATGAAATTAATTGTTCGTTTTGGAGAAGAATTCAATAACGATAATGAAGAGCTTTTAATCTTACCGCATGGAGAACATGAAATTGATGTAGCACAGTACATTTATGAAATGATTGCACTGTCGGTACCTCTAAAACGAGTTCATCCAGGAGTGAAAGACGGCAGTTTGCAAACTGACGCTTTAAAAAAACTGAATGAGCTAACGGTTAAAGAAGAGAAAAAAGAGAGTAAACAAGAAGAAGATATTGACCCGCGTTGGGACAAATTAAAGAAACTATTAACGGATAAATAATATAGTAAAATGGCACATCCTAAGAGAAAAATCTCGAAAACAAGAAGAGATAAGAGAAGAACACATTATAAAGCTACTGTAGCTCAAATCGCTACATGTCCTATTACTGGAGAAGCACATTTATACCACAGAGCTTACTGGCATGAAGGTAAAATGTACTACAGAGGGCAAGTTGTTATCGATAAATCTGTAGCGGTTGCTTAATACGTTTTTGTAAATGATACTGGAACTCTCACATAGTGAGAGTTTTTTTTGTTGGTTATACTTTTCTTTTTTTAAGAAAATAACTGCAAATTAATTTCGTTTTTTTTTGTAATTTTCAAGTCTTTTAAAAATTTTTCAGATACGCTGTATTTGAAACGAAATAATTGAATATAATGAATACAATCACAGCCGCAATTACCGCTGTTGGAGCTTACGTTCCAGACTTTGTACTTTCGAACAAAGTTTTGGAAACGATGGTCGATACCAATGACGAATGGATTACTACTCGTACCGGAATTAAAGAAAGAAGGATTTTAAAAGATGCTGATAAAGGAACATCGTTTCTTGCTATAAAAGCAGCACAGGATTTAATAGCAAAAGCTAATATTGATCCGTTAGAGATTGATCTGATTATAATGGCAACAGCTACAGCAGATATGCCGGTAGCCTCTACTGGAGTTTTTGTTGCGACAGAAATTGGAGCTACCAATGCATTTGCTTACGATTTGCAGGCGGCATGTTCAAGTTTCTTATACGGAATGTCTACCGCTGCAGCTTATGTGCAGTCAGGAAGATATAAAAAAGTACTATTAATTGGTGCCGATAAAATGTCATCAATTGTAGATTATACAGACAGAGCAACTTGTATCATTTTTGGTGACGGAGCGGGAGCCGTTTTATTCGAACCCAATTATGAAGGCTTAGGCTTACAAGATGAATACTTACGAAGCGACGGTGTAGGACGCGATTTTCTTAAAATTTCTGCAGGAGGTTCTTTAACTCCAACTACAGCGGAGACCGTACAAAACAAACAACACAATATTATTCAGGACGGAAAAACCGTTTTTAAATACGCTGTAACCAATATGGCTGATGCCAGCGAATTGATTTTGCAAAGAAACAATCTTACGAATCAGGATGTGAATTGGTTAGTGCCACATCAGGCAAACAGACGTATCATCGATGCTACTGCAAACAGAATGAATCTTGAGGATTCAAAAGTATTGGTGAATATTGAAAAATATGGTAACACCACTTCAGCTACGTTACCATTAGTATTAAGCGACTTTGAACATTTGCTTAAAAAAGGAGATAATATTATTTTTGCCGCTTTTGGTGGAGGATTCACTTGGGGATCTATTTACCTAAAATGGGCATACGATAAAAAATAAATCAAAACTAAAAACGAATCATTATGGATTTAAAAGAAATTCAAAACCTAATCAAATTTGTAGCAAATTCGGGTGTTGCAGAAGTAAAGTTGGAAATGGATGATGTGAAAATCACGATCAGAACAACTTTAGAAGGAAATGTAACTGAAACTACTTATGTACAGCAATTACCTGCTCAGGCAGCATTGCCACAAGCAGTTGCTCCTCAACAAACAGCTCCGGTAGTTGTAAATGTAAGTGCTGAGGCGCCTGCTGCTGTTGAAGATTCTAAATTCATTACTATTAAATCTCCAATTATTGGAACTTTTTACAGAAAACCATCTCCAGACAAACCAGTATTTACTGAAGTTGGAAGCACTATCGCAAAAGGTGATGTTCTTTGTGTAATTGAAGCAATGAAATTATTCAACGAAATCGAATCGGAAGTTTCAGGTAAAATTGTAAAAATTCTTGTTGACGATATGTCTCCTGTAGAATTTGACCAACCTTTATTCTTAGTTGATCCATCATAAATAAATTTAGATTTTAGATTTTAGATTTTAGATTGATCTGACAGAATTAATACAGACATCTAAAATTATCTAATGATCAAATTGTCTAATTATCTAATTAAAATAAGATGTTTAAAAAAATATTAATTGCAAATAGAGGAGAAATTGCACTTCGTGTAATTCGTACATGTAAAGAAATGGGAATCAAAACTGTAGCAGTTTACTCTACAGCCGATGCTGAAAGTTTACATGTTAAGTTTGCTGATGAAGCGGTTTGTATTGGTCCCCCTCCAAGTAACTTATCGTATTTGAAAATGTCAAATATAATTGCTGCTGCCGAAATTACTAACGCAGATGCAATACATCCAGGTTATGGATTT
The DNA here is from genome assembly GCF_020905335.1 of Flavobacterium lipolyticum. NCBI lineage: Bacteria > Pseudomonadati > Bacteroidota > Flavobacteriia > Flavobacteriales > Flavobacteriaceae > Flavobacterium > Flavobacterium lipolyticum. The sequence continues at coordinate 1,473,004 of NZ_JAJJMN010000001.1, read as the reverse complement.
CTTTCTGAGAATGCTAAATTCTCAAAAATTTGTCAGGAGCACGGAATCAAATTTATTGGTGCAGCTCCTGAGATGATTGACAGAATGGGAGATAAAGCTTCTGCAAAAGCGACAATGAAAGCGGCAGGAGTTCCATGTGTACCAGGTTCTGACGGATTATTAGAATCTTTCGAACAAACACAAAAGTTAGCTAAAGAATTTGGTTACCCGGTAATGCTTAAAGCTACTGCCGGTGGTGGTGGAAAAGGAATGCGTGCGGTATGGAAAGAAGATGAATTATTGAAAGCATGGGAAAGTGCACGTCAGGAAGCTGCCGCTGCATTTGGAAATGACGGAATGTACATGGAGAAACTTATCGAAGAGCCACGTCATATCGAAATTCAGGTTGTTGGAGATTCATACGGAAAAGCATGTCACCTTTCTGAAAGAGATTGTTCTGTACAACGTCGTCACCAGAAATTAACTGAAGAAACACCTTCACCATTCATGACTGACGAATTGCGTGCGGCAATGGGAGAAGCGGCTGTAAAAGCGGCAGAATTCATTAAGTACGAAGGAGCCGGAACAGTTGAGTTTTTGGTTGACAAACACAGAAACTTCTATTTCATGGAAATGAATACCCGTATTCAGGTGGAGCACCCGATCACTGAACAAGTAATTGATTACGATTTAATTCGTGAGCAAATTATGGTAGCGGCCGGAATTCCAATTTCAGGAAAAAACTACTTACCACAATTACACGCCATCGAATGCCGTATTAATGCTGAAGATCCTTATAACGATTTTCGTCCTTCACCAGGAAAAATTACTACGCTTCATATGCCAGGAGGGCACGGAGTACGTTTAGATACTCACGTATATTCTGGTTACAGCATCCCGCCAAACTACGATTCGATGATTGCAAAGTTAATCACAACGGCACAATCAAGAGAAGAAGCTATCAGCAAAATGCGTAGAGCTCTGGATGAATTTGTTATTGAAGGCATCAAAACTACAATACCATTCCATAGACAATTGATGGATGACCCAAGATATATTGCAGGAGATTATACTACTGCTTTTATGGATACATTTAAAATGAAACCTATAGAGGAATAGAAGTAAAGGCTGTTGATTTTTCAACAGCCTTTTTTTATGTTACCAACTGGTAAACCCGATAGGTTTTAGAACTTATCGGGTTTGTTTTTTAGTGAAGTAAACACTTTCGGTGTGTATTTTTTATACAGGTTTTGCCTGGGTTACACACTTTTTATAAATTTTAAATTTTGGCACAAATGATTTAATCCCTTTAAAAATAAGGACTTAAGTAATTGCAGGTACAACGTTTTCGTTACGGCATAATAATTTCATTATCTAAAGCGTAAACAACTATTAATAATTTAAAACGTACACATTATGAAAAATTTATTTTTATCAGCCGCAATTGTTTTAGGAGGTTTAACATCATTCGCATCAAATGCTCCAATTGCAAACACTATCGTTAAAACGGTTTCTGTTGCAGACGAATATACAGAGATCAAATTAGAAGAAATACCTGCTCCAATTACGGAAGCTTTGAAAAAAGCCTATCCAAGCGCTGTAGTTACAAAAGCGTATAAAAACGAAAAATCCGAGTACAAATTAGACGTTACAGTAGGAGAAAAGGTAGGTAATCTTTTTGCTAATGCAGACGGAACCTGGATTAAAAAATAAGGTAAAGCCGTTCTTATGTTTATACAAATTAAGAACATTAAAATAAAATTAAGAGTACTTAAATATACACACTATGAAAAATTTATTTCTATCAGCCGCAATCGTTTTGGGAGGTTTAACATCATTTGCTTCAACTTCTCCAATATCAAATACAATCGTAAAAACAGCAGTTATCCAGGACGAGTACACTGAAATTAAAGTGGAAGAAGTTCCTGCTGCTGTAATCGATGCTCTTAAAAAAGCGTATCCGGATGCAATACTTTCAAAAGCATACAAAAATGAAAAAACGGAGTACAAACTGAGCGTTACAGTAGGAGACAAAGTAGGCTCTCTTTATGCAAATGCAGATGGAACCTGGATCAAAAAATAATTAATAAGAACCATTAAAAAGGATCATTATGAAAAAGTTAATCTTATCGGCAGCTATCGTGTTAGGTAGTTTGTCTATGCAGGCAGGAAATGGAACAATGACAGGTTTATTGGTGAAAACTGTAAGTGTTCAGGATGAATATAAAGAAGTTGATGCAGTTCCGGCTGCGATCAAAACCGCATTAGACAATGCTTATCCGGGAGTAAAACTGGACAAAGCTTATGTAAATGCAAAGAAGGAGTATAAAATAGAGATAACCGTTAGAGGAGAAAAATCTACAGTTTATACAGATGCTTCCGGAAATATTCTTAAAAAATAACGATTAGTAACCCATAAAAACCATTTATTATGAAAAAGTTAATTTTATCAGCAGCGATTGTTCTTGGAGGTTTATCCGTTCAGGCAGCGACTTCGACAGTGAAAACTTCAGACATTCAAGCTGTAGTTGTTCAGGATGAATATAAAGAGATTAGTGCGGATGCAGTTCCGGCAGCAGTTAAATCAACAATCGAAAAATCTTTCCCTAACACAAAACTTGAAAAAGCGTATAAGAGTGAGAAGGATGAGTATAAATTGGAAATTTCCAGCGGAGATAAAAAATACACTGTGTTTACAGATGCTTCCGGAAATATTCTTAAAAAATAATTGCCTAATTTTATCAGCTAATAGTAATTAAAAAAAGCAAGTACTTATGAAAAAATTAATTTTATCAGCTGTCATCATTTTAGGAGGTTTAGTAACGAATGCAGAAGCGACTACATTAAAAAAATCAGTTTTGAATGTCGTTACATTTCAAGACGATTTTAAGGAAATAAAACCAGAAGCGCTTCCAGCTGAAGTTAAAGCGACTTTAGAAAAATCTTTTCCAGGTTCGAAGCTTGTAAAGGCTTATGTAAATCCGAAAAAGCAGTACAAATTAGAACTGAATTCGGGGGCTGATCAGGAGAAACATTTTGTTTTCACAAATGACAAAGGAGACATTGCCCCGAAATATTAAAAAAGAATAATATGAAAAAGTTAGCCTTATCAGTAGCAGTTGTTTTAGGAAGTTTATCCGTTTCTGCGAATACTGTTGTTTCTCAGGAGCAAATAAAAATTGCTGTTAATGTTCAGACAGAATATACAGAAGTTGCTGCAGATGCTGTACCAGCTGCTGTGAAAACGGCACTACAAACCGCTTATCCGGGTGCAAAACTTGCGAAAGCCTGGGTAAACGAAAAAAAGGAATATAAACTTGAGATATCAGTTGGGGACCAAAAGGCTACTGTTTTTTCAGATGTCAATGGCAACTGGTTGAAGATATAATTAGGTGAATTTTAGATTTATGTTTTTGGTGAAAAAGAGATTGCGATAAGCAATCTCTTTTTTTTTACATAATTTTGTGAAAAGACAATTTTATTAGTATTATTTTAGCAAAAAAGTCCTCAGAAACAAATGCCAAAGATATTACTGATAGAAGATGATATTTCGTTCTGCAAATTATTAGAGAAATTTCTAATCAAAAAAACATACGAAGTAGCTATTGCTTTCTCAGCTGCCGAAGCCAGAGTTGCAATCAAAAAAGAATCTTTCGATTTGATTTTAACAGATCTCCGTTTACCTGATTCTGATGGTATCGGACTTATGGCCGAAATTAAAATGGCATACCCCCAAGTTCCGGTAATTTTGATGACGGGCTACTCTGATGTTAATACTGCAGTGAAAGCGATCAAAAATGGCGCAGCCGATTACATTTCGAAACCTTTCAATCCTGATGAAGTTTTACTGGTCATTACAAATGCGTTAAAAGCTTCAGAAGAGGAGACGGATGAAGTAGTGGTGAAAGAGAAGAAAACCGCAAAAAAACAAACTACTGCCGAAAACGAATTTGTAAAAGGGATTTCGATAGCTTCTAAAAAACTTCTGGATCATATTCAATTGGTAAGCCCGACAGATATGTCGGTTTTAATTATTGGAGAGAGTGGAACAGGAAAAGAAATTATTGCCAAAAGTATCCATCAGCAAAGTTTAAGGAAAAACAATAATTTTATTGCAGTCGATTGCGGAGCTATTCCGAAAGAATTGGCAGCAAGTGAATTCTTCGGACATCTAAAAGGATCTTTCACCGGTGCTATCAGCGACAAAATGGGTTATTTTGAAGCAGCTAATGGCGGAACGCTTTTTCTGGATGAAATTGGGAATCTTTCTTATGAGAATCAAATTCAACTGTTAAGAGCACTTCAGGAACGAAAAATTAAACCTGTTGGAAGTAATAAAGAAATAAACGTCGATATTCGCATTATTACCGCTACGAATGAAGATTTGCGTGAGGCAGTAAAAAACGGCGATTTTAGAGAGGATTTATACCATAGAATCAACGAGTTTTCTATATTGTCGCCTTCTTTAAAAGAGCGGGAGGAAGATTTGATGGTTTTCGCCGATTATTTTCTCGAAAAAGCGAACCAGCAGCTGAACAAAGAGGTGATTGGATTTTCACCCGAAGTAGTTGCAATTTTTCAAAATTACAACTGGCCGGGAAATTTACGTGAATTGCAAAATTGTGTCAAACGTTCGACGTTGTTGTCCAAAGGTGAATTTATCGAAAGTGATGTTCTGCCGGCAGAATTTTTTCAGATACAAAAGCCAACAAGTTCTAATGATAATTTTTCGTTATCTGAAAATGAAAGAGAGGCCATTATTCAGGCGTTATCGAGAGCGCAAAATAACAAATCGGAAGCAGCAAAATTACTTAAGATTACCAGAAAAACACTTTACAATAAATTAAAGCATTACAATATAGATTAAACTATTTCTTGTCGTAAAGCGTTAAAAAGTATATTTGTTTTAGATTTTAAGGTGTTCAGTATACTGTCTACTTCAGAAATGTCAAGGTTCGTACTTTCCAAAACTTTTAAAATTTCACTAATCTCTTGTGTTTGAATTTGTTTAAACATAGGAGCCATTCGATGCGCAATTAAGTTAATTTCGACCGTGCTTTTTGCTTCGAAGGCATTTTCTAAAGCGTTCAGATTCTCAGAACTGTTTTCAATAAACGCTTTCAGGATTTCTTTTAGTTCGTCATTGTCGTCGCCTAAAAACTCTTTCAGCGTATCCAGTGAATACAATGTTGAATTTACCGTTTCTTCCTCTTTGTTAATGTCAATATTGGGCAATGTGTCGTTTTCCAAAATTAGATGAATCGTCTCCAACAGTATTTTAGGGGAATAAGGTTTTTGAATTACCGTGGTAAAACCTGCCTTGGTATAAATTGCTGCATCCAGATCAGTTCTTCCGGTTAAAGCAATTACGGGCTGGTTTTTAAAAGTGGAGTAACCGCTGTTTTTGAGTTTTTCCAAGAACATAAAACCATCCATTTCCGGCATTTGTATGTCAGTGATAATAAAGTCGAAAGGAGTACTTCCAATGGCTTCTAAAGCTTTTTCGGCACTGTTAAAAGAAAATACCTCATGTTTTTCCTGTCTCAAAACACCGCTCGTTAAGTTCAGAAGATTAATATCGTCGTCAAGAACGATAAACGTTTGTTTTGGAGCATTCAGTATAATGGATTCTTTCTCTTCAACTACTAAATTTTGACTGTTATCGAACAATAGGGGAAGTTGAATTTGAAAAGTACTTCCTTTTCCAAAAGTACTTTCGAGACTTAAGCTTCCGCCTAAAATCGAAATTATTTTTTGACAAATGGATAATCCCAAGCCGGTTCCACCATATTTTTTTTCGATTCCCTCATTCGCCTGAGCAAATTCTTCGAAAACTAATTTCTGATTCCCTTTTTCGATTCCAATTCCTGAATCTTGAATAGAAACAACAAAAAAATCATTATTTTCTGTGGTGTAAGCGCTTATTTTTATGAAGCCTTCTTCGGTAAATTTATAGGCATTTCCAATGATGTTACTTAAAATTTGTTTTAGTCTAAAGGGATCTCCAACAATTCGGGCATTCAATTTTTCATCGACGTTAATAATAAGGTCGATGTTCTTTTGTTTGTACACGGTTTGAATACTCTTGGCTACTCCATCAATTATTTCCGGCAATAAAAATGGGACCTTCTCAATGGTGATTTTTCCAGCCTCGATTTGAGAAAAGTCCAATAAGTCCTGAACCAGCTGTGTAATGTATTCAGAAGAATTTTTAATGTTTTTGATGAAATAAGACTGCTTGGAATTTACCTCAGAATTACCCAGCAATTCTGAATATCCTACAATTGTACTTAAAGGGGTTTTTAAATCGTGACTCACCGTAGAAATGAGCTGTTCGCGGCTTTTCAGTAAGTTTTTTGTTTTAAAATTTGCAATCTCCAGCTTCTTTTTATAAACCTGCGATTTAGAGTAATCACTCACAATTAGAATCGAGAAAAATAAAGTAAGCACCAAACCAATAATAGCCGAAGCCGTAACAATATCATTCACTTTTTTAAGCGATTTTTCTTTTAAAGAATTGTTTTTTATCGAGTTGATGATGATTTCTCTTTCGATAATTCGAAGTACTTTTCGTAGCTGTTCTGAAATCGCGATTTCATTTTTTAATAGTTTGTTTTCTTCGAAGTTTAGTGATTCTTTTTTCTTTTCAGCTTTCAGTTTTACATTGCTTAAGAGTTTCTTCGAATTGGCCAAGATGGAATCCGAGGCTTGTTTGCTCAGGGTGTTTGTACTGTCGTCAGGGATATTCTGATTGAGATAATCCACATATTTTTGAAGTACATTGCGCTGATAACTCCCTAATTGATTCGGATTCTTGTTGAAATCCTGAAGTTCTAATTTACGGAGTTTAAACTCCATTTTGGTGATTTCATCAATTGCCGTATTTACTGAGACTTCATCGTCGGCTTTATTTTTTATGGTTTTTAACTGTTTGATGTTTTTTGTCTTTTCCGACAACAGGTACGTAACACTGTCCAGCAGGGTCTTTTGATATTGTGTGGTAACAATTTGTTTTAAGGTATCGATTCTGGATTTCAAAGAATCGGTTTCGATAAGGTAATTTTTGAAATCATCCTCAGAATTGGTCTGGATGGTTTTTCGGGCTAAACTTTCGGTCTTGTAAACGTTAGAAAACAGTTTGCTTACTTTTAAGATTTTAGTTTTCTCAAAAGCAATCTTACTTTCGAGTTTATTGTAAACCACATTTTCTGAATACAAAAACCAACCTACGGTAACCACTAATCCCAGTAGAGCAATATAACTGAAGAGTACTTTTATCGGCATGTAACTTTTTTTACTCTCCATGGGGTAATGTTATAGGTTTTTGGATGCTTATAATGGAAATCAGTGCAATTTATTTAAAATTTCGGTTTTTGAAATACAAAATAATGCTAATGTTTTACATAATTAAGAGGGCTCGGAAAATAAAATAGCCGCAGATTCTGAAAATCTACGGCTATTTTTTAATTTAAAATCTACGGTTTAAAGCGTCTCGTTCAACCATTTGAAGAATTCACCTTGCCAAACCTGAGCGTTTTGCGGGTGTAAAACCCAGTGATTTTCATCAGGGAAATACACAAATCTGCTTTTAAGTCCTCTTAATTGTGCCGCCTGAAAAGCTTCTTGTCCCTGTCCGATTGGTACACGGAAATCTTTTCCTCCCTGGAAAATTAAGATGGGTCTGTTCCAGTTTTGAACCATTGTTGCAGGGTTAAAAACAGTATACGATTTTTGAGCTGCTGCATTGTCTTTTTCCCAGTACGGACCTCCAAAATCCCAGTTGTTAAAGAAAACCTCTTCAGTAGTTCCTAACATACTCACAGTATTGAAAACACCATCGTGAGCGATAAAAGTTTTGAAACGGTTTTTGTGAATACCCGCTAGGTAAAACACAGAATATCCTCCGTAGCTTGCGCCTACACATCCTAAACGGGATTTGTCGACATAGCTTTCTTTAGAAACATCGTCGATCGCCGAAAGGTAGTCATCCATAACCTGTCCGCCCCAATCTTTACTAATCTGCTCGTTCCATTCTACACCGTGACCCGGCATTCCGCGACGGTTTGGTGCAACTACCACATAACCTTTTGCAGCCATTAAGGAGAAATTCCAACGGAAAGAATACGATTGTGTTAAAGCACTTTGTGGCCCACCTTGACAGAATAATAAGGTTGGGTATTTTTTAGAAGCATCAAAATTTGGAGGTAAAATTACCCAAACCAACATTTTTTTACCGTCTGTAGTAGTTACATAACGTTTTTCTGTTTTGCTAGGTGCTATTGTTTTGTAGGTTTCTGTATTTACATTTGAGATTTGTTTCCAGGTGTTTTTCTTCAAATTAAAAGAATAAATTTCCGGAGCGTGATTCATGTCATTTCGGGTGACAATAATATCATCACCGGCAAAACCTACTAAATCATTCACATCAAAATCTCCATTAGTCAATTGACGAACCTGAATAGCGATTCTGGTCAATCCCGGAAAGTTAACTGTAAAAAGCTGTTTTGTACCATCCACCGGAGCTACAAAGTATACATTTTTACCATCTTTGCTCCAGATAAAATTATCTACAGTTCCATCCCAGTTTGCCGTTAAATTTGTTTTGATCCCTTTAAATTCAACAATAAGATCGTTTTTATCCGCTTCATAACCGTCACGTTTCATTTGCAGCCAGGTTAAGTTTCCTGTTGGGGAAAATTGTGGCGCTGTATCGTAACCTAAATTACCTTCGGTTCTGTTTATTGTTTTTTGAGTTTCTAAATTATACTCGTAAATATCAGTATTAGTAGAAATTGCGTATTGTGTTCCTGCTTTTTTCTTGCACACATACAAAATGCTTTTTCCGTCAGGGGACCAGATGTAATCTTCGTCACCACCAAAAGGTTTTTGCGGAGAATCAAAATTCTCACCTTTCAGGATATCAATTCCAGCGGCACCTTCTTTGTTTTCTTTGTAAAAAACATGATTGAATTTACCTTCATTCCAGGTATCCCAATGACGATAATCCAATCCGTCATAAATTTGAGCATCAGATTTATCCAGTTTTGGATAAAAATCTTTGCCTAAAACTTTTTCCAGTTTCACCTCTTCGTTGTACACTAAAAATTTTCCGTCAGGCGAAACGTTTTTGTCTGCTAAAACTTCTTTAGTGTCTTTAATTTCGGTTGCAGTTCCACCACCTACAGGAATGATGTAAAATTTAGAAGACGATTTGTTTTCTTCAATAGAAGGGGTCGAAACCTTAAAAACAACATTTTTTGCATCTTTTGAAAGTCCGAGTGCACTCACTCTTCCTAATTTCCATAACAACTCTGGGGACATTACATTCTGTCCGATAGCGTTTAAACTCATCATTATTAAGGTTGTAAATAATACTTTTTTCATAATAAAATTCTAATTTTTCGTGGGACTAAAAATACAACAATTAAATTCCAAATTAGCTAAATTCCAAATTCCAAAAATTGTTAAAGTTTATGGGCTAAGTTTTTTCAGCCACGAATTTCCGAATTTTTATTCTTAAGGATCAGCAAAAATAATTTGTGAATTCGTGGCTGAAAAAAAATAGTACGCGTTTTGGAATTTTAAAAAATGAAAGTTCCGGTTTAAATTTATTTCCTAAATTGTGATTTGGATTTTAACTAATTGTGATTTATTATTTTATGATGGAACTAAGCTACTGGGAGCTCAAAAACTGGTTTACAAATGTTGATTATACTATTGTTGGCAGCGGAATCGTAGGACTGCACACGGCACTGCGCTTACGCGAAAGATTTCCGGCCGCAAAAATTCTGATTTTAGAAAAAGGAATGCTGCCGCAAGGAGCCAGTACTAAAAATGCCGGTTTTGCATGTTTTGGAAGTCTTTCTGAAATTATGGAAGATCTTAAAATACATTCAGAAGAGGAAGTGATACGGCTTGTAGAAAAAAGATGGAAGGGCTTGCAGCTGTTGAGAAAACGATTAGGCGATACTGCAATAGATTTTAAACCGTATGGCGGATATGAATTGTTTTTAAGAGAAGATGATTTAAATTTTGAGGAGTGTATGGCAAGGCTGCCTTTTGTCAATGAAATTTTAAAACCACTTTTCAAAGCGGATGTTTTTGCCAAAGAATTCGATCGGTTTGGTTTTGGAAGCAGTCACGATTATTTGATTTTTAATCCTTTTGAGGCACAAATTGATACCGGAAACATGATGCAGGAATTGCTGAGACAGGCTGTTGCTGAGAATATTTTAATTCTCAACCAGCAAACTCTTACTGCTTATTCTGACTTAGGAAGTGAGGTTGAACTGGTGTTGAATGATTTTAGTTTTAAATCCAAAAAAGTACTTTTCGCCACCAACGGTTTTGCAGCTCAGTTGACAAAAGGAGCGGTAAGGCCTGCCAGAGCACAGGTTTTGATTACAGAGCCCATTGCAAATTTAGCCATCAAAGGAACTTTTCATCTGGATCGCGGGTATTATTATTTTAGAAATATAAACGATAGAATTTTACTTGGCGGTGGCAGAAATCTTGATTTTGAAACCGAAACAACAACTGAATTTGGGGAGACGAAAATTGTACAAAATAAATTGGAGGATTTACTTAAAAATGTAATTTTACCGAATCAGGATTTCCGAATCGCCCATCGTTGGAGCGGTATCATGGGAATAGGAAACAGTAAAAATCCTGTTGTTACTCAATTGTCTGAAAACGTGTTTTGTGGAGTGCGTTTAGGTGGTATGGGAGTAGCAATCGGGAGTTTAATAGGAACAGAATTAGCAGATTTAATATAATTTTAAAAGAATTTAATTCAAAAATACCACAACCCAAAAAACGGATAATACATGCAAAAAACTACTCTAGTTGTTCTTTTTTCTTTTTTTACCTTTCTTTTTACACATGCCACTAATAAAACTAAACCTATTGTAGCCGATCCGGTTTTTGATGTAACCGTTTCACTTATTGGTGAAGTTTTGGTTGAATATCATGCATATGATGTTTATAATACTTACGAATGGCAGTTCGAATATGGGCCTGCAGGTTTTAAGCCTGGGGAGGGGATCACTAAGACTCTTTCCGGTATAAACTTTTATCGATTTACATTAGATCCATTAAGAAAATATGATTTTAGAGTCAGAGAGAGACGTTTGCAGGGGACAATTTTTTTATGGGGAAATTGGTCAGACACAAAAACGATACAGGCATCAAGTGATAAAGTCTTTTCTGTGGGTTATGCGACAAACTTTAATGATAAAAACACCACAAATTTAGAGTGGAGGGGCCTTATCTATAACAATAGCACCAGTATAGCCGGTGTATCTCTTACAACCTATAAGAATCATAGCGAAAATAATGCAGCAGGTTCTTCGATGATAATGGCTAGTTATAACTATGACGATAAAAGCCATATTGGTTTGATATCTCCAAGATTCAATGATTTAGCCACCGATCGAAAAATAAAATTTTGGCTAAACGGACTTTATAATTCGGATACAGAATTGTTAGTCGGGACTATGAGTGATCCCAATGACAAAAACACATTTCATCTTCTGCAAAAAATAGAACCAAAATTAGGGTTAGAATGGAGGCAGGAAACCGTTTATTTTACTAATTATAATGGCACCGATCAATATGTGGTGTTCTTTTTTAAGAGGGGATACTATGGGAGTAACAGTACCAGTTTGTATATAGATGATTTTAGTTACGAAAAAGCATCAGATTGTTTCAATCAGACTAATTTTGCCGTATCAAACGTTCAGCAAAATAGTGCTCAGATAAATTTTGATGCTCCTAATCAAAATAATTTTCAAGTGAGTCTGACTAATACAGTTAAGAAAACTACTGAAATTTTTACTATTCAGAGCAGCTCTTTTACTTTGGATAAATTGGTTGGAAATACAGATTATGAAGTAAAGGTACGCGCCAATTGTATTGATGATTTGTTCTCTAACTGGACTAAGACAATAAGTTTCAAAACACCTTGTACCGTAATTACAGATAGGTACAGTACCTCTTTTGAAGGGACAAAATATATTGATCCTTGCTGGAGTGTGATTGCAGGAAAATGTTTGGTTCAGAGTAGTTTGGAAGATACGGGCTGGGCAAGAAAGCCCGCACCTAAAACAGGTACGACAACGATTGTAATGTCGAAATTTGTAGGTGCTTTAAATGTTGATAAAGCCTATCTTGTAACACCATATATTGCAGATCTGGATTCTGATAAAAGAATAAGATTTAGTCTTTTAGCTTATAGTAGCGACGATGACTATAATAAAACTTCGCTGACCATAGGAACAATGTCTGATCCTAAAAATACAGCTACTTTTGTTGCTTTAAAAACAATTCTGCCTTCAGAGATAAACGAGACTGAAAACGGATATAAATCTTCGTTATGGAAAGAGCATACCGTTTATTTAGATAATTACGTAAAGAGCAATAACCATAATTATATTGCTTTGAGGTACAATAATGAAAGTGATTCCTATTTTAGTATCGATGACTTTACGTATGAAAAGACACCTGTATGTCTAGAACCTCTTAATCCTAAAACCATCAATTTGGGTTATGATTCTGCCACTGTTAGTTGGGAAAATTATAAACCTGCATCACAATTTCAAATAGAATACGGACCAAAAGGATTTGCTCATGGTTCAGGAAAGATCGTTGATGCGGCAGTAATTCCGTTTAAGTTAGAATCGCTTCAGGACGATACAGATTTCGATTTTTATGTTCGTGCCAAATGTGGAAGTGAATACAGCGCGTGGTCTGACAGAGGTAATTTTAAAACCAAATGTTTAGGATTAACGGCTGGTTATACTGAAAATTTTGAAAATGCCGCTTTTGAAAAAAATGGATGCTGGACCAGAATTGTGCCTTATATTTATCAGAGGTATTATCGTAAAGATCGTTTTGTGAATATTAATACGATCAATAACGGTAGTTCTACGGTGCGTAATGGTTCCCAATCAGTATTGCTTTCAAGTCAGTTAGATCTTGTTTACCCTCCGGGAACGGGAGAAAAAACGGATAGAGTAGTGCTGGTTTCTCCGAGATTTAAAGATTTTGACAATTATAAAAAGATCAACTTTTGGATGCAGGTTCCTAAAGAGTCAGATGACCTGTCAGTGGAACTTATCATAGGAACCCTTTCAGATCCGGAAGATTATTCTACTTTCAAAGCTTATAAAACTATTGTAGTTCCGGTTGCAAATAAGGCTAAATGGCTGAACTATGATGTTGATTTTTCTAATTATTTTGGAACGGATAAATATATCGGGTTCAAACAAAAGATTAGTAATCAACGATCAACCAGGTTTTTTATAGATGATTTTGAATACATTCAGAATAACTGTCCAATTCCCGGAATATTAGGTGCAAGACAGTCAGGTCCTGATAGTGTTTTGCTGGATTGGAGAGATAATAATACTCTAAAACCATCTCAAAGTTTTGATATTGAGTATGGACCTAAAGGTTTTGTAAGTGGTTCAGGAACGATAATTAAGGTCACTGAAAATCCTTATAATTTGGCGGGATTAGCTCTTGGCACTTACGAGTATAGAGTAAGAGCATATTGCGATACCAATATTACCTCAGATTGGAGTGATAGATATACCTTTAAAACTTTTTGTTCAAAAACAGCACCTTTTGTTGAGAATTTTGATGAACATGGCAGGAATTTAGATCAAAGTACTACTTTTTGCTGGAGTTACAATATTCAGCTTTATGCGCAATTAGCAGAATTTAATTTGCCGAATATTACCAGTGCGCCTTATGCTTTTGCATTGTATACAAACAAAGACAGTGCAATATTGATTTCTCCTTATCTGGATGATTTTGATAAAAACAAAAAAGTAAAATTTTGGCTTAGAGGTTCGCAAACGGGTAGTTCGAAAGCCGGAACTTTAATTGTAGGAACAATCAAGAATGCTGCGGATCTTAGTACATTCGAACCTTATCTGACCATTACAGAGCAGGAAATTAATAGTTTGCCACTATACGGAAAAGAAGTTAATATTGACTTCTCTCAGTACCAGGGAGCAAACAAACAGATCGTTTTTAAATATATGGCCGAATCAACTAATGGAGACTACGTACGAAACACTCTTTTAATAGATGATTTTCGTTATGATCAGACTTTACCATGTTATGAACCAATAGATGTAGTTTTCTCTGATATTAATCATAATTCGACGTTAATAAGCTGGACTTCTAAAAATCAGGCAACAGAAAATGTTCAGATAGAATACGGATTAACCGGTTTTGCTAAAGGTACGGGAACTATTGTAAACACCAAAAAGAATGAGATTTTGATTTCTAAGCTGCAAATCGGAACCTCGTATGAGTTTTATTTCAAAACCACTTGCGCATCCGGTAATTCATTAGAAGCAGGACCGCGAAAAATAGAAACGACATGCGAGTCACTGGCACTACCGTGGAAAGAGAAATTTACCAATCTGAGTCGTTACGGAACAAACGTCCTTCCGGATTGTTTTAAGTTTTTAAGAGGCGAATTTATTTTAGAAAATACAGCTAAGGATGATCTTAATTATAGATTTAGTCCCGATTATAAAAGGTCGGGATTTGATGATACCGGTTATTTATATCTTACCGGTGGATTTTTGACTCAGATCATGACTCCTATGTTTTATTTAAATGCGGGGACTACTTATAAGTTTAACCTGAAAGGACGAAATAGTTACGAGTATCGTATTCAGGGTGTTGGGTTATATGTTGGAAAAGGGCAAAACGATTACAATATGTCACTTAATATTAGTCAAACAGGGAACAACGATAGACTGACCGAATACAATTATAGAGATGTATCTTATTACTTCACGCCCCTGGTATCGGGAGACTATAGCTTTTTGATGGAATTTGCCAATTCGGGTGGTTCACGATTACTTGTTGATGATTTTGAATTGAAAGAAGGATATACGTCTTCTATCGATGGAAGTGGAAAAACAGTAACATATGACTTTACAAAAATGCCGCCAGGAGAGTTGATTTTTGAGGGGGGCAATAAGAGAATTATTTTAGATTCTAGCAATAATATACTGGTGATGAAAGGAAACAGTACACCATCAGAATGGAAGAATGTCAATGGAACTTCTCAAATAAAGAAAGGAGCCGCTGTTGAGAATTCTTCGGTATGGGAAAGAAATGAAAGTAGTATCGCCAAGATAAATACAAAAGTAAATGCAGCAAATGCAAGCAGTTTATTTATGCATTTTGATCTAAAACAAACCTTTGTTTCTTCAAATACAGAATCAATGTTTAGAGTTGTCGTAAACGGGAATGTAGTGGGGGATGTAATAAAACCAGAGTCGGCCAGCGGTGATGATTATAAAAAATACACAGTTGATTTGACACCATATGTTGGGGCAGATATTAGAATATCATTACAGCATATTGGTAAATCTGATGCCGGAGATAATGCTTATCTGGATAATCTTGTGTTTGATAAAACATCGTCACTGGGTATTGACGGAACTCATTTTTCCAATTTTAAATATTATCCTAATCCAGTAGAAAATGTTCTATATATAGAAAGTAATTCGGTACTTTCGAAAGTAGAAGTTTATACTTTAAGTGGACAGTTGCTTTCTATAAATAATTACTCGGATTCTAAAGTTAGTATTGATTTTAAAAATCATGCTTCTGGGGTATATTTGTTGGTGGTAACTCAGGATGATAAAAAAGAAACGTTTAAAGTAATAAAGAAGTAATGTTCTAAGTTGTACTATTTTTAGTATTACATTTTAGATTAACAGATTTAATATAATGGCAGCACCCAAAAAACCGGCACCAAAAAAAACAACCGCCAGTAAACCAAAACCGGCACCAAAGAAAGGCAATCGCTCTTTTGGCGAAAAAGTAAAGTGGTTTTTCATCAAATTATTTTTATGGTTCTTCGGAATCTCGATTGCGTCTGTTGTGTTTTTTAAATATGTGCCTGTACCTTTTACCCCTTTAATGATCATTCGGGCAATCGAAAATAAAACGGCTGGTAAAGAAGTCTATTTTGATCATGACTGGGAACCTATCGATAAGATCTCAATGAATTTGCAAAAAGCGGTTATTGCCAGTGAAGACGGAACTTTTCTAAAACATAATGGTTTCGATTTTAAAGCACTTCAAAAAGCCTATAAAAGCAACGAGCGCGGACGTCGTATTCGTGGCGGAAGTACCATCTCGCAGCAAACCGCTAAAAATGTCTTTTTATGGCAGGGGAAAAGTTATTTCCGTAAAGGTTTAGAAGCTTATTTCACCGTTTTAATTGAACTCATTTGGGGCAAAGAACGTATTATGGAGGTTTACCTGAACAGCATCGAAATGGGAGATGGAGTGTACGGAGCTTATGCCGCTACCGAACATTGGTACCGACGTGATGCTTCAAGTTTAACACCTATGCAGGCAGCCGGAATTGCAGCCATTTTGCCAAACCCAAGAAAATTTAAAGCAACAGGATCTTCCAGTTATATCAACCGTAGAAAAGAACGAATTGTTCGTGAAATGCGCTCGGTTGGGAAAATAAATTACAATGCAGAATAAAAAAAGCTTTCTCGGATTCCTGTTATTGACGACGGTTTTGAGTTTTGGACAGGCGAAAACGACAGAAATAGGTTTAATTACAGATAACGATTTGTATACTTCGTCTAAAAACGATATGTATTATACCAATGGCCTGGAGCTTTTTTATCGTTTTTTGTCGAAGAACAATAACGAAAAAATCAGCAAGAAAATCACTGAATTTCGTATTGGGCAGTATATCTATAATCCGAGATTTATAAATGAAGCGGCCGTTACGATCAACGACCGTCCCTTCACAGGTTATCTTTTTGCCGAAGCAGGACGAAGTTTTTTCTATAAAAGCGAATCCGTTTTAAAGACCGATTTTCAACTTGGTTTTATGGGCCCTAATGCCATGGGAAGAGAAACTCAGGAAAGTTTCCATCATCTTATTGGGTACAAAACGGTGTATGGTTGGGAAAACCAGCTGCGCAACGCATTCGCCATTCAGATGCATGTAATGTATTCGAAGAAATTGTTTCCTGCAAAGCACAATGATTTTGTCGATCTTCACTTTCAGTCGGAAGCCAATGTAGGGACAATCTTCACAGGTGTTTCAACAGGTTTACTGACTAGAATTGGTTTCAAAAAACTACTCCCGGTTTATGATTCCAATTTACACGATGCCTCGGTAAGCAATACTCGGCAATACAATATCCGTGAGTTTTACTTTTACGCAATGCCAAGTGTCAATTACCAGTTTTACGACGCTACCATCGAAGGCAGTATGTTTAGCAACACCAGTCCGCTAACGTTTGACTTGGAACCCCTTCGTTTCAATGCCGAGGCAGGGCTAAAATACCGACACAACAACTTCAATATGTCGTACTCGTTTATCTATCGGGGCAGAGAATTAAACGATCCGAATACCAATACCAATGCGGGTTACTTTTACGGGTCGATTCGATTTGGGTATTTGTTGAAATGAGGAAAATTTTATTAGAACATTTTTTTGTAGGAATAATTATCTATTTTTGAATCAAAGTTTTTTTGAGCAAATATTAAAATAAAGCATATGAAGATACTTATTGATACAAATATATTTTTAGATTTCTACCGCTCTAATGGTGCATCGATACATATTTTTAGTACTCTAATTGAGAATATAGATCAGTTTATTTTAACGGATCAAATAATACAAGAATTTGAAAGAAGTAGAGAAGGTGTTATAAAAAGTGTACAGGAAAGATTCCAAATAGAATCTAAAATCGATAATTTTTCAAGTTCATATCTTCAGAATTTACCCGAATTTAAAAAATTAGTTGATATTCAAAAGCAGTATAGTGCGCAGCAAAAGATTGTAAGTTTGAGTATTTCAGAAATTTTAAAAAACTCAGCTAAAGATCCTATTGCAAATTATTTTAAGGAATTTGTAAATGAATCTTTAAAAAAGGATAAAGTCTATTTTACTACGGATGAAATTATAAGCAAGGCCGTTAAAAGAAAAAATATTGGAAATCCTCCTACATCAAGTAAGTTTTCATTGGGAGATGAAATTAACTGGGAAATAATTTTAGCAAATATTCATGAAGATATTATATTGGTTGGACGAGATAACACTTATATAAATAATCTCACTTTTTTGTAAAAAGATTTTCATAAACAAACAGGATATAATGTTGTAGATTTGACAGAAAGAATATCTGTAGCTTTAGAAAAGGCAGGTATTGAAGTTACGGAAGCATTGATTAAAGAGGAAGAAAGAGTAATTGAAGACTTAAAACATTATGATGAGTTTTGGAAATTTAAAGCTCAAGTAGAATAATTACCTTGAAATCGAAGTCTTTACTAAATATAAACTAGTTACATAAAAATGGGCAAATTTGTTATTACAAAACGAACAAACGGTGAATTTCAATTTAATTTAAGGGCAGGTAATGGTCAAGTAATATTAACAAGCGAAGGTTATACTACCAAAGCTGCTTGCTTAAATGGAGTAGAGTCTGTTAGGATTAATTCACAAGATGATAGTAGATTTGATAGAAGAGAGTCTTCAAATGGAAGACCTTATTTTAATTTGCGAGCGTCAAATGGTCAAATTATTGGGTCAAGTGAGATGTATGAAACTACATCTGCCAGAGATTCTGGAATAGCTTCTGTCAAAGTAAATGCCCCGGATGCTATTATTGATGACCAAACCTCTTAAAAAAATAGATTAGTATCTTTGATGTAAAATTTTATTTTGGAATTATCCAATTAGTTCGTATTTAAACATATCTACAAAGTAATTCTCTATTAAAATTGAAAAAGCCATTCTAAGTAGAATGGCTTTTTCAATTTTAATGTTTACGTAAGAATTATTTATTCTTTAATAATTTCTCTAAATACTCAACTTTATCTTTTTCGGCTAAAACCAAACGCTCATAAAGTTCCACAACTTTATCAAGTGGGTTAAAGTTGCAAATGGAGCCACTTTCAAATTTTCCAAAATTTCCGTGACTATCGTTGAAAGTATTAAAATAAGTAATCATATTTTCCTCTGAAAAACTTTTTATGGCTTCGGCAGTTACACCAAGTGCTTTTGCTATTTCAGCTAGTTTTTCGTCGTCTATAGTTTCGCTGTTTTCTATGGTTGATATCGTTTGCTGGCTTGTACCTAAAGCCTGTGCCAGTGCTTCCTGTTTCATATCTCGTAATTCACGAATACGACTAATTTTTCGTCCAATATGATTTGGTTTTGTTGTTGTGCTCATAATTCAAAGATATTTAAAAAAACTTTTACAAAATTACTTTTGGTAGAAAACAAGGTTGTTCTAGTATTATACATTCTAATCCATTTGAGGTTTTATGACTAAGGGATTTTGTTTGAAGCAAAAATACAATTTTTCATACATTTTTTTTAACACAAAAGGGATCTTTTCTGTTTTTGTTTGCTCTATTTGAATTTATAACTTGGTATAATTCCCGGGTAAATGTCCTTTTGACTCTATTGTATTATCTGTCTTTCTGAAAAAGTTAAATCGGATTAATGATCCTTCAAGCCCCTGACCAAAGTCTACAATATAGAGATTATCAGTTTTAGCTATTTGTTGCGGGATGATTTGGTTGGAGGATATCCTAATTTGATTTTTACTGAAAGAATAGGTATTTCCGTCAGAATTGTATTTGATGTCATTTTTGGTAAAAGTAAGGATCGCTCCGGTTGTATTATCCTTCCAGCTTCCTTGTATCCAGGAAGGAGAATGGAAAATACCCTGGGTGTTTTCGTCGCTTGACGAACAAGAAGTAATAAAAATAAGGCTTAGGAGTAAAATTAAATTCTTCATTTTTTTGGCGTTTAAAAGTTGTATTCGATAAGTTTAACAAAAACAATTCCGAACTCTCTTCTTTTGATACATTTAACTTTTATTTATGGGTACAACCTAAGTTTTTATGAAAATATTAAAACAAATCTTTCTAACTTAATGGAGTGAATTGTAAGGAGATTGTTTTTTCGCGAGCAATTTTTTCGATTCCGGATTTTTTTAAGTTAAGGTTTAACTTTTTGGTAATGTTACAAAGCTTCTAAATTTTTATTTTTAACTCAAAATTAAAGTTATGGAAATCAATTGGATAGTAATAGGAGCCGTAGTGCTTGTTGTAATCATCGTGATCGTATTTACAGTCAGAAAGAATCAAAGAGAGAAAAAGAAACTGACAGATCTCTTAAATAATGATTTTAAAAAGGCTAAAAAAGATAGAGTAGATGCCGAAGATTCTGCGAATGAACAGTAAGAAATTTTCTTTCAAAATAAAAAAACCGTATTCCAATGAAGTAATACGGTTTTTTTGTGGAGAATACCGGATTCGAACCGGTCACCTTCCCGATGCATCGGGATACTCTAGCCTTTTGTTTTAATTAGAGTTTCAATATATTTTCGGCTTTTCATTTTCTTGATTTGTAATTCTCTTTTGCAGGCTTCACTTCTGGTTGGAAAAGTTTCATAATATTTTAGTTCCCAGTCTTTAGTAACTTTTGTGTAGCTACTTCTGCTGTTTAAATGATCCTGAAGTCGTTTTTCAACATCCTGACAGGAACCGATATAATAATTGTCAAGCGCTTTTGAGTATATGATATAAGTGTAGAACATAATGGCTATAAACAAAAATACCCAAACTTACGTTTGGGTATTTTTTATAAAAACTTTAGTGGAGAATATCGGATTCGAACCGATCACCTTCCCGATGCATCGGGATACTCTAGCCTTTTGTTTCAATTATGGTTTCGATATATTTTCGGCTTTTCATCTTCTTGATTTGTAATTCTCTTTTACAGGCTTCACTTCTGGTTGGAAAAGTTTCATAATATTTTAGTTCCCAGTCTTTAGTAACTTTTGTGTAGCTACTTCTGCTGTTTAAATGATCCTGAAGTCGTTTTTCAACATCCTGACAGGAACCGATATAATATTTGTCAAGCGCTTTTGAGTATATGATATAAGTGTAGAACATAATGGCTATAAACAAAAATACCCAAACGTAAGTTTGGGTATTTTTTATAAAAACTTTAGTGGAGAATATCGGATTCGAACCGGTCACCTTCCCGATGCATCGGGATACTCTAGCCTTTTGTTTTAATTAGAGTTTCAATATATTTTCGGCTTTTCATCTTCTTGATTTGTAATTCTCTTTTGCAGGCTTCACTTCTGGTTGGAAAAGTTTCATAATATTTTAGTTCCCAGTCTTTAGTAACTTTTGTGTAGCTACTTCTGCTGTTTAAATGATCCTGAAGTCGTTTTTCAACATCCTGACAGGAACCGATATAATATTTGTCAAGTGCTTTTGAGTATATGATATAAGTGTAGAACATAATGGCTATAAACAAAAATACCCAAACGTAAGTTTGGGTATTTTTTATAAAAACTTTAGTGGAGAATATCGGATTCGAACCGATCACCTCTACGCTGCCAGCGTAGCGCTCTAGCCAAATGAGCTAATCCCCCGTGTGATTTGTTTGGTGGAGAATATCAGATTCGAACCATCACCCTCCCGATTTTTCATCGGGACGCTCTAGCCAAATGAGCTAATCCCCCGTGTGATTTGTTTGGTGGAGAATATCAGAT
This sequence comes from Flavobacterium lipolyticum, assembly GCF_020905335.1. Classification (NCBI taxonomy): domain Bacteria; kingdom Pseudomonadati; phylum Bacteroidota; class Flavobacteriia; order Flavobacteriales; family Flavobacteriaceae; genus Flavobacterium; species Flavobacterium lipolyticum. The sequence continues at coordinate 1,451,435 of NZ_JAJJMN010000001.1, read as the reverse complement.
TCGAACTATCACCCTCCCGATTTTTCATCGGGATACTCTAGCCAAATGAGCTAATTTCCCAAATACGAGAGCAAATTAAGTCAATTAATTTTCAAAAAGCAAATTTCAAATCACTTCCGATGAAAATATTTTTCAAAACCGTAACTTTACGATCAAATTTATTTTTATGAGTGCAGAAAAACTTGAAGGTTCTTTACAGACTACTTACCATAATGCTGTTGCAACAGTTGAATTTGGGCATCCGGCCAGCAATTCTTTTCCAAGACAATTATTAGATCGTTTAACTTCCGAAATTAATACTCTAAGTCAGAATAAAGCCGTTTCGGTTATTGTTTTACAAAGTTTAGGGACTAAAGTTTTTTGTTCAGGTGCTTCTTTTGACGAGTTGCTAGCAGTGAAAAATGAACAACAGGGAGCACACTTTTTCTCTGGTTTTGCTCATTTGCTGAACGCGATGCGAAATTGTTCTAAAATTATTGTGGCTCGTGTTCAGGGAAAAGCAGTTGGTGGCGGTGTCGGAATTATTTCGGCTTGTGATTATGTTTTTGCGACTCCTGAAAGTGCCGTGAAATTGTCGGAGTTGGCCATCGGAATTGGGCCGTTTGTGATAGAACCTGCTGTTTCGCGTAAGATTGGAAAAGCTGCAATGGCCGAAATGACCTTGGCAGCACATGCATGGAAATCGGCAACATGGGCATTAGAGAATAAATTGTTCACAGAGATTCATACTCTTGAAAATTTAGATGTGGCGGTGGCAGATTTTGCTCAACAATTAAGTCTGTATAATCCTGAAGCTTTGTACGAAATGAAGAAAATTATTTGGGAAGGAACCGAACATTGGGAATCTTTACTTGTCGAGCGTGCCTCTATAACAGGAAAATTAGTTTTGTCGGACTTTAGCAGAAATGCTTTAGAGCAGTTTAAGAAATAGCGGGAATCCTAAAATTTTATCTGATTCCTTTTAGAGATTTTGTATTATGATATTTGTCATTGGATGCAGCGTCAGACAGGCATAAATTTGAAATGTTTTTGAAGTGAAACATAAAAAATAAATCAAGATGAGGATTATTTCGTTGTTGCAGCAAGTTGATGTTGCAGAGAAAATTAAGGCTGCTCCGGACGGCAGTTATCAGATAGGAGTGGTGATCGGATCCTTTATTCCTTTCGTTGTTTTAGTCGGAATTGCATATTGGATGTATAACAGAGCTAAAAAAAGAGACGAGAACGGTTATTAATTTGTAAATTTGCAACCTAAAATTCAAATCGATGAGTAATATCAGAATTACAAAACAATTTAGTTTCGAAACCGGACATGCTTTGTACGGTTACGACGGGAAATGCAAGAACGTTCATGGACACAGTTATAAATTATCGGTAACGGTTATTGGTTCGCCAATTACAGACCGATCGAATGTGAAATTCGGGATGGTAATTGATTTTTCGGATCTAAAGAAAATTGTAAAGGAAGAAATCGTCGATCAGTTTGATCATGCGACGGTTTTTAATCAAACAACACCACATGTCGAATTGGCAAATGAATTGAAGAATCGTGGTCATCATGTAATTCTGGTAGATTATCAGCCTACAAGTGAAAACATGGTAGTTGATTTTGCCGACAGAATTATAGCACGGTTACCTAAGGAGATTTCCCTTTTTTCCCTTAAACTTCAGGAAACGGAATCTTCGTTTGCCGAATGGTACGCTTCAGATAATTAATTTAGTCGAAAGTCGAAAGTCAAAAGTCAAAAGTCAAAAGTCGAAAGTCAAGCGATCTGACAATTTAAAACATCTAGGAAGTCTAACATCTAGGAAGTCTAACATCTAGGAAGTCCAACATCTAAGAAGTCCAACATCTAAGAAGTCTAACATCTAAGAAGTCCAACATCTAAGAAATCCAACATCTAAGAAGTCCAACAATCTAATAATCTAAATGAAAAAAGTATATTTTGCTTCAGATCAGCACTTCGGAGCACCAACGCAAGAGTTGAGTTTGCCACGTGAAAAGAAATTTGTGGCCTGGCTGGATGAGGTGAAAGAAGATGCAGAAGCTATTTTTTTACTGGGGGATTTGTTTGATTTTTGGTTCGAATACAAAACGGTTGTACCAAAAGGATTTGTTCGTATTTTAGGGAAACTGGCTGAAATTCGTGATAGCGGAATTCCTGTTTATTTTTTCGTGGGAAATCATGATTTATGGATGGATGATTATTTTGAAACCGAATTAAATATTCCGGTTTACCATGATAACAAGGAGTTTACTTTTAATGGAAAGACCTTTTTAATTGGTCACGGTGACGGAAAAGGACCAGGTGATAAAGGGTATAAACGTATGAAAAAGGTCTTTACTAACCCGTTTTCAAAATGGCTTTTTCGTTGGCTTCATCCCGATGTAGGGGTAAGTCTGGCACAGTATTTATCCGTTAAAAACAAATTGATTTCAGGGGATGAAGATGTAAAATTCCTGGGAGAAGAAAACGAATGGCTGGTTTTATACGCCAAACGTAAACTGGAGACCAAACACTACAATTATTTTATTTTTGGCCATCGCCATTTACCGATGGTTCTTCCGGTTGGAGAAGATTCCAATTATGTGAATTTAGGCGACTGGATTGGCTATTTTACCTATGGCGTATTTGACGGTGAAAACTTTGAACTTAAAAAATTCGAGAAATAATCACTTTGTTTTTGTTATAAACGAATGATTTTGAGCGTTTTTTTAGTTTAAGCCAACTCCGTAAACATATTCATCCAGTTCGATTCGGAATAAAGAACCTTCAACTAAGTCTTTGATTGATTTTAATTCTTTGATAGAAACCGCCAAATCTATTGCAGCGCAAGGAGTTTTGAGCAGGAATTTATGACAGGAGTTTTTTAGTTCGCAAGCCTCACAACACGCATTTTCAATCATACTGTCCTCAATTAAATCACAAAAATAATTCAGTTCCTGAACCGTGAAATAAAATCCGGTTTCTTTAAAAACCAATTGTACTTTGTCGGTGATGGTTTCGTTTTCCTTTTTCCAATAAAAGGCGATTCCAAAATTATTATGATATAATTGTTCTATTTCTCTCATTACAGATTCTTTTATTTCAACAAATATAGATATTATTTATATTTGTTCTAAATAAAAAAGTCTTAAAAAAATGTTTTTTTTAAACGCATAAGTTATATATGCGAATTTGGTTTTCTGTCTAAGTCAAAAAGCACATAATGTTTAGGACGTTTAAACCACTTTTACTGAAATTTTGGAATTTGAAAAATTAAATATGGAATGTTTTATTCCATATTATGATGGTCGTCCATGTCTTTTTGAAGATCCAGATTCCTAAAAGTAGGAGAGATCAGTCCAAAGCCTAAAACCGTTAGAAGTGTGACACTACCCCCAAAAATTACTGAAGTTACCGTTCCCATTAATTTGGCAGTTGCACCACTCTCAAAGGCTCCCAGCTCGTTAGAAGATCCAACAAAAATAGAGTTTACTGCACCCACGCGTCCGCGCATATGATCCGGAGTTTTAAGCTGTAAAATCGTTTGACGGATTACGACCGAAATTCCATCGGCAAGTCCGCTTAAAAATAAAGCAAAAACAGAAAGCCAGAAATAGGTAGAAAAGCCAAATAAGATGATCGATAATCCGAAAACGAATATGGCAATCAAAAGTTTTTTTCCTGCGTTTTTATAGAGAGGTACGTAAGCCGAAACAAGCATTGTTATAAAAGAACCCACTGCAGGAGCGGCTCTTAAAATGCCAAATCCTTCTGAGCCAACTTTTAGAATATCCTGAGCAAAAATGGGTAATAAAGCTACGGCACCTCCAAAAAGTACTGCAATCATATCCAGTGATAAAGCTCCTAATACAATTTGGTTTCTGAATACAAACGTTAAACCTTCGGTAAGACTATCTTTTATTGATTCTCCAATCTTTGGGTTTATAATAGGTTTTTTGCTGATTTGTGATAAGGCAATTAAGGAAAGTACAGAGAATCCGAAAACAAGACACATCGACCAGTGAACTCCAATCCAATTGATTGAAAAACCGGCAACGGCAGGGCCTAATACAGCACCAATTTGCCAAACTGTACTACTCCAGGTTGCGGCATTTGGATATGCTTTTTTAGGAATTATCAAGGATAAAAGAGAAAAAATAGTCGGTCCAAGGAAAGCTCGGACTAATCCGCCCAAAAAGACTAAGATATAAATGGAGTATAAAATTACATTTGAAGATAAACCGCCAACAACTCTTGGCCAGGTGACCAGAAATAATCCGAAACTGATTACCGAAAAGCCCAGTATACATTTTACCAATAATCCTTTCTTTTCTCTTTGATCGACAATGTGTCCGGCAAATAGTGCCATTGAAACAGCCGGTATGACTTCCATTAAGCCAATAATTCCAAGCGATAGCGGATTTTTAGTGATGCTGTAAACTTCCCATTCAATTACAATAAACTGCATTGCCCAGGCAAAAACCATCGCAAAACGCAATATTAAAAATATGTTGAATTCTCTGTAACGCAATGCCTGATACGGATCAGGTTTGTTTGAATTATTTTTTTCCATTTGTTCTGATGTCTTTAAGCATAAGTTGGTTGGAAACGGTTCCGTTCCATTCATTTTCAGCCAGAGAATAAGCCAGCTGAAATGGGTTTTGATTTTTTGCGAGATCTAATTTTTTTCCAAGACCAAAACCTATTGCGGCGATTCCATCTGAATTATGTTGCTTTACAAAAAGCCTCAAATGTTCCTCTTCAGCACCTAAAGTTTTGGCATAGCCCGTGTCTTTTATATCCGAAGTCATAAAAACCGGCGTCATGTTCTGGGGGCCAAAAGGTTCGAATTGTTTTAGGATACGGATTAGTTTTGGAGTGATGTCGCTGAAATTTATTTCAGCGTCAATTTCTATTTCCGGCGTTCGCATTTCCGGAAGTATGGTTGCAGAAACTTGTGTTTCGAAAGCTTCTTTAAAGGTTTTATAATTTTCGGCTTTCAGGGTCATTCCTGCGGCGTACATGTGCCCTCCAAATTGTTCCAGATGTTCAGAACAGGCATCAAGCGCATTATAAACGTCAAATCCTTTTACGGATCTTGCTGATGCCGCATATTTGTCTCCGCTTTTGGTAAAAACCAAAGTAGGGCGATAGTAAGTCTCGATTAATCTTGAAGCCACAATTCCGATGACACCTTTGTGCCAGTCTTCCTGAAAAACAACCGTTGAAAATCGATCTTGTTCGTTGTTTGCTGCAATTTGCTGAAAAGCTTCTTTTGTAATTTTTTTGTCCAGATCTTTTCGGTCTGCATTGTATTGCTCAATTTCTGAAGCAAACTGCTGAGCCTGCTCAAAATTAAACTCTGTGAGTAATTCTACAGCATGATTGCCATGTTTGATTCTTCCCGCTGCATTTATTCGCGGAGAGATGATAAAAACAACATCGGTTATGTCTAATGTTTTCTTTTTTACCTGATGCACCAAAGCCTTGATTCCGGGTCTTGGATCGGAGTTGATAACCTGTAGGCCATAAAAAGCCAGGATTCTGTTTTCACCTGTTATAGGTACAATATCTGCAGCAATTGCTGTGGCAACTAGATCAAGGTAGGGAACGAGATCGTGTATGGTTTCGTTTCTGTTTGTTCCTAAAGCCTGAATGAGTTTAAAACCAACACCACAGCCACACAGCTCATCATAAGGATAAGAGCAATCGTCTCTTTTAGGGTCTAAAATGGCGACAGCGTCCGGAAGAGAATCTCCGGGTCTGTGGTGATCGCAGATGATAAAATCAATGTTCTTTTCTTTTGCGTAAGCGATATGATCAATCGATTTTATGCCACAGTCGAGAGCAATGATTAATGAAAATCCGTTATCGTCGGCAAAGTCAATTCCTTTAAAAGAAATTCCGTAACCCTCATCGTAACGATCCGGAATGTAAGTCGCAATATTGAGATAATGTGATTTCAAATAGGAAGAAACCAAAGAAACAGCCGTTGTTCCATCGACATCATAATCACCAAAAACCAAAATGTTTTCCTGATTTTTAATCGCCAGTTCTATTCTTGAAACCGCTTTGTCCATGTCTTTCATCAAAAATGGATCGTGAAGCTGGTCTAATTGTGGACGAAAGAAATCTTTTGCCTGATCAAAAGTCTCTATGCCACGCTGAATCAAAAGTGTTGCGACAAAATCTTCTACATTTAAAGCTTGTGCTAAATGCTTGATTTTTTCTTCAGAAGGTTTTGGTTTTATGGTCCAACGCATGGTTGATTTTAGATTTTAGATGGTTGATTTTAGATTGCTGATCTCTGAAATCAACAATCAAAAATCTTAGATAGTTATTTTTGCTCTAAAGCATTTCCTTCAAACTGAATTCCGTCCCAGCCTAAATTGATGAAGTTTCTAATGTTTTGATGGTTAGTTCCGTTGGGATCGCCCAAAACTTCCTCGAAATAGAAAGCTCCAAAACAGGCCAAAGTTTCGTCTTTAGTTAAGTTTTGCAGTTTTGCGAAAGAGAATAATTTGCAGGAACCGGAATTTTCTCCGGCAGCATTATGTTGTGTTCCGTTTTGGAAAGCAGTTGGAGTGAAGTTGTAGTTTTCTTCAATTACTGCAATCGTTTCCGGGAATGTTATTTCGTTTGGAGTTTGTTTTACTTTTTCTAAAAAGGCTTGTATGCTCATGATGTTTATGCTTTGCTATTTTATATATAATCTTGTTGTCTGTTCGACCGAAGCCGAGTGTCAGTTCGAGCGAAGTCGAGTCTGGTTGTCCGTTCGAGCGAAGTCGAGTCTCGTTGTCCGTTCGAGCGAAGTCGAGTCTGGTTGTCCGTTCGAGCGAAGTCGAGTCTCGTTGTCCGTTCGAGCGAAGTCGAGAACGGGTTTTTATTCTTCTTCATCATCCTTAGAATATTTACTTTTCTTCGTTTCTTTTTCTACTGTTTTTCCTGCAACCACCACGACAATTTCGCCGCGTGGTGCTGTTTTTTCAAAATGTGTTAAAACTTCCTTAGCCGTTCCGCGTACATTTTCTTCATGCAGTTTTGATAATTCCCTGGAGACGCAAACTTGTCTGTCTTCTCCGAAATACTGAATGAATTCGGCTAAAGTTTTGACCAGTTTATGTGGCGAAACATATAAAATCATGGTTCGGGTCTCCTCGGCTAAAGTCAGAAAACGAGTTTGACGTCCTTTTTTGTCAGGTAAAAAACCTTCGAAGACAAATTTGTCATTGGGTAATCCGCTATTGACTAAGGCCGGAACAAAAGCTGTAGCTCCGGGAAGGCACTCCACTTCAATTTTATTTTCGACACAGGCACGTGTGAGTAAAAAACCGGGATCTGAAATAGCAGGAGTTCCTGCGTCTGAAATCAGGGCGATATTTTCACCCGCCTTCAGACGTGCAATTAAATTTTCGGTTGTTTTATGCTCGTTGTGCATGTGATGACTGTGCATGTGCGTACCAATCTCAAAATGCTTCAACAGTTTGCCACTGGTTCGGGTGTCTTCAGCCAAAATCAAATCGACTTCTTTCAGAATCCGAATGGCACGAAAAGTCATGTCTTCAAGATTACCAATTGGCGTGGGAACGATATATAGTTTAGACATAATTTTTCTGAATTCTAAATGGAGTTATTGGACACGAATTTCACTAATTGACACAAATTTTAAGTGTCTTTAGGAATTTTACAAACAAAAGGTTCGTGCTAATTCGTGTAATTTGTGTTTTAGTTTTTATGAAAATTTCTTTTCTACAATTCCTAAGAAACGTTCGGCGTAATCATCTTTTCCATCCCAGTTGTTGTAATCTGGTTTTACCATATCCTCAATAAATTCTTTTGCTTCACCGTAAGTGTCAAAAGTCAGTAATTGATTTAAAACGCGGCTGTAATCTTCTGAACTGTTTCCAAAAAGATTTTTAGTGAAAGCAATTCGGTCGTTTAAATCAATGTGAAAACCTTTTGCCAGTTTTTCATTTAGAGTGGCAGCTTTAGGTTCAGCAGGAGTTTCTAATACAGTTGTTTCAACTGTTTTTTGCTCTTTGAACTCATTGATTGACGGTGTTGGTGTTGGAGTAGGAGAAACCGCTTCGAAACTGTCTACTTTTACAAAATGCGCATCGGCATAGTTTACGCCTAATATCTCTTCAAAAGAAATGTGAACAGGCTCCGGTTTTGATGGGCTTTCTGCTTTTGGCTCCTCTTTTTTCGGTTTCTTTTCTTCTTGTACCTCTTCTGATTTATCCAGTTCAAAAGCTGGAATAAAATCAGGAATCGGTTTAGAGTTACTAACAGTTGTAAACGAAAGTTCTGCTACAGTTTCCGGTTCTTTTGCCGTTTCTGAAATTGGTTCTTCAGCTTCTTCAACAATTGGTTGCTCCGCGATTTCCGCGACTGGTTCGGCAATGGTTTCAACAATTGGTTCGGCAGTTGTTTCTTCAGGAATTTCCGTTGTTATTTCTTCAAAAATCTCAGGCTCCGGATTTATATCTTCCGAGGGTTCGCCAATTGCTTCTTCAGAAGTTTCAGGATCAGGATCTGTTTCTTTTGCAGACTCAGCAGTAATTTCTTCAGCAATTATTGGCTCTAATGTTTCTTCAGCTACTATTTCTTCAACGATTATTGGAGTTTCAGTTTCAACTTCATTTGGAATTATTTCTTCTTTTTCAAAGATAGCTTCAATTTCAGAATGCATTTCGCTGTGGCCAATGGTAGGCTTCAGAGTGTCGAAATTTTCATCTACAAATTTTAAAACCGCTAGTTTTTCATATAATTTCTGCGTTTCAAGATACAATTGATTGATATCGGATTTGTTTTTGAGCTTTAAAATTCGATGAGCAATGCTGATTAAATCGGCTTCCAATTTTTTTTTCATAACTGTTGAAATTATAGTGAATAGGGTATTTTAGTATATTTTGTATTTGAATGTCTTCATTCGTCGCCGAAATCTGAAAGATATTTTTTTATTTCTGTTAATACGCGTTTGCGAATCTTCGATTTGATAAAAATTTTCTACTTTTGAAAAAGTGAAAAATTGCGATTTTTCACGTCGATTTATTACCAGTACAAAGTAATAAAAACTATTCATTTTTAAAGGTAGAAAAATACAAAATGTTTCTCGAAAATACAGTAAATCACAAAGAACAATTTGGTTGGATTGAAGTTATTTGTGGATCAATGTTTTCGGGTAAAACCGAGGAATTAATCCGCAGATTAAAGCGCGCCCAATTTGCCAAACAAAGAGTCGAAATCTTTAAACCCGCTATTGATACCCGCTATCATGACGAAATGGTGGTGTCTCACGATGCCAATGAAATTCGTTCTACTCCGGTTCCGGCGGCTGCCAATATCTCTATTTTAGCGCAAGGTTGCGATGTGATCGGTATTGATGAAGCACAATTTTTTGATGATGAGATAGTGACAGTATGTAACGATCTCGCCAATCAGGGAATTCGTGTGATAGTTGCAGGACTTGATATGGATTTTAAAGGAAATCCTTTTGGACCCATGCCGGGACTTATGGCAACCGCCGAATATGTCACCAAAGTTCATGCGGTTTGCACCCGAACAGGAAATCTTGCCAACTACAGTTTTCGTAAAACTGACAATGATAAGTTAGTGATGCTTGGTGAAACGGAAGAGTATGAGCCACTGAGCCGCGCAGCCTATTTTAATGCCATGAAAAAGATTCAGGATAAATAAAGTTTTCTTTTCTTAACAAAAAACAAACGAACAGATGCAGCAACCAACTAAAAAAAAGAATTTAACCATTTTAATAGTGTGTGCAATTGCAGCATTATTACTGGCTTTGATTGTGTATTGTTCTTTTAAAGAGCCTGTAACAGATAAGGGAATGGTTGAACTGGTTGCAAAATACAATGAAAATTGCCCTTTAACCATTCAGGAAGGGATTCGTTTGGATAATGTTACACTGCCTAAAGATAAAGTGGTTCAGTACAATCTGACTTTGTTAAATGTAGAAAAAGAAAGTGCCGAAATTGAAGTAATTAAACGAAACATAGAAGAAAGTCTGCTAAGTACGGTTAAAGCAAATCCTGGGCTTAAAGCTTTTCGGGATAATGATTTTACCCTGATCTATAATTACGATGATAAAAAAGAAAATTATCTGTTTCAGATTACGATAACGCCGAGTCAGTATAAATAATAGTTTAAACAAACTACAAATTAAACCCGACAGGTTTCAAAAACCTGTCGGGTTTGTTGTTTTTGAGGTATAAAAAAACCTAACAGTATTTAAAAAGCTGTTAGGTTTATTATTTATAAGATGATTTTTTTTATTGTAGAAGGAGTAGAAAATTAAATTTTCTTCCTCATTCTTGCTACCGGAATGTCTAATTGTTCGCGGTATTTTGCAATAGTTCTTCGGGCAATTGGGTATCCTTTCTCTTTCAGGATTTCGGCCAGTTGATCGTCCGGTAAAGGTTTCTTTTTATCTTCTTCTTCAATGGTATTTTGAAGGATTTTTTTAATTTCTAAAGTAGAGACATCTTCTCCCTGATCATTTTTCATGGCTTCAGAGAAAAACTCTTTGATCAGTTTTGTACCGTATGGTGTTTCAACATACTTACTGTTGGCTACACGCGAGATCGTCGAAATGTCAAGACCAACCATATCCGCAATGTCTTTTAAGATCATTGGTTTTAGTTTGGTTTCGTCACCGTCCAGAAAGTATTCTTCCTGATAATGCATGATAGCGTTCATCGTAACAAAAAGAGTTTCCTGACGCTGTCTGATCGCATCGATAAACCATTTGGCCGAATCTAGTTTCTGTTTGATGAACTGAACAGCATCTTTTTGTGCCGATGATTTATCACGAGAATCTTTATAGGTCTGCATCATTTCCTGATAATCTTTAGAAACGTGCAGGGAAGGAGCATTTCGTCCGTTTAAGGTAAGTTCCAGTTCTCCGTCAACGATTCTAATGGCAAAATCGGGAACAACGTTCTCTGTTACTTTATTGTTTCCGGTGTAAGAACCTCCCGGCTTTGGATTCAGTCTTTCGATTTCGTGAATGGCTTTTTTAAGCTGTTCGTTTGAAACACCGTATTTCTGTAAAAGTTTGTCGTAATGTTTCTTGGTAAAAGCATCAAACTGATTCTCGATGATATCAATCGCTAAATCAATATATTCGGTTGGAGTTTTATGTTTTAACTGCAGTAACAGGCATTCCTGTAAATCACGTGCTCCTACTCCCGAAGGTTCAAGCTCATGAATGACATGAAGCATTTTTTCGACCATTTTCTCATCGGTGTAAATTCCCTGAGTAAAAGCCATATCGTCTACAATATCCGGAACACTTCTGCGGATGTAACCCATATCATCAATACTTCCAACAAGGAATTCAGCGATTTCGCGTTCTTCATCATTTAAAATAAAAGTATTCAACTGATTGATTAAATCCTGATGGAAACTAATTGGCGAAGCAAAAGGAGTTTCGCGCTCCTCGTCTTCACTGTAATTGTTCACCTGAGTTTTGTAATCAGGGGTGTCGTCGTCGCTTAGGTATTCGTCAATGTTAATGTCGTCTGCTTCGATTCTGTCTGATTCAGCATCATCGTAATCGTCGTAGTCTTCATTGGCAAATTCATCGGCTTCGTATTCGTCTTCTTTACCGGCTTCGAGGGCCGGATTTTCGTTCATTTCTTCCAGTAAACGTTGCTCAAAAGCTTGCGTAGGCAATTGAATTAACTTCATCAGCTGAATTTGCTGTGGAGATAATTTTTGGGATAATTTTAGATTTAAAAATTGCTTTAGCATTTGTTTTTGTTAAAAGTTTCAAGTTTCAGGTTTCAAGTTTCTCCTAAATGAGCACAACCTGAAGCCTGAAACTTGAAATAAATTTTATTATATTTTAAAAACTTAGAACCTCAGTATCTCAGTACCTTAGAGCCTTTTTTTAAAACTCTGCGTTCCCGGGAGTTCTTGGGAAAGGAATTACATCACGGATGTTTGTCATTCCGGTTACAAACAATACCAAACGCTCAAATCCAAGTCCGAAACCTGCGTGAGTTGCCGATCCGAATCTTCGGGTATCTAAATACCATGATAATTCTTCTTCGTCAATTTCTAAGGCTTTCATTTTTTCAACCAAAACGTCGTAACGCTCTTCTCTTTCTGAACCACCAACGATTTCTCCAATTCCAGGGAAAAGGATGTCCATGGCACGAACGGTTTCTTTTCCAGGTTCAGTATTGTCGTTCAGACGCATGTAAAATGCTTTAATGTTTGCCGGATAATCAAACAAGATTACCGGACATTTAAAGTGTTTCTCTACTAAATAACGCTCGTGTTCCGACTGTAAATCAGCTCCCCATTCGTTGATAAGATATTGGAATTTTTTCTTTTTATTTGGAGTAGAATCTCTCAAAATGTCAATTGCTTCAGTATAAGAAACACGTTTGAAGTTGTTCTCTAAAACAAAGTTTAGTTTCTCTAACAAAGCCATTTCGCTTCTTTCCGCCTGAGGTTTTGATTTCTCTTCGTCTAAAAGTCTTCCTTCTAAAAATTTCAAATCATCCTGACAGTGGTCTAAAGCATATTTAATTACATACTGAATAAAATCTTCCGCCAAATCCATGTTGTCATCCAGATTGTTGAAAGCAACTTCCGGCTCGATCATCCAAAATTCTGCCAGGTGACGGGAAGTATTAGAGTTTTCAGCTCTAAAAGTTGGTCCAAACGTATAAATCTGACCCAAAGCCATTGCATACGTTTCTCCTTCTAATTGTCCGGAAACCGTTAAGTTGGTTTCTTTTTCGAAGAAATCTTCTTTGTAGTTTACTTTTCCGTCTTCTGTTCTTGGGGTATTGTCAAAAGGTAAAGCTGTAACTTTAAACATTTCTCCTGCACCTTCAGCATCAGAACCAGTAATAATTGGAGTATTTACGTAAACAAAACCTTTGTCCTGAAAATATTTATGAACAGCATAAGACAATACCGAACGCACACGCATAATAGCACCAAACATATTGGTACGTACGCGTAAATGTGCATTTTCGCGCAAGAAATCTAAACTAGGTTTGTTTTTTGGCTGTATTGGGAATTTCTCTGCATCCGAATCTCCTAAGATTTCCAGTTTGTTTACCTGAATTTCGTATTTCTGACCCGCACCTTTACTTTCGATCAAAGTACCAATTACAGAAATAGCAGCACCGGTAGTGATTCTTTTTAAAGTTTCATCAGGTGTATTTTCAAAATCAACAACACATTGTATATTATTAATGGTAGAACCGTCATTAAGCGCGATGAACTGATTATTTCTAAAAGCTCTCACCCATCCTTTTGCATTCACTTCCTGTAACGTCGTCGTACTGTTTAATAAGTCTCTAACTTTTGTGTGTTTCATTTTATATATACTATTGAAATTAAATTATTTGTTGTGTAATAACTGCAAATATAAACGATAATAATTAAAATTAGAAGCTGTTTCCTGCTATCCGCTATATCTTTTTCTGCCTAAAGAAGTCAGAAAAAGGATACCGCTGCTATCAGGGCTAGGGCAATCGTTTTTATAAAATCAGTTATTCTCTTTTTTGTTATTCCGAGGAACGAGGAATGACAATATTGTGTTTTAATCTGTGTTAATTCGTGTAATTCGTGTTTACCTCTCTAAATTCTCCAAATCCTCTTTCTTAGCTTTTTTCTTCTCAAAAGTCAATACCAAAGCCGGTAAAACCAATAGATTCGCAAACATTGCAAAGGCCAATGTACAGGAAATTAATCCTCCCAATGCGATGGTTCCGCTAAAGCTGGAAAGCGTGAAAGTGGCAAATCCTAAAATTAAAACCACCGAAGTGTAAAAAGTACTGATTCCGGTTTCTCTTAAAGCACTGAAAACTGATTTTTTTACCTTTCCGTTATTCTGCAACAAATCATGATGGTACTTCGCCATAAACTGAATCGCATTATCAACTGAGATTCCGAATGCAATGCTAAATACCAGTATCGTCGAAGGTTTTAACGGAATGCCAAAATACCCCATCAGTCCCGAGGTGATACAAAGCGGTAAAATATTGGTGATTACCGATGCAAAAACCATTTTGAACGATCGGAACAAGTAAAGCATCAATACCGCAATTACAAGTATTGCAAAAATCAAAGACTCAATTAAATTATCAACCAAATAAGAGGTCCCTTTTTGAAACACTAATGCTTTTCCGGTTACGGTAACTTCATAACGGTCTTTCGGGAAAATCTCATCGATCTTGCTGTGAAGTTTTTTCTCCACTTTTGCCATTTCATCCGTACCAATATCTTTCATGAAAGTAGTGATTCGGGCATATTGTCCGGTTGAATCTACATAAGCTTTCATCAGATTTTCTTTGCTGTTTTTAGTAGCATTTTTAGCGTACGACAAAATAAAAGTTTGTTCCTGCGATGTTGGTAATTGATAATATTCCGGATTTCCGTTATAGAAAGCCTGTTTCGAATACTTCACCAAATTTACAATAGAAACTGGTTTCGCTAATTCAGGCATTTCTGTGATGGTGTTTTGCAATTCATCCATTTTGCGAATGGTAGAGGCTTTCATGACACCCTTTTTCTTTTTGGTATCAATCATAATCTCGAGCGGCATTACACCGTTAAATTCTTTTTCATAGAAAATAATATCCTTAAAGAAAGAGGCGCTTTTTGGCATTTCACCAATCAAACTTCCCGAAACTTTCATTTGAGTCACTCCAATAACGCTGAAGGCTAACAATAAACCGTAAATGATATAGATTACTTTTCGTTTATTTTTTACCACATTTTCAACAAAATCCAATAAGGTTGAAATGTATGTTTTGGTGAGATGGTACAAATGTTTTTCGCCCGGAACCGACATAAAACTGTAGATGATCGGTACAATTAAAAGCGTCAGGAGGTATACCGAAATGACATTGATAGAGGTAACCAAACCAAATTCAAAAAGCAAATCGTTTCCGGTAATCATAAACGTTGCAAAACCTATTGCAGTCGTTAAATTGGTCATTAGAGTCGAAACTCCAATTTTAGAAATGATACGCTGTAAAGCCTTCGCCTGATTATTATGAAGTTTGATTTCCTGTTGGTATTTATTGATCAGGAAAATACAATTCGTAATTCCGATTACAATAATTAATGGCGGAATGATCGCCGTTAGAATCGTGATTTTATAATGAAATAATCCTAAAGTTCCGAAAGACCAGATTACTCCAACAATCAAAATACAGATGGAGATAAAGGTAGCTCTGTACGAACGGAAGAAGAAAAAGAAAATCAAAGAAACCGTTAGTAAGGCCGCGCCAATAAAAAGTCCGATTTCACCTTTCATATTGTCAGCATTGATCGTTCTGATGTAAGGCATACCTGAAACACGTAAATCGATTCCGGTGGTTTTCTCGAATTTATCAATTTTCGGAACCAGATTTTCCAGAATAAATGTTTTTCTTTCAGCAGTGTTTACAAGTGCTTTGTTGATGTAAATTGCCGAACGGATACTGCCGCTTTCTTTGTTGTAAAGCAATCCTTCGTAAAAAGGCAAATTATGAAACAAGTCATATTGTATCTTTTTTAAATATTCCGGATCTGTTGCTTTGCTTTGATCGATGAACGGAGCGAGAACAAATTTTTCGTTAACGGTATCTTTCTCCAGTTTCTTTAAATCGTTCAAGGAAACTACTAAATCTACTTCTTTCGATTTTTTAAGCCCCGTCATTAATTCATTCCAGGCAGCATAATTTTTTGGCGTGAAGAATTTTTTATCCTGAAAACCAATGACAACCAGGTTTCCTTCTTCGCCAAATTTATCCAGAAATTTTTGATAGTCTTTGTTTGCAATATGATTTTTAGGAAGCAAATTTGCTTCGGTATAAGTCATGGAAAGGTTTTTCCATTGGTAACCAAGGAAAATTGTCAGGGCAGCGACCCCAACGAGTATAGAAATTCTATTTTTAAGTATGATTCGGGCTAATTTTTCCCAAAATCCAACTTGTACGGCGTTTTTCATAAAAATTGTAAAATGGATGCAAATGTAGTGAAAAGTGCTCGAAATCATAAATATTCGGCTTGGTTTTTACGGTTTGTTAACACAATTGGAATGTTCCCGCAATCTAAAAATGGGATAATTTGTAGCATTCTACGCTAGGTTTTCTCATCTTTGTATCTCATTTAAAAAGGCGTAGAAAATGAATTGGATTTTATTAGTAATCGCAGGACTTTTTGAAGTTGCATTTGCCTCTTGTCTGGGCAAGGCCAAAGAAACAACAGGAATGGTTTCGACTTATTGGATGATTGGTTTCTTTGTTTGTCTTGCTATCAGCATGTTTTTACTGTACAAGGCTACACAGGTACTGCCTATTGGAACAGCCTACGCTGTTTGGACAGGAATTGGAGCCGTTGGAACCGTTCTGGTTGGAATCTTAATTTTTAAAGAACCCGCTACTTTCTGGCGAATATTTTTTCTTTCGACTTTAATTGCTTCGATTATTGGGTTGAAGTTTGTTTCCAGTCATTAAGATTTTCCTAGTTTCTTTAAGAATAGAAGAAATGCTTTTATATATTAGGAGTTATGCGTATTTAAATAAAGTGAAACGCCTTTTTTATGGATACAGGACCTATGTTACTATGTGTTAAAATGAATTACACCAAGTAGATTACAGTAGGTAGAAAATCTTTATCATCTTTGTAATCTGTGGCGAAAAAAACTTTTAAACTTTACATAAACAATGCAAGAAAACAATACAATCACTTTTATTTTTTTGGCGATTCTTTTATTGCTTATCGTTATCATCTGTTTTTTGATGTATCAATTGATGCAGTTCAAAAAGGCAAAGGACGATGCTGAGAAAAGTTTCTATGCACTCGAAATGAAGGTTAATGACTTGCAGTTGGAAACTCTGGAGTCTAAACTGAATCCGCATTTGTTTAAAAATATTTTAAATTCGATACAATCTCATGCGTACCAAACGTATTTTGCTTTAGATAAATTGGCCAACGTATTGGACTATATTCTGTATGAGAGCAAAAAGAAATTTGTTACTGCCCGGGAGGAAATTGACTTTGCGCTCAATTTAATCGAAATCAATAAAATTAAAATCAGTCCACTCTTTGAATTGAAAATCAAAACCAATGTCAATAAAGAAGACAAATTGTACGAACAGCCTTTATTGGCACCGTTAATTTCGATTGATTTAATTGAAAACGCATTTAAACATGCCGATCTTCAGAGTGCCGATGCCTTTATCTCGGTAGTTTTTGAGTTTAGGGACAATGCTTTTTTTATGACGGTTTCGAATAAGATATCAAATAAAAAAGTCTTAAAAAAAGAACGAAGCGGTTTTGGTCATGCTACTTTAGAGCACCGATTAAGAATTATTTATAAAAACAACTTCAAACTCGAAAGGTTTGTAGAGAATGACGTTTATATTGCTCATCTAAAAATAGATCTACTTGAATACAAAACTGAAATGCTTGCTGCTGGACGATGAGCTGCCGGGCTTAACGTATCTGAAAATGCTTTGTGAACAGATTCCTGAAGTGGAAATTGTAAAAACATTTAACAATCCCGAAAAACTCCTTGTCGAAATACCGAATCTCGATTTTGATTTGTTAATATCGGATATCGAAATGCCAGGGATCGACGGTTTGCATCTGGCAGAAATGCTGGACAATAAGCTGGTTATCTTTTGCACCGCTTACAAAGAGTATGCTGCCGAAGCTTTTAATATTGACGCGGTAGATTACATTACCAAACCGGTAAAACTCGAACGCTTGCAAAAAGCGATTTCGAAAGCCCTGGAGCGTTTCGATAAGCCTGATGCAGCAAAGAAGTTCATTCAGTTAAATACAGATAAAGGCAAAACATTGCTTTACTTCAATCAGATTCTATACATCAAAACGGCGGTTAGTGACAGTCGTGATAAAACTGTACTTCTTACTGATGGCAGTTTTCTGAACTTAAAAAATGTGAAATTCGACACCCTTTTACAGGAACTTCCCGAAGCCGATTTTTGCCGTGTCAATAAAAAGGAAATCGTAGCCGTAAAGGCGATAAAATTTTTCAATCACAATGAAATCGTTTTGCATCATCAGGAAAAAGAGGGTAAAAACAGTGCGTTAATTCTAAGTGAAACCTATCGTGCCGATTTCCTGAAAAGAGTCAAACTATAAGACGATCAGCTAAGGACAAAGTCCAAAGCCCTGTCCGGCTGAGCGAAGTCCTGTCCGGCTGAGCAAAGTCCTGTCCGGCTGAGCAAAGTCCTGTCAGCCTGAACGAAGACGTGTCACGCTGAGCGAAGTCGAGTCAGGCTGAACAAAGACGTGTCACGCTGAGCGAAGTCGAGTCAGGCTGAACGAAGACGTGTCAGGCAGCGAAGTCGTGTCCGGCTGAGCAAAGTCCTGTCAGCCTGAACGAAGTCGTGTCCGGCTGAGCGAAGTCGAAGCCCCCCCCCTTTTTCGTTACACCAGCTTTCGATTTCGTTCAGAATCACAATCGTTTTAGCTGTCGTTATTAACTTATTACAAAGTTTTTCAGACTTGTTACATGGATTTAAAATTAGCGGTAAATTTACTTTTGCACTACAGTAGGAGTGTTGATATTTGCAGCAATAAATCAAAAAAACGAGTTATGAATAATCTTAAAAACTCCTTGTTTTACATTACGGTTATTGGCGGTTTTACAGGCCTGATCTATTGGGTAATTTCAAAAGGGGTTTCACTTGAGGCCGGACGCGGAGTCGTTCATAAAAAAATAGAAAGCAACCATTGGAATGATTTTCTTCACTCGATGATAGAAAACCTTCAGCATCCTTTGGCTATTTTATTAGCACAGATCGTGACTATTATTTTAGTAGCCCGTTTGTTCGGGTGGTTTTTTAGAAAAATAGGACAGCCTTCCGTAATTGGAGAAATGATTGCCGGAATTGTTTTAGGACCTTCTTTGGTCGGAATGTATTTTCCTGAATTTTCTGCCGCTTTATTTCCAAAAGAATCTTTAGGGAATCTGCAATTTTTAAGTCAAATCGGTTTGATTCTTTTCATGTTTGTGATTGGAATGGAATTGGATTTGAAAGTTTTGAAAAACAAAGCACATGATGCTGTAGTTATAAGTCACGCAAGTATTGTAATCCCTTTTGCCCTGGGGCTTTCATTAGCTTATTTTATCTACCATACTTTTGCGCCGGTTGGGGTGGAGTTTGCCTCTTTCGGACTGTTTATGGGAATTGCGATGAGTATTACCGCATTTCCGGTTCTTGCGCGTATTGTGCAGGAGCGCGGGATGCAAAAAACAAAACTCGGAACTATCGCCATTACGTGTGCTGCTGCCGATGATATTACGGCATGGTGTATTTTGGCAGTGGTAATTGCTATTGTAAAAGCAGGTTCGTTTACAAGTGCTTTATATGTAATTGGTTTAGCATTATTGTATGTAATTGTCATGTTGAAAATAGTTCGTCCGTTTTTAAAACGTGTAGGTGATTTGAATTCAACACGTGAGAGTTTGAATAAACCTGTGGTTGCCATCTTTTTTCTAACCTTGTTGTTCTCTGCATATGCTGCCGAACTTATCGGAATTCACGCTTTGTTCGGCGCTTTTTTAGCCGGAGCAATTATGCCTGAAAACAATACTTTCAGAAATATTTTTATTGAGAAAGTAGAAGATGTCGCGATCATCGTTTTACTGCCATTGTTCTTTGTGTTTACCGGTTTACGTACACAGATTGGTTTATTGAACGATCCGTATTTATGGAAGGTAACTGCCGTAATTATTGGGGTAGCCGTAGCTGGAAAGTTCTTCGGAAGTGCCTTTGCAGCGAAATTTGTCGGACAAAGCTGGAAAGACAGTTTAGCGATCGGAGCTTTAATGAATACTCGTGGTTTGATGGAACTTGTAGTGCTAAACATTGGTTACGACTTAGGAGTTTTGTCAACAGAAATTTTTACCATGATGGTCATTATGGCTTTGGTAACTACGTTTATGACCGGCCCGGCACTGGATTTAATAGATTTTATATTTAAAGATAAGGTAACCGCCATTCCGCAGGAAATAGGGAATAAAAGCAAGTATAAAATCCTGCTTTCTTTCGCCACGCCTGAAAAAGGGAAAAAATTGCTTAAACTGGCCAATAGTCTGGTGAAGAAACAAGCCGATAATTCGATTGTGACAGCCATGCATTTGTCGTTAAGTACCGAAATACATTCGTTTGATATCAAAGACCATGAGCGTAAAATGTTGTTGCCGGTGGTCGAAGAATCAGAACGTCTGAATCAGAATATGGTTAGCGTTTTTAAAGTAACAAATGATATTGATACTGATATTATTGATACCGCAAATCAGGGAGAATATGATTTATTATTAGTCGGATTGGGACAGTCTATTTTTGAAGGAACCTTGTTGGGGAAAATTCTTGGATTTACGACGAGAATCGTAAACCCGGACCGCTTAATCGATAAGTTTACCGGAAAAGAAGGATTGTTTGAAAATTCTCCTTTTGACGAAAGAACACGTCATATTATTGCGAAAAGCAAAATGCCGGTAGGAATCTTTATTGATAAAAACCTGGAAGAAATCAATCAGGTTTTTATGCCGGTTTTTAGTAAGGAAGATGCTTTCTTAATTGATTATGCCAAAAAGTTAATCAACAACAACGGGTCTCAGATTACCGTTTTGGATGCCAGTGGAGAAGTAAAAAGTACCAGAGATATTCAGGAAACGATTCGTTCTATCGAACAGATTGCGCCGAATCACATTATGATCATGCACGACCGAACGATTAAGAAAGAATTCTTGGAGAACCAGAACTTAATGATTATCAGTTTAGACAGCTGGAAGAAATTAATAGAATCTCAGAGTACCTGGTTGAACAATACACCTTCGGTATTGATTTTAAAACCATAGAGGAATTAAATTCTAAATTTCAAATCCCAAATTCCAATTTTGTTGGAGTTTGGGATTTTTTGTTTTCTTATTTCTTTGAGGTTTCTCTTTCTGTTGAAACGAAACTAGGCCTTCAATTGGGAATTAAGAGATTGGAGTTTAGATTGTGTTATGGCACGCGGATGACACAGATTCGCTTTGCTAAAACACAGATTTACACGGATTTTGTTATGCTTACTCCTTTCGTCGTAACGAAACGAAACGTCACATTGGAATTTGGAATTCAAAAGAATTGGAATTTAATATTTATAGTCCCAAATCTAAAACATAAGAAATTTTAACGGCAATGTTATCCTCAAATTTCATTAACTGGTTCGGGCCATATCGATAAAAGCCGCCAAAACCAATGCCCTTGTAAATTTTGTTTAGTTCGATTCCAGATTCAAAAAAGCCCCTGTCTAAAGTTTTATAGATTGGACCTACATGCTGTTGCGGATTTTCCATATTTCCCCATGCCATTCTCGTTACCAGCACTAAAGAAGGACGCACTTTTTTGAGGATTCTGATTCGGTCAAAACCATGTTTAAGTTGAAAGAAGACATATTGACTGGAGAAAAACTCATTAAAAAACATCGTTTCAAAACTGTTTCGTCCGGCAAAGGTAATACGCTGGATAATGGTTTCTTTTGTTAAGTTGTTGGGCATGGTATTGTAAAGATGGGTAATGGGAACATCGCCCGTAGCATAACCTCCTTGCAGAAGCAAACTCGTTTTTTGACCGTTTAGGTATTTCTTCTCATATTCAGCTTTGAAATCTATTTTCCCAAAAGTAAAATCATTTTCCAATACATTAGGTAATGATTGTGTGTACTGAAAAGTAAACCTTGGAAATCTTTTATCCGTTTCAGTTCTCCCGGTTGGAGTTTGCATAAAAGCACTAAAAGGAGCCCATACGATCGAAACCATTGCTGTAGTCATAATAAAATCCGAATACAGTTTTCCATTGTAATTAAAAAGATAATCAAATTTGGGCTCGACATAAGTTCTCGAAAATTCTAGTACGGCTTCCGTTTTAGGAATAATTTTGGTCTGAATATTAGCTTTCCAGCCCACATATTGATAAAAAGTACTAATGTTGATCGGACGTGGATCGTAAATTTTGAAAACACGTTTGTCAACGGCAAAAACGGTACTCGCAATTTCCCGAACATCATCGGTATAATATCCGTTTACCCAAGTATTGGTGTTTTTGTCCAATAAAAATCCTGCTCCCAGACTGTATTTGTGCTGACCGTCTTTTGTACCGTAAGCCGAGTATCCCTCGATTCTGAAGTTTTTAGAAAAACGGTCATTGGTAATACCGCCAAGCCCCAGTCTGAAGCCTTCGTAATTGTTGTAACTGATAATCTTTTTTAAATCCAGATCAATAGGTCCAATCGGGAAATAGCCATTGATGATTTTTCGTCCAAGTCCCAAACGATTCTCGATTCTTTTCTTTATCGAAAGACTGTCAATTAACTGATAGGTTCTCTGGCTTTTTAAGTCCAGATCTTCTTTTCTGTATTCTTCCCAGAAGGTTTCCGGTTTTTTGTTGGCATCGTCTTTAATTTCAATGTAAAGTGCCGGATCTTTTATAGGGGCAGTAGTATTATAGTGAATGTCAAAATTGTTACTTTCAGAAAGCAGATAAGTAAAATCGGAAGCCGATTTTTTTCGGGGTTCAAAATTATCTTCAACATCTCCGTCAAACTGAATTGTTCCACCTAAGATTTTAATATCATCGTCGTTTTTCCCTTTAACAATTTTAAAAGTGGTGTTGCTCTGAAACCATATTTTCTCACTGGGTACGTATTCAAATTCATGAATCCCACTAATGTCCAGAACCCCTTTGATACGCATTACCGCTTTAGCGATGGCAAAATTCTCCTGATCGATATACAAAACTCCTTCTAAACCGGATGATTTTCTTCTTTGTTTGTTTTTAAAGTAAATCATGTACGTTTCACGTCCTTTTATAGTTACCGTGTCCAGAATCTTGTAATTGTAACTTTGAGGAGCACTATTCGAAATTGGATTTTCGTACTTCGTTTCAAACAATTCGTATTTCGGATCATAAATCGAAATCGATTGGAGATTAAAAGCAATAACCTCATAAATAGGTTGTTTAAACCCGGACATTTTGGTTCCTAGTATCGTTTCTTTCAGTTTGTTGTTGCCGAACTGGTATTGTGAAACTTTCTCGGTTTGAAACAAGTGCTGCTTGCTAATTATTTCTTTGAATTTATAATCCGAAGAATCAATGTTAATACGCTTTTTGTCGAAATTTTTATATGTGGCTGTAGAGTCAATTCTGCCATCAATAGAATCAGGATTCGCTGTTACAATAAGTTTGTTGTAGCTTTTGTATTCGAAACTGTTCAGTTTTCTTTGCGGATTGTTTTTGTTTTTATTCGCAATGACCTTCTTAATTATCGTAAGGGCCGGATTTTCGTTTGAAACCACAACCTCCCTCAAATCGTCGGTTTTTTGAAAAAGAGAAACAGGGTAAAAAGTTTTTTGGTCCGTAATTACAATTGTCTTCGTTTGAAAACCAATGTACGAAACGGTAAAAGTCTCCGGTCTTGAAAGGGCTTTTAGAATAAACTTCCCGTCAACATCCGTAATTGTATTAGTACTGTCAGAAGTTGTAATGGTAGCAAAAGGAAGCGGTTTGTTATTAGAGTCCGTTACAATTCCGTTTATTTGAAATTGTGCCTGAATGGTAAGCGTGAAAAACAAAGTCAACAAACAGAATAGCTTCATAGAGAATGTTATAGTTTCAAAACGGACAACTTGTACTTTTGGTATGCAAAAATAACAATAAAAAAATCCGTTCAGTATAATTTAACTAAACGGATTTTTATTTTGTGTTGAATAGGATTACACCTTCATGATTTCGGCTTCTTTAGCAGCCAGTAATTCATCGATTTTTTTGATGTAAGTATTGGTTAAATTCTGAACTTGCTCCTCAGCTGATTTGCAAATGTCTTCAGAAGTTCCTTCTTTTTCTAGTTTTTTGATATCCGTATTGGCATCTTTACGTACGTTACGAACACCAATTTTAGCATCTTCTGCTTCAGCTTTCGCTTGTTTAGCCAGTTCTTTACGACGTTCCTCTGTCAAAGGCGGAACGCTAATGATAATAACGTCTCCGTTGTTCATTGGGTTGAAACCAATGTTGGCAACCATGATTGCTTTTTCAATTACAGACAGCATGTTTTTTTCAAAAGGCTGTAGTGTAATTGTTCTGGCATCAGGAACACTGATTTTTGACACTTGAGAAAGGGGTGTTGCAGCTCCGTAGTAATCTACAAAAACACTTCCCAACATTGCCGGAGAAGCTTTTCCTGCACGAATGTTAAGAAATTCTTTCTCTAAGTGCGCAATCGAACCGTTCATAGATTCTTCCGTACTGTCTAATATAAATTCTATTTCTTCCGTCATTTTTTTTGTTTTTAGTTTTCAGTCTCAGTTTTCAGTCTCAGTCAGTATTGATAACTGTAAACTGTAACTGTTGACTTATATATTAACTACTGTTCCAACGTTTTCACCTTCACAGATTTTCAAAAGATTACCAATTTTGTTCATGTCAAAAACAACGATTGGCAATTTGTTCTCCTGACTTAAAGTAAAAGCGGTAGTATCCATTACGTTTAGTCCTTTTTTAAGAACATCATCAAACGAAATAAAATCAAATTTTACTGCCGATGCATTTTTTTCCGGATCAGAATCATAGACACCATCTACACGAGTTCCTTTTAAGATCACATCTGCATTGATTTCAATTCCTCTTAAAACGGCCGCTGTATCCGTTGTAAAATAAGGATTTCCGGTTCCGGCACCAAAAATTACAATTCTTCCTTTTTCAAGATGACGGTCTGCTCTTCTTTTAATGTAAGGTTCTGCAATAGACTCCATTTTCAAAGCAGTCTGTAAACGCGTTTTCATTCCTTTGTCTTCAAGTGCCCCCTGCAAAGCCATTCCATTAATTACGGTAGCAAGCATACCCATATAATCGCCTTGTACTCTATCCATACCGGCACTTGCACCTGCAACGCCTCTAAAAATATTTCCTCCTCCAATTACAATAGCAATTTCTACTCCTTTACTGTGAATTTGCTTAATCTCTTCAGCATATTCGGCTAATCTTTTAGGGTCAATACCGTATTGTAAATCACCCATTAAGGCTTCGCCGCTAAGTTTTAGAAGAATTCTTTTATATTTCATTTCTGTGTTGCGTTAATTTGTGCAAATATAGACATATTCTGATTTTTAGAAATAATGTTTTAAAAAAAATAATAGTTCTTCTCGTTTTAAATTTTTACCGTTTTTTCGGATTTCTCCGAATGTGACAAAAGTCATTCTTTAAGTCCTTTTAAAAGTTGTAATTTTATAGAATTCAAAAAATCCTAAATATGAAAAGTACCATAGCTAAATCATTATTCAATAGTCATTCGTATACAGAATATCGAAAAATAGTTACCGATTTATTACTGGAAGGGAAATCAACAGGCAATGAACAATCCGAAAGCTTAACCAATTACAGTAAGCTGAATGAGGCCAGGATGAACCGACTGGAGAAAACCATGAAAGTTTCGGATGAGGTAGTTTCCGAATTAGAAAGCTTAAAGCACAATTATATCTGGCTGGTGATTTCTGAAGGCTGGTGTGGTGATGCAGCACAAATACTTCCGATTATTAATAAGATGGCTTTGGCTTCGCATAAAAAGATAGATCTCCGAATCGTTTTTCGTGATGAGAATGAGCCTCTGATGAATCAATACCTGACCAATGGCGGGAGGGCGATTCCTAAAGTGATTGTGATTTGTAAAGAAACCGGAATAGCCCGCGCTGACTGGGGACCTAGACCAAAAGGAGCTACTGAATTAATGGCAAACTATAAAAAAGAGTTTGGCGTAATTGATGAAAAAATCAAAACTGATTTGCAATTATGGTATTTGGCCGACAAAGGGTTGAGTACTCAAAATGAACTTATGGATATCATGCATGTGCTGGAAATTAGGGAGTAATATGAATGATTTTGAGCAAAACGGATATGTGTTTTTGGAGAATTTCTTTTCGGAAAATGAACTGGCAGCTATTGAAAAAGTACTGGTTAAATTCCACGAAATCTGGTTGCGTGATCATGAGATAAGTTATGAAAAAGGGGCTTTAAACAGTCATAGTCTGACCAAGGGAGATTGCTTAAAGGAGGAAGAAAAAATACGTCTTTTTGAATTTATGACTCAAGCCAAATTTGAAGAAATACGAAGTGTTATCTTTCCTAAACCTCCTGTTTTTTTGAATACCCAGCTTTTTTTTGATCCAAAAGATAAAGTCCAGAAGAATTATTGGCATCGTGACATACAATATACAGGAATGTCCGTTGAAGATCAAAAGAAGGCCATCAAAACTCAAAATGTAGTTCACTTCAGGATTCCCCTGAAAAGTGAACGAGGAATTGAATTGATTCCAAAAACACATCGCGAATGGGATTTGCCGGAAGAGTTTGAGGTTAGAAATTCTTTGAACGGCCGTCTTCAAAGTGACGATTTAAAACGCGGAGAAATTGTAAGATTGAATCGGGGAGATTTACTGATTTTTTCTGCCAATATGATTCATCGTGGTATTTATGGAAAGGATAGATTTTCTCTGGATATCATTTTTTGCGATAATATTCCTGTAATGAAAACTTTTATTGATAAGGATAATTTGCCATCAGCAAAAATATTGGAGAAGCTTATAAACAAGCAGCTTTTTGATATTTAGTACGTCGATAATGGTGAGTAAGACTGTTGAGATAGATTCCTTAAGTTTTTAAGAAATAAATCGTTAAACAGCCTTATTTTTCAGGTATTCTGTTGTAAATAAGAATTTTAGTAATAAATAATATGCTAAAAATATTTGTATTGCTTCAATTTTTTGTAACTTGCAGGAGTCATCCCACTTCTATTATTCATTTTCTTATTTACTCTTTTTATTGGTGTTTATTTAATGTTTAACAACTAAAAATTACACTATCATGAAAAAGTTATTCGAAAGATTTTACGATTTTGTTTCGGGCTTGTTGTTTGGAGGAAAGAGTATATCTCATTACTAACTTCAAAAAACAGAGCTTATGAAATAGAACTACTTTGTAAGAAGTCGGCACATTGCTATGGGGATTCCTGAAGTAATGTGCTTTTTGTTTTTGAATTCAGCAGATTTGGACTTTGAGACCAAGAAAATAATCAAGACTCTTTTTGTATATGTTGAATTTATTGATCAATATGTAATCTGTCCTGTAAAAAATAATGAAAAATAGCATCTGACAAGAGATTTAGAATATAGCTTAGAATCTTCACCATGTAAGGTTGCTCAAACAGGTTGCTCTGAAAGAGCTCCAGACATAGCATAGTGCTTTGCATTATGAATGAAGATAATGATTATTTGTGCCCTGTAAGGGTAAAAGACTACAGACAAAGAAAAGTACTCACATTATGTTTTCTGAGAAAATTAATTGATCTACAGGTTCTTTTGTTTGCTTTTGCCCTTTCAGGGCGTTACTTATTGTTAAATCTATTTTTTATAGTGCGTTGCACCATACTGATGCTTTTAGGCTTTCAGCCTTTTTTATAAAATAGTTTAAAATTTTACTCCGCAGTTTTAAAATCGATTAAAAAAGGTTTTAGTCTCACCCCGTTTTGTTTTCTGAAATTATCCGAAATTAAAATTTGGTAATGTTGGCCGGGTTTTAAATCTGCTTTAATAGTCCAAGATTTCATATCGGCAGACCAGATTCTGTTGGTGTCTATTTTTGGGAAAAAGCTTTCTCCAAGAGGGCCAAAATCAATACCTGTACTGCGCCCGTTTAACGGTTCCGAAAAAGTAATCGTGATTTCAGTTTCTCCCGATTTTACTTTTTGACTTCCATTTTTAAATGCAGAGATAGATACAACGCTAGGCCTTTGTTTTTCATAATTCTGACGTAATTTTTTTAGATTTTGCGGAAACAATTTGGTGCCATCGACTATGCGTGCCACTTCTTTTTCATTATGATAATCTAGTTCAATTAAGGTCTTTATCGCTTTCGTCTTGTCTTTGGATGAATTGTAGTAACGTTCGCAGATTTCATAACCTATATAATATCCCAAATCTCTAACTTTTAAAAGATTTCTGTTTTCTCCCCAGATCCAGTTGTAATTGTTGCTTTTGATGTACAAATCTGCGATGAACTGATCGATTACTCTTGGCTGATTGCTTTTCCCGAATTCAATGGCAGGAGAGCTTGATTTTTTATGGGTTACTTTACAGGAAATAAATTCGGCGACACCTTCGTAAAGGCACATCAAAAGCAAATCTTCGACCAGTTCTTTTTGCTGAGTATGCACATATTCATGCGTGCAGAGCAATGCAATGTTTTTTCTAGGCTCGTATTCTTTGTAAAAGGGTTGTCTCCAGGCTGGGAGTTCATCAATAATAGTAGTTTCATCTGCGAGACTCAGTTCGCTTCCAATTAAAACCCGATCTTCCTGAATGGTTCCATTTGTTCGAAATGCACCAATAGAAAAATAAATAGTAGATGGTTTTAAATCGGGATAAGCTTGTTTTAGTTTACTGATGTCGGCATCAATTTCCGGATAAAGTTCGGCGGAATTTAAAGTGTTTGGTTTTAATGAATTCCAGAATTTAGGATATTTATTTATGGCATTGATGTAGTCTTTGGCAGTATAATTTCGAACCTCAAGCAAGCTTTTTAGGCCCGGAGTAGCTTGGTCTAAGTATAGTTCTTTTAGAAAAGAATATTGTTTGATGCTGTCTTTTTCGGCGACAATTTTATCGTAAGCCTTCCAGAAATTATCAATATCAGTGGAAACCATTTTTTGATTAATGGTTTGACTGTTTGATGAGATTGTGAAGACAAACAAGAGTAGTAGAAAGTGGTTTTTCATGTTTTGGTTTTTAATCTTGTGACTAAAGTACAAAAAAGAAAAAGACACAACCTTGCTTAAAGGGGCTTGAAAAATATATTATGCTTTATTCCTGCTGCAGACTTTCTTCAAAAAGTGTAATGTCAATAGCATTTTTTACATCGTAATCGCCAATTTTAGTTCGGCGTAAAACAGTTAAATGCGATCCGGAATTCATCGCTTTTCCAAAATCAAAAGCCAGAGAACGAATATAAGTTCCTTTACTGCAGACCACTCTAAAATCTACCTCAGGTAAAGCGATTCGGGTAATTTCGAATTCATGAATGGTTGTTTTTCTGCTGGCAATTTCTACTGTTTCTCCTGCACGCGCATGCTCGTACAAGCGAACACCGTCTTTTTTGATGGCAGAAAAAATAGGTGGTTTCTGGTCTATTTCACCCAAAAATTGTTTCACCGTTTCATGAATTAGTGTTTCGTCAATATGATCGGTTGGAAAAGTCTGATCGATTTCGGTTTCTAGATCGTAAGATGGAGTAGTAGCTCCAATATAAAAAGTTCCGGTATATTCTTTTGCCTGACCCTGTAGTTCAGAAATTCTTTTGGTAAACTTTCCGGTACAGATTAGCAATAGGCCGGTTGCCAAAGGATCTAAAGTTCCGGCATGGCCAATTTTGAACTTTTTAGGAAGTCCGACTTTATTGATTAAAAGATATTTTAATTTGTTGACAGCTTGAAACGAACTCCATTTTAAAGGTTTGTCAATCAATAAAACCTGTCCGTTTAGATATTCTTCAGGAGTCATTATATAATCGTAAGAGGATGAATGAAAAAGTGAATCAGTAACAGAACGATTCCTGCAATAATTCGGTAATAACCAAAAACTTTAAAACCGTTTTTAGTCAAAAATCCAATAAAGGATTTAATAGCTAAGAGCGCCACAATAAAAGCAACGACATTTCCAATTACCAGTATGTTAATCTGATCGTGAGACAGTTCAAATCCGGCTTTGTAATAATCGTAACATTTTTTTACCGTCGCTCCTAACATGGTTGGAACAGCCAA
The DNA here is from genome assembly GCF_020905335.1 of Flavobacterium lipolyticum. Lineage (NCBI taxonomy): Bacteria > Pseudomonadati > Bacteroidota > Flavobacteriia > Flavobacteriales > Flavobacteriaceae > Flavobacterium > Flavobacterium lipolyticum. The sequence goes on along the minus strand of NZ_JAJJMN010000001.1, from coordinate 1,421,583 downwards.
AAAGAAAGAGAATTCTGCTGCTGTAGTACGGGATAATTTTTGAGACATTCCGCCTACAATACTGGCTCCGCTTCTTGAAACTCCCGGAATCATAGCAATGCACTGGAATAAACCAATTTTAAAAGCTTGTAAATAGGTGATTTCAGAAGAGCTTTCAGTTGTATTTGGATGGTTGAACCACTCGTCAACTTTTAGTAAAATTAAACCTCCTATCAAAAGAGAAACAGCAACTGTAACAGGGTTTTCTAATAAACCATCGATAAAATCACTTAGCAATAAACCTAATACGACAGCCGGAATAAAGGCAACCAAAAGTTTAAAATAAAAATCAAGTGTTTGAAAGAATCGTTTGAAATACAAAACCACTACCGAAAGTATCGCGCCAAGTTGAATGACAATGGTGAAAAGTTTAGTGAAATCTTCATGAGCAATTCCGAAAAAGGAAGAGGCGATAATCATGTGACCGGTTGAAGAAACAGGCAAAAATTCCGTGATGCCTTCAATAATAGCTAGAACGATAGCTTGTAATGTATTCATTTATTAAGATTGTTAGATTTTTAGACTCCTTAGACTTCTTAGATTTTATAAAAGATTATCTAAATAATCTAAAGATCTAAGAAGTCTAAGGAGTCTTAATAAAGTCTATTTGGATTTTTTGAAAATAGAATAAATCGTGATTCCAAAACCGATTAAAACTGTAGTTGGAGCCAAACGAATACGTCTGAAATTAAACACATCTTCATTGAACACATTCGGATCGTTGCTTCCTCCGCCAGACATTAAGATAAAGCCTAAGGCAATAACTCCAATTCCGATTAATAGAATTTTGTAATTAATTCCGTCAAAAAGGAATTCTTGCTTTGATGTCTGTTCTTCTTTATTGTTGTTTTTCATTTTATTTCTTTTGTGCCTTCGAGCGTAGCGAAAGGCTTTTTAAAAATCTGCAATCTAAAATCTGCAATCTAAAATCTGCGATCTAAAATTAATACAAATCGTCCGTTCTTAAATTTAGGAAACGTTGTGTGGCAAAGTGAGTACTTACCCAGGTAATCAAAACTCCTAATCCGAATACGGCTAATAACACCAATCCAATTAAGGCTTTATCTTCTAAAATTCCCAAGCCCGGGAAATTAGTTTCTACATAGAACAAAAGTCCTATAAGGGCAATAATAGCCAGACCGGCGCCTAACATTCCTAATTTTACACTGCGCATTACAAATGGCTTACGGATAAACGATTTTGTTGCACCAACCATTTGCATCGTTTTGATGATAAAACGATTCGAATGAATAGATAAACGTAACGAACTGTTGATTAGTAGAACAGCAATAATCGCAAGGAAACCACTGATAATTAAAATCCACATACTTACTTTTTTGATATTATCATTTACCAGATTCACCAATTGTTTGTCGTAAACAATATCTTCAATCATGGTATTTTGACGTAGTTTGCTTTCTATTTTAAGGATACTGTCTCTTTCAACATACTCCGCTTTTAAGTGAATGTCGTAAGAGTTCAATAACGGGTTTTCACCTAAGAAAGTCAGGAAATCTTCTCCGATAATGTCAGTGTGTTCTTTTGCCGCTTTTTCTTTTGTTACATAAACGAAAGACCTTGCAAAAGGCGCTCTTTTTAGTTCAGTATTGAAAGCTTTTATCACGCTGTCATTAGCCTCGTTTTTAAAGAAAACCGTCATGGCAATTTTTTCTTTAAAATCATTAGCCAGTTTTTTAGAATTGATAATGAATAATCCCAGTACTCCTAGCAGGAATAAAACCAGAAATACACTTAATACAACCGAAAAATAAGAGGAAATTAACCTGCGCTTTTGAAATTTATCAAAGTTAGAACTCATAGTTTGCTTAAATTATGGGGTAAAAATAATAAAGAATTTCTTTATATGAAGTTAATAACGGCCAAAGTTTTAACTTTCGTACAATATAAGCAATTTTAGACTTGTATTTTATCTCAATAAAAATGAAGAAATTATAATTTACTTTTTAGGAATTAAAATACTTTTTGTTACAATCTGTAATAAATGTAAATTTGCGGCTTAATTAATTTAGTGAAAAGCTTAGAACCTTAGTAACTTAGAATCTTAGTCACTTAGAAATGAAATACAATCCAAACGAAATAGAAGCCAAATGGCAAAAATATTGGGCCGAGAACCAAACTTTTGCCGCAAAAAATAATTCTGAAAAACCCAAACATTATGTGTTGGACATGTTTCCTTACCCATCCGGGGCGGGATTACACGTAGGGCATCCACTGGGATATATCGCTTCGGATGTTTATTCTCGTTTCAAAAGGCATCAGGGTTTCAATGTTTTGCATCCAATGGGGTACGACAGTTTTGGATTGCCGGCAGAACAGTATGCGATTCAAACCGGACAGCGTCCGGAAGATACCACACGTGTTAATATTGATGGTGGAGTAGATAAAGAAGGAAAACAAATAGCAGGATATAGAAAACAGTTGGATAAAATTGGATTTTCATTTGACTGGGAGCGTGAAGTGCGAACGTCAAATCCGGACTATTATAAACATACACAATGGATTTTTATTCAGTTGTTTAATTCATGGTATAACAAGAGTGTTGACCAAGCAGAAGATATAACAACTTTAATTGCTCTTTTTGAAAAAGAAGGAAATGCAAATGTAAATGCAGTTTCTGATGATAACATTGGAACTTTCTCGGCTGAGGAGTGGAATGCTTTATCGTCTGACGAACAGGAGGAAATTCTTTTACAATACAGATTGACTTATCTGGCAGAAACAGAAGTAAACTGGTGTCCTGGTTTAGGAACGGTTTTGGCCAATGACGAAATTGTAAACGGTGTTTCAGAACGTGGAGGATTTCCGGTAATTCGAAAAAAAATGACCCAATGGAGTATGCGTATTTCAGCTTATGCAGAGCGCTTGCTTCAAGGTTTAAATGAAATCGACTGGAGCGAGTCTATCAAAGAATCACAAAGAAACTGGATCGGAAAATCGGTAGGAGCGTTAGTAAAGTTTCAAGTTTTAGGTTTCAAGTCTCAGGTTGATGCGCAAAGTGATGAAACTTTAAACGTGAAACCTGAAACCAATTTTATTGAGGTATTTACCACCCGCCCCGATACCATCTTTGGAGTAACTTTTATGACTTTGGCACCAGAACATGATTTGGTAGCTAAAATTACAACTCCGGAACAAAAAGAGGCGGTTGAAGCGTACATCGAAAAAACAGCAAAACGTTCCGAGCGTGAGCGTATGGCTGATGTAAAAACCATTTCGGGAGTATTTACAGGAGCTTATGCGGAGCATCCGTTTACAAAAGAACTAATTCCGGTTTGGATTGGGGACTATGTTTTGGCCGGATACGGAACAGGTGCTGTAATGGCGGTTCCTTGCGGAGATGAGAGAGATTATGCTTTTGCAAATTTCTTTAAAGGTCAGAACGGAATGCAGGAAATCAAAAATATTTTTGCCAACGTTGATATTTCTGAGGCGGCTTACGGTTCGAAAGACAATGTGGAGATCGCAAATTCTGATTTCCTAAACGGATTAAATTATAAAAAAGCTACTCAGGCCGCTATTACTGCCTTAGAAAAATTAGGACAGGGAATTGGAAAAACCAATTACCGTTTGCGTGATGCGGTTTTCTCCCGTCAGCGTTATTGGGGTGAGCCATTTCCGGTTTATTATGTGAATGGTTTGCCAAAAATGATCGAGGCGCAGCATTTACCAATTATTTTGCCTGAGGTAGAGAAATATTTACCAACCGAAGACGGTTTGCCTCCATTAGGAAATGCAGCTGTTTGGGCTTGGGACACCACAAATAATAAAGTCGTTAATACCGACTTAGTGGATCATGCAACGATATTTCCTTTAGAATTGAATACCATGCCAGGTTGGGCAGGAAGTTCATGGTACTGGATGCGTTATATGGATGCACACAACGAAACCGAGTTTGCAAGCAAAGAAGCATTAGCGTACTGGGAAAGTGTTGATTTGTATATTGGAGGAAGTGAGCACGCCACCGGACACTTATTGTATTCGCGTTTCTGGAACAAATTCTTAAAAGACAAAGGTTTTGCTCCAACCGAAGAACCATTCAAAAAACTGATCAATCAGGGAATGATTTTGGGGACTACTGCCTATGTGTATAGATTAGAAGGAACGAACACTTTTGTTTCTAAAAATAAAATCGGAGATCAGAATGTACAGCCGCTTCGTGTGGATGTTAATTTTGTAAATTCTTCAGATGAATTGGATGTAGAAAGATTTAAAAACTGGAGAGAAGATTTTAATTCGGCAGAATTTATTTTTGACGAAAACGGAAAATATATCGTTGGACGTGAAGTCGAGAAGATGTCGAAATCGTATTACAATGTAGTAACTCCGGATGATATTTGTAACGAATACGGAGCCGATACTTTGCGTTTGTACGAAATGTTCTTAGGGCCGTTAGAGCAGGCAAAACCTTGGAATACGGCTGGTATTTCGGGAGTATTTGGTTTCCTTAAAAAGTTATGGAGATTGTACTTTGATGATAATGGTTCAATCGTAAACAACGACGAACCAACAAAAGACAACTTAAAATCATTGCATAAAACCATCAAAAAAGCAGCAGAAGACATCGAGAGTTTTTCTTTCAACACCTCTGTTTCTCAGTTTATGATTTGTGTAAACGAATTGTCTGCTCAAAATTGTCATTCAAGAGCCATTTTAGAACCATTAGCCATTTTAGTTTCGCCTTATGCACCGCATATTGCTGAGGAATTATGGTTGCAGTTAGGAAATACAACTTCGATTTCAGAAGTTTCCTTCCCGGTTTTTGAAGCAAAACATCTGGTAGAAACGAGCAAAGAATACCCGGTTTCTTTCAATGGAAAAATGCGTTTCACCATCGAATTGCCTTTGGATTTAACCAAGGAGCAGATCGAAGAAATTGTCATGAAAGACGAAAGAACTTTACGTCAGTTAGATGGTCGAACACCTAATAAAGTGATTATTGTTCCTGGTAAGATTATCAATCTTGTAGGGTAAATAAATTTTTCAATACTATAAATTCCAAATTCCAAATTCCAAATTCCAATTTTACGATTGGGGTTTGGGATTTTTTTTTGTCATTTCGAGCGAAGGGAGAAATCACACTAGCTAATCGACAAAGATTATCGATCTAGTTTGCGGAGTTCCTTGTGTGATTTCTCGTTCCTCGAAATGACAAGATTGTGTAGTTTTTTTGTTGGGATTTGGGATTTTTTTTGTCATTTCGAGCGAAGGGAGAAATCACACTAGCTAATCGACAAAGATTATCGATCTAGTTTGCGGAGTTCCTTGTGTGATTTCTCGTTCCTCGAAATGACAAGATTGTGTAGTTTTTTTGTTGGGATTTGGGATTTTTTTGCGTTTAGTTTATCATTTCGACCGAAGGGAGAAATCACACCAGTTAATCGACAAAGATTGTCGACTTAGTTTGCGGAGTTTCTTGCGTGATTTACTTTGGCAGTCGCTATCAAGTCTCCTTCGATCGAAAGGATGAAAAAGCTAGGGGTGAGTGTTTTTTTTTTTTTTTTTTTTTTGAAACAGCTTCGCCGGAGCAAAATATTTATAGCAAATGTAATTTTCCGGTATCAAGAAGCTCCGGCGGAGCGGAAGATTAATATTGGAGGCAGTCCCGTTTTATAGTTTTTTGTATGGACCGGAATTGATATTGACGTATGAAAAGATTTTTTTTATCAAAAAACAATCCACGTTTCTGTGTGCTTCATCCCTTGTAGGTGTTGAGATTTAGGCTTATGTGTGAAGGTTGGAATTTGGATTTTGGAGATTGAATTTTATTTTTTTTTAAAATAATTTGTAACATTTTAAAACATCTCGTATCCAAAAGGCGAATTTAACTAATAAACCATTTAACAACTTAAATCTATTAAAAATGAAAAAGTATATCATCTTAGTTATCGCCTTATTATTTTCAGCAGTATGTTTAAATGTATTTGCACAAACAAAATCATATCCGTTTGAAGTTCTTAAAACCGGAAAAGGAAAACAAGCTGTAGTGTTTATTCCCGGATTTGCATCTTCGGGAGATGTGTGGAAGGAAACCAGAGCCAATTTAGAAAAAGATCACACTTGTTATACACTTACCATGGCAGGTTTTGCCGGAGTGAAACCACAGTCGAATGCAAGCTTCAAAAATTGGGAAACTGAAATTGCAGACTTCATCAAAACAAATAAAATTGAAAAGCCAATTGTAATTGGTCACAGTATGGGTGGAGGATTTGCATTGGCTTTGGCGGCAGATTATCCGGAATTGGTTGGTAAAATTGTTGTAGTAGACGCGCTTCCGTGTATGGCTGCTCTGATGGATCCTAATTTTAAATCAAAAGAAAATAACGACTGTTCGTCAATGGTGAATCAGATGACGGCTATGACGGAGACTCAGTTTTTGGACATGCAGAAAAAAACAATGCCAAGACTGGTTCAGGATGCCTCAAAAATCGATATGATTGTAGACTGGAGTGTAAAATCAGACCGAAAAACATTTGCTGAAATGTATTGTGATTTTTCTAATACTGATTTAAGAGAAAAAATCGCACAAGTAAAATGTCCATCATTAATTTTACTGGAATCTTATTTTGTAAATTTAAAACCTGCTATTGAAGGACAGTATCAAAATTTAAAAAATGCTAATTTTCAATATGCCGGTAAAGGGTTACACTTTATTATGTATGATGATGCAGCGTGGTATTTAAATCAGGTGAATAATTTCGTAAAATAGTACTGATGGAATTTGAAGTTATCTATAAAACGTATTGGGATAGAATTTTCAGGCTTTGTATGGGTTTTGTTAACGATTATGATATTGCTCAGGATTTGGCTCAGGAGACTTTTGTTATTGTCTGGCAAAAACTGGACACTTTTAGAAACGAGTCGGGCATAGGAACCTGGATTTTTAGGATAGCTTCTAATAACTGTTTGCGGCAAATAGAAAAAGAAAAGCGTTTTCTTAAATCAGACCTTCCGGTGAATTTGCAGGAAGAGAAACAACAATCGTTAGAACCGCAAATCCAGTTTTTGTACCAGTGTATCGCTGAATTGCCTGAAACGGAACGTATTATTATTTCGCTCGAACTTGAGGAAGTAAAGCAGGCTGAAATTGCTAAAATTGTGGGGCTTTCGGAAGCAAATACAAGAGTGAAAATTCACAGGATAAAGGAAAAACTGACTCAAAAATTTAAAGAAAATGGACCAAAATAACAATATAGATTTCAAAGATTTGTGGAAAAAACAATCCGTAAGTCAGCCTGATATGAAAGATTTATTGGGGAGATTGAAGGAATTTAAAGCAGCCGGCCTTCGCCATCTGTGGATTACTAATATTTTGCTTTTGGCAACTACTGCGTTTATTGTTTTTGTCTGGTACTATTATCAGCCGGAATTTATTTCTACTAAAATAGGAATTGTGCTGGTGATTATGGCCATGATCATGTATGTTGGTGTTTATAATGGATTATTGGTCGGTTATAAAAATATCGATACCACACAATCCAATCAGGAGTACCTGCAGCGATTGATTCTAATTCGAAAAAAACAGCAGTTTATGCAGTCTACGATTCTGAATTTGTACTTCATTTTATTGAGTATCGGAATAGGTCTGTATATGTACGAATACACTTCGAGAATGACGCTTGTTTATGCGTTGCTCGTTTATGGGGTGGTATTGCTTTGGATTGGGGTGAACTGGTTTTACATTCGTCCGAAACAAATTAAAAAACAACAGGCAAAAATCAACGATCTGATCGGGAAATTTGAAGAAGTCAATAAGCAGTTGGAGTTGTAATGGAGTTTTTTAGTTTTTGTAAAGTTGCTTAAGAAGTACCCTGACGCTAAAATGTCAAAATGACATTTTTTGAATTTGGTTCAGAATTTGCGGTTTATTCTGTAAATTTAGTAATCAATCAAAAAAAACAAAGATATGGGAAGTGGACATTTAATTCTTGCCGGAGCAATTATGTTGTTCAGCTGGATAGTGAGTTCAAGACTCAAGAGTAAATTTGAGCAGTATTCTAAACTGCAATTAAGAAATGGAATGAGTGGTGCTGAAATCGCCGAAAAGATGCTGGCTGATCATGGTATTAGAGATGTTCGTGTTATTTCGACACCTGGTCAGTTAACAGATCACTACAATCCTGCAGATAAAACTGTAAATTTAAGCGAGGTGGTTTACAACGAACGCAATGCGGCTGCGGCTGCGGTGGCTGCACACGAGTGTGGTCATGCGGTACAGCACGCTGTTGGTTATGAGTGGTTGACAATGCGTTCCAAATTGGTACCGATTGTAAGTGTCGCATCCAATTATGTACAATGGATTTTGTTAGCCGGAATTTTAATGATCAAAATCTTTCCGGGGCTATTGCTGATCGGAATTATTATTTTTGCTGCAACAACTTTATTTACAATTATTACACTGCCGGTAGAGTATGATGCAAGTAAGAGAGCATTGGCTTGGTTGGAAAATAAAAATATGCTGACGCAGCAAGAGCAGGCCGGAGCTAAGGATGCGTTGAAATGGGCTGCGAGAACTTATGTTGTTGCCGCTATCGGATCAATCGCGACCTTGTTGTACTATATCTCGGTCTATTCCGGAAGCAGAAGGAATTAATTGGTCAATGAGATAATTGGTCAATGAGATTATTAGATAATTAGCCAATTAGATAGTTAAAATGAAACCCGACAGATTTTTTTGAAATCCGTCGGGTTTTTTCGTGTAGAAATATTTCGTGATCTCATTGACTAATTATCTCATTCTCTAATTCTATAATTGAATCTGCCTGTCAATCTGCTGATCCAGGGAGATAAATGTTTCTGTTCTGGAAACGCCTTCTATTGCCTGAATTTTGGTGTTTAAAAGCTGCATTAAGTGTTCGTTATCGCGACAGATGATTTTGATCAATACCGACCAGTTTCCTGTGGTGTAGTGGCATTCTAAGACTTCGGGGATTTTTTTTAAATCTTTCACGGCTTCGGAGTTTCTGGAGGCTTTGTCCAGATAAACACCAACAAAGGCCATGGTGTTGTATCCCAATACTTTTGGATTAACGGTAAATTTAGAACCTGAAATAACACCCGATTGTTCCAGTTTTTTCAATCGCTGATGAATGGCAGCTCCGGAAATACCTATTTTATTGGCGATTTGCAAAATGGGTTTTCGGGCATCGTCCATCAAATAGCGCAGGATTTCTTTGTCGATGCCGTCAATTTCAATAATAAGGGAGTTGATTTTCATTGGAGTTGTGATTTGAAACTAAATTTAGTTATTTGGTTGTAGTTGTAAATCAAATGTACTCATAATGATTTGAAAAATAAAATTCCAATCTTTGAAATTCCAAATGGAAACTGAAAATGTTGCTTGTTTTTCTTTGTTAGAGTTTTAAGAATTTGACAAAGATTGGGGAGAGCAATATTTTTAAAAAGAAAAATTCCAAATTTCAACCCTAAAGTTGGAATTTGGAATTTAAATATTGTTATTTTCTAAAAGGATTATTTTCCTTTGTTTGCTTCTGCAATATATTTCTCTAAAGCCATCGTCATTGAAGGTGTTTCAGGAGTTGGAGCAAGAATATCAATTCTTAAGCCATGATCAAGCGCTTCTTTTTGAGTTGTGCTTCCAAAAACAGCAATTCTGGTGTCGTTTTGTTTAAAATCAGGAAAGTTTTTAAACAATGATTTGATTCCGGTTGGACTGAAAAAAGCCAAAACATCATAGTAAACATCAGCCAGATCAGATAGATCGCTCATTACTGTTTTGTAGAAAACAGCTTGTGCCCAATCTACTTTCAGATTGTTTAATGTTACAGGTGCATCAGCGTTTAACTGATCAGACGCCGGTAAAAGGAATTTTTCGTCTTTGTATTTTTTGATAAGCGGCGATAAATCTGCAAAGTCTTTTGCTCCCACGTAAATTTTACGCTTTCTATACACAACATACTTTTGCAGGTAAAATGCAACAGCTTCAGATTGGCAGAAATATTTCAATCCTTCAGGAACTTTATAACGCATCTCATCTGCTACTCTGAAAAAATGATCTACCGCATTACGGCTCGTCAAAATGATTGCAGTATAATGATTAAGATCGATTTTCTGTAATCGGATCTCTTTTGCATTAACCCCTTCCACATGAATAAATGGTCTGAAATCAATTTTTATTTTGTGTTTTTGTTGGAGCTCAAAGTAAGGAGAATTTTCCACTTTAGGTTCAGGCTGTGACACCAAAATTGTTTTCACTTTCATATTATAAACATTTACTAAGCCGCCTCTTTTGTAATCCAATAATACAGGAAATAATAAGGGGCTATTTCAAGAGCGCAAAGATATAAAATAAAATAAAATAACTTGCTGATTATTGCATTTTGATACGTTTTTATTGAAATAAAATAAGAGTAGAGGCTAATACACAGCGAAATGGCTATTATTGCCAGGGGTACAATCTTAGGAATATTGTCATAATAAAACAAAACAGCATTAACAGGAAGGATTAAAACGCCTATATAAGTCCTGTAAGTTACTTTTTGTAAGTTAAAAAGTTCTGCAAATTCGTCAATGTTAAATGAAGTGGCTACAATTTTTTCAATTAAAAATTTTCCCAGAATAAAGTAAAGTAAAAAGGTAGCAAGCTGAATGAATAAAATCCAGTCCGTTTTCGACGCATATCCAAAAATGTGCATGGTAAGCTGGATGAAAAAAGCATACGAAACAACTTGTACAAAAAATAAACCAACCGTAAAACTGCTTCTTAAATGATTGTTGTCGCGATAGATTTTAGCATACTTGTCAGAAAAAATAAGCTTACTGAATTCGCTAAATCGGGTTTCGTAAGCTGATTTAGTCATGGCAACAACAGCAAAAGTCAACACGAATAAAAGTGTTGCCCAGTCTTTGTTTTCCAGAATTCGGGGGTGAAGTTGTTCAATCATAGCGATGCAAAATTAGTAATTTTTTGTATCAATAGTTTTATTATATATTTATTATGAATCAAATGCTATAAAAAGTTTACTTTTGCGGTGAAATTACTCAGAAAAATGAATGATTGTATTGTCATAATCCCCACCTACAACGAAATCGAAAATATTGAAAGCATAGTTAGAGCTGTACTTTCGCAACACAAACCTTTTCATCTTTTAATTATTGATGATAATTCGCCTGACCATACTGCCAATAAAGTAGTCGCTTTACAGGAAGAATTTCCGGGACGGTTGTTTTTAGAAAAAAGAGCTAAAAAATCTGGTTTGGGAACGGCCTATGTTCATGGTTTTAAATGGGCATTAGAACGTCAGTATGATTTCATTTTTGAAATGGATGCTGATTTCTCGCATAATCCAAATGATCTTGAGAAATTGTTTGATGCCTGCCATTTTGGTGGAGCAGATCTAGCGATTGGTTCCCGATATGTAACAGGAGTAAATGTGGTGAACTGGCCCTTAAGCCGTGTTCTAATGTCGTATTTCGCTTCGGTGTATGTGAAGTTTATTACGGGAATGAAAATTCACGACGCAACAGCAGGTTTCGTTTGTTACAAACGAGAAGTGCTGGAAAAAATCAATCTCAACAAAATTAAATTCGTGGGTTATGCGTTTCAGATTGAAATGAAGTACAGAACATACTGTGCTAAATTTGAAATTAAAGAGGTTCCGATTATTTTTACTGACAGAACAAAAGGAGTTTCTAAAATGAGCAATGCCATTATCAAAGAAGCCATACTGGGAGTAATTTCGCTTCGATTGAAAAAACTAGTCAATACTTTATAAAGCTATGAAAATGAATAGGGTTCTAATAAAAAATGCCAAAATTGTAAACGAAGGATCTATTTTTGAAGGAGATGTTTTAATCGAAAATGATCTGATTGTTGAAGTGGCAGACAGCATCAGTTTAAAAACATCCGATTGTAAAGTAATCGATGCTGAAGGGAGTTATTTAATTCCGGGGGCAATTGATGATCAGGTTCATTTTAGAGAACCGGGACTAACACACAAAGGAGATATCGAGTCAGAGTCAAGAGCTGCGGTGGCAGGAGGAATTACATCTTTCATAGAGCAACCGAATACAGTTCCAAATGCGGTAACTCAGGAAATACTAGAAGATAAATATCAGGTTGCGGCAGTGAAATCATTTGCGAATTATTCGTTTATGATGGGTGCAACTAATGATAATCTGGAGGAAGTTCTAAAAACAAATCCGAAGAATGTTGCCGGAATAAAGATCTTTTTAGGATCGTCAACAGGAAATATGCTGGTAGATAATGAGGCAGTTTTAGAAAAGATTTTTTCAAGTACTCCGCTTTTAATCGCGGTACATTGTGAAGACGAAACGACGATTAAAAATAATTTACAGCTGTACAAAGAACAATATGGTGATGATATTCCGGTAACGGCGCATCATTTAATACGCAGTGAAGAAGCTTGTTATATTTCTTCTTCAAAAGCGGTAGCTCTGGCGAAGAAAACGGGAGCTCGTTTGCATATTTTTCATCTTTCGACTGCGAAAGAAATGGAATTGTTTACCAATAAAATTCCACTTGAAGAAAAGAAAATTACTGCCGAAGTTTGTGTGCATCACTTGTGGTTTACAGACGAAGATTATAAAACCAAAGGAAATTTTATTAAATGGAACCCTGCGGTAAAAACAGCAGACGACAGAAAAGCATTATGGGAAGCTTTAAATGACGGACGTATTGATGTAATTGCAACCGATCATGCGCCACATACTAAAGAAGAAAAAATGCAGCCTTATGTGAATGCTCCATCTGGGGGGCCGCTTGTGCAGCATGCGGTCGTAGCGATGTTTGAAGCGCATCATCAGGGGAAAATCAGTGTGGAGAAAATTGTCGAGAAAATGTGCCACAATCCGGCTAAACTTTTTAAAATAGAAAAAAGAGGTTTTATCAAAGAAGGTTATTTTGCCGATTTAGTGATTGTAAACCCAAGTTTGCCATGGAGTGTGAAACCTGAAAATATTCTGGCGAAATGCGGCTGGTCGCCTTTTGAGAATTTTACTTTTAAGTCGAGAATTACACATACTTTTGTAAACGGTGAAATGGTTTACAATAACTTTAAAGTAAAAGACATTCGCGCAGGAAAACGCCTATTGTTTGACAGATAAAAAGCTGATATGAAAAATTTTATAGTAATAATATTGGTGTTGTTTCTTTCTGTAAGTTGTAAAAAAGAGCTGGTAAAGCAGCCTGCAAAGCTTATCGGGAAAGATAAAATGATTGATATTATGTATGATTTGTCTATCCTTGAAGCGATGAAATACCAGCACCCGGTTTCGGCAGATTCAGTTGAAACCAGTCCTACTGCCTTTATTTTGAAAAAATATAAAGTGGATAGTGTGCAATTTTCACAAAACAACCGTTATTACGCCGCCGATTATGAGAATTATAAAAGTATTTTCGACGAAGTAGGAAAGCGTTTGGCTGTCAACCAAAGAGCTACAGATTCAATTGTGAAAATTGAAGAAAAGAAAGCAGCAAAAGAAAAGAAGAAACCTATAGTTAAAGATACGATCAAGAACAAGCTGAGTAAGACGAGCTTGGATTCTATCCGAAAAACAACACGATTAAAGAGATAGTTAAAGTCTCGAAACATCTTTTATGTACGCATGTACATCCTGAAAAACCGTTCCTCCCAGAGCGGTTTTTATTTTTTCATTAGAATATAAATTACTAGAATAGGAAGCCTTTGCAGTTGCTTTTGTCAGGCGTCTTTTCTGAAAAAATAAGGTCGAAAAAATTCCGTCGACAACCCAAAGGAAATTCATGAATAAAGGTGTGGCATGAACGGTTGGTCTTTTTACTTTTAAAGCGTCGGCAATAGTATCCAGGATGTCCTTAAAAACAATATTGTCGGCAATTAAAGTAAAGCGTTCGTTTTTAATGTCACTCTTCATTAAGGTGTCAGCTATTTTTATGACATCCGTTATGGTAACAAAACCGGTACTTCCAAGAGTGTAAAAAGAAAGGCCGTTTGCAACTTTGGCATAAAGCTCTGCGCTTCCTTGTATGTGGGTTTTGTTTTTTGGAATTGGCCCTAAAATAACACCCGGATTTAAGATGATTACATCTAAACCTTCCTGTAAACCACGCCAGACTTCCATTTCGGCTCCGTATTTAGAAATCGCGTAATCACTATGAGGCTTTTCGGGATTCCAGTCTGTTTCTTCAGTGATATAAGTTTCATGAGCTGCTAAATCACCTAAAGCAGCGATAGAGCTGATAAAACAAAACTTTTTTATGTTTTTGGCAATAGAAAAATTAACCATATTGGCGGTTCCTTCGATATTGGTTTTTCGAAGTAACTCTTCGTCTTTTGGATCAAATGAAATTAAAGCAGCGCAATGGTAAACGTAATCAATACCTGAGAACGCAGTTTCTAAAGAGGGAACATCCAGAATATCGGCTTCAAGCCATTCTATTTTTTCAAACAGATCCACTTTTTTGTACAACTCAAAAACCGATTTGGTTTTTTGAATGTTATTTTGAGTTCTGTAAATAGCCCGAACGTTTTCTCCATTCTCAATCAGATGAAGTAATAAATGTGCGCCAACTAAACCTGTACCTCCTGTTATTAATACCATTTCGTAAAGATAGTACTTTGGTCTAAAGTTGCAAAAAAGGGACAGGTTTAAAGGCGCAAGTTTTTATTCAATTTTGTTTTTTTAGAAAATCGTATACCCTAGTATAAAATCTAATGATCTGTAAGCTCCGCTATAAGAGGTGTATCCGCTAAGGACCTCTTTGCGGCCATTTACCCTAATTTCTGCACTCACTTTGTTCTTGAAATTGTAACCAAGTCCGGTTAGAAAATTACCGCTTGTGGAGCTGTCTAAGTTGGTTGGTTTGCTTGTAAGTTTGAATTTACCACTTACATCAATGGCATAACCGGCATTAATAAATATTTTAGATTTGCTGTTTAGGAAAAAATAATAACGTACTCCAAAGGGAACCTGTATGGCTGTGTATTTAACCTCTGAAGGAAATTCGACTCTCATACCATTATTCATGTAATTTATAACTCCGGTTTCGCTCTTGTTTTCGTACTGTTGAAAGGTTGGGTTTATAAAAAGACTCCATTTGTTTTTGTTGAAAGGGAGTATAAGTTCGCCTTCCAATCCTATTTTAAAAGTTGCTTTCTGAGAGTAGTCTACGCTATTATATCCATCCCTATTGATGCCATCAATTGAAATAGAAGAAAAGCCAATACCTGGAGTTACTTTTAAAAGGTAAATACTTTTATTTACTGAGGTAATTGTTTTTTCGATTTCGTCAGATGAGATATTATTGTATTTCAGGAAATATTTCATCAAAGCCTCTTTTTTATAAGGCAGGTTCTTAACATCATTTTCAGTTGTGTTTTTGGTTTTGACATTGTTGAATAATTGCTGTCTGAAGTAATTGTTTTCAACTGTTGTGCGGGAGTTATTCAGTTCAGCAATGTATTCTTTACGTACAAGTTGTTCTACGGATCTTTCTTTTGTTTCATAAAAGAACCTTGTAATGTCATTATTGGTATAGTAATATAAAGAAGCGTCTCCTGTAACAAGGACTTTTAAGAAAACGAGCTGTTCTTTCCAAATGGGATTTTTATCGGTGGAAAAACTTTCTAATACGTCACTTGAAAGGTCAATGTTAACTTTTGCTCTTTTGTATGTAGTGCTGTTTCCAATTCCAAACTCTTGAACATTCGTAATGGTTTCTGTTTTCGTTTCGGTGTCTTCGTTAGTTGTTTTGTACTTAAAATCTGTTGGGTTGTAGTTCCAGTCTATGTTTTTGATATAACATTCAGTTCGGATTCCATTATTGGTAATGAAATATCCTTTTTCAAAAGAGATCTGGGCGTTCGTAAAGGAGTAGGAGAGTAAGATTGCAAGAAGCAAAAGTTTTTTCATAAAGGTAATTTTTTGGTTGGTTATTAATGGATTAGTTGAGGTAAAAATAGGTAAAAAGTAATGAATGAAAAGTAAAAAATTATAATTGGAGTTTTTTTTTTGAACAGCTAAAGTTCTAAGTATGGTTCTCTTTGTAGTTAAGAATTTTGATGTTGAAATTGCTTTTTAGCATTGATATTGAAACTGCTTTTTGTCATTGCCATTACCATTGATTATATTTGCACAAATTATTTAAAAAATGAAGAATCTAGTTGAAGAATTAAAGTGGCGCGGGTTATATCATGATAGCATGCCAGGAACGGAAGAACAATTGCTAAAAGAGGTAACTGCTGCTTATATAGGTTTTGACCCAACAGCAGATTCGCTGCACATTGGCAGCATGGTTCAGATTATTTTATTGGTTCACTTAAAGAATTTTGGACATCAGCCTATCGCTTTGGTGGGAGGTGCAACCGGTATGATTGGTGACCCATCGGGGAAATCTGATGAAAGAAATCTGTTGAATGAAGAAACTTTAGCTAAGAACGTTGCCGGTATCAAAAGTGTTTTGTCACGTTTTCTTGACTTTAATTCAAAAGAAGCAAATGCTCCTGTTATGGTAAACAACTATGACTGGATGAAGGAATTCTCATTTATTGATTTTGCACGTGAAGTTGGAAAACGTATCACGGTAAATTATATGATGGCGAAGGATTCTGTTAAAAAGAGATTTGCCGGAGACGGTGTAGGAATGTCTTTTACAGAGTTTACCTATCAGTTAATTCAGGGTTACGATTTTTATCATTTATATAAAAATAACAATTGCGTGCTTCAAATGGGAGGTTCGGACCAATGGGGAAATATCACCACCGGAACGGAATTGGTACGCAGAATGGGAGGAGAAAGTGCAAAAGCTTTTGCATTGACAACGCCATTGATTACAAAAGCAGACGGATCTAAATTTGGAAAATCTGAAGGTGGAAATGTTTGGTTGGATACTGATAAAACCTCAGTGTATAAATTTTACCAGTTTTGGGTGAATTCAACTGACGTTGATGCAGAGAAATACATCAAAATCTTTACGTTTTTAGATAAAGAAACGATTGAAGCTTTAATCGAAGAGCACAGAACTGCTCCGCATTTAAGAGTTTTACAAAAGAAACTGGCAGAAGAAATTACCATTTTTGTTCACTCTGAAGAAGAATTGGAAAAAGCAATTCAGGCGTCGAATATTTTGTTTGGAAATTCTACAGCCGAAGATTTGAAAAAATTGGATGAAGCTACTTTTTTAGAAGTTTTTGACGGTGTTCCTCAGGCTGAAATCGCAAAAGCTGATTTAGAAAATGGTTTGGAGATTATTACAGTTTTAAACGAAAAAACAGGTTTCTTTAAATCAAACGGAGAAGCGAGACGTGCCTTAACCGCAAATTCGATCTCGGTGAACAGAGAAAAAATAAAAGAAGATTTTGTGTTAACTGCAAATGATTTAATTAATAATCAGTTTGTGTTATTACAAAGCGGAAAGAAGAATTATTTTGTGATTCGAGTGGTTTAGTTTTTAAACTAACGAAAAGATAAGTTAAAAGCATCCTGTATCAGGATGCTTTTTGTATGAATGGGCTTTTTTATTTTTTGTAGATCTTTCGTGTTGTATCATTAGATTTAATGATATAGAAATCATTTTTTAAGGATTGCACTAATTCGTTTTCTTCTTGTTTTGAGTGTACTTCTTTCGTTAAGATTTTTTCTCCTTGGAAATTATAGACTGTTATAGTATAGTTTTCTGGTATATCGTCAGTTTCTAATTTTGTTGCTATCGATTTTTTTCCAGAAGGATTATAGAAGGTTACAGGTATAACTGTTACGTTGTTATTTTCATTTGATTCGGTATTTGTTTTAGAATCGTCAACAACCATAAGAATGTTCCAGTTATTGTTAAATACAGTACTAATATTGCCAAAATCTGAGGGGAAGATAGTCCCGCCTGGTACTACAAGCAATTCTCCTGCGTTAATGGCATTTACGGTTATAGCACTTCCGTTTGATTTTAAATCTGATGTATCGAGTGTCGTATCGGAGGACAGGTAGAATCTTATATTTGTTGCTGTTGATGCGGCATTTCCTGCGTTTTTGATGGATATTAGTGATGGCCTAATTGACCCGGATTGATTGTCGACCCTATGTCTTTTTTTTAATTCACTTAAAGTAGAAGTGCAATCAAAACAATCACTATAAACTAGTGTATTATTTGAATCGATAATTAAATCAGGTTTTCCTATCGGAGTTGGAGTTGGTGTTGGCGTTGGGGTCGGAGTTGGCGTTGTAGGGGCTGTTCCTTCTTTTATAGTTATTCTGTATGTTGATGAGGCGATGTTATTATATTCGTTGAAATCTTCACTGTTTGTAGTTACAGCGGTTAAATAGTACTTACCGGCAATAGCATTGTAGGGAATGCTGTAGACCATTGGGAAGTTATGGGATGTTTTTGGATCTGAAGGTGCAGGTGCATCTGTAGGATTCTGACCAACAGCATATAGTTTAATGTCGTTGCCACTGAGAAAGTTTCTTGATGTCGTGAGGTATAATGTATATGCAGTAGTTGCGTTTTGAATTTTTGTGCCAATATTTCGTACTCCGAAATAAGCAATTTTGTTGCTTGTTCCACGGTAATAATTACCATCGTCCTGATATGGAGTAACATGTACAGCTTGCAGATCGGGTTTTTGACAATTGAATAAAACAAGGGAAAATTGAGAATTGCTATCTGTTGAATCTACTTCGTAATCTGCATCTCCGCTTTCTACACTAGCTCCATCAATTAAATAAAAATTAGGGCCTTTTCCAAAATCCATAAAACAAATGTCACCAGAAGATAACGGTTTTTCTATTTTAATATTTACCATTTCTCTGGTACTATTAACTGTTAACTTTGAGCAAAAGTTATTTTGAGCTTCTTGTAATGTTGATCCTAATAAAATTGGTCTTATATACTTTTTAGACAATGAAGAGCATAAGTCAGTAATTGGAGCGCCAAAATCAGGTGGGGTGTCAACTTCATCTCCCATGTCAGCACCAGAATCTCCTGCATAAGTAACTTTGTAATACCTTGTGCCGAAGTTGCCGTAGTTTAGGCCTAAATCTGCTTTGTAAATTTTACCAACTTCCAATTTAAAATTTTGTCTTAAATTTACTTCTCTAATTCCTACGGGAGGATAATGCTGGGTGCATTCAACAGCAATAGCCCATTCTATAGTAGTGCCTAAATCTTGGAGTTCGTGGTATCTATAATTTGGATTCTGTGACCTGCTTGTAAAGCTAAAAAGGATAAAAACTAATAGGGTAATTTTTTTCATAATTTAATATTTAAAAAGTTACAGTGAAAGTAATTTTTAAATATTTGTGTAGTATTTTTTCTACATTAACAATAGGTTATTAAATTAGGTATTTTTTTACATTGAACTTAATGATAAAATAGCAGTAGTATTATGGCAAATTTTGTTTACAAAACCATTAGGTTACAGCCACGAATATCAGAATCATCAAAACGTCCCAATACTTCAAAAGAGTTGTTGGGATATTTTTTAATCTATTTTTTCGCGATTAAACGATTAACCAAATTAACGGTTCAACATTTACAAAACCATTAAGTTACACCCACGAATATCAGAATTATCAAAACGTCCCAATAGCTTGAAAGAGTTGTTGGTTTTTTTTTTAATCGATTTTTTCACGATTAAACGATTAATCAAATTAACGGTTCAACATTTACAAAACCATTAGGTTACAGCCACGAATATCAGAATTATCAACGCGTCCTAAATACCTCGAAAGAGTTGTTGGGATATTTTTTAATCTATTTTTTCGCGATTAAACGATTAACCAAATTAACGGTTCAACTTTTACAAAACCATTAGGTTACAGCCACGAATATCAGAATTATCAAAACGTCCCAATACCTCGAAAGAGTTGTTGGGATTTTTTTTACCTAAATCCTGAGTGGCGATAAAGGAACAGGAATTGATATTGGCCAAATCAATCACATTGATTCCGCCAGTTTTTCCGTCTTTTAGATATGTTAAGGCATCTTCAGGATCGCGAACCAAAATGTGCATCCACGAAGGGCATTCAAATACACCTTCACCCAGAGAATAAGCTTGTCCCAGAAGTTCGGTCATGCCGTATTCTGAGTGAATAGCCGAAACGCCAAATCCTGCACAAAGTTGTTCGTGTAATTCCTCGCGAATCATTTCTTTTCGCTTGCCTTTCATGCCGCCAGTCTCCATAATAATAGTATTCTGAAGATTGAACTGGTGTTTCTCAATCAAATCGAGTAAGGCGTAAGTAACACCAATTAAGATTACATTTTGACCGGATTCGTCTAAAGCGGTTAGTTTTTTAATAAGATCGTCGTGATTGTGCAGGTAAAACCCACTGTCAGGCTGATTGGAGCGCTTTATTAAATCTTCGACCATATAGATTAACGAAGATCCATCGCGCTCGAGATAAGACGGTAAAAGTGCTAAAACAACGTAATCTTCGATATTGCCGTAGAATTGTGAAAATCCATTGCGGTAACTTTCTTCGTAAAGACTTACATCGGTAACGATATGTCTGCTGGTAATTGCGCCTGTGGTTCCGCTGCTGGTAAAAGTTACCTGAGCCGGATCATTGTTGGAAACTACATTATGACTTTTGAAAAACTGAATGGGTAAAAAAGGAATTTGTTCCAATGATTTTACCTGTTGTGGATTTACTTTTAAAAAATCGCAAAAATCACGATAGACAACGTTATTCTCATGTTGAAAACGAAACACTTTTAGTGCTATTTTCTCAAATTGTTTCTGACTTGAAATGGTAAAGATATCGTTGGCTGTGATCAAAACTTTTTTTGTGCAAAGATATTGTTTTTAGTTTTTAGTCACAGTATTCAGTCGCAGTTTTCAGTTGTCATTTTAGGGTTTCGCAGAAACTGAAAACTGTGACTGTGACTGAAAACTAAAAAAGCTCTAATTTTCATTAGAGCTTTTGTGTTTTATCGAATAATGAGCTTTCGTGTTGCCGAAGCATTTTCTTCGCTTATTTTGATGATGTAAACGCCTGGAACCAGATCAGAAACGTTTAATTCTCGAGAACTTAAATGTGTTTGAAGTACCTTTTTACCCAGAACATCAAAGATGATAATCTCTTTTTCTAAATCATTTTTAGAAGAGATGGTTACTTTTCCACCGGTCACGGGGTTAGGGTACAAGCTTAATCCCTCAATGGTTGCTACCTGTTGAGGTTTTGGTAATTGCTTACTGTCTTGTGCCGAAACACTTACAGTAAAGAAAAAAGCCAATAAGAAAGTAATATAAAAGTAATTTTTTGCCATCGCGTTATTTTGGTTACTGTAAATATACAAAAAAAAGTACAAAAATTACACCAAAAAAAAACATCCTAAAATTTTAGGATGTTTTTAACAATATTTTTTTTTAAACTTTTATTTAGTCAAATCAACACCATTAACTGTTGCCCAAGCACCTCCAGTTATTGAAGCTCCGGTAGCAGTATCATCTGTTACAAAATTTCCAGCTGGGAATGCAACAGTACCGTCCCAAGGAGCTACTACTACACCTAAGATGTTTTTAGAAGTATTAGTGATTTTAACTTTAGTAATTTTAATTTTACCACCGTTTACTTGGTTTGTGTTTGTTGAAGCATCTTGTATTTTTACAGCTGCACCAGTGTAAACTTTACCAGCTTCAGTATAGTCACCGTAACCATCGATGATAATGTTACTGAAATCACCATTTCCTTCATTTTTGAATTGGAAAGCATCTACTTGAACATCTCCAACTGCTTCAGGAGTTGTACCAGCAATTCTTCTTAAAGTGATATTTGTAACTTTAGGGAAGTAAGCGTTATTGTTTTTAGAAGATTCGATTTCAATTCCGAAGTTTCCTTTTACATTTTGACGTGCATACCAATTTGAATTGGCTTGACCTTGCCATCCATCTTGCCAGTCAAAAGAATCATCTGTATTTTCGTAAGAGATCGCATTTGTTAAACTTGCAGTTCCTCCGTAAAATTCGAATCCGTCATCAGCACCTCTGTAAGATACTAAGTGGTCTAAAGTTGTTCCTGATCCTACAGAGTAGAAAGAGAATCCGTTTAATTCTTTAGTTCCGTCAGCTAATTTAGAACCAGCATATTCTACTCTTACATATTTTAATGAACCACCGTTATGAGCAGCATTTGTTCCTCCATATGGTAAAGCATTTCCATCTTCTGAAGTAGAAGTTTTTACACCGTTGATAGCATTGATTGGTGCGTCACCATACATGATGATACCTCCCCAAGAACCTGCTATTTTAGATTTTTCAGTAAATACAACTGGTTTGTCAGCTGTACCATTGATAATTAGTTTACCTCCATTTAAGACTACTAATGCATTATCTCCGGTAGTTTTATCAACTGTAATAGTTGAACCAGCTTCAAAAGTTAATGTTACACCTGAATTAACTTTCACCATACCTTTCATGGTATAGTTTCCTAAAGCATAAGTTTTATCAGCTGTAATTGGACCTGTAATTTCTCCAGTTGCTACAGGTACAGCCGTTACAGTTACAGTTTTTGTAACAGAAACAGATTGTACTGTATAAGTAATTACTGAAGTACCAACAGAAACTCCTGTGATAACCCCAGTTGAAGCCGCAACAGTTGCAACAGCAGGTGTAGCACTTGTGTAAGTACCGCCAGTAGTTGTACTGCTAAAAGTGGTAGTCGCTCCTACAACAATACTTTCAGTTCCTGTTAAAGGAGCTATAGTAAATGGAGCCGGATCGTTGTCGCTACTACATGATGAAAATAATAAG
Organism: Flavobacterium lipolyticum; assembly: GCF_020905335.1. Taxonomy (NCBI): domain Bacteria; kingdom Pseudomonadati; phylum Bacteroidota; class Flavobacteriia; order Flavobacteriales; family Flavobacteriaceae; genus Flavobacterium; species Flavobacterium lipolyticum. The sequence goes on along the minus strand of NZ_JAJJMN010000001.1, from coordinate 1,398,820 downwards.
CCAATAGAAAGGGCTAAAGCGAAAAATTTAGTTTTCATAGTTGTGTTTTAATAGTTTATTTCTTTGCTGACAAAATTAGGATGGGAATACTTCATATGTGTTAGCTAAGTATTACAATACTGTTATTATAAAATCTCTTAAATATGAATTTAATGTTAAGTTGATTTATAATGGACTATAAAAAAAGCCCTATCGAAATAGGGCTTTGTATTTATAAAAGCAAATAGTATTAGAATGTGTATCCCAGGCTTAAAGAAAACCCACGGCTTTTTTTGTAACTTCTTGTGATCGGATCTCCTATAACAGGAGTTACGCTGTTATCTCCAATTTCAAATTTACGAGCAGGGTCAATTAAGTTGTCTGCTGAGAATTTTATATCAAAATGATCATTTATTTTACTGCTCCATACAAAGTCTAATTGTTGTACTGGCAGTTCGTAAATATGATCTAAACCATTTGTCCCTACTGCATAGATTCTCTTTCCAAATACGGAATAAACTAATGAAAGAGTATTGCTCCAATTCTTATTAATGTCAAATTGATATTTTAAATCGGAATTAATCAACCATTTTGAAGCACCTTGTAAATCTCTTGATCTATGAGTTTCTATTGATTGTGAAGTACTTCCGTCAGGGTTTATGATGAAAGGTTTTACTTCTGCTTTTGTACTCATTAATGAAGTATTGAATCCTAGTGAGAAATCTTTAAAAGTATTAGTAAGTCTTCCTAAATCATATATGAATTCAATTTCTGCACCGTATAGAACGGCATTGTCTGAATTCAAATAGGTAATGATTGTAGAACCTGCAGCATTAGCGGTTAATGTTCTTTCAATTGGATTTTTCATTTTCTTTCCAAAAAGACCAACTGCAAACATTTCTTTCGCTGTTGGGAAAAGCTCATACTTTAAATCAACATTGTAATTGTCGCTATTTACTAAATATGGGTTTCCTTTCATAGAAGTTCCATCGGCATTGATGTATTCAATTGGATAAGCTTCCATTATTACAGGTTTTGTATAAGTTATACCACCGGCTAAACGGATATTTGATTTTTCATTAATACTGTATTTAGTATTTACCGAAGGTAGAAAATAAACTTTATCGTAATTTAAAGTTATGAATGGTTCGTCAAATGAACCTTGTTGTCTGTACTTAGTAGTTCTATTTGCATTTTCTACTCTTACTCCACCATTCACTTCAAGTTTTTCATTGAACTTATAAAGTAAATTTGCATACCCGGCATTGGTTCCTTCTTTTAGGATTGCTTTATAAGTCGAGTTAGAGCTTTCTCTGTAGTTAAAAGCACCTCCGGCTACGTAGCCGTTCAATTGATTGTCAATGCTATTCAAAGGAGCATCAACATTTGGACCTGTAGTTGGTGAAATAAAACGATAAGAAGATTCCATATCAGATTTATTTCCGTTATATCCAACTGTAAGTTTATGGTTTTTGTCTGATCCAAACTTTAAGTTGTATTCTGCTAAGCCAGAGAAGTATGAATTTCCGGTAATTTCCAGATATTGTTTGATAAAGTTATTTCCGGCAATTGAAGCTATAACTCCGTCATTTTCAGTTTTTACACCTGAGAATGCTTTTCTGTCAGGTTGGTCGTATTTTGTTTTTGCATAAGAGATACCAGCTTTTACAGTCTGACTTTTGTCTTCAGTTAATGCGTATTCTCCTAACAGTTGATTATTCCAATAATTTGACTGGTCTAATTGATTCGTTCGGATAAGAGTTTTGTTTGTTCCGGTTCCTGTTTCAGCATTTGCAACACCAAATTGATCTTTGATTAAATTGTCAGTAGTTCTTATAAAAAGACTATTGTAAGCTAATTTGAATCTTTTGGCACTATAATTTAAACCTAATAAACCCGTTAAAGAAGTTTTATAATGGTTGTCTGTCGTAACAAAGTCAGTTTTGTAAGCGATTCCGGTACTTTGATAGGCAAAAGTTCTGTCTACTCCTTCTTGAATCCCATAGCTGTTTTCAGCATTTATCGAAAAGATATAAGAAAAGTTTCTGTCCTTACCTAAGTCGAATTTTTCTGAATGTAAAAATCCAATACTTGTGTTTAGCGGACTTCTAATCGGTGAAACATCAAAACCACTTTGAAATGAATTTAACGATTCTTGAGGAGTAAAAACATGTCCGGAAGGAGTACCTCCTAATAATGAAGGCAGTTTTCTATTGTCTCCTGTCATTCCAAAGAAACCTTCTGCTGAGTCTGCATCTTTAGAAAGAGAGAATCTTTTAAAATTACTATTGGCAATATAACTAGTTCCGATATTAATTTTTGTAATGCTTTTTGTGTTTTTCGAAGTCTGAATATTAAATGTTCCTCCAGCGAAGTCACCATATATATTAGGGTTGAAAGTCTTGTATACTTCTATAACACCAACAATATCAGTTGAAAATAAGTCCAATGGGATAATCTTTAAAAAAGGATTGTTTGTTGGAGCGGCAAGATCGTTGATTAATAAATTGTTGTATCGGTCTTCTAATCCACGAACAAATAAACCTCTTGATCCTACTTTTGTAATTCCGGTGATTTTTGTCAAACCTTCTTCAACATCACTAACACCTTTTCTTGACATTTCCTGTGCTCCAATACTTTGTTTGATAACAACAGCATTTTTTTGATCGAGTAATAAGGCGGTTTCTTTTTCTTTGTTTACGGCAGACGATTTTACAACAACATCTTTAAGTGTAAAACTTCCTGACGAAAGTACCTGATTTACAGTGATTGTTTCATTTGCTTTTACAGTAACTGGCTTTTCTACAGATTCATATCCAACGAAACTAAAAATAATGATATAATTTCCCGGATTTACATTTAAGGAATATTTTCCCTCAATGTCAGTGTTTGCGCTAATGTTTGTTCCCTTTAATAAAACATTTGCAAAAGGTAGGGCTTCATTGTTGGTTTCTTTGTCGGTTAATACACCAGAAATCGTACCTTTGTTTTGTGCGATCGAAATCGTACAGATGAATAATGTGATAAATAGAAATTTTAAATTGAATTTCATTTCAGTGTTGTGTTTAAATTTTTGTGCAAAGAAAAAGACGCTGTGTAAAGTTCATGTTAGCCACTTGTTATGTTTTCGTGTTGCTTAGATTATCAAATTGTTACCAGATTAAATTACCGTTAACCGCAATTTTTAACGGTCGTTTTATTAGTATATTTACCATCTCAAATGAAAATCATCGAATGTATAATAAAGAAAATTTGATGTAAAAATCTCAATTTTTGCTATTTATGAAAAAAACACAAACCAAGATTTTACTAGTTGACGATGAACCAGATATCTTAGAAATCGTTGGCTATAACCTTGCTCAGGAAGGCTACCAGATTGTAACTGCCTCTAACGGAAAAGAAGCAATTGCAAAGGCTCAGAAAGAATTGCCGGAATTGATTATTATGGATGTAATGATGGCAGAAATGGATGGAATGGAAGCTTGCGAACACATTAGAAAAATTCCCGAATTAAATAATGTTATCATAACATTCCTTACCGCAAGAAGTGAAGATTATTCACAAGTAGCTGGTTTTGATGCAGGTGCAGATGATTATATTACCAAGCCAATAAAACCGAAATTATTGGTCTCCAAAGTAAAGGCGCTGTTAAGAAGGTTAAAAGAACAAGAAGTCGTAAGTGATACCTTAAATGTAGGCGGAATAGAGATTAACCGTGAAGAATACAAGATCATTAAAGGTAACATTGAGATTGCCTTACCAAGAAAAGAATTTGAATTGTTTTACTTGTTAGCTTCAAAACCAGGGAAAGTTTTTAAAAGAGACGAAATTCTCGATAAAGTCTGGGGGAATGAAGTGGTAGTAGGAGGAAGAACGATTGATGTTCATATTCGAAAGCTTCGCGAAAAAATTGGAGAAGACCTTTTTAAAACCATAAAAGGAGTGGGGTATAAATTTGAAGTTTAGATTTTTAAGGTCCTGAGGTTCTTGTGAGTTAAGTTACTAAGAAAACTTTATCAGGATTTAAATTCATTCAAATTGTTTTAAAATATTCAATACATTTAAACCATATAAGAATTGAAGTTTGTGTAATCTTCATTTTCTTATATGGTTTTTGAGTTGTTCCTTTTTTTCTTTTGCCCGAAAGAATAGAACTCAAATACAGAACTTAATTTTCTTAATCTCTTAATGACTCAATAATTTCAATGAAAATTAATTTTAAAAAAACATACAAATTTGCTGTAAAGTCAGCATTATACATAAGTCTTTTTGCAACAGGATTTGTGATGATATTGATGTCTTTGTTTTATAAAAACCAATTGAAGTATCAATTTGCATTCGGAATAATCTTTATAATATCTATTTATGCTTTTTCATTTTTGGTCTTGCAATACCGTGTGGAGCGTTTTATTTATAGAAGAGTCAAGAAGATATACGATGAGGTTTCGTTATTAGAGACAACAACATTGATCAATCAGCCTATAACTACAGACATGGAAACGCTTTCGCGCGAGGTAAAAAAGTTTGCCACCGATAAAAAGCTGGAAATTGAAATGCTGGAGATCCGGGAGCAGTACCGACGTGAGTTTCTTGGAAATGTTTCGCACGAGCTGAAAACGCCTTTGTTTACGGTTCAGGGGTATGTTTCGACTTTGCTGGATGGCGCTATGGAAGATAAGAACATTCGAAAAAAATATTTAAAGCGAGCTGAGAAAGGGGTTGAGCGATTGATTTATATCGTTGAAGATCTGGACATGATCACCAAATTAGAATCAGGAGATCTGGATTTAATCATGAGCGATTTTGATATTGTAGAACTGATTCAAAACGTTTTCGATTTATTGGAGATGAAAGCCGACAAAAAGAAAATTAAACTGGCTTTTGAAAGCAAGAACATTAAGTCAGTAATCATTCGCGGAGATAAGGACAGAATTCAGCAAGTTCTGGAAAACCTGATCGTGAACTCTATTAAGTATGGTAAAGAAGGTGGTTTGACTGAGGTGGGAGTTGTTAACCTAACCAAGAAAAAAGTACTGATTCGTATTAGTGATAATGGTGAAGGTGTTGAAAAACAAAACATTCCGAGACTTTTCGAACGTTTTTACAGAGTGGATAAAAGTGGAACCCGTTCAGAGGGTGGTTCCGGATTAGGATTGGCTATTGTAAAGCACATTATTGAAGCACATAAAGAGAAAGTATATGTAGAAAGTGAGTTCGGAATTGGTTCTGAATTCTCTTTTACGCTTGAAAAAGCAAATAAAACAGTAAAAGCCGAAGTTAAATAATTGTAAGCTTGTTGGAGTGAAGTACCGTGAAATCTAATGTTTTAACACTAATGAAATTTACGTAACCATTTCGAAACAATTCCTTTTTGTTATAGTAACACCTTGTTAATGATATCTTAACATAGGTGGCAGATCTTTGCATTCGAAAAATTAAGGGATCAGAAAACAAAAAGAATGAAAATAAAACTAATAGCAATTCTGTTGCTAATTACTTGTGTATCAAACGCACAGGATCTAAGTAAAGAAGAGGTAAAAAAAGAAGTAGTACGTCTTCTTGATTCAATCAACAAAGCAAAACTGCCAGACACTCAATCCGAAAAGAATGATGATGAAACGGATAAAGATCGCTGGTATGATAAGATTTCTTTAAGAGGTTATGCACAAATACGATACAATGGTTTGTTTTCTACAAATGATAAAGTATCATGTGATCAGTGCGACAGATCATGGGGGACAACTTCTACGGCCCCGGATGCAAAAGCAAACAATGGTTTATTTATCAGACGTGCACGTTTAGTGTTTTCTGGTCAGGTTCATCCAAATGTATTTTTTTATTTTCAACCTGATTTTGCGAGTTCTCCGGTTACAGGAGTTCAGAATTTTGTTCAGGTTCGGGATTTATATTTTGACCTTTCTTTTGATAAGAAGAGAGAGTACAGATTACGTGTCGGGCAGAGTAAAATACCATACGGTTTCGAGAATATGCAGTCAAGTGGACAGCGTTTAACTTTAGATCGAAACGATGCATTGAACAGTGCCATATTAAACGAACGTGATTTAGGAATGTTTTTTTACTGGGCACCGGCTAAAATCAGAGAGCGTTTTGAAATGTTGGTAAAAGACGGTTATAAAGGATCAGGTGATTATGGTGTATTCGCTTTTGGAGTGTACAATGGGCAGATCGCGAATAGATTAGATGGAAACAGAGATTTGAATGTGGTGGCAAGAGTAACGTACCCATTTGTAATTGGAAGCCAGATTATCGAACCCGGAATTCAGGCTTATGCCGGAAAATGGGCTTTTTCAGGTGAAATTTCATCAGGAGTTAAAGTGAACAATTCACAGCACGTAAAAGATCAAAGGGTAGGAGCAACCTTTGTATTATATCCAAGACCTTTTGGAATTCAGACAGAGTACAATATCGGAAAAGGACCAAGATACAATTCAGTAACTAATGCAGTCGATGAAACAGATCTGGACGGTGGTTATGTTTTACTGAACTACAAATTAGATATTAAAAAACAAGTTATTTATCCTTTCGCCAAATTTCAATATTACGACGGAGGGAAGAAATATGAGAAAGATGCCAGAAGTTATGTCGTTAGAGATTATGAATTTGGTATAGAATGGCAGCCTCTAAAAGCCTTTGAACTTACTGCGGAATATGTGATTGCCGACAGAACTTTCCAGGACAGTGCACTTCCTGTGAACAGACAGCAAGGAAACTTATTGCGTTTGCAGGCACAGTTTAACTTTTAGTTTTCATCCTCAAAAACGGTAAACAGAGTATCCCAGTCTATCGTATCGTTAAATTGAGTCAGACCTTTAAACGACTTTACTTTTGAAAGATCTTCAATCGTAAAGTCGTCTTGCATTGCATAAGGTACTAAATTTTCGTTCTGAAGCTTTATGGCCAGATATTCCTGCTCGTATTGCCCCGGAGTTGGAATAAAAAAGGCTTTCTTGCCTAATTTTGCCAAATCCATAACGGTCGTGTAACCGGAGCGGCATAAGACAAATTCACTTTCGTTAAAAGTCTGTTCCAACTGTTTAGAGTTCATGAAATTATAATACGTAACATTTCCGGCTTGCCATTTGGTTTGTGTTTTTTCCACAATACCCTGAACAAACACTACTTTTCCTTTATAATTGACAATTTCTTTCTGTAATTTTTCGTCCAAAAAAGTACGCTGAGGTTCAGGTCCTGAGAGGATAATCATCAGATCATATACTTTCGGAGTGTCTTTTTTACGCATTCTGCTTAATGGACCAATATACTTTAGTTTTAGATCATCCGTTTTAAGATGACCCAATTCTCCGGTGAGATTTATCGTGTCATTAGTGTCCGGAACCCAGCATTCCGTGTATTTTTTTATAATATGCTGATGGCATTTACTGGTGAACCAGGTGGTGTTTCCGGTCATGACATTCAATTGATGGGTCATAAAAACGGAAGGGACTTTTTTACTGAAAACCCCTAGTCGGTTATCCGAAATAATACCGTCTATTCCGTGTTTTTTAATCCAGCTTTTTACGATTTTTTTTTCGTCAAGGATGGCGACAATCATTTTTGGCAGGTTTTTAATCAGCTTCCATTTGAAGTTTTTAGCATTCTTGGCGTATTCGATATGATAAGATGGTAATTCAAGGGTTTGAATGTATGGAAACTCTTTTCGTAACAATGCTAACGCAACACCGTCAGAAGCAATTATCGGGATGTAATTGTTTTCCTGAAGCGCTTTTATAATAGGGATGCATCTTGTCGCATGACCTAATCCCCAGTTTAATGGAGCAACTAAAATTGTTTTGTTCGCAGAATAGTCAATGCTCATAGTGTAACACTTTTTAAAAACGAAGATAAAGAAATATGCTTTTTATGTTATTTCGTACGTATTACTAAATTATTAACTCTATAAGGGGCTTCAGCCCATATAATTCGTTGTTTAGGTTGTGGAATTAGTAGTGTTTGGAAGGAAAAGTTATTTGTATGTTAACGAATATTTGGTTTCTCAATAGACAAAAAAAAGGAGTTACTGTAAGTAACCCCTTTCAGATATTGGTAAAAGGAACTTTAATCCTGAATATAGGTTTTGTTTCCATTTTTATTAATGTAGTATTTACCGCCTTTTGGTCCGGTATATACTTTTTTTCCATTGTACTCGCCGGTTACTTTGTCGGCTACTTTTGGAGCTTTTTCATTCGTTTCTTTTATTGTTTTCGAAGCTGTTTTTTTTGCAGCAGCGGCGTCTTTTTGTGCTGCTTTTGAAGCTTCAGTTGCTTTTGCTGCTGTTTTTGTTACGTCAGCTTTTGCACTGGCGGCTTTTGTGCTTGCTGCTTTGTCAGCGGTCTTTGTGGCTTTTACAGCATCAGTTTTTGCTTTTGTAGCCTCGTTTTTAGCTTTGGTTGCCTGTTTGTCGGCAGCTTTTTTTGCTGTGCTTGCAGACTCTTTTGTCGCTTTTGCTGCCGCTTTGCTGGCATCATCAGCTGCCTTTTTGGATTTTGCAGTTTCTTTTTTAGCGTCGGCTTTCGCTTTATCTGCTTCTGCTTTTTTCTTTTTCGCAGCAGCTTCGGTTTTGCTTTTTACTGCTTTTGTAGTTACATCTTGCCCATAGAAATTAGAAGACAGAAGAACTACAAAACAAAGTACTAATAATTTTTTCATAATGTTACAAGTTTAAATTTCATTTAAAATTAAACAATTTCTGATTATGTTTTTTGTAAAGTGTTAAAAATAAGCACGGAGTTGTATATTTCCGGTATGAACCACCGAGCCTGTCTCACTTTTTCGCCCCTGATAATTTAAATTCACATCTAAAAACTGTGTGATGTTTTTTTGTAAAAGAAACTTCCACACCAGGTTTTGTCCGGCTTGTAGCCCTTCCAGAATTTGAAACCCTACTGACGAAAATTCATTTCCTGTAAATTTATTTTGATAAAAAGAAAATTCTCCGTTTACCGTTATTTTTTTTTCTCCCGCAAATGAAAATGAAGTTCCCAATCGATTTTGAACCAGAGTTTCAAAATTTCCTATTTGATTTTCTTTGTTCTGAAACTCAAAAAAGAAATCCAGACTGGTGTTTTTCGAAAACAAATAACTCACTTTGGGAGCCATTTGGTAGCCCGTGATAGCATAGTTTTTTTCGACAAAATCTTCAGAAACCAGGTCGGTTTTAATCGTTTTGGTAAAGAAGTTAAACAGCCAGCTTTTTTGATACAAATGGGTGTATTGCAATTGATGTGAATTGTTTTGAACATTTTGCGACCCAATCGAAAGTAGGTTTTTGCCTTTATTGACCAAATAAGTATAGGTAACGGAATGTTTTTGTTTGCCGCGATTGTAGTACAAACTATTTCTGAAACTCGAATTAAGTCCCAGAATATTTTCTTCTGAAGAATTAAACGGATTCAATTCCAGACGCTCTCCCTGACTTTTTACTTTGCGATCCATAATAAAGGATGTCTGATTGTAAAAATAAGACAGGAGTTTTTTGAAACCGGTCTCGTTCTGCCACTGCAATGGATTTAATGCCACAGATTGGGAGAACCTATTTTGATTGGTTTTGATGTAAACCCGATTTGGTAAAAAGATTCGGATGTAGCGGGCCTGATCGGGAAAGGCTGCAATTTCAAATTCTTCCAGTTCCTGAATTCCGTTTCCGTTGTAATCGTTCCAGGTATAAACCCCCTGACCCGTCGGAACTTCAATATAGGTAAACTCCTGTTGGGCAATAGTTCCTGAACTGGTTTCATAGGTGGTTCCAATTTGCAGGAGCTGATTAAAAAAACGATCGTTATAAAGTATTCGGGAGTTTAACGAAGGTTCATTTTTTCGGGTAGTATCGGTAAAATCCAGTTTGCGATAGCTGGCATATACCGCCAGATCGGTTTTCTTATTCTGAATTAATTTTGATTTTAAAAAGTAAGTTTGAGAATTGTTTACATGCTGTAGAGATCCGTTTTGTAAACTGTCATTTCGACGTTGCAAATAACCAATTTCGACAAAAACTTTAGTGCTGTCACCACGGCCAATAAAAACACCATACTCTGAAAATCTTTGGCTTAAGGCCGAGAACTGATTAGTGATTTTATTCTTCTGCTGATTGTCTTCGAGCTGCATACTGGCGCCGACCCAGTTTTTACCAAAATGATATTTAGTTCTGGTTTGATTCCGAATAAATTTTGAAGTAGAATTTGTCGCATCTGAATTCAGGAAGCTGCCCCTATTTTCGATCGTCCATTGCTGCAATTTGAAAAGTGCTGTTGAGGTGTGACGCGATCCGGAATAACTTTTGGAGTAATCTAATTTCTCAAATTGATAGGTAAACAATCCAATATTGGAAGTCTCTTTTTTGGCAAATAAATCAAAATTTAGTCCTGTGATCAACATGTTTTGGTTCCCAAATAGTGTCTCGTTTAAATTCCAGTCGCGGTTGAATTCAATATTGTACAAACGCTCAACAGACCTGAAATCTTCCTGAACGAATTGATAGTTTGCAAAGGCATCCAAAGACCAGCTTCGTGTAAAAAGACGTTTTTTAATATTGGTTTTAATAGCAATACCGTCATTATTGGCATCATCTATTCTAGAGAACAGGTTTTTGTCGTTGTTGCTTACTGCAATTTCAAAGTCAACCAGCGTTTTTTCGTCCGGATTGTATTTGCCTAAAAAAGTAGCTACCTGTAATTTTATAGGTGCGACCAGATTGACAAGTGGTTCATAATTTCCTTGTAAAATTCCGTTAATAGGAGCTTTATATTCATAAATGCGTTCTACAGAGTTATTGTTTTGAATGATGTAATTACCGGCATTGTTTCCAACAAGACTAAATTTTACGTTGTATAAAACAGTGCTCGCATCTTTTGAATATTCATAAATTTCGACAGAATTGACTATTTTTTTTCTGTAAAGTATTTTAGTATCGGCATAGGTATCTTCATAGGCCGAAGGGACTTTCATTAAATTCGGATCATCTCCGGCCTGACTTAGAATCTGAACCTGTTCTTTTGAAAGATTTTGTTGTAAAGGCTGATTCTTCATGTCGTTTTCAGAATAGAGATAACCGCCAAAACTCCAGTTTTTGCTTTCATGAGTTCCGCCTGCATAGGTCACGAGTCTGTTGTAATTTCGTTCAGAATATTGGTACTCTACATTAATTCGCATTTCGGAAGTAATCGTAAAAAGAGAAGTGAAAGTAATTTCACCCGCATTGTAGTCGATCACATAATCGTTATTTTCTCCGCGTTTCAGCAAAACACCATTTACATAAACACGCTCAGAGCCTGAAATTACCAGAACATACAATTCACCATTTTGTCCTTTTAATTTATAAGGTCCCTGATTTCCTTCCTGGCCTGTAAAAGTACTTTTGGCGTATTGTCCCTTTACAAAAGCTACTGAAGCAAATATGTTGGTTTTGTTTTCGTCTGTACCAAAATTAAAACTGGCCGAAAGCCCCTGGACTTTTTTATTGAAATTTAAAAACTGGGTTTTTCTGTTCTCTAAAAAAACATCTCCGGCCCGAATATTCCAGTCGTCTGTGAAAAGTTCCATGAAGATATTGTCAAACTGATCCAGTTTTTGAGAATAACCGCCATCCTGAAGCGGGATATTGCTGTCTTGTAAGGAAGCTCGTAAACTAATTTTGTCAGATATTTTTCCTGTAATCTGCAAATCCAGATTGGAATTTAGAACTGTATTTTGGTTGTTTCCAACGGTTACTCCTCTTGTAATACTTCCGGAGGTATTTAAACCATCAAACGGAGTGACTTTTTTGGTGACAGCATTATCAATTTTATACAGTTTTTCAGTACCAATGTCGTTGGATACGACCTGATTTGATTTGTATAAGGTATATTCTTTAGTTAAGAAATCAGGATATTTCAGATAATTTACAATTAAAGTATCGGCAGTTGAGCCTAACTTTTCATTTAGAACTAAAGTTCCCTTTTTAAAATCAATTTTATAAAAAGTAGAATCGACAGCTTCATTTTTAGTTGTAAAAAGTTGAAAAAATGCCGAATTGATACTTACTTCTTCAAGATGAATAGTATCCCGGCTGGCAATTATTTTCCTGGTTTTGTACGATGATACCGTTTCCTGTGCCTGAAGCCCGGAAAACCAGATGAAAATAGTAAGAACCAGTAATTTTTTCAACATAAATACTTTAACTCTCAAAAATCAAAAGTAGTATTTATAATTGGGAAATAAAGAGTCCGCGATTCAGACAGATTGGGGATCCGTTTAAGCGCAAATTGTCCTATCTCCCGCTTCTGATCTGACAGCACATCGTCATAAAAATAGAAAGTGCTAAAACAAGAGCGGTTCCCGTTTTAATCATGCTGCCGGCACGTTCTGAATTGTAAAAGAAATAGGCCAGATAAAGACAGCTTATAACGGCAATGCTGTATTTGAGTATAAAAAGTTTCATGTTTTTAAGGGTGATTTAAAATAATAATCAGCTGTTTTGAGTTCAGGTACTAAGAGTTTCTTGTAAAAATTAGTAGTACAGCGATTATTGCTATGGCGGTGCATATTGAATTGGGGTTTGCAAAATTTATAGTCCACCCAAGTTGCTTAATTTTTTTTGGAGGGAACAATCTTTTATCCTGAGGGTTATAATAGAAAACTCCCCAAATCCAATTGTTTGGATCGCGGTTCCAGTTGTTTTGGGTTTCTTTTGTAGGTTTAGTGTTGAAATCCATTATTTTAGAGGGTTAAGTTTTTATCAGAGGAGGGGATTTTGATAAAATGATTTAACTGTTTTTTCTACTAAAGCGATATCCTAATGCTATAATAATGATCAAAAGGCAGAGAAATAAGACTGGTCGGGTCATGGTTTTTTGGGTTTAGTGTTTTTTGGGGTTAATCCAATTCCTGAGCCTGGTTAAGCACAAGAAATTGTTTATTTATTTTTCGGTGGCGCTAATTTAGCATTTTGTAAGGTTCTCTATTATGTGATTATCGGGTATTTTTAATAAGAAATTAACATATGTTTTTTTATTTTAAAAATAATTTGTTTTTTGTGAGTATATATGTGTAAAAGTGTCCTCTATTCTTTTGGACGGAAAAATTTGCTAAACCATGAATGTAATTGTAGGAAACAAGCTTAAAATACTTCGGAAAAATAAGAGAATGTCACAGGAAGAAGTGGCAGATTTTCTTCACATCTCACAATCAGCATATGCCAGAATGGAAAGTGGTGAAAGCAGTTCATGGGCGAATCATATTTTAAGAATCTGCGAAATTTTTGAGATAATTCCCGAGGATTTATTGAAAGTGGAACATAAAAAACAGGATCTGAATGGGGAGGGTTTCTCCACTACCACCGCTCATTTATCGGGTAAAATAATTGAGGAATATGAAGAACGTATAAAAGAGTTAAAACAAACCATTCGCGATCTGAAGAAGGTGTAGTTTTTATTTTAAGAAAGAGAATAAAAGTAGTTAAAATAGTATTTTTTTTTAGCTTTGTATGGAATGTAACAATCTTAAACAATGGATTCCAGTAAAGAACTTTTATTCTTTTTTAGTGCATTAGGAGCTTTTAACGGAATTATCTTAAGCATCTATTTCTTCTTTTTTACTAAAAAAAGATTTCTTACAAACTATTTTTTGGGAGGCCTTTTGTTTGCTTTAAGTATACGAATCGCAAAATCAGTATTTGTTTATTTTAATCCAACTTTACCCAAAATGTATTTGCAGATTGGGCTGACAGCTTGCTTTTTCATAGGTCCTTGTTTGTACTTTTTTTTAAAATCGGCTGTAGATGAAATAAATGTAATGCCAAAATCATGGAAACTCATACTTCTATTTTGGGCGATCCTCAGTATTTTGGTTGGTGTTATTTTTCCTTATGAATATTATCCGAAACTCTGGAGTTTTCGTTTTATCAGAATTATTTATCTGCAATGGTTTATTTATATTGTTGCTTCAGGGTTTACTATTAAAGCAATTCTGAAAAAAATCTTGAGCAGAAAAGAGAAAACCTCTCCATCTGAAACGTGGTTTGGGATGCTCTTTTTAGGGATCTTTTTACTTTTCGTTTTTTATTTTCTTGCTTTAATTGGAGCACCGGCCGCAATTTATATCAGCGGTGCAGTTGTTTTTTCTTTTATTCTATACTTAGTGGTATCAATCCTTTTGTATCGAAAGAGAACGGATGATCTATTTCTGTTAAATGTCACAAAAGGTGCTGTAAAAAAAATAGATACTGAAGAGGCAGAAGCTTTATCTCAAAAGTTAGAAACTATAATGAATGAAAAAACATTGTATAAAAATCCAAATCTTTCACTGCAGGATCTGGCTAAAGAGGTCAATATTACAAGCCATCAATTATCACAGTTTTTAAACAATAATTTAGGTAAAAACTTTACCAGTTTTGTAAATGAATTCAGAATTAGAGAGGCCCGCGAAATTATAATTTCAAATGACAAGCTTACTTTAGAAGCTATTGGTTACGATGTGGGTTTTAATTCTAAATCGACATTTTTTGCAACGTTTAAAAAGTATACCGGAAAAACGCCTTCTTATTACCAAAGCGCAGATTTTAGAAGCTCAAACCAAGTGTGAATTTATAAAATGGTACTCCTGATTTCTATTTTGAAGATCTCATGACGTGATTTACTGCTGACTTTTGTTCCAATAAAAGTCAAATTTTAATTACAACAAACTATGAGATCCCTTGTTACCCTTTCTTCCTGTTTTTTATTTTTCTGTTCTATAACCTCAAAAGCACAATCTAAACCAACAAATCAGGATAAGGTTTTAAATCAGAGTGATGAGTTAAAGGAAGTGGTTATAAAAAGTCAGCCGTCATTGTTAAAACATGGAGCAAACGGAAGTGTTGAGGTTTTGGTTGCAAATACATTACTTTCCACCAGTAGTTCTGTTACTGAATTATTAGGCAGAGTTCCAAATGTTATTGCAGCTGATGGACAAATTAGCGTGCTTGGAAAAGGTGAAGCAATTATTTATCTCAATGGAATTTTGATTAACTACGAACGATTTGCTGCAATTCCGGTTTCGCAAATTCTGAAGATTGAAGTTGTTTCCAATCCTTCCTCAAAATACGATGCCGAAGGAAAAGCAGTGATCAATATTATTACCAAAAAGAATATTGAAAACGGAATAATGGGAACAGCAAGTCAGCAGATTACCGTTTCTGAATTTGCCGGAACCAGCACCAATACACTGCTCGATTTTAATTATACAAAAGGCAAGTTCTCTTTTATAACCAATTACGGATTGCAATTAGGAAAAGGAAGGGAATTATTATATACCACAAGAACAAGATCCAATACCGACGAGTATCTGCAATCAAAATTGACTACAGATTGGCAAAGACAATTTAATAATTACTCGAATTTTGGATTTGGATTGCAATATACCATCTCGGACAAACAGTACATTACGTTGGGGTATAGCGGAAATGTCGCAGATTTAGGAGGAGCGGTTAAAAGTCGTAATGCCATAACAAATAACAGTAGCAATAGCCTTTACAGTACCAACATTTCTAAAAATGATGTGTTGTTAAATCAGTTCATTAATTTAAATTATAATGTGGTAACAGATGATCAGGGTTCATCATTATTTGTGGCTACCCAATATTCTAATTATAATGGGAATGTTGATGATTTCATTGATGAAAATGGTCTGGTCGATAGCTTTCTGACTGAAAAATATTTAAAGAACATTGTAGAAAACACTACAAATATTACAAGCCTACAGTCAGATTTTACTAAAAAGATAGATGAAGATACAACATTAGAAATGGGGGCTAAATTTAGCCGCGCTGCGATCAATTCTAAAACGAATTTTTTGGTATCGAAAGTAAAAGAAAGTGATTTTGAAGTGGACACGGGGCTTTCAAGTGATTTTAAATACGACGAAGAAATTGGTGCAGCTTATTTTAGTTACCTGTCATCATTAAGTGAAAAGTTTAGTTATTCGCTTGGTGCCCGAGGCGAGTGGACCAATTACGATTTGCGTACCAATGCTAACGGAAATCAGGAATTTAAAAAAAGTTATGCGAATTTTTTTCCAAACGTTCTGTTGAATGTGAATGTTTTGGATGAATTAAAGGTGCATGCGTCTTATGTTTCCAGAATAACAAGACCACGATATCAGTCTTTAAATCCATTTGTCATTTACCAGGATCCTTTTACGACCATAGAAGGAAATCCTAATTTGTTGCCGGAAAAAATTCATGCTTTTGAAATTGGTGCATTCTACAGAAAATTCGATTTTAAAATAGGATATACACATAGAATAGATCCTATATCCGGAGCTGCTTTGCGAGGAGAGAAGCCGAACAGTTATATCTTAAGATCGATAAATTTTGATAGAGAAAATACTTTTTTTACCTCTCTTTCAAGATCGTTCAAAAATAAAATTTGGAGTTCTGTAAATACGGTAAGTGTCAGTTATAGCAAAGCGGTTGATCATAAATATTCATATGAATTTGGTGCTGTAAAACCACAGTTGTATTTGTATTCGAACAATACGTTTACAATCCCCAATCTGTTCAAAATACAGCTGCTTGCCTGGTATTTGGGAGACAGAAGTTACGGATTGGGTCATGATGATGATCGGTCGACAGTAACTATTGGAATTGAAAGAAACTTTTTTGATGATGCTTTAAAACTAAATTTTACAGCCAATGACATCTTTCACAAATTTAGAACTTCCGGAAATTATAATGTAGGACAAACCGAAATCTATTATCACAGAACCTATACAACAAACTATTTCAGACTGGTTGCGACCTATACTTTTGGAAATTCAAAAAAACAAGCGTTTAAGAAATTAAAAACAGAAGAAGTGGAGAATAACAGAGCAAGATAATTGAAAGAAAAATGGCTCACTTAATCAAGAATAATAATTTTCATGACTTTGTATTTTGATATAATCGTTTTTTTTTGCAAGTCAGCAGAGCTGTAGTATAAGTAATTGGCTTATCTCTATAGAAAACAGTCGGGTGAGTGGTATGTTTAGTTTTTTCGCTAAGTTCTTTCCATCTTACCAGATAGTATTGTTTCTTAACAGTTGTTGAAATAATAATAAGAATTATAAATAAGAGTATGTTTCTATCGATTTTATAAGCGTATTTAATCTTTTCCTTGTTTAGGATAATGAAGTATAATGAGACCATTATTATTGTAATCTGGCTTTCGATGGCTCTGAAAGGATTTGTGAGTATGCATAATGCAAAAGTGATTAAAAGAAAGTAGTATTTTGGATTGAAGGTTTTGGTGCTTAATGATTGATAAGGGTCGAATATTTTTTTAACTGTAAAAAGTAACAAAACCAGAATTGGTACTCCAAGTTCTATTGCAGTTTGCACACCAATTGTCATAAAATACGATTAATTTTATTTTGTCCTGGATTTGATTTCTTCATTGATGCTATCTGCCTCAATTATCTGTTTTTTTATTCCCTTTGTAAGTTTATACGTTATACTGAACCTAATCCATTTCGTGTCAAATTTTTGAAAAATAAATGAGTATTGATCCAGAATTATTGAAGTACTTTTAAGTTTATATGTTCCTAAAATATCATTTGCAGTAATAGAGGCCTTAAGTCTTTTACTTAAAAAGGTTTTACTTATACTTGAATTTAAAGAAAACAGATAATTTGTTTTGTAGGGGCCTTGAATAAAAGGAGAAATGTATTCGTTTACTATTTCTAGATTAAAGTTGTTAGGAAAAGTAAATAAATTAGTAGTGGTAAATTGGTTTGACCAGTTGTAAGAATTAATGCTTAAAAAATCGTCTGAAGATTTAATGGTATCATAGAACATAACAATGTTAAAATTTAGATTCCACCATTTAAATAAATCAAATGTCGAGTTATTGCTAAAAGATAAAGAATTGCCGTTTTTAATATTGAGTGGTGTTAAAATTGTAGATAAGATCTCATTGTTTTGAAGAGGCGTTTGGAAAATTTCATTTTTATTAATGGAATAGTCAATTGCAAAAACATAATTCTGCTTTAGTATGTATTGTAGCTCAAACTGGTGTGAAATGGAGGGTTTTAAATTAGGATTTCCAACTAGTATTGTATTTGGATCCACATAATAATTAAATGGCATTAGATTATTAAAAGTAGGTCTGGTTATTCTTTTGCTATAGGACACATTAAAATTATTAGTTTGCGAATGATTATATGAGATACTAAAAAAAGGAAAGAAATTAGTTTTATTATGACTTAACGTATAGCTGTTTTTACTATTGATTCCTTCGGAAAAATTAGACTCTACTCTAGAACCTAGGATAAAATCAATCTTTTTAATTGTTTTCTTATATTGAGCATATCCTCCCAAGATCCATTCTTTATATCTATAATCATTAGACTTTTCTTTATTCAATTGCTCTTTTTCAATGGTGTCTTTTATATCAAAAAATAAATTTTCATTATCAATATTTTGAAATATCGCTTTCGCTCCAGACTGAATTACAGAGTTTGAGTCTATTTTATGTTCATAATCCAATTGATTTACAATAAAATTAATGTTGTTAGGCGATTTATTTAAAAGATTACCATGATTAAAATTTGATGGAAGAGAATAGGAAGAAAGATCCGATATATTACGTATTTTATAACTTGAATAATTTGATTTTATAATAAATGTAGATTTATCGTAATTTAAAGTATAATTAACCCCAATACTGTAATCTTTTAATTTATTATGGCTTATTTGTTTTGAGATTAATGTTGAATCGATATAGGAATTTCTGGAATAAAAATCTAGATGAGTGTTTTGTATTATATTCTCGTCATAAAATGAAAAGGTTGAGTTCAGTAATAAATTTGATTTCTTAAATTGATGTTCAAATTGAGAATTTATCGCATTGGTTTTAGATATGATTTTTGCAAAAGTATATTGTCGGGTTTCATTACTTGCGAATAGTCTCTTTGTATCTGCTTTCTCAAAATCTGTTATATTGTTTTTACTATACTGTACAAAATATTTGTTTTTTTTTGTGTTAAATTGAAACTTAATATTCTGTTCTTGCTTATAATATTGTCCTTGAGTAGATGTCATAGTAGCTCCAACAAAAAAACCTTCTCTTTTGTTTTTTTTAGTTTTTATATTTACTATTCCGCCGTGACCAGATGCGTCATATTTAGATGAAGGTAAAGAGTTGATTTCTAACAGGCTTACATCTTGGGCCGAGATGGTTTTAAGATATTGAATCAATTCACTCTCTGTCAGATATAGAGTATTGTCATCAATCTGAATTTGTACACCACTTTTCCCTTTTAGTCGAAATGTATCAGAAGACATATTAAAACTTATCCCAGGTAATTTTGCTAACATTTCAAATGCATTGCCACTTGACATTACGGGGCTATTTTGAACATTTATTGTTAATATGCCTTGTTTGTTTTCGATAAGTTTTTTCTTGGAAGTAACTACTACTTCAGCTAACTTCTCGTCTTTTAAAATTTTTATAGTATCGTTAAAAATATTTTCTGTAAGGTAAATACTGTCACATTGATTTATGTTTTCGTATGATAGACATCTATAATACTTGCCAATAGGTATATTCGTAAAATGAAAAGAATTATTTAGAGCTACTTCAGAAAATTTAACCGCAGAATTTTTTGTGTTAATAAGTGAGATTGTGAATTCAGTACTTTTCTCTTTATTTATTTCGACAATAATACCATTGTAAGAAATATTTTGCGCACTAATAAAAGAGATACTCATAAAAGATAAAAGCAGTATAAATTTAGTTTGCATGTTTAATGGGTATTACTTTTTTAAATAATTTGGCATATTCGTTGTCTGTTAAAAATATTGAATAACAGGCTAACATCATGATTGAAAAATTATCAATACGCATCAAAATAAATATTCCGGTATGGAATAAAACACCAAGCAGTAAGATTTTCATTTTTGTTTTTTTAAATAAAACCAGGAATGAAAATGAGAACTGAAATGCAATGGCAAACCATGTCATAAATTTAATGAGGAGTGTAGATTCAGTCAGTATTTTATTTAAGAAACTAGCCGAAAAATCATCATTGTTTAAAATATAATATAGTGCAGAACCTTCTCTCCAATATTCGCCCTGTAATTTATGCATAGAAGCAAAAAAATAGATTATGCATACTTGTAGCATCATAGCGATCACAAAATAGTGCGAAGCAATATTCAAATATGGCTGCACTTTGTTTTTTATATTTAGTGAGAATCGTTCATAGGAATCGATCAAACTATAAGAATCTATAAATATAAAGAATGGGATCATTACTGAAATCACATTGTCTGATCCATCAAGTAGATAAATTGCCCTTATTTTAAATATAAATAATAGAAAAAAGAGTAAAATTGCAGAAATACGAGTTAAAATTCCAAGCATAAAGCTTGTGCTTAATATAATACCGGAAAAACAAAACACTTTGATAATCACGGATTTATTAAAATCTATATATAGCCAATCTATATTATAGTAGTTAATAATATCCAAGTAAAGTTCGTAAGAAACAATTCCTTCGTCAGAAAACAAAAAACGTCTATTAAAGTAAAAGCTCATAAAGTCTTTTAAAATAAGAACACCCATTACGGTTCTAAAAATTGTTATACCGATTTTTCTATTAAAAAGATGCTCGTTCATTGTTAATCATATTTTTAGTTAGATTAATATTTTTGATTTCAAAGTAATATTGTTTTTTTTTACAACTCGGTTTTCTGAATGGGCTCAAAGGTTCATTAATCAGGTATACGTTTAGTTTTATGCTATCATGTGGAGCTATTTGATGTAAAAATTTTTCTTGCTTTGTTAATACAATTTTTGAATAATTCAAAATTGACAATAAGCCATTGGATTTCTGAAGAAGTTTTTCGGTAGTATATCCTCTAGTATGATTAATCATAATATCATTATAACATTCACTCATGTATTTGATGATCCTCTGATCTAAAGAAAATGGATTTCTAAAACTGTTATTCTTTATTTGTTCATGAATATCTATAAGAGGAGAGTTTATACTTTTAGAAT
Organism: Flavobacterium lipolyticum; assembly: GCF_020905335.1. Taxonomy (NCBI): domain Bacteria; kingdom Pseudomonadati; phylum Bacteroidota; class Flavobacteriia; order Flavobacteriales; family Flavobacteriaceae; genus Flavobacterium; species Flavobacterium lipolyticum. Next base: position 1,377,830 of record NZ_JAJJMN010000001.1, on the reverse strand, counting down.
GAAATTTTAGAATAATATATTCGTTTCCTTGTGGAGGTTCTGGGGCAAACATGCACCAGTTTTGTTCAAAGTAAGGGTTAATATAATTATCATCAATTTTCTCTAATATTTCATAATTGAAAAAACTCCAACCCTGATTGTAACATTGTGTTGAAATAATCAGCAGGAAATGAAATGATAAAAATGATATTATAATCAATCTATATATTTTCGTGTGCTTTAACATAATTATGTGTTTAAATGAATAAGTCAAACCTCCTAAACTTATTTAAATTTATGAAGCTGATTTAAACCAGCTTCATAAATGAATTTAACTACTCGTCTATTGTGGAGGATTTTCCAGTGGTTTTAGTGGTTTTAGTAGTTTTGGTGGTTTTGGTAGTTTTAGTTGTTTTATTTCTACTTGAAGAGTTTAATTCGTATACTCTCGTTCCAGAAATCTGAGATTCTATACCGTCTCCAATTGAAGATCTGTGACCTATTGAACTAACTGTTGCAAATACAACCGTTAATAATCCTGCTTTTAAAAAATTCATAATTAAAGTTTTAGTTGTTAATTTTTGTCTATTTCGGCACACAAAAAAAATCCTATTTCCTTTTTTAATTTTTTGATAAAAGAAAAAACCTCAATTTGTAGCTGCCAAATATGTTGATTCAGAAAAAAAGACCTGAAAATTATAAGTGCTTATTTAAATTCTATTGAATACTATTTTGCAACAGGTAATTTTACCATTGTTTTTGATGTTTTGATGACTGATAGTTCATATGTCGTCTTCTATTATGGGCTATTTATGCAAAACTTTTTAAGACTCATTTTTTTCTAAAGGTTTGTGTACTGTTCTTTTGTTTTCTCTTAATTATATGTCATTACTTTGTACTATTATAGTCAAATTTTTTAACGTCCTTTTATTTCGTACTTGACGTTTTTGGCTGTCTAGAATTTCAAGACTTGTTTAGACACGCTGTCTTTGTTTTTAGTGATTTTTTTAAATTCTTGTGAAATTTCTCCGTCCTAGTTAATTATTTCATCTTTTGTACAGGATAAAAAAAGGAGAGATGAGATCAAGAACGGCTTTGCAAATGATTTGATATGGATTTCGTTTCTCATAGTGAAGTAGTTATATTTTAATGTGTTTTTTTCTTTATATTAAAGTTAAACTGCTTTCGGGGAAATTGTCAGCCGAAAATCGGTTATTTAAAATCTGTTTTTAAATAATTGTAAAGTAATTCTTATATTTATACGCAAGAAAAGTATTAATGATGAATAAGACTGTAGGGGAAAAATTAAAGATGCTGCGTAAAGCGAAAAATATGTCACAAGAAGAAGTAGCAGACAGTCTTCATATATCACCATCGGCTTATGCAAGAATGGAACGTGGAGAAAGTACTTCCTGGGCAGTTCATTTTAAAAGGATTTGCGAGGTTTTTGAAATAGCACCGGAAGAATTGGTTAGAGAAGAGATAGGGGTTAAAACTTATGAGAGTTTGTTGAATATTGATCAATTGATAGATTATTCTATGCTTGGTATTTATCGAAAGATTATTAGGAAATACGAATTAGAGATTGAAGATCTTAAAAGTATAATTGAGCATTTGAATAAAGGACAGGACTAAAAAAAAGCTTCACTTTAGGGGTGAAGCTTTTTTAGTATAGGAATTATATAATTAACGTGTAATACAGATTTAGTTGATCTCTTTAGTAACAATTTGCATGGTCTCGCGGCTCACTTGTTTCAGTAAAACGGTTTTGTTTTCCTCTACCGTTTGTGCCGCTTGTTCTGTAAAATGGCGAATCGTGTATAAAGTCACATTCTCGCTAAATTCTACTTTGAACTTTTTCGAAAGAATGGCATTCAACTCATTAAAATTCCCAAATTTATCTTCTACACAAACCGAAAAACTAATGGCAGAATTCTGAATCAGATTTACTTTTATTTTGAATTGGTGAAACAAAGCAAAAATCTCGCTGATGTTCTCTTCCATAATAAAAGAAAAATCAATCGAAGATAGAGAAATTAAAAGCTGCTCTCTTTTTACGATAAAGCAAGGATATTGCGGCTCCAAATCGACACCTTTAGAAACACAGGTTCCTTTTAAAAGCGGATTAACAAAAGATTTTACGTACAGCGGAATTTCCTTTTTCTGTAAAGGCTGCAATGTTTTTGGGTGAATTACAGTAGCTCCGTAGAAAGCCAGCTCGATCGCTTCACGATAAGAAATCTGGTTTAATAAACTCGCATTTTCAAAATAACGCGGATCGGCATTCATAACTCCCGGAACGTCTTTCCAAATTGTAACACTTTCTGCATTCAGGCAGTAGGCAAAAATTCCGGCAGTATAGTCAGAACCCTCACGGCCTAAAGTAGTAGTAAAGTTATTCTCATCGGCGCCTAAGAATCCCTGAGTAATGTTTAAAACCTTACGAGGAACATTTTTACTGATATTTTGTTGGGTAACCTCCCAATCTACTTCTGCATCGCGGTAGTTGGCATTGGTTTTGATGAAATTTCGAACATCAAGCCATTGTGTTTGAATGCCCATAAAATTCATAAAATGACTTAAGATAGTCGTTGATATCAATTCTCCGAAGCTCACAATCTGATCGTAAACAAAATTATAGTTTGGAGATTTATTGTGCGCCAGGAAATATTCCAATTCAGAGAATAATGCTTTTACAGCAGTAAAAACAGCATGTTCTTCGTTCTCAAACAAATCCAGTAGAATTTGATTGTGGTATTTCTTTATTTCCTGTACTGATGAACTCAGTTCGGATGATTTATCAAAATAATTTTTGATTACTACTTCAAGAGCATTTGTCGTTTTTCCCATTGCGGAAACTACTAAAATCACATCTTCATAACCTACTTTTTGTAAAACGTCGTATACGTTTTTAATTCCTTCGGCATCTTTAACCGATGCTCCACCAAATTTAAATACTCTCATTTTTAATTTTAGATTTTTTATTTCAGATTTCAGACCGGATGAAATCTTGTACATGTTATTATTTTTTCTGCCATGAATCTATACTAATTGGTAAAATTCGTGGCAAAATATTGTTTTTTATAATTTTTCTAAAAACGAATTAATTCCCGTTTCGTCCATTTGAACAACTCTCCAGTCTTCAAGGATTTTTGCACCCGAATTCTCGTAGAATTTTACAGCAGGAGTATTCCAGTCCAAAACATTCCAATCGATTCGGAGAACATTATCCCGCTTTCCCTGTTTTATGATTTCGGCATAAAGTGCAGATCCTAGACCTGTACCTCTCATCTTCTCTTTAACGACCAAATCTTCAAGATGTATTGTTTTTCCTTTCCAGGTGGAGTATCGGTAATAGTAGAACGCGATTCCAACAATTTCTTTATGATTTTCGTCAGTATCAATTTCAGCAACAAACACATGAAACAGTGGTTTTTCACCAAAACCGTCACGTATTAAATCTGCTTCTGTAATGACTACAGCATTTGGTTCTTTTTCGAATATTGCCAACTCCTGTATTAATCCCAGAACCGATTTCATGTCTTCAGGATTCCCTTTTCTAATATTCATATATTCTTATTATTAAGCGTTTATTGGCTAAAAAAGTATTCTTTTGCTCAGTACTTTAGGGCTTTATTTAGCAAATATACAATAGTGGCAAACTAACGAAATAATTTTTAAACCATTCTCACAAAAAAAACGATATTTGTGACTTAAAAACAAAATTACAACGATTTAGTAATGGAAGAACGCAATAAAACACTGGGAGAGTTTATTATTGAGAACCAAAAAGCATTTCAATATTCGTCGGGGGAGCTTTCCCGAATTATCAATTCTATACGTTTGGCGGCCAAGGTCGTAAACTATAAAGTAAACAAAGCTGGATTGGTGGATATCATTGGCGCTGCAGGCGAGCAGAATATCCAGGGTGAAGACCAGCAAAAATTAGATGTATATGCAAACGAAGTATTTATTCAGACGTTAATTAACCGTGAGATTGTCTGTGGTATTGCTTCAGAAGAAAACGACGATTTTATTACTGTTCAGGGGAGCGACAACAGTCATAATAATAAGTACGTGATCTTAATGGATCCGCTAGACGGATCTTCGAATATCGATGTGAATGTATCAGTGGGAACCATTTTTTCGGTTTTCAGAAGAATTACACCTATCGGAACTCCGGTTACAAGCGAGGATTTTTTACAACCGGGAGTCAATCAGGTAGCAGCAGGATATGTTATTTACGGAACATCGACCATGTTGGTATACACAACAGGTCATGGTGTAAACGGATTTACCTTAAACCCTGCTATTGGAACATTCTATCTTTCACATCCTAATATGAAATTTCCACAAAATGGAAATATTTATTCAGTCAATGAAGGAAATTATGTTCACTTTCCACAAGGAGTAAAAAATTATATCAAATATTGTCAGAGAGAAGAAGAAGACAGACCTTACACTTCAAGATATATTGGAAGTTTAGTTTCTGATTTTCACCGAAATATGATCAAAGGAGGAATTTATATTTATCCAACCAGTTCAAAAGCACCAAAAGGGAAGCTGCGTTTGTTGTACGAATGTAATCCTATGGCTTTTATTGCAGAACAGGCAGGAGGAAAAGCAACAGATGGTTTTGGAAGAATTATGGAAATAAAGCCAACTGAATTGCACCAAAGAGTTCCATTTTTCTGCGGAAGTTACAACATGGTCGAAAAAGCAGAAGAATTTATGGCGGAAGCGCTTTAGTTTTTAGTCACAGTCACAGTTTTAGTCGCAGTTTAAGTTAGGACTAGAAACAGCAAACCCGACAGTTTTAGAGTGCACTCTAAAACTGTCGGGTTTATTTTTTATTTAGTTTTAGCTATAGTCTGAAAACTGAAAACTGCGACTGAATACTATTTATGCATGTGTTGCATTTCGTAAACAAAAGTATCACCGTCTACTTTTTTGTCGACTAATGATAATGCTTTAGAAATAATATAGTTTACGTTGCTTGGTGTAAAACCTAAAGCGATACCTAATTTTCGTAACATCACTTCTTGTTGGTCTTCAAGATGGTGATCTACGTGTACCATTCTTGTTAAGTCATACAAACGCTCTAAACGCTGTACGTGCAAATAAGGAGGATTGATAGGGTATTTTAATGGGTCGTTAAGAATTTCTTCGTATTCAGTTTCTGAAATTTCTAAACGTGCAGCCAATTTGTCCAAGAAATTTTTTTCTTCAGGATGTACAATTCCATCAGCTAGTGCTACACGAACAATAGCAGAAAAGTGACCTTTGTTTCTTTGTTTGAATTCGCTATCAAATAAATCTGAAAATGACATAATTATGGTTTTTTTTATCCTACAAAGATAATTTTTATTTTAAATTATTAATTTTAAAGTTCTCATAAAATTTAACTTAATTTTTATCGGTTGTTTTACTTTGGGACAGCTGTAATTGTTCAAAATAAATCGTAAGTTTACAACCCCTAATCATTATAATAGAGTACCCTTATGTCAGAATTTTGGATTTATTTTCAAATAGGATTAAAGCATGTTTTAGATATTAACGCTTATGATCACGTTCTTTTTTTAATTGCATTAACAACCCCTTATTTGTTTAAAGACTGGAAACGTATTTTGCTTCTCGTTTCTGTTTTTACAATTGGTCATACACTGGCTTTATTGCTTTCTGTTTACGGAATTATTGCAATAAAAGTGAATACTGTTGAGTTTTTAATTCCCATAACGATTTTAATTACTGCAGTTTTTAATCTCTTTACAGCCGGAAAGAACTCTAAAAATGATGGTTTGAATGTAGTGTTTTTTGTGACCTTATTTTTTGGAATTATACACGGACTTGGATTCTCGAATTATTTCAAAACTATTTTAGGAGGGTCACCTGGTTCAAAATTACTACCTTTAGGAGAATTTGCTTTAGGAATTGAAGCAGCACAACTGGTAGTGGTTTTTGTAGTTTTGATACTATCTTATATTGTGCAGACCATATTTCGTTTTTCAAAACGCGATTGGGCACTTGTAATGTCGGCTTTTGTTATCGGAGTGGTTATTCCCATGATTATTGAAAGCCCAATTTGGAACAGATAAAATAAATGAAGAAAAAAAAATTAAATAAATACGACAAAGCTTATCTGAGGATTGCCAAAGAATGGAGTTTATTGTCGTATTGCAAACGAAAGCAGGTAGGTGCTATTATTGTAAAAGACCGGATGATCATTTCGGATGGATACAATGGTACCCCGTCTGGTTTCGAAAATTGCTGTGAAGATGAGGAAGGATTGACCCGTTGGGACGTTCTTCATGCCGAGGCAAATGCCATTTTGAAAGTAGCAAGATCAACGCAATCCTGTGAAGGAGCGACTCTGTATATTACACTTTCACCTTGCAAAGAATGCAGTAAATTAATACATCAGTCGGGTATAAAAAGAGTGGTGTATCATGACGGATATCGTGACGATTCCGGAATACAGTTTTTAATAAAAGCAGGTGTCGAAGTCGAACATATTCCTGTTTTAGAAGAGTAAATGAAATTTAATTCAAAATATTTACCACTTGTTATCGGAGCAACTTTAGCTCTGGGTATCGTTCTCGGAAGCCTTATGAATGCTCCCGCAGATGATCAGCTTTTGGCTAAAAATTACTCAAAAACCAAACTGAACAAGCTGATCGATTTTATCAATAATGAATATGTTGACAGTATCAACACCGATTCAATTGTAAATCTTACAGTCGATAATATCTTATCAAAATTAGATCCGCATTCCGTTTATATTCCGCCAACAGAACAGGCCGAAGTAGCCGAAAGTATGAAAGGGGATTTTGTAGGGATTGGGATTAATTTTTACATGTATAAAGATTCTGTTGCCATTATAAAACCAATTGAAAATGGGCCTTCAGCAAAAGCCGGAATAAAGTCTGGTGACCGTATTCTATTTGCCGGAAAAACCAAATTGTTCGGACGCAGACTGTCTTCTGATATTTTGTTTTCTAAGTTAAAAGGATTAAAAGGATCTGAGATTGAACTGACTGTTTTTAGAAGATCAGAACAAAAGAAACTTAAGTTTAAAGTAAAAAGAGATATTATTCCAATCAAAAGCGTTGATGCGTCATTGCTGCTGGGGAATAATGCCGGATATATCAAAATCAATCGTTTTGCCGAAACTACTTTTAATGAGTTTAAGAGTGGTCTGGAGAGATTGAAGCAAAAAGGAATCGAGTCGCTGGTGATTGATCTTCGTGACAATGGCGGTGGTTATATGGAAGAAGCCAGCGCAATTGCAGATGAATTTTTAAAAGACAAACAGCTGATCGTTTTTACTAAAAATAAAAACGGTACTACCGAGAAAACTTATGCTACCAAAGCAGGCAGTTTTGAAACCGGTAAAGTGTATGTGCTGATTAATGAAAATAGTGCATCGGCCAGTGAAATTCTGGCAGGAGCATTACAGGATAATGACCGTGCGATCATTGTAGGTCGACGTTCTTTCGGAAAAGGTCTGGTGCAGCGTGAAATGGATTTCAACGACGGATCGGCAGTGAGACTGACCGTGGCTCGTTATTACACCCCAACCGGAAGATCGATTCAGAAGCCTTATAAAAAAGGAAATGAAGACTATTTTAAGGAATCTGAGGCCCGTATAAAATCAGGTGAACTTTATGCAAAAGACAGTATAAAAGTAGCTGATTCTTTAAAGTTTAAAACACCAAAAGGTAAAATTGTATATGGCGGTGGTGGAATTGTTCCTGATGTTTTCGTGCCAATGGAGGCGGAGCATGGAAATGAAAATGTGGCCTACCTGATGCAAACCGGAATTGTAGGGCATTTCGTTTTTGAAGAATTGGATAAAAATAGAGCTGTATTTGCCGGACTTCATTTTAATGAGTTTTTAGCAAAGATGAAGAGTTCTGATCTGTATTTTAAAAAGTTCAAAACCTATGTGCTGTCAGCTGGTTTAGATTTAAAATTTGACAAAACCAAAGCATTGGTAAATCGATATATCACTGCTGAGTTTGCCAGACAATTGTATGGCGAATTGTATTATTACGATGTTATTTTAAAAGAAGATGCCATGATCAAGGCTGTTTTGAAACCAAACAAGTAATCCCTAATCTTCATCAGATGAAAATAGAAACTATTGTAAATGCTGAGATTGAACTATTAACGGCCATGAAAAGTGCAGATGTTCCAACTTTGGAAAAGATGCTGCACGACGATCTACTTTTTAATTTACCGGACGGACAAACTATTACGAAAGAGTTTGATTTAAATTCGTATCGTTTAGGTAAGATGCAAATAGATGCATTAGAAGCTTCAGATCAGACTATAAACGTAATTGGTGACTCGGCTGTGGTTGCAGTGACGATTTTGTTAAAGGGAAGCTTTAATCATAATCCCTTTAATGGAACTTTCAGGTATATCAGGGTTTGGAAACAGTTTGATGAAAATCTGAAAGTAATTGCCGGCAGCTGTATTCAATTGCAGTAAAAAAGATCTAAGCTGGATTTTGTTAATCTGAGTGCTTTTGTGCTAACTTTTCCGGGGTTTTATCGAATACTGTCGTGTGCATGAGTCTGCACGCCATTGTTCCATAAAGTTAAGATGTCAGTCGCTACGGCAGCACCACTTCCGGCTGCAATCGCTAATTGACTTCTCCAGCCTGCCAGAGTTCCTGTAACGTAAATGCCGTCAGCAACCTTGTGGTCGTCGTTTTTAAGCTGGATGCGTTGTTTTTCTGGAAGTGCTTTTTTGTGTGGCTCGGTATAGTGCATCAGGCCTTCTATGTCAAAAGTATTTGCTGAACCAATACCGATCACGATACTTTTTGTTTTATAGGAGCTTTTGTTGGTAGTTACAAGGAAGTCCGGATATGAACCTTCAACTTTAACTACTTTTTCGTTTTCTATCTGAGTGATATGAGGATAAGTTTTGGCTAAATCCTGAGTACTTTCTACTAACAAATCAGATCCCAGTTTGCCAGGAGTAATGCCATAAGCATTGAAAAAAATGGCTTCCTGTAGAGAAGAGTTTTTTTGATGTGTAAAAATTCCAATTTTCTTATCGGTTACAAAAGCTTTGTTTTTGGCCGATCCCAATACAAGAGCGCAGGACATGCCTGAAACACCTCCTCCAATAATTAAAACATCAAACATAGGATTATCGTCCGTTTGTTTTTTCTTCAATTCTTTTAGAGATTCTGAAAATCAAAAGAATTAAAACGGCGCAAAATGAAGCAGCGATTCCAATAAAAGCAACTACACTGTCTCCTTGAAAAGGATTTTTGAAGTCCAGTAGCGTAATATTAAAAACGATTAATGCCAGGGCTAAAAGCACTAAAATGGAAGTGAAAATTTTCATAATGGTTGTTTGTTTGTCTAAAATAATAAAGTAGAACCGTCAGATGTGAAAAGTATCTTAAAGTTATATTTTAGAAATTTTATGGGGTAAATTTATAAAAATAAATGTTAGACAAACAAACCTTTAACATTAGCAGCAAATAATTTAACAGCAATTGCTAAAAGGATTACTCCAAAGGTCTTGCGAACTACGCCAAGTCCGTTTTCTCCTAATAAATTTTCTATTTTTTTAGATGATTTCAAAACAACGTAAACCAAAATAATATTCAGTAAAATGGCAATAATGATGTTAATTGTGTGAAACTGAGAGCGTAATGATAATAAAGTTGTCATAGTACCGGCACCTGCAATTAAGGGGAAGGCCAAAGGGACAATCGAAGCTGATCCTGGTTCTTCATCACGATAAATTCGGATTCCTAAAATCATTTCTAAAGCCAGAAAGAATAATACAAATGAACCTGCAACAGCAAAAGAATGTACGTCAATTCCAATAAGATGCAGAAAACCTTCTCCGACAAAAAGAAAAGTAATCATAATCAGACCGGCTACAATCGAAGCTTTCTCTGATTCTATATGGCCGACTTTCGCTCTTAAATTTAATATAATCGGAATCGATCCGACAATATCGATTACGGCAAAAAGTACCATTCCAACGGTGATAATTTCCTTAAAATCAATTTCTAACATAATTTTTTTATTTACTGTTTAGAGATGTGCAAAAGTAGATAATAAAGTTAATGCTTTTTTGTGATATAGTCAAAGCACTGTATTTTTGTTATAAAAACACGTGTTGTTGCTTAAAAAAATGATTTTTATAACAATTACTGCGTTGTTTTGCATATTTGCAAGGCGTTTGCCGAAAAATGTTGCGGCGGTTTTTTGTGCAAGACCGGCATAAAGTGTTTTGCATGACAATCTGTTGGGTAAGCATGAGAAAAGAATAGGCAGAATATCTGCTTTCTTTGCGTATCTTTGCACTTTATAAATTACAGTATTTCAATATCATGTTTCAATTAGGGAAAACCATTATTTCAGAAGATATTCTTGAAAAAGAATTTGTGTGCAACTTGTCAGCTTGTAAAGGAGCTTGCTGTGTTGATGGAGATGCCGGTGCGCCTTTGAGTGAAGCTGAGACTAAAATTCTGGAAGAAATCTATCCTAAAGTAAAACCTTTCTTGCGAAAAGAGGGGATTGCTGCCATCGAAGCTCAGGGTACCTGGGTAAAAGGAACGGATGGTGATCTTGAAACGACTCTGATTGATAATAAAGACTGTGCCTATGTTATTTTTGATGGCAAGACCGCACTTTGCGGAATCGAGCAGGCGTACAATCAGGGAATCGTAGACTGGAAAAAACCTGTTTCCTGTCATTTATATCCAATCCGGGTGAAAGACTTTACAGAGTTTGCTGCTGTAAACTATGACAAGTGGGACATTTGCGACGATGCCTGTTCGTTAGGTAAGGAGTTGGAAGTTCCAGTGTATAAATTTGTTAAAGAAGCATTAATTCGCCGCTTTGGACAGGACTGGTATTTGGAGCTTGAAAAAGTTGCGGAAGAACTCAAAAAATCGTAAAAAATCGGCAGCCATTACTGTTGCTGGGAAGTGCTCAGATTTTGATTAAAAGGCATTTGAGAAGTCAGGTAAAAACTTTTAAAAACATTTGAAATTTTCTTGCTTTTTGTTTCAAAAATTCTATATTTTACTTCCAAAAATGAGATGAAATTTAATATTAATTTGCTTGTTTTCAGTATTTTAGTTATTGTATGAAAAATATCTCATTTTCGACGTGTTGTTAAAAACTACGTCCGATTGTGAATAAGTTTGGCTTTTATTTTAGGCAACAAATGACAATCTTTGTAGTCTACTGAATGAGTTAAAATTTAGTATAAAAATTAAAGAAAAATTTCATGTTACAAGTCGAGCCAATATTACAAGAAAACAAAAATCGTTTCGTTATTTTCCCAATAAAACACCATGATATTTGGGAATGGTACAAGAAGATGGAGGCTAGTTTCTGGACTGCCGAAGAAATCGATTTGCACCAAGACTTGACTGACTGGAATAATAAATTAAGTGACGACGAAAGATACTTCATCAAACACATTTTAGCTTTTTTTGCAGCTTCTGACGGAATTGTAAATGAAAACCTTGCAGAGAACTTTGTAAATGAAGTTCAATATGCCGAAGCTAAATTTTTCTATGGTTTTCAAATTATGATGGAGAATATTCATAGTGAGACTTATTCTTTATTAATTGATACCTATGTGAAAGATGAAGCAGAGAAAGCAGAATTGTTTAATGCTTTAGAAGTTTTTCCTGCAATTGGTAAAAAAGCAGAATGGGCTTTAAAATGGATCGAATCGGATTCGTTTGCTGAAAGACTAATTGCTTTTGCAGCGGTGGAGGGGATCTTTTTCTCAGGCGCTTTCTGTTCTATTTATTGGTTGAAAAAACGTGGTTTAATGCCAGGTTTAACTTTTTCGAATGAACTGATTTCACGTGACGAAGGTGTACACTGTGATTTTGCAGTGCACTTACACAATCATCACCTGGTTAATAAAGTGCCAAAAGACAGAATTAAAGAAATCATCGTTGATGCTTTAAATATCGAAAGAGAGTTTGTAACAGAATCTCTTCCGGTAAGTTTAATAGGAATGAATGCAACTTTAATGACGCAATATTTAGAGTTTGTTGCGGATAGATTATTAGTAGAATTAGGTTGCGAGCGTGTGTATGGATCAGCGAATCCGTTTGACTTCATGGACATGATTTCTCTTCAGGGAAAAACTAATTTCTTTGAAAAACGTGTTGCGGAGTATCAAAAATCAGGTGTGATGAACACAGACAGTGATGCTCAGAAAATTTCATTTGATGCAGATTTTTAGCCAACAGCAATAAATTTAGTGTATTCCAAGACGCTAAAAAAGTAAATCATTTTATAAGATTGAATCTTCATCCCAAATCGTTGATTCAAGTACAATTTTTAATGCCTTTCAGTTTGTTTTTTCAAACTGGAAACAGACAACTATTGAGAATCCTGCAATTCTCAAAAAATAATTTAAAAACACACAATGTTTAAGCCTTGGAAATCGTTATTCCCGAGACTTTCATTTTTTCAATAACTAAAAAAGTAAGCTTATGTATGTAGTAAAAAGAGATGGCCATAAAGAGCCGGTAATGTTTGATAAGATTACAGAAAGAATCAAAAAATTGTGTTACGGTTTAAATGAACTTGTAGATCCTGTTAAGGTAGCGATGAGGGTTATTGAAGGATTGTATGATGGGGTTTCGACTTCTGAATTGGATAATCTTGCGGCAGAAACAGCGGCTTCTATGACTATTGCGCATCCTGATTATGCACAATTGGCGGCACGTGTGGCAATTTCAAATCTACATTCCAATACCAAGAAATCGTTCTCCGAAACGATGAAGGATATGTACAATTACGTAAATCCAAGAAACGGACAAGAGGCTCCGTTACTTTCGGATGAAGTATTTAAAGTAATTCAGGAAAACTCTGCTTTCTTAGATTCTCATATCATTTACACAAGAGACTTTAATTACGATTACTTTGGTTTTAAAACCTTAGAGCGTTCTTATCTGTTAAAAATAAACGGTAAAATCGTCGAAAGACCGCAGCATATGTTAATGCGTGTTTCGGTGGGTATTCACCTTGACGATTTAAAAGCAGTAATTGAAACCTACGACTTAATGTCTAAAAAGTTCTTTACGCATGCAACACCAACGTTGTTCAATGCGGGAACTCCAAAACCACAAATGTCTTCTTGTTTCCTATTGGCCATGCAGGACGATAGTATTGATGGTATTTATGATACTTTAAAACAAACTGCTAAAATCTCACAATCGGCGGGAGGAATTGGACTTTCTATTCATAACGTTCGTGCGACGGGATCGTACATTCGTGGTACAAACGGAACTTCAAACGGAATTGTTCCGATGTTGAGAGTTTTCAACGATACCGCACGTTATGTAGACCAAGGCGGTGGAAAACGTAAAGGAAGTTTTGCTATTTACATCGAAACCTGGCATGCTGATATCTTTGATTTCTTAGATTTAAAGAAAAACACAGGAAAAGAAGAAATGCGTGCGAGAGATTTATTCTTCGCAATGTGGACTTCAGATTTATTCATGAAACGTGTACAGGAAGATACTACCTGGACTTTAATGTGTCCTAACGAGTGTCCTGGTCTGTACGATGTTTATGGAGAAGAATTCGAAGCGTTGTATACCGATTATGAATTTAGAGGAAAAGGTAGAAAAACGATTCGTGCACGTGAGTTATGGGAGAAAATCCTCGAATCACAAATCGAAACAGGAACACCATATATGTTGTACAAAGATGCAGCAAACCGTAAATCAAATCACAAGAATTTAGGAACCATTCGTTCGTCTAACTTGTGTACGGAGATTATGGAGTACACTTCTAAAGATGAAATTGCAGTTTGTAATCTGGCTTCTATTTCATTACCAATGTTTATTGATAACGGAAAATTCGATCACGAAGCACTTTACAATGTTACGAAGCGTGTAACTCGTAACCTAAACAAGGTAATCGACAGAAACTATTACCCGGTTAAGGAAGCAGAAAACTCAAACATGCGTCACCGTCCGGTAGGATTAGGAGTGCAAGGTTTGGCTGATGCTTTCATCATGTTGCGTATGCCTTTTACAAGTGATCAGGCTAAAGCATTAAACCAGGAAATTTTCGAAACTTTATACTTTGCAGCCGTAACCGCTTCTATGGAAATGGCAAAAGAAGAAGGACCATATTCAACTTTCGCAGGTTCTCCAATGTCACAGGGAGAATTCCAATACAATATGTGGGGATTGAAAGACGAAGAATTATCAGGTCGTTGGGACTGGGCTTCTTTAAGAAAAGAAGTAATGGAGCACGGAGTTCGTAACTCATTATTAGTTGCGCCAATGCCAACAGCTTCGACTTCACAGATTCTTGGAAACAACGAAGCTTTCGAACCGTATACCTCAAACATTTACACGCGTCGTGTATTGTCTGGAGAATTCATCGTAGTAAACAAACATTTACTTCATGATTTAGTAGACAGAGGTTTGTGGAACGAAGATTTGAAACAAGAAATTATGCGTCATAACGGATCTGTCCAAAACATTGATATTGTACCACAAGATTTAAAAGATCTTTATAAAACAGTTTGGGAAATGTCGATGAAAGACATTATCGATATGTCACGTCAAAGAGGTTACTTCATTGATCAGTCACAATCGTTAAACTTGTTCATGCAGGATGCTAACTATTCTAAACTAACGTCTATGCACTTCTACGCTTGGCAATCAGGTTTAAAAACAGGAATGTATTACCTAAGAACAAAATCAGCAGTTGATGCGATTAAGTTTACGTTGAACAACGATAAAAAAGAAGAAACAACCAGTACTTTAGTTCCGGAAACTGAAGCAATCAGTGTGGAAGATTACAAAGCAATGTTGCTAAAAGCACAAGCTGGAGATCCTGAGGATTGTGAAATGTGTGGATCTTAATTCTTTTTTAGACAAAAGAGAATAGAATAAAGAAGAAAGATTTATATCTTTAATTTATAAAAAGCAGTTATTGTAATGATAGCTGCTTTTTTTTTATGGAGACTATTTTTATTGTCAGGATAGAGAAATGAGGTGTTGGATTGCTTCCAGCTTTAGCTGGAGCTTTTTAGTTTTTTTAAGATGGCTTTAGCCGAAATGTTTTTCTATGATTGTATTGCAGCCTTCAGTTATAGATGCTGACAATTTAAATACAATATCCCCAAAAATACCTCGTTTTAAGAATTACCAAAGATTTTAAAGCCTTAGCACCTTAGTAACTAAGCATCTCAGAACCTTCTCTTTAAACCTTTAAGAGAAAGTCAAGTCTTATTGTAATAATTTCTGAATTATGAAAAAAAGCAATCTTTGGTCATTACGATTGGGTTTTTCCGGAAAAGAATCCGATTCGATTGAAAAATTAGGAATAGAAAAATTCCTGAAGCAGTCCTATCAATCAAAATTTGATACCCAGCTCCCCGCTTTTCTGGAAGATGATCCCAAAACATTAGTAGAACTCAAAGAACTTAAAGAGTCTATTAAAATGGCAGATTCAGAGGGAAAAAAGAAAGCCCTGAAAAAGGAATTCTACTCCGCTGTAGAGTTGAGAAAATGGTGGATCGGAAAAATGCGTAATGACGAATTTCCATTACGGGAGAACATGGTTTGCTTTTGGCACAATCACTTTGTCTCCACTTCTCAAAAAGTAAAAGTCAATTACTGGATTTACCAGCACAATATGATTCTGCGGGAACATGCCTTTGGAAACTTTAAAGAGCTTACCAAGCAAATCATAAAATCGAATGCTATGGTAAAGTATCTGGATAATGTCGATAACAAAAAAGGAAAATACAACGAGAATCTCAGTCGTGAATTATTGGAATTGTTTACTATTGGAATTGGAAACTACACCGAAAGCGACATTAAGAACGGAGCCAGAGCTCTGGCCGGACTCAATTACGGCGACAACAGGGCTGCTTACAGACGGTTTGCTGAAGATGATTCAGACAAAACCTATTTTGGTAAAACCGGAAACTGGAAAGCAGATGATTTGGTCGATATTATTTTCGAACAGAAAAACATTCCATATCTCATTACCCGAAAAATTCTGAAATGGTTCATTTATGACAATCCGCCTGAAGATTTGGTCACTTACTATGGAGATTATTTTAGAAAGGTGAAATTTGAAATACAGCCTTTACTAACCAAAATTTTTACCGAAGAGTATAAAAAAGAGAATTCGGGAACCAAAATCAAAGATCCGTTAGTTTACATTTTACAGCTTTTAGAGGAACTGCATATCGACGATCTTGATGAGAGTATGATTTTGTTTTTTCTGAAGCAACAAGGAATGGATTTATACAATCAGGTTAATGTGAAAGGCTGGGAGGGAGGGAATTCCTGGCTGACTTCTCAGGTGTATCTGCAGCGCAACAACACAGCCGATTTACTTTGTTCAGGAAAAAGTATCACTCGAAAAACGTTGAACACCATGACTGCCGATGCTGAAAAACCAAAACCGCAGTTTGAAAAAGTAGATGTAAAAATGGACTTTGACACCAATGGTACTAATAAAACCATCATCACGGAACTTTCAAACAGATTATTGTTTAAAGTAAATGATTCGATGCAAAAAGACATGGAGAATTTACTAAAATACGATTTCGATCCCAAAGAGGAACACGCCAATTTTGCCGTAATTCGGCTCTTCAATTATATTACAAAACTGCCCGAGTATCAATTAATTTAGAAGTTATTATCATGAACAGAAGGAATTTTCTAACGCTTACAGGAACTCTTACCGGCGGAATGTTGGTGCTTCCTGATTTTTTACACGCATTTGGTTCGCAGAGTAGTTTAATTGTAGGCGAGCAATGTGTGGTGTTTGTTCAGTTAAATGGGGGAAATGATGGATTGAATACTTTTATACCGTACGACAATCCGCTGTATTACGACTATCGTACAAAAATAGCTTTGAATAGAGACGTTGTTATTGGTAAAAATAAAGGAATGGCATTTCATCCGGCATTGAAAGATCTGGCTCAGATACAGCAAAACGGAGATTTGACCGTAATTCAAAATGTAGGTTATCCTGAACCCATCCGATCACACTTTAGAAGTCAGGAAATTTGGCAAACCGCAACAGATTCTAATAAGTATAGTAACGAAGGCTGGTTAGGACGTTATTTAGATTTACAATGCAATGGACATCAGGCTACAGCGGGAATAAATCTGGATTCGATCGATAATCTGGCCTTAAAAGGAAATGAACCTAATTTTATAACCGTAAAAGACCCAAACCGATTTAAGGTAAAATCAGATAAAGAAGTAAATGTAACCTTGTCTGACAATCCACAATTGGATTTTGTTCGAAAAATTGCCAATTCGGTTACAGAGGGGTCGGATGAAATTCAGAAGGCATTGACAAAATCAAAGTCGGAAATTAGTTATTCGAAAACAGAATTGTCTAAAAACCTGGAATGGATTGGCCGATTGATTAAAGGAAATCTAAATTCGAAAGTATATTATACCTCGCTGGGCGGATTTGACACTCATGACAATCAGCTGGCTTTGCACGAAAGAAAATTAAGGGAGCTGAATGACGCCTTGTATAGTTTTTATCAGGATTTGAAACAGGCAAAGCTGCTTCAGAATGTAACGGTTGTAGTTTTTTCTGAATTTGGAAGACGTGTTAAAGATAATGGAAACGGCACAGATCACGGAACTGCAGCGCCAATGTTTATAATTGGCGGAAACAACAGAGGGACAATTTTAGGTAAGAACCCTGATTTATCTAATTTGGATAACGGAGATCTGAAACATGAAATTGATTTTAGAAGTGTGTACGCCTCATTATTACAGCAAAAAATGAATTTCGATTACACTAAAATTGGAATTAAGAATGCACCGGTTTCGGGATTATTTTAGGATTGCGAGAGAGCCACGAATTCACGGATTTTTTGTTTAAAAGCTGCAATAGTTTGAAATCATTCGTGAATTCGGGGCAAATAAATAGTGTTCTTAATTTACTCTATTCAAGGCAATTTTTAATTAATTTTGTACTATTGATAATGTATTAATACTGAAAATATGGAAATTAAAAATCTATCTAAATATAGTAATGCCGAAAAAATTGTTTTGGCAGAGCAATTGTGGGACAGTGTTTCTAAAGATGATTTAGAAATTTCTGATGATGTTAAAAGAGAATTAGATATTCGGATACAAAACTTAGAAGAAGGAAAGTCAGAATTGTATTCTTGGGAAGAGGTTCAGGCTCATTTGAAAGCTATAAAAAATAAATTTTGAAATGACATTAAATATACAACTACTATTTCCTCTTTTAATAACTTCAATAATTACAATGTTTGGATGGTTTATATTGCATAAACTTGGTCAAAAAAGAGATTTAGAGAATAAAAGGAAAGATTTAAGAATTACATATTTGATTGAAGCATGGAAGAAATTGGAGTATGCTTCTAATAGAGAACTTAATGAATTAGAATTTATAGAATATATTGAAAATTCAATAGCATTGATTCAGTTATTCGGAACAACGAATCAAATCATATTAGCTAAAAATATTGCTGACGATATGAAAAAAAACTACGATAACGAGCTTAGATTTAATATTAGAAGACTTAAGAGATGATTTAAGGAATGAGTTAAATCTTGAAAAATTAAATAGAAAAATGGTATTTGTGAGATATAAGAAAAAGATCTAAGATATTTATTGCCAAATTTTTAAAAGCTACGAATAAAATCTTAGGATCTTAGTACCTCAGAATCTTAGCATCTTTAAAAAAAACCAATTGTAAATATCTCATTTTAAGAGGATATTTTTATATTATCTTACAAAACATCATAAATTTGTTAAGAAATCCTTTTTTGTTTCATAAAAAGTATTATTTTTTTTGGTGCGGTAAAAATAATTTATACATTCGCAGAGTATTTATTGAAAAACACAAACAAAATGACTAATAACCGTTTTTATTTTAGCAACTCTTTTTATTTCTTCTTTAGTAGAAGTGAGGATTGTGCTATGGTTATTTGAGAAAATTAAAAGACAAATAAAACTAATATACAATCCTGATGCAAATCAGGATTTTTTTTTGAATATATGACAACGAAAATTGCAATACAAGGTATTAAAGGATCTTTTCACCATCAGGTAGTGAAGGAGTATTTCTCTGAAAATGTGGATATTGATGAGTGTTTGTCTTTTGAAGAATTAATTGACAGTCTGCTTTCAGGAAAATCAGAGCAGGCAGTAATGGCTATCGAAAATTCGATTGCGGGACCAATTATTCCAAATTATGCTTTGATTGATAAGAATAATATTCACATTATCGGAGAGCATTATTTGAATATTCACCAAAATTTAATGGCTTTAAAAGGTCAGAAAATTGTGGACATAAAAGAGGTTCATTCGCATCCGATGGCCTTATTGCAGTGTATGGATTTTTTGAAACAATATCCAAATATTAAATTGGTTGAGGATAAAGATACGGCCGAAACAGCAAGAAGAATTCAGGAAAAACAATTGACCGGAATCGCAGCGATCGCAAGTAAAACGGCTTCAGAAATGTACAATTTAGAAATTATCGCTCCTGAAATCCAAACCATCAAAAACAATATGACCCGCTTTGTAATCATTAAAAAGCAGAATTCATTTTTGCCGGAAAATGAAATCAACAGAGCCTCAATTAAATTTGAACTGGATCATAAGAGAGGCAGTCTGGCAGCGGTTTTAAATGTAATGAGTGACTGCAAATTGAATTTGACGAAAATTCAGTCGCTTCCAAAAATTGAAACACCTTGGAAATATGCGTTTTTTGTAGACGTAACCTTTGAGAAATACGAGGATTTTGCAAAAGCCAAATCGTTATTAAACATTATGGCAGAATATTTTAAAGTATTGGGAGAATACAAAAACACAAAACCTTTAAGTGAGTCTTAAAGTTGAAAAGTCGAAAATCATAAAGTTAAAAAGAATAATACAACAAATTAAAAAGTTTAAATGAGCTTAAAGCATACAGCTTAAAGCCTAAAACCCAAAAAAATGATCACAACAGCAAAACGATTAGATACAGTTGAAGAATACTACTTCTCCTCAAAATTGAGAGAAGTTCGTCAACTGCAATCTGAAGGGAAACCTATCATCAATATGGGCATCGGAAGCCCTGATTTGAGTCCGTCTAAAGCAGTAATTGAAGCGGTAGCCGCAGCAATTCAGGAGGAAAACGGGCATGGCTATCAAAGCTATCAGGGATTGCCGGAATTGAGAAAAGGAATGGCTGATTTTTATCAGAACCAGTTTGGTGTTGTGTTGAATCCGAATAATGAAATTTTGCCTTTGATGGGTTCGAAAGAAGGAATTATGCACATTTCGTTAGCATTTTTAAATGAAGGCGATCAGGTTTTAATTCCGAATCCGGGTTACCCAACTTATACTTCGGTAACCAATTTGGTTGGAGCAGTTCCGGTTTATTATGATTTGAAAGAGGCTAACTCCTGGGAGCCTGATTTTGAAGCTTTAGAGAAATTAGAGCTGGAGAAAGTAAAACTGATGTGGCTGGGTTATCCTCACATGCCTACGGGTGCAAGAGGAAGCTTGACGTTATTTGAAAAACTGGTTGCTTTTGCTAAAAAACACAACATACTATTGGTTAACGATAATCCGTATAGTTTTGTTTTGAATGATAATCCAATGAGTTTGCTGCAGGTTGAAGGCGCAAAGGATGTAGCTTTAGAATTGAATTCATTGAGTAAAACATTTAATATGGCCGGCTGGAGAGTGGGGATGGTTTTAGGGAAACCTGAAATTATCGATGCTGTTTTGAAAGTAAAAAGCAATATGGACAGCGGTATGTTTTACGGAATTCAGAAAGGCGCTGTCGCAGCTTTAAATTGCGATAAAAGTTGGTTCGATGATCAGAATGTAATTTACAGACGTCGTAGAGAATTAACGGAAAAATTAGCAGAGAAATTAGGCTGCGAAGTTTATAAAGAAGGTGTAGGTTTATTTGTCTGGGCAAAACTTCCGGAAGGAATAGCATCAGCAGAGAAGTTCATCGATGAAATATTATACGAGAAACACATTTTTATCACGCCGGGAACTATTTTCGGAAGCAACGGCGAAGGATACATCAGATTCTCATTGTGTGTAAAAGAAGAAAAAGTACAAGAAGCAATAGAGCGATTTTAGGGATTAAGATTTTAGAATCAAGAATCAAGTTTTTTATCCAGATTGTCGGGCTGAGCGAAGTCGAAGCTTTTTTTAAATTAATAAAATAAATACTAAGAAAGAAAATAACTAAAAATGAAAAGAATACACCTACTTTGTTTAATTATATCAATTTCTTTTACTGCCTGTGAAGGTGATGAGGGATCGCAAGGATCAAACGGAGTAAACACTTTAGTAAATATGTCGGTTGAAAATCCAGGAATCAATTGTGAAAATGGAGGATTAAAAATTGAAACAGGATTAGATAATAATTTTAATGGGATATTAGATGGTAATGAAGTTCAAAATACAAAATATGTTTGTAATGGTATAAATGGAAAAAACAGCTTAACTACTGTGATCAAAGAGCCTAAAGGGGTAAGTTGTGAAAATGGGGGGATAAAAATAAATTCCGGATTGGATCTTAATAAAAATGGTGTTTTAGAAGAAAATGAAATAACTTCTACCGCATATGTTTGCAATGGAACAGATGGAAATACGAATTTAACAAGAACTACTAATGAAAATTCAGGAGGTAATTGTGGAAATGGAGGATTAAAAGTTGAGTATGGATTAGATTTAAATAAAGATGGGGTCCTAGATGATAACGAAGTTAAATACAAAACATATGTATGTAATGGTTTAAATGGAAATCTCAGTCTTGTTAATATTACAGATGAAGCTAAGGGAGGTACTTGTGGGAATGGTGGAGTAAAAATAGAATCGGGCATTGATTTAAATAATAATAAAATATTAGATAATTCAGAAATTCAAGTTACAAAATATGTTTGTAACGGAAATGGAGGAATTGTATTTGTAGAAGTTCGAGTGAGTTTGCCTACTGTAAATCCATTATTTGTTAATGCAACTACAAAAGGGATTAGATTTGATATTAGAGATTTCAAAGATGTAAAGTCAGTTGTTCTTGAGGCGAGTCCTTATGTTGGTAATTCTAATAATTATGCATTAGTAGAACTTTATAACATCACAGATGGTAAAGTAATAGCAAATAGTTTAGTTAGAAGCAATAATTTGCCGAACGCCATAAAATATTTAGAATCAAATGAAATTTTAAATGAACTTCCTCAAAAAGAAGTAAAATTGGGAGTAAAATTGAGCTCTGAGGTTTATGGACAATATTCGGATGTGTATGATTCTTATCTTGTGTTGAGAAGTGAATAACAGGAAATAGTATCAAAAAATATATATATATGAAAATATACGTAATAGGAATAGGATTAATTGGCGGTTCGATGGTGTTGGACATCAAGGACCAACATCCAAATGCAGCTGTTTTTGGAATTGACAGTAACGAAAAACACCTGCAGGAAGCAATTGATTTAGGAGTTATTGATCAGGAAGGACATTTTGAAGATTTGTCAGGAGCTGATTTTGTAATTGTTTCGGTTCCTGTAGATGTGGCGCTAACGGTTTTACCAAAAGTATTGGATTTAGTGGGAGACAAAACAATTGTTTTTGAAGTTGGGTCGACTAAAAAACCAATTTGCGATGCAGTAGCGAGTCATCCGAAACGAAGAAATTTTATTGCTACACATCCAATTGCCGGTACAGAGTTCTCAGGGCCTTCGGCGGCGATAAGAGGGTTGTTTAAAGGGAAAACGAATATTATTTGTGAGGTGGAAAAAACCACTTTTAAATTGCAGGAAAAGGCATTGAAGCTTTTCAGCGAAATAGGAATGAGGATTCGATACATGGATCCGGTTTCGCACGACAAACATATTGCTTATGTGTCGCATTTATCTCACATCAGCTCATTTATGCTTGGGAAAACGGTAATGAACAAAGAAAAAGACGAACAGGATATTTTTGATATGGCGGGAAGCGGATTTGAAAGTACAGTGCGTCTGGCCAAAAGTTCTCCCGCGATGTGGACACCCATTTTTGAGCAGAATAAAGAATACGTTCTCGAAACTTTAGAAGCATACATTTCAAATCTCAGTCGGTTTAGGGATTTGCTGAAAGAAGAAGATTATAGCGCCATTTTTGAAGAAATGGAAAGCACCAATAAAATTAAAGAAATACTAAACGGATTAACAATTAAAAAATAAACTATAACAAAGATGGAAAATAAGAAAGAAATGAGAAAGTGGTTAGAAGATTTCAATTTAAATCACCCACTTGTGATAGCAGGACCATGCAGCGCAGAAACAGAAGATCAGGTATTGAAGATTGCACGTGAGTTGAAAGATTCAAAAGTTAGCGTATTCAGAGCGGGAATCTGGAAACCAAGAACGCGTCCGGGAGGATTTGAAGGTGTTGGAGAAATTGGTTTGAAATGGTTACAAAAAGCGAAAGCTGAAACCGGTTTATTAATGGGAACTGAAGTAGCAACTGCAGCACACTGTAAATTGGCTTTAGAACACGATATCGACGTTTTATGGGTGGGTGCCCGTACAACGGCAAACCCTTTTGCAGTTCAGGAAATTGCAGATACTTTGAAAGGAACAGATAAAATCGTTTTGGTTAAAAACCCGGTAAACCCTGATTTAGCTTTATGGTTAGGTGGTGTAGAGCGTTTGCACATGGCCGGAATCGAAAAATTAGGGGTGATTCACAGAGGATTTTCGACTTACGAAAAAACAAAATACAGAAACATTCCGGAATGGCAAATTGCAATCGAATTGCAAAATAAATTCCCTGATTTACCATTAATCATCGATCCGTCTCATATTACAGGAAACCGTAACATGATTTTCGAAGTGACTCAGGAAGCTTTGGATTTGAATTACGATGGTATGATTATCGAAACGCATTACGATCCGGACAATGCCTGGAGTGATGCCGCTCAACAAGTAACTCCGGATGCTTTGAAACAAATCATAAAAGATTTGACCATCAGAAAAACAGATGATACTACAGACGAGTACAACCAAAAAATGAAGAAATTAAGAGCAAACATTGACGTTTTGGATGCTAACTTATTAGAGTTGCTAGGAAAACGTATGAAAGTTGCTGATGAAATTGGACAGGTGAAAAAAGACGCAAACGTTGCGATTCTTCAAAACAATCGTTGGAATGAAATCTTAGGAAAAATGATTCTGGAAGGAGAGAAAAAAGGACTTACCGAAGAATTTGTTTTGAGAATGTTTAAAGCAATTCACCAGGAAAGTATTGGTCATCAGGAAAAAGTTTTCAATGCATAATTTTTTCTAAACGCATAAGTGATATAAGTGAATTGAAGCTTTTTAAACGTTGTTCTACGATTTTCTTATGTCACAATTTTAAAAATAGATTGTTTTTTTATATTAAATCTCCTTTGCTTTTGGGCTTTGGAGATTTTTTTTTGAAATAAATAGTATCTTCCCAACCTTTTGATGTTTTTTGTTCTCTATAAAAGTATAAACCTAAATTTTCGTATCATGAAGTCAAAATTGTTTTTGTCTGTGCCGGGCATTTTTCGGATGAATTTGCATGTATTGTTTTTCTTCTTTTTGCTTATTGGAACAAAAACTTTAGCACAAAGTCCTGAGCTAACAGTTAAAGGAGAGGATGCTGAAAAAGTGAGAATGAACAAACTTTTCGTCAATGTAAAAGTGGTAGGAAACATTGCTTATACTACTGCCGAAATGCACTTTTTTAATTCAGGAACCCGTCAGATGGAGGCAGAACTTATTTTTCCGTTACCGGAAAATGTTTCGGTTTCCAGATATGCTATTGATATTAACGGAAAAATACGCGAAGCAGTTCCGGTTAATAAAAATAAAGGGAAACAGGTTTTTGAAGCGATTGAACATCGTCGTGTTGACCCGGGATTACTGGAGAAAGTAGATGGAAATAATTTTAGAACCAGAATTTATCCGTTACTGCCAAATGGAGAACGAACCGTGATTATTGGTTACGAAGAAGAACTTTCGGCTCTTGATAAAGACAATCTGGTGTATCAATTGATGAGTCGTTTTCCAAAAAAAATAGACCAGTTTGAAATTAATGTATCAGTTTTAGGAGCTTCAACGGCACCAACAATTACTGAGAATTCAGGAAATGAGATTACTTTTTCAAAATGGAACCAATCTTTTCAGGCTTCGATCAAAAAAGAAAACTATCAGCCTGCAGAAAAAATAGTTTTTAAAATTCCATTACAGCAAAATCTTCCAAGTGTATTGATGCAGGATGTTGGAGGCCAACATTATTTTTACGGGAATACTTTTGTAGAAGGGAATAAAACAGCGAAAAAGACACCGGCTTCGATTGGTTTAATTTGGGATAACTCGCTTAGCTGTCAGAACAGAGATTTAAAAAAGGAACTGGATTTGTTAAATGCTTATTTCCAGAAAATACAAAACACAAAAGTTACCTTGTACTTTTTGAATTATACTTTCGAAAAACGAAAAGAGTTTGTAGTTTCTGATGGAAATTGGTCCGAATTAAAAACAGTTTTAGAGAACACAAAATACGATGGCGGAACTCGTTTTTCACAAATCAGTTTTGAAAACCAGGATGAATTTTTATTTTTCACTGATGGATTATCTTCTTTGAGTGAAAATCTTTTACCCAAAACGAAGAAACCTGTTTACATAATTAGCTCTTCAGTTTCTTCAGATTTTGCTTTTCTCAACTTTTCTTCAATGAAAACCGGCGGAAACTTCATCAATTTAAATCAGATAAATGCTGAAGCTGCTTTAGATAAATTGGTAAATACTAATTTAAAGTTTCTTGGAATAAAGGAGAATTTAACGGTAACTGATGTATTTCCGATAGAAGGGACTTCGGTTTCGGGAAATTTTAGTTTTTCGGGGATTTCTTTGAATCCGAAAAACGAGATTACACTTCTTTTTGGTTACGGAAACCAAGTAGTTTTGGAACGAAAAATTACGCTTGAAGCTACTATTCAAGATACCAAAGAAGTAAATATTGAAAAACTTTGGGCGCAGAAAAAAATTGCCAACCTCGATTTTCAATATGACAAAAATGCAGATGAAATCGAGCTTCTGGGCAAGAAATACGGAATCATAACAAAGAATACTTCATTGATTGTTCTGGAAGATATTCGCGATTATATTTCTTATGATATTATGCCGCCAGCAGAATTGCGTGCCGAATTTGACCGAATTAAAAAACAGGAACATGATGCTACACTGGCGCAGCAAAAAAATAATTGGGAAAGTATTGAAAATTATTTTAAGGAATTAAATATTTGGTGGAAAAAGAATGTTCAATACAAAGGGCAGAAAATTGCGTCTAAGTATAAATACAAAAGACAACTTCCGCCGCCTAGTTTAGGTAGAGATGAGGGCACAGTTTATCAAGAGACTATAAAAGGAGATCCTGATGCAGTCTTGACCGTAGATGAACCTGTTGGCGCAGGAACAGCTGCGACAGTAATTGAAGACAACAATGTATATAATACTGCTTCTGCACCAAAAGTAGATCAGGTTAAATTTGTTGCGCCAGTGTTAGCAAAAGCGGAAGAAGTTACTGGGGATATACCAAAAATTACTGAGATAAAAGATAAAAAAGTAGGAAGCGAAGAAATTAATAAAGTTTCAAACAGCGCAGAATTACAAGAAATAGTTGTAGTAGGGTATGGTACTCAAAAAAAACCAGATTTAACAGGTGCTCTTGAAAAAGGCACTTCAAAAAATAAAGATCTTTCAGAAGATTCAAATTTTAATGGAGGTTATTTAGCCGGAGATTCAAAAAAGCCTTTAATTATTGTTGATGGTCAGTTTTATGAGGGTGAATTAACCGATTTAAAGTCAGATGATATCGCTTCGGTAGAGGTGTTGAAAGATCCGTCGAGAATTTCTGCATATGGTAGCAGTGGGGCAAATGGAGTTATTATTGTAACAACGAAAAAGGACTCTTGGAATAGTGGAGTTGTAGAAACAAAAAGTTGGAATCCAGATCGATTGTATTTAAAAGCACTGGCCTCAGCTCCAAAAGAAAAACAATATGATTTGTACTTTGAATTACGAAAAGCACAGGAAAGGAACCCCAGTTTTTATTTTGATGTGGCTCATTTTTTCTACATTCATGGCGATGTAAAAAAAGCGTTGCTGATCCTTAGTAATATTGCTGATTTAGGGTTAGAGAATCACCAGCTTTATAAAACTTTGACTTATACTTTGCGTCAGTGGAAAGATTATAATGATGCAGTATTTACTGCAAAACAAGTCGTGAAATGGAGAGAGCATGAACCACAGAGTCTCAGAGATTATGCGTTAACACTAGAAGATGCAGGAAAATATCAAGAAGCTTTTGATCAATTAATTAAAGCGCTTGAAGTGAATTATTATGGAGAAATGAGTGGCCAGTATGAAGGTGTAGAGGATATTATTCTAATGGATGTTAATCGAATGATAACAGAACATTCTGGCATAAAAACGGGTAAGCTTGATAAAAAGTACCTTGCAAAAATGCCGGTTGATATTAGAGTTATTATGAACTGGAACCAAATGGATGTTGATTTGGATTTACATGTAATTGAGCCAACAAATGAAGAATGTTATTACAGCCATACTTCTACACAAATTGGAGGAAGATTTTCTAAAGATTTTACAGAAGGTTATGGGCCGGAGCAATATATAATTCGAAATGCAATAAAGGGGAAATATAAAATTAAAACCGATTATTTTGGAGAAACTGAATTAACTGAAAATGGTCCGGCAACATTAATGGTCGAAATTTATATTACAAGAGCGGGAAAAACGTCCAGAACTTTAAAAACGATTCAGTTAGGGAAAATCAAAGAGAATGAAATTTTAGCCGAAATTATCTGGTAAATCTTTCAATTTAAGAGTAAGTCTTTATTTTTAAAAGGTGAAGTTGCGTTGTTCAATTCTAAAAACGTAATTTTGCCTTTTATTTTTTGGTTCAAAGCATAATCTAGAATCTAAAATCAGCAATCTAAAATTAAAGAATGACAGGACTCGTATATAAATCTACAGGAAGTTGGTACACTGTAAAATCAGAAAAGGGTGATTTTATAGAATGCCGTATGAAAGGGAAGTTTAGGATGAAGGGTATTAAGAGTACCAATCCAATTGCTGTAGGTGATATTGTTGATTATGAATTGGAGCAAACTTCAGATGCGGTAACCGGAACGATTTTTAATATTCACGAAAGAAAAAATTATATCGTTCGTAAGTCGGTTAATTTATCCAAACAGATTCATATCATTGCATCCAATATAGATCAGGTTTTTTTACTGATTACTATTAATAATCCGCCAACAACAACGAGTTTCATAGATCGTTTTTTAGTTACAGCCGAAGCGTATGGAATTGAGGCTGTTTTGATTTTTAATAAAATCGATACTTTGGATGAAAGTACTTTGGATGAACAGCTTTACCTGCAGCACATTTATCAGGAAATAGGATATAAGTGCCTGCGTATTTCTTCTACAGAGAATAAAGGTGTGGATAAACTAAAAGAAATGATGGTGGGTAGAGTGAGTATGTTTTCCGGGCATTCAGGTGTTGGAAAATCGACATTGGTCAATGCGATGGAGCCAAGTTTGCATCTTAAAACTACTGTAATTTCAGAACAAAGCAAACAAGGACAGCACACCACTACTTTTGCCGAAATGTACGATCTGTCTTTTAATGCGCAGATTATCGATACTCCGGGAATAAAAGGTTTCGGAATTGTTGATATGGAACCTTCAGAAATAAGCGGTTATTTTCCGGAATTCTTCCGATTAAAAGATCAGTGTAAGTTTAATAACTGTTTGCATAAAGAAGAACCACACTGTGCCATTAAAGCCGCTTTGGAAAAAGATGAAATCGCCTGGTCCCGCTATAACAGTTACCTCAAAATTTTGGAAGGAGACGAAGAGCATTACCGCACGGATACTTATGGTGATGATCGTGCAGCGAGTGATGAAACGAGAAAATAAATTCAGTTAAAAGGGCGATGTTTAAAAAGTTTCGAAAGGGCTTTTTTACACTTTTTGACTTTCAACTTTAAGACTTACATAAATGAGAATAGTACTGCAAAGAGTTTCAGAAGCATCCGTAACAATCGATCAGAAAAAAGTTGCAGATATTCAGAAAGGTTTATTGGTTTTAGTGGGAATAGAAGAAGCCGATACGCAGGAAGATATTGATTGGCTGGTGGGTAAGATTGTCAAAATGAGAATTTTTGGAGATGAGAATGACGTTATGAACTGTTCAATTCAGGATATCGACGGAGATATTATCGTAGTGAGTCAGTTTACACTTCATGCTTCTACCAAAAAAGGGAATCGTCCTTCTTATATAAAAGCAGCAAAACCAGACTTCGCAATACCCATGTATGAGAATTTTCTAAAATCCCTAGAAAAAGAATTCACTAAAAAAATACAGGCAGGAATTTTCGGTGCCGATATGAAAGTTAGCCTGGTAAATGACGGACCCGTAACTATTTTAATAGACAGCAAAAACAGAGATTAAAAAAATATTAGACAAATGTTAAGGATTTCTAAAAATAATATATATTTGGCGAAATTACTTACTAAATGAGAAGCCTGGTTGTTACGTTATTTTTTTGCCTGTTTACCCTTATTTCTTCCGCTCAAAAAAGCGAATATGCTGTGGCTGCAATTGCCGACAGTCTTAAAGAAAATGCCAATGCAGTAGTTCGTCTAAATCAGACTGATATTACAATTTCTTCGCAACGTAGTATGACTATAAAAACGCAACGAATCGTTACGGTACTAAATGAAAAAGGTTCGAATGCGGTAAATGCTTATGAAGATTATGGTAAAAATTCGTCAGTTAATAGTATTGAAGCTATTATTTATGACGCTTTTGGAAATGAAATAAAAAAAGTCAAAAGAAAAGATTTTAAAGATCAAAGCGCAGTTGATGGCGGTACACTTATTTCTGATAATAGATATCTTTTTTTAGAATATACCCCAATTTCGTACCCATACACTGTAGTTTATAATAGTGAAACACAAACTTCTACAACTGCTTTTATTCCAACGTGGATGCCATTAGAGGGATATTATATTAGTGTTGAAAAGAATGTTTTGAACATTAAATATCCAGCTAGCTTAGGTTTTAGGAAAAAAGAATATCAATTTTTAGATTTTAATATAAAAAAGATCGTCGACAGTGAGACTCAACTTTCGTACGTTGCAGCAGCTATTTTGGCACAAAAATCAGAAGATTATAGCCCGAGTTTTAATGAAATATATCCTAGTCTTTTAATGGGACTTGAATATTTTAATCTTGAAGGGGTTGATGGGAACGCCAAGACTTGGAAAGAATTTGGTAAATGGTGGGGAGATAAAATTTTATTTGGTACTGAAGATATTCCAGAGGAAACGAAAGTAAAAATGAAAGCTTTGGTTGGGAATGAGAAAGATGCCATTGAGATAGCAAAAATAATTTATAAGTATCTTCAACAAAAAGTTAGGTATGTTGCTATTCATGAGGGAATAGGAGGTTGGAAACCAATGCTTGCTAAAGATGTTGATCGATTAGGCTATGGTGACTGTAAGGCTTTGACTAATTATACTAAAGCATTATTGAAATGCGTAGGTGTAGAATCTTATTATACAAAACTGTATGGCGACTCATATAAAATGGATATTAGATCAGATTTTGTATCTCAACAAGGAAACCATATTATTTTAGCAATTCCCACAGGTGATAGTTATACTTGGTTAGAATGTACGAGTCAGGACAATCCTTTCGGGTATCAGGGAACTTTTACGGATGACAGAGATGTATTAGTTATTAAACCTGAGGGTGGTGAAATTGTGCGAACAAAAGTGTATGCAGATGAAGGCAACACTCAAAATGAAAAAGGTACTTATACAATAGATGAAAACGGACATTTTTCCGGTTCCGTTTTAATACATTCAGAAGGTTCTCAATACGCTTCGAAAACACGGATTGAGCATTTACAGCCAACCGAAAAAGAAGCCCACTACAAAGAATATTGGGACAATATCAACAACCTGAAATTGGGTAAAATAGCTTTGAACAATAACAAAGAGGCGATACGTTTTACCGAAGATGTCCAGCTTAGTGCTTTAAATTATGCAACAGTCTCAGGGAATAAACTAATTTTTGCTGTTGATGCATTTAATCAAAGTGCCACGAACGTAAAGAGAATCCGAAACAGAAAAAATTCATTTCAAATTCAGCGTGGGTATTTAGATACTGATGAAATTGAGGTTAGTTTACCTGCGGGTTTTACGATTGAATTTTTGCCCTCAAATTTCGAATTAAATGGAAAGTTCGGAGCATACAAAACCGAAATTATCAAAAAAGAAAACAATAAACTGCTGTACAAACGTTCGCTGTTTTTAAATAAAGGGAAATACTCCAACAAAGAATACGATGACTATCGTCTTTTTATGGAGCAGATAGCCAAAAATGATAATGCCAAAATTATATTAACCAAGAACTAACCAAAATGAAACCAATCAAATTTTTAAGTTTTTTAATTGTGCTGCTGGGCATGTTTAAAGTTTCAGCACAAGAGTTTAAATTAGGGAAAGTATCTGTTGCAGAACTAGAGGAAAAAGTACACCCTAAAGATTCATCAGCAGTAGCTGCTATTCTGTATAAAAAAGGGAATGCCAGTATACAGTATGATTCAAATGAAGGTTTTATTACCGTTACAGAAGTTGAAATCAGAATTAAAATTTATAAAAAGGCAGGATACGAGTGGGCTAATCAAAAAGTATGGTACGGTAATGAGAGTGGCTTTAAAGAAAAGGTAACATTTAGTGATGCTGTTACTTACAATTTGGTTGGAGGGAAAATCGAAAAGACAAAACTGAAGAGCGATGGAGTGTTTGATGAAGTAGTCAATAAATACAGGTCACAAAAAAAGATTACAATGCCTAATGTTAAAGAAGGTTCTGTTATTGAATTTCGATATGTTTTAAGATGTCCGAGTGATCGACTTATCAGGGAGTGGGAATTTCAAAACAGTATTCCTGTGAATTATTCCGAGTTTAGCACCTATATTCCGGAGTATTATGTCTTTAATTCAAGACAGAAAGGATATATCTTTCCTAAACTAACAGTAGAAAAAGGTTTAAAGACGATTACTCTCACAAGTAAAGAAAGAAGTGAAGGGATGAACAGTACGACAACATTTTCTACAGATAAAATTAATTATACTGAAACAAGAACAACTTATGTAGCAAAAGATTTTCCGGCTATGAAAGAGGAAGCTTTTGTAAATAATATTGACAATTACGTATCCAGCATTCAGCATGAATTATCAATGACAAAACATCTAAATGCACAATTAAAAATGTATTCGACAGATTGGAATTCTGTGGTCAAAACCATTTACGAATATGATGATTTTGGTCCTGAATTAAATAAAACTGGATATTTTGAAGAAGATTTAAAGGCAATACTGGCAGGAAAAAACACTCCGGAGGACAAAATTCTAACCATTTTAAATTACGTAAAGGCTAATGTAAAGTGGAATGACTATAACGGGTACAATTGTGACAGTGGTGTTAAGAAAGCCTATAAAGAAAAGTCAGGAAACATTGCCGATATTAATTTGATGTTAACTGCTATGTTGCGCTACGCAGGATTAACCGCAAATCCGGTTTTAGTGAGTACACGTTCTAACGGGATTTCTCTTTTTCCAAACAGAACTGCTTTTAATTATGTTATTGCGGCAGTTGAAACACCAGAGGGGAATATCCTTTTAGATGCTTCAGATAAGTATTCAACCCCTAATGTTTTACCATTTAGAGCTCTAAACTGGTACGGTCGATTGATTCGAAAAGACGGAAGTTCTGAAGAAGTAGATTTGATGCCTAAAAAATCGTCGAATGACATTGTGTTTATGAATTATAGCGTTGATCCTGATGGTAAAATCACAGGAAAAACCAGAAGACAATGTACGGATTACAATGCTGTGATCACCAGACATAATATTTCTAGTCTCAAAGAAGAGGAATATCTGGAAAAATTGGAAAACCAAAACAATAAAATTGAAATTAGTGAGTACTCCAAAACCAATGAAAAGGATATTCTATTGCCTATTGTTGAATCGTACTCTTTTACAGGGAATAATTTATGTGAAGTAATTGGTGGTAAAATATATGTGAGCCCTATGTTGTTTTTTGCAAATAAGGAAAACCCATTCAAACAGGAAGTGAGAGAATATCCGGTAGATTTTGGTTTCCCGTTTACTGATAAATACAATATTACGCTTAAAATTCCTGAAGGATTCGCAGTAGAAACACTACCTGCACCAGCAATTTTCAATATGGAAGAGAATTTAGGAACTTTTAAGTTTAACATTGCAGCAAACGATAATCTTTTACAAATCACAGTGCAGCACCAGATTAATGATGCAATTGTATCTACTGAAAAATATGAAATGCTAAAAGAATATTACAAAGGGATGATCGCTAAAGAAACAGAGAAAATTGTTTTAAAGAGAATCTAGCGGTATTAAAAGATTAGAATTATTTTTGTTGAAAAATAGAACTATGGATTTGAAAAATGCACAACTGGATGTAGATACCTGGATTAAAGAACACGGCGTTCGTTATTTTAACGAATTAACCAATATGGCACAGCTTACCGAAGAAGTAGGTGAAGTTGCCCGTATTATTGCCCGCAGGTATGGAGAACAGTCAGAGAAAGAAAGCGATAAAAATAAAGATTTAGGAGAAGAACTGGCCGATGTTGTTTTTGTAGTACTTTGTCTGGCCAATCAAACCGGAATAGATTTACAAGCTGCTTTTGATAAAAAAATGGATTTGAAATCAGTTCGGGACAAGGATCGTCATAAAAACAACGATAAATTAAAATAATGTGATAAGTCCCGGTAAAGTTTTGGAGTGTCCTTTATTTAAAATAGATTTGCAAAAATGCTATAATATAATTACCCTATAATGAATTTACTACTCCAAACCACTCAACATAATTTACAAGGACAAATTGCAGTAACCGGATCAAAAAGCGAAACCAATCGTTTGTTGTTATTAAAAGCACTGTTCCCAAATATTACTTTAGCCAATACTTCCAACTCCGATGACAGTGAGGTAATGCAAAAAGCACTAATTGGCCATGACGAAATCATAGACATTCATCATGCGGGAACGGCGATGCGTTTTTTAACAGCCTATTTTGCAGTAAACGAAGGCCGCGAAGTAGTCATGACCGGTTCCAGCAGAATGCAGGAGCGCCCAATAAAGATTCTGGTAGAAGCTTTAGAACAATTGGGAGTCGAGATTTCCTATGAAAAAGAAGAAGGTTATCCGCCAATTCGAATCAAAGGAAAAAAAGTAACCGCTTCAAAAGTAACTTTGGCAGCCAATGTAAGCAGTCAGTACATTTCGGCACTTTTATTAGTGGCACCAAAACTGGAGAATGGCTTAGAATTGACTTTAGAAGGTGAAATCACTTCGGTTCCATACATCAAAATGACTTTGGCTTTGCTAAACGATTTAGATATTCAGACCAGTTTTGAAGGTAATGTGATTAAAGTATATCCAAAAACAGAAGTCGCTTCTAAAGAAATGGTAGTAGAATCGGATTGGAGTTCGGCTTCGTACTTCTTTAGTTTAGTAGCTTTGGCAGATACTGCTTCTATAACGTTGAGCAGTTACAAAGAAAACAGCTTACAAGGAGATTCTGAATTGGTATCACTTTATGAAAAATTAGGAGTGAAAACTACTTTTCAGAACAATCAAATGACTTTGGTAAAACAAGAGAATTTTAAGTTTGAAAATGTAAATTTTGAATTGAACAATACTCCGGATATTGCGCAAACGATTGTTGTGACTTGTCTGGGATTAGGTATAGGATGTCATTTAACAGGTCTTCATACTTTAAAAATTAAAGAAACAGACCGATTGGAAGCATTACGAGTTGAGCTTACAAAATTAGGAGCTGCCATTTCAGTAACCAATGACAGTTTGACTTTGGCGGCATCAGAAAATATTAAGCACAATGTGAAGATTGCAACCTACAATGACCACCGCATGGCAATGGCATTTGCACCCTTGGCTTTAAAAGTACCAATTGTTATTGAAGATGCGGGAGTAGTTTCAAAATCGTACCCTGATTTCTGGAATGATTTGAAAGCATTAGACTTTGAAATTGTCGAAACACTATAAAAAATAGAAACTCGTTTAAGAGCTGAACATAGTTCAATAACCTCCGATTCAAACCGGAGGTTTTTTTGTGGATTTATTTTTGATTTTGATCAGGAAAAGCAACAGCAATTTTTCAGGAGTTCGGATTAAATGAACTTTGGTTTCCTCTAAAGTTAAAAAAAAGCTAAAACTTTCATTTTTAAGGAACTCTAAGGGGCAGTAAACCAAAGGCTTTTGAAAATAAACAGCAAAACACTTGACAACGCCTATCTCACAATCGTATATTTGCACACGATTTACAATTTTAGATAAAAAAATCTAAAATCTACACTCTAAAATCAGCAATGTCAATATGAAATTATCACATTTTCAATTCAACTTACCAAAAGAACTTTTAGCGGAATTTCCAGCAGAGAATAGAGACGAGTCTCGTTTAATGGTAATTGATCGTCAAAAACAAACTATAGAGCACAAAATGTTCAAAGATGTTATCAATTATTTTGATGACGGAGACGTTTTGATCCTTAACAATACTAAAGTTTTTCCGGCACGTTTGTACGGAAACAAAGAAAAAACAGGAGCAAGAATTGAAGTTTTTTTATTAAGAGAATTAAACTCAGAGCAGCGTCTATGGGACGTTTTGGTTGATCCGGCCCGTAAAATCAGAATTGGTAACAAACTTTATTTTGGCGACGACGATTCGTTAGTGGCTGAGGTAATCGACAACACCACTTCACGTGGTAGAACTTTACGTTTCTTATACGATGGATCTTACGAAGAATTCAGAAATAAATTGACAGAACTTGGAGAAACTCCGATTCCTAAATACATCAACAGAGAAGTAACGGCTGAAGATGCTGAAAGATACCAGACCATTTATGCAAAAGAAGAAGGAGCTGTAGCGGCACCAACGGCAGGTTTACACTTCTCGAAACACCTTTTGAAGAAATTAGAAATTAAAGGAGTAAATTTTGCAGAAGTAACACTTCACGTAGGTTTAGGAACTTTTAACCCGGTTGAGGTTGAAGATTTGTCCAAACACAAAATGGATTCTGAAGAATTGATCATCAGACAAGAAGCTTGTGATATCGTAAATGCTGCAAAAGCAGGTAGAAAACGTATCTGTGCTGTTGGAACAACTTCAATGCGTGCCATCGAAAGTTCAGTTTCCTCTCAAAATACTTTAAACCCTTATGAAGGCTGGACCAATAAATTTATTTTCCCTCCTCACGATTTTAGTATTGCCAACTGTATGATTACAAACTTCCACACACCAAAATCAACATTATTAATGATGATTTCTGCTTTCTGTGGACATGATTTAATGAAAAGAGCTTACGAAGAAGCGATCAAAGAAGAATACAAATTCTATTCTTACGGAGATGCGATGTTAATTCTTTAATTAGAATTTATCTTATAGACAGACCCGACAGGTTTTTAAACTTGTCGGGTTTTCTATTTTATAATGGTTTCAAGTTTCAGGTTTCAGGTTTTAGGTTCTGTTGGTAACTTGAAACCTGAAACTTGAAACAAAATAAACAATTTTTGTTATTTTTACGATTCAAAACAAACGCAATGACTTTTCAAAATACACGCGAATTCGCGAAACAACTCGATTCAGAGGACATCTTAAATCACTATCAGGACCAATTTATATTTCCAAAAGTTAATGATAAAAAAGTGATTTATTTCACCGGAAATTCTTTAGGATTACAGCCAAAACGTACCAAAGCTTATATTGATGAAGTAATGAACGATTGGGCAGATCTTGCCGTAGAAGGTCACTTTTATGCCGAAAAACCATGGTGGGATTATCAGGGAAGATTCGCCGAACCCCTGAGTAAAATAGTCGGAGCTTTACCTTCTGAAGTAACGGTAATGAATACTTTGACTGTAAATCTTCATTTGTTAATGGTTTCTTTTTATCAGCCAACAGCAACCCGTTACAAAATCATCTGTGAGGAAAAAGCATTTCCTTCAGATCAATATATGTTTCAGAGTCAGGTACATTTTCATGGTTATAAAACAGAAGATGCGATTGTAGAAATTAAACGCCGTGAAGGAGAACATAATATTCGTCTTGAAGATATTCTGGCCAAAATCGAAGAAGTCGGAGAGGAATTGGCTTTAGTGTTAATAGGAGGAGTAAATTATTATACCGGGCAGGTTTTCGATATGAAAACAATTACTGCAGCAGGTCAAAAAGCAGGAGCAAAAGTGGGCTGGGATCTAGCACATGCAGCCGGAAACATTAAACTGGAACTTCACGATTGGAATGTAGATTTTGCTGCCTGGTGCAGTTATAAATATATGAACTCAGGACCGGGGAATGCTTCAGGCTGTTTTGTACATGAAAAACATCACAACAATCCGGACTTACCAAGATTTGCCGGATGGTGGGGGCATAACAAGGAACGTCGTTTTAAAATGGAGCCTAATTTTGATCCGGTTCATGGAGCAGACGGTTGGCAAATTAGTAATCTACCAATACTTACCTTAGCACCTTATTTGGCTTCCGTTGAAATGTTTGCTGAGGTTGGGATGGATACCCTGATCGTAAAAAGAGATAAAATTACCGCTTATTTAGAGTTTATCCTACAGGAAATTGATAAAGAGGTAAAAGGCAATTTTGAGATTATAACACCTTCAAATCTTAGTGAAAGAGCTTCTCAGCTTTCTGTTTTTCTACATGGAGAAGGAAGGAGCTTATTTGATTACCTGATGAAAAATGGAGTAATAACAGATTGGCGTGAACCCAATGTAATCCGTCTGGCACCCGTTCCATTGTATTGTTCGTATGAAGACATGTATGATTTTGGTCAGATTCTTAAAAAAGGAATTTTAGGAGCATAAGTCAAAGTATAATCCCATGCAGATTCAAATAGATTGAAGTAGTTTTTTAAAATCATT